>NZ_FWXJ01000022.1 GCF_900176405.1 Polynucleobacter kasalickyi | reverse complement strand
AATTTCGCTTTGTCCATCTTGCAAGTTTCCATTTTGTTGCCATTGTTGGCAGATTAATACAAAATATCAACTTACACAAAATTATTTACAGCCTCTCCCGTCACTGCAATTTGCAGTTAAAAAATTAAAAATTACTACTCACCTCTACCCAAACAGTCACTTCCATAAATAAATCAGGGGTCCCGATTAACCATAATGAACACAAGATCCGCCACTTTACGTTTTGGTCTTTACCCTACTTAAAACAATCTGAGGTCCCAGTGGAAGGTCCAAACATTATCTACGAGGTCCTTACGGCCTCTACGGCCCTACAGAGAGGGATCGATCCACTGGGTAAAGCTTTTTCATAGTAACCTTGATACATCTGTTTTGACTTCACTAATCCATAAACGACACGTGCCATTTTCGCTGCAACCGCAGTCCGTGCTTTGCGTTGTATATCCTTATCTTGCGGGGCATCTTTAATATAGCGGTTATATTTTTGCTGAAAACTATTTTCTGGCTGAGTAATGGCGGTGTTTACTGCCATCCACAATGCCAAACGTAAACGTGCATTACCTCGTTTGGAGATGTGTTCTTGACCACGATAATTGCCAGATTGGTTCTTGGCTAGATCAAACCCGCAATACTTCAAGAACTGACGATGATGGTTAAAGCGACGTAAATCGCCACCCTCAGCGAGAATTGTTAAGGCATTAATCGGACCAATCCCCGGCACACTTTGTAAAATCGCGGAGTCTAGGTTATTAGCCAATACTGCTTGAGCGGTCTTTTCTAACTCAGTGCGGCAATCATTGATCTCCTGATAGCGTCGCAGTTGTATTTGAAAGGTTTTACAAGCCAAAGAATCCTCTGTAATGGGTAGTCCAATACTATGCTGGGCGGTTTCATAAAGTTCAATAAGCTTGGCTGCTTTATTCACTTTACGACCAACAATAGGACTGGCGATCTCGCAAAACGTCTCTTGAGAGTGTTTCGTTACTGCACTAGGAATGGGGAAGTGCAAAAGATAATTAATCCACCAAGCTGATCGGGTACTGTTCCACCATTTACCCATCTCAGGAAAGTACAAAGGCAGATAGTGCGTGAGTATAGAGTGCTGCAAGCGCGTGCGACTTAATGTCACTTGATAGTAGGTTTTAGACAGCTCCTGGAGATCGTGATGCCCTGCAATTAATGGGTCAACATAACGTTGAGTGATCTCTTGTTTGAGAAGCTCCAAAAGTACGGCAGCATCTTTGGGATCATTTTTATCCCATGAATTAAACATCACCTCGCGGTACCGGGCACTGGCTATAGATGAAATAAAACAAACCTCAAACCCCTCCGATATCAAGCGATGCCCCAATGCTCGATGGTAATTACCGGTTGCCTCAAACCCAATGATACATGGCGAAGGTAAGCTTTTTAGAAAAACAATAAATCGATCATGATCCTGGGCGGAATTAGCCATCCGAAAATGTTGTCGTTTACCCTCGTTTGTTTCGCTCAACACAGCATTAAAGTCCTTGGCAATGTCAATTGCAATCCATGCCCCGTAGGGTTTATTATTTAAGCGGTCAGCCATAGTAATACTCCTTGTTAATGATCTCGCAATCACAAGCATGGCTTAAATTGCTACGACTGACTACCATTCTGCATGTACTACGGCCCCGAGCTCATTAGTGGCAAACTCATGGAGTGGGTAGCAAAGCATCAAATCCAGATTCAACATATTCAACCAGGCAAGCCACAACAAAATGCGTATGTGGAACGATTTAATCGCACTGTTCGATATGAGTGGTTATCACAGCATTATTGGCAAAGTATTGACGAAGTTCAGATGTTTGCAACACAATGGATGTATAAATATAATCATCAACGTCCAAACATGGCATTGGGCGGATTTACCCCTAAACAGCGGCTGGCCATGGCTGCTTAACTTACTCTACTTTTGAGTTCAGTTATTAATGGGGGGATTACCCCTTCAGGTATGAAGTTATAGCTAAAAGTTAAAAACCTAAATAAAATCAAATTTTTCATATTGTGAAATTCGAATATGCTAGGCTATTTATAGGAGAATTTTTTATGAACACTAAACCAAATACAAATAGCGAAGCAAACCGAACCCTAGAAGAGATAGCAGACATGATGGATATAACTAGAGAACGAGTTCGTCAGATTGAAACAAAAGCATTAATAAGATTTCGCCAAAAATTGGCTTCAAAAGGCATAACTAAAGATACTCTTGAGCTTTAAAACTTGTATTATGCGTATTGATTCATCTAATAATGGAAAAAATGCCACTCGATAAAATTATTCTTCAACAAGAGCCAAATTGATACTTTAAAGACGAGATGGGTATGTTTCAACACAACTTTGTATCAAAATAAATTTAACTTAATCAAACTCGAAGTAATCGTTTTCAAAATTTTTTGTTAAAAAAATAGCGATTTTTTCTTTAGTTAAATTCATCATACTTCCTACTCAATTTAAGTCCAAAGTGAAAGAATTTCTTCGTCGTTTAATAACCCATCACCTTGCCATACTAAAATTTTATTATTACGAAGATCTTTTAGGAAATCTTTATTATTAAAATAAACACCCCGCCAAGATACATCTGGACCAAGTTGTCCCTGCATTTCAATAACCGCTCCTATGACAACAGTTTTATTTAACTTTGTATTGCTTAATTGAAAAGAGAAAATACTTAAAAAGTCATTATTTTCAAGAATATTATTTAGCAGATTAAGTGTATAAGTGATCTTTATAGAATCTGTAAGTTGTTCATCATCCTCCAAGCACTCGTAATCTCGACATTCTGATTCTGTTAATTGGTCTGAAATTAAAGAAACATAAAATCCAATATTCTCTAAACTCTCTGGTCCGCTAAGAAAACTATCCCACCCTTCATCCTCAAGCCACGCATATAAGAGATTAATATTCTCTGGGATAGTTTTATTTAAATAGAATGCATCAATAACATCATCTTTGATTTTTAATAGTTCCGTAGGCAATTGAGGGAATTTCATTTTCTTACCATCATGTTGAAATCACAGCTAATTCCGTGATAATTGAAACAATCTATTTCTGTCGACTTTAAAGAAGCCTTTAATTTCTCAATTTCAATTTTACAAATGCCATCTGGACTATTTGTTTCAAATAAATACTTATTATTTGAAATCAACTTGAGCTGACCAGATATCTCGCCAGTACATCCACTACGATTGGCAACACTAAATTCGGCAAAAAGTTTTTGACTTTTATTTGAAATTTTTAAGTCCCCAATAGTATTTTTTGATTGAAACGAATATTTTCCCAATATTGCATCATCTTTTAAATCTGTTCCGAAAGTAAAAAGGGGAATTAAAAGAAAAGGTATTAGCATTCTTTTGTGCCTAGTCATGCTAATACCCTCTTAAGGATTACATTAATAGAAGTGAGTTGATATTCGTTTTTGTTAAGTTGTCGCGGCATTTTATTAATTAGCCCTGTTACAAAATTTATTAATGGATCATTCCAAAAAACCTAAATCTTTCCCAACTTCGAGCACTTCAAACACTGACTAATTAACTCTTAATTTTGGGATAAATGTTACTGTTAAAGTTTCATTCTTGGAATTCTCTATACTCAATTGAGAAGCCTCAACAGAATCCAAAGTTAGTAAGGCTAAATCGTATGAATCAACTATTGGCCCTTTAAATTTACTTGCACAAGTGAAACTTCCCTCCCAACAGGTTGGTATATATATTTGAGGATCACTATTTATGTCCAAGGTCCAATGTGCAGTGTGAATTTTGCCATCAACTCCAAACCGATTTGATTTACATTGAACTTCACCATGAATTAAGCGGATCCACTTTTCAAAAGAGATTTTGATATGGTGCCATTCATAGTTCCATGGGGCAGCAATTTCAACACACTTAATTGCACGAAGTGAATTTTGTTTTGTAAATAGCTTAACATCCGGAACTGGAGGGACTTCGACCCCAATTTTTTTTGCCAAGATTGCAGCGATAATCCAATCTAATTTGGCTAGTTCATTAACAATATCTTGGTGATGGAACCCACAATCATAATTACTTTCATAAAACTGAATCTCTCTCCACAAATCATCGGGAGTTTTAATTTGCGAGTTTTGGTTTAAATGTTGCACCGTTTCAAGCGGCTCGATTGAAACGATATTAACTTTAAATACTTTTTGTGGTGTTCGTCGAAAAGTTAATGAAGTTCCATAACGCTTGTTTCCGCAGATAATTACAGTTGAATTTTCAATGTTTTTCATTTATTTCCTTACAAAAAATCAAGTTGGATACTCACCACTGCGATTAGCTGACTGAGGAGTTGGCACAATACACAGGTCAATTCGTTCAATTAAATCGTCCTTTATTTTTGCTAAGACAATTGCAATCAAGTTTTCTTTATCGCCCTGAGCAAGTACGACGCAAGGACCTGGAAAACTATGCGTCAATATTGCCAATTCAGCCCAAACAGCATTACCGGAAGCTTTAACGGCTTCTAATTTAGGGTTGATATAGTCTAAATACTCCTGCTTAGACTCAATCTCTGACAGTACCATTTGAGATGCATAATGAAAGTCGGTTGATAGAAATGGCTCCAACTTCGTAGAATCTAGAGTATTCATCATAGATGCATATGCTCGTAATGCCATTTCAATATTTAACATTCATACTCCCTTTAAATAATTTCAGACTCAAAACAAGAGTGTTGTGTCTCATTATTGATTTTATAAATTTGAATTTGAAAACACTTTCAATTCAAACTACAACAGTCCAACTAGATTAAGTGCTATTTTTCATTTATAAAAAATATTCATTTTTTCAATTAACCAGTAACCTGGTAAATTGTGTTATTGGCACGAATCGGGGCGAATACTTTTTATTTTAATGCCACGTCAAAACTTTTCTCTTTATTCATATTTTTCAATTGAGTGAGGCCATCTGTAAGATCAAATTAAAATGTATTAACTAAAACAATATTATTAATTTACACTTTTGATAGCTCATCTCATGAGCTTGAATACTGATATTTTGAACTGATATGATT
Source organism: Polynucleobacter kasalickyi (assembly GCF_900176405.1). Lineage (GTDB taxonomy): Bacteria > Pseudomonadota > Gammaproteobacteria > Burkholderiales > Burkholderiaceae > Polynucleobacter > Polynucleobacter kasalickyi. Next base: position 20,402 of record NZ_FWXJ01000022.1, on the reverse strand, counting down.
ATCTAATTAGAAAACTTCGGCAAGTTATAAGTTAAAAGTTACTGCGTCGAAAAAACCTACATATAACCTTTTCGAACTCGCCAAGAACAATTAGAAATCCATGTCATGCAGTTGCATTTATAAAAGAATATTCTGCAAGATAAGGCTATTTATGCAGTTTTGCTTCAAGTTGACAATCTTTGTGAAGAATGGTCTATTTAAGATCGCTGATAAATTTTTTTAGGATTAAGATGCTAACTACACCAACTATCGACCAACTCCCAGATTTACGAAAAGGTCTTCGAAAACGTAAAGTGCCAATTATTCGTCTAGGAATGCGTGGATCTTTTGATTCACTTGGTTCATTTTCGGTGTCCAAAGCAACGGATGCTTTTCTGATTGAGTGGCAAATCAAAAATTGCACCTCGAAATCATCGAACTTTAAAGACCTTTGCACTGATCCAAGGCTTGAATTAAATCGACTTGAGCTGGGCTGGTTGATTGCAGCTATGTTTGATTTTGAAGCTCAGCGTATTATTGACTCAATCGGACACCCAATCGAAGGGTTTAATGCTGCGTCTCAACCAAGAAAGGCCGCCGAAGACTGGAGACATTGGGCGAAAGTGAAAGCTGGGCATATGTATGGACTTTGATAGTATAGACATGTCTTCTGAAATAAAAAAAATCTATGAGCTCATCCGTACGCAAGTACTTATTGCCGTTGCGGAGGAATTGCGAATTGACTCCTTCAATCTAAGTGGTAACGGCCATGAACCAAGAGTTACCTTAAATCGGCGACTAGCAGCTGTTCTAAAGGGCCAGAATATCCCCTCTGTATATATTTCCGGATTCGGTACAAACAGGCATTACCCATTGCGAGTTTTTTTAAGAGCAGAAAAAAGCATTAAACAGTTGCTACCTAATTCGCCCTTTACAATTTATTCAGGAGTGGCTTATCTTTCAAAGCCTGTGATTTTGCCAACAAGGCAAAAGCGGCTTATTCCTATCACCGCTCGAAATTCAAGAGATGAACTCCTTCGCCGAGGCTGGTCGATGCGTGGCGCATGGGCTGAAAAAAGTATTAGTCAAACCCGACTTGTTCTTTCTGGGCGATTTGAAGTTGAAGGAGTTCCGCACGTTAGCCTTTCATTTCACCCAAGTTTTAGCGTTAATGACGCTTTGGTCCAAGCCAAATATAATCTAGCAGCGATACTCGCTACAAAAGCTAGAGCAACGAAGGCGAAGCCTAAAAAGTTAGATTTTGATTTTCTCGATTTCGATCAGGAATATGGCGCTGGGTTTTTCGCTAGCTTAATGGACGGTCCTTCAGTGGACCTTTTTAAGATTGCGGGTTTTAAAAGGAATTCAGAACTACTCGATACTATTTGGGATCATTACAATTGGCAAAGCTTACTAGAAGAATGTAGGTCAGTTGAGATCATCGAAACTGGTGAGAACGATGAAGCTCCAGGAATGAGCGACGTCTTTTTCTGGGTTGCCATCGATGATCCTAAAAAATTTAAGAAAGAACTCCGTACTATCATCTTGGCAGCAATCAAAAGTAAATAACAAGGTGCCTTGATCGAATCAACTTGAATAACTAAACCTTATTTCAAAAGATTCAAAACCTGTTTTGTGAAACCTTACATTTTTACAACACAGAACCAAATCCGAAATAGTTACGAGGATTAGAGACAATTTTCTCAAGCCACTTCTAACGGCAACTTCAAAGAGTCCCCCAAAGCAAAAAGTCTCGATCGGTGGTGGGCTTGAGACTTTCTCAAGGCCCGCTAAGGAGGTTTAAGGCCTATTTACTGTTGCTAGGAACTGCTTTAGTTGCTCATTTTGTATGGAAGCCGCCCTCTCAGTCACAGAAAAATTAAAGAACATATCTTTCATCGCAATTTCAAATTATGATTGCTAATATTAAACAAGTTTAAAGGCGTGAGATGCAAGAAGGAATGGTTGTCTGGCTCTTTGGTAGAGGCCTATCGATGGGCTGTGGTCTAGGGTGGGATTTGCCGAAGGAGTGGGAAATGCTGGCTAGAGATCAAAAAGTCATCCAAATCAAAGATACTCTTAACAACTTGATGAATGACCCCAAAATCAATACAAGGGTCGTACAACAATTTCTAAGCCATCTTGAGATGCAAACTAATAAGGGCTGGAGACATCTTTTTGGAACTACAAATTGGGACTATTTACTACAGAGAGAAGTTCTCAAACTAGGTTTGACTACCCTACCTCCATGGCTTGCAAGTAGTCACGTATTTCATATCAACGGAACCGTCGAGCATCTACTGGATAACACAAATAGAAGCCCATTTATTCTGGTTGAGGATCCTGCCAATATTCGGACACCTTCATCGGAAGCGGATATTTTTTTTAATCGAATGATTTGGCAAAAGATATTTATTGTTGTTGGAATGTCCTTTGAGTGCGACTCTGACCGGTTTTTACTTTCTGCAATAAACCAAGTTGGCGATGCTTTACCTATAGGAGAATCATTTTGGATCATAATAAACCCAGATCAAAATATTCTGAATTTGCTAGAACATAGGATAAAGAATGCCTTGCCACGCGCCAAAATAATTTCTTTTTGTGACACCTTTAACGATTGGATTAACTTAAATTTCCCAGGACTTAATGCAACAGATGTTTTTATTAATAATTAAAGCCATTGCTAAAAATGCAAAAGCCATTTGATAACTTAATGGCAAATGGTTCTGGTGGGAAATGCGCAAACAAAAATACATCTATCCAAGGAACTACCCAAACTAAATTTTTCATATAAAAATTATAAGAATCAGAATAATATTGAGGTGCTTTATTTATTATTACCTATATGAAGGCACATTTAATAAGACGACTCTCATATTCAATCAACTCAACAAATGAGTCAATCTTTTCCTTTAAACTAAATAAGGTCAAGCAAAATTCAATCAAATTGTGCTACGACGAATTAAATAGTAAAAGTCCCAATAAAAATCTGACAAGAACAAAACTTGGGCCATAGCTTGTCTAAGTGGAATCGTTTAAGTAATGATTAATAACAGCTCTATCTGTTATTTAAATGGGTTTATTGTGTTTCTAGACTACCATTCGGGAACAATTCCCACCTGCCATTTAGATTGACTTGTAAAAAATTACTTACCGCAACAAGACGAGCTGTGGAACAGCATCTCCTCCAACCCAGACAATTGCATCTTGGTCAAAGTGAAGTCCAATTTCTTTAGCAGGATCAAGGGCTAGACCTAAAGCGAAAAAACTTTTCTCAGAAGGCCATTCGGTACCATCTTCGCTACCCGAACCTTCGATTGCTTGAAGCTCTAGCTCCATCAGTTTAGTGGCGAGTTGGGCGTGGGCTAGGTCATTAGCTGCATCTGATTGGATAGCTCCGCGTGGATTGTAAGCCGTAAGGAAAGCTCCACAATTGACAGCATTATCAGCGAACAAGGTAGCTAAGCGCTCTGATCTTTGGCCTACAGTCAAGATAATGTCGTGCGACGTATGGCCGAGTCGGTAGTCCGTAGCTAGGTAGGCTCGGACTTTATCGGGGTGAATTTGAGTCGCTTTAGTCATAAAAAACTTTCTAAAATATTTAAGTTAACTTACTTTATTTTCAGTTATTTGTTGTTTGTTCCAACAAGATTCACATTCATTTTTACGATTTGGCTTACCGAGAGCATTTTAGTAAGGGCGTCTACCCTTTCTTTACATAAGAATAAATTATAACCAAACATGAATTTACTAAATGGCCCATATAAACGTACTAAACGAATGCATATAAGCTCATCTAATGAGCCTCCAGAATGATATTTTAATCTTTTGAAAGGTTTTAAATATGGATCCATCTGAATTTTTTTTAAACTATTACTCTAAGGTATTGGTTGCACCTTTTCTTGATGAGTCACTTTTTGACCCAGATTTACACGATTTACTTGAACTGCAATCTGGAGATAAAACCTCAATTACGAAATTCCGGGTATCTGCTATTACTATGGCTATTTTCCTTGGAAGTCGCGCAGTACGCGAAGCAGCAATTCTAAAGTTTAGTAATGGTTTTAAATCCATTGAAGGAATTACCTCTGTTGTTCAAAAAGCAGAAAAATTTGCAGATGCTATTATTGAAGATACTCGTATACAAACGACCAACCCGTCATTACCAACTTATGTTGACGAAACCTATTTCTATAAATGGAAAAATAGTTATCACCAATGTGCACAAGAATACAAACAAGGTGAGCTTCGCCAAGCTACCGTCTTGTCCTGCTATAGACAATGTATTTTTTCAAACGAAAATGAATATGCAATTATTACAAATGATGAGAACTTATTAAACCAAATCGTTTCAACATATGATATTTACGAAGGTGCCCTTAAAAATCTACTAGGTCAAGAGGTACTTAACTAATTTTTTACACCATCTATTAAATTAGTTAGTCGCTAAGAGGTTTCCTCGATCATCTCTAAATTTTATCCCGAGATTTTGAGTTATAGATTGATTGGGGAGGGGTTTTGAGTTAAATAACTAAGGTATTTAAACATGATTATTAAAAAACTATTGATTGGAATACTTCTTTGGGGGGTAAATTGTCAAATTTTTGCTACAGAAGTTTTTGTGATTGCACACAGTATTTCAACCAGAGCAGAAGCTAGAAAGGTCATACAGAAAAAAGGTTGGATTGAAACCACCAACTCCGAACAAGCAAAAGGAATTCTCGTAGTGTGTAGAAGCGGATTAAGCTACCCTCTTAATTTTTCATATAAAAATATCAAAGAATTGAATGAAGATGCGAATATGCAATTAAATATTACCGGCTCCAATTATCATATCTACATCTTTCGTATGAGTGGAAACAGAACTGTCACCGAAGACCAACATATTTACTACCCAACGGACGATTAATTCGAGTATCAAAGTAGGTGATATAAAACTAATAAAATCCGGCATTTCACACAATTAATTGAAATACCAAAATTAATTTAATGTGTGCAACGTTTAAAAAAACTAATAACAATAGCGGGTTTGTTAAATTTTAGGTTTTACTTTGCTGTGTTTGTGATTTGATTTGAGAAACTGAGGCTATACCCCCACCTATATTTTGTAACATGAATTTGCTTCTTTCATTGATCATTCGACCCAGGAATTGCCTTTAAGGTCTGGCTTCCATGCTTATGAAGGACTTTTGCAATAACTACACCGATGAGCATTTAGCTTTATTAAACTCCTTTTATCCAACTAAGATATAAATCATAATTTAAAGAACTTTAAAAGGCTTTACAAATGTTGACAGAAACTTATAAAAACTGGCTTTCAAAAACGAAAGAATGTGGATTCACAAATGAGCAAGCATGTGGCTTAGCGATTCTTTATGCATGGAAATTGACAGCTCCTAAAAAGGATGGGGAATCACAAAATACAGAGCTTTTTTGGCAATTTGTTGATAAAAACCATTTTGATGATATTAACGAAAATGCTTTCTCAACAAATGACTTCATTGAATTTATACCCGTATTTAAACTTGCCGGAGAAATACTTCGTGTACCAATGTCTAAAAATCGTTTTGATCATATTGGAGATCCTACAACATTACTAGATCTGGATTGGGAAAATGAGCAAGTAACTGGCCAAAATATAGATGATGTTCTTTTACTACGTCACCGCTTTGACCTACTCTGGTGTCAAACATTTGGAGAATCTTTGAGGGAAGAAATAAGGACTCCAATACATGCATATGTTTTTGCGAGTAGTTTAACTCATGCACTTAATAAATATGATCCTCAATGTTATTCAGGAATTCTTAATAAATTACTTTGGAAGCAAAGTCCCTTTGTCAGAATGTTTACTTCAATCCAATTCGTAAATGAATCAAATGGTTTAGCAAATTATGAGCCTTTTCAAATTGCATTTAGAGGTTTTTTGTCAGATGACAACCTTGAATTAGGAGAGGCATTGTGGAATTTACAACGACTTTTGTTTTATAAGCAACCAGATGGAGCCCCCATTAACTTGGATAAGCAAGATTTACCATTAACTTCATTCTTCGAGTTTTCGACTCCGCTGGTAGTAGGTTTTATAGATGAACATATGCCAAGGCATGCAGAATTGAGTCGTATAGTTGCTAGTGAGTACCTTTTCCGAAGTCATGAATATGGTCCACATTCGCAACTTTATAGTCTTATGGAGGATCGTTACGGATTTACATCTGAATTGGAGAATGAGAGTAAACCGTTAAATTTATTGATGAATGCCGCTAGTTTTTATACAGTTTGTTGTCTCAAAATAAGAAACTTAACTAACCGAATATCCGAACTACCAACTCTCAGAATGCTTGATGATATTGGATTTCTATGGACTCGTGATGTAGAGCAAGTGCAGCCTCTTAGAGATGAAGCAATTCAATGCTTTGACGTGATGTTAAGTTGGAGATCTGGTACAAGTTGGGGATTATTCTTGGAGACCGAGTCCGGATTTATTCAAAGAGCTTACATCGGTGACAAATCGGAATATGCAGAAGTTGATGATATTTTTGCCAAAATATGTTGTGCTTACCAGCCAAAGCGTTGTGTGATCGCTTTTTGGACACATAGAACCCAAGAAATTGAAGGAAAAAATCAGGATATTAATGAAGTTGCGTTCTTAAATATTGAACGGGATGGTTCAATATGCTGTGAAGTGTTTAATGGCGAAACAGACTCTCAGAGAGGTCGTTATTTAGGAGAATATAAAGGTACTATTAAAGAACAGTCATTTTGTAAAAATTATTTTGTAAAAGCACAAAGCTCCTTCTTTAACATAGTAAATAAAGAATTTGTAAAAAAAGATCAAATTGAACTTTTAGAATTTATCGCCTTTCCCAACGCTTGGAATTTTTCAATCAATCATAAAGATCTAGAGGATGAAATGAATGAGTTAACTTCAGAGGATTTTATGCAGGAAATATTTGGTGTTGAAAGAGGTTTTTTTTGGCCATTTAAGAAAACTCTGATCTCTAAACTAAATATTAATGTAATGGAACTGGAAGAACTCTTAGGAATTGATACCTCAGCCGAGAAATATTGGTTTGATTTATATGTAAAGTTTCATAACGAGGAAAATCAAGATAATTGTGATTCAATTGATAAGTTAAAAATTGAAGCTAATAATGGAAATCCTTTTTCTCAAAATGATTATGCATGCTCACTTCTCAATTCTGGTGAGGACAAGGACTTTGATTATTTAAAGTATTATTTTGATTCTGCTGCACAGTCATTTCCTTATGCTCAGGTAACATTGGGATGGTTCCATTTGCATGGCTTAAATGGGGTCGAGAGGAATGCGGAAGAAGCATTTAATTGGAATTTACGTGGGGCTACGCAAGGTCACCCAGAAGGTGCAAATAATCTTGCATTTCAATATGAAAATGGTTTGGGTGTTGATATTGATTTGAACTTTGCGAAGCATTGGTATACTTACGCTAGCATTCGAGGGAGCAATATTGCCCTTGGGCATTTACTCTATTTGTTAAAAAATGAGCTTTAAAAAGAATCTCAAGACGCTGAGGTAAAAAATCAGTTTCTTGGAGATGTATAACTCACATAAATCGAAAAAAAATTCCTATTATTCCTTCATAAAATAATAAACATTACAGAACTCTGTTTATAAATTAGAGGATCAAATTTTTAAGGAAAAAATTACCAACTTTGAGAAAGTCTTTCTTTAACAATTATTGGGTCTAAAACTGTTGAGCAGGTTTCCCAATCGGCATCCTCAACTTTGCTATATTTAATATCAAATGGATTACGTGTTGCAGTTGTTCTATCTATAAGTTGGTTAGCCGCATCAGCATCATCAAGAGCAATCTGTACCCAAACATCCTCTAAAGTATCGGGGATTTGTCCGAAGAGTCCATGGATAGCTTCTAATCGGTCAGCTAGAACTTGATGCACCTTATCCTCCACAGAATCTCTATATCGAAGGTTCGCAATCCAGATTTCACTTCTGGCCTGACCAATACGTTGAATACGCCCTTTACGCTGCTCTAGACGCGTAGGATTCCAAGGTAAGTCGATATTAATAAGCGTTCCTAAACGTTGCAAATTTAAACCTTCGGAAGCTGCATCGGTTCCTAGTAAGAGTTTTAAGTCACCGTTACGAACTCGTTCTTTTAAAACGTTTCTGTCACAGCGTTGAAATTTTCCATCTCTCCAAAACCCTGACCGGTTACTGCCTGCATAAAGTCCAATATCCATTCCTGCAAAATCTTCTCTTTTAGCCATCTCATTACCTATCCAACGGACAGTATCGTAATATTGGGAAAAAAGAATACAACCAAGATCAAGCCAGCTAGAAATGGATCCAGATTGAGTTCCATTTAAATATCCAATAACAGCATCTAACTTTGGATCACTATTCCCACCCTCTTGAAGAAGCTTTAAACAACGCTCTAAGCAAAGCCGTTCAGCTTCAGTAAAATCCTTAAAGTCACTCTTTGTTTGAGATTGAACTATCTCAGTAGAATGGATCTCTTCTTCAATTTCATCCTCATCCTCGTCTTCAACAAAAGAAGGCTCTTCCCCGAGTAATTTACTAACAGTTCTTCGGCCAGCTTCCATAGAACTCCCAAGACGCCTTAATAAAAGTGTTTTAAAAAATCCTGCACCTTTTACGCGTTTTTGAAGAAGAATAGAAAATTGCTCTGCCTCTTCATAAGCCTCTTTTAAATAACCACCAAGAACTAAAGCATCCTCATCATCTTCGCCAAATAATTTAACTGAAACTTTTGGTAAAAAATATCCACCAGTAGCAGGATTTATAGTAGCTTCTAAATATGCTCGAGTTCGACGAACAATACATCTCAGTAAAGGGTTGAAACTTTCGCCATACTCTGGAAGTAATCCATTTTGTATTTGAACTCTCTGAATGGCTGTCGGTAGTTTATCTAAACTTTCTGGAGTAAACTGCCATTTTTTATCTACAGCATTTAATGTTCTACGTATTCGATCAAATGCATTACCTTCATGTTTTGAGGGTAGTGGATCCCTTAGGTATTCCCAACCATTTCTTACATCGTTGACCGGTATTGCTCTATTACCGGTTGCAATTTCAAGACAATCGCTTGCTTTAAACCAAGGGCTAGTTCTTGTCCAACCTCCCAAAACACCGTCATTACCATGAGAAAGAATGTTCAATAAATCCCATGCTTCGACCGGATGCAATTGAACCGGAGTTGCAGTAGCTAAAAGCATACTTTTAGTTTTACTACCGATTCTCATTAAAAAATCCATTAATTTATTTGGAATGGGTTTCTCATCAATTTCCTCAGCTGAGGCATCTACTTTTGGGACTTTCCTTCGACGCGCACGATGCGACTCATCAACAATTACACAACTATAGTTTTTACTGAGCAATAAATTGATTGCCTCTGGCATCCCTCGAACTATTAGTCCTTGAGAAACTAGACCTATTCGTCTAGGACATTTTCCAAGTGACTTTATTCCATCTGGAGGATATTCAAGGTCGTTTTCATCTACCCAACACTTTCCAGTCCACCTTGCCGAAGGTAACTGTAATAACTCCATTAATTCATCTTGCCATTGTTGCAACAGTGGTTTGGGAGCTAGTACCAAAATCGGTCCACCATCTGGATCATCTAAGGCAATTAATAAAGCTGCCATAGCAAGCTGAATTGTTTTTCCTAACCCAACCTGGTCGGCTAGAATCAAACGTGCTCCGCCGAGTCGATGTCTTTCTAATGCAAGTCTTGCAAAATATTTTTGATGAGGCCACAGACCTTGTTCTTTTCTATATACAGGAGTCTCGACAGCAACTGATCCAGCAACCTGATCAGTATCATCTATCCCTTTTAATTCTTCAGGATCAATTACTTTTCTAACAATAATTCGCTGAAGGTCTTGAGTGATAAAAGGGCAGACCGATAAATCAATTGCTCTTGGATCATTCCAAAGGGCATTAAACTCTTCTTGAACCCAGTCTATTGTTTCTGGAGAATCATCTTCCCATAGCAATTCATAATTCACTTTCCAAGCAGATGCACTTTCATTCACACTTCCTAAAAATGCTGTAGCAGTACCATCAGCTTTTCTTAGAACACCAGCTTTGCCATGAATTAAACCAAATGCTGAATCAGGTAGAACTCTCACTTCCATTCTTTTATTAACAAGAGCATCGTAAAGTGCTTTATACCTTGGCAAAGCAACAGGTGGGGCATCTTCTGGCAATCCTGAACACCAAGATCTTCTCAATGCTGCTTGTGCTGCAGCTGCGGTTATTAAATCTTGTGGATCTAGATCAGAATTACAAATAATCCTAACTGGGCCTTTAACCTTTGAAATTGCTTCACCAGCTACCTCAAATAAGCTGGACCTAAAGTAACCTGCAATACGATCGTATGAAATTGCATCTTCCAACCGTTCATTAAGAACAGCATGATCTAAACGATTGCGTCGACTTGAATGGCGCTTTAACATTAGGCGTGATCGTTACGTAATCTACCTGCCAATATGCGAGCGGCTTCAGAATCATTTGCCCACTCTTCCATTCCATCTGTGTTCCCTAAAGATGATAGCCATTCAAGTAAGCCAATAAAACCGTCTCTCTTAGTCCAGTACAACTGACCGAAAGTATCCCGTAAATATTGTCTACCTGGCTCAGGACTATTGTCTGAGTTAGCAGTTTCACGAATTGCAAACATTAGATGTCTTAAGGGAGATGACGCAAACGGGTGGGATGTTCCAACTGATCTTCCCCTTCGAGCAGGGATCTGATTATTAGAGGAATCTCCAACAATACCAAGTTGAGTTGAAGCTAATCCAGAGGGAGTAAACATTCTTGCACCATTAGCTTTGTCAGACTTAAGTAGAGGTCTGATATCCGTAACTCCAAATCCGCGGGCTAGTTCTTCATACATCCCTTGACGTCTTTCTCCTCTACTTTCGATATCTAGAGCGCGAAGATAATATCTTTCTACTAAAGTTAGGTCACGCCAAGAGTTTTCCAAGCCTTTCGGAATTAAAGTATCACAGGCGATTCCAAGTGCACGTTCTATAACAATCTGAAAATCACTTTTTTGGTTTTTTTCTCTTACTGCAAATACCTCATGCTCTACATCCTTACCATCTAAATTTCCATACTGAGTTAGTACTTTAAGTGCTGCTGCATAGGCGGCTAATTGATAATCTGCATCATTAAAGTTTGGCTCTCCACCTTCATCAAGTGCCTGCATTAAACCAATTTGCTTTTTAACCTCATCTTCAACTAATGGGTAAACTTCATCTAGAAATCCAGGTTCATTTATTATTCTTTTTCGAAGAATCAAGCAGACAGTACCTTGAACGTAATTACCTTTTTTTAACCCTGCAGAAGTTTCAGTGCTGATTGTCCAAGCAGCCGTTGCTTTGAGTCCTGCTGCCCACAAAATCATTCCAAGATCAGCCCAGACTGCAGGATTTTGATGAGTGAACATGACCATCTGCAAACCATTATCTGACATATGTAAAGCGAGGTTTTTATATATCTCAACCATAGATTTACGAAAATCTTCACCATCACCTCTAACTGCAAGTTGAGCTCGAGCATCGGAGCTCCATTTAGGAAAAGATTTCTCTAATTGCTTGTCATACCATGCAAGAAAAAAATCGCCAAGTTCATGGTAATTAATGGCATCTGCGTAAGGTGGATCAGTTATCCATAGGTCACATGTATCGCTAAGGTCGCGTGCATCAATTAATTTGATTTCAGTAGATTTTGATTGAACATGTGTGAATGTGAAAGGCTTAACAAGTGACTCATATAACTGACCAAATGATCTAGTACCAAAGCTATAAAGTGGATTAAGAGCCTGATTTGCAAAAGTCTGCTCTGTAGATCCTGGTCCTTTTGATTTATCTGCATTCCATACACATAAACGCGAGTTCCAATTTGCTTGAATTGCTAACTTAAGGATTACAGTTACTACTCCTTCTTTAGGTAAACTATTTGAAATACCGCTTAAATAACAACCATAGGTTAGTAATTGGCGAGGAGTAAAAAGATGATGCCAATGTGTCCATCCTCTAGTCCTAATAGGCTCTTCAGTTTTTTCTCCGCCTGTTGGAATTTTTTTCGATGGAATCAAGCCTCTTGATTGCCAATCTAAAAATCTTTCTCGCAGAAGTTTATGCACAGTAGCTTCCCGCTCTAAATCAGCAACATCAGGAGCAGCAAATCTGCGAACAATTTTCGTTATAGTTATTCCGCGTTCATCAGTAAACTCAATACTCTTTGACCATCTTATACAATAAAGTCGTTCTTGAAGGATATCATCAGTTCTAGATGTAAATTCATCATTGGTCCAACGACGTAGACCATCAGGCCCCCGGATTGATTCCAAAGACCATGTTCTATTTTCATCAAAAGGATCACAAATGCGTCCTGATGAAATGGTTGCACCCTTCTTTTTTTTATATTTCTCTAATTCATCCTGAGATACTTGAAGTACTTCTGAACGCAATCTATCACTGCCTGTAACTTTATGCCAAATTACTATCCATCGGTATTTTTCGGAGACCACCCAACTAGGAGCTAAGGGAATATAGTAGTCACAACCTTCTGGTTTCACCTCAACGCAATACAGATATGCTTCTGCACGCTCACCTTTATCGTTATGTTCAATGCCCCAAGAGGTAATGATTTTATCTGCATCAAAAAATAATTGATCTTGTATCTTTTTTATTTTAGCTTGTTCTATTGGAGTAGAACCTAACAAGTTGATGCCAGCCCAAGTTAATAATCCAGCTACTGGGTTAAGATCAGATCCAAAGGCCTGACAACCAATACGAGCTGCCTCAAAAGGGATAGATCCGCCACCACAGAAGCTATCCCCGACCCTTGGAACTCGACCAAAAAGTCTTTCTCCCAATTCTAAAATTAGTTCGGGGAGATTTTCTGCAGAAGTATTAAGATGGGTATTAATTTTTAACCATGTATCAGCTGTTGGTCCAATAACATTCTCAGGTCGAACACAATGCTCAATTCTCTCAGAGTACGGTAACGCATCAAACTCAGACTTGGTATTAAATGAACGGCGCCTTTTAGTGTCAAGAAATATTTTCTTCTCTATCGATAGAGATTGCCAAATTAATTCCTTAATTCGATCTTTATCCTCTTCAGACAATCCTTGCTTAAATCCTCTAGCTGTAAAGAATTTATTTTGAAACTCTAAGGAAGCTACATTTCTGAATTCAATAGCAGGAATTTCACCGCCACACCGTTGCCATAATCCATCATCATCCATCGTAAGAATTTGTAAAAAAACCTCACGATCTTTTTTGAGATCGTTTGAAGCAGGCATTAGCATTCCAATTATAGATGCTCGAACTAAAATAAGTGGCTTTCGTCCCCACCACTTTCCTAAGCCTGTCAATGTTTGACTTGCTCCAGCTTTTCTCTCTTTATAAGATTCTGCCGATAAACGAGCTATTGGAAATTGAGTTTCAATAAAGCTAGGCATATGAGTTTTATTTCTTTAAAGTGAAAGTGAGAGTTGAGAATGTCCAAGTAGTTCTCGACGAGATCTCGGAGATAGGCCTTCTCCTTTTACAAAAGTGTTATCTGCTAAAGCTGCACGAAGGGCCTTTCTCCAACCAATTCCTTTTTGCATTGCTTGGCCTGTAGTTGCAACTGTCATGGTAAATAACCACCATCTTTCCTCTGGTGCAAGAGCTTCCCAGTTACTTATTGCATTAGGAATATCATCTGGAGAAGCTTCTTCAACTGCCCAACATAAAATACATAATTCTTTTCCTAAAGATGGGTGAATAGGTACTGGTTTACTTGGGTTTTTTTGAAATTTCGCTACAGGCAAACCATTGGCTCTAAGCCGACGATTAGCCTCATCCCAAAAAGCAGGTGCTAAAGCAAGCCAACGCCCCTTATCAATAAGTACTCTTAATGATGAATCTGTTGGAGACGGTATATTAGTTTCAATAGTTCCAAGTTGATCAAGATCATTCCCACGATGTTCTGTAATTGAAATAAGCTCTCCCGACGAAGTACCTTTAGGAATCTGAATCAAAAAACCATGTCTTGCTTCATCCGGTAAAAATCCTAGACCTAATACTTTTCTTACTGTATTTGCATTTCCACGAGCCATAATTTATTGTTTTACTTTTGAAAGATTGAACTGTTGGTTAGTTGCCTTTAACCAATCTAGCAAAGCCTGACCAGTTGGGAAGCCAATAGAGCCGATTGACATTCTTATATTTCCTCCACCAACTAACTCTTGAAGTTTTTCAGCAACTTCTTTTACTTTTGCGTGGTCATAACCCTCTTCTATCGCTCCAGAATATTCTAGATTTTGATGGCCATCTGCACTTTCTGCCGTAAGTCCAATATCATAAATTTTTACATCTTTAGTAGTTTCTAACCTTTTGATTAAATCCCAAACAACTCCAGATTCATCAAATCTTGATTGTTGCATCCACCGTGCTGGTAATTGAGTATTAATTGTAGGAGTTTCTACACCTTTTTGTGGAATTGAAATTCGAATTTGTTCAGAGACCAAATCGAATTCAGGGCATACTGCAATAGCGCAAACTACACGACAGTTTTCTGGTACCCGAAACTTTCCATCATAGGTTGCATGACCAGTACTTGTTGGTGATGAACCATCAGTTGTATACCTAATTGAAATACCATTGGCTTTAGGAAGAGCCATGAGTTCAATTTCAAAATGATCGCCACGATTATGAAGTTGATATTTAATACGTAGCTTTGCCTTCCACTCCTTAACTTCACTAAATCTAGTTAAAGCATCAAGGTCAATTGCCATAAATCTATAACATAAACCTCTTGCCTCAAAGCGTGTAGGGGTAGGAACAGGGCTTGAAGCTTCTGTAGGGTCTGCTCGTCCTGTTTCAAACACAACATTTGGCACATGCAAAGGTTCTATCTTTAGATAAGTGATTCCATCTCCTTCATCTTCTACAGATAGTTCACGTATTAAAACCTCTGGACTTGGAGCTGGAAAAGGTCCTCTCCGAATATGATTTCCTTCTTCTCGCCAAATGCCTCGGCGTAAACAGTCTTCCTTGAGATCTTCTAATGCAGATATTTTATGTAATTGCCATTCAGTTTTAACAGCTGCAGCTCGCTTAAAATCTGACCATAAAACAACTTTTGAATCTGCAGTTCCAAAAAGTCTTGCCTCTGCTTTTGATTTAAAACTATCATCATCAATCTTACTAGTGAACTTTTGGGCACTTTCTAAAGTTTTACGAACAGTTGCCTCACCACTTTGGTTACCGGCAAAAGCTAAGTCCGTTCCAGTTGTTCTGAGTGATGCGTTAATTGAAGGATAAACAATTTGATCAAAAGCCTCCTTCAAAGCAGCCGTAAACTGAAGTCCAACTCGATCTCTTAGAGCATCTAAAGCTCTCCACTGAGGATCGTCTGTTGGTGTATTGTCGCTCCTAAGTTCGTCTTCGATACTTTGAAGTGCGCGAGACTGTCTTGCAGAATCTAGGACCTTTTGAAAAGTGTCTCTTGAACCAGTTAAAAAGAGAACACGATTTTTATATTGTTGTTGCTCCCACCAAGATTGCCAATCCTGGGAAATAGGTAATTGGTTAGCTTGTCCTCCAGGACGAACAATAATTAAGGTGGTTTTTTCTTGATCTACTTGAACTTCATCTGGAGGTGGAAGGACTTTAATTACCTGATAACAGTCCCGCATAGTCGCAGAAAAATAAGACTCTAAATGCTCTCTCAACATTCGATCGACTGTTTCTGCGTGCAAAGACAATGCTGTAGAACGTAATTTGGCAGCTAAATTTTGCTGGTTTTTAAAATACAATCGACCATCAGCAGAATTGTGCAAGTACCAAGCCCTAGTTGCAAGCTTATCGAGAACATTTGCTTTAAAAGTACTTAAATCCCTACCTGGTCGTTGCAAACAATCTACTAACTGATACTCTCGCAGACCATGTATTGCTCCAGGGGTTGTTGCTAAGGAAGAAATTAAAATTAACTTTGCCGCATCGGATGCATCGGAATTTCCATTAGTAGCGTCAATTTGCTCTACTTCAGCATCGCCTCCATGAGCCACATCATGGGCAATTGCTTCACTTAATGAAGGGTTGATAGTTCTTATTTCTGAAGCAATCTCATCTTGATTCAAATCAAAATCATAGGGATGAATGAGGTCAATACTACTGGCTTTTTTAGATGTCCATAAGTTGGATACAACCATTTGCATAAGACGTATTACACCCCTTGTTTGTTGGAAACCATCATTCTCCTTAAATTTGCCAACTAACTCTCTTAAGTCTGGGTGAAACGGATAAGAATCGGTAACTCTGGTGAATAATGCTTCAGGGGACGTTGTAGTTAGACCCATCTGAGTAGCTTCACGTAATGCATCTCTATAAGATTCAGCGATATTTTTTATTTCTTCATTTGAAGCAACTTTTCCAAAAAGACGTTTACGTAATATATGATACAGCTCATCGCCGTTAGGATTAACAGGGGTAATTGGTACAGCGATTCTTCGCGACTCAGAAGTAATTCCTTGAATAGCCCTATCTAAAGCTGCCCTAAGGTTACTCTGCCCTATCCCATAATTTGTTCCAGCAAGATCTGACAAAACTAAACAAACGTTTTCCATTTCTGCAACTGCGATAAAAAGATTTGCTAAGGCGGCAGTAGTCACTACACTCAGATCAGCATTACCAACTGATACTGAAACTGCATATTCAAGGTAAGGAGGTAATTCATCTAAAAAAATAATGACAGAATCGCCGCCTAGTAACTGCTTCCATGCTTCAGGACCGGGAGCACTTAGAACTGGAGAAAGATACTTTGCAAAACTTTCCGACTTACCTAGCTGTTCTGCAATAGCGCCCCAGATACCTCCAGTTGCATCTGTGCTTCTACCATTAAAACCTACAACTCTGCAGCGACCTAAAGACGGTGCAGGGTTTTCATCACCAAGTACTTTTTTTCTTAATTCAGGATCTTTCGCTAATAAACCCAAAGCTATCATGCTGTGAGTTTTACCACCGCCCATCGCTTGAGAAAGCATAAAGACTGAAGATCCTGAAACACTCCCTGAAAGCTGTCGGAAAACTCGATCGACTAAAGTTGTCATTCCGGAAGTAAAATAATTTTCTTCAAAAAACTCTTTGCCTTGAACTTGCCCTTTTAGAAAAGTGTCTAAGCTTAATACAGTAGCTCTTCGATCAGCCTCAAATACTGATTCACGAGGTGTACATAAATTATATAATGACATTTGAGTAAGTCCAATAAATGAATATTAATTTTTGAGAATAACTAAAACTTTAAGTTTCAAATTTATTTTAAAAGGAACCTTAATTAGGTAATCATATTAACTTTAAAAGTTTAATAAATCTCACTTTTCTTAAAACTGTGAAAATCCTTCAATCTACTAGGTTGATCATACACAAATAATTATAAAATACCCCATCTAATCATTCACATAGCTCAGAATATGAGCTTTGAATCTGTAAAAATACAATAACTTATAGTTAAATTTTGTTGTTTTTTGAGCTCCTGATAGATTAGACGTGAGGACCGGATGTTGGGGTAATCCATTTCATTCATTCAAAATCATACCTTGTTGTCGCACCTATCCTTTCATGTATCCTCCTAGGGTAGAACAAATAGATAGCCTGAAAAAACTGCAATTTCATGAATCAATATACTAATATGTACTGAAGGAGACAATGATGCTTGAAGTAGAAAATATCTATATTGATAACATCGATGATCAATTTAACTTTTTAAAGAAAAAGTTAGACGCTATTTCAACCTGGACCAAACAAAAACACGAATTTGCGAGTGAGATAAATAAATACCTTATTACAAAACAATATATTCATGATGTAGGTCATAAAAATAGGCTATACCTTACTGGCGGAATAGGTACTTCTCTTTTATATAAAGTACCCGAATCAAAAAAAGGTAAATTTTCTTCATATCGCGGACAAACTGTTCGTTTAGTAAACATGGGATCAAATAAAACCGAAGTTGGTTTTTATATAAAAGCACTCAGTAAAAATGCTACTAAAAACTTAACTCTTCTACACAGGCATCCTCAAGAAATCCGCTTTAATCAAATTAATAACCATGAATTCTGGATTAAGTCAGTAATTAATGCAGTCATAAAACGGCTTGATGCTAAAGAATCCTATGCTCAAGAAAGGGTCAATTTTAACTTTAACTATTCAGAAAAAGATACTTTTAAGTTGAAATTCATTCAATATTACTTACCAAAGAATGTCGCTGTAAAACCACTCTTTGGCTATGAGGATCTAATTTTTTCGACGGGTATTTATGTGGTCTATATAGAAATCTGCATCAAAGTTAAGAACTTTAATACCTTTACAAATTTGAGTGATTTAGATTATGAAATCCTTGAATTTGATTCTAAATATATACGGTTTATTGAGTGGAATAATAATCAGTTATCCGATAAGGTGATCAAAAAATATATAAAGGTAAAGGGCTTTCTCAAAGGATTTAGAAGTAAAAATCCGAATCTAGAACAAGCCATCCAATTATTTTTTATAGGTTCACATCCTCCAGAAATCGAATCCATCAAAAATAGATTAAAGCCTTTTTTCCTAGTTGACAACAATACTAAAAAACAAATAAGAAATCTTTTCATGAAATTATCTAGTAAATCCCAATTGGAAGAATAACTTTTTCTATTCAGAGGGTATTACAAAATTTTTCTGATACTTAGGGCAATTATTGGATGTTATGCCCCCTTTTCTCTAAACTAGTTGATCAATGGTTATCAGCTACTTCTGAAGAGGCTTTAGAGTTTTTGAAAACAGAGAATATGATGGAACTTGTTGAGATGAATTGTATGCGTCCGGTGAATACATCTTGTCCTGAACCACTGATTAAGTGAACATGTCTCCACTTAAAAAATAAGTGGAGAAGTGTACACTATGGATCTTACTAGTCCAACCGGAACACGAATAAGACAACGATACAGTAAAGAGTTTAAATCGGAGGTGATTGCCCAGGCTCGTCAACCAAATGTATCAATCGCATCTGTTGCACTTAGCTATGGGTTGAATGCCAATTTGTTGCGGCGATGGATGTATGATGCTGACCCAAGTTATCTTAAACGAGGAAACGGTCTCGTAGGTACAAGTGGCTCTGTACCGATGAGTAATACGCCAGGGTTTTTACCCCTGAGTCTTCCCCATCCTTCTTCCAAAGCCGATGGCCAATCAATTGAGATCGAAGTTCACAAAGGTAGCTCGACCATCAAAGTGAAGTGGCCAATGCAGGCCAGTACGACTTGCTTAGCTTGGTTACGGGAGCTTACCAAATGATTCGAGTTGACGCAGTTTGGATTGCAACCGAACCGATGGATATGCGAGCAGGAACCGATACGGCATTAGCACGCGTGGTGAAGGTGTTTGGGGCGGCGTATCCAAATCACGCTTATCTATTTGCCAATCGTCGCGCTAATCGAATGAAAGTGCTGGTACACGACGGTTTTGGTATCTGGTTAGCTGCTCGTCGCTTACATGAAGGTCACTTTATTTGGCCTAGAACGGACACTGCAACACATCTGCAAATCTGTCGGGAACAGTTCGATGCATTGGTCCTTGGATTACCTTGGCACCGCCTCGGAGAGGCAGGTATCATCACGGTCTTATGATGTTTTTTGTTGTTTTATTAAGGTAAATTTTTCCTTAAATTACCAAAAAAATCAATTAGTAAAACCTATAATTACCCCCTCATTACGAATGTGAAATACTGTCATTATGGTTACTTCACAAACTCTTGAACACATGAATCCGCAAACATTGCGTGAGCTAGTACTGAGTTTGATGTCAGAGAACCAAGAGCACAAACAAGTCATCGCTCACAGTCAGGTGGAAATTGAGCAGCAAAAAAAAGAGCTGTTGTATCGACAAACCAAGATTGATCAACTCACCCATGAGATGGCCATCACGAAGCGTTGGAAATTCGGACAGCAAAGTGAGCGACTGGATTCTGCACAAGCTAGCTTACTAGAAGAAACGCTCGATACGGATATCGCTGCCATGGAATCAGAAATGGAGGAGCTGGCAACTCCTGAAGTTTTTAAGCGTCAGCGTCAAACACCGAAGCGTGCTCCTTTACCTGCTAACTTACCTCGGGTCGACTTCCGACATGAGCCTGACTCAACCCTCTGTCGTTGCGGTTGCCAACTGAAACGGATTGGTGAAGATATCAGTGAGAAGTTAGACTATACGCCGGGTGTTGTAACGGTAGAGCGTCATATCCGTGGTAAATGGGCTTGTGGTTCTTGTAAGACCTTAACGCAGTCACCAGTCCCTGCCCAAATCATTGATAAGGGCATTGCTACTTCCGGTTTATTGGCACAGGTACTAGTTGCGAAGTACGCAGACCATTT
>NZ_FWXJ01000021.1 GCF_900176405.1 Polynucleobacter kasalickyi | reverse complement strand
GGCTACTTTGACTTGGCGGTCTAGAAGCTTTAGATACTAAATCATCCTTAGCCTCCTCTCATTGTTCAAAGTTGCACTTCGTATTAGAATTCACCTTATTAAATAAAGAGTCCATAACTTACTACCTCAACAATACCTTGGGGTTAACTGATCTTGTCTTGATTGATTACCCTAAGACTGAGCATCTCCCATATTTACTTCAAGATCAGTTTAAGTTTTTACAAGTGAAATTTACAAAGTGTTTGGTGACATTGGCGATTCCACAAAAAAATATGCCTTTACGTCAAATGAGAGATGCCTTGAAGTATTTGTCCAGTAATACACCTTTGGTTATGTGTTTTGAGTCTCTGACCTCTTATGAAAGACGTTATTTAATCGAGCAAAAGATATCATTTTTGGTTCCAGGAAATCAACTCTTCTTAATGGAACTGGGCATTGACTTGCGCGAATATTTTTTTCGTAAGAAAGAAGCACCTACTTCAGAACTCAATCCTGCGACCCAAGCCATGTTGTTGTGGTTTTTACAAAACAATCCAATATCAGCAGAGTGGTCTCCTAGTGAAGTGGCACCTGCATTGCAATACACCAGCATGACAGCTTCTAGAGCGGTAAATGAATTGGTGGGGTTAGGTTTGTTTGAAGAGTTCAGTATTGGTCGACGTAAATATTTACGAACTAATGATACACATCAGGAAATTTGGCAAAAAGCTAAACCGTATTTAAGAAGTCCAGTGAAACAGGAAATCTGGACTCATGATGTAATTAAATTGAACGGATCGGAAATTGGCTTGGCTGGCATTTCAGCTTTAGCAAACCTAACAATGATTAACTCGGATGAAGAGACTTGTTATGCTTTATCGAGTAAAGACTGGTTAGAGGTTAAGCAGACCATTACGGTATTACCTGAAAAAGAGCCTGCGGCTAATTGTTATCAAATATGGTCTTATGAACCAAGGATGAACCGTGAAGGTACTAACTCCTTAGGAGTCAAATGTGTGGACAAGCTTTCTTTGTGGTTAAGTTTTAAAGAAAGTTCTGATGCCAGAATAGAATTGGCAATGCGTGAATTAGAAGGGAGTTTTAGATGGTGAGAGGTTTGGATGTTTTTACAGAGTGGTTTAAAGATTATTCTAATCAATATGTCTTGATTGGATGTTCTCCGAAATAAATTCTGCAAAACCTAAAATTAACATCATTTAATAAATATGTATCACATTGTGCACAAAATTTCGGTTATTTATAAATAATGTGATACATGCCAAGTAAACCACAACCTATCTTTCCATCCGAGCAGAGGATCTTAAATAACTTAGGAGAGCGGATTAAACTCGCTCGTTTACGCAGAGGCATCTCTGCTGAAGCATTGGCAGAAAGGTCATCTATTTCTCGAATGACCTTACATCGAGCAGAAAAAGGCTTTCCTGCAGTGGCGATTGGCACTTACCTCAGAATCTTGGCTGCACTACAGCTTCAGGATGACTTAAATTTATTGGCAAAAGATGATGTCCTTGGACGTCGTCTACAGGACCTGGAGTTATCTCAGCCTAGAAAAAAAAAGAGTAAATCTTGAATGACAAAAAAGCCTGAATGACCTCCTTATCCATTGAAGAATTATGGTTATAAAAGATCAAAAAATCTTTAAAAATTTAAGATATCAATATTTAGTGATGGTAATACAACCAAAAAAGCTTGAAATCAGCAACCTAAAATAATTCAGATAAAAGTAAAAATAATTGTTTATTTACCTAGCAACTTTTACTAAAAGCGATGACACGCTTTTAGTCACTTTTCGTGATGTGTCATAAGCTATTACTTTTGGTGTTAATAAAACAGAGGCCTTACTAAATGTTAAAGTTGCTTTAGAAACAGGGCTGTCCTTTTATCTCGAGAATCATAAAGCTTTGCCACTAGCAAGTAAGTCTAGGTAAGGAGAAATTACTGTAGCTCAAAATGTTGGAGATCTTTAAATTTTGCTATTCAAAGAAGAGATGACATACTAAATTACATCAGTGTTGTGAACAATCGCATCTAAGGAGTCAAAATGTCTGTTGAAGCAAACTTCTTAGAAAAAGAGGAGAAAATGATTACTCGAAATCTAGAAATTGAAAACTCTAATAGGCAAAATAAAAAGGCTTGGAATAACTTTTTCGTAAGTGGGCTTAAAGTATCAGAGGATTTTATGAATGAGCGTGCAGAACTAAAGCCAGATAAGAGAGGTACCTTTTAATCAATAAGGGTTTATTGAAATTACTATTGCTATTGATCAAATCAAACCGAGAGAAAGGTGAGAATTCCTCATTACTTTAGTGTGGCAATTTGAGAAATAGTCGTTTAGAAATTATTAGACCGTACAAAATGTAGGTATTTGTTAATATTTACCGACAATATGTTAATATGGTCCATATGCAATCCTCTAAAGAAAACATTCTAGTTATGGCGGCTCAAAAAGGTATTTTAAGAGCAAGGGATTTGGCTAACCTAAATTTACCCAGAGGCGAACTGGCAAAGCTAGTAGATGATGGGCGATTGTTGCAGCTCAGTCGAGGTTTATATACTCTTCCCGATCGAGTACCCACCGAACAGTCCACCTTGGCGGAAGTGGCGATTAAGTTTCCCCACAGCATATTTTGTTTACTTACAGCTTTACAAATGCATGGCTTGACGACTCAGTCTCCACATCAGGTTTGGTTGGCGGTGGATGTAAAGGCACGTGCACCACATATGCAATACCCCCCACTAAAGGTGGTTCGATTCTCAGGTGAAGCCTTAGCGTCAGGAGTACAGACTAAAGTAATTGACGATGTAGTGAACATCTGCGTGACTGATATTGAAAAGACAATCGTAGATTGTTTTAAATACCGGAATAAAATTGGTATAGATATTGCGATTGAGGCACTGCAGGAGGCTTGGCGAAGTAAAAGGATGTCAATGGATAAAGTTTGGGAATATGCCAAAATTTGCCGAGTAAATAATGTGATGAGGCCATACCTAGAGAGTCTAAATGGTTGATAAAAACATTGCAGCATCAGTTAGAGCTAAGTTGAAAAACAAGGCGAAAGATGAGGGTAAGGATTTTAATTTAATTCTCACCCGTTATGCACTGGAGCGATTTTTGTATCGGCTAAGCATCTCTGCACATCGTGATCATTTTTGTTAAAGGGAGCATTGCTATTTGATGTGTGGTTCGACGTACCATTAAGGGCAACAAGAGATATCGATTTACTTGGCTTTCAATTGCCTGAAGCGGCTTATTTAATACAGACTTTTAAAGAGCTGTGTGAATTGGAGTTGAGAAATGGTACTAGGTTTGATGGAGACAGTATTCGTGCGGAAGAAATTCGTAAGGAGGCAAACTATACGGGTATGCGAATTAACTTAGTGGCAAATCTTGACAGTGCCAGATCAACTGTGCAGGTAGATGTCGGTTATGGAGATGCAGTTATACCAGCACTAGAGTTGGTTGACTATCCAGTATTGCTGAATGAGTATCCTAGCCCTAATTAAGAGTGTACCCACGTTATACCGTAGTAGCTGAAAAATTAGATGCAATTATTTCTCTTGGTATTGCTAATAGTAGATTGAAAGATTATTTTGACCTATGGGTCATCCTACATCATTCTGATTTAGATAAAGAAACTTTAAGGAAAGCTGTAGAAGCGACCACAAGTCGAAGAAAAACTATTATGCCTTCGGGTTTGCCGATGGGCTTAACAAGTGAGTTTTCACAAGATAAAACAAAAATATTCAATGGAATGTGTTCTTAAGAAAAAATCAATTAGAAAAATATGAATTAAATGAACTGGTAAAAGGACTACAAAATAAATTAGGATATTTATTCGAAGGATGAATCTTAGAAATTTGTCATATTAATTGGGGTAATAAAGACTAATGGATTTAAAATGCAACAACAAAAATTACTAAAGAAAATATCAAGTTTTACTCAGAAATTTTTTTTAAATTTACAATAAAATCGTATTAGACAAATTTTTTACAAACGAAAAGGTGGAACAATGAAAAAACTTCTAATGATTTTGACCCTCAGCAGTTTGGCCCTTTCACTGGTAGCATGTAATACCGTACAAGGCTTAGGCAAAGATATTGAACGATCTGCAACTTGGACTAAAGAAAAATTACCTTAAATCTTTTTAAGATACTTAAACAGAATAATTCAACATCATGACAGCCAACATACCTGACGAAATTCCATCCTCCCTACCGGATGCAGAAAAACTGTATACGCATTTATTCGGCTTATTGAAAGAAGCGCAGATCAAAAACCCAAATATCCAATTGGCAGGACTTGCCAGTGGGGGAGTATGGGTTGCACAGCGCTTAGCTAAAGATCTCGGCTTAGCCAGTTATGGTGTCGTGAATGTAAGTTTTCATCGGGATGATTATTCGGCCAAAGGGACTAGTGCAATTAATAGTTCAGAGGGAATGTCGACGAATTTACCTTTTTCGGTAGAAGGTGCTCATGTCATCTTGGTCGATGATGTCTTAGATACCGGTAGAACTGTGAGAGCGGCGCTGAACGAACTATTTGATTTTGGTAGACCCGCCAAGGTGGAGCTAGCTGTTTTAGCTGATCGCTATCGCCGTGAATTGCCAGTTGAAGCCTCTTACCGCGGTGCTAAGGTATTAGATCTTGGTGATAATCAACGCTTGGTATTGAGTTTGTTACCTAACGGAAAGCTGGATTTTAATACGGAGCGTAAGCTACCTGCTTAATAGAAATATTATTAGTGTTTGTACCTTTAGAACTTGCATTAGCAAGAACATGATGGGTAGTTAGTCACAAGCGTACTTGCATTCATAACATTCAGGAAGGTGAATTTCCTGAAATGTTTTTAGCTAAAAAAATCGCTAAGTTTTGTTCAGTCGTAAAATGGTGGCAATTTCATAACGAATATTGGAGTATTTAGAATTCATGGACTTTTCTGATAAAAATAACGTCTCTTCTTTAAATTCCTCTAATCCCAACTCAAATTCTCCCACGTCAAATACTATTGAGTTGAAAGCTCCACAGATTCAACTCAATGCCAATCAGCAATTAACCCACTTGTTAACGCTAGAGGGCTTGCCTAAATTAACGATTGAGCAAATTTTAGATACAGCCAACCAATTCGTTAGTTTTAATAATCCAAGTCGTGAAGTAAAGAAGCTGCCACTCTTGCGTGGCAAAAGTGTCTTCAACCTCTTTTTTGAGAACTCAACCCGAACAAGGACCACCTTTGAAATTGCTGGTAATCGATTATCAGCGGATGTGATTAACTTAGATATTCAAACCAGCTCTACCTCTAAGGGAGAAAGCTTACTGGATACGATCGATAATCTGGTAGCCATGCAAGCGGATATTTTTGTGGTTCGGCATAAAACCACAGGGGCTTCTGAGCAAATTGCCCGTCATTTACCAAGCTATGTCCATGTGATTAATGCCGGGGACGGAACCAACCAACATCCGACACAAGGACTGTTAGATCTGTTTACGATGCGCCACTTTAAGAAAGACTTTACCAAACTCAAAGTCGCGATTGTGGGGGATGTGATTCATAGCCGAGTCGCTAAATCGAATATTTATGGCTTGGCCACTTTAGGTTGCCAAGATATTCGGGTGATTGGTCCGAAAAGCTTAATTCCGAGTGATCTTGATTTACAGGGCGTGAGAGTGTTCCATAGCCTAGAAGAAGGTTTAAAAGGCGTGGATGTGGTGATGACCCTGCGTATCCAGAAAGAAAGAATGGAAGTAGGGCAAGTGCCTAAAGGTGAAGAGTTTTTCCGGCAGTGGGGGCTTACCCCTGAAAGATTGGCTCTCGCTGATAAAGGGGCGATTGTGATGCATCCTGGTCCGATGAACCGTGGAGTGGAAATTGCTAGTGAAGTCGCAGATGGTCCTCAGTCCGTGATTCTGAAGCAGGTGACTTTTGGGATTGCCGTGCGGATGGCAGTGATGTCGATTGTGGCGGGAAATTAATCAGTAGTAAACCACTTATGTATTGCTCATCTACTGATCGTGCAGTGGTAATGCACAGTGCTTTTTTCAACTGAGTAGGTGATGAATATAGTAGAAGTTCAGTCACAGCTCAGTCACAGTTCAGTAACAGTTTAAATTTAGTCTCGTTCGATCCCTCAATGACTTGCGTACATTGCAGGTATTTTTAGCAACAGAAAGAAGTATGAATCAGTTGATAAATAACTAGATGAATAAAAACTAAATGATTAACAACATCAATACTTAGATGCAAAGCCTATCTATCGATTTCCTGCTGCGTAATTTGATTGCAGCGTTGATGATGCCACCACTCCTTTGGATCTGTTTGGCAGGGGCAGCGTTACTCTTTCTGAAGAGACGCCTCAAGGTACAACGTCTATTCGTAGGTATGTGCTTATTGATGATTTGGGTCACTAGTACAACTGCCTTCGCCAATTGGTTGGTTGCCTTCTCGGGGCATTGGATGGATTGGCCGGTTGCAATCAAACTCTCAGATCTGAAGGTGAGTCAGCATCAGCCACCAACTATGGGAGTACAGCAGAAACCATTGACCGAGGAACAGTTGACCCAACAAAGGTTGATTGCAGATAAAGAACATCTTCCTGTGGCGATTGTTGTTTTGGGCGGAGGTAAGCTCAAGGGTGTATTAGATCGTAATGATTTAATGATGGAGGATCTTTCTAAAGATGCCTTGCAAAGAGTGCGTTACGCAGCATTACTGGCAAGACATACGCAACTTCCCATCTTAGTGACAGGTGGGGCGCCAGAGCCAAGTTCAAAATACCCATCTCCAGAGGCGCAGGTGATGGCCAAAGTGTTACTAGAGGACTTTAATGTCAAGGTTCGGTGGATTGAAGATCAGTCTAAAACCACTCAAGAAAATGCCCAGTTCAGCGCAAAGATTTTAGAAAAAGAGCAGATTCATCATATATATTTAGTCACTAATTTTTGGCACCTTCCTCGAGCAAAGAAAATCTTTGAAAAATATGGCTTTATCGTAACTTCAGCTCCTATGGGCTTTGAGTTTGCCAATGAGTTCGATATGCACGAGTTAACTATTTTAGATTTCTTACCAGGCCCAGGCGGTTTGCAACGCGTTCGTGAAATTTGGCATGAGGCGATGGGTGGCATTTGGTATCACTGGAGATACAAATTATTTTCATGAAGATTACGTCAATCGTTGAAGCTGAAATGCGAAGTTGAAGCAGAACTCTGAAATATTGAATAAGTAAGCTTAAAACTGTGTAAATTACACCCAAAAGTAGGTATTTAAATGAGTCAAAATGGTGCATGTGTAATAAATTTCATTTGAATAACCTATAATTACAACATTCTTAAAGAAATCAATTTTAAGTACTTGTATGAAAAAACGTAAAAAATCATTAAAAGGTTAGAGTTTCATAATGAATTGGTATGTAATACACACAAAACCTAGGCAAGAATTTAGGGCTCAAGAAAATCTGCAAAATCAAGGATTTGAAGTGTATTTACCAACGATTTCGAAGGAAGTTATTCGGAGTAAATCATTAGAAGCCAAGCCTGAACCTTTGTTTGCAAGGTATTTGTTTATTCAGTTAGATCAATTACACAGTAATTGGTTTCCGATTCGCTCAACCAGAGGTGTGCACCAAATGTTGCGGTTTGGGATGAATACGGACCCGGTCAAAGTGCCAAATGAGTTGCTAGAGTTGATTAAAGAACAAGCCAAGAGTTTTGGACAAACCACTCAAAAAATTTTTGAGTCAAATGAACAGGTAATGATTCAAGAAGGTCCCATGAAAGGCTTAAGTGGTAGTTTTCAGGAAATTCAACAGCAAGCGAATGGTGAGATGAGGGCAATGGTCTTGATTGACTTGTTGGGGAAGTTACAAAAAATCCAAGTTCCTGTTGCGACCTTAAGCAAACTTCATTAAAGCCCTTTAGTTTTTTTACCTCTTCTAATTGAAGTTATTCAGTAAAAGTTATTAGATAAATGACATATAGTTGAATTGTCATTTTTAAAGTGGTTAAATTTACTTTTTTAAAATCTTCTTTGGGAAACCATGGCGGAATGGCGGTAGCGTGCTCAAAAATACCTAACAGTACCTTAGGGTTTGTTCGGAGATGAAGGTATGGAATTGACCCTGAAATCAAAAAATAAGTTATAGTATTCATAACTAAAAGTTAGGTAAATAACTGCTATTGAGCATTAAATATTTACAAAATGAGTGAAAAACCTATTAATTTGAAAGCAGGTACCGTTGTTTAAGATGATTTTGCGCCAAACTTGGAAAGGCTTCTTAAATCTTTCGCAAGCTCCAGCTACTGGCAAAAGGAATGGTCAATCTTACCGTACGGGATTTGCACGTGCTTGCTGGGCAGTTGGTGGACTATTTATCTATTTTTTAATCCATTATGTACTCTTGAATGGATCCGAAGATGGGTCAGAGGATAACGATGGTATTTATCTTTTGCTATTGGGAGCAGCAATTGCAGCAGGGATTGGTGCTTTCTTAGCACCTAGAATTAATGCCTATTTGTACCAATACACCCCGCAAGGCAGAAGAAACGCTAAATCTAAAAAGCAGCTTTCTTCGAGAAATACGACTATTAGTAAGAACAGTAAGAAGAGTAAAAACTCATCTAGTTCTAGTCAAAGTAGTTCATCTCAATCATCTTCTAGCTCATCCGCTAGCCGAAGTTCTAAGTCGACATCGAATTAATCTATCCCGTATGTATCGTATCCTAGTAATTTGTACGGCAAACATTTGCCGTAGTCCAGTTGGGCAGGTTTTTTTAGAACGTTTTTTACAAAACCAAAAAGTTCAAGTAGATTCCGCTGGTACATTGGCGCTGAATGGCAATGTGGCAGATGCTACGATGCAGGAACTGCTGACTGAACGTGGGTATTCCAATATTACGACCCATCGATCACAAGCCTTAATGCCGTCATTGATTCAAAAATATGATTTACTATTGTGTATGACCGATGAGCATCGTAATCAGGTGACTAAAATGAGTCCAATTGCTACTGGTAAAGTAAAGCTGTTTGGCCACTGGGATCAGCAGGCTCAAGTCTTGGATCCGATTGGCGGGCCACGGGTAGAATATGAGTCTTCAGTCGAGCAGATAGAAAAACTGTCAAAGCTTTGGGCAGATAAATTAATCCAATTAGGGGTGTGTGCATGAGGTTGTTTTATTGTGTAGTCATGATGAGTTTGCTGGCTTTAACTGGTTGTACCTTATTACCTGGTACGAGTGCGCGTTTCATAGAAGCTAATGAAGTTCAAGACGGGGCGGATCAACAAAATTACACCCTGGTTAAAGTGACGCCAGGCTTAGTTAGTAAAATGCAACAGCAAGATGCTGCCAAAGCAAAACAATTAGTAGGTACTGGCCCACTCGGCGAGTCTTCTAGTACCTATAGACTGGGACCGCAAGACTCTTTAAGGATTTTTGTTTGGGGAAATCCAGATTTATCACCGGTCACAACTCAGGTTACACAAGGTGCTGTAGCAAGTACTCCGGCAGGACGTACCATTGATGAAAAGGGCGATTTATTTTTTCCACTTGTGGGTACAATTCATGCCCAAGGTCTCACGATAACGGAGTTTAGACAATTACTGACTCAACGACTCGGTAAATATATTAAAGATCCACAAATTGACGTGGACGTTGCTGGATTTAGAAGTCAAAAGGTATTTATTTCTGGTGAAGTGAGAGCTCCGGGAGTCGTTCCAATTACAGACCAGCCAATGCGAATTACTGATGCTTTAGGTTTAGTAGGTGGTCTGACTCAAGAAGCTGATCTTTACAATTTGGTTTTAACTCGCGGAGCAGTGAGTACAAGGGTAGATCTAGATCGTATTTATTACAGTGGTGATACGACAGCGAATATCATTCTGAAAAATGGTGATGTTTTGGGCGTGCCTGATCGTCAATCTCGTAAGGTGTTTGTTTTGGGTGAGGTGGGCAATTCAATTGGGTCTAACCAATCGCGCTCTTACATTATGCGTCGCGGTAAAATGAGTCTCACCGAAGTATTATCTGATGCGGGTGGCCTGAATCCATTTTCAGCTGCAGCTACGAAGGTTTACGTAATGCGTGCGGATGATAATGGCGACCCAGTAATTTATCGCCTAGACGGTAGAGATCCTGCATCCCTTGTGATGGCGGAGCAGTTTGCGATTAGGCCGCGGGACGTAGTCTATGTATCAGCTACCGACGTGACAGAAATTGGCCGTTTTATTAATCAATTCTTCCCATTAACCTCAGTGGCTCAATCGGGTACCAGTATTACTTCTAACCTAAAGTAGAAATCAATTTATATGAACGCTGAAGTGACTCAAACGAATAATTCGAATAACAGCGGTAGCAATTATTCAAATAACAATTCCGATAATCGACCTTTAATTCAGAGTGAAGGCGGATTATCGCTGGTCGATATTTTAGAAAATGTTTTTTTCTTTCGTTGGTTTTTCTTTGCCACTTTTGCGCTAATTACTGCGATAGCGATTGTGTATGCTTTATTGGCTGCACCGGTTTATAGAACGGATGCCCTGATTCAGGTAGAGGAAAAGAAAGGTTCTAATTTAGGTGCTCTGAGTCAAATAACCAAGGCTCTCGATATACAGCAGTCACCAGTATTAGGGGAAATTGAGATCCTACGTTCGCGCACAGTGATTGGTGAGGCAATAGAAGCAACAAATGCTAATGTCTTGATTGGTATAGATAATCGTCTGCCACTAATTGGAGGTTGGTTATCCAGAATATTAGATAAAGATGCGGATGGTTTAACAAAACCATTGTGGGGCGAAGGGCAAAGCTCTTCAATCGCATGGGGTGGTGAGGTAATAAAATTAGTAGAAATATTAATACCTCAAAAATTGTACGGTCAAATGCTTTTGTTAAAAGTTGGGCAAAATCAATCATGGATTTTAGAAGATAACTTTGGTAAGGTACTACTTAAAGGTCAGGGAACAAAAGCATTTCACAGTGATGATCAGCAACTTAGTTTGACTTTAGAAAGCTTAAAGGCAAGAGCCGGCACAGTCTTTAAAATCAAAGTAACATCTCTGCAATCAAGTATTATAAATATTTTAAACAGGATGACAGTCGCAGAGACTAAGCGTCAATCAGGAATTATCAAACTTACGCTAGAGGGAACAAATTCAGGCGCGACAAAAGAAATGCTAAGTGCAATTGTCAATTCTTATGTAACAAGAAATATCAGTCGCCGGTCTGAAGAGTCAGAAAAGAGTTTAATTTTTTTAAATAGTGAGTTACCTCGCCTTAAGAAAAATTTAGAAGCGGCAGAGCAAGATTTAAATACCTACAGAAAGAATTTTAAAACGGTAGATATTCCAAGTGAGGTAAAAGAGTTGTTAACGCAATCAACAGCGCAAGAAAAGGCACGTTTAGACTTAGAACTCAAAAAGAAAGAATTAGAATCACGTTATCAACATGATCATCCTTTACTCAAGGGGCTTAATTTACAGTTAGCGCAATTAGTGAATCAGTCTGCACAGATGAATCAAGAACTGAGTAAGCTTCCTCAGGTGCAGCAAGAATATTTACGTAAAGAACGTGATGTACAGGTAAATAGTCAACTGTATGTTTCTTTACTGAATAACGCGCAACAATTACAAATTGCCAAGGCAGGTACTGTTGGTAACGTTTTTGTAGTAGATCCACCTGTAAATCCAGAAAAGGCAGTACGGCCAAATAAGCCGTTGATTGTAGTTATTGGAGCATTACTTGGTATTATTTTAGGCTTTTTAGTATGCCAATTAATTGCAACTTTATCTGGCTTAATACGAGACCCTAAAAAGTTAGAACAGACTGTATCATTACCAATTTTAGCAATTTTACCCATTGCACCAGATCAAATTGAGCATATAGAAAGAACAGAAGATAAAGGGGTATTTATGCTCTCACAAGAGAAATCCACATCCACTCCAGTAGAATCCTTGCGCTCCTTAAGAACTTCTGTTTTATTTAATTTATCTGAAAAAACACGGTCAAAAGTAATTCTGATTACTTCTGCAGTACCTGGGCAAGGAAAGAGTTTTATTTCATCAAATTTAGCATTTCTATTAGCTTCTACTGAAAAGAGAACACTTCTGATTGAAGCGGACGTTAGAAAAGCAACGATGCGAAGGTATGTTAAGTTTGACCCAATAAAAGATCTAGGCTTAACCAATTTTTTACAAAATCTAGTTCCGCTTGAAGGTGTTATCAAGCATGATGTTTATCCATATTTGGATTTTGTTCCAGCAGGAAAAAGGATTAAAAATCCAGGTGACATACTTTCGTCAGATAGAATGCTCACAATGATTAATCAATTAGCAGAAAAATACGATTATGTTGTGATTGATTCACCACCTTTATTGCCAGTGAATGATGCCAGGGCATTAGCAAAAGCTTCAGATATGATTCTGTTTGTTGTTCGACAAGAAATGTGCAGTACGAACGAGGTTTTAGAAGCACTAAATTTACTAGATAAAGGTGGTTCTAAAGTAGATGGTTTAGTTTTTAATGGATTTATTCCATCACAAATCAAGTATGGCTATAACTATGGTTACGGCTATGGCACCTATAAATTATTAGGTCGATATGGTAAGTATGGCTATGGTAAGTATGGCTATGGCAAAGAGTATCGTTATGGAAGCTATGGAAAATCTAATGATGATTCAAACCAAAACTAAGATGATTAAATGTCATTTTTTTCGCTATCAATTAAATATATATAAAGTATTTAAATATTTTATGTTAAAGCACTTTAATCAAAAGTTCCATAAATAATATAAGATAGAACTACCATATTTATGGAAAATCAACAAATAAAAATGATTAATTTCGAAACTTTAAAAGAAAGTTGAAATGTTAACAAAACTTACAATTTAAAGAATATTTAAGATCTAAATAAATAGACGATAAAAAACATATAATCATAATAGTGTATCGAAAGAGTATTACTAAAACAGAATGAATAAATTAAAAAACTCCAAAACTTTGAGCATAGAATTAAATCAAATTAAATTAGCTATTATTGGTCTAGGTTATGTAGGATTACCATTGGCTGTGGAGTTTGGGAAAAAAAGAACCGTAATAGGTTTTGATATTAATCAAAATCGTATTGAGCAATTGCGATCATGCATAGATATAACCTTGGAAATAAATGAAGAAGAGTTATATGAATCTAAGCACCTTTCCTTTACAACTAACTTAGATGATTTGAAATTATGTAACTGCTTTATTGTGACCGTTCCTACGCCAATTGATGAACATAAAAGACCCAACTTAACTCCTCTTATTGAAGCATCGCAAACTATTGGTAAAGTTTTAAAAGTTGGTGATATTGTTATTTATGAATCAACTGTTTATCCAGGTTGTACCGAGGAAGACTGTACGCCTGTTCTTGAAAATTTCTCAGGCCTAAAATTTAATCAAGACTTTTTTGTAGGGTATAGTCCAGAGCGTATTAATCCAGGAGATAAAGAGCATCGCTTGATAAATATTAAAAAGGTTACCTCTGGATCCACGCCTGAGACCGGAGAAATAATAGATGCTTTATATAACCAAATTATTACTGTGGGCACCCATAAAGCACCCAGCATTAAGGTGGCTGAAGCTGCGAAGGTGATTGAGAATACTCAGCGAGATCTTAATATTGCCCTTATTAATGAATTAGCATTAATATTTAATAAGATGGGAATTGATACTGAAGCAGTATTACAAGCTGCAGGAACAAAGTGGAATTTTTTACCATTTCGTCCAGGCCTAGTTGGAGGACACTGTATAGGAGTTGACCCTTACTATTTGACGTACAAGGCTCAATCAATTGGCTATCACCCTGAGGTCATTCTTGCTGGTAGGCGGACAAACGATGGAATGGGTGCATATGTTGCCAGTCAAATAGTTAAGGCAATGAATAAAAAAAATATTCAGATTTATGATGCAAAAGTATTAATAATGGGCCTAGCTTTTAAGGAGAATTGCCCTGATGTAAGAAACACTAAGGTAGTAGATATTTACCGGGAACTATTAGATTACAGCTGCGTAGTGGATATATTTGATCCATGGGTAAATCCACAAGAAGCTTTCAATGAGTACGGCATAAATTTGGTCACACGCCTAAATAATCAAAATTATGATGGGATCATTATAGCGGTAGCTCACCAACAATTTAAAGAGATGGGAATTGAAAAAATAAGATTACTTGGGAAATCAACTCACACTCTATATGATTTGAAATATATTTATAGTGCTGAGCAAACCGATTTACGACTTTAATGAGGAAAAAATTTTGACGGCATATGAGAAACTCATTAATAGATTAAAAAAAGAACAACATACTTGGTTAATTACAGGAGTCGCTGGCTTTATAGGAAGTAACTTATTAGAGATGCTATTAAAACTTGATCAACAAGTTGTAGGACTTGATAATTTTTCTACAGGATATAAGAGAAATCTCGATGAAGTAAAAACTCTTACAACACAAGACCAGTGGAATAGGTTCAAATTTATAGAAGGAGATATTCGAAACCTTAGTGTTTGTCATAAAGCATGTGAAGGGGTTGAATATGTGTTGCATGAAGCTGCTTTAGGTAGTGTTCCTCGAAGCATTGAGGATCCAATAACAAATAATGAGGTCAATATTTCTGGCTTTTTAAATATTTTGGTTGCATCAAGAGATGCAAAAGTAAAAAGATTCGTATATGCTGCTAGTAGTTCTACATACGGGGACAATACAGATCTACCAAAAGTAGAAGAAAAAATAGGAAGTCCCCTATCACCATATGCTGTAACGAAATACATAAATGAGCTATACGCTGAAGTATTTGGAAGCACTTATGGGATCGAAACAATTGGACTAAGATATTTTAATGTTTTTGGTCCAAGACAAGATCCTAATGGCGCATATGCTGCAGTAATACCAAAATGGATTGCAAGTATGATGAAAGATGAATATATTTATATAAATGGAGACGGTGAAACTAGTAGAGATTTTTGCTTTATTGCCAACGTTCAACAAGCAAATCTACTGGCGGCATTTTCTACTAATTTACAAAAATTCAGTGAGGTATACAATGTCGCATTAGGAAATCGGACAACACTAAATCAACTATACCAAGAAATTAGTTTAAATCTAAAATTGAAGCAAAATAAGTTAATTTACAGGGACTTTAGAACAGGTGATGTTCGACATTCACAGGCTAGTATAAGAAAAATTCAAGAAGATATGCAGTATGTGCCATCACATAACATATCACAGGGACTAAAAGAGTCGATTGAATGGTATCAAAAAAAATTACTAATCGATTAAGTGTCAAAATTAAGTAAATTTTATAAAGTTATAAATAAAATATTAAATTAAAATTATTGGAAAATTAATAGTAGAAAATAAGGCCAATAATAATTAAAAAAACTTATTTATTTTTAAAAATCAAGTTAAAATTAAATGAATAAGACATTATCAGTTGAAGAATAAATGCAAGATAATTATTAATCTGATTTGTAAAGTGGTAAAAATAAGCATTATAAATCTTGAGGATTAATAAATGCCAAATCAAAATTAATAAAAAATTTGAGACATTAAAATTTGTTTGTATAAATTAGAAAGTGTGAAATATTCTTGATTGGATATTTGGAGTGGTGTGAAACAAAAAAATCGAGAAATCAATGTATTTGCTATGTATTAATAATATTTATATACTTTTGCTTTTAATCTTATTTAAAAAATAAGCATAACTAATATATGGTAAGTATTAAAAGAGATAAATACAATAAGTTATTTTAGAGGTTGTGGCCTGAAAAATTATAAATTGTAATAAAATCATAAAATACAATCTTTATAAAAAATTTAATATATATTATTTTCAAAACGAATAAAAATTATCAAAGACATTAGTAATATCCCGATGTTAATATATTTTTGGAAAATTTAGTGAAACATATTTATGAATCTAATTAAAGTTAAATTGACCTATTAAACCTAAAATAAAATAAGGTATTAAAGATTTGTATGAAAAAAATATGGAATTAATAAAAATACATCTAAAAAAAAATGAAAAAATATTTATGTTGTACTTAACAAGTTGGTTTTTTTTGGAAAGCCAACTATTAGGTTTAGTGAACATAAATATTGAAGAGGAAAAAATAATAAGAATTATTAGTACGCTAATTTCATTAATTATTTATTTAAGTTATATTAAAAAAAATAATTATGACGAAAAGCTGATGATATTAAAATATTTAAGCTTATTCTATACTTCTTGGGTAATTGCAATAACAGTTGGAATGATTAAGTGGGGCGGAGGGCTTGCATTTGGTGAAATATCAAGATTTATAACTTTCTTACCATTAATAATGATTGTATCAGAAGGATACAGAAGGATATTAAGATATTGGCTCATAAATATCTTTAGGTATATAGGTTATTACTTCATGATAATAACTATATTATTTGTAGGGTATGATATTCAAATGCCTGGCTATTCAGAGTTAGAATCATACGATAAGATTGGTTTGCATATAGTGCCAGTAACTGTTTTTAATGTGTTATTAATAATAGAATTATATAGAATAAATGCAAGATTAAAGAAAATAATAATAATATTACTGATATTTATATGTGGGTGGTATGAGGGGCATCGAAGTTTGTTAATAATGAACATTGCAATATTGTTAGGTTATTATTTAGAAAAAAATAATATTAAAAATATAGGTAAAGTATTATTAATAACGATAAGTGTTTTTATAATTATGTTTAGTAATATATTTATAGAAAATATTACTACTGAAAATTATTTCGGTAATGAATCTTTAATCTCAAGAAGTGAGATTAATAAAAATAGATACGAAGATGCCTTAGATAATTTAATGCTTGGTGTTGGATTAGTAAGTAATGAATCAAGCATTTCAAAATCATACGAGTATAATTCTTTGAGTAGGTTTGATGAAACAGTACGAGTTATAGATGGTGGATTCTTAGATCTAGCTCTGAAATTTGGAATTATAGGAACTTTAATTTATTTTATATCGCTTTATGTTAATATAAAAAAAATCAATAGTAGGAATTATATTAATGCAGCAATTATTTTAATTTACTTTGGAGCAGGGTTTACACTTTCATTATTTACATTTTATTTTGGGATTTTTTTATTATATTCTTCATTAACAATTACATATTATGAAAAATAAATGCATTTTAATTTTGGAGGGGTTAACTATAATAAGAGCTTTGGAAATTGATATATTAAAAAATTTAAAAATTGAAATCAATGGACAGTGGCTTGATTTAGGATCTGGAATTAATGGTTCACCTGAATATAATTATTTATGTAAAAATAAAAATGCAAGTGTAGTAAATTCAGATATAAATGCTACGAATAATACTTATTACATTAACTTAGAGGAGAAATTACCTTACAGTAATCAAGAATTTGAAGGGATATCATTGTTTCATGTCTTACAATACATCTATAATAGTGAAAACCTGATTAAAGAACTATATCGAGTATCAAAAAGTACTATATTAATAGTTACACCATATTCGTTGAATTATGCCCCAGAGAATGGAGTTGATCTTTGGAGACCAAGAGAAGATTACTATAATAAAGTGCTAAGTACTTTGTTGCTAACTGAAAAAAAGGTAATACCAATATTACACGGTCCATTTATATACTTATTAAGTATTATAGAAATATACTTTCTTAAATATAGATATGTAAGATTTATATTATTTATTTTTTTTTATTGTTTAGATTTGGTAATTTATAGAATATTACCAAAAAAAACAAGTATCTATGTAAGTAACAGGTCTGTTATTGGATATGTTGTTTATGGAAAAAAATAATATAATTATTCACCTATTGCCTTCTATATCTGAATATGGAGGAACTGCAAGAAGAGTACTAGATTTAGTTGAGAAAAATAATAATTTACATAAAATATTTTTATATGATGTGTGGATGGAGGAAGATACACAAAAATTACAAAAATTAAAAGAAAGTAATAAATTAAAAGATATTCTAATATCAGAGCAAAAAAAGTCAATCATATTTTTTTTATATCAATTATTGAAATTAAAAAAACAAAAAAAGGAAATATTTTTAGTTTCATATTTTCCAAGAGGTTATTTATTCGGATATTTTAGCAGACTATTTAAAATAAGTAAGTCATATCATATCTGTTTAACAGGAATAAATTATAAAAAAACAGTTCAACATGAAATTTTATTCAAATATTTATACACTAAATCTAATGGAATAATATCAAATAGTAAGTATACATTAGATAAATATTTGGAAAATGGTTATATTAATAAAAATTCGACTATACTCTACAATCCTGTAACAAAGTATATAAATAACTATACTAAACCAAAAACTAAAGTAATAGGAGCATGTGGCGGATTAACTAAAATTAAAAATTATGAAAGTCTAATATTGGCATTAGATAAATCAATAATTATTAATCAAAATTGTAACTTAATACTTTTGGGCAATGGACCTCATAAAGAAGAATTAATGATGTTAATTTCAGAGGATTTAAAAAACAACATTATATTTGAAGGGTATCAAATCTTAAGGGATAATTTAAATAGATTTAGTATATTTGTTCACCCATGTGAAGTAGAGGGATTTGGACTTGCTCCAATTGAGGCAGCACTTTCTGGTTTGGAAGTAATCATATCAGATAAGGGAGCTTGTCAGGAAATAATTGGACATTTGAATAATGTCCATATTGTAGATACAAAAAATTTAAATTTAATTTCGAAATCAATAAAAAGTAACATTAATAAAAATAATTCAGACTTTGAACAGATTAAAACTATTCGAGAAGAGCTCTCAATTAAAAATTATAGTAATAAATTCGAAATGATTATTATTAATGATGAATAAGAAAATTGTTATATTAACGAACATTCCCACCCCATATAGATCTAAATTATTTGATTTATTATGTGAATCAAATATTACTGTTATCTATTGTGCAGAAGTTGAACCAGATCGTTTATGGACAATCCCTAGGATAAATGATCATAACAATTATATTTTAAAGAAAAGTAAACAAATTAAAGGTAAAAATGGCTTTTATTTTCATTTAAATTTTGAAATATTTAAAGTTCTTAACAAAATTAAACCGGAAATTTTGATAATCACATCTTTCAATCCAACAAATCTTATAGCAATATTTTGGGCATTTTATAATAAAGGGAAACTCATTTATTGGACCGATGGCACTCTTGATTCTGAAACAAAGATTGGTTTTATAAGAAAATTAATTCGTAAGTTTTTATTTCGAAAATTTTCTTCATATATTTGTACTGGATTAGGCGGGAAAAAACTTCTCAAAAATTATGGAGTTTCTAATAATAAAATATTTTATAGTAATCTCTGCGTCGATAATAAACTTTATCAATTTCATAAATATGAAGATAGAGAGTTTGATATTCTATACTGTGGAAGAATAGTTGATAGAAAATTGCCAAGAATGTTTGCTGATATATGCAATGAAGTAAATAAAATAAGAAAAATTAGAGTTCATATTATCGGTGATGGTGAATGTAGAGAAGAGTTGTTGAATCTACTTAAAACTTATAGTGTTGATTTTTACTATAGTGGCTTTGTTCAATCAGATCAGTTAGTTAAATTGTATGGCACGTCTAAGATATTACTATTAACATCAGAGTTTGATGCTTGGGGATTGGTAGCAAATGAAGCTTTAGCTAGCGGTACTCCAGTTATTATTTCAAATAAAGCTGGAGCAGCGAATGATTTGGTAGCTAATGATATAAATGGTTATGTTTTAGGAAATAATGATATTGAAGAGTGGAGAAATAAAGCGCTTAAAATTTTAAATAATAAACATTTATGGCACAAAATGTCTTCGAATGGTGTTCAAATTGTAAATCATTTTAATTATGATAGTGCTCTAAAAGGTATTGTTGATTCTATAAAAATATTAAACAGATAAATTTAAATGTATATATTAAAAGGAGCAATCTCAGGATTAACAAATTCTTTTGGAAGTATATTAATTTCTTTAATTGGCGGTTCTTTTTTATTTAGATTAATAGGGCATGAATATTATGTTCAATTTATATATTTAAATGTTATTATTTTTGTTTCAAATTTATCTGATTTTGGATTCTCGAAAAATTTTATAAACATTCTTATTAAGAATAATAACTTTAATATTAAAAAGCATTTAAATGAATTTTTTTCTGTTACTTTATTATCTCAGTTGTTATTATTTTTTGTATTGCTTGTCCTATATTTATTAATATATCGCAGTAACCTAAATGATAATTTAGTAATAAAATTTATATTTGTGGCTTTTATTTTGAATGGAGTAATTAATTTTAATAAAGCTTTAATTGAATCTCAATTAAAGCAGTATATAAACGAGTATATATCACTTGCACAAACATTATTACTTATTTTATTTCCTATTATTTCAATTAAGTTTGTGCCTACGATTAACCCAATCACGGGTGTAATTATTGGCTTATTTTTTATAGCCATAATTCAAATGTATTTCCTGAAAAAACATTTCTCATTAATTGATATTTATTTCAATAATACTTTATCAACATCTTTTATTCCATCATTAAATAATTATTTTAAGTTTGGTACTGTTGGTATTCTTAATCAGATAATACAGCCAATACTAAGATTGGGGATTGGTGGATTGTATGGATCTAATTCTTTAATAATAATTGATTTTATATTAAAGTCCTACGAGGGCCTTTCATTGATATTGACCTCTATTTATACATCATTCTTTTCCGCAATCTCTAAAAGAAATTTTCAGGATAAAGACAAAAATATATTAAGCTTATTTGTTTTATGTACATTCCTATGTTCCATTTTTTTTAGTATTTTATTTTATATTTCCTACAGTTATATCTATGAGTTATATTTCGATATTAAACTAAATTTATCTTTGTTAATTATCTCTTTAGGATTATATTTTAGACTTTCTTATTCCTATGTTGAAATCCCTTTTAAAATCGCATTAGCTAATAATAAATTTAATATTATTTTAAAATCAAGAATCTTTCATTTATTTCTTATAGTATTGTTATTTCCTTTATCTTTTTATTGTAAACTTGATTTATCATATTTTATTTTATTTTATGGATTATCTTATTTTATATCATCACTTTTTTTCTATAATGTTAAAATCACAACTAATAAAAATATTATCAATATACTTTACTTCTCATTTTTAAATATTTATAAATTATTTTTTTTCGAAAAGTGGCAAATAGGATTTTACAAAAAATATACATCCAATATATCCAATATTTCAATTAGTGAATTTAATATTAACGACTTTATTTGGTTTCCAAACCCTAAACATACGTTATTTACTGCCGACCCGTTTATTTTTAGTTTTGAAAATAAGACGTATATAGTTTTTGAACGTATGGATTTGAAAAGTTATAATGGTGTTATCTCAATCGCAGAAATTAATGTGGATTCCCCCAACATTGATAACTATGTAGATCTCACAAGTTGTACCCATCACCGATCATTTCCATTTCCAATTACTATCGATGGTAATATTTTTTTAATTATAGAAGAAAAATCATTAAAGCAATTATGCCTCTATAGATTACACTTATTCCCTTTTCGCTTAGAATTTATTAGATATTTTTTTACGAATGTAGAATATGCAGATTGTCAAATTATATTTAACAATAATTGTTATTTAATTTTTGTGTACGATTCTAATTTTGATCTTAAAATTTATTCTGTTATGGATATCTTTAACGATATACCTAACGAAATTTTTTATTTTGAAAATTCTAACCTTGCTTTAAGAGGTGGTGGTTCTGCTTTTTACAATAATGATTTATATTACAGATTTTTACAAAATTGTACTGAAGACTATGGTAAGTCTATAATGTTAAATGTTGGTAGATTTAGTAATGGAAACTTTACATCTCACAACATATTTTTAGATTTTAATATTAAGACTTCTAATTCTTTTAAATATCATACTTTTAGTATCGATAAGAATCTAGTTGTTATTGATAGATCTAAAATCTCTTTTGCATTTATTCATTTCTTTTATCGTTTTAAATATTTATTGTTGAGTTATAAATGAGAATTTTATTAGT
Organism: Polynucleobacter kasalickyi; assembly: GCF_900176405.1. Taxonomy (GTDB): domain Bacteria; phylum Pseudomonadota; class Gammaproteobacteria; order Burkholderiales; family Burkholderiaceae; genus Polynucleobacter; species Polynucleobacter kasalickyi. The sequence continues at coordinate 7,155 of NZ_FWXJ01000021.1, read as the reverse complement.
TCATAATTTTTATGGTTCCCGAAATCCATCAGGAGAAAATATTGCTTTTTTAAATGATAAAAATTTATTAATTGAATATGGTCATAAAGTTTCTACCTTTACATGTTCAAGTGATGCCATAAGAAGTGATAATATTCTATTTGGCTTTTTAGGTAAATTAATTGGTGGTTTTTCTACCCCATTTAATATTTTTTCTGCTTTTAGATTTAAATTGATTGTTTCAATTTTTCGTCCGGAAGTAATTCATATTCATAATGTGTTTCCATTAATATCTCCTTCGATTTTTTATTTTGCACCAAAAAAAATTCCTATTATTGCAACACTTCATAACTATAGATACTTTTGTCCTGCTGCAATTCCTCTTAGAAATAATCAAATTTGTACTCTTTGTATTGACAACAAATCACCATGGTTTTCATTAGTTTTTGGTTGTTATCGTAATAGTAGGGTTGCAACTTTACCGGTAGCTATTTCAGTTTGGTTTCTTAGATTTTTTAATGTTCTCAATAAAAATATTACTACATATATTGCTTTTTCTCATTTTCAATCTAATTTGTTGACCCGAGCGGGCATATCATCTTCATTAATTAAAGTTAGGCCTAATTTTTATTCAGGTAATTCAAATTATATTGAATGGAATAAAAGGAGAGATTATATTGTTTATGTTGGAAGACTGTCGGAAGAAAAGGGAATTGTTACTCTTATTAATGCGTGGAAAATTTGGGGTGATAAAGCTCCTGAATTAAGAATCATAGGTGATGGTGTTTTACAGCATAAAATTAAAATTCTCCTAGAATCCTTTCCACATAACATTAAATTACTCGGATATTTAGATGAAGTATCCATTAAAGAGCAAATAGGTAACTCTAAACTTACAATTATTCCATCAGAATGCTATGAAGGTTTCCCAATGGTGATTGCTGAATCTTTTGCTTATGGAACACCAGTCGCTGTTTCAAATCTAGGCCCTTTACCTGAAATTGTAACTGACCATCAAAATGGTATTTTATTTGATCCTTTTTCTCCAAACTCTTTATTTATCAAAGTTAGATCTTATTGGCTAGATCAATCATCACTTGAGTTATTATCAATTAACGCTTACGCAACTTTTATAAAATACTATACTTCTGAAACTAGCTATAAAAAACTTATGAATATTTATATAAATGCTATTAATATAAAGTCTTAATAACTTTACTCTTTAATATGTAATAAATGAAGATAGGTGCAGAAATGAATGTTCTTTTCCAAAGTCTTTTAGGTTCTTGAATTAATCTTGAAAACCATTCTAATCCTATATTAGTGAGTAATATATTATTTCTATTTACATTACCACAATAAAAATCAAAAACTGCTCCAATTCCGGCCGCAAACCTAACGTTCAAAATTTCTATGTTATTGTATATCCATTTTTCTTGTTTAGGTGCTGTCATTGCAATCCATAATATATCGGGTTTACAAATGTTGATGTATTGAACCATATTTTTATTTTCCTCAATAGTAAATTCGTCAACAAATGGAGGTGATAGACTCCCTGCAATTTCAATATTAGGATAATCTAGTTTATATTTTTCAATTACTTTGTTGAGTGTGATATCAGAACTACCTAAAAAAAACACTTTAAATCCCTCTTTCGCATTAATATAATCACTTAATTCATAAAATATATCTGATCCTGTTATTCTTTTTTTAATCTTTCCTCCAAGAATCCTAGAACCAAGAACTATTCCTACTCCATCAGGTACTAGAATTGCTGCCTCTCGGAGTGATTCAGCAAATAATAAATCTTTTAAACTAATAGCAAAAGAGTGTGGATTAAAACAAGCTAAGTACTTTTTTTGCTTATTATTTATTGTTGAAAATATCAAATGTACACATTCAATGATTGTTAGAGTACAAACATCATAGCCAAGAATATTTTCCTTTTTAATTTCTTTTTTCTTAATCATAGCTTTATTTGTTAAAAAATAACCTTTTTAATTGATAATTTAGATTTAAACAGTTTTTATAATCTTATTTGATGATGTTAATCATTTTGTAAAAAATTCAAAATCTGGTGATCTGTTAGCCAAGTAGAGTTATAGAGTGGATACAACCTATTTAACTTAGCCCCACCATCGCGAATCAAAGGATTCCATAAAATCGTCGCCGTATCATTACTAAACTTCGTAAAGAACGCATCGAACGGTATTGAAACATAAATCCCCTTATCAAAGCTACCTTCACCAAACTGCTCAGCTGAGACATTCGTTCTCGTAAAGTAAGCACCCATCTTCACACCATTCGAAAATGCCTTTGAAACATCTACGGTGTATCCACGATCCCCAGCTAAATACTGACCGTAACTCACTTTAGCTAAAACATCTTCCCACCCTGTTTGCCAGTAACCAGTAATGTGACCAGTTGTCACCTGATAATCTAAAAAGTTAAATCGTTGATCAAAATCTCTCTGACGTACTTTATTTAGATCTATGCCAAGAGCTAAAGGACTATTCAGTGGACGATATAACCACTCCCCACCAACACCACCATACATCATCTCTAGCATTCCGCCATAAGCACTGAAATAATGACTATCGCCAAGCTTGGCGACTTGAGTGGCTTGTAAATTTGGCACTGTTAACCTATTCGAGGTTAAATACTCCCTCATATAAGTACGTACCCTAGGTAGGTTACTAGGAGCATCATAAGTGAATTTGTCGTAATTATCTAAGACTCTTAGACTACTAACACCTCTAATCCAAGCCCCATCCCAAAGTTGTAAATCTGCAGTACCTAAGGCAGAAAGTGCAAATAAGTATCCATTAGGACCCCCAATGGTTTGTTGATAACCTATATCAATACCACCAGTTAATCTGCGTGCATCAGGAGCTTTTAACAAATAATTGTCCTCCTGATTATTAGGATTTAGTTGTGACGCAGTCGATGAAGAAGACTTAGAGGATTCAAGTAATTCAGAGGGATATTCAGAGACAACTGCTTCAGCTAACTTTGACTTACTAGGTCCTAATAAAGAGATATTTTTCATCATCCAGGCTTGACGATTGTAGGTTTGCTTTATCAAAGGCAACTGATGTTGTTGATACTTGACCACAAATTCTGTAACAGAGGTGGGGGCATCTCTGTGCAAAACAGAAATCACACGATTCATTCGCTCTTTTAGATAAACACCATTCACTTCATCGAGAGTAACTATCCAGCTCCGATTTCTTTGCTCAATTTGTACTAAACGCCAACCACTTTGCGAACGAATATCCTCAGATGATTTTGCAATATCCAAGGAACTATCCATTGGAACATTCTTCATCGTTACAACAGGAGAGCCTGGTTTAGAAATTCCACCACTATCGCTAATGAATTGATTATTTGGCTCATTCATCACCTTTTCATTAACTAGCGCAGTATTCGAAGAAACTTGTTTCGCAGGGATAGTAGCTACAGAATCTACCTCATTTTGTAAAGGATCTATATTTGCGATAATGAATTCATTACTTGGTGGACTAATGGGTCGATATGCAATCGGAACAGCTGGAGCTTCCATCAGTTTCGGAACTGATAACTTGGACAAGTTATCGAAAATAGAAATAGATATCATCGCTGTGTTTCCACGTTCAACCCCAACCGTCAAGTTGGCATTATTCCAACGGTAAACAGCGCCAAAGTTGATGGGACTGCGTTGTTCTAATATCGAATTAAAGGGTTCCCTTTGATAATTATTTCCATCCAATTCAAGTTTTAAAGTCAAATTGGGATAAGGGGTTTGGTATTGGACACCGCCAATTAAAGCAGTAGGTCCATGAAAATAAGTACCAAAAGAGAAATTACCACCTGAGCCAACATCAGTTGCAGGTCGAGAACTAAAACTCGAGCCAAAGACTGAAAATGGATTCTTGAAATTACCACGATTACCTAAATAGCCCCAAGCAAGGCCCGCACTAAAATCAAAATCGCCATAACGTTTACTTGCTACTACATACTCACCTGAGAATAAGCCTGTTCCAGCTAAATCTCGAATACCAATGGCTACATCGGGTAATAGGACCGTTTCTTGTAAAACCCGAACTTTTAAATCAATACTTTTATCAACGTATGATTGTGCGCCTGAAAAATTAGTTGGACCGTAAGCCACATTCCCATCATTAGAATACCTAAAAGAAGTCTCTAGCCAATTAAAAGGTTGCAAAGCAAAGTTGTAGTGCGAATAGGGTGTTGTATGCGAATAACCAAAAAGTGCACTGCCCGCTGGCATCATTCGGGCAGTAGGAGTCTGCAACAAACCAATACTGCCCCAGTCACTTGCAATCACTGCAGAATCCTTAGGTTGATATTTCTCACTTTGATCCAGCTTAAGATCAAACACAATATCTTCTACAAAAGTACGATCAGCTTTCACAAATTCAGAAATACCTACCTGGTCAGATGGTCCCTGTGTTGCTAAGAAAGCAGCAAAATCAGCAGAGAATTTTTCGGAATAATAGGCAAATTCATAACCCGGGCCATTACTCTTCGAAGAACCAGATGTATTCCAAGGAAGTTGCTGGGTCAATTGATCAAGACCTTTGTGAGGAGTAGGTACCCAAATCCAACTTCCAGCCGCAGGATAATTTTGCGTCTTTGCATTCCAAGAAGACAAACTAACTTTTTCTATCGCACCGTCAGCTTGAATGACCCATGCCCAATCAGGTTTTGTACTTGAATTCGAACACAGTTTTGTATAGTGAACAGCATAAACACTCCGCTTAAAAGGGATGACACAGACTCGACCATCCCCCTGAATAAGCGTTACCGTATTCTTTCTTTCGGGATTTTTTAAACTATCTTTAGAGCTAATAATGGGGTCTTGCTGTGGATGAATTTCTAACCATCTAGGATCATTCGCTGGCAATAAAACTCGACCAGTTACAGGTAGACTTTGTATTACTGTTGATAAATTCGCAATGCCAGAGACTTTTAGGGAGGGAGTATTTTTAGTCCTTGAGTCTAGGGCAGTGACGTTATTCGCATTCTTACTCGGAATGCTTTGTAAATTCGATAAATAATTTAGTAACTCATCTTTGAGTTGTTGTTGTGCTGAAATTTCACTGGGAGTATTCCACATCAAACCTTGCAGATTCATTTTTTCGCCATCTTTAGTAAGAAGCGAAGGATTATCTTTACCAATGACAACACTCATTCGATCAGCAGTCTTGACATCAAACGACTGTGCATAAAGACTGGGAGATAGAATAGAGAAGCTACTGAGACACCATGGAATAAGTGCCAACAACTTTGTAGCAAGAGACTTTGAACGAATCAAGTTTGAGTTCATCGAAGATTGATTCTGAACAATCTTCAATGAAAGAGCTTTGCGTACTTTGGATGTTGGCAAGTTTTTTTTCATGGTTGAAGTGGCCAAGGCATCCAAGTAATACAAAACTGATTAGAGAAGCATTGTTGACCAATGATTTGCTGATAGGTATCTTTGTTTTTAATGAAGCCATACCAGCCAAAGCTAGCACCTTTTTTCTTAAAAAGATCTTCTGGTTGCGGTGTTTCTGAGACCCAAATCAGATTTTTATTTGCGAGGTATTTTTTAAAAGAGCTGGGAATAGTTTCTGGTAAGGTTCCAGAAACCATCGTGGAAACTGTTGCTGAGATTCTTTCATCGCGCATGACAAGATGGCTAGGTATTGAGATGTAAGACTGGGTAGAGAAATATTTCTTAACCCCAAATAAATTAGAAGAAGAGGAGTTCGTAGCCTGTTTGTTTGAGACAGAATTAATTTGATTTGAAGAAAATGCATTGTTCAAAATCATCTCTAAATTTGGTGCATCTTTTCGGGAAAGTTCCTGCCAATTTTGGTCGAAGCCAACGCTTCCCAGATACCTACCTGCTTGGATGCGCATAATCGAACCATCACTGCTGTACCAAACATCAATTGGACCACGAGGATCTTGATCAACATACCCTTTAACTAATAACGCATCTAAGCCACCCAGATTGACGCGTAAATAAACGAGATTATTTTTCAGCGGACTTTTCTCAATTAAAGCGGCATCATCTCTAAAACCAAGTTGCATGGTTTTCCAAGCTGCATCAGATTGAGACGAGCAGCCATGCAAAAATGAGCTTAAACAAACAACAAGAAGGGGAAGAAAAAATCGAAGCAAAAATAGACCTAACAGAGAGCCAACAGCTTATCTATTTTCAAAGATTGCTTGGCTAGAAAGACAAATAAAGTATTCAGAAAGTAAATGCAATGAAATTAACCTGTAAATACCTCCATAAGAGGTATTTACAATCAGCAATATTTACTGAACGGTACCTGTCGTGCCGGTTGTGTTGGAGTTATTGTTTGCTGCATTCGCTGCTGCTCCCACTGCTGCTGCTGCCGCAACGGTTGCACCGACTGCTAAAGCTGCCGTTGAGACACCTAATGCCCCTGCTGCTGCTGCCAAACCACCGGCTGCTGCTGCACCAGCCCCAGCCGCCGCACCTGCAGCGGCTCCAGCTGCAGCTGCAGCAGAACCACCAGCGGCAGCCGCTCCAGCACCTGCTGCCGCACCAGCAGCTGCGCCAGATCCAGCAGCGGCACCACCAGCCGCAGCTCCTGCGCCTGCTGCACTAGAACCAGCTGCTGCACCAGCCCCAGCACCTGCTGCTCCACCACCAGCTCCAGATGCTCCAGCTGCCGCACCTTCAAGTTGAGCAAACGAAGAAGAGCTAAACGCACAAACTAATAAAACAGCTAAAAATTTCTTCATGTTCTTTTCCTTTTAACCAATTAGATAAATCATTTGTATTAGTTGATTCTAACAAAGTAATTATTTAATTTCTAACCTTATCTTCAGAGATTTATCCTAATATAGGGAAATCCAAGCAAAAAGTCGAATCCTGAGTTATCTTTAAGGAACAAGGTAGCGGCAGAAGTAAAGCAAATTATTTTGATCTGAGATAAAAAATCAAAATTACCCAAATTTAATGGATATAAAAATCCGATGTCCACATCAGTTAATGAAAAAAATTATCTGATTTAGTTACGAAAGCTAATAATTTTTTCTTTATTTAATCAATTAAATAGAGGCTGTAAATAATTTTGTGTAAGTTGATATTTTGTATTAATCTGCCAACAATGGCAACAAAATGGAAACTTGCAAGATGGACAAAGCGAAATT
>NZ_FWXJ01000019.1 GCF_900176405.1 Polynucleobacter kasalickyi | reverse complement strand
GAACTATTTACCCTTGTCAACACTTTCTGACGAAAAAGATGAAAAGATTTCGGTTTTCTTTTTATTCTTTCCTCCTCCCCCCTCTCTCAACCCCACCAATGCTCACTCTGACTCGTTTTCTCTGCTTTGAGTTTATTTTTGCCGAGATCGTTGATTCACTCGATAAATATTCTTTTTAACAACATTAATTATTTTTAAATTAGATCTTTCTGTCGGTCTAATCATCCCCTGAAATAATCGAATCTTTAAATATTTATTACTTTGTGGATTAATCTTCGTCTTTTAGGGGTTAGAAGCGAACCTTGAAGTAGTTCAATGTGATGGTGTTTGTTATTCAAAGGATTGTTAAATCGGATCCTGTCAAACCAGTTGTCTCCACAATTTTACGCAGTGTAAATTAGGGTATCTCATTAACTATGGTTTTGATTCATCCTTCTATCTGATATCTAGTCATCTAGGCATAATGGCCTAATCTACTTTTGTTAAGAATACATAATGTCTGCATGTCGAATCTTTTTTTCTTCAACTTTGTGTTTTGATGGCAAAAAGACTTTTAAATTTCCAATGTTAAAAATACCAAATAGTTAGTAAACACTTGTCATGTGTCTTTTCGCAGGCAATTGTCTGTAGTGCCTATCAAAGCTTTTAAAAACATATTGACTCAGCTCAAACCAAGCGTCTAATCGAGTTTTGTTTCATCAAAATAGCCTATCGATTACTGAACTTACAACGCCTAATAATCTTACTATCATCACCATATAATCAACTTTGGAAATTTTTGAATATCTCTTTATAAATTTCATTGCCCATTGAGACAGTTTCCCAAAGTACCAAATTAAAATAGTTGGTGGTAGTTCTCGATTTCTACACTTTTAAGCTGTGCGGCAAGTCTAGCCACTCGAACTATTTGTTTCATGGTGACGGGACTTAAGAGCGGCAAGATTGGCCACACTGAGCAATGGGAAAGTATTTGAGGCCCTCCTAACAATCAACCCTAAGTATGGCACTAGCGCTTTATCAGAACGCTCTCAACCGATACATTAAATGAGTAGCGTTGGATAAGGCCGAATAAGAAAACTTGCCATCAAGTTCATGGCTAGGAGGATGTCAAAGAGCTAATAATAATTTTTGAGGGCCAACAACACCTACTATTTTTTTCGACTTTTGTTCAACCCCGTTGACATCAAAAATCAGGATTGCAGGAGGTCCGAAAATACTGTATTGATTTAACAATGCTTTTTGGTCTTTGCCCATTTCGGTAATGTCTACTTCAATGAGTTCATACTCTGCAAGCTTTGCTTTTACTATGTCACTCCCTAAGGTTTGTATTTCTAACTCTTTACAACTTACGCACCAGTCGGCTGAAATAATGACCAAAGTTTTTTTATTTTTTTCTCTCGCTTGAGATAGTTTTGCTTCTAGATCTACAGTTTTTGTAACGATCTCAAATTTTAGTTCGTTAATGACCTTAAATTGATTGACCCCTTGTTGCTTAAAAAAAGATTGGAGGGCTGGTAACATGACCCAAAAAGCCAACAAGATCATTAATATTCCAAATGATCTTTGCACTCTTAACATCCATTTTCCAGCTCTAGGTACGATTTTGCTCGCGCCAATAGCAAATAGTAAGAGAGGCACACCCATGCCACACGCCATGACGAAAAGAATCAATCCCCCCAGTTGTATCTGTCCACTCTGGGCAATAAAGGTTAAGACACCCGCCAATGGCGCTGAGACGCAAGGGCTCGCTACTAAACTGGAAAGTGCGCCAAGAGCAAATACTCCATACAGGTTTCCACCTTCATGTTTGCCGATCCAATGGTCCACTCGTGATTGCCAAGAGTGTGGCATTTGTAATTCATAAAACCCTAAAAGGCCAGCAGATAGAATGAGCATTAAGCCCCCAAAGGCCAACAAGACCCATCTGTTTTGTAAACCTGCGGTTATGCCGGCTCCAAACCATGCTGTTGCCATCCCCGCTAAGCTAAAGGCGAATGCCATTCCAAGAACATAAAATATCGCTAAGATGATGGTCTTTTTTCTTGGTAGTAAATGATGGTCGACTGTACCAAATACAACACTAGATAAAATTGGCAACATGGGCAACATACATGGTGTAAAAGCTAAACCAATACCTAGTAAGAAAAAAACCAATAATAATATGGGCAAACTGGTACTAGTTAATAATCGATTTAAGGCATTTAAATCCTCTGATACTTCCCACCAAGATAATTTAGAATTTTTCTGTTGAGTGGACAATTCCATTTCGGGGTCAATCGAGTTTACGGCTTTACCATATTCTTGTATGAGTAGACGTCTGAGCATTGGTGGATAACAGATGCCTTGTGAAGCGCAACCTTGAACAGTTACATCCAAAAGGATCGGCGATAAATCAGGAAACGACTTTGTGGGATATTCGAACAGCACCTCCCCCTCATAAGTCTTCACAATTTTTTGAAAATTATTATCGAACTTTTCGTGGGGTTGAGGTTGCTTGCTTGGTAAAATTTTTACATCGGAATCTTTTAAGCTTAAGGCAATCGATTCTTGATAAATGTAATATCCTGGGGCTGCGTTGTAAATAACTGTCAATGACTCAGCGCTTAATATCGCCTTTATTTCAAAGGCTTTTTCCGGAGGTAAAAACTCCTCGGTCCTAGCAACAGATTGAAATGTAGTGAAAGTCGCAAGGCAGGAAATTACTAGCGAAAAGATTTTATTGAGCATCATCTAAGAATATCTAAATTTGTATTTAGTTGTTACCTTTTTCAATAATTTCTTGAATCATCCAAACGTAGTAATAATGAGATATGTCTCGAATTGGTAAAGCGAGAATTTCAGGCACAGAGTAGGGGTGTAACTCCAAAATCTTTGCTTCGATTGGAGCCCAGAAAATACTAAAAGTCTTTGCCTGAACGATACACTCTGTTGATTGCTCTACTTCACCTTCCCAATGATAAATACTCTTCACCGGACTACTGATGTGTACGCAGGCGATCATTTTTTCATGTAATAAATGTGTTCCAATCGATTCAGCAACCTCCGTAGAAGGCGCAGAAAATTGAACAATGATTGGTTCGTATTGCATAGTCGATTTATCAATAAAATATCATTGTGGCAGAAGATAGTAACTCACGTATGCAAAAAGCCAGAAGATGTTTAAATCTTCTGGCTTTGAATCTTCTTAAAAGAAAATTTATTCGGCTTCTACAACTGAATCTAGATCGATTTCTGGACGGTCAACTAACTCAACCAATGCCATCGGTGCATTATCACCAACTCTGAAACCAAATTTTAAAATACGTGTATATCCACCTGGACGAGCAGCATAACGAGGTCCTAATTCATTGAATAATTTAGTAACCATTTCTCTATCACGCAAGCGATTGAATGCTAAGCGACGATTTGCTAAGTTATCCTTTTTGCCTAAAGTGATTAAAGGCTCAACTACCCGACGCAATTCTTTTGCTTTAGGCAATGTTGTCTTAATCAATTCATGTTGCAACAATGAATTTGACATGTTACGTAACATCGCTAAGCGATGTGATGATGTGCGGTTTAATTTACGCAGTCCGTTTCCGTGACGCATGATACTTCCTTTCTATTATCTCTCAAGACCAGCAGGCGGCCAATTGTCTAACTTCATACCTAAAGTCAAACCTCTTGCAGCCAAAACATCTTTAATTTCATTTAAAGATTTACGTCCAAGATTAGGAGTTTTTAACAACTCATTTTCTGATCTTTGGATTAAATCACCGATGTAGTAAATATTTTCAGCTTTTAAACAATTCGCAGAACGAACTGTTAATTCCAAGTCATCGACTGGTCTTAACAACATCGGATCTACAACAGGTGAACGGCTAGTTTGAATGTCGCCCAAGATTTGATTGTTTTCCAAAGCAGCAAAAACAACTAATTGATCAACCAAAATACCAGCAGACTGACGAATAGCTTCTTCAGGAGAAATAACACCATTCGTTTCAATGGTCATGACTAAACGATCTAAATCGGTACGTTGTTCAACACGAGCAGATTCAACGGCATAACTAACTCTAGTAATTGGGCTAAAAGAAGCATCTAAAACGATACGGCCAATTAATTTAGTTTGTTCATCAGCGTAGTTACGCATATTACCTGGAACATATCCACGACCTTTTTCAATCTTAATTTGCATATCTAATTTACCACCAGCAGATAAATTAGCGATCACGTGATCAGGATTAATTAAAGTAACATCATGGGGTAATTCAATATCTGCAGCAGTAACAATTGCAGGACCTTCTTTACGTAACATCAATGTAACTTCATCACGTGATTCAAGTTTGAATACGATTCCTTTCAAGTTCAAAAGAAGATTGACAACATCTTCCTGAACGCCATCAAGGGTTGAGTACTCATGTACTACGCCACCGATACTAACTTCGGTTGGTGCAAAACCTGACATAGAAGACAATAAAACACGGCGAAGTGCATTACCTAAAGTGTGGCCATAGCCACGTTCAAATGGCTCCATGACAACCTTAGCTTGGTTATCGCCAATTGCTTCAACAGAAATAATTTTGGGCTTAAGCAGTGTTGTTTGCATATATTTTCCTTATGGGGATGCCTCAATTAACGCGAATAAAGTTCGACAATTAAACTTTCGTTGATATCACCACTAATTTCGTCTCTGTCAGGAGTTTTCTTGAAAACACCTTCAAGTTTTGTTGTATCAACAGAAACCCAACTTGGTTGTCCGATCTGCTGTGAGAGTGTTAAAGACTCTTGTACGCGCGTTTGCTTTTTAGCTTTATCACGAATTGCAACAACATCACCAGGCTTCACTTGCATGGATGGAATATTAGCAACTTCGCCATTGATCAAAATGGCTTTATGTGAAACTAATTGTCTAGCTTCAGAGCGAGTAGAACCAAAACCCATTCTATAAACAACGTTATCTAAACGTGATTCTAGTAATAACAATAAAGTTTCACCTGTATTACCTTTACGGCGATCAGCTTCAGCAAAATAACGTCTAAATTGACGCTCTAAAATGCCGTACATTCTTTTTACTTTTTGCTTTTCGCGTAACTGGTTACCGTAGTCTGATGTTCTTGCACCAGATGTTCTACCATGTTGACCAGGTTTACTGTCTAATTTACATTTATCTGATAAAGCACGACGTGCGCTTTTTAGAAATAAGTCGGTACCTTCCCGACGTGATAATTTAGCCTTAGGGCCTATATAACGTGCCACGTTTCTTCCTTTCTTTGCCTTTGCTTACGCAAAGGTTAGTTCAATTTTAATTGAACAGTGGGCTTAAATAAAACCGAAGTATGTATTAAATACGACGGCGCTTTGGAGGGCGACATCCGTTGTGTGGAACGGGTGTTACATCCTGAATTTCAGTAATTTTGATGCCTAAAGCATTTAATGCTCTAACAGCTGATTCACGACCAGGTCCAGGGCCTTTAATTTGAACTTCCAAATTTTTGATACCGCATTCAATTGCTGCTTTACCAGCAACTTCAGCAGCAACCTGAGCAGCAAAAGGTGTAGATTTTCTTGAGCCTTTAAAGCCTTGTCCACCTGAAGTAGCCCAAGAAAGCGCATTTCCTTGGCGATCAGTAATAGTTACGATCGTATTGTTGAACGACGCATGCACGTGAGCGATGCCGTCAGCAATATTTTTCTTAACTTTTTTACGTACACGAGAAGACGCGTTCGATTGTTGTGGTTTTGCCATTTTAGTTTCGCTTTCCTATTATTTCTTCAATGCCACGCCAGCCTTACGAGGGCCTTTGCGAGTACGAGCATTGGTTTTAGTACGTTGACCACGAACTGGAAGACCTTTACGATGGCGTACGCCACGGTAACAACCTAAGTCCATGAGACGCTTAATATTCATCGTGATTTCACGACGAAGATCACCTTCAGTAGCAACTAAACCTACTTGCTCACGAATTTTTTCTAAATCGGCGTCAGTCAAATCTTTGACTTTCTTTGACTCTGGAACACCAGTCGTTGCGCAAATACTTCTTGCGCGAGTTAAACCGATTCCGAAAATCGAAGTTAATCCGATAACAGTATGTTTATGGTTTGGGATATTAACCCCGGCGATACGTGCCATATAAATTCCTCTAAATTAAATCTACTTAACCTTGACGCTGCTTATGACGCGGATCTGTTGAACAAATCACACGCAATACGCCTTTACGTTTAATGATCTTGCAGTTACGGCAGATACACTTAACAGATGCCAATACTTTCATCACTCACCTCTATAAAAATCAAACTACTTAGCGCGAAAGATGATCCGCGCACGTGTTAAGTCATATGGAGTCATTTCCACAGTAACCTTATCACCTGGCAGAATACGAATGTAATGCATCCGCATCTTTCCCGAAATATGACCTAAAACTACGTGTCCGTTTTCTAACTTCACACGAAACATAGCATTAGGTAAATTTTCTACAATCTCACCGGCCATTTGAATGACATCATCTTTTGCCATATCAAGCACCCGGTCCCATGTTGAAGTTGGCTTTCTTCATTAACGAACCATATTGCTGCTGCATTACGTAAGATTGAACCTGCGCCATAAAGTCCATCGTAACAACAACAATAATTAACAAGGAAGTACCGCCGAAATAAAACGGAACATTCCAATTTAAAACTAAAAACTCGGGCAATAAACAAACCACTGTGATGTACGCAGCACCAGCTAAAGTCAAACGAGCCAAAATTTTATCAATATACTTAGCAGTTTGATCACCTGGACGAATTCCTGGAACAAACGCACTACTTTTCTTTAGATTATCGGCAGTTTCACGACTATTGAAGACGAGAGCCGTATAAAAGAAACAGAAGAAAATGATCGCACTTGCATACAAAATAATGTAGATGGGTTGACCAGGTTGTAAAGTGCCACTCAAATCTTTAACAAAACGAGATACAAAGTTTGTGTTCTCACCAGAAGTAAACCATTGAGCAATAGTTGCTGGGAACAAAATAATGCTTGAAGCAAAAATTGGAGGAATAACACCAGCCATGTTTAACTTCAGAGGTAAATGGGAGGATTGACCACCATAAACTTTGTTACCGACTTGACGTTTTGCATAATTAACTAAAATGCGTCTTTGACCACGTTCAACAAAGACAACAAAGAAGGTAACCGCTCCAACAACAATGACGACCAAGATTGCTGAAATGATACTCATTGCACCAGTTCTCACTAGTTCAAGCAAACCACCAATTGCATTTGGAAGGCCAGAAGCTATACCGGCAAAAATAATGATAGAAATACCATTACCAAGTCCACGTTCCGTTACCTGCTCACCCAACCACATCAAAAACATTGTTCCAGTGACCAAAGTAACAACTGTGGTGATTTGAAATAATACGCCAGGATTAATAACTAATCCTTTTTGTGATTCAAGGGCAACAGCTATACCAAAGGCTTGGAAAGTTGCTAATAAAACTGTTCCGTAACGCGTATATTGCGTAATTTTTCTTTGTCCTGAGCGACCTTCTTTTTTCAATGCTTCCATTGAAGGAATAACGACCGTAACCAATTGCATAATAATAGATGCAGAAATATACGGCATGATACCTAGAGCGAAAATCGTGAATCTAGAAAGAGCACCACCAGAAAATAAATTAAACATTCCCAAGATGCCACCTTTGGCATCATTGAAAAGGCTAGCTAATTGATTGGGGTCAATACCAGGCACAGGAATGTGAGCGCCGAGACGATAAACAAGTAGTGCTAGAACAAGAAAAACTAAGCGATTTTTTAGATCACCGAATTTATTTCCAGCTTTAGCCATACTTGATACGTTAGACGGTTTAATTGCCATTAATTACACTTCCTCAAGGATTTTGCCACCAGCTGCTTCGATCGCAGCACGAGCACCAGCAGTAGCTGTTAATCCTTTTAAAGTAACAGCGCGAGATAACTCACCTGTCTTAATAACTTTCACAGATTTAATTTGTTCATTAGCCAAACCATGTTGTCTTAAAACAATTAAATCCACTTCAGTTACATCTAAAGATTGCAAATCAGCTAAAGTGATTTCACCAACAGAGCGTCTTGTTAATGATACAAAGCCTCTTTTTGGTAAACGGCGATATAAAGGCATTTGACCACCTTCAAAACCAACTTTATGAAATCCGCCTGAACGTGACTTTTGACCTTTGTGTCCACGACCAGCAGTCTTACCAAGGCCTGAACCAATACCTCTACCAACGCGACGTTTTGCGTGTTTTGCACCAGCAGCAGGTTTTAAATTATTTAATTCCATCATATCCTCTGAAATCTATTACTCAGTTAAGTACTTTAATGAGATAAGAAACTTTATTCATCATTCCGCGTACAGCAGGAGTATCAACTAGTTCCGATGTAGTATTAACGCGACCCAAACCTAAACCACGAACAGTAGCTCTGTGACTTTCACGTGTGCCGATTAAACTGCGCACTAGTTGGATTTTTACTGTTTTATTTTCAGCCATGTTTTTCTCGATTCTTAAATTAACCTAAGATTTCTTCAATAGTTTTGCCACGCTTAGCAGCAATCTCAGAAGGAGTACTCATCTTCGCAAGGCCGTTGATAGTTGCACGAACCATATTGTATGGGTTTGTTGAACCAATAGACTTAGCAACAACGTTAGTAACACCCATTACATCAAAAATTGCGCGCATCGGACCACCGGCGATAACGCCAGTACCTTCTTTAGCAGGAGAGATCAAAACACGTGAGGCACCATGCTCACCAATAACTGTATGCTGTAATGTGCCTTGACGGAGTGGAACCTTGATCATCTTACGACGTGCTTCGTCCATTGCTTTTTGAACAGCAACAGGCACTTCTTTAGATTTACCCTTACCCATACCAATACGACCATCGCCATCACCAACTACGGTAAGTGCTGCGAAACCTAAAATACGACCGCCTTTAACAACTTTCGTTACACGGTTTACAGCAATCATTTTTTCGCGTAAACCATCATCGCGCTCATCAGATTGCATTTTTGCTTGCATTTTTGCCATAATCTTTTTCCTTGACCTTTATCAGCTACGCCGATTAGAACTTGAGACCTGCTTCACGTGCAGCTTCAGCTAAAGCTTTTACGCGACCGTGATAACGAAAACCTGAACGATCAAAAGCAACATCTGTTACTCCTGCTTTGATCGCTCTCTCAGCAATTAACTTACCAATTTCAGTAGCAGCTTTGCTGTTACCACCATTGTTTGACAGCGCTGTACGTAATTCAGATTCCATTGTGGAAGCAGAAGCCAACACTTTCGTTCCACAAGCACTATACAACTGAGCAGAAATATGTAAGTTTGTACGCATAATAGCAATGCGTGGAACTACTAACTCTGCAATCTTGATGCGTGTTTGACGTGAACGACGTAAACGTGATTCTTTTTTGTTCAACATATTCGGCCTCGATTACTTCTTCTTGGTTTCTTTAATAATTACCACTTCATCGCTATAACGAACACCCTTACCTTTATACGGCTCTGGTGATCTGTAAGCGCGAACTTCAGCGGCTACCTGTCCAACTTGTTGCTTGTTGGAACCTTTAATTAGGATTTCAGTTTGAGTAGGTGTTTCAGCTTTCACACCTTCAGGCAACTGATAAATCACATCATGTGAAAAACCTAGTTGCAACTTAAGTGATGTACCTTGCGCTGCCGCACGATATCCAACACCTACTAAATTCAACTTGCGTTCAAAACCTTTAGTAACGCCGTTTACCATGTTGTTAACGATTGCTCTAGTTGTACCAGACAATGCATTAGACTCACGAGACTCATCATTACGACTTACAACTAACTGAGTACCCTCTTGCTTCAATGAAACTAATGGGTGAATTTGATGAGTCAAAGTACCTAATGGTCCTTTAACTGTAACTAAACCTGCATTAATTTGAATTTCAGCGCCTGCTGGAACTGCTATTGGTGACTTACCGACACGTGACATAGTTATCTCCTTAAGCTACGTAGCAGAGAACTTCACCGCCAACACCGTTTGCACGTGCTTTGCGATCAGTCATCAAGCCCTGAGGGGTTGAAATAATTGCTACGCCGAGACCATTCATCACTTGTGGAATCTCGTAACGGCCTTTGTAAATTCTTAAACCAGGTTTTGAAACACGTTCAATACGCTCAATAACAGGGCGACCTGCATAATATTTGAGTGCAATATTTAAAACCGGTTTTGCAGTTTCGCCAGTAATTTCAAAACTTTCAATGTAACCTTCGTCTTTTAAAACGTTAGCGATTGAAACTTTCAATTTTGATGAAGGCATTGTTACACCAGGCTTATGTACTGCTTGCGCATTACGAATTCTAGTTAACATATCTGCGATTGGATCGGTAAAGCTCATAAATTCTCCTAATCTGTCTTTTTACCAGCTGGCTTTAGTGACGCCCGGAATTTCACCTCTAAAGGCGATCTCACGGATTTTTCCGCGACCCAAACCGAACTTACGGAATGTTCCACGTGGACGTCCAGTCAAAGCACAACGATTACGCTGGCGAATGGGGCTTGCATTACGGGGTAAAGCTTGCAACTTTAAGCGTGCATCATAACGTTCTTCATCAGACTTTGAGGCATCTTCAATAGTTGCTTTGAGTTCAGCACGTTTTACAGCATATTTAGCTACTAACTTGCTGCGCTTTTTTTCACGTTCAATTAATGACATTTTAGCCACGATAACCCCTTAGTTACGGAATGGGAATTTAAAAGCCGCTAACAAAGCTTTTGCTTCATCATCGGTTTTAGCTGTTGTTGTAATACTGATATTTAATCCACGTAGAGCATCAATTTTGTCGTACTCAATCTCTGGAAAAATAATCTGTTCTTTAACGCCGATATTGTAGTTACCACGACCGTCAAAAGCTTTTCCAGAAACCCCACGGAAATCTCTTACACGAGGTAAAGCAACAGTAATAAAACGATCCAGGAACTCAAACATTCTTTGGCCACGTAAAGTTACCATCGCACCGAGTGGATAACCTTGACGAATTTTAAAACCAGCAATCGCTTTTCTAGCCTTGGTTACAACTGGTTTTTGACCAGCTAATTTTGTTAAATCACCAACAGCATGTTCAATTACTTTCTTATCCGCAATAGCCTCACCCAAACCCATATTTAAAGTGATTTTAGTAATACGCGGAACTTCCATTACTGACTTATATCCAAACTTTTCTGTTAGTTCCCCAACAACTTTGTTTGTGTAATGATCTTGTAGTCTTGTTGTCATATGTATTCCCCTTAAGCTGTCAAGATCGCGCCAGTAGTTTTAAGGAAGCGAACTTTTTTACCGTCAACTTCTTTAATACCAACACGAGATGGCTTACCATCAGCATCGACTAAAGCTACATTCGAAATCTGAATAGGCATTGTTTTATCAATCACACCACCAGTAACACCAGTTGCTGGATTAGGCTTGACATTTTTTTTGTATTGATTAACGCCATCAACTAGGACTTTATCGCCTAACATTGCGCTCACAACACCCTTTTTTCCTTTGTCGCGACCAGTAGTTACAACCACTTGATCACCTGTACGAATCTTTTTCATCGCTTCTCCTTAGATTACTTCAGGGGCTAAAGAAACAATCTTCATAAAGCGTTCAGTACGCAATTCACGCGTTACTGGCCCGAAGATACGAGTGCCGATTGGCTCTAATTTTGCATTTAGCAAAACTGCGGCATTTGCGTCGAATTTAATGAGTGAGCCATCAGCGCGACGAACGCCTTTAGCAGTTCTAACTACAACAGCGTTGTAGATATCACCCTTTTTAACGCGGCCTCTTGGAGCTGCGGATTTCACAGTTACTTTAATTACATCACCAATGCTTGCATAACGGCGCTTAGAACCACCTAAGACCTTGATACACATTACTTCACTGGCGCCAGTATTATCTGCGACCTGTAGTCTGCTTTCAGTTTGAATCATTATCTATTCCCCAACTTAAATGCCAATGGCAATCAGTCTTGGTTCCGTTAAAGGCCTCACCTACAAGAAGAATTCTTTTCGGCTCAACCAGGATTAAAAACTAACTTTTAAATCGCAATTTAATTAAAAACTGCGAAGCCCTCTAATATATCAAGATTGCGTACAAAGTGCAATCTTTTTTTATTAAAAAATTACAAACCTTTGTTTTCTTGAACCAAACGTGTAACTACCCAAGATTTTGTTCTTGAAAGTGGACGTGATTCAGAAATTTCAACTGTGTCACCAATTTTTAATTGATCAGTTTCGTCATGCGCATGATACTTTTTTGACATTGAATAATATTTGCCATAAAGTTCATGCTTAACTTTTCTCTCAACCAAAACAGTAACTGTCTTTTGCATTTTGTCGCTTACAACTTTGCCAACTAAAGTGCGTTTTAAGGATTTTGTTGTATCGTTCATTTTCCTGCCGCTTTCTGTGTCATTGCAGTTTTAACACGGGCAATATCACGCTTTACTTTGCCTAACTGGCTAGTATCTTGCAATTGCTGTGTTCCTTTTTGCATACGCAATTTAAACTGAGCCTTAAGCAATTCAGATAACTCGTTGTTTAACGCTAATGCGTCCTTAGTCATCAATTCTTTCATTTCCATAATCATTCTCCTGCTTAAGAGCCAATTTGACGAATTACGAAAGAAGTTTGTAATGGTAATTTAGCAGCGGCCAATCTAAATGCCTCACGCGCTAAAGCCTCATCAACTCCGTCCATTTCATATAAAACTTTTCCTGGTTGAATTTCAGCAACGTAGTACTCAGGATTACCTTTACCATTACCCATACGAACTTCAGCTGGCTTCGTTGAAATCGGCTTATCTGGGAAAATTCTGATCCAAATACGACCGCCACGTTTAATATGACGAGTCATCGCACGACGAGCAGCTTCAATTTGGCGCGCAGTTAAACGACCACGAACCATTGCCTTCAAACCAAATTCACCAAACGATACAGCATTACCACGTGTGGCTTTTCCAGTATTACGGCCTTTTTGTTCCTTACGGTATTTACGACGTTTAGGTTGTAACATAATTATTCTCCTGCCTTAGGTGCATCTTCAGGCTTCACAACTTTACGAACCCTCTTCACAGCTGCCTTTACTTCTGGCTTATCGCCATCAGAACCTTCAGCTTTACGAGGACCACGTGGTGCACGACGTGATTTCTTGTCATCATCAACCTCAGGTTGCGCTGGAACTGCAGGAATTACAACATTATTTCCTAAAGTATCGCCTTTATAGACCCATACTTTTACGCCAATAATTCCGTAAGTAGTTTCAGCTTCAGAAGTTGCATAATCAATATCAGCTTTTAATGTATGAAGTGGAACACGACCTTCACGGTACCATTCACGTCTAGCAATTTCAGCACCATTTAAACGACCAGAACTCATGATTTTGATACCTTGAGCTCCAAGACGCATAGCACTTTGCATTGCACGCTTCATCGCACGACGGAACATAATACGCTTTTCTAACTGCTGAGTAATTGAATCAGCAATTAACTGCGCATCGATTTCAGGCTTACGAATTTCTTCGATATTAACGTGAACTGGAACGCCCATACGCTTTTGAAGTTCCTTGCGGAGCACTTCGATATCTTCACCTTTTTTACCGATCACTACACCTGGACGTGAACTTAAAATGGTAATTTTTGCGTTTTTAGCTGGACGCTCAATAATTACTTTACTTACAGAAGCATTTTTCAATTTTTTCTTTAAGTAATTACGCACTTCGATATCTTCTTGGAGCATACCAGCAAAGTCTGTATTACCAGCATACCAGCGTGAAGTCCAGTTGCGAGTGACCGCAAGACGGAAACCATTGGGATTAATCTTTTGACCCATGACTCTTCCTTAATTACTCAAAGTCACAGTGATGTGACAAGTTTGTTTTTCAATTTTGTTACCGCGGCCTTTTGCTCTAGCAGTAAAACGCTTGAGTGAAGTTGCCTTGTCGACAGTAACCGCTTTAACTTTTAATTCATCAATATCAATACCGCTGTTGTGTTCTGCATTAGCAATTGCAGATTCAACAACTTTTTTCATGATAAATGCAGCTTTTTTAGGACTGAAAGTTAGAATATTTATTGCTCTCGCAATTGGTAGACCGCGAATCTGATCCGCAACGAGACGTGTCTTTTGCGCACTGATTCTGGCACTACGGTGAATGGCTTTAGTTTCCATCATTTCCCCTTACTTCTTAGCTTTCTTGTCGGCTGCGTGACCTTTAAAAGTTCTAGTCAACGCAAATTCACCGAGTTTATGACCAACCATGTTCTCTGAAACATAAACCGGTACATGTTGACGACCGTTATGAACGGCAATCGTCAACCCGATAAAATCAGGGAGAATAGTTGAACGTCTTGACCATGTTTTAATGGGCTTTTTGTCTTTAATGGCTACTGCAGTTTCAACCTTTTTAACAAGGTTGGCATCACAGAATGGGCCTTTTTTTGCTGAACGAGTCATTTTGATTTCCTCAGTCGATTAACGTTTTTGACGACGCTGAACGATCATTGTCGTAGTGCGCTTGTTACGTCTTGTACGATAACCCTTAGTCGGGGTTCCCCATGGAGAGACAGGTACACGACCTTCCCCAGTTCTTCCTTCACCACCACCATGTGGATGGTCAACAGGGTTCATAGCAACGCCGCGAACTGTTGGACGAATACCACGCCAACGATTAGCACCAGCTTTACCTATTTGACGTAATGAATGTTCTTCATTACCAACTTCACCGATAGTAGCTCTGCATTCAATATGAACACGTCTTACTTCACCTGATCTCAAACGAACTTGAGCATAAATGCCTTCGCGCGCCAATAACACAGCTGATCCACCAGCCGAGCGAGCAATTTGAGCACCTTTACCAGGCATCATTTCAACGCAGTGAATTGTGCTACCAACAGGAATATTACGGATTGGCAAATTATTACCAGCTTTAATTGGCGCTTCAGATCCACTCATAATTGGCTGACCTTGAACCATGCCTTTAGCAGCAATGATGTAACGTCTTTCACCATCTGCAAATAACAACAATGCTAAGTTAGCAGTACGGTTTGGATCGTATTCTAAGCGTTCAATTTTTGCTGGAATACCATCTTTATCATTACGCTTGAAATCAACAACACGGTAATGATGCTTATGTCCGCCACCTTTGTGACGAGTCGTAATGTGACCGTTGTTATTTCTACCAGCATTTTGAATTTGTGGCTCTAATAACGGTGCAAATGGCTTACCCTTATGTAAATCTGGGTTAACCAATTTCACCATGGAACGACGTCCAGGTGAGGTTGGTTTTGTCTTGATCAGTGCCATATTATTTGACCTCCGTCTCAAAATTGATTTCTTGACCTGGCTTCAACGATACGTAAGCTTTCTTAACATGATTGCGACGACCTTCGAATCTACCAAATTTCTTTGCTTTACCTTTTTGAATTACCACTTGAACTGACTTCACTTCAACTTTAAAGAGCAACTCAACTGCCCCTTTAATTTCAAGCTTATTAGCATCACGTGCAACTTCAAATACCACTTGTTCATTTTTCTCAGCAACCATTGTTGCTTTTTCTGAGATAACTGGGCCAAGCAGAATACTTAAAAGGCGATGTTCGTTTCTACGAGTTTGTATCATTTGAGCATCTCCTCAATTTGAGCAATCGCTGCTTTACCAACCAAAATGTTTTGGAAGTGAACTAAAGACAATGGATCAGCATGTTGCGCTTCAACGATTGAAACCTTGTGTAAATTACGTGCAGCAAGGTATAAGTTTTCGTCAACCTTGTCCAAAATAATTAACACTGAGTCTAAACCCATTGCTTTAACTTTTTCAGCTAGCAATTTTGTTTTTGGCGCTTCCAAGTTAAAGCTATCCACAACATTTAAACGACCTTCTCTTGCTAACTGAGAAAAGATTGAGCGCATACCAGCTCTGTACATTTTCTTGTTAACTTTATGTGAGAAGTTTTCTTCTGGTGAGTTCGGGAAGATACGTCCACCGCCACGCCACAATGGAGAAGAAGACATACCAGCACGTGCGCGGCCAGTACCTTTTTGTTTCCATGGTTTTTTAGTTGTGTGATGAACTTGTTCACGATCCTTCTGTGCACGGTTTCCACTTCTTGCGTTAGCTTGATAAGCTACAACAATCTGATGTACCAATGCTTCGTTGTATTCGCGTTCAAATACTTCTGCTGAAGCCGTAATTGCTTCACCGATTTTTCCGTTTGCTTCTAGGAGCTTAAGTTCCATGATGGCCCCTTATTAAGATTTTGCCGCTGGCGTTTTAATTGCCGGCGTAACAATAACTTTTCCACCACGTGAACCAGGAACTGCACCCTTAACTAAAAGGAGCTGTCTCTCTGCATCAACGCGGGCTATTTCCAAATTCTGCACTGTACGTGTAACATCACCCAAGTGACCTGTCATACGCTTACCAGGGAATACACGTCCAGGATCTTGAGCCATACCGATAGAGCCTGGTACGTTGTGTGATCTTGAGTTACCGTGACTGGCACGACCAGATGAGAAATGGTGACGTTTGATTGTGCCGGCATAACCCTTACCGATTGTTGTACCTTGCACATCTACTTTTTGACCAACCGTGAACGCATCAACGCCCATAGCTGAACCAATTGTGAGTTCACCGATTTTTGCTGCATCTAATCTGAATTCGTTGAGTGCGTTACCTGCCATAACACCTGCTTTTGCAAAGTGTCCAGCCATTGCTTTGGTTACGCGTGAAGCACGGCGCTCGCCGTGTGCCAACTGAACAGCGTCATAGCCGTCAGTTTCCTGAGTTTTGATTTGTGCGACTCTGTTGTTGCTTACATCAATAACGGTGACTGGAATTGAATCACCCTCATCAGTAAACAAGCGAGTCATGCCGACCTTGCGGCCGATCAAGCCTAAGCTCATATCTACTCCCATGTCGACATCGATTGGTCGACTAAAATTAATTAATGATCTTTAGTGAAGGAATGCTTACTAAAAATCCCATTTCTGTATTACTTGTACAACTACATAAAATTTTACTTAATAAATATACTAAGCAAATTTTTAGCATAGCCAATCATTCTATACTTAAATTAAATGATTGGCAATCTTTTTTTTACTGAAGTTTGATTTCAACGTCAACGCCAGCTGGTAAATCTAATTTCATTAAAGCATCAACTGTTTTTTCTGTTGGATCAACAATATCCATCAAACGTAAATGTGTTCTGATTTCTAACTGGTCACGCGACGTTTTGTTAACGTGCGGTGAACGTAAAATATCAAAACGCTCAATTCTTGTTGGCAATGGTACTGGTCCTTTAACTACAGCACCCGTTCTTTTTGCAGTGTCTACAATTTCAGCAGCTGACTGATCAATTAAACGGTAATCAAATGCTTTTAAACGGATACGGATTTTCTGGCTTTGCATGATATTTCCTAAAGAACATAGCGGCGCTGACGCTCATATTATTTTTTAAGGGTTGTAAGCAGCGCACTTACAACCCGTCAAATACAAAAAACTTAAGCAATAATTTTTGCAACCACACCGGCGCCAACAGTACGGCCACCTTCACGGATCGCAAAACGTAAACCTTCTTCCATCGCGATTGGTGCAATTAACTTCACGCTAATTTGTACGTTATCGCCTGGCATTACCATCTCTTTGTCTTTTGGCAACTCAATCGCGCCAGTTACGTCCGTTGTACGGAAGTAGAACTGTGGACGGTAGTTGTTAAAGAATGGAGTATGACGGCCACCTTCATCTTTAGACAACACATAAACCTCTGCTGAGAATTCTGTGTGTGGGAGGATTGAACCTGGTTTGCATAATACTTGACCACGCTCTACATCTTCACGCTTTGTACCACGTAACAAGATACCAACGTTATCGCCTGCTTGACCTTGGTCTAGCAACTTACGGAACATTTCTACGCCTGTACATGTTGTCTTTTGTGTATCTTTGATACCGACGATTTCAATCTCTTCGCCGACTTTAACGATACCACGCTCAATACGGCCTGTTACCACTGTACCGCGACCAGAAATAGAGAATACATCTTCTACCGGCATCAAGAATGTACCATCAACAGCACGCTCAGGTGTTGGGATGTATGTATCTAATGCATCAGCCAAAGCCATAATTGCTTGCTTGCCTAAAGGACCTTCGTCGCCCTCTAATGCTAATTTTGCTGAACCTTTGATAATTGGTGTGTCATCGCCTGGGAAGTCATACTTTGACAACAACTCACGGACTTCCATTTCAACGAGTTCTAACAACTCTTCGTCATCCACCATGTCACACTTGTTCAAAAACACAACAATGTACGGCACGCCAACTTGACGCGCTAACAAAATGTGCTCACGTGTTTGTGGCATTGGACCGTCAGCTGCTGAACATACTAAAATCGCGCCGTCCATCTGAGCAGCACCAGTAATCATGTTTTTAACATAGTCAGCGTGGCCTGGGCAATCAACGTGAGCATAGTGACGATTCTGTGTCTCATACTCAACGTGGGCTGTATTAATCGTAATACCGCGTGCCTTTTCTTCTGGAGCAGCATCAATTTGATCGTAAGCTTTCGCTTCGCCACCAAACGCTTTTGATAATACGGTTGTAATTGCCGCTGTTAATGTCGTTTTACCGTGGTCAACGTGACCAATTGTGCCAACGTTAACGTGGGGCTTCGTCCGTTCAAATTTCTCTTTTGCCATTTCCGCCTCTCAATACTTAAGTTAGTTATATATAAAATTAGTTAATTATTTTGCTTTTGCTGCAATAACAGCTTCCGCAACGTTCTTCGGTGCTTCAGAATAATGCTTAAATTCCATTGTATAAGTTGCTCTACCTTGCGTTAGTGAACGCAATCCTGTTGAGTACCCAAACATTTCGGCTAGCGGAACTTCCGCACGAACGATTTTTCCACCGCCCGTAATATCATCCATACCTTGCAAAATACCACGACGTGATGACAAATCGCCCATTACGTTACCCATAAAGTCTTCAGGCGTTTCTACTTCTACCGCCATCATTGGCTCTAACAATACTGGGCTAGCTTTACGACAACCGTCTTTAAACGCCATGGAGCCAGCCATTTTGAACGCATTCTCGTTAGAGTCAACATCATGGTAAGAACCGAAAATCAAAGTTGCTTTAATGTCAACAACTGGGTATCCAGCAAGCACACCATTGTTTAATGTTTCCTGAATTCCCTTGTCAACGGCAGGAATGTATTCGCGAGGAACAACACCGCCCTTAATTGCGTCAACGAACTCGTAACCTTTGCCTGGCTCTTGTGGTTCTAACTTGAGAACAACGTGACCATACTGACCACGACCACCAGATTGTTTAACAAACTTGCCTTCAATCTCTTCACAAGTCTTACGAATTGTTTCACGGTAGGCAACCTGTGGCTTACCGACTGTTGCTTCAACGCCGAATTCACGCTTCATACGGTCAACAAGAATCTCAAGGTGTAACTCACCCATTCCAGAAATAATTGTTTGTCCAGACTCTTCGTCCGTTTTCACTCTGAAAGATGGATCTTCTTGAGCTAAACGATTCAAAGCAATACCCATTTTCTCTTGGTCAACCTTGGTTTTTGGCTCAACCGCTTGAGAAATAACTGGTTCTGGGAATATCATTCTTTCGAGAATAATAATCGCTGATGGATCACAAAGTGTTTCACCTGTTGTTGCATCTTTCAAGCCTACAGCTGCAGCAATGTCACCCGCACGAACTTCTTTGATTTCTTCGCGTTGGTTAGCATGCATCTGCAAAATACGGCCGATACGTTCTTTCTTACCCTTGATCGGGTTATAAATCGTATCTCCTGAATTAACAATTCCTGAATACACACGGAAGAAGATTAATTGGCCGACGAATGGGTCAGTCATAATTTTGAATGCTAATGCAGAGAACTTCTCATCATCAGCAGCTCTTCTTTCTGTTGGCTCGCCATTTTCTTGCTCGCCAGTTACAGGAGGAATGTCTAATGGGGATGGCAAATAATCAATCACGCCATCAAGCATCGCTTGAACACCTTTGTTTTTAAATGCAGTCCCACACATCATTGGCACGATTTCACCAGCGATCGTACGCGTACGAATCGCTAACTTAATCTCTTCTTCTGATAATGCTTCACCGCTTAAATATTTGTCCATCATCTCTTCTGATGATTCAGCAGCAGCTTCAACCATTTTTTCACGCCACTCTTCAGCAAGCTCTAGCAAGTCAGCTGGAATCTCTTCGTAGCTAAACTTTGTGCCTTGTGACGCCTCGTCCCAAAAGATTGCTTTCATTTTAACGAGGTCAATAACCCCTTTAAAGTTCTCTTCCGCACCAATTGGAACCTGGAGCGGAATTGGATTTGCTTTTAAACGAGCACGCATTTGATCGTGAACTTTAAAAAAGTTCGCGCCTGTACGGTCCATCTTGTTCACAAAAGCTAAACGAGGAACACCATATTTATTTGCTTGACGCCATACAGTCTCTGACTGTGGCTGAACTCCACCTACAGCACAGTAAACCATACATGCACCATCTAAAACACGCATTGAACGCTCTACTTCAATCGTAAAGTCTACGTGACCTGGGGTGTCAATGATGTTAATACGGTGCTCAGGATAGTTACCCGCCATACCCTTCCAGAATGCCGTTGTAGCAGCAGAAGTAATAGTAATACCACGCTCTTGCTCTTGCTCCATCCAGTCCATTGTGGCTGCGCCATCATGAACTTCACCAATCTTGTGATTCACGCCTGTATAAAACAGGATGCGTTCAGTGGTAGTTGTTTTTCCAGCATCAATGTGCGCGGAAATTCCAATATTGCGGTAACGCTCGATAGGTGTCTTTCGTGCCACGGTGTCCTCTTTTACTTATTCAATGTAATTCAATTTAGAAACGGAAATGTGAGAATGCTTTATTAGCTTCAGCCATACGGTGAACTTCATCACGTTTTTTCATCGCGCCGCCTCTGCCTTCAGCAGCTTCGAGTAATTCATTTGCTAAACGTTGCGCCATAGACTTCTCGCTACGCTTCTTAGCAGCTTCTCTCAACCAACGCATTGCCAACGCCAATCTTCTTGATGGTCTTACTTCGACAGGCACTTGATAGTTAGCACCACCAACACGGCGACTCTTCACTTCAACGATAGGTTTTACGTTGCCCATGGCAACTGAGAATACGTCTAGGGGTGGTTTGTTGGCTTTTTTCTCGATGTGCTCGAATGCGCCATAAACGATTCTTTCTGCAACGGATTTTTTACCGTCTAACATGAGAACGTTCATAAATTTTGCTACTTCAACATTGCCAAACTTTGGATCAGGCAAAATTTCTCTTTTCGGTACTTCTCTACGACGTGGCATAGTAACTCCTTCAGGTTCAGTTGGGAAAATTCCCTTGACTACTCAACTAGCTTTTGCCGGAGTAATCACTTACTTTGCAAATAGACAACCTATTTGCATAATTACCAAGAATTAAGCCTTCTTGGCTCTTTTTGCTCCATACTTCGAGCGTGACTGCTTACGATCTTTAACACCTTGTAAATCTAAGGAGCCGCGGACGATGTGATAACGCACACCCGGCAAATCCTTTACACGACCACCACGAATCAACACGACTGAGTGTTCTTGGAGGTTGTGACCTTCACCACCGATGTATGAAATTACTTCAAATCCGTTTGTTAAACGAACCTTAGCAACTTTACGCAAAGCGGAGTTTGGCTTTTTAGGAGTTGTTGTATATACGCGAGTGCAGACACCACGACGTTGTGGACTGTTTTGCAGCGCAGGACTCTTGCTTTTTACCACTAAACTTGTACGTGGCTTTTTTAGCAACTGGTTAATTGTTGGCATAACTTACTTTCAATACTCTGAGTACTTCAATTCGTTTAGTTAATCAAACTATTTCTTTTTTTAGGGAAATAATTCGGGTTTTACAGAACCTAGCATTCTAGACTGACTTTGGCGAACCGTCAAGAACCCTTTTCAGGATTCTTGACTTTTTCGTTTTATTCAGCGTCGCTTACAGGTACTTCTTCTGTAGTTACTGTCTTTTCGTTTGCTTCTTCGCTAGCAATCGTCATTGCGCGATCGCGCTCAAACTGCTCCCTAGCTTTACGTGCTTTACGGTAAGACAAACCTGTACCTGCGGGAATGAGTCGACCGATAATCACGTTTTCTTTCAAACCACGTAGTGTATCTACTTTGCCCATAATGGCAGCTTCAGTTAATACCCTTGTAGTTTCTTGGAACGAAGCTGCAGAAATAAAGCTATCTGTAGACAACGATGCCTTTGTAATACCGAGAAGAACGTTCTCGTAAATTGCTGGGCGTTTACCCAAGGCAATGACGCGATCGTTTTCATCAAGCAACTTAGAACGCTCAACTTGCTCGCCGGTAATAAAGTTTGTTTCTCCAGCATCCGTTACTTGTACACGGCGTAACATTTGGCGAACAATCACTTCAATGTGCTTGTCGTTAATCTTCACACCTTGTAATCGGTAAACGTCCTGAACTTCATCAACAATATACATTGAGAGTTCTTCGATACCTTTTAGATTCAAAATATCATGCGGATCAGCTGGTCCATCAACAATCATTTCGCCTTTATTGACAACTTGACCGTCGTGAACGAGAACTTGTTTTTCTTTCAAAATCAAGAACTCATGTGACTCTCCATCCATATCAGTAATCACGAGACGTTGCTTACCTTTCGTCTCTTTACCGAATGAAACAGTACCAGTGATTTTCGCTAATACAGCAGCATCTTTTGGTGAACGACCTTCAAAGAGTTCTGCTACACGTGGGAGACCGCCGGTAATATCACGAGTCTTTTGTGATTCGATAGGAATACGAGCCAATACTTCACCAGTTTTTACAATTTGGCCATCTTTGACGGTAATCAAGGCGCCGAATTGTAAGCCGATTGTTACTGGATGATCCGTTCCAGGAATCTTCACTTCACTACCTGATTCATCGAGAATCTTGATAATTGGGCGAATCCCTTTAGCGGCAGCACTTCTACGCTTACCATCAATTACAACTAATGTTGAAAGACCTGTTACATCATCAACTTGTTTCGCTACTGTTACGCCTTCTTCAACATTCTCGAAGTTAATTTGACCAGCGAACTCGGAAATAATTGGACGTGTTAACGGATCCCAGCTCGCTAAGCTTGCGCCTGCTTTAACTACTTCACCGTCAGCTGCTAAAAGCGTGGCACCGTAAGGTACTTTATGACGTTCACGCTCACGACCATGATCATCCATAATCAACGCTTCACCTGAGCGAGAAATAACTACCTGCTCACCCTTAGCATTGGAAATGTATCTCATTGCTGTTGAGAAACGTACTGTACCGTTAGACTTCGCCTCAACATTACTTGCCACTAGCGCACGAGATGCCGCACCACCAATGTGGAAAGTACGCATGGTTAACTGTGTACCAGGCTCACCAATCGACTGCGCTGCAATCACACCTACAGCCTCACCTACGTTCACCAAGCCGCCACGACCTAAGTCACGGCCATAACACTTAGCGCAGAGTCCATATCTTGTAGCACAAGCGAGAACCGTTCTTACCTTCACTTCATCAAGGCCAGATGCCACGATTTCATCAACCATGTCTTCATCAAGCAATGTATCGTGAGTAACGATGACTTCTTGTGTATCAGGATGTACAACATCACCAATCACCACACGACCGAGAATACGATCACGTAATGCTTCGATAATTTCACCACCCTCAACCAGGGCCTTCATTGTTACGCCTTCTGTAACTTCACAATCTTCTTGAATAACAACTAAATCTTGAGTTACATCGCATAAACGACGTGTTAAGTAACCGGAGTTCGCTGTTTTCAATGCAGTATCAGCAAGACCTTTACGCGCACCGTGAGTAGAAATAAAGTACTGTAAAACGTTTAAACCTTCACGGAAGTTCGCAGTAATTGGCGTTTCGATAATAGAGCCATCTGGCTTTGCCATCAATCCACGCATACCTGCTAACTGACGTATCTGCGCTGCAGATCCACGCGCACCTGAATCCGCCATCATGTAAATTGCGTTAAACGATTCTTGTTTAACGTCGTTACCATGACGGTCTTGGACGGTTTGCTGAGAAAGTTGCTCCATCATGGCCTTGCCTACTTGGTCACCAGCGGCACCCCAAATATCAACCACGTTGTTATAACGCTCTTGGTTTGTTACCAAGCCAGACATAAACTGCTTTTCGTACTCTTTAACTTTGTTGGCAGCATCGGTGATGATTTTTTCCTTTTGGGTCGGAATCAACATATCGTCGATGGCAATCGAAATACCAGCTTTAGTCGCTAAACGGAAACCAGATTGCAACAACTTATCAGCAAAAATTACCGTGTCACGCAAACCACACTTACGGAATGAAGTATTAATTAAGCGAGAAATTTCTTTCTTTTTAAGCGGCTTATTAATATTTTCAAACGCCATTCCTTTTGGCAGAATTTCTGACAAAATTGCACGACCTACAGAGGTGTGAATAACCGTAGTTTTCTTTTGGAATCTCGCATCACCTTCAGCGTGCTTATCAATAATGTCATATTCTGTCAAACGAACAGATATTCTTGATGCCAATTCAACTTGACCTGCCTCATAGGCACGAATCACTTCTGAAATGTCGGCAAACATCATGCCTTCGCCCTTACCGTTAATCTTGTCACGGGTTGCGTAATACAAACCTAAAACAATATCTTGGGATGGAACGATTGAAGGTTCGCCATTCGCAGGGAACAAAATGTTATTCGATGCCAACATCAATGTGCGTGCTTCCATCTGTGCTTCTAATGAAAGTGGCACGTGAACAGCCATTTGGTCGCCGTCAAAGTCAGCATTAAATGCCGCACAAACTAAAGGATGCAATTGAATTGCTTTACCTTCAATCAATAATGGCTCAAACGCTTGAATACCTAAACGGTGAAGAGTTGGTGCACGGTTGAGCATCACTGGATGCTCACGAATGACTTCCTCAAGAATATCCCAAACGATTGGCGTTTGGTTTTCAACTTCTTTTTTAGCTGCCTTGATAGTTGTTGCAATACCAAGTGTTTCTAACTTGTTAAAAATGAATGGCTTAAACAACTCTAAGGCCATTAATTTTGGCAATCCACACTGGTGTAACTTGAGGTTTGGTCCAACAACAATTACTGAACGACCAGAGTAGTCTACGCGCTTACCTAATAAGTTTTGACGGAAACGACCACCCTTACCTTTAATCATCTCAGCTAAGGACTTGAGAGGACGCTTGTTTGCGCCAGTCATTGCCTTACCACGACGACCATTGTCTAACAATGAGTCTACTGCTTCTTGTAGCATTCTCTTTTCGTTACGAACAATAATCTCTGGCGCACGTAACTCGAGTAATTTTTTGAGACGGTTATTACGGTTAATAACACGACGATATAAATCATTTAAGTCAGACGTTGCAAAGCGGCCGCCATCCAAAGGAACCAATGGGCGTAATTCTGGTGGTAATACTGGCAACACATCGAGAATCATCCAGTCAGGCTTAATGCCTGAAGTTTGAAAAGCCTCGAGTACCTTTAAGCGTTTTGCATATTTTTTAATCTTTGCATCACTACCAGTAGTCTTTAATTCAGAACGTAAAGTTTCAACATCGCGATCAATCTGGATACTTCTTAAAAGTTCACGAATACCTTCTGCGCCCATAATCGCTGTAAATGAGCCTTCGCCATACTCTTCAGTCTTGGCGTTGTACTCTTCTTCAGACATAATCTCTGCGCGCTTTACTACGCCTTCAGGGAGTAATCCTTGATCTACAACTACATATGCTTCAAAGTAAAGTACGCGCTCGATATCCCGCAAGGTCATATCTAAAACCATACCCAAACGTGAAGGTAATGATTTTAAAAACCAAATATGCGCTACCGGAGCCGCCAAATCAATGTGACCCATCCGTTCACGACGAACTTTAGTGAGTGTGACTTCAACTCCACACTTTTCACAAATTACACCGCGGAACTTTAAGCGTTTGTACTTACCGCACAAGCATTCATAATCCTTAATCGGGCCAAAAATCTTTGCGCAGAATAAACCATCACGTTCAGGTTTAAATGTTCTGTAGTTAATAGTTTCTGGTTTACGTACTTCACCGAAAGACCATGAGCGAATTTTCTCAGGAGATGCCAGACCAATTTTGATAGAATCAAATTGCTCTTCCCCTTGAGTTTGTTTGAATAAATCAAGCAATGCTTTCATATTAATTACGCTCCATATCGATATCTATACCCAATGATCTAATTTCTTTTACTAGAACATTGAAGGACTCAGGCATTCCTGCCTCAATAGTGTGCTCGCCTTTAACAATACTTTCGTACACCTTCGTACGTCCATTAACGTCATCAGATTTAACCGTGAGCATCTCTTGTAATACGTAAGAGGCACCATAAGCTTCAAGCGCCCAAACTTCCATCTCACCGAAACGCTGACCACCGAATTGAGCTTTACCACCGAGCGGCTGCTGAGTAACGAGTGAGTAAGGTCCTGTTGAACGTGCATGCATCTTGTCATCAACTAAGTGATGTAACTTCAATACGTGCATCACACCAACGGTTACGTTTCTCTCAAAAGCATCACCAGTCTGGCCATCAAATAGTTTCATTTGTTGACGGGATGCATTCATTTGCAATGGTCCAGCAACTTCCTCTGGATATGCTAAATTCAACATCTTTGCGATTTCTGCCTCTGTAGCACCATCAAATACTGGCGTTGCAAACGGTGAACCCTGACGTAAGTTTCTTGCTAACTCAAGGATTTCGTCATCTGTCAAACTATCCAAATCTTCAACACGGCCTGTTTCGTTATAGAGGCTATTGAGGAATGTACGCAACTCTTGGATTTTTGCTTGCGCTTGTAACATTGCTGTGATGCGCTTACCAATACCAAGTGCTGCCCAACCTAAATGGCTTTCTAAAATCTGACCAACGTTCATACGTGATGGAACACCTAGCGGATTCAAAACGATATCTACTGCAGTACCGTCTGCCATGTAAGGCATATCTTCCACTGGAGCAATTTTCGAAACCACCCCTTTATTTCCGTGACGTCCGGCCATCTTGTCACCAGGCTGCAAGCGTCTCTTAACAGCTAAATACACCTTAACCATTTTCGTTACGCCAGGTTGTAGTTCATCACCCTGAGTTAATTTACGATTCTTTTCAGAGTACGCTTCTTCAAACTGTTTACGCTTGAGCTCAATTGCTTCTTTAATAGACTCCACTTGCGCTGCAAACTCTTCGTCAGCCAAACGAATATCAAACCAATGGTATTTTTCAACAGTGGAGAGATACTCTTTAGTAATCGCTGTACCTTTGTTTAACTTGCCTGGACCGCCATTTGCAATCTTACCAATGAAGAGTTTTTCTAAACGACTAAAGGCATCGCCTTCAACAATTCTTAACTGATCATTCAAGTCCAAACGATAGCGATGTAATTCTTCCTGAATAATAGATTGAGCACGTTGGTCTCTTTCTACGCCTTCACGAGTAAACACTTGCACATCAATCACAGTACCCGTCATTCCTGAAGGCACTCTTAATGAGGTATCTTTTACATCTGAAGCTTTTTCACCGAAAATTGCACGTAATAGTTTTTCTTCTGGTGTTAGTTGAGTTTCACCTTTTGGTGTAACTTTTCCAACTAATACATCACCAGCTTCAACTTCAGCACCGATATAAACAATACCGCTTTCATCCAAACGGCTTAATTGTGACTCAGCCAAGTTTGAAATATCACGTGTAATATCTTCAGGTCCTAATTTTGTATCGCGAGCAACAACGTTCAACTCTTCAATGTGGATTGAGGTGTAACGGTCTTCTGCTACAACTTTTTCTGAAATCAAAATTGAATCTTCGAAGTTATAGCCGTTCCAAGGCATAAAGGCAATGGTCATATTTTGACCAAGTGCTAATTCACCTAAGTCAGTAGAAGCTCCATCAGCAACGACATCGCCACGGGCAATCTGATCACCAACTCTGACAATCGGACGTTGATTGATGTTGGTATTTTGATTAGATCTTGTGTATTTGATGAGATTATAAATATCTACACCAACTTCACCTGCTGCTGTTTCGTCATCGTTTACACGAATAACGATACGGTTAGCATCTACATAATCAACAATACCGCCACGGGTTGCCATGACTACTGTACCTGAGTCAACCGCCACAATTCTTTCCAAACCAGTACCAACGAGTGGCTTGCTTGGTCTCAAACATGGTACGGCTTGACGTTGCATGTTCGCACCCATCAACGCACGGTTCGCATCATCATGCTCTAAGAACGGCACAATTGATGCTGCTGCGGAAACAATTTGACTTGGCGCAACGTCGATGTAGTTAATACGATCAGGTGTAACCATTTTTGTTTCGCCAGCTTCGCGTGATGAAACTAATTCATCAGCTAACAAGCCATTTTCATCAATGGTTGCGTTTGCCTGAGCAATTACGTATTTCGCTTCTTCGATAGCAGATAAATAATCTACTTGTTCCGTGACCTTATTGTCTATAACTTTACGGTAAGGTGTTTCTAAGAAGCCGTGCTCATTTAAACGAGCAAACAAAGCGAGTGAGTTAATCAATCCAATGTTTGGTCCTTCAGGAGTTTCAATCGGGCATACACGACCATAATGGGTTGGATGCACGTCACGAACTTCGAAGCCAGCTCTCTCACGTGTTAAACCACCAGGGCCAAGTGCTGAAATACGACGTTTATGAGTAATTTCAGATAACGGATTTGTTTGATCCATAAACTGAGATAACTGAGATGATCCAAAGAACTCTCTGATGGCTGATGAAATTGGTTTGCTATTAATCAAATCATGAGGCATCAAGTTTTCTGTTTCTGCTTGTCCCAATCTTTCTTTCACAGCACGCTCAACTCTTGCTAAACCTGCACGGAATTGATTTTCTGCCAACTCACCGACGCAACGAACACGACGATTTCCTAAGTGATCGATATCATCAACTTCGCCTTTACCGTTTCTTAAGTCAACGAGTAATTTAATCGTATCTAGAATATCTTCATGAGAAAGAACCATTGAACCTTCCATTTCTGGACGATTCAAACGACTATTCACTTTCATACGTCCAACTCTTGATAGGTCATAACTATCTTCGTTGAAGAACAATCTCTGGAAGAGGGCCTCTACAGCATCTTCTGTAGGTGGCTCGCCAGGTCTCATCATACGATAAATCGCAATTCTCGCTTCTGGCTGTCCAGCAATTTCATCGCCACGTAATGTTTGTGAAATGAATGAGCCTTGATCTAAATCATTGATATAGATTGTTTCAACCTTGGTAATTCCTGCAACTCTTAGTTTGCCTAGAATGTCATCGCTCACTTCATCGTTAGCATGTGCAAGAACTTCACCAGTTTCTTCATCAATAATATTCTTTGCTAATACTCGACCAATCAAATACTCATCAGGAGCTAGGATTGATTTAGTGTTAGCAGCTTCTAATTCTCTAATATGTTTCGCGTTAATACGTTTATCTTTTGCAACGATCACTTTGTCATCGCGGTCTTTAATATCAAACCTTGCAACTTCACCACGTAATCTTGCTGGTACGAATTCGATTGAAACGCCTTCGTTATTAATTTCAATATGATCAAAATTAAAGAAGTTAGCGAGGATTTGTTCGTCGTTTAAACCTAATGCCTTTAACAAAATAGTTACTGGCATTTTACGTCTACGGTCGACACGGAAATACAGGATGTCTTTAGGATCAAATTCGAAATCTAACCATGAGCCACGGTAAGGAATAATTCTTGCTGAAAACAAGAGTTTTCCTGAACTATGTGTTTTGCCTTTATCGTGTTCGAAGAACACGCCAGGTGAACGGTGTAACTGAGATACGATTACACGCTCTGTACCGTTAATAACAAAAGAACCAGTATCTGTCATCAGCGGAATTTCGCCCATGTACACTTCTTGTTCTTTAATTTCTTTTACTTTAGTTGGGTTTTCACGATCGTTAATAATTAAACGAACTTTAGCTCTCAACGCTGAATGGAATGTTAAGCCACGTTGTTGACATTCTTTAACGTCGAATGGAGGAGCTGATAATTGATAGGAAACATATTCCATCTTTGCGTAGCCATTATTGGATACGATTGGGAAGATAGATAAAAATGCAGCCTGAAGACCTTCATTTTGACGTGAAAGGCTACCAACTCTTTCTTGCAAAAATTTTGTATAAGACTCAAGCTGAGTTGTTAGTAAATAGGGTACCTGATGATTATTCAGGCGCTTAGCAAAGCTCTTACGGATGCGCTTGCGTTCGGTGAAGCTATAAGCCATGTCATCTCCGAATTCGGCGACTGAAAAGGGGGATTTGGTGCTCGGCCTCTACCAAGCTCTGGCGGACAGCACGCACAACGGCGTACCCGACCAAATTTGCCTACTGCAGTCGTATCAGAAGGCAAACCAGATAACTCATTAAATTATCTGGTTTGGCTACTAACCAAACCTCTCAAATCGATAATGTGGTGGGTATTAACCACCACATATTCATTACTTGAGTTCGACCTTCGCGCCAGCGTCTTCCAATTTCTTTTTAGCATCTTCAGCTGCGGCTTTATCAACACCTTCTTTAACTGCTTTTGGTGCACCATCAACCAAATCTTTCGCTTCTTTAAGGCCAAGACCTGTAATTTCACGAACAGCTTTAATAACTGAAACTTTATTCGCGCCAACTTCAGCAAGAATAACGTTGAACTCAGTTTGCTCTTCAGCAACTGCAGCTGCAGCACCAGGACCAGCTACAGCCATAGCTGCTGCTGATACGCCAAACTTCTCTTCGAATGCTTTAACTAAGTCATTCAAGTCCATTACAGACATATTTCCTACTGCTTCAATAATTTCTTCTTTAGTAATTGCCATTTTTAACTCCTAATTCATTCATGTTGAAATGCGACTAATGCTTTTAAGCAGCAGGCGCTTCTTCGGATTTCTGTGCTGCTACCGCACCTAGAACACGAGCCATGCTCGATACAGGGGCTAACATTACACCTAGTAACATAGAGATTAACTGTTCACGACCTGGGATACTTGCTAGCGCTTTAACACCTTCAACGTCTAGTTGTTTCCCGTTATATGAACCTGCTTTGATTACTAAGGTATCTTTCGTTTTAGAAAAGTCATTTAAGACTCTTGCTGAAGCGATCGGATCTACAGAAATGCCGTAAATCAGCGGGCCAACCATCGACTCACCCAATGCTTCGAACTGCGTACCTTGTACAGCACGACGAGCCAAAGTATTTTTCAATACGCGTAAATATACGCCTTGCTCTCTCGCACTTGCACGAAGTTTTGTCAATTCGCCCACTGGAATGCCGCGATACTCAGCTAGTACAATGGTCTGAGCACTGGCAACTTGCGCACCAATATCAGCCACTACCGCTTTTTTGTCATCCAAATTTAAAGGCATGTTTAACTCCATTTATCCCCATGTTTCCATGAGGGGTTGCACATCAGCGAATTCTTTTCAGGTTCGCCATCTACGTTGGTGATTTCTCATTAAGGGTTACTCCGCCAACGGTCTTTGATGGCCGCTGACTTTTACATCAACGACCCAAAGTTCTTTTTACTATTTAAGCGTTAATAGAAGACTGCTCGACGCGGACACCTACACCCATCGTGCTAGAGACAGCAACTTTTCTTAAATAGACACCTTTACTTGTAGCTGGCTTAGCTTTGCTAAGAGCGTCAAGTAATGCAGATAAGTTACTCTTTAATGCACTTGGCTCAAAGGAACGACGGCCAATAGTTGCATGAATAATTCCAGCTTTATCAACTCTGAACTGCACTTGACCTGCTTTTGCATTTTTAACAGCAGTTGCTACGTCTGGAGTTACAGTACCAACTTTAGGGTTTGGCATCAAACCACGTGGTCCAAGAATTTGGCCTAGAGCACCAACAATTCTCATTGTGTCTGGAGACGCAATTAACACGTCAAAGTCCATCGTACCGCCTTTGATTTGCTCTGCTAAATCTTCCATACCGACAATATCAGCACCAGCAGCTTTAGCTTGTTCAGCTTTGTCACCTTGTGCAAATACTGCTACACGCACAGACTTACCAGTTCCAGCTGGAAGTACAACTGCTCCACGAACAACTTGGTCAGATTTCTTTGCATCAATACCGAGTTGAACT
The DNA here is from genome assembly GCF_900176405.1 of Polynucleobacter kasalickyi. GTDB lineage: Bacteria > Pseudomonadota > Gammaproteobacteria > Burkholderiales > Burkholderiaceae > Polynucleobacter > Polynucleobacter kasalickyi. The sequence continues at coordinate 3,563 of NZ_FWXJ01000019.1, read as the reverse complement.
GCAACGTCAATTGATTCATCAAATTTTGCTGAAGCACATTCTTTTACAAGATTCAATGCTTCATCAATTGGATAAAGTTTATTGCGATCAACTTTAGATTGGATCGCTTGTAATCTTTTTGAAATTTTTGCCATGATTAGAGTCCTTCCACAGTAATACCCATTGAACGGGCGCTACCTGCAATTGTTCTTACTGCTGCTTCTAAATTCGCTGCTGTTAAATCAGGCATTTTTGCCTTAGCAATGTCTTCAACTTGTGCGCGTGTGATCTTGCCTACTTTATCAGTATGTGGTCTTGCAGATCCTTTATCCAACTTAGCGGCTTTCTTAATTAAAGTCGTTGCTGGAGGAGTCTTCATGATGAAAGTGAAGCTCTTATCAGCAAACGCTGTAATTACGACTGGAATTGGGAGTCCTGGCTCAACACCTTGTGTCTGAGCATTAAATGCTTTACAGAATTCCATGATGTTCAAACCGCGCTGACCTAAAGCAGGTCCGATTGGAGGCGATGGGTTCGCTTTACCCGCAGGTACTTGTAGCTTAATAAAGCCAATGATTTTTTTTGCCATTGTATAACTCCTTAAAAGCGAATCTTCTTAACGATCGCTGTTGAGTAAACGCGTTGTTAAAGCGGCAACCTTAACTCTGCTCCTCTTGTTTAGAGTGTTTACACACCCAAACTATTCTACTGATTACATCTAACTACAAACTAATCTTTATTACATTTTCTCAACTTGGCCAAACTCTAATTCCACTGGAGTTCCGCGACCAAAAATTGTAACAGAAACTCTTAATCTTGACTTTTCATAGTTAACTTCTTCGACATTGCCATTAAAGTCAGTAAACGGACCTTCTTTGACTCGGACCATTTCACCAATTTCAAATAATGTTTTCGGCTTAGGCTTATCAACCCCAGCTTGCATTTGATCCATTATTTTTTTAACTTCGGCTGTAGAAATAGGCGATGGTTTATTTTTGATACCACCGACAAAGCCGGTTACCTTTGGTGTGTTTTTGACTAAATGCCAAGACTCATCGCCCAATTGCATTTCGATTAAAACATACCCTGGAAAGAATCGACGCTCAGTTACTGATTTTGACCCGCCCTTTACTTCAATAACTTCTTCTGAAGGCACAAGAATTCTACCGAACTGTTCAGCAATTGAAGATCTAGCAATTCGCTCTTCTAAGCCTCTTTTGACACTCTTTTCCATGCCAGAATACGCGTGTATTACATACCAACGCATGTTTTCTGCAGCTTGAGGATTTTGATCAACTTCTGTATTAGTCATATTTATCATTTCCACCCAAGAAATACGGAGAAAATAATCCACTCGATTATCTTATCGGCACTCCACAGGAAAATTGCCATCACAGCAACAAAAGCAAAAACGATCAAAGTCATTTGCGTACTCTCTTTACGAGTAGGCCATACAACTTTTTTTGTTTCGTTAATACTGTCTTTAGCATATGCTATAAATTTCTTACCACTCGAAGTAATTGCTAACAACCCAATTGCAAGAGCAAAACCACCGAGCAAGACGCCAAGACGAATAACTGTGCCTTGATTAACAAGGCCATAATATCCGACCAAAGCGCCAAGCACCAAAAAGATAGCCGCACCGACTACCCAATTGGATTCAACAACTTCACTTGATAAATTTTTCTGTTCTGACATTATTTTCTAACCTTGCTTTTGGTGGCAGGGGCGGAGGGCATCGAACCCCCAACCTTTGGTTTTGGAGACCAACGCTCTGCCAATTGAGCTACACCCCTATACCTTAAGCAATAATTTTTGCAACCACACCGGCGCCAACAGTACGGCCACCTTCACGGATCGCAAAACGTAAACCTTCTTCCATCGCGATTGGTGCAATTAACTTCACGCTAATTTGTACGTTATCGCCTGGCATTACCATCTCTTTGTCTTTTGGCAACTCAATCGCGCCAGTTACGTCCGTTGTACGGAAGTAGAACTGTGGACGGTAGTTGTTAAAGAATGGAGTATGACGGCCACCTTCATCTTTAGACAACACATAAACCTCTGCTGAGAATTCTGTGTGTGGGAGGATTGAACCTGGTTTGCATAATACTTGACCACGCTCTACATCTTCACGCTTTGTACCACGTAACAAGATACCAACGTTATCGCCTGCTTGACCTTGGTCTAGCAACTTACGGAACATTTCTACGCCTGTACATGTTGTCTTTTGTGTGTCTTTGATACCGACGATTTCAATCTCTTCGCCGACTTTAACGATACCACGCTCAATACGGCCTGTTACCACTGTACCGCGACCAGAAATAGAGAATACATCTTCTACCGGCATCAAGAATGTACCATCAACAGCACGCTCAGGTGTTGGGATGTATGTATCTAATGCATCAGCCAAAGCCATAATTGCTTGCTTGCCTAAAGGACCTTCGTCGCCCTCTAATGCTAATTTTGCTGAACCTTTGATAATTGGTGTGTCATCGCCTGGGAAGTCATACTTTGACAACAACTCACGGACTTCCATTTCAACGAGTTCTAACAACTCTTCGTCATCCACCATGTCGCACTTGTTCAAAAACACAACAATGTACGGCACGCCAACTTGACGCGCTAACAAAATGTGCTCACGTGTTTGTGGCATTGGACCGTCAGCTGCTGAACATACTAAAATCGCGCCGTCCATCTGAGCAGCACCAGTAATCATGTTTTTAACATAGTCAGCGTGGCCTGGGCAATCAACGTGAGCATAGTGACGATTCTGTGTCTCATACTCAACGTGGGCTGTATTAATCGTAATACCGCGTGCCTTTTCTTCTGGAGCAGCATCAATTTGATCGTAAGCTTTCGCTTCGCCACCAAACGCTTTTGATAATACGGTTGTAATTGCCGCTGTTAATGTCGTTTTACCGTGGTCAACGTGACCAATTGTGCCAACGTTAACGTGGGGCTTCGTCCGTTCAAATTTCTCTTTTGCCATTTCCGCCTCTACTGTTAATAGATTACATTTATCTTATAAATCATCACCAACCATATGGTGCACTATGGTGCTCATGGGCAGGATCGAACTGCCGACCTCTCCCTTACCAAGGGAGTGCTCTACCACTGAGCCACATGAGCGTTCAATCAAACCTGACACACTGGAGCGGGAGACGAGGTTCGAACTCGCGACATCTTGCTTGGAAGGCAAGTGCTCTACCAGCTGAGCTACTCCCGCAAATCTAACACGTAACACACTACTGCAATACTTCTGGTGGAGAGAGTTGGATTCGAACCAACGTAGGCGTAAGCCAACAGATTTACAGTCTGCCCCCTTTAGCCGCTCGGGCATCTCTCCGAGAACCTTAGATTGTCCTTCAACAGGGTTGATTTTGTCAACCATTTATATCGCTGAAAGTTAAAAAAACACAATATTTTTTAATAGAACTACAAATTATCGATAAAACCAATGATTATGAACAAGGATTTTCAAATATTCAAAGCAAAAAACCCAGATCGTTAGATCTGGGTTTTTCTTAAAGGTGCCTGGCAATTACCTACTTTCACACGGGTAATCCGCACTATCATCGGCG
>NZ_FWXJ01000006.1 GCF_900176405.1 Polynucleobacter kasalickyi | reverse complement strand
AGATCTGCGATGAATCGATTTGAGATTGAATTTGGTGAAAGATTAAACCTTCACTAAAAACTGGAATCAACTTACACAGATTAATTTACACCCTCCAATTGGAGCCGCAATTTTTTCTCAAGAGGTCATATTGAGAAGATTTTCTAAAAAGAATATTCTCCCTATTTTGATCGGCACTTTTTCATCCTACGCCCTGTCCTATCTCATTTTAGGTAATCATCGTTTTTTTCCAATTGATGATCCTTTTGAATTTTCGATAACAAACCTAGGACTTTGTATTTTATTGGGTAGTCTGTGCGGTGTATTTATTTCTCTATATATGTATCTGATTCCAACAATGGGCCAGTTAGCAAAAACTATTAATATCAACCCTCAATTTAGACCACTCATTCCCGCCATCATATTATTTCTTCTCTCACCCATGCTTCCGCATTTACTGGGGATCAGTCTGGGTTCCATTTCTTTGGCATTAGCAGGGAAACTTTCCTTGAGCTTATTAATTATTTTATGTCTTTCCAAAATCATCCTAACCCCTCTCTGTCTTGGATTTGGATTTTTTGGCGGTGTTTTTGGTCCTGCTCTATTTATTGGCTCTATGTTAGGTGGTGCAATGGATGTGACGTTTAGTCATGGTGGTCATTTGTTTTTAGCTATTGGTGCTGCAACCATGATCGCATCAACAATAGGTGCACCGTTCGCCAGTGTCCTTATTATTTTTGAACTAACTGGAAATCACATGATTGCTCTTTTTTCTATTATCAGTATCTTGATCGCATACTCAATATCAAATCGACTGATTGGTAAATCTATCTTTGATTACCAGCTAAAAAAACGTGGCATTCAATTATCTTAACTTACTCAAACCTTCTAGAAACTGGGCTCTCATCTCCTTACAAAGTGACTAACTGTTCATCAAAGCCTATTAAGGTGAGTGAATCCTAGATAGAGTGAGCCTAAAGAGTCTGGAATCTCGCCCACAATAACTACAATTGAATACAGTAAATATATTTTTGGTAATTTTGGACTGCCTACCATCATTCGAAGGTGCAAATTTATGCTGCCTAGGCCGTGTGCACTATTACCTCTTATCTAAAAGTCTATCATTTGCTCAATTTAATTTTTGAGAGCAAAATAATTGTACCAAGACAAAAAGTCTCTCAAGTTACTAACAACTACATTAATTACAGTGGAAGATGGTGGATGCATTGTCTTTAACAGTTGGCCACCCCATTATGAGCAATATCCATTAATTTAATTTTCCAATCAACTTAACCGCCTTGACCATACGATCTCCGTCTTCTTTGGCAAATTTTTTAAATTCAGGTTGATCAAGATATTCATAAATCATGCCCCGTTGTTGCATCACTGATTCAAGCTCACCTGACGTTGCTGCTTCACGGATAGCGTCACGTAATACCTTAACAATCGAGTCAGGAGTACCTTGTGGAACAAATAATCCATTCCAAATATTAAATTCAGCATCGTATCCCGATTCACGATAGGTAGGTATATTCGGTAAGATTTTGATTCGCCTCGGACCAGAGACCGCAATGGCTCTAACTTTTCCTGATTGTATTTGAGCCATCGCAACAGCGGGTATCGCAGTTGTTATTTCGACTTGACTACCTAGTAAAGCCATCATCGATGGTCCACCACCTCCAAAAGGTACTTGTACTAAATTAATACCAGCCGCTTGTTCAAACATCACGACGGATAGATGGATGGGACCAAAATTTCCTGAAGAAGAATAGTTAATACTTCCTGGCTTTACTTTTGCCGCTTTCACCACATCTGCCAATGTATTCCAAGGAGAATTTGCATTGACCAACATGACCATTGGATCATTTGAAATCATCCCAACGGGAATCAATTGATCAACTTCATAGAGTGAAGTTTTACCTTGAACTCGCTCTGCTTCAGGGGAAACCATGATAGAAGACAATCCCATCAATAAGTTGTAACCATCTGGCTTTGATTTTGCGACATATGAATTACCAATCTGACCAGCAACTCCGGGTTTAAAGTTAACGACCACTGGTTGTTTTAATATTTTTGTCAAAGAATCTGCCAAAATTCTGGCATTGACGTCAGATGATCCCCCTGGAGGATTAGGAACAATCAAATTAATAGGTCGTGTTGGATAAGGTTCTTCTGCAAATGCGTAATGTGTGGCAAAGGATAAAAAGCTCAATAAAGCAAGCATCAGTTGTCTGATCATCATATGTGTCTCCATCTTTATTTAAAGTAAATTTATTCTATAGTCTTTTCGGATGAAGAACTATAGGTACCTCTACTCTTTTGCTAACTTTCCAAATTATTTCTCCAGCAAGGACCATAACTCAGCTCCCAGTTGGTCTTTCCAGCTTTGATAAAATGAACCTGTCAAACAGTCGCTAAACGTTTGAGTGTCTGCTTCATTAAATATCATGCCTTTTGTGGCAAGATCTTCTTCTAACTGGGTATTGAGTGCTATCGTGTGGGTTTTTTGTCGAGCTACGTGAATTTTGATGTTATTTTGAATGATTACTTGAAGATTAGTTGGTAAACTTTGCCAAAAAGGTAAATTACCAATGAGATTAAACCCCGACCACACATGCGAAGTTTTTGATACGAACTTAGTAACTTCATGCAATTGAAGTGAGTCGAGAATCGCTAGTGGATTTTCTTGAGCTTTGACCTTACCCGTTTGAAGAGCGTCATATAGTTCTATAACAAATAAGGGCAAGGGATTCGCCCCAAGTGCTTTAAAAGTATCTGCGAATACTTGCCCCCATTATTGGCGCATACCTCGATAAATACCTGTCCATCTGTTTGCTCGAAGATACTGCGCCATAAATCAATTAAGAAAGGATGTATATGACTTTTTTCTGGTTGGTAATGGTATTGATAACCATGCCATTTAGAAGAAGGGGGGGAGTCCCATCAATCAAAAATTTGAAATTATTTCGTATCTGATTCAATCTTGGCTTCAGTAACAATACGATCGAATTTTTTCATTTCACCTTGAAAATAAGCCTGAAATTCTTCTGGCGTTCCACCCTTTGGAAAAATTCCTTTTGCTTCTAACTTAGACCTTATCTCTGGATCGTTCAGTGCTGCCTGAAAGGCCTTGTTGAGACGCTCCACAATATATCTTGGTGTATTGGGTGGTAAGAAGACCCCAAACCACGTATCAATTTTAACTCCAGGAAAACCCATCTCTGTCATGGTTGGAACATCTGGTGCATCTGGTAAACGATTTGGCGCTGCAACCGCTAACGCATGTAGTCGGCCAGATTTCATTTGCGGTATGGCTAAGGAGGTGGTCTGAAAAGTAACTTGTGTTTGCCCCGAAATAGCAGCAGTAACTGCCTCAGGAGATGATTTATAAGGAACATGGGCCAGCTTAATCTTTGCCTCCAGATTAAGTAACTCACTCGCTAAATGCCCCATTCCCCCGACACCCCATGAAGAGTAGTTATAGGTTTCTGGAGGTTTAGTACGTACCATCTCCACATACTCTTTGAGATTTTTGGCTTTGACTGCGTCATTAGCTAACAAGATGAGATACACATTTCCTAAGTAAATAACAGGTACAAATTTACGTGAGTCGTAATTAGTCTTACGTAAAAATGGATTTGCCGCAACCGATGCCGATGAAAAAATGAGCGTATAGCCATCTGGTTTGGCATTGAATCCAGCCTCCTCACCGAGAACACCATTGGCTCCTGATTTGTTTTCAACAATCATCGGTTGCCCTAAATAATTAGTAATAAAGGGCTGAATTGTCCTAGCAAAAACATCTGATGTGCCGCCTGCCCCCATCGGTGTAATCCAAGTAATTGGGCGACTTGGATAGTTAGCATCTTGAGCGAATACGCTTTGACTAATCAATAGTAGCGATGATGCAAGTAATGTATTCAGGATTTTTTTCATCATCAGTTTGCCTTTAGTTTATTGTTATATTCATCAACACACATCATCTGACATCTCATCTCAATAAGTAAAGCGATTGGTCGTTTTAAACTGGCAGATATATCAAATGTGAACTAATTGTCGAAATATTAGCATGATTCAAGAGAGTATTTACATCTTATTATATGCATCCTATTGTGTTGATTGTTGATGAGTTTCCGTACTTGAATTGTGATGCAGGTGGTCGATAACCAAGTGAGCTAATAGGCCTGGCTTTGAATTCTTACAACACCCCCTTCATTCGGGTTTGTATTAATTACTTAAGTGATTAATCAATGTTATGGTTAATTTAAATTTTAGGAGGCAATTATGAGAATTTCTATCAAAAATCAAAGTTCAATATTGAAGGTGTTCTTTTTATCCTTCTTTTTTATTTTTTCAAATGCGTTCGCTGAATTTAACATGACAGTAAATGCGGATAGACTTATAAATGCTGCTAATGAACCTCAAAATTGGCTCTTAATGAATGGCGATTATTCTTCAACGCGTTACTCTAAACTAACCCAAATCAATCGTCAAAACGTACAAAATTTAAGAATGGTTTGGGCTTTAGCTTTAGGAGGCATGCAAGATAATGGAGCAAATGGGCCTGAAAATGAAGTGAATCCATTAATTGATAATGGGTTCATGTATACAACAGATGGATGGGGTACCGTTTATAAAATAGATGCCAGAAATCAAAACTACGGAACCTTTGTTTGGGTTTGTGACCCTGGTGTAAGCCATAAAGGTAATGTTCCACGTACTCGCGGAATTGCACTTTGGGAAAATTTAGTAATTGCCAATTTACCAGACGGTAGAGTAATTGCAATTAATAGCGAGAATGGAGAGATTGTTTGGGACAAACAAATTGCCAAAAAAACTGAGTTCGATAGAATGGAAAAATTCTTTACCGCCCCTATAGTTGCTGACGGTAAGGTGCTGGTTCAAAATGGAGCAGGAGATGGCGGAACTAGAGGGTGGGTTGCAGCCTTAGATGCAAAAACAGGCAATGAGTTATGGCGTTGGTATGTAGTTCCAAAACCTGGAGATCCTGGCAGCGAGACTTGGAAAGACGACCATAATGCTTGGAAAACAGGTGGCGGTGGAATTTGGCAAACTGGTTCTTATGATCCAGAGTCAAAACTTTATATAGTCGGCACAGGAAACCCTTATCCTATTTACGATCCGCAATTTAGGCCAGGTGATAATCTATATACTGACTCTGTAGTTGCTATTGATGTTAATTCTGGAAAAGTGAAATGGCATTTTCAATACACTCCTAATGACTCATGGGATTATGATGAAGTTGGAATTCACATGCTTTTCGACTCAAAGATTGATAATGAAAACCGTAAGGTAGTGGCGCATTTTGGAAGAAATGGTTTTTTCTATTTGCTTGATAGAGTTACAGGAAAATTTATAAAAGCGACAAAATATGTGAATGACCTAAATTGGACAGCTGGCATTCATCCCACAACAGGAAAACCATTAGAGTACAGTCCTAAGCTTGATATTCAAACCTATAATCCCAAAGCACGAGCACTTCGAGGGGATGGTAAAAAAAGAGCCTGTCCAACCTGGCATGGGGGTGTGGCACACCAACCTACAGCATTTAATCCCATTAAAAACATCGCTTACGGCGTTGGAATAGAAGGTTGCTTCACTCAGAACGGTGCAGAAGTAAAGTCAAAGTCTAAAGATGGTGATGTTGATATGAAGGGAAGTGAAAAAAGAGAGTATTCAAGTGACCTATACTATGGAGCTGTCACTGCTTTTGACACTAAAAACAATAAAGTATTAGCTAAAGCAGTTACTAATATCGAAATTCGATCTGGTGCTACTGTTACTGCAGGAGGGGTATTATTTACTGCTTTACAAGATGGTTGGATCATTGCGTATAACGATGAAACCCTTGAAGAATTATGGCGCTTTAATGTGGGAACAACTCTAAAAGGATCTCCAGTTACCTATTCGATTGGACCAAAGCAATATTTAGCAGTTCAATCAGGAGGAAGGCATCTTCATCCAGTAAAATTCGATAAGTTAGAAAACTCAAGTTATTTATTTGTCTTTGCTTTAAATTAATCTGCAGCTTGAAGTGATATCTTTATTGAGTTATTAGCCCACAAAGGGGAGGATTGCCTCCCCAAAATTGAACGCACTTTTCTTGATTCATTTTGCCTTGCTTAATTACTTTTGCAAACAAAAAATCAACGATAGCTTCAATTTCTCGATTTTGTAAAGTAGCCGGTGGATCTGGCATGGGGGTTGCACTCATTTGCGATTTTAATAACCCATAACATCTTCCGTCACTGTATGCTAAGCGATCAAATGCTGGCATGTTATTTCCTGGTCGCCCACACTTTATAGCAGTAACTACCATGTCTCGATCTAAGGCTGACTCCCTTAAATTTGCACCATCTGGCATTTGATTATCTGTTTTACGTCCATCTCCAGACCAACCATGGCAAGATTGACAGTTAGCTTTATTAAGAAATAGATCCATTCCAAATTCAATCGAGGTATTATCTAAGGCATAAACTAAATGGATGGAAGAACATATACCAAAAATAACAAGATACCTAATAGTTTTTAATAAAACTTTGTACTTTGGAATGAACATTAAATCTCTCCTTTTTTTAATTATTCTAAAATCACACCCCTAACTTCATCTCATCACCTGAACCGTTGTAATTTAGGATCACATCAGATGTAAGCTTTTCTATGATAAATCATTAAAGAAAAAGCTTGATTAATACTCAGTATTAGCCACATGAACATGGTATGAGGTAATTAACAGTGTTTCATAAAGCCCATACCCCGATTATGGTGAAGAGCCGTTGTTTTGTGGTCTTTGAAACCCTAATTTGGTCTGCCCAGCACGATTCGAACGTGCGACCTACGGCTTAGAAGTGTTTGCGGCTGTATAAAAATACAATAAATTCAATACTTTATAAACATTTTAAAAAATGTGTACGTATCTGTGTACAGATTATTGCTTAAATAATACTTTAAATTTAGTAGTAAATGGTTTGCAGTCTTTTAAGAAACTTCATAGCAATAAAAAACATTAGGGGTCATTTCTAAAGCCTTTTGATTCTCACAATTTTTTCTTTAATCGCAATAACTCTAGAAATTTAATCATCGTTCGTCAAAACAAAGCTAATAGCAAATTCGTTAACCTTAACTTAAGGTTAACTAATCTTCAGGATCTTTATTGCTACTGGAGTTGTGTCTTTAAAACCCGTCATAGTCCGTTGCCTCATACTAAATCATCTTACACAGATTAATTTACATCCACGCCCCGCACGATTCGAAAGTGCGAACTTAGGCTTCAAAGACCTTGTCGATAATTACCTAATATCTACAAGGCTATCATTTGCTCAATTTAATCTTTGAGAGCATAATGAAATCTATTCAAGGAGTTTTAAAATGATCAATTGGTCAAACTGTCAAGTTGTCGAGAGTGCTAAAGAACGTGTTAGTGGTTCTTTGGTATTTGCAGGCTCGCGTGTACCAATTGCTGCGCTTTTTGAAAATCTTGAAGATGGGATTACCGCTCAAGAATTTACTGAAATTTTCCCGGGTATAAAATTAGAACAAGTCAAAGCAGTGTTAGATTTCGTCGCTAAAAATTCATTATATGCGGCGTGAAAATATTATTTGACCAGGGCACGCCCGCGCCTTTAAGGGAGTTCTTACCAAAACATGAAGTTCTAACTGCTTTTGAATTGGGTTGGTCAACTCTCAAAAACGGTGAATTACTTGCAGCAGCAGAGTCTGAAGGGTTTGAGGTCTTTGTAACAACAGATACAAATCTTGGCTATCAACAAAATTTGGCAAATCGTAAAATAGCAATAATTGTTTTGAAAACTACTAGTTGGCCAAGAATAAAACTATCTGCTGCAAAAATAGTTAATGCAATTGATCATGCCTTAGATAATCAATTCCTTGAAATTGACATCCCCTACACCAATTAGAGTTTGAGTTTTGGTCTGCCCAGCACGATTCGAACGTGCGACCTACGGCTTAGAAGGCCGTTGCTCTATCCATCTGAGCTATGGGCAGTATGAGGCTAAAGCCTTGCTATTTTGAAATATTATTATAGTTAATGACTTAACTTGGGAATAAGAATTTGGTCGGGGCGGTGGGATTCGAACTCACGACCCTCTGCTCCCAAAGCAGATGCGCTACCAGGCTGCGCTACGCCCCGAACAATCTAAGATTCTACTACGATTTTAATTTTATTACTAGTATTTATTTTCTTAAATTCACAATTTGTTGCCAAGCCTTATCTGACAGGTCTTTTCGTGCAACCTCACCTTGAATTGGCTTACCGATACTTAACCGAACCTGTAGCGGAGCATTCTTGATCGTGTTATTAATAGACTCAAGCAAACCCATATCACCAATAAAAGCCGTTGCTGTACTAAATTCACCAGTCAGCGGATGAAAATAGGAAATAGCCGTAGGTAGACAAATAGTTTGCGAATCAATCACCGCTTGAAATAAGTTCGGCTTAAATTTAAGCACAGATAATCCATCTGATGAAGTACCTTCTGGAAAAACACAAATGCGATCACCGGCTTTTAAAGCTGTTGCCATCTGTACAGAAACATCTTTTGAATGGCCTATTTTTTGCCTATCAATAAAAAGAGTATTAATTTTTTTTGCAAACCAGCCAAAGACTGGCCAAGATGCAACCTCTTTTTTTGCTACAAATCGCACTGGAAATAATGCATTAATGACGTGAATATCCAACCAGGAAATATGATTGCAAACGATTAAGTGTGATTGAAAATTTTCTGGAATTTCACCTTGAACTTGTAAATCAATTTTCAGGATTTTTAATAATCTACCACTCCAATTTTGCAATAATACTTGCTGCTCAACCAGATTTTTCTTAGGGTATAAAAAAATCACCGTCAAAAATCCACGAATAATATGCTCAATAATTCTTAAGTAGCTAATGACGATCATTCAAGTCTCTATTCAATTATTTCGTTTAACAAAAATGCCTTAATTCTGCAATAATTCCGTCATTTTTCTATGGCCTAATCTTCAATATGCACTATCGCACCATATGGATTTCCGACATACATTTAGGCACTGCTGGCTGTCAGGCAGACTACCTTCTTGATTTCCTAAAGCACAACGAAGCAAAAACATTTTATCTCGTTGGAGACATTATAGATGGATGGCGTTTAAAAAAATCTTGGTACTGGCCACAAGCACATAATGACGTCGTGCAAAAGATTCTCAGAAAAGTTAGAAAAGGTTCTGAGGTTTTTTATATCCCAGGAAATCATGATGAAGCGGCAAGACAATTTATCGGCATGACCTTTGGTGATATTCAAATCAGAAACGAGATGATTCATGTTACCGCTAATGGAAAACGGCTATGGATTACTCATGGCGATTTATTTGATAGCGTCATGCAATATGCTAAATGGTTAGCATACTTAGGGGACTCTGCCTATACCCTAATTCTTGTTATCAATCGCATGTTCAACAATATTAGAATTAAATTAGGCTTGCAGTATTGGTCACTCTCTCAATTTCTCAAACACAAAGTTAAAAATGCGGTAAGTTTTATTGCTGACTTTGAGGCGATCATGGCGAGAGAAGCGCGCAAAAGAAAATGCGATGGTGTTGTTTGTGGACATATTCACAAAGCAGAAATCAGAGATATTGACGGCTTACTATACTGCAACGATGGTGACTGGGTTGAAAGTTTAACTGCTTTAGTTGAAACTTTTGATGGCGAATTAAAGATTATTCACTGGCCCCATATTTTGCAAGAAAGTGCCGAACCTAAAATCGAACCGATTGTGATTAATTCTTTTAATGGGTTCCCTCTAACAAACCCAACCACACCCGAAGTTTTATCATCGAAAGAAATTCCTTTCGGCAATGAACTTGTAACAGAAGATAATCAACGATAGAGCAACTATTTAATGAAGATCTTAATCATTACCGATGCGTGGGAACCACAAATTAATGGTGTTGTTAGAACTTTAAAACAAACCAAACGAGAACTTGAAGAGATGGGGCACGTCGTTGATATTTTGTCGCCCCTAGAATTCAAAACCATTCCATGCCCAACCTACCCTGACATTTCCTTATCGATTTTTCCGGGAAGGAAAATTGCTCGCCGTATCAAATTATTTAAACCTGATGCCCTCCATATATCTACCGAGGGTCCTTTAGGCTTGGCGGCTAGATCCTATGCTGTTAGGAATAAATTACCGTTTTCAACGGCATACCACACTCGCTTTCCTGAATACGTTAAAGCAAGAACCGGAATTCCGGTTGCTGTCACTTATAAATTTTTAAAATGGTTTCATCGAAAATCATTGGCCGTGATGGCCCCTACCCCAACAGTTAAAAAAGACCTAGAGTCATATGGATTTACCAATGTAGTTCTTTGGAGTAGGGGTGTCGACTTATCAAGATTTGAGGTGAAAACCTCAGATAAATTAAGTGGTACTAGACCCATTTTTTTAAATGTTGGCAGAGTTGCCGTTGAAAAAAATATTGAAGCATTTTTAGCATTAGATTTGCCTGGCTCTAAAGTCGTGATTGGAGATGGGCCATCACTACCCTATTTAAAAGAAAAATACCCCATGGTTCAATTTCTTGGCGCTAAAGAACAGTCTCAACTGCCGGAATATTATTGCAGTGCTGATGTTTTTGTATTTCCAAGCAAAACAGATACCTTTGGACTAGTTCTATTGGAAGCAATGGCATGTGGATTACCGGTAGCAGCTTATCCCGTTACAGGACCGATTGATGTAATTGGTCAAAGTGAATCCGGCGCATTGCGAGAAAATCTAGAAGAAGCCTGCTTGGCTGCTCTCAAAATTTCTAAAGCAGAGGCTCGCAAGTATGCCGAAGGATTTTCTTGGCAAGCGGCTACCGAACAGTTCGTCAAACACCTTCAGCCGGTCCCACCGGGCCTCGTAGAAGCCAGTAGTGATTTCCCACTATGAACAAACCGGAAGATTATTCATTTGAAAAAAACCCTCATAAAGGTAATAAAGGTATTACCCGAGCAATCAAAGCTAGCATTAACTCCTGGCATGGGCTGGTATTTGCAATCAAAGAAGAAAGTGCCTTTCGACAAGAGTTAAGCTTAGTTGCAGTTTTATTACCAATCTCTTTATGGCTTCCTTTGAGCCCTGTTGAACACGTCTTACTAGTATTGGTTTTGGTATTGGTTTTAATTGTAGAGTTGCTAAATTCAAGTGTTGAAGCAGCGATTGATCGCATTTCGTTCGACAACCACGGTCTTTCTAAAAGAGCAAAAGATTATGGTTCAGCGGCTGTAATGCTTGCCCTCATTTTATGTCTAGTTACTTGGGCATACCTATTATTTCCACTCCTAAAAATATGAACTATTGCATTTTTTAATGAAGCTCAATTTTAGTTTGTCATATCCGTGCAACTATTTGTTAATACAATGAATCCATTAACAGGAAAATACCTTTAAAATGAAAGAATTACCAAATCCTCTCCAGTCGTTAAACTCCATCGGTGATGGTTTGACAACTAAAATCGCAGGTAAACTGACTAAAAAACTTTCTGGTATTCAAAAGTTGAATAAGTTTCCCAAATTATTTCCTTTAAAAAAGCTCAAATCAAAAAAGAAAAATTCCAAAATCAAGGAACTAAAGAAAACAGTGAGTGAGTTACCCAGTATTTCAGAAAACGAAAAATCAAAATCTAATAAATCAAGTCCGATTCAAGTTTATATCGCCCGAGATTTAGATGAGATTAAAGAGGCACAACGCTTGAGATATCAGGTCTTCGCCGAAGAAATGGGTGCTACTCTTACGCATCATGAAGAAGGGTTAGATGTTGACGAATTTGATACTTATTGTGATCACCTGATTGTCAGAGATACAGAGACACTCCAAGTGGTTGGCACCTACAGAATTTTGCCTCCAGAACAAGCCAAGCAAATTGGCCGTCTATACTCTGAGTCTGAATTTGATTTAACTAGACTACAGCATCTTTTTCCCAATGCAGTGGAAGTGGGTAGATCATGCGTCCATCAAAACTACCGCTCGGGTGGAGTAATTATGGCCTTATGGGCTGGCCTAGGCTCTTATATGAAGCAACATGGCTATGAGATTATGCTTGGTTGTGCAAGTGTCCCGATGGGTGATGGAGGACATTATGCTGCCAGTTTACATAGGGTGTTCAGTGAAAAGAGTTTAAGTCCCCTTGAATATAGAACATTCCCGAAACTCCCCTTGCCGTTAGATAAATTAAATTCAGATCTTGAAGTGGAACCACCTCCCCTGATCAAAGGTTACCTTCGCATTGGGGCTAAAATTTGTGGCGAACCAGCATGGGATCCTGACTTCAATACGGCTGACTTCTTAACGATGTTGAGATTATCTGATATTAACCCACGTTACGCTAAGCATTTTTTGACCAACCATTAAGCGATTCATTCGAGAGCTACTGATGCATGAATCAGTAGCTCAGACTCATTTGATTTTCAATCAATATTTAATGCAGATAGTTGGTTTAGTACTGATCGATTAGAAACTCTTTGCCAATCTTGATCCAATCCTCGGCTTCTTTTTTCAAGCTAAATTCGGTTAAAGGATGATTTTCAATCCATTTTTTTGAAATCGTCACTTTAAAACCTTTTGAGGTCTGTTGTACTAAAATTTCTGGCAACTCCTCACTCACCCTTCTTCTTGAAAGAAGAAAAGCCAGTCTCAAGCAAAACAGCATACGCCAATCCACAAAATTATTACTGGTATACACTTTCGCTAATTTACCAGTATGACCAATCAGGAGAGTTGATAAACGTGCTTGGTCATTTTTCGAAAAACCTGGCATATCTGCATTCGCAGAAATATAGGCAGAATGCTTGTGATAACCATTATGAGAGATGGTTAAGCCAATTTCATGAAGCCTAGCAGCCCAGCCAAGTAAAGATGTGTTATTAATCCTATCTTCATCAACTGGCATTGGGAACTGCTCTAAAAAGAAAATAGCTAGTTCCTCTACGCGCATCGCTTGCTCTACATCCACTCCATATCGTTTCATGAATTGTTCAACCGTGACAAAACGCATATCATGATGTTGAGCTCGCCCCAAGAAATCATATAAAACACCCATTCTTAGGGCTGCCTCTACGATTTCCATCGATTCAATTTTTAACTCATCAAACGCTGCAATCATAATGGCCAGACCACCAGGCAGTACAAGACGACGATCAGGCTTCAAACCAATTAATTTAGAGTTTTGCACAAATTCAGATTCAATCAGGCTTAACTTCAATAACTCTAAACTTTGGCGTGTAATGACACCGGCAGCTTCCACCCCAAAAGGATCTGTCTTTCGATCACTATGCACATCCAACCCATTCAGACTGATGAGTTCAGCAAGTGCTTTGGCGGTTCCTGAGGAGCCAATCACTTGGTCCCAACCTTTTTTTCTAAATTCTTTTGAGATGATTTGAATTTCTTGTCGAGCAGCTAATTCGGCTTGTTTAAAGTTGTATGAGTCCACAGCCCCATTGGCAAAGAATTTTTGGCTGTGGGATACACAACCAATATACAAACTTTCTAATAATTTCGGCTCGTAACCCTGCCCAATAATAAACTCGGTGGATCCGCCGCCAATATCAATGACTAATCGATTACCAGAATTAGCAGGTGCCCCATGGGAAGCGCCAATATAAACTAAACGGGCTTCTTCTTGCCCTGCTATCACTTCAATTGGAAACCCTAAAGCTAACTCTGCTTGAGCGATAAATTTAGATGCATTGCGGGCTACTCGGAAGGTATTGGTAGCAACCACCCGAACCTGCATTGGTGAAAAATTACGTAACCTTTCACCAAAACGTCTAATCGAATTCAGTCCCCGCGTAACTGCTTCTGCATCAAGATTTTTTTCGCTATCTAAACCGGCTGCGAGCTTAATCGAATCTCTGAGCGTATCCACTGGCCTTAACTGATAACCAGAAGGTGTTTCAACAATTTGCGCGATTACCATTCTAAAACTATTCGACCCCAAATCTACCGAGGCGATCAGTTTAGGTTCCGTATCCGCTTTTTGAGATGATTTTAATTCAAAGGCCATAATTGAGATTACTGGATATTAACGATAAGATAGTGTTTCATTTTAATGATAAAAGAGTGAAAATTTAATGAAGCCAAATATTTATTTCACACTACAATTTGATGAATGACAAATTACTTTATTCCTTTGCTTAATCGCGAATTGGGACAACTTGAATTCAACTCCAGGGTATTAGCTCAGGCCGAAGATCCAAACACGCCTTTGTTAGAGCGCCTAAAGTTTCTTTGCATTGTCTCGAGTAACATGGATGAGTTTTTTGAAATTCGCATGTCAGGAATCAAAGCGCAATTAGCAGACAATCCAGAAAAAATTCAAGCCGATGGTTTCTCGGTGGAGCAAGCTTATCTAGCAATCACCGAACAAGCTCATGTACTTGTGAAGAGAAAGTATGCGATTCTTCAAGAAAGCATCATGCCTGCCCTTAACCAAGAAAAGATTTTTTTTAAATTTCCAGCAAACTGGACGCCGAAACAATTGCGATGGGCAAAAAATTTCTTTCATAGGGAATTAGTCCCTTTAATCACTCCCATCGCATTAGATCCGGCCCATCCATTTCCAAGGGTCATTAATAAAAGTCTTAACTTTCTCGTTTCACTAGAAGGTAAAGATTCATTTGGCAGAAATGCAAACTTAGCCGTTGTTCAAGCTCCTAGATCATTACCAAGAGTAGTTAAATTACCAAGTCACTTGGAGTCAAATGGCGAAACAAGTTTTATTTTGTTGTCGTCCTTTATGCAAGCTTTTGTTCAGGAATTATTTCCAGGTATTAAAGTCACTGGTTGCTATCAATTCAGGGTGACTAGAAACTCCGATTTATTTGTTTCAGAGGATGATATTACGGATCTCCGGAGCGCTCTTGAAGGAGAGCTATCGACACGTCATTTTGGTGATGCTGTGCGCTTGGAAATAAACCATAGTATTCCTGACAACTTATTAGAGCGATTAAAGTCAGAATGCGAATTAAACGACGCAGATTGCTATAGGGTAAATGGACCGGTCAATTTGGTTCGCTTATTTCAATTACCAGATCTCATTGATCGTCCAGATTTGAAATACCCATTGGTAAAGCCACAATTACCTGCCATTTTTTCGCACCAGAATTCAATTTTTGACATTATTAATCAAAGTGATGTGTTGCTACATCACCCATATGAAAGTTTCACACCTGTCCTAGACCTGCTCAAGGAAGCCGCCAACGACCCAGCTGTTCTCGCCATTAAACAAACCGTTTATCGGACCGGAGATGAATCATTGGTCATGGATGCACTCATGGAAGCTGCTCGGAATGGTAAAGAAGTTACCGTCGTAGTAGAACTTTTAGCCAGGTTTGATGAACAAACGAACATGCAATGGGCTGCTAAGCTAGAGGCCGTTGGTGCCCACGTCATCTATGGTGTCGTAGGACATAAATGTCATGCAAAAATGCTGTTGATTGTGCGAAAAGAACTCATCACAAAAGGGTATGGCAAAGGTAAGTATCAACTCAAAAAATATGCCCATCTAGGTACGGGAAACTATCATCCACGCACGGCAAAACTATATACAGACTTTGGTCTATTAACCTGCGATGCTCAGATTACCAGTGATATGCACTATGTATTTCAGTTGCTGACCGGTACTGGTAAACAAGTTGCTTTGAAGAAGTTATGGCAATCTCCTTTTACGATGCAAGAAGAAATTATTAAAAGGATACGTGGAGAAATTAAAAATGCCAAGCTTGGAAAAAAGGCTTACGTGATAGCCAAGATGAATGCTCTACTAGAACCAAGTGTCATCCAAGAGTTATATCGAGCATCTCAAGCTGGCGTCAAAATTGATTTAATCGTTCGTGGCGTATGTGCATTAATGCCAGGAGTAAAAGGACTATCAGAAAACATTCGGGTACGATCTGTTATTGGCAGGTTTTTAGAACACCACCGTATTTATTATTTTTATGCCGATGGCATCGAAGATGTCTATTTATCTAGTGCAGACTGGATGGATAGAAACCTCTATCGTCGAGTTGAAGTAGCTTTTCCAGTAGAAAACCCAAGGCTTAAAACTAGAGTCATTCAAGAAGGCTTAAAAATGCTCTTGAAAGATAATCAAGCAGCTTGGGTAATGAATTCTGAGGGCAAATACCGCCGCCTAACCACTCGTAAAGCGAAACCGTATGTTGCTCAAGCCGAAGTACTAAGCGTCATCGAAAAATTGTCTCTGAACTAATTCAATTCAACTCAACTAAACGATCTTTTGGAAAGTGAATAGAAAAATCACTACCTACCGCTAGTTCACTTTCAATTTTTAAAACAGCGTTGTGCCTAGAGGCCACATGCTTCACGATGGCAAGTCCAAGCCCGGTTCCACCAGTGTCTCTAGATCGACTCCGATCCACTCGGTAAAAGCGCTCTGTAATTCTTGGAATGTGCTCAGAAGCTATCCCTATCCCTGAATCTTTGACAAAAAATACTCCGCCACCATCTTGATCAGACTTCCATTCAAAAATGATTTTTCCACCTTCTGGAGTGTATCGAATAGCATTCACAATCAAATTACCAAATGCAGATAACAGTTCACTATCAGAGCCTAAAATTGCCATCTTGAGCGAACAATTCGCTTCGATTAGGTGCTTACCTTGGGATAAACTTTTTGCATCGACGAGAAGTTTGTCAAATAAATCTTCGACAATTACTTTCGTGGTTTTTGAGGTTAAAGGGCTACTGTCGAGCCTAGTTAAAATTAAAAGTTCTTCTACCAAAGTCATCATCCGACTTGTCTGAGCATACATCAAATCAACATATCTACTTTGATCGACTTTAGAGATTTTTAAGTCTCGTAGCGTTTCTAAGAATCCACTCACAACGGTCAGAGGCGTTCTTAGCTCATGGGATACATTCGCCACAAAATCTTGCCGCATGGATTCATTTTTTTTCAGGATAGTAATGTCTTGACTCAATAAGAGCTTACGATTTTCACCATAAGGAAAAATCTGTACCATCAACATAAGACTCCCCTGCTCCCCCATAAAATCCAAGTGAAGCGGCCGACTAAAATCTCTGGCTTGCATATACAAAACAAATTGAGGATTGCGCAGTAAAAAAGTGACTGGTTGACCGGTATCTCGCAATGGATCTAGGCGAAAGTGTCCACGACAAATATTGTTACACCACTCGATATGATCATTTTCATCCAGCATAATCAAGCCATTGGGTGATGCCTGAATTGCTTGAATAAATTTATGATACTGAACTTCAGATTGAATAACTTCCTGACGCCAGATTTTTGATTTTTTTTCTAATTGATAATAAATTTCACGCCAAATACCAAGACCTCTTTTTTTACCGATTAAATCATCTTTTTGTAAGTTCGATAACAACTGAAATTTAAACCAAGACTCAACAAAACAATAGATAAATAACGCTAAAAATCCAAAATAAAAAGCAGCGGAAAAAGAGTAAAGTTCAGCCCACAAGAAACTAGCGATGCAAATTGCAAATGGAATAAACAGAGCTTTAAAAATCTCTCTGAACATAATTTATGGTTTTACGTTGTTAAAAATTGCACGAGAAATGCAAATGTCGAACGTGTAGTCAACATTTGCATTAACAATGAATACAGTCAAGTATTACACAACTGTGGAAGGATTCCTAGTGAGGCGATATCCGCTACCGCGAACTGTCTCAATCATCGTCTCACAGCCAACCGGTGCTAAAGCTGCACGGAGGCGCTTAATATGAACATCCACGGTTCGCTCTTCAACAAAGACGTGATCTCCCCAAACTTTGTCGAGTAATTGACCTCGAGCATGAACTCTTTCAGGGTTAGCCATTAAAAAACGTAACAACCTAAACTCTGTCGGGCCTAAATCAATCTTGATGGTTTCATCATCATTTTGGCAAGTAACGCGGTGAGTAGTTGGATCTAACTTTAAGGCATTAATCTCAATGACTTCATCCGTTAACTGAGGTGACTTTCTTCTCAACACCGCACGAATACGAGCAATTAATTCTTTTGGCGAAAATGGCTTGGTTAAATAATCATCAGCACCAGCATCTAAACCGGCGATCTTATCCATTTCTTCAGTTCTAGCGGTGAGAAAAATAATCGGAATATCTTTCGTTCTTTCGTTGCTACGGATTTCTTTGGCAAATTGAATGCCAGATTTACCAGGCAACATCCAATCTAGGACGATTAAATCAGGCAAAACCTCTTTCATCAGCATGGCGGCTTGATCTGCTTGAAATGCGCGTACTGGTAAAAAGCCTTCATGGCTTAAATTAACGGAAATTAATTCGGCAATGGAGGGTTCATCTTCAACAATAAGAATGCTACTAGCCATTTTATTTATTTGCCTCTTCAATTAATTTTGCGTGAGGAATATGGCGAACGTCCATACCCTTATCAACATAAATCACAAACTCAGCGATGTTTTTTGCATGATCCCCGATACGCTCTACCGCTTTGGCGATAAACAAAATTTCCAAAGCAGTAGAAATAATCCGTGGATCTTCACTCATGTAAGAGTTTAGTTTACGTACAAAACCTCTAAACTCATTATCAATCTCAATGTCGTCGGCCACAATTTGAGCCGCTGCTTTAGAGTCCATTCTAGCGAAAGCATCTAGTGACCTACGCAACAAGCCTAAGGCCATTTGACCGGCAATCCTGATCTCTGCAACGTTGATTTGATAAGGGGCATTGACATCCACTAATTTTCTTACTCGCGCCGCAATGTGATCTGCTTCATCGCCAACACGCTCTAAATTAGAAATTGCCTTTAACACTCCCATGACTAACCGTAAGTCTTTTGCCGTAGGCTGGCGACGCGCTAAAATTTCAGCACACTCAACATCAATTGCAACTTCATATGCATTAACAGACTTCTCTTTTTCCATTACCTCAGATGCAAGATCTGCGTCCATCGTTGAAAAAGATTTCATCGCAGATGCTAATTGAGACTCTACTAATCCACCCATTTCTAACATGTGTGCATTAATACTATTTAAATCAGCATCGAACTGGGATGATAAATGTTTATCTGGCATATAGACCTCTTGTAATTTTAGTTAACCAAATCGACCAGTAATATAGTCTTCTGTTTCTTCACGGTCTGGCTTTAAGAAAATCTGCTTAGTATCATTGAACTCAATCAACTCACCCAAGTACATAAAGGCAGTATAGTCGGAAATTCGGGCAGCTTGTTGCATATTATGGGTCACAATCGCAACGGTATAGTCTTTCTTGAGTTCGTGGACGAGTTCTTCAACTTTTCCTGTCGAGATCGGATCAAGGGCCGATGTGGGCTCATCCAACAACAATACTGTTGGCTTCACTGCGACTCCCCTTGCAATACACAAACGTTGTTGTTGACCACCAGATAAAGACAGGCCACTCTGATTTAATTTATCTTTTACTTCAGTCCAAAGAGCCGCTTTATTTAAGGCCCACTCGACACGCTCATCCATATCCGCTTTACTCAAGTTCTCGTATAACTTCACACCAAAGGCGATGTTGTCATAGATACTCATTGGAAACGGGGTTGGTTTTTGGAAAATCATTCCGACTTTGGATCTTAATAAATTTAAATCCAATTTAGGATTTAGGATGTCTTCACCATAAAGATTAATTTCACCTTCAGCTCGTTGACCTGGATACAAGTCATACATACGATTAAAGGTTCTTAATAAAGTCGATTTTCCGCAGCCAGATGGCCCAATGAAAGCGGTTACTTTGTTTTCAACAATGTTCAGATTAATTGATTTCAACCCCTTAAATTTTCCATAATAAAAATTTAAGTTTTTAACTTCAATAGCATTTTTTAAGTTAGCAGTTTCTAGCATTATGATTTCTCTCTAAAAAATACGCGGGCAAGAATATTGAGCCCTAAAACAGTTAAAGTAATGACTAAAGCTCCACCCCAAGCTAAATTCACCCAATTCTCATAAGGACTTAGAGCAAATTGGTAAATCACCACCGGCAAGTTAGCCATTGGTTTTGTCATATCAGTCGAGAAAAATTGATTATTGAGTGCCGTAAAGAGTAAAGGTGCTGTTTCACCACTGACCCTTGCTACTGCGAGTAATAAACCTGTAATAACCCCACTTTTTGCTGATCTCAGAATAATGGAAAAAGAAACTCGCCATTTTGGAGCACCTAAGGCATAGGCAGCCTCACGCAAGGTACTAGGGACTAGCCTTAACATGTTTTCAGTGGTCTTTAGTACCACAGGTACTGCAATTAAAGATAAAGCAATCGTACCAGCCACTCCAGAAAAATGCTTTACCTGAGCAACATAAATTGCGTAAACAAACAAACCAATGACGATTGAAGGTGCGGATAACATAATGTCATTCACAAACCTAGTAATACTTGCAATTCGACTTCTATCACCATATTCAGCCAAGAAAATTCCAGCTAGGACCCCAATTGGTGTGCTGATTAAAGTACAAGAAGCGACCATCATCAAACTACCGACAATTGCGTTTGCAAGCCCACCGCCAACCGACCCAGGGGCTGGAGTGCTATGGAAAAAGAAATCGTAACTTAAAGCCGCAAAACCTTTGGAAAAAAGAATAAATAAAATCCAAATTAGCGCAGCCATACCAATTAACATCGCTCCTAAAGATAGAGATAAGCCAACTGTATTGCGTATTTTTCTAGCTCTGTAAATATTGTTACTCATCGTTAATTTTTACTCCCTTGATTTTTTTCCATGTTAATCAGCATCCATTTAGCTGCAGCTAACACAAACAAAGTAATAATAAATAAAGTTAAGCCTAGGGCAAACAAAGAAGAGTAATGCAAACCAGGTTCAGCTTCGCCGAATTCATTC
Source organism: Polynucleobacter kasalickyi (assembly GCF_900176405.1). Lineage (GTDB taxonomy): Bacteria > Pseudomonadota > Gammaproteobacteria > Burkholderiales > Burkholderiaceae > Polynucleobacter > Polynucleobacter kasalickyi. Next base: position 174,007 of record NZ_FWXJ01000006.1, on the reverse strand, counting down.
GCTAAGGTTGAAGCAATAGATGAGCCAGGAGAGAAGAGTGAAGGACTAATTCTATGCGCATTACCAATCACAAAAGTAACCGCCATTGTTTCACCAAGTGCCCGTCCAAGACCGAGCATAACGCCTCCAACAACCCCAGTTCGAGTGTAAGGAAGTACGACTCTTGTAACCACTTCCCAAGTTGTACAACCGATACCGTAGGCTGCTTCTTTTAAAACTGGGGGCACAATTTCAAACACGTCTCTCATTACGGATGTAATGAAAGGAATAATCATAAAAGCCAAAATGAGCGCTGCAGTTAATAAGCCAATACCATTAGGAGCGCCCTTAAATAGCACCCCAATCACTGGTACTTGCCCAATTGTTGAGGTCAGGAATGGTTGTACATAATCGGCATAAACAGGTGCGAAAACAAACAAGCCGAACATGCCATAAATAATCGAAGGAACAGCGGCAAGTAACTCAACAGCCGTTCCGAGAGGTCGTTTCAACCAACCTGGGCACATTTCCGTAAGAAATACTGAAATACCGAAACTAATTGGTACCGCTATAAGAAGAGCGATGACTGCTGTAACAAGCGTACCGTAAATAGAGTCAAGACCACCAAAATCGGAATTAACGACATCCCACTCATTGCGAAAGAAAAAACCTGGGCCATATTTAGCAAATGTTGGCCAAGCTGTAATGATCAGGGAAATAATAATTCCAGCCAAAACTACGAGTACAAGTGAAGCGAAAGTTAAAGTAACTTTATGGAAAATAAAATCCTGTAAACGCTGTTTCCGGATAATTTTCTTCATTTCCGGAGAAAGCTTAATTCCTTTGTTCACATCAGTATCTGACATCATATTTTCCATAAAAACTTAAGGTTGATTCAACATTAAATCGGTACTAAACACCCTAGCGATGACTAGGGTGTTTTTTTACAAATTACTTGATTTGAGTCCAAACGTTTTTGGCAATGTAGTTCACTACTGCATCAGGCAATGGCACATAGTCTAAAGCAGCTGCAATTGGATCTCCATCTTTGAATGCCCAAGTAAAGAACTTAATGACTTCAGCAGATTTCTCTTTGCTAGCTGGATCTTTGTACATCAAAATAAATGATGCTGCTGCAATCGGCCATGAATTAGCGCCTGGTTGTTGAGTCATTGAAATCCCCATACCTGGAGTACCCGCCCAGTTTGCACCAGCAGCAGCAGCTTTGAATGAATCTAAACTAGCACTGACAAAATTACCATTTAAATTCTTCATTTGTAATGAAGTCATATTGTTGATTTTTGCATAAGCATATTCAACATAACCAATCGAACCTTTAACGCGTGTGACGTTCGCCGAGACACCTTCATTACCTTTGCCACCAACAGTCGAAACGGCTGGCCACTTCACGGTAGCACCAGAACCAACTTTCTCTGCCCACATTTTGCTAGCTTTTGAAAGGTAGTCAGTGAACACTGCTGTCGTTCCAGATCCATCTGAACGAGTAACTACGGTAATTGCTTGATCAGGTAATTTAACGCCAGGATTTAGAGCCGCAATTTTAGGGTCATTCCAATTTGAAATATCGCCAGCAAAAATCAAAGCAATCGTCTCACCATCTAATCTGAGTTGGCCTGGCTTAAATCCTGCTAAGTTAACTACTGGCACAACACCGCCAATAATCGCTGGGAACTGAACCATACCACTCTTTTCTAAGTCTTCCCCTTTTAAAGGAGCATCAGTAGCACCGAAATCTACTGTTTTTTCACGAATTTGCTTGATGCCACCAGAAGAACCAATCGAAGCATAGTTCACGTTATTTTTAGTTTCTTTTTTGTACTCCTCAGCCCACTTGCTGTATACGGGGGCTGGAAATGAAGCCCCAGCGCCAGTAACATCAGCCGCGATAGCTTGAAATGAACCAACTAATATTGACCCAACTAATAATGCATTGGTAATTTGATTTCGCATATTTTCCTCACGATTTATTTAGCAACAGAATAGTGATACTTTAAATGATGAATATGAGGGAAATATGACAAAATTTTAATATGTCATATTAATTTTATAAAACCATATAAAACAATTACTTAATATCCGAGTGGAATTTGATCAGCAATCAATTTGGCGTATTTTTGCGCCATTTCTTTCTCGTTTGCTTCCACCATGACTCTCAAAACCGGTTCCGTTCCAGAGGGACGCAGTAAAACTCGCCCCATTCCCGACAGTTCATCTTCAGAGGTTTTAACTACCTTTGCTAGATTTTCGTCAGATTTAAAGTCATAACCTAGTTTAAATTTCACATTGATTAATACTTGTGGATATAGAGGAACTGCAGCTAACCGATCTAAAATAGCGCCCTTGGTTCTACAAATAGAAGATAGCATTTGAAGGGCTGCCACGATGCCATCACCCGTACTGTGTTTGTCTAAAAACAATAGATGACCTGATCCTTCACCGCCGATCAGCCACCCATTCTTTTTCAGTTTCTCCAGCACATAACGATCCCCAACAGCGGCTCTTTCAAAGGGCACGCCTAAAGCTTTAAATGCATTTTCAATCGCTAAATTAGTCATCAAGGTACCAACAACACCAGGCACTTTAATACCCATCTCTAAACGGTCTTTAACTGCCAAATAAAGTAGTTGATCGCCATTAAACAAATTCCCGTTTTTATCAATGAGCTGCAATCGATCGGCATCACCATCTAGCGCAATCCCATAATCAGACTGTGTTTCTAAGACCTTATCAATACATGCTTGCGGGGATGTGGCACCAAAACCATCATTAATATTCATGCCATTAGGTTGATTACCAATCGGGATGACCTCTGCACCTAACTCATGAAATACATGCCGAGCAATATGGTAAGCAGCACCATTCGCAGTATCTACAACGAGCTTTAAGTTGAATAAATTCGAGTCGTTTGGAAAGGTACTTTTACAAAACTCAATATATCTTCCCGCCGCATCATCTAATCGACGCACTTTACCCAGTAAATCTGAAGAGCAACAGACTAAAGGTTCAGAAATCGCTTCTTCAATTTCAAGTTCAATTGAATCCGGTAATTTATCACCTGATGAAGTAAAAAATTTAATCCCGTTATCTTGATAGGGATTATGGGATGCTGAAATAACAACTCCAGCAGTCAAGCGTAAAGTCCTTGTTAAATAAGCAATGCCCGGCGTCGGTATGGGTCCACACAAGACAACATCCACACCTGCAGCACAGAAACCCGCCTCCAGCGCAGACTCCAACATATAGCCTGAAATACGAGTATCTTTGCCAATGAGAACCGTTTGACGACCATTGCCATCCCAATACTTTGAAAAAACGCGTCCTGCCGCATACCCGAGTTGCATGACGAAATCAGGACTAATCGGGGATTTTCCAACTTCACCTCGAATACCATCCGTTCCAAAATATTTTTTTGCCATTCGATTCATCTCTCTATTCAATTGCAATTGACTCATTACTTAAAGCAGTCCAAACTTTAATTGCCTGAACGCTTTCCTTGACATCGTGCACACGCAGTACTTTAGCACCCCTTTGAATACCAAATAACATGGCAGCAATACTGGCAACAGTCCTGTCTTCAAGATCAGAACCAATCAACTTACCCAACGTACTTTTCCTGGACATCCCAACCAAAATGGGAAGCCCAAAATGTTGGAATGATTCTAATTGATTTAGCAACATCAAATTATGTTTTGCGGTTTTACCAAAGCCAAAGCCGGGATCAATACAAATTCGGTCCAAACTAACCCCATGAGTATTTAACTGCTGAACATTTTCTCGGAAAAAATGATTTACTTCACTAATTACGTCCTCATACACCGGACGAATCTGCATTGTTTTTGGATCATTTTGCATATGCATCAAACATAAACCAACGGAGGAATGATCAATCGCTACTTGCTGATTTGCTGGACTAGAGAAACCAGAAATATCATTCAAAATATCAACCCCAGCTTTCACTGCTAAGGACATCGTTGAAGCTTTGTATGAGTCAAGTGATAACGCTACTTTAGCCCCTTGCAGCGCCTCGATAATTGGCAGTACTCGATCTTGCTCCTCGGCCTCTGAGACGGTGGCGGCGCCTGGTTTAGAGGACTCCCCGCCAATATCAATAATCTGCGCACCATCCTCAATCATTTGGTAGGCATGGTCTATGGCTATTCGAGGATTGAAATACTTTCCACCATCAGAAAAGGAGTCGGGCGTGACATTGAGAATACCCATGACAACGGGCAATTGTCGACCCTCAAGTGGTTGGCCTTCATTACCCAACCACTTGAAATAAAAACGCCCGCAACGCCAGGTTACGGGCTTTAGATTACTTAATTCCATACAAGTTCAACTTAAACTGTCGCGGGTGAACTACCTTTAGCCGGGTTTGCTGAATTACCACCATCCCCATTGGTGGGATTCACCCCCGTTGTTGGATCTTGACTTGGCTTTGGTGGACGTGGTGTATTGCCCCCCATAATATCGTTGACTTGATCAGCATCAATGGTTTCCCATTCTAATAGAGCAACCACCATTGCTTCAACCTTGTCACGATTATTCTCTAACAGTTGTTTAGCTAGGGCATATTGCTGATCTAACAAAGAACGAATCTCCGCATCAACTTTTTGTTGAGTAACCTCTGATACTGTCTTCGAATTCATACGCCCAAATACACTATCAGACTCTGTGTCGACATAAACCATCGTGCCTAATGACTCGCTCATCCCGTAACGAGTTACCATATCTCTTGCCAGCTTGGTAGCACGCTCAAAGTCATTCGAAGCGCCCGTACTCATCGAGTTCAAGAATACTTCTTCAGCAGCACGGCCTCCAAATAAAATAGCCAAATCCTCGAGCATCCGATCTTTGTATAAATTCACCCGATCAAATTCCGGTAACTGCCAAGTAACGCCCAATGCCATACCACGCGGCATGATAGTTACCTTATGCACCGGATCAGCTTTTGGCAACAACTTTGCCACGACAGCATGACCTGATTCATGATATGCAGTATTGCGACGCTCATCCTCACGCATAACCGCAGATTTACGCTCTGGGCCCATGTAGATCTTGTCTTTAGCGTCTTCAAAATCAATCATTTCAACCGCACGTTTATTTCTTCTCGCGGCAAATAAAGCAGCTTCGTTTACCAAGTTTGCAAGATCTGCTCCAGAGAATCCCGGCGTACCACGAGCTAGGATTGCAGCATCCACATCCGCATCAATTGGAACTTTACGCATATGTACTTTTAAAATTTGCTCACGACCACGAATGTCTGGTAAACCGACATAAACTTGACGATCAAATCGACCAGGTCTGAGTAAAGCCTTATCTAGAACATCGGATCGATTGGTTGCAGCAATCACAATGACGCCGCTATTTGCTTCAAAACCATCCATCTCGACCAACATCTGGTTGAGTGTTTGTTCGCGTTCATCGTTGCCACCACCAGTGCCTGCACCGCGGTGACGACCCACGGCATCGATCTCATCAATAAAGATAATGCATGGTGATTGTTTCTTGGCGTTTTCGAACATATCGCGAACTCTAGCTGCACCAACACCCACGAACATTTCTACAAAGTCAGAACCTGAAATAGAAAAGAAAGGAACCTTTGCTTCGCCTGCAATAGCACGAGCTAAGAGTGTTTTACCGGTACCAGGAGGGCCAACCAACAAAACCCCGCGTGGAATTCTGCCACCTAATTTTTGAAATTTAGTAGGATCCTTGAGGAAGTCTACTAATTCAGCAACTTCACTTTTTGCTTCATCGCAACCAGCAACATCCGTAAAGTTCACCGGGTTACTATTTTCGTCAATCAAACGAGCTTTTGACTTGCCAAATGAGAAAGCTCCACCCTTACCGCCACCTTGCATTTGGCGCATCATGAAAAACCAGAAACCAATGATCAATAGTGTGGGACCTAAATAATAGAGTGCAGATACAAAAACACTTGGCTCATCCTCCGCTTTGCCGGTTACCTGCACACCGAACTTCATGAGTTCGCCAACCATCCAAATATCGCCTGGAGAAATAATGCTGTACTTGTTACCATCAGATGCGGTCACTTGCAGGTTTCTACCTTGCACGTCAACCCGTTTGATTTTGCCGACCTTGGCATCATCCATGAACTGGGAATAAGTCAGTTGATCCTGAGCACGAGGTTTGTCAAACTGCTTAAAGAAAGTAAATACGACTAAAGCAACAATCAGCCAAATGCCGACTTTTTGCATCATTTGATTATTCAAAATAACTCCAATGGATAAAATTAAGGTTCTTCACCTTATAAGTAATTCTACTATCCTTCATTTTCAAGTGCTAGATATGAATTTATTTTACTATTTTTGCCTTATTTTCTCTGTAGGTCAATGTTTTCAGTAACTTAGAGAAAAATCTATACCGTCTTCAAAAACCTTCCTAGTAGAAAGGTTTCTGCGGATCGATCCCTAGATGCTTTTGGTTTTCGTGGAGCGACCACTTTAAATACTTTTTTAAATGATTCTACTATTTGACTATAGCCACTACCGTGGAAACATTTGATTAACAAAGCACCTTCCGGGGTCAGGTGTTTCTGCGCAAACTCTAGGGCTAATTCAGCTAAATGTCCCATCCTAGCAGCATCTGCGACGGCCACGCCAGATAAGTTAGGCGCCATATCAGATAAGACTAAGTGTACCCTTCTAAGGTCTGGACTTGCGCCACCTGGTAAGGCCATTTCTAACTCCTGAAAAACGCTATCTTCTCGAAAGTCACCTTGAATAAATAGCACGTCAGCAACCGGATCCATTGGTAATAAATCAATCGCAATAACTGTGCCATCGGGTTTACCATCAGCAATCTCTGCATTTTTTTTACCTAAATCGGTCAAGCGATTTCGTGCATATTGGCTCCAACTACCAGGCGCACTACCCAAGTCAACAATAACCATTCCTGGTTTAATTAAGTGATCTTGTTCGTCAATTTCCTTTAATTTAAAGGCCGCGCGCGCACGATACCCCTCCCTTTGTGCCATTTTGACATAGGGGTCATTAAGGTGGTCTTGCAACCAGTCTTTGTTAAATTTATTCTTCGACATAATAAAAACTAAAAAAAGGCTTTAAGTGTTGGTTCAAGTGAGAGATAATACACCTCTATGACTATTTTAGAAATTGATTCTTCCACACGTTCGGACCTACGTTCGCAAGCCCACTCACTTTCTCCTACTGTAATGATAGGTGCTGATGGCCTAACACCTGCAGTAATCAAGGAAGCTGACCATGCCCTACACTCGCACCAACTGATTAAAATCAGAGTTTTAGGGGATGATCGCGAAGCAAGACTGGCTATTTATGATCAAGTTTGCGATCAGTTAGAAGCAGCTAAAGTTCAACATATAGGTAAGTTATTGGTGATTTATCGCCCTCAAATCCTTACAAATGAAGAGTTAAAAAATCTTCAAAGTAAATCGTCCAATCATAAAAGAAATGACGAAGGATTTGGTGCGCCTAGAACCGTGATGGTGAAAAAATACACACGTAACCCTCAAAAACGACCTAAGCCTGTTGCTACCAGAGTTTTAGGGAATGAACGGGTTGCCGCCGGTGGCCAGCTCAAAAGAGCTAAAGCACGTCAACCTAGCATTAAAAAGCGCAATTTAGGTTAATTTTCTTTACTTGATTTCTTCCTTGCTTAATTCTTGATTGGAAGAATTAAAAACAAGGCTCTAGGCAAATACTAATGAGTAACTCATGTCATGTTTTTATCACTTTGATAAAACTCAAAATGGGTTCATGCTTTGATCAGGCTTGAACTTTAGAAACTCTCCAGAAAATAAAGCTAAGTAAACACATTTCAATTAAAAAGATACTACTGGAAACTCCATGTAGTATTTTAAAAAATCCTGCCTGATTAGATAATAAAACGGGAAAACCGGTAGATAAAGTATTCTCCCGAATTGCGACCATCCAAGGTTGAACCACAAAAGTACCCAACATGGTTAAAACCAGTGTAAGCAACAACAGCCAGCGAATCAATCGGTATTGTTTAAACCCACGTCGAACTAATGTATTGGCAAATACCAGCAAAATCATACCAAGGGTAATACTCAAAAAGCCCGTATTTTTGAAAATTTGCCCAGCCACCATACCGGCAACTTGCTTATCCGTTAAATAACTAAAAACAGTCATCGGCACCAGCAAGCCAACGGCAAACATCAAACCAACCCAAGTTCCGATCAACATCACGAATACGCGTTGAGAGTTACTAAAGGGGTTTGACATTAGGGGTTTGACATTAACTGTTAGGAATTAATTAAATATATTGAACGGCAAAAATCTCAACTTCACGCTCTCCCCCTGGAGTAGAGATTTTTACTACATCACCGGCTTCTTTACGAATGAGTGCTCTAGCAATCGGTGAGCTAATTGAAATTTTATTGACTTCGATGTCAGCCTCATCATCTCCGACAATTTGGTAAATCATTTTATTGCCTGTGTTTAAGTCTTCTAGCTCAACTGTCGCACCAAAAACAACTTTACCGTCAGCATCAATCAATGCCGGATCAATAATTTGCGCAGCAGATAGTTTGCCTTCAATTTCTTGAATACGTCCTTCAATAAAAGCCTGCTTTTCTTTGGCCGCATCATATTCTGCATTTTCAGATAAATCACCCTGAGCGCGAGCCTCTGAAATTGCAATGACTACGGCAGGACGTTCAATATGCTTTAAGCGATGTAATTCATCTTTCAGACGCTCTGCACCAACAACCGTTACGGGAATAGTAGTCATAAAATTCGTTCCAAATAAAACTTCAAAATTTAAATATTAATGTAGTGATTTATGCAATGTTTGCAAATCATAAACTTCTAATTCGTTAATGGCACCCAAACCTTCTACTACTGCAGCTGCAGCACTAATAGTAGTGTAATAGGTTACCTTATTGGCCTGTGAAGTAGTCCGAATGGATCTTGAGTCGGCAATTTCACTTCGATTCTCGTCAACAGTGGTAAATACCAAAGAAATCTCGCCATTTTTGATCATATCAACAATGTCAGGTCGCCCTTCTTTAACTTTATTGACGGTACGAACTGGAATTCCTGCAGCTTCAATCGCTTTTGCAGTACCCCGAGTCGCAACCAATGGGTAACCCATTTTATGTAACATCATAGCCACTTCAACCGCCCGCTTCTTATCCCTATTTTTAACAGAGAGTAAAACCGTGCCACTTTCAGGTAGCAAGGTACTTGCAGCCATTTGCGATTTAAACAATGCCTCACCAAAGGTTTTACCAACGCCCATCACTTCGCCAGTAGAGCGCATTTCAGGACCTAAAATTGGATCAACCCCAGGAAATTTATTAAATGGGAAAACAGCTTCTTTCACAGAGAAATAACCAGGGATAACCTCTTCCCCAATACCTTGTTCATCGAGGGACTGTCCGACCATACAGCGTGCAGCAATCTTCGCCAATTGCAAACCAGTTGCTTTGGAAACAAAAGGTACTGTTCTAGAAGCTCTTGGATTGACTTCCAACACGTAAACGACATCCTTACCATCATTTTGCTGAATGGCAAACTGCACATTCATCAAACCAACCACGTTTAAGCCTTTAGCCATCGCGGCAGTTTGGCGACGCAATTCTTGAATCGTTTCTTGAGATAATGAGTATGGCGGTAAAGAACAAGCAGAGTCACCGGAATGGACTCCAGCCAGTTCAATGTGTTCCATGACGCCCCCAATGAAGACACGCTCCCCATCAGAGATACAATCCACATCACACTCAATAGCATCATCCAAAAAGCGATCCAATAAAACGGGTGAGTCATGAGATACCTTGACGGCTTCGCGCATATAACGCTCTAAATCATGCACATCGTTCACTATTTCCATAGCACGACCACCTAATACATAAGAAGGTCTAACTACCAAAGGATAACCAATTTCTACGGATAAGCGAATTGCTTCTGATTCAGTTCTCGCAGTTCTATTCGGAGGTTGTAAAAGATTCAAGTCATTCAACAACTTTTGGAATCTTTCACGATCTTCCGCAGCATCAATCATATCTGGCGAAGTACCAATAATTGGTACACCATTTGCTTCTAAATCTAAGGCTAACTTCAAAGGTGTTTGACCGCCGTACTGAACAATCACTCCCAAAGGATTTTCGAGGGCGACAATTTCTAATACATCTTCTAAAGTGAGTGATTCAAAATACAACCTGTCAGAGGTGTCGTAATCCGTTGAAACAGTTTCAGGGTTACAGTTAACCATGATAGTTTCATAGCCATCTTCACGCATGGCTAAGGCAGCATGTACACAACAATAGTCAAATTCAATACCTTGACCGATACGGTTCGGTCCACCACCTAAGACCATGATTTTTTTACGATCCGTAGGACGAGATTCACATTCGGCTCCAAGTTGCTCATACGTAGAATACATATAGGCTGTGTTGGTTGAAAACTCTGCCGCACAGGTGTCTACCCTTTTATAAACGGGGCGAATTTCCAACTCATGACGACGTAATCGAACAGAAGTAGGATCGCATTTCATTAAAGTAGCTAATCTTCTATCAGAGAAACCTTTTTGTTTAATCAACCTTAATTCTTTTTCTGTCAATTCTTGCAATTGTTTTTTACGAATTAACTCTTCAAGGCCAACTAATTCTTGAATTTGGTGCAAGAACCAAGGGTCAATCGAGGTATAGTTAAATACTTCTTCAATACTAAGACCTTGCCTAAAAGCATCAGCCACATACCAAATTCTGTCAGGACCAGGCGCCCTAATTTCAGCGATAATTTGGTGAATATCAGAGCTCACTTCATCCAAGCCATCCATTCCGACTTCTAAACCTCTAAGTGCTTTCTGAAATGACTCTTGGAAAGTTCTACCAATTGCCATCACCTCACCAACTGATTTCATTTGAGTCGTTAGATGTTTGTCTGCTTCACGAAATTTCTCAAAGGCAAAACGAGGGACTTTAGTGACAACATAATCGATTGATGGCTCAAAAGAGGCAGGGGTTGCACCACCAGTAATCTCATTTTGCAATTCATCCAAGGTAAATCCAACAGCTAATTTGGCTGCAATCTTCGCAATTGGGAAGCCAGTTGCTTTGGATGCTAATGCGGATGACCTTGAAACTCTTGGATTCATTTCAATCACAATCATTCGACCGTCTTTTGGATTTACTGAAAACTGAACATTCGAACCACCAGTATCTACCCCAATTTCACGCAATACTGCCAATGAAGCATTACGCATGATTTGATACTCACGATCAGTGAGCGTTTGTGCAGGTGCAACGGTGATCGAATCGCCAGTATGAACGCCCATTGGATCTAAATTTTCAATCGAACAAACGATAATACAATTATCATTTTTGTCCCGCACGACTTCCATCTCGTACTCTTTCCAACCCAGTAAAGACTCTTCAATCAACAGTTCATGGGTTGGTGAAAGATCCAAGCCTCTCTTACAAATCTCTTCGAATTCTTCCCGATTGTAGGCAATACCACCGCCAGAACCACCCATCGTGAAAGAAGGACGAATGATCACGGGATAACCACTACCACCTGTAATTTTAGCGATTTTTTGTTGAACATCTTGGGCTTCAACCCAAGAATGGGCCACATCTGAAGTTGCAGAACCAAGACCAATCTTCGTCATCGCCTGCTTAAACTTTTGCCGATCTTCAGCTTTGTCAATCGCTTCTGGAGATGCGCCAATTAATTCGCATCCATATTTTTCTAGAATACCGTGACGGTGGAGATCAAGTGCACAATTAAGTGCAGTTTGACCGCCCATCGTCGGCAAAATTGCATCCGGTTGTTCTTTCGCAATAATCTTTTCAACTACTTCCCAAGTAATCGGCTCGATGTAAGTTACATCTGCCATCTCTGGGTCTGTCATGATCGTTGCTGGATTGCTATTAACTAGAATTACCTTATAACCTTCGGAACGAAGTGATTTACAGGCCTGAGCTCCTGAATAGTCAAATTCACAAGCCTGACCAATAATAATTGGACCAGCACCAATGATCAAAATACTTTTTATGTCGGTACGCTTGGGCATTTAAACTCTCACATTGATTCAATAAAACGGTCAAACAAATAAGCTACATCTTGTGGACCTGGTGATGCTTCTGGATGGCCTTGGAAACAAAATGCTGGACGATCAGTCCAAGCTAAGCCTTGCAGGGAACCATCAAAAAGTGACACATGGGTCGGCTTGACATTTTCGGGCAAGCTGTTGATATCTACCGCAAAACCATGGTTTTGAGAGGTAATCACTACCTTGCCTGTGTCTAAATCTTTTACTGGATGGTTAGCACCATGGTGACCAAATTTCATTTTTAAGGTTTTCGCACCTGCGGCTAATCCCATAATTTGATGTCCTAGACAAATACCAAACAAAGGTATTTTTTTCTCTAAAAAGACTTTAGCCGCCGCGATTGCATAATCACAAGGCTCTGGATCACCAGGGCCATTGGATAAAAACACGCCATCAGGTTGCATTGCTAACACATCTTCTGCAGAAGTTTTAGCTGGTACGACAATCACTTTACAACCTCGATTTGCGAGCATCCGAAGAATATTTCTTTTCACGCCAAAATCATAAGCAACTACGGTCTTATTGAGAAGGGGTTTGGTAAAGTTAGGGACGCCTGTTTCATCAAAGAGTTGCCATTCACCTTCAGTCCATTCATAGGCAGTGGGTGTAGTAACAACTTGCGCTAAATCCAAACCAGACATACCTGGAAAATCTGCCACAATCTGCTTCGCTTTCGCTAGCAAATCGTTGACTGAATCCCCTTTATTGCCGGCCACAATGGCACCGCTTTGAGCCCCTTGATCCCTTAAGTGACGCGTCAATTCTCTAGTATCAATTCCACTGATACCAACAATTTGTTGATCATTTAAGTACTGTTTTAAAGAAGATTGGCTTCTAAAATTGGAGTCAACGATTGATAAATCTTTAATGATAATTCCGGCAGCGTATACCTTACAAGATTCAGCATCTTGATCATTTACACCTACATTCCCAATATGGGGATAGGTAAGGGTAACGATTTGTTTTGTATAGCTTGGATCAGTAAAAATTTCCTGGTAACCAGTAAGGGACGTATTAAAAACGACCTCTCCAACGGTTGATCCAAAAATTCCGACGCTAAATCCTATAAAAGATTTACCATCGGCTAATACCAAGACTGCTGGCGGTAGTTGAGGTTTGAGTGAGTAGGTATGAGTATTTTTCGATAGTGGCAGCAAAGCATTCTCCAGTTCCCTGCTGCAGTTTAACCAATACCCCGTCAATGAAAAACTTTGAAGGTAAATTAATTATGGGGGTTAGTCTATATAAGCGCTAGGGTCTTGATGGAAGTTATTAAACTATCGATTATTATAACAAGTAAATAAATCTTCCCACCAAAACCACTAGTAAGCCAGTGATTTGTATATGGCTTTAGCTGCCTTGAATGATTCCCTGAATTTGCGTAAGTATGTTTTTATCTTCCAAAGTACTCACATCTCCCGGATCTCGCCCTTCTAAAATGGCTTGTAAGGCCCGTCTGACAATTTTTCCAGAGCGAGTTTTGGGCAATGCAGGCACCACATAAACCTTTGCTGGTCTGGCAACTGGCCCCAATTGCCGGTCCACCGTTTTCATAATTTGATCTTCAAGCCCCTCGGTTTTAGAAGCATCTTTAGGAATTGCAAAGGCGATAGCAACTTGCCCCTTTAAATTATCGGCAATACCAACCACTGCTACTTCTGCAACATTGCTATGACTCGCAATGCTCTCTTCAATCTCGCGAGTTCCAAGACGATGTCCAGCTGTATTAATGACATCATCTGTTCTACCCAGGATGAAATAGTACCCATCATCATCTTTGATACCCCAGTCGAATGTGGAATAAAGCATTTTTCCTGGGATAGTTTGCCAATAGGTTTTGACAAAACGATCATCATCGCCCCATAAAGTTTGCAAACAACCAGGGGGCAATGGCCCCTCAATAGCGAGGAGTCCTTTTTGATTCCGCCCAAGCTCTTCTCCCGTATTCTCATCAATCAGCTTCATGTTGTAGCCAAAAACAGGTAAGCCTGGCGAACCCAACTTGGTTGGCATTACCTCGACACCATGTTGTAAGGCCAAAATAGGCCAACCAGTTTCGGTTTGCCAGTAATTATCGATAATTGGTTTTTGAATGGCGCTTGAAATCCAGTCCGCAGTTGGCTCATCAAGAGGCTCCCCTGCCAAAAACAAGTTTCTCAATGAGGATAAGTCATACTGTTCTAAGAACTTGGGATCTTGTTTTTTCAACACTCGAATGGCAGTTGGCGCTGAAAACATGGTGGAAACACGATACTTTTCCACTAAACTCCACCAAATTCCAGCATCAGGATTGAGTGGAGTACCTTCAAACATGATGGTAGCCATTCCATGAATTAGCGGGGCATAAATAATGTAACCGTGACCGACTACCCAGCCAATATCAGAGGTACAAAACATGGTTTCGCCTGGCTTTGCGCAAAAAATATTTGGCATCGTGGCAGCCAAAGCAACCGCATATCCGCCCGTATCTCTTTGCACTCCTTTAGGCTTGCCAGTCGTACCCGAGGTATAGAGAATATAGGAAGGATCAGTTGCTTCTAACCAAGTGCAATCAACCCGTGCGTCCATATGCGCTGCTCTTAACTCATGATAATCAACATCGCGACCGGCTACTTTTTCATAATCACATAAATGACGAGAGACAATCAACACACTACTTGGCTTGTGACTCGACAAATTGATTGCTTCATCCAGCAACGGCTTATAGGGAACCACCTTGCCCCCCCTTAAGCCGGCTTCAGTAGAAACAATTAAGGTAGGTTTGGCATCTTCAATTCTGGCAGCCAGACTATGCGAGGCAAACCCGCCGAAAACCACCGAATGAATCGCGCCAAGTCGCAATGCTGCGAGCATGGCGAAACATGCGGTAGCGACCATCGGCATATAAATCAAGACACGGTCGCCTTTTTTAACCCCCTGTGCTTGCATGATGGCAGCCATTCTGTTGACTTCCTCATATAACTCTTGATAGGAATAAGTAACCTCTGTTTGCGTTTCAACAGAAACAGCAATTAAAGCCGCTTGATTCGAACGATCTTTGAGATGCCTATCGACAGCGTTAAAGCAAATATTGGTTTTCCCACCAACAAACCAACGAGCAAATGGTGGCTGACTGTAGTCGAGGACCTTTTCAAAAGGTTGATTCCAATCGATTAACTTTGCTTGCTCTCCCCAAAATAACTCTGGCTGATCGATTGATTGTTGAAAAAAATCAGTGTACTTTGGCATTGCTGTCCCCTACGATAATTTTTAATTGAAATGCTGTTTTATATGCTTAATATTATTTTTTACTATCTAATTCTTTTTTTGTCGATGGATTTTTAACGCTTTTATCTTGATTATTTGATTTTTTTAATGATTTCGACTGTTTTTTTTCATTTTTATTAGGGCTTGCACTCTTCCCATTCGAACTCTCAGAAATATTTGCTTTTTGTAACCCTTTGCTTGAATTACCGGAATAATTTGGTAATTTACTGGGGGTAGCTATACATTTTTTGTCACGACAATTCATTTTTACGGGAACAGGAATAAAGTCTTTTTCTAAAATCAATAAACCATTTTGCGCAATATCTGCATCTACATCACCCAGGTGTTCTATTTTTTTAGGGATTAATAAACTAGAACCTGATCGAATCTTCATGCCATTAGGGATGTTGTTTACTAATCGAATATCTGCAGGTGTAACTTGAATCTGCTGGGCAATTTTTTCAACCGTGTCGGTTTTATGCACTTTCACCGCCGTCCAAGAGGCTAAAGGCTTTTGATTGTTTTTGAGATTATCTTTAAATATTTCCGCCTTACCATAAGGTAATAAGATAGATTGATTAAACTCCTTCAAAATAACCGGTTTGGTAAACGATGGGTTCAATGCAATAAATTGATCCTTAGCCATATCGGAAAGTTCGATGGCCTTATCCAGATCAATATCTTGGACTACTGGAACCTCTACGAAATAAGGATGATTCGGCACCGTTGGTAATTTAAACCCATATTTTTCAGGGTCCTCGATAATTTTCTTGTAGGCTAACAACTTAGGAACATAATTTCTGGTCTCTTTGGGCATTGAAAGACTGAAATAATTCGTAGTTAAATTTGCATTTTGGTTTTTTTGAATCGCTCGACTTACCGAACCCTCCCCCCAGTTATAGGCTGCAAGGGCTAAAGGCCAATCATCAAATTGATAATGAAGTCGTTGCAAATACTCTAACGCCGCACGTGTTGACTTAATAATATCGCCCCGTTCGTCTAGGAACATGTTTTGTTTTAAATTAAAACTTTTACCCGTAGCCGGCATGAATTGCCACATACCGGCAGCTTTAGCAGGCGATACTGCTTTAGGGTTGAAAGCACTCTCAACAAAAGGAAGTAAAGCAAGCTCACTAGGTAAATCTCTAGCTTCAACCTCTTCCATAATATAGAAGAGGTAGCTTGAAGACCTCTCCAATAATCGATTTACCGACTCTGGATTCGCTTGTAACAAACGAATATGTTTATCGACCAGATCCATCTCTGGGTCTGGGATGTCAAAGCCACTTCGTAAGCGGTCCCAAATATCTTTAGATTGAATAATTTCAGTATTTTTAGTTTTTTCAGCCTTTTCAGAAAGTTGGACTACAGCAACTGGTGGTGCAAGAGTTACAGTAGGTTGATTTTCTGGTCCGTTAATCAGAACTGAATTTGAAGCACATCCCGAAAGTAATCCGAGTATTGCAATCGGGAATAACCACCTTCTCACTTAAAAACATCCTTCCATGCACGAATCACCGCAAAGACAGCCGCAGGATCCTGCAAATCTCGACCAGCATTAACAGCAGCTGATGCCATCACGGATGGTTCGTGACATCTTAAAAATGGATTTACCTCAAGCTCGTGACCCAGTGTCGTTGGTACCGTAAATTTTCCTTCAGCTCTCAATGTGTCAGCCCTTTCTGACCAAGTTTTTAAGGCTTGATTATTTGGCTCAACATGGTTAGCAAACCGTAAATTCGATAAGGTATATTCATGGGCGCAACAAACTAGAGTTTCCTTAGGCAATCCGACTAATCGTTGTAAGGAGTCAAATAATTGCTGAGCGGTTCCCTCAAAAATTCTGCCGCAACCAGAGGCAAAAAGAGTATCGCCACAAAACAGTCTCGGGGGGGTCGCATTCTCTAAATAGTAAGCAATGTGTCCCTTGGTATGACCGCCCACATCAATCACCCGAAAAACTGCACCACCTAGCAAGCTAAACTCTTCTCCACCAGCAAACGCATTCGTTTTAAAAGGTATTTCCTCAGAGCTTGGTCCGTAAACAAAAATTGATTGGCCATATTTTTGCTGCGCCCAATCTCTTAGTTGACTAACCCCACCGATATGGTCACGATGGTGATGGGTAATTAAAATACCTTCAAGACTCAAGGCATTTTTTTCCAAGTAATCTTGCACTACATTTGCATCACCTGGGTCAACCACCCAAACTCGCCCTGATTCTTCTAAAAGCCAAATGTAATTATCGTTAAACGCTGGAAGTTGTATGAATTGCAAATTTGGATCCTTGGGCTATCATGTGTGATTGAAATGAAATTTGGAACTCAAAGCAATCTTGAATTACACTAAGAAATACTTCAAGTTAGAACATATGCATGATATCAAGTGAACCAGAAAATGCCAATTACTCTTTAGAGGAGTGGAACGAATGGTTGGCGACGGCAACCGGTCAATATGCACTAAATTGGGAGCAAAAACAATTTAATAAGGTTGTAGATGATACCTTTGGATTCGATGCCCTACAAATTGGTATGCCAAGTCTCAATTGTCTTGCTGATAATCGTATACCGAATCGTTGGTTAATGCTGCTAGATTCACAACCCAACAAACTAACCGCCGATAAGAAGCCAGTCTCAACGATATGCCAGGCATCAATTTATGATCTACCGTTCGCCAATGAAAGTATTGACTTAATTGCACTACCTCATGTTTTAGAGTTTAGTGAAAACCCTCATGAAGCGCTCAGAGAGGTTCATCGAATTTTACGACCAGAGGGAAGAATTGTTATTTCGGGATTTAACCCGATGAGTCTGTGGGGAATTCGTCAATACACTGGACGCATGTTTCACCAACCCTTTTTGCCAGAATCCGGCCGTTTTATTAGCCATTTGAGAATCAAGGACTGGTTAAATTTATTAAATTACTCAATTGACCGAGGTAAATTCGGTTGTTACGCCTTCCCATCCAAAAAAAATCAACCATTACAAGAGTTTACCTTTCTTGATAAAGCAGGAGATCGATGGTGGCCGTTTTTTGGATCTGTATTTATGATGTCTGCGATCAAACGGAATCCTGCTGTAAGATTGGTTGGCAAAATTAAATCGCAACGCCCGCTATTAAAGCCTCAACTAGCGACAGTTCAACAAACCAATAACTTACCTTCGAATGAACTCAAAAACCACTCCATCAAATAATGCCCCAGTAACTGTTTATACCGATGGGGCCTGTAAAGGCAACCCTGGACTGGGCGGATGGGGAGCTTATTTAAAATATGGTGAGCACGAAAAATTTCTTAAAGGTGGCGAAAAATTTACGACCAATAACCGCATGGAGCTTAATGCAGTGATTGAAGCTTTAAAAGCACTCAAATTTGCTTGTACTATCAATCTCTATACGGATTCAAAATATGTGCAAAAAGGCGTATCAGAGTGGCTAGTAGGCTGGAAAAAGAATGGTTGGCGTAAGGCTGATAAAAGTCCCTTGCTCAATGTAGATCTCTGGCAGGCTCTCGACAAAGAAATTCAGCAACATACGATTCAGTGGCATTGGGTAAAAGGTCATTCTGGAGATATTGGGAATGAAATTGCCGACCGATTAGCCAATGAAGGTGCTAGCTCAGTTGTGTAATCCTCAAGATATGAGTAAGGTTAAACCAAAAATTAATTAAAGTACTAAAACTTTATGAGAAAATCGAGACAATTAGTTAAACAACTATTCAATTTTTTTAGATGATTGATTAATTTCGTTTTTTTATCCCTATTTATTTGTAAGAAACCAAAAATTCATGAATAACTCAATTAAATCAAAATTTAATATCAAAAAAATTGGACTTTCTGTGCTTATCCTAGCAGGAATTGGATATGCGACCTATACCTTCTTTTTATCCTCTCCTAAAGAAGAAAAAAAATCAAATCAAGGTGCCCAAACAGTTGTTTCTGTGAAAGCAGTCAAAAAAGACTTTCCTGTGATTATTGAAACGTCAGGAAATATTGTCTCGGCTAATATTGTGGATATTCGTCCTCAAGTCACCAATATCATTTCAAAGATTCACTTTAAAGATGGGCAAGATGTCAAAGCTGGTGATATCTTGTTTACTTTAGATGATCGTGCAGATAAAGCAAATTATGAAAAGGCAAAAGCTTTAGCAGAAGATGCGCAGCGTCAATACCAAAGATCGGTTGAATTACTCAAACAAAATTTCATCTCTCAAGCTACTGTCGATACAGCCTTAGCCAATGCTAATTCAGCACAAGCAACCGCAAATGCTGCGGCAGTCGTGCTCAGTTACGACACCATTAGATCTCCTATTACTGGAAAAACTGGTGTTATTAACGTTTTTGTTGGGCAACTTGTTCAACCAGGTAACGTCGTCTCAACAACGACAACCTCAGCCAGTACGACCACTTTAGGTGCGATGGTTACAGTTACTCAATTAAATCCAATTTACGTGCAATTTATGGTTCCTGAATCCTACATGGCAGGCTTGATTCAATTACAAAAAGCCAGTTCAGGATTGGGTGTAAAGGTTGACATTGGTAATGGCAAAACAAAAGAAGGTAAAGTATTTGTGGTTGATAACCAAGTTGACACTTCAATTGGCTCGGTCAAAGTCAAGGCGACCTTAGATAATGCTGACAACACGCTTGCTCCTGGACGCTTTGTTAACGTCACTTTACAAACACAATTACTCAAAGACTCTATTGTTGTTCCAAGTCAATCTATCATCTCCAATACCAGCGGTGATCAAGTCTATCTGGTAGATGATGAGAATAAAGTTTCATTGAAGAAAATTAAAATTCTGGTGCAAACAAATGGCTATGCAGCAATTAGTGGTATCGACGAGGGCGCAAGAATTGTGGTCGAAGGTAAACAAAATTTACGGCCTGGTGCAAAAGTTACCGAATCAACTGCTGGAAAAACTGACGATAAGCCAAAAGAATCTAAAGAAGGTCCTGCCGCAACGCACTAGTTCTTTAAACTCTCTAAACCTTCAAATTTAACAACCCAAGTAGAAATCTCTTGCTGGATTCTACGGTATGAAATTGTGTAAAGTGAAATACTAAAATGACAATATCTGAACTATGTATTAGACGTCCAGTAATGACAATTCTACTGTCTTTGGCTACTGTAGTTGCTGGAGCGATTGCTTATACGAAAATACCTGTAGCTGCCCTGCCAAGCTTTAACTCACCAGTGATTCAAGTTTCAGCCACACTGCCGGGTGCCAGTCCTGAAAATATGGCTTCTAGTGTGGCCTTGCCGCTTGAAAAAGAGTTCTCAACCATTGACGGTATTAATGTCATTAGTTCAACCAACTATTTAGCAAACACAAGTATTACCCTCGAGTTCAATAATAATCGTGATATTGATAAAGCAGCGGTTGATGTGCAAGCAGCGATGTTAAGAGCCCAAAAAAGGCTCCCAATCGAAATGCTCATTCCGCCCTCTTACCGAAAAGTAAATCCTGCGGATGCTCCTGTGTTGTTATTAGCATTAACATCACCTTCGATGAATTTGGCGCAAATCACAGACTATGCTGAGAATCTACTTTCACCGAATCTTTCTACGATTGATGGCGTTGCTCAGGTGTTGGTGTATGGATCGAAGAGATATGCAGTTCGGGTAAGAGCGATCCCAGCCAAACTTGCGCTCAACAATCTCACGATGGATGATTTAAACGTTGCGATTAACAGAGCAAACTCTAATTCACCCGTCGGTGTTTTAGACGGCCCTAGGCAATCTTTGACCATTTATGCCAATGCGCAGATGGTTAAAGCAAGTGATTATGCTAATTTAATTATCGCTCAGCGCAGTGGTAACCCCATTCGCTTAAAGGATGTTGCGGAAGTTTCAGAGTCTTTCGAGAGTGTCAGAAGTTTAGGTAGATTTAAAGATGAGCGTAGTATTGTTATTGCCATTTTGAGACAACCGAGTGCAAACACGGTAAAAGTTGTAGATGCGATTAAAGGCATGATTCCTCAATTTGAAAAACAATTACCAGCATCTTTGAAGGTCAACCTTTTAAATGACCGTTCAAGATCAATCAAAGAATCTCTGCATGATGTTAACCTCACTTTAGCTTTAACCATCCTGCTAGTGGTACTGGTGATTTTCTTGTTCTTAAAACAAGCCGCTGCAACCCTCATTCCTGCAATGAGCCTTCCAGTATCATTAATTGGCGCTTTTTTCTTAATGTACTTTATGGGTTATAGCCTAGACAATGTTTCCTTACTAGGTATTACCTTAGCGGTGGGACTGGTCGTTGATGACTCTATCGTAGTACTTGAAAATATTATTCGTCATATCGAAGAAGGAATGCATCCTTTAAAAGCCGCTTTAACGGGTAGTAAAGAAGTTGGTTTTACGATTATTTCCATCTCCATTTCACTCGTTGCGGTTTTCATCCCAATTTTCTTCATGCCAGGGCCAGTCGGCTTGTTGTTTAGGGAATTTGCGGTGGTAGTTAGTTTGTCGATTTTGGTTTCCGCAATTGTCTCTTTGACCTTGGTACCAATGTTATGTAGTAAGTTTTTACCCAAGATATCGCATGACCATCAAACAAAGGATGTTTGGATTGTTAGAAAGTTTGAAATCCTTTTTAATGCCATCTTTAATGCGTATTCGCGCACCTTAGATGTCGCACTGAAATATCGTTTTTACGTACTCCTTACCGCTTTTGGTACTTTTGCCCTGACTGCTGCATTATTTATGACCATTCCAAAAGGATTTTTCCCAGAGGAAGATATTGGCCAAATCATTGTTACAACTGAAGCTTCTGAAGATATTTCATTTGAAGCCATGTTAGCTCTTCAAGACCAAGCAGCAAATTCAGTAATGAAAGACCCGAATGTGGATACTTTCGTATCCGTATTGGGAGGTGGAGCTAGTACAGGTACCAATATTGGACGATTATTTATCAACTTGAAACCTAAAGGTGATCGTCCGAAAATGAGTTTGGTGCTCGAAAACTTGAGGAAAAATTTCAGGAAAATCCCTGGGTTACTCGTTTACATGCGTCCAGTGCAAAATCTTCAACTTGGCGGCAAACAAAGTAAAAGCCGTTACCAATTTATTCTTCAAAGTGTAGGAATCGAAGGGGTCAATGAGTGGTCTGAAAAAGTCCAAGCAAAAATGAAAGCAGACCCAGACTTTAGAGATGTAACAAGTGACTCGCAGTTAAAAGGTTTAAATGTCCGAGTAAACATCGACCGTGAAAAAGCAGCTAGTGCGGGTGTAACCATGCAAGACATTCGTACTGCCCTCTACTCTGCTTATGGTGAAAAACAAGTGTCCACCATTTATACTCCGGTCAATACGTATCAGGTGATCTTGGAAGTAACTGCAGCTGATAAGCAATTTGAATCTGATTTAAATTTCATCTATTTAAGAGGCCGAGCTACCGATAAATTAGTACCTCTCAGTGGCATCGCCTCCTTTGAAAGATTTATTGGGCCTACAGCAGTGAACCACCAAGGTCAAATTCCTGCAGTAACCATTTCCTTTAATTTGGCACCAGACGTACCTTTAGGTAATGCCACAACAAAACTTGAAAACTTCACCAAGGAAATTAAATTACCAGTTTCCATCATTACGAGTTACGGTGGAGATGCCGCGGTATTTAAGGATGGTCAAGCAGGCCAAGCGATACTGTTAATTGCTGCTGTTTTAGTAATTTATCTATTGTTAGGTGTTTTATATGAAAGTTATATTCACCCATTAACCATTTTGGCCGGATTGCCTTCTGCAGCAATTGGTGCCTTACTATTTTTACAACTGTTTGGTATGGAACTTACCATTATTGCTACGATTGGTATTCTTCTGTTGATTGGTATCGTCAAGAAAAACGCGATTTTGATGATTGACTTCGCCTTAGATGCTAAGCGCACACAAAATCTTCCGGCAGCTGAGGCAATCAAATTAGCCTGCTTAGTGAGATTTAGACCGATTCTGATGACTACCCTAGCAGCGATGATGGGTGCTTTACCAATTGCATTAGGTCTTGGTGCTGGCGCTGAACTCAGACAACCATTAGGTATCGCTGTAGTTGGTGGATTACTCTTCTCACAAGTGATCACCCTCTACATTACACCTGTAATTTATATTTATTTAGATAAGTTTGCAGGTGATGGACCTTTAAATGTACCGCCGGAAATGATGCCAGATTAAGTTCAGGATCTTACTTCCCATGAACCAAGGCCCTTTAGGGCCTTTGTTTTTTTCAATAAGAGTTTGCTAAAATCAACTGATGCGACAAATTATCCTTGACACCGAAACTACTGGTTTAAACCCCAAAAATGGCGACCGACTCGTCGAAATTGGATGTATTGAACTCCTAAATCGAAGACTTACTGGGAACACTTTACACTTTTATGTGAATCCCGAACGTGATATGCCAGAAGAAGCGGCCAGAATTCACGGTCTAAGAGCTGAATTTTTGGCGGATAAGCCTGTCTTTAAAGATTTAGCGGAAGATATCATCGCCTTTACTAAAGATGCTGAAGTGATTATTCATAATGCCGCCTTTGATATGGGCTTCTTGGATATGGAATTTCGTAAAGCTGGATACCCTGTTTTTAGCTCCATCGTTTCTGGCGTAATTGATACTTTAAAAGATGCACAACAAATGTTTCCTGGCAAGAGAAATAACCTGGATGCATTGTGTCAACGATTTGAAGTTAAAAATGATCATCGCACTTTTCACGGTGCCCTATTGGATGCTGAGCTCCTAGCCGAAGTCTATCTTTGTATGACCCGTGGCCAAAATGATTTAGGGATGGAAGCATCGGATGATTCCATGGATAGTAATGCTCAAATGCAATTTTTAACTGAACTACCAAAAAATTTAAAAATCATTAAGGCTGATGCCAGCGAACTCGCAGATCATTTACAAGTTCTTGCAGAGATTGAAAAGAAAAACAAAAAACCAGCCGTTTGGGGTGTTTGAATCAAAAGCTCGTAGCAAACAAGCAGTTTTAGTGGCCACCACCGCCGGCAGCAAAAGGTGGCTTTGCAAACCAAATAATCGGTATGAGACTCAGCATAATCAAACCAGACAGGGTTAGAAGATGATTAGTCGATAAAATATAAGCTTGAGAGCTCACGAGTAAATCAACTAACTGTAACTGTGCCGGCTCATCTAGACCCATGCCAGTTAGGTAGTTACTCAGCTCCATGAATTGTAAATTCGTAGGGTTGATCGATTCACTGAGTACTGCGTGATTACGAATTGCATCATTTTGCCAAATCGTGACCCCAAGGGCAGTACCGATACTACCGCCAAGATTTCGTAAAAAATTGGTCAAACCAGCTCCTGCTGCAATTTGTGGGCCTTTAAGCCGTGACAAAGAAATAGCGGTAAGAGGCACAAAAAATCCTGCGATACCAAACCCCATAATCCAACGCGAAGCTTGAAGGTAATGAAAGTCAACATCAGTCGTCATTGAACCACTCCAAATTGCCGAGATTGCAAAGCAAATGTAGCCAAAGGTCGCAACTCGCCGGGCACCAAGTTTTGGTAATTGAGAGCCGAATAAGGGACCAGCAAAGATTGCGAGCAGACCCGTACTAGCCATCACCATACCAGCAATTACAGGGGTATATCCCAGCTGTGTTTGCATCCACAATGGTCCAATGACAACGAAGATGTAAAAAGCAAATGACCCAATAAATAAACAAAGGCAAGATATCAAGAAGTTGGGTATCTTAAATAGTCGTAAATCAACTACCGGATGTTCCTCACCTAACTCCCAGATAATAAAACTAATTAAACTAATCACAGAGACGACGGCAACAATGACAATAAAGTTGGATGAAAACCAGTCTAATTCATTCCCTTTATCCAGCATGATTTGTAAACACCCAATGCCAATCGCAAGTAGTAATAAACCCATCGCATCAATTGGCTTTTTAACCGGTACATTGTCCCGCCCCTTCATCAACCAGTAGATCAAACCAGTACATAAGAGGCCAAACGGAATATTAATATAAAAGACCCAGCGCCAAGAGTAATGGTCAGTTAACCAACCACCGATTAAGGGACCTGAAACCGGAGCAATAATCGTTGTCAGAGCCCAAATACCAAGTGCCATCCCCCTTTTTTCAACAGGAAAACTTTTAACAATTAAAGCTTGAGAAAGGGGAATCATCGAAGCACCAACGATTCCTTGGAATATTCTACCGATTAAAAGAACAGGGAAAGACCATGCCAGTCCACACAACACAGAAAACAAAGTAAACAACAAGGTCGCTATGATGAATTGTTTAATCTCACCAAAACGACTAGATAGCCACCCTGTCAACGGCAGCATAATAGCTTCACTAACAGCATAAGAAGTGATGACCCAAGTACCTTGAGCAGGACTGACAGCAAAGTCTCCAGCAATGGTCGGTAAAGCCACATTCGCAATCGAAATATCTAGCACATTCATGAATGAGCCTAGACCTAAAGCAATCGTTGCTAGAATGAGTTTAATGCCATGCAACGGTTCGGGTTCCGTCAAATGACCTTTCGGCATTGAAGGATTCATTTCCGTCATCTTTACTGATTCGCTTTGTTAAAAAGGCTTAATGCATGTTTCTCAGCATCAAGTGATTGCTGTTCAAATATTTTGGTTGCTAGCAGTTCACTCTGTTGCATTGCAGCCAAAGGAACTCCATCACGATTAGCAATATCAACTTTTGCTACCATCGAAAGTCCAACTTTCAGTGGATATTTTTTCAAGGTATCAGCATCAATTTGAATGCGAACTGGAAGTCGCTGTACAACCTTCACCCAATTACCTGTTGCGTTTTGAGCAGGTAACAGCGCTAAGGATGCGCCTGTTCCAGGAGAAAAACCAATGACCTTACCTGGAAAGATCACTTTTGAACCATAGATATCTGACTCCAATTCCACAGGTTGTCCAATTCGAATATTTGCTAATTGGTTTTCTTTAAAATTGGCATCAACCCACATTGAGTCATTGAGGATCAGTCCTGCTAGTACCGTTCCTGGCATTACACGCTGTCCAACTTGAGCATTTCTTTTGGCAACAATTGCATCAATCGGTGCCTTTACTTCTGATCTTAATAAAGTCACGTAATTCTTTTTTACCTGACCCAAGGCTTTGATAACATCAGGATGACTAGATATTTTTTCAAATTTAGTAATGCCGTATGCGTTTTCTAATGCTTGATTGTAGAGATTTTTGCTGATTTCAAGTTGAGTCTTGAGATGCTCAATTTCTTCGGTAGAATAAGCGGCAGCGCCCTTTAACGAAACTCTTCGTTGATAGTCTTGATTTGCACGATCAAAATCAAATTTGCGCTGCTCAGCGATTAGAACGGTGGCGCGAACATTCTTCACCGCTTTAATTAAGTCCGCATCAGCCATTTCAGAGGCAATTTTTGATTCTGTCATATCAATTCTATAAAGCGTATCACCCAACTTGACACTTTGTGTTTCAGCCACTAAAACTGCTGAAATAGTACCTTCAACCTGTGAACTAATCTGTAACTGAGGTGCACTGACATAGGCATTGTCTGTTGTTTCATAATGCATGCCAATTGAAAATTGATACGCAAGATAAATCAAAGAAATCAGGGTTAACAGAATAAAGAAAATCTGAAATGATTTTTTTCGATTCATTGCTGCTTTGGTTTCATTCATAAGGCTCTTTAAGTTAAGTTTATTTAGTCGTGTAATTTATTGATGAAGAATTAAATCCTCCACCCAAAGCTTGAATTAGATAAAGGTAGGAACTTTCGGCATTGAGGTTGGTTTGCTCTAAAAGTTGTTTTTGAGCAATCAACATTAACTCATTTTTTAAGAGTTGCTCGTTTGAAATTAAACCCACTTTTTTTCTTGACTCTAGCTGATTAAAAATATGCTGTGACTTTTCTGTTGCTTTGTTTTGGAATTGCACTTGTTGGGTAGCGAACTTCACTTTGGTAATCCCATCGGCAGATTGTTTCAACGCTTGTAATAAAGCTTCATGGTATCTGGCAGTGGCTTCGTTGTTCGTCGCCTTTTTCGCGGCAATATTTGCCTCGATTCTGCCTCCATTGAAGATTGGCAAATTAATCACTGGCCCAATCGAAAAAAGTTGACTCGAGCTACTCAGTAAACGATCTAGCCCAAAAGATTGATAACCCAAATTCGCTTGTAAATCAAAGCTTGGCAAGTAATCCAATTGAGCTGCAGAGTACTCTATTCCACTCGCCATTACTTGACTCAGTAGTGCTTGTAAATCTGGTCTTCTCGCAATGAGGTCCGAGGGAATTTGTTGGTTAGGTACCAAAGAATTACTCGGAAATTTAATGTTTGGAATCACTAGATTACTAACCCAACTTGGCGAGTTCCCAGTCAATATAGCGAGTTGGGTAGCATACATATCCACAATCGATTGGGCTATCGCAAGTTGTGAAAATGCCCGATCTAACTCAATGGACTCTTGATTTACGACCAGAGAATCAATCACACCCTTTTGTTGACGCTCAATATTAATAGCTAATAACTCTTTTTGAATCTCACTCGCTCGTTGCATCAAATTTCGACTTTTGAGAGCGATATCGTACTCAGCATAGGCGGCTACGATTGCAATTTGTAAATTTAAACGAGTTAACTCACCCTCTAGAAGTGCCCCTTTTAAACGATATTTTGATGCCTCAAATAGTTTTTCATTTTTCCCCCAAATATCAAGAGACCATGAAAAAGTTCCGGCCACAAATCCATAGTTTGCGATCCGATCCATTACACCCGGAATAAAAATATAGTTTTGTGACAACTGTTGACGATTTGCCTGAGCTGTTAAGCCAATCTGTGGGAGTAATACCGACCGACTAGAATTTAACAGGGCCTGAGCTGTCGCTACTCGTTCGCTTGCCACCTTTAAGGTTGGTGAGTTAGTTACGCCCATCTCGACTAAGCGATTTAATTGCGGATCCCCAAAAGCCTGCCACCATTTCGCATCTAACTGTTGGGAGCTGATTTCTAACTTTGATTCGATCGTCGCAAGATCAGGTATATTCGAAGTTGACTCTTTACTGATTAAACCAGTACAAGCTGATAAATTCAGTGTGAGCAAGATCATTAAGAGATAATAAAGAGACTTTTTTGGATTCATTAACAATCTACTATTTTATGGAAAACGCAAGGAACATACAGCCCTAAATCGTAACAGAACTTTCATGTCCTTTCAGTAAATCGCGGGCTGGATTTTCTTCAAAATAACTAACAACATCCTTATTTACTCCTTAGTGGTGCAACACATGAAACCTACAAACAAATCAACCCAAGATAAGTACGAAATCAAAGAGCATCAATCCATTGATCTGCTAAAAGAGCTGCATATTTTGACGCGTGATGGAAAAATGAATCAGGATAGTCGTCGAAAATTAAAACAGGTTTACCATTTAGTGCAGTTTATAGAGCCTATCATTACCGAACTTTTTGCAACAAAAGAATCAGTTCAGTTAATCGACTTTGGTTCTGGCAAATCTTATCTTGGTTTTATTCTTTACGACTTAATTGGCAAATTGCAAAGTAAACCGCTAGAAATTATTGGGATTGAACTACGAAAAGATTTAGTCGATTACTGTCAGACTTTAGCCCTTAAACTTCAATTTAATAATATGGCCTTTCATCTCTTATCAACCGATGAGGCAATTCAAAGTACTGATCTTCCACCGACAGTTGACATAGTCACTGCATTGCATGCTTGTAATACGGCGACCGATGATGCAATACGATTCGCATTAGCAAAACATGTTGAACATCTGGTATTAGTTCCCTGCTGTCAAGCTGAGGTCGCATCCTTTTTAAGAAAAAAGAAATCGATTGAAGGCGAAGATAGTTACCTTGCGCAAATTTGGCGTCATCCGATCCACAGTAGAGAGTTTGGTAGTCATATTACCAATGTATTAAGAACTTTGCAGCTTGAATCGCATGGTTATCAAGTAACCGTCACTGAATTAGTAGGTTGGGAACACTCCATGAAAAATGAATTGATCATTGCCAGCAAAGGTTTGAATTCAAAACAGCAGAATAAAGCACGTGAAGATTTGAATACCCTATTAAATAAGCTTCAACTGCATGAACTGGTAACCCGATTTAATTAATTTTCTTGAACGTCAACTCAACTGGTTCAATTTTCGTTATGAGTATGTAATCTTCCATTCATTGCGAAAGGGTTTCAAATGAAATTCAACCGAGCTTTTAAAACAGTCGTTTCTATCAGTGCATTTTGTTTCATCGGTGTTACTCACCAAGTGCATGCAGATCCAATTGGTGCAATTCTTGGCGGCCTTGTAGGATCACAATTTGGTGAGGGTAATGGCAAGATTGCCATGACGGTCATTGGCGCGGTTGCTGGTAATTTAGCCACTTCTCAGTATCAAAATACTCAGATGATACCGACCTACCAAACGGCCCACTATGCGCCTCAAGTTTACAATGCCCCGCCCTTGTATTACGAACCACAAAGGCCCAACATTTACTATGCTCAACCTTATGCTCCACCGGTCTATTACCAACCGGCACCAGTGTTTCGCGCTCCCAATTACGGCTACAGAGGAGACGAACAGAGGCGATTCTATGGTCATCGTCACTCGTCAGAAAACTATCGTGAGTATAGAGAAAATCGTGATTATCGTGGTTGGAGATAACTGAGTCGGGTTCAAGCATTGGGTGCTTGCGCAGAGAATCCAACTTAGAACTAATTCTTTAGCCTTCAGTTAGGCCGTAGCTTGATTGACTGCCTGATGAATCTTTGCGATATGTTGGTAGGAATCAAGGCGAACTTGAAAGTCATAAGCCCAGGTAATAATTGCCACTTCTTGTACATTAAGGTCTGCGCATAAGTTATTCAACTTACCTAATACTTGCTCTGGATTGCCGATTAAGGCTTTTTCACACATCCGATCAAAGGTTTTGAGCTCTTGGTCATTCAGGCCTTCCAATGCATACTGAGGATCTTGCATTGGTTTCAGCAAGCCTTTATTCCGGTCAATCTTGTTTCTTGCCCTACTTCTAAAGGCATAGATTGCATTTTCTTCTGTATCAGCAGTTAGCGACCATGCGCAAATAATTGCTTTGGGCTCGGCTAGATATTTAGATGGTTTGAAATTTTCAAAATATAAATCTAAGGCCTCTTTAGCACCAACTCCGTCAGTAATAAAGTGGGCAAATACATAAGGTAAGCCGAAGTGTGCGGCAACTTGTGCCCCGTAATCAGAACTACCTAGAATCCAAACTTCTGGGGTAGTAGTACCCGTTGGATAAGCATGAACACCACGCGCTGGATGACCTACCGGAAAGTCTTCATCATTTAACCAAAGTTGTAATTCTTGAACTTGTGTCGGGAAACGAGCCGCTGATTGTGGATCTGGATTCAGTAACATTGCGGTCCTAGAATCACTGCCAGGGGCTCTGCCAACGCCCAAATCAATCCGACCAGGTGCTAATGCATCTAGGACTCGAAACTGCTCTGCGACTTTTAAAGAACTATAGTGAGGCAACATCACACCAGCACTACCAAGACGAATGCGTTGGGTCTTGGCAGCGATGTGGGCCATCAGCACTTCTGGTGCAGTGCCAACAATGCTGGGGTGACTATGATGTTCAGACACCCAAAACCGCTCGTATCCTAAAGCCTCACAGTGAATAGCAAGCTGCGTAGCTTGAGAGATGGTTTGTTGAGCACTCTGCCCCATGACAGCGGCAGATTGTTCGAGAACGGAAAGGTGCTTTAACATCTCAGTTTGAATTAGATGGCTTCGGCAATGACCTTACCAAAATCAGTAGTCGTTCCCTTACCACCCATATCTGGTGTCAAAGGCGCGTGATCTGGACCGGCAGCTAAAACCTTCTCAAATGCATTCACAATCGCGGTGGAAGCTTCCACGTGACCTAAATGCTCTAGCATCATCGCGGCACTCCAAATTTGACCAATTGGATTGGCAATTCCTTTGCCAGCGATATCGGGTGCTGAACCATGAACTGGTTCAAACAAAGAAGGATATATTCCCTCAGGATTAATATTTCCTGAAGGAGCGATACCAATCGTGCCAGTACAAGCAGGACCTAAATCGGACAAAATATCACCGAACAAATTACTACCCACCACCACATCAAAATGATGGGGACGGAGCACAAAGAAAGCCGTCAAAATGTCGATATGGAATTTATCTACGAGAATTTCAGGATAATCCTTCGACATATTTTCTACACGCTTATCCCAATAAGGCATGGTAATAGAAATACCATTCGATTTTGTAGCAGACGTTAAATGTTTTTTAGGTCTTTTGTTAGCAAGCTCAAAAGCAAATTTTAAAATTCGATCGACGCCAACCCTAGTCATAATCGTTTCTTGAATTGCAAACTCTCTATCAGTTCCCTCGAACATAATGCCACCGGCATTTGAATACTCACCTTCAGTATTTTCTCTGACGACATAAAAATCAATATCGCCAGGTTTTCTGTTCGCTAATGGACTTGGCACCCCTGGAATCAATTTAACGGGTCTTAAGTTAACGTATTGATCAAAGCGCTTACGGAATTGAATTAAGCTACCCCATAATGAAATATGGTCAGGAACCAACTTAGGCATACCCACTGCGCCAAAAAAGATAGCATCTTGTTTAACAAGGGTATCAAACCAATTATCAGGCATCATCTGGCCGTGTTTTAAATAATAATCGCAACTCGCAAAGTCATAATGATTTAGAGTTAGATCAATATTAAATTTTCTACAAGCAGCATCCAGTGCTCTCAAGCCCTCTGGCATTACCTCAACACCAATTCCATCACCTGGAATAACTGCAATTTCATGTTTATTTGTCATTTTTAACTCACCGCTCTCCGTATTTCCTTCAATTTCTGTTTATTTTCCTGATCTTCATCAGATTCACCAACAACTACTACATTATCTCCAACCTGCTCCATCCGAATCGTGTCTTTTGGACAAATAGGTGCACCATAATCCGCCCACTTTTTTAATAAAGTAACTTCGTAACCACAGGTGGGACATTTCGCTTTACTTCTTGAAGCATTGCTAGGTCTTGGTGGTGGAAAGTTTAATGCACGATGTGGATAAGGACCTAATTTATTACTCAAAGTCATTAATCGAATTTTTAAAGACTCTCCCGCATGCGCCATTCGAGCAGGCCCCTCTAGGCCAACAACATGGGCAATTCCTTGAAAATCAGCACCATGACCACTTTGACAATCATCAATTGCGTGACAAATTTCATGGACCAAGGTATCTAAAACATCGACTGGGTCCTCAATTTTTGGGGAGATAAAAATCTCATTTACCATATCACCTGAACGCTCTCTCGGCCAACATTGACCTAAGGTTGTGCGTGGGCTACTTGAAGCAGCAAACCCACAGGACACCTTTAAAGGAGGAATTCCATAACCAACCTCTGAAAAAACAGGCTCCAAAATGGCAACGGCTTGTTGAAGCCAAGTCTCACGGTTTGTATAGGTGTCAGTCATATTATTTGAGAAATTATCTTAGGTGTTAATTATCGCTTGAATTCAAAATAATTGAAGGAAAAAAATCTATTTATACCGAAAATTCTCTAGAGTTGTAAAATACTATTTATTTAAATAACCCCTTTTTTGGAGACTTCATGTCAGCACCTTTTTATAGCGCATCTGAAGATGTACTACATTATGTAAATGGTCAAAAAACGCTCGGTGAATCTGTGCGTTTTAGCGATGTTTTTAATCCAGCAACTGGCCAAAAAGCAAGAAGGGTTGCACTAGCAACAACGTCCGATGTCGCTAGTGCTGTTGCTGCAGCTCAAAAAGCATTTCCAAAGTGGGCAGACACCCCTCCTCTGCGCCGTGCAAGGATTATGTTTAAATTTTTGGAGTTGCTCAATGAACACCAAAATGAACTAGCGGCAATTATTACCGCTGAGCATGGCAAGGTGTTTACTGATGCTCAAGGTGAAGTTGTTAGAGGTATTGAGGTAGTCGAGTATGCAACTGGCATCCCTGAACTTCTGAAAGGTGAATATACCGATCAAGTTTCAACGAATATAGACAACTGGACAATGCGTCAGCCTTTAGGTGTGGTAGCTGGTATTACTCCATTTAACTTTCCAGTAATGGTTCCAATGTGGATGTTCCCAATGGCAATCGCTGCTGGTAATACCTTTATTTTAAAACCTAGCCCAACTGATCCCTCTGCAGCCATGTTAATTGCTGATTTATTTAAGCAAGCTGGCTTGCCTGATGGTGTGTTTAACGTCATTCAAGGTGACAAAGTTGCTGTAGATGCTTTGATCGAACACCCTGATGTAAAAGCATTAAGCTTCGTTGGATCGACACCAATCGCTAACTACATTTATGAACGTAGTGCTCACTTTGGTAAGCGCGTTCAAGCTTTAGGTGGTGCTAAAAATCACATGGTAATCATGCCTGATGCTGACAT
Organism: Polynucleobacter kasalickyi; assembly: GCF_900176405.1. Lineage (GTDB taxonomy): Bacteria > Pseudomonadota > Gammaproteobacteria > Burkholderiales > Burkholderiaceae > Polynucleobacter > Polynucleobacter kasalickyi. The sequence goes on along the minus strand of NZ_FWXJ01000006.1, from coordinate 140,261 downwards.
TGAAAAGTCAGTAGATGCGCTAGTTGGCGCTGCATATGGTTCTGCTGGAGAGCGTTGTATGGCAATCTCTGTGGCTGTTTTAGTTGGCTCAGCTGCTGAAAAAGTGATGCCTGCCTTAATTGAGAGAACGAAACAACTGAAAATCAAAAACGGCATGGAACTTGATGCTGAAATGGGTCCAATTGTCACTGATGTAGCAAGACAAAGAATTACGGGTTACATTCAAGCTGGTGTTGAGGAAGGTGCGAACTTGTTAGTCGATGGTCGTTCATTTAATGTGCCTGGATTCGAGAATGGTTTCTGGTTAGGTGGTACTTTATTTGATAATGTCACCCCAGAAATGAAAATTTACAAAGAAGAAATTTTTGGACCTGTGTTGTCTTGTATGAGACTCGCTACTTTCAGTGAAGCTGTTGATTTAATCAATGCGCATGAATTTGGTAATGGCGTTTCTTGCTTTACAAGTGATGGAAATATCGCCCGTGAATTTGCACGTCGGATTCAGGTTGGAATGGTTGGTATCAACGTTCCAATCCCTGTACCAATGGCTTGGCATGGCTTTGGTGGTTGGAAAAAATCTCTATTTGGCGATATGCATGCTTATGGTAGAGAAGGCGTTAGATTCTATACAAAACAAAAGAGTATCATGCAACGTTGGCCAGAAAGCATTTCAAAAGGAAATGAATTTGTGATGCCGACTGCAAAGTAATTTGCTTTAGTAGAAGTTAAAAACCGTTTAATTCAACGCAATGTTAAATTAAACGGTTTTTTTACGCCCTGTAGTTTTACTGCAAAGTACTTTTTAATGCTGGTGGGATTGGTAATGAAAACACTTCAATACCTTCATCAACTAATTCAGCTGCTTCATCTATTGTAGCTACGCCACGAATACTTCTTTGTGGGCTCTCTTGATAATGAATCTTGCGAGCTTCCTCAGCAAATGACTCCCCAACATCCTCTGTATTGGTCATAATTTCCCGAACAACAGAAAGCATTGTGGCTTGCATTTTTTCTTGAAACTCTTGCTTCTGTTCTGGACTCAAGTGCATTGCGTCTTTTGAAGGAAGCCCACTCTTTGCTGGAGGTTGGTTCTCTTTTTCTGAGCCCTGCTCTGTGGCATTAGATTTCTTGGTCCCCAAATAGGGCGCAGATGGCATCCGAGTGATGTCCGAGCTTTCACATACAGGACAAGATAAGATTGATTTTTCTTGTTGCGCAAAAAAATCATCCTCAGATCGAAACCAACCTTCGAAATGATGACTTAATGGGCAAGCTAGGTTATAAACTTTCATTCTTTGTATATGGGGCTGAAAAATGTAATTTCAAGTATGTTTAATAGATTATGACCGATTTATGATGGAGACTAACAATTCATTAAAAAAATTAGATTGTTCAGATAATGAACATTGGATTAGCTTGATAACTTTGACAAATAATCTTTTAACCAATAATGCGAAATAATTGTCTTTACATCCGTGATGACGCCAACCTTAATCCACTCGCTGATTTCTTCCATAGTAGCGTTAAAAGTGTCCAAAAACTCTTCCTCATCTAACTTTGCTGAGCCTTGGATTAAACCTTTCGCTAGATAAATATCAATAAATTCAGTCGAATAAGAAATAACTGGGTGAATTTTCCCTAGAAAAACCCATTCGCTTGCCTCAAATCCTGTTTCTTCTTTTAATTCTCTTTTGGCACACTCTAAAGGATCTTCACCAAACTCCAATTTTCCAGCGGGGATTTCTAAAATTGCCCTATTCAACGGATAGCGAAACTGTCTCTCTAATAAGACAGAGTGATCATTAAAAAGTGGCACAATCGCGACTGCACCTGGGTGTTTAATATATTCACGATTCGCAATTTTCCCATTCGGCAATTGGACTTCATCGCGATACAGTTTAAGAAATAACCCCTCATAGGCTAAATTGCTATCAAGGGTATGTTCTTTTAAGTGTTCATCATTTTCTGGTAATTCAGAAAAGACTTTTACTGGTTTTTGAGGAGCCGACATTACCCTTGCATAGTTAAGCGCATTGCTGACAAACACAGCGCTGTTAAAGTTGCAGGGAAAACACCGGCAAAAAGAATAAATAAGCCGTTGATTGTAAGGACTGCACGTGCAAAACCAGAACCCTCAATCGGAGAAAAATCTACTGGCTCTTCAAAGTACATTGTTTTCACAACTCTTAAATAATAGAAGGCGCCGATTAAAGAAGCAAAGACGGCGAAAAGAGCGAGTGGCACGTAACCAGCATCAACCAAGGCCTCTAGGATGGATAATTTTGCAATGAAACCGACTGTCGGGGGAATACCTGCTAAAGAGAACATTAATAGCAACATAATGAAAGCAAGTACTGGACTACGTTTATTTAAACCTTTTAAATCTTCAATCGTTTCGCACTCAAAACCTTTTCTAGACAAGATCATTAAGAGTCCAAAACTACCGAGCGTAGAAAGAACGTAGGTGATTGCGTATAAAAATGCTGCGCTGTACGCATGACTATCAAAGACTGACATAAAACCTAAAAGCATGAAACCCATATGTGAAATGGTTGAGTAAGCTAACATTCGCTTAATATTTGTTTGTGCAATCGCGGTTAAGTTGCCAATCACTAAAGAACAAATTGCTAGAAAAATCAAAATGGGTTGCCAATCAGATTGAATGGGCTGTAAACCATCAACTAATAATCTGAAAGTTATTGCAAATGCCGCAATTTTTGGAGCTCCACCAATCAGTAATGTTACTGCAGTTGGCGCACCATCATAAACATCTGGAACCCACATATGAAAAGGTGCAGCGCCTAACTTAAACGCTAGGCCAGCAAGTAAAAAAACCAGGCCAAAAGCCAACACAAGACGCATTACACCATCGTCAGTTGTTGCTCGATAAATATCATCTAATCCAAGAGATCCAGTGGCTCCATAAATCATCGACATTCCATACAGTAAAAATCCAGAAGAAAGCGCGCCAAGAATAAAATACTTCATTCCAGCCTCAATTCCTCTCGGAAAGTTGGGGCGCATGGCCGTTAATGTATAGGTTGATAATGCCAATAACTCAATCCCCAAGTAGAGAGTTAACATGTTGGAGCCGGAAATCATCACAAACTGTCCCAAAAGGGCAAGTAATGCGAGAGCAATAAAGTCCGTTCTGAATAGATCTCTATCCATTAAATATTGCTTTGAATAAATAAATGTGACGAGTACTGCAATGCAAGAAACACTTTTTAGAACATTAGATAGTGGATCAACTTTATAAAGGTCGTTCATAATCATCTGGGGTAAGTCAGATGAACGAATACCAAACCAAAATGCCAATACGATTAAAGTGAGTAAAGTTAATTGATATGCAAATGAAGCTGCCTTTGGAGTAAAAAAGACATCCTCATCGTTTGACTCTACTTCTTTCATGAAGGGAGTAACCAGCAAAATAAAACAAATAACTAGCAATAAAAGTAATTCAGGTAGTATTTCAATCAGGTCTAAAGCTTGCATGTTGGTTCCAATATTTTAAATCTTACTGACAGCTATATGTTTTAATAACTCAATCGTGGACGGGTGAATAATGTCCGTGAATGGTTTTGGATAAACACCCATAGCAATTGTCAAAATAGCGAGCAGGCCAAGAATAAAAAATTCTCTACCATTAATATCTTTTAATTCAGCAACATGATGGTTTGTAATCTCGCCAAAAAACACTCGCTTTGTCATCCATAGTGAATAAGCAGCGCCAAGAATTAAAGCAGTTGCAGCCAATAATCCAATCAGGAAGTCATAGTCGACCGCACCTAAAATCACCATAAACTCACCGACAAAACCTGATGTAGCTGGTAGACCACAATTTGCCATAGCAAATAAAACGCCGAAAACAGCAAATCTTGGCATCGTATTGACCACTCCACCGTAATCGGCAATTTGACGAGTATGCATACGGTCGTACAAAACACCGATTGAAAAGAACATTGCCCCAGAAACAAATCCATGTGAAATCATTTGCACAATGCCACCCTCAAACCCCATGGGATTAAAGATAAAAAAGCCTAGCGTTACAAAGCCCATATGTGCAATTGAAGAATAGGCTACTAGCTTTTTCATATCCTTTTGGACTAATGCGACAAGCCCAATATAAATGACCGCAATTAATGAAAGTGTAATCATAAACGGTGCTAAATATAAGCTTGCATCAGGAGCTATTGGTAATGAGAACCTTAAAAATCCATAAGCACCTAGTTTTAACATAATAGCTGCTAGGACAATTGATCCTCCAGTCGGGGCTTCAACGTGAGCATCAGGCAACCAAGTATGAACTGGCCACATCGGTACCTTTACAGCAAAGGCCATCAAGAATGCAATAAAGATAAATAGCTGTTCTTTGAAATCTAACTTCGCAGTATGCCAAGTCAAAATATCAAAGGTATCCGTTGCATTGTATAAATATAAAATTGCAATTAAAGTTAATAAAGAACCCATCAAGGTATAGAGGAAGAATTTGAATGCGGCGTATATTCTATTTTTTCCACCCCATACACCAATAATGATGTACATCGGAATTAAGGTAGCCTCAAAAAAGACATAGAACAGCAAACCATCTAAAGCTGCAAAAACCCCAATCATTAATCCAGAAAGGATCAAAAATGCGGCCATGTACTGAGCAACTCTTTCTTGAATCACTTCCCAAGCAGATAACACCACAATGATGGTAATGAATGAAGTGAGAACAACAAACCAAACAGATATCCCATCCACCCCTAAGTGATAATTGATGTCGTAGCGTGAAACCCAAGCCACATTTTCAACAAACTGCATCGTTGTTTTGGCAACATCAAAATCAATCACCAGTGGTAGCGTTATCACAAAACTTAGGATAGACGCAAAAAGAGCGAAGCCTCGCACAAAACCAGGATTGCGATCTGAACCGCTTCCTAAAATAATGATGCCAAAGACAATCGGCATCCAAATAGCTAAAGATAAAATCATGACCTGCCGCTTATTTAATTGAGCCCAAGTGGGTATAAAGAATCCATGTAACTAAACCGATGACTGCAATAATCATTGCAAATGCATAGTGGTATAAATAACCCGTTTGAAATTGCCTTGATACACCAGAAATCCATCCAACGAATTTGGCACTACCATTGACTACAAAACCATCAATCATTTTTTGATCACCAATTTGCCAAAGTCTCTCACCAATCCAGCTTGCTCCCCGACCAAAAACCAACTGATTAAAGTCATCCAAATAGTATTTGTTATCCAAGACATTTTTAATCGGTGCAAAGATACGGGCAATAGTACTTGGAATAATCGGCAACCACAAATAGAAGACAGCAGCACAAGCCACTCCAGAAAACGCTAGCCAAAATACAAGGGTAGAAAATGCATGCATCGCCATTGGCACAGCACCATGGAATGCGGATTGCAACTCTTCCATCGCTGGATGTTTCTCTAAATCATTAAAAATAGCGCCTTCAAAGAATCCTCCAAACAACATTGGCTCAATCGCAAAAAAACCAATGAGTAAAGATGGAATAGCTAGCATCACCAGAGGGAGAGTAACGACCCAAGGAGATTCATGGGGTTTCTGACCGGGGGCTAAGCCATGATGCTCATCATGTGCGTGATCATCATGGTGGTCATCATGACTATGCTCAGCATGGGTTAGACCAAACCGTTCTTTACCGTGGAATACTAAGAAATACATTCTAAATGAATAAAAAGCTGTTACGAACACACCAATCATCACAGCATAATAAGCAAAGGTGGAGCCATACAGATGACTCTCAGAAACTGCTTCAATAATGGAATCTTTAGAATAAAAACCCGAGAAAAATGGTGTTCCAATTAAAGCCAAACTACCGATCAATGAAGTCAACCAAGTAATCGGCATGTACTTCCGCAAGCCACCCATATTCCGCATATCTTGATCATGGTGCATACCCATAATGACACTGCCGGCCCCCAAGAATAATAGCGCCTTAAAGAAAGCATGGGTCATTAAATGAAAAATGGCTACTGGATAAGCTGAAACACCCAACGCGACCGTCATGTAACCAAGCTGTGAAAGTGTTGAATATGCAACTACTTTCTTGATGTCAGTCTGAACAATCCCTAAAAAGCCCATGAAAAGTGCTGTGATAGATCCAATAATTAAAATAAATGACAGAGCTACATCAGATAATTCAAAAAATGGTGACATTCTACTGACCATGAAGATACCTGCTGTAACCATGGTTGCAGCATGAATCAATGCCGAGATTGGTGTTGGTCCTTCCATCGAATCTGGTAACCATACATGTAATGGAAACTGAGCTGATTTACCCATGGCGCCAATAAACAAACAAATACATGTCACCGTCATTAAATTCCAATTCGTGCCGGGTAAACTTTGGGCAAAAATGTTATTCGCTTGACCAAAAGCAACCTGATAGTCCATGGTTCCTGTAGATGCAAGGATTAAACCTATACCGAGAATAAAGCCGAAGTCACCAACACGATTCACTAAGAAGGCTTTCATATTGGCAAAAATGGCAGTAGGTTTTTTGTACCAAAAACCAATTAAAAGATAAGATACAAGGCCAACGGCTTCCCAGCCAAAAAACAATTGTAAAAAATTGTTGCTCATCACCAACATCAACATCGCAAAGGTGAATAAAGAAATGTAGGCAAAAAACCTGTTATAGCCCTCATCTTCTGCCATGTACCCAATGGTATAAATATGTACCATCAAAGAGACAAAGGTCACAACAACCATCATCATGGCGGATAGAGGATCAATTAAAAATCCAACAGGTAAAACTAACTCATTACCTAATTTCATCCACTCGTAAATATTGCCATTAAATCTAGCGCCATCAAGAACATCGAACAATACATGAATTGAGAGGCCACAGGCAATAGCCACCCCTAAAATAGTTATGCGGTGACAAGAGGTTTTATCTAATAAATTACCGAAAAATTTTGTACCAAAAAAGCCAGCTATCATGGCTCCAAAGAGTGGAGCCAATGGAATAGCAAGTAAAAGGATGGGGTTAAGTGTTTGCGTCATTGTCATTTTTACTAATTTATCCTGTTAACCCTTCAATTGCCCTAGATCTTCAGAGCTAACGGTATCTCTAGTTCTGAACAAAATCACTAAAATGGCTAAACCAATGGCTGCCTCTGCTGCTGCTACCGTCAAAATAAAGAACACAAACACCTGTCCAAGCATATCGCCACCGTAATGGGAAAATGCCACAAAATTTGTATTGACCGCTAAAAGCATCAATTCAATTGACATTAATAAAACGATAATATTTTTTCGATTTAAAAAAATACCAATAATTCCAGTGGCAAAAAGAATGGCCGCTAAAACTAAGTAATGAGCTAGGGTAATCATATGAATTATTTCTTTCCGTCCTGACGATTCTGAACATCTGCGGGCATCGAAATGATTCGGATGCGATCTTCTTTTCTAGTCCGAATTTGTGCTGAGATATCTTGTGATTTATGATCTTTACGGCGACGTAAAGTTAAAGCAACAGCTGCAACAATGGCCACGAGCAAGATGATTCCAGCAATCTCAAAAGCAAAAACATAGTCGCCATAAATCAACTTACCTAAACTCATGGTGTTGCTCTCTCCGACCGGAGTTTGGAGTGGCATGGGAACTCTTGAACCAATAAAGCCTCGAACGAGTACCACGGTCATCTCAACGACAATCACAATGCCCACGATGGATGCTAACGGTAAAAATTGTTTAAATTGACTACGCAAATGAGCTACATCTAAGTCCAACATCATCACCACAAACAAGAATAAAACCATTACTGCACCGACATAGACAAGAATCAGTGCAATCGATAAAAATTCTGCTTGTAGCAACATCCAAATTCCAGCTGCATTAAAAAAAGCCAGCACTAAGAACAAGGCAGCATGAACAGGGTTTTTAGTACTAATTACTTTGAGTCCGGAGATTACCAGAACAGAAGCAAAAGTATAAAAAAGAAAGGTTAGGGAATCAAATTTCATGGCTTATTTCTTTTATCGATATTTAGCATCAGCAGATTTCTTATCCGCAATTTCGTTTTCAAATTGATCGCCTACTGCTAAGAGCATTTCCTTGGTGAAGTACAAATCACCACGCTTCTCACCATGGTATTCGTGGATATGTGTTTCAACAATTGCGTCAACGGGACATGCCTCTTCGCAAAATCCACAAAATATGCATTTTGTTAAATCAATGTCATACCTCGTCGTTCTTCGAGAGCCATCTTCCCTTTGGTCAGATTCAATCGAAATGGCTAAAGCTGGGCAAACTGCTTCGCATAATTTACAAGCGATGCAACGTTCCTCACCATTTGGATACCTTCTGAGAGCATGCAAGCCTCTAAAACGTGGCGACATTGGTGTTTTTTCTTCAGGATATTGAATAGTTGTTTTAGGGGCAAATAAATATTTCCCCGTCAAACTCATACCCTTAAAGACTTCCTTTAAAAGCAAACTATTTAAAAACTCGCGAACATTATTCAACATCTGATTTTTCCAGTAAATTACAGTTCTTTATTTCCATACGCTTAAGGGTGAAACTACCCAAGCACCAACTAAAACTACCCAAAACACGGATAAAGGAATAAAAACCTTCCAACCCAATCTCATAATTTGGTCATATCGATAACGAGGTAAAGATGCTCTTAGCCAAATGAATACGGATAACAATAAGAATGTTTTTAGAAGTAACCAAAAAAAGCCTGGGATATCTCTTAGGATTGGTAAATCAACAATTGGCAACCAACCTCCCAAAAAGAGCGTAGCGCACATCGTTGTAATCAGAATCATGTTGGCGTATTCAGCAAGGAAGAACATGGCAAAGGCCATTCCAGAATACTCAATCATATGACCAGCAACAATCTCTGACTCACCCTCGACCACGTCAAATGGATGACGATTGGTTTCAGCAACGCCAGAAATAAAATAAATGACAAACATTGGCAAAAGCGGCAACCAATTCCAAGATAGAAAATTCAATCCAATGTCCGCAAAAATACCATGGGATTGTGCCTTTACAATGTCCCCTAAGTTGAGAGTACCAGACACCATCAAAACCGCAACCAAAGCAAAACCCATTGCAATTTCGTAAGAGACCATTTGTGCAGAGGCACGCATTGCTCCTAAAAAAGCATATTTAGAATTTGAAGCCCAACCAGCAAGAATAACTCCGTAAACTCCCACTGATGTAATTGCCATGACATAAAGAAGGCCAGCATTGACATCCGCCAAAATCAGATCCGCTTGAAATGGCACCACTGCCCAGGCGGCGAAGGCTGGTGCAATCACCATAATCGGACCAATGATGAACAGAACTTTATTTGCACGAGTTGGCTGAATAACTTCTTTTAAAAGCAGTTTTAAAGCATCAGCAATAGGCTGCAACAACCCTAAAGGACCAACACGATTGGGGCCTAATCGGACATGCATCCAACCAATTAACTTTCTTTCCCAGAGAGTTAAATAGGCTACGCAAGCGAACATCGGTAAAACGATAATAACGATACGAATTAATGCCCAAACAACAGGCCACAACTGGCCAAAAACTTGTTCACCTTGAGCGGTAATTATTTCAATAATATTCATACACGCTCCAAAGTTAATTGGCCAAACATGGATCCTAGCAATGCACTTGCGGGGGTCGCTGCAGAAAGTCGAATCACACCATCTACTAATTCACTCTCTAAAGTAACTGGCATCACAACTTGTGACTCCCCCTGGGAAATACGCACGGCATCACCTTCCTTTAAATTCATTTCTTCAAATAGTTTGCGGGGAACGCCCACTTTGAGTGCTTTCTTACTATCGACTGTAAGTTTCAAAGCAGAAGAGCGTCGCACGATTGCATCAGTAAAATGAATTGGTACATCAGCTAAACGCTCATAAGCATCTGTAACTGGCGTCAATTGTGCATTCACTGCAATGGACTCATGTAAAGGCATCGTTACTTTTTCACCCAAATGTCCGATTGCACTACTTTTAACTTCATCCACTGTATTAAAGTTAAAGTTTGGTAAATCAAGTAGTCCACCCAAAACCCTTAAAACCTTCCATGCAGGTCTAGCTTGACCTAGAGGACGAACACTCGCTTGACTAGTTTGAATGTCGCCAGCGATATTAATATAAGTACCAGCTTGTTCAGCAAATGGTGTAATTGGCAAAATAACATCTGCTAGTTCAAGTAAATCTTCAGAAGCATATGCTGACAAAGCAATTACCGTTTGCGCATTTTGTAGCGCTAATTTGGCTAAGATTGGATCCGGCAAATCTACCGTTGGCTCCATGTTAAGAAGCACAAAAGCTTTTGCATTGGAGTTTAATATCTCTTGAACACCAAATTGGCTAACAGCTCCGACCACTTGAGCACCCACAAAATTCGCACCATCACCCAAAAAGCCGATTGTTGCATTGACAGCATTTGCAATCCAAGTAGCTATTGCATCAATTTGTGAATAGTTTGGATGGGCTAAAGCTGTATTACCAATGAGGACCGCTTTATTCTCACCAGATATCAATTTTTGAGCAAAGCCACGGGTAGTATCTGCAATCTCCATCTGACCACAGGGAGATGCAATGCCCTTCTCATGAGCAATAGCAGCAGCCAATTCCATAAGAACATTGAGCCAAGTTGAAGGAGCCGCCTTAATGCCCTGTGTTTTATCAATTAACCAACTATCAGAACCACTATCAATTCTGAGTAATTGCAGACGAGATTTTGCTGCTTTTCGAAGTCTGGCAGCTAAAAGTGGATGATCTTTCCTTAAAAAACTACCAATCACTAAACAACGATCTAAAGTCTCTAGTTTTTCAACGGGCATACCCAACCAATTCGTTCCAGGAGCGATTTGGTTATCAACTTGTCTCAATCGAGTTTCAATCTTGGTTGAACCAAAATCTTTCATTAACTTTTGAAGCAGATAGAGCTCTTCAACCGAAGATATGGGATGCGCTAAGGTAGCAATTGAATCTGCTCCATGATCAGCCTTCACTCCTTGAAGACCTGACTGAACATACTCAAGCGCATCTTGCCAATCACATTCAATCCATTCATTATTTTGCTTAACCATTGGCATCGTGATTCGATCATCACTTCTTAAACCTTCGTAAGCAAAACGATCTTTATCAGAAATCCAGCACTCGTTAACTTGCTCATTTTCTAGTGGCACTACCCTTTTAACTTCATCAGCTTTGGTTTGAACGATAATATTTGTTCCCAAAGAATCATGTGGGCTTACTGATTTTTTACGACCAAGTTCCCACGTTCTAGCCGCATACCTAAAAGGCTTACTCGTTAATGCTCCAACTGGACAAATGTCAATCATGTTGCCAGATAATTCAGAATCAACCGTCTGCCCAACAAAAGCTGTGATTTCGGAATGTTCACCTCGGTTTAACATTCCTAATTCCATCACACCTGCAATCTCTTGACCAAAACGAACACATCTTGTGCAATGGATGCAACGACTCATCTCCTCCATTGAAATCAATGGACCAACATTTTTATGGAAAACAACCCGTTTTTCTTCTTGATATCTCGAGTTAGACTTTCCATAACCAACAGTTAAATCTTGCAGTTGGCATTCACCACCCTGGTCACAAATTGGACAATCTAAGGGGTGATTAATTAGCAGGAATTCCATCACCGACTTTTGAGCCTCAATCGCCTTCGTTGACTTAGTAAAAACCTTCATACCAGCATTAACTGGAGTTGCACAAGCAGGCATTGGCTTTGGCGCTTTTTCAATTTCAACTAAGCACATACGGCAGTTAGCAGCAATCGACAACTTCTTGTGATAACAAAAATGCGGTATGTAAGTCCCAATTTGATGGGCAGCATTAATTACCGTAGTACCTTCTTTGACTTCAACCGGTTTGCCGTCGATTTCGATTTGAACCATTTCTAAATCACCTTAATCATTAAATACTCTAAATGCCTCAAATATATTCGGGCACGATACAACGTTTATTTTCGACGTGGAACACAAACTCATCCATGTAATGCTTTAACATACCCCGAACAGGCATTGCTGCAGCATCACCCAGTGCGCAAATGGTTCTACCCATAATATTTCCAGCGATCTCATTGAGCTGATCTAAATCTTCCATACGACCTTTACCATGCTCTATCCGATCCACCATCCGCCACAACCAGCCAGTACCTTCACGGCAAGGCGTACATTGACCACACGACTCTTCATGGTAAAAATAAGATAAGCGTAATAATGACTTCACCATGCAACGAGTGTCATTCATGACAATCACCGCACCAGATCCCAACATCGATCCAGCCTTAGAAATGCTGTCATAGTCCATATTCGTGGCTAGCATCATGTCGCCGGGAATCACTGGGGCAGAAGAACCGCCAGGGATAACAGCTTTTAATTTACGACCATCCCGCATGCCACCAGCCAACTCAAGTAATTTAGAGAAAGGTGTACCAAGTGGAATTTCATAATTGCCAGGTCTTACTACATCTCCAGAAACCGAGAAAATTTTAGTTCCACCATTATTCGGTTTGCCCAGTCCTAAATAAGCCTCTGGACCAACCTTAAAAATAAAAGGTACTGCTGCAAAGGTCTCAGTGTTATTAATCGTTGTTGGTTTACCATACAACCCAAAACTCGCAGGAAAAGGTGGTTTAAATCTCGGCTGACCTTTCTTTCCTTCAAGGGATTCTAACAAGGCAGTTTCTTCACCACAGATATAAGCACCATAACCATGATGCGCAAATAATTCAAATGAGAAATTAGTTCCCATGATTGACTCACCAAGGAAACCCGCAACACGAGCTTCCTCTAAGGCTTGCTCAAAAATCTCATATTCATTCCAGATTTCGCCGTGAATATAGTTATATCCTACAGGGATACCCATGGCATATGCAGCAATAGTCATGCCTTCAATCAATGCATGTGGGTTGTAGCGAAGGATATCTCGATCCTTAAAGGTTCCCGGTTCGCCCTCGTCTGAGTTGCAAACAAGATATTTATCCCCAGGTAATTGCCTAGGCATAAAACTCCACTTGAGTCCCGTTGGGAATCCAGCACCACCACGACCACGTAACCCTGATGCTTTTACGGTGGCAATCACTTGCTCAGGGGGAATTCCTTCGGTCAAAATTTTTCTTAGTGCGGCGTAACCACCACGTGATACGTAATCAGCCAAATGCCAATTAGAACCATTTAAATCCGCCAAAATTAACGGATTGATATGTAAGTTATGTAATGAGGTCATTAAATTTGTCCTGATGTTTGACTTGATGCACTAGCTTTTAACTCATCCAACATGGCATCGATCTTTTCATTACTCATCCAACTACACATTTTTTTATTATTAATAAGAGCAACTGGAGCATCTGCACAAGCACCCATACACTCGCCCTCAGTTAAGGTAAAAGTGCCACAAGGGGTTGTCTCATTAAAAGAGATACCAAGTTTTTCTTGAATGTATTTAGCGGCTCTTACCCCACCTGATAACTCACAAGGCAAGTTAGTGCAAACAGTAATCTTAAATTTGCCAACCGGTTTGTTGTTATACATGTTGTAAAAAGTTGCAACTTCTTGCACCCAAATCGGTGGCATTTCTAAAATTTTTGCAACTTCTTGAAGTACCTCTGGAGAGATCCAACCACACTCATCCTGTGCAACTGCGAGCGCTGCCATCACAGCTGATTGCTTTTGATCAGCTGGGTATTTAGCAACGTTTCTTGCTATTTCTTTCAATGCTTTTTCAGATAAATTTATCATTGGCTTCCTTACCTATCTATCTCACCAAATACGATGTCTTGCGTGCCAATAATAGTCACCGCATCTGCAATCATATGTCCTCTAGCCATTTCATCTAATGCTGCAAGATGTGGGAATCCTGGGGCACGAATCTTTAATCGATAAGGTTTATTCGCACCGTCAGAGATTGCATAGATGCCAAACTCACCCTTAGGATGTTCAACCGCAGCATAAGCTTGTCCCATTGGTACGTGCAAACCTTCAGTCGCCAATTTAAAATGATGAATCAATTCTTCCATATTTGATTTCATATCCACTCTGCTAGGAGGGGCAACCTTATGATTATCAGAAATCACCGGGCCTGGATTAGCTCTTAACCATGAAATACATTGTTTGATGATGTTATTTGACTGACGCATTTCTTCCACGCGAACTAGATAACGATCATAGCTATCCCCATTTACACCGACTGGAATATCAAAATTCAGTTTGTCATAAACTTCATAAGGCTGTTTTTTTCTTAAGTCCCACTCAATTCCCGAGCCCCGTAACATCGGCCCTGTAAAGCCTAATTGAAGTGCGCGCTCAGGAGAAACAACACCAATACCAACTAGCCGTTGTTTCCAAATACGGTTATCGGTTAAGAGCGTTTCATATTCATCAACGTAACCAGGGAATCGGTTCGTAAAATCTTCTATAAAATCCAACAAAGAACCGGTTCTGTTCTCATTTAATTTTTTCATTGCCTTTTCACCGCGAATTTTATTTGCAGTGTATTGAGGCATCTCATCCGGTAAATCTCTATAAACCCCACCAGGACGGTAGTAAGCAGCATGCATTCTTGCGCCAGATACTGCTTCATACATATCAAACAAATCTTCGCGCTCTCTAAAAGCATAAAGGAATACGGCCATTGCACCAACATCCAGACCGTGACAACCAATCCATAAAAGGTGATTTAACAAACGAGTAATCTCGTCAAACATCACGCGAATATATTGAGCTCTGATCGGAACATCTACTTGGAGGAGTTTTTCAATCGCCATGACATAGGCATGTTCATTGCTCATCATGGAAACGTAATCTAAACGATCCATATAGGGCAAATTTTGAATCCAAGTCCTAGATTCAGCTAATTTTTCTGTTGCTCGATGTAATAAGCCAATGTGTGGATCAGCTCTTTGAATCACTTCGCCATCTAACTCAAGCACTAAGCGTAAAACACCATGTGCGGCTGGATGTTGAGGACCAAAATTGAGGGTGTAGTTTTTAATTTCAGCCATTTATTTCACCCCATAACTTTCTTCACGAATAACTCGTGGCGTTAATTCTCTTGGCTCAATCGTGACCGGTTGATAAATAACTCGCTTTTGCTCAGGATCATAGCGCATTTCAACTTGACCAGACACAGGAAAATCTTTTCTAAATGGATGTCCAATGAAACCGTAGTCCGTCAAGATTCTCCGTAAATCGTCGTGACCCTCGAAAATAATTCCGAAAAAATCAAAGGCTTCTCGTTCATACCAATTTGCTGAATTCCAAATAGAGGTAATACTTTCAATCACTGGGAAGTCATCATTAGGAACAAAGGTTCTGAGCCTTAAGCGCCAATTATTTTTAACCGACAGTAAATGCGAGACCACTGCAAATCTTAACCCTGACCATGTTCCGTCTGCATAGTCTTGATAATCAACACCACATAGGTCAATAAGTTGCTCAAAGCCAAGATCTGAAATTTCTTTAAGTTTTTGAGCACTTGAATAATATTGCTCGGCAGGTACAGTAACCGTTAATTCATTCAGACGGATTTCAATCTGTACTTCGGTGCCTAGGTGCTTAGTGACAAGTTGATTTAGTAAATTTAAATTTTCATTCATAAACAGTTACTCAAGCTTTTCTAGCGATGGTTGAGGTGCGTCTAATTTTTGCTTGCAACTGAATGATTCCATACATTAAAGCTTCAGCAGTTGGCGGGCAACCTGGAACGTAAATGTCTACGGGCACAATACGGTCGCACCCTCTTACAACTGAATAAGAGTAGTGATAATATCCACCGCCATTGGCACAAGAACCCATCGACAAAACCCAACGTGGTTCAGGCATCTGATCATAGACCTTGCGTAAAGCTGGAGCCATTTTGTTACATAAAGTTCCAGCAACAATCATTAAATCTGACTGGCGTGGGGATGGTCTAAAGACCACTCCGAAACGATCTAAATCATATCGTGCAGCACCCGCATGCATCATTTCTACAGCACAACAGGCAAGACCAAAGGTCATTGGCCATAAAGAGCCTGTGCGCGTCCAGTTGATTAACTTGTCAGCTGAAGTAGTGACAAATCCTTCTTTAAGTAATCCTTCTAGTGCCATAAGTTTTAGTACCTTGAACTATTCCCAGTCAAGAGCACCCTTTTTCCAAATATAGACAAAACCGACGATAAACTCCAATAAGAATACGATCATTGATGCGTATCCAGCCCAGCCAATCTCCTTGAGAGCAACTCCCCAGGGAAATAAAAATGCGGTTTCAAGGTCAAATAAGATAAAAAGAATCGCGACTAAATAATATCGGACGTCAAATTTCATTCGAGCATCTTCAAAAGCATCAAATCCACACTCATATGGTGATAACTTTTCTGGCTCAGGGTTCGAAGGTCCTAAAATTTTTCCTAAAAACATTGGTACAACACCGACCCCAATGCCTACTAGAATAAATAAAAGAACGGGTAAGTAGCTAGCTGTGTTCAATTTAATTCCTCGTAAATAAATAACAACGAGATTATTTTTATAATCATGTAATTGTAGAACAAGTTTGATTACAACGAACAAAAAATAGCACCATTGCTGACTAATTTATGATGCTTCCCTTTTGATCGGAGCATAATTGCTTTTTTACTATCAGATTTAATATTTCAGTTAAAGATAAGAATAAATCCCATGCAAAATCAGATCATTAAACCTTTTTTCGCTTTACTTGCTTTGCTTTTTTTAATGCCACTTAGCAATGCTTATGCAAAACAGCCCTCTGGAAATGGCATCCTATTAAATCAAGGAAATTTTTCAATCTATGAAGGCTCTGTCATTGAAATCAATCCTCAGGCCAGAGAATTAACTCTTAAAAGTATAGATGGCTTAACTGTTTTCAAGGCGCCGCAAGATATGAAAAATTTTGACCGAATCCAAATAAAAGATGAAGTCAAAGTAACACTCGAAGTTTCTGTAACAATAGAAAAATTACCTAAAAGCAGTTCTATACGATCAAAAACTCTTGATACTTCACAGACTATTAACCCTGATACCGCAAAACCTGGAAAGGTTATTTCTAGAAAAATGAGTATTGAATCGCAAATTTTGTCAAAAAATCGTGAAGAACGTTATGTAGTGATTAAAAACCTCAATTATGAAGACGAGAAAATTCAAATCACGAGATCTAGTTTCTTTAAGCAATTAAAAGTTGGCGACACCATTAAAGTTTCTTATGATGACCGCATGAAAGCCATTGTTTCTTCTCGGCAGATCAACTAAATATAGGCGTAAAAAAAGAGTTCGAAAGAACTCTTTAGTATGTTGATGGTGCCGTCGGCGAGACTCGAACTCGCACAGCCGTAAGCCACTACCCCCTCAAGATAGCGTGTCTACCAATTCCACCACGACGGCATTTTTTTGTTACAAATTTAATCCACTATTTTAGCTTTTTCTTCTCAGCAAAGCAAAATAATATTTAATTTTATTACTTTGGAACTGAGGAAGAGTTTTTTTCAGCTTCCTTAGGTGCCTCAACAGACTTCACTTCCTCTTTGTCTGAAGGTGCCACAATTCCAGGCTTCGATAAAACGCCGGCATCTTGGGGCTTGTTATTACCTATGTAACTAATCATTAAAGTGGTAATGAAAAATACAGCCGCTAAAATTCCAGTAGTTCTAGACAAAAAATTTGATGAGCCTGTTGCGCCGAAAATACTGCCAGATGCACCAGAACCAAAAGCCGCACCCATATCAGCGCCCTTACCTTGCTGAATTAATACCAGCCCTATAACTCCGACTGCAGCAATAATTTGCACAATCATTAGAATCGATTTCATCCACTCCATATATTCCTACTTTCCTATTTACTATTTAAACTAGATAAACAAATTGCTAAAAACTCTGAGGATAACAAAGATGCTCCTCCTACTAATAATCCATCAATATCAGGCATCTCGAGGAGAATTGGAGCATTAGCTGCTTTAACACTTCCACCATAAATAACTGATATTTTTTGTGCCGATAATTCGCTATATTCTCTTAACACGCCACGAATAAATTCATGGACTTCCTGTGCTTGCTCAACCTTTGCAGTAAGACCCGTACCAATCGCCCAAATAGGCTCATAGGCTATTACTACCTGAGAAATATCATCCTCTAAACACTCCATCACACTTTGAATTTGTCTTTGAATGACCGCATTCATTTTGCCAGACTCTCGTTCTTCGAGAGTTTCGCCAACACAAATAATCGGTATTAAACCGCAAGCTAGTGCTGCTTTAGCTTTTAGGGCGACTAGTTCATTCGACTCTTGATGACGAGCCCTTCTTTCAGAATGACCAACCAGTGTATATCTACAGCCGAGCTCTTTAAGCATTTGACCTGAAACTTCGCCAGTATATGCACCAAAGAAATGCTCGGATAGGTCTTGCCCACCCAACAAAAGGGGTATGTCACCCATTAAACCATTGAGTTGCTGTAAATAAATAGCAGGAGGGCACAAAATGATTTCATGATCATGGCTCTGAACTCCACCTAAACCAGCGGAGAGTTCAGAAATCATCATCTCATTAAATGCCCAATTGCCATTTAACTTCCAATTGGCAACAATTAACCTATTGCGCATGCGTTACCCTGATTACTGTTCCGAACTTGTTTGAGTTGGAACAACTTCAGGAGCAACTTCTACTTTTGATGCTTGTTGAGATACTGGGGGTACTGGTCCACCTTCTTCAGGAGTTAACGCTTTCATTGACAATTTCAAGCGACCTCTTTCATCAGCAGCAAGTAGTTTAACTTTAACAATCTGTCCTTCCTGCAAGAAATCCTTAACTTCCTTGACTCGTTCATGAGCGATTTCAGAAATATGTAACAAACCATCTTTACCTGGAAGAATATTAACTAACGCTCCAAACTCAAGAATTTTAACGACTGGACCTTCGTAGATTTTGCCGACTTCTGCTTCTGCAGTAATGCCTTCAATCATGCGCTTTGCTTCTTCCATACCGGTTGCGCTTGTAGAAGAAATTGTCACTGTGCCATCATCTTGAATATCGATGCCACAACCAGTTTCTTTGGTAATTCCTTGAATAGTTGCACCACCTTTACCAATCACTTCACGGATTTTGTCTGGATGAATTTTGATTGTAACCATACGTGGAGCATGCTCAGAAAGCTCTGTTCTGATAGTTGCCATAGATTCCTGCATCTTAGACAAAATGTGTAATCTACCTTCTTTAGCTTGCTCAAGAGCAACTTGCATAATTTCTTTAGTAATACCTTGAACTTTGATATCCATCTGAAGAGCCGTCACACCATTAGCTGTTCCTGCTACTTTAAAGTCCATGTCACCTAGGTGATCTTCATCTCCTAAGATATCCGTCAATACTGCAAAACGATTGCCATCTAAAATTAAGCCCATCGCTACACCTGCAACATGCGCCTTAACAGGGACGCCAGCATCCATTAGGGCTAAACATCCACCGCATACAGAAGCCATTGAAGAAGAACCATTGGATTCTGTAATTTCAGAGACTAAACGAATGCTGTAGGCAAATTCATCACTCTTCGGCAATACAGGAATTAAAGCCCGTTTTGCTAGGCGACCATGACCAATTTCACGGCGCTTTGGACTTCCCACACGGCCAGTTTCACCTGTTGCAAACGGAGGCATGTTGTAGTGGAACATAAAACGATCACGATACTCACCATCTAAGGCATCAATGATTTGCTCATCTCTAGCAGTCCCTAAAGTTGCAACAACTAAAGCCTGTGTTTCGCCACGAGTAAACAGTGCTGAACCATGCGTACGTGGTAAAACACCTGTTCTAATTTCAATCGGACGTACTGTTCTAGTATCACGCCCATCAATCCGTGGCTCACCGCTTAATACCTGGCTACGAACAATTTTTGACTCTAAAGCAAATAAAATATTGCCAACTGCTACTTCATCAACTTCTCCATCTTGTGCAAGTTGAGTCATTACAGTTGCTGTGACTTCTTTTAATTTAGTAGAACGAGCCTGCTTTTGACGAATCTGGTAAGCATCTCTCATTGGTTGCTCAGCAATCGTATTTACACGAGCAATCAACTCTTCATTTTTAGCCGCTGGCTTCCAATCCCATTCAGGTTTGCCTGCATCTTTAACTAATTCTAAAATTGCATTGATAGCAATTTGAGCTTGTTCATGACCATATACAACACCACCTAACATGATGGCCTCAGAAAGTTCGTGTGCTTCTGATTCCACCATAAGAACCGCAGTTTGTGTACCAGCAACGATTAAATCGAGTTGAGATTCAACTTGTTCACTACGCGTTGGGTTCAGTAAATACTCGCCATCTTTGTAGCCAACGCGAGCCGCGCCAAGAGGTCCATTGAAAGGGATACCAGAGACTGCTAAAGCAGCTGAGGCACCAATCAAAGAAACGATATCGGCAGGAACTTCAGGGTTGATCGACATGACGTGAATCACAATCTGAACTTCATTGTAAAAATCTTCTGGGAAGAGTGGGCGAATTGGGCGATCAATTAATCGTGAAGTTAATGTTTCGCCTTCAGAAGGACGACCTTCACGACGGAAAAAACCACCAGGTATTTTTCCAGCTGCATAAGTTTTTTCAACGTAATCGACTGTCAAAGGAAAGAAATCTTGACCAGGTTTTGCATTTTTAGCACCAACAACGGTTGCCAAAATTACCGTGTCATCCATATCCACTAATACTGCACCACCAGATTGGCGGGCAATTTCACCAGTTTCCATACGAACTGTGTGCTTACCCCATTGAAAACTTTTAGTAACTTTATTAAACATACTCATCTTTTTTTCTCCAATAAATATAGATGTATGAACACCATACAATCTACTGTCGCAGTAAAAGTGCCACGACATCACTAGAGCAGAACTACCGATTAGAAAAATATTAGAAAAGGGCATGCCATTCCATAGACTGTTTCAATCGAAACAATCTATGGAATGACACATACCCGATGATTTCCAAACTTTAGACTACTCAATCACTGCTATTTAACAACTAATAAAACAATAATGCCCGCTTTTAACTGCGGGCATATGAAGATTTACTTACGTAAACCTAATTTTTCAATCAAAGTACGGTAACGATCTAAATCCTTACCTTTCAAATAGTCCAACAAACGACGACGGCGTGAAACCATCTTCAACAAGCCACGACGGCTGTGGTGATCTTTTGCATTAGATTTGAAATGAGGAGTTAAATCATTGATACGAGCAGTCAACAAAGCTACTTGAACTTCTGGACTACCTGTGTCATTTTCAGCACGTGCGTGCTCTTTAACAATACCTGCTTTTGCTTCTGTATTTACAGCCATTTGTAACTCCTAACTTGCGAACACTGCAGCTTATCAACTAGATTAAGTAGAGAACCGCATCAAGTGTCGTGATTAATAAAACTAACCTAACAAAGGTTAGCCACTCATTATAACAACTTTAATGCTTTATTTCAGTAAAATTTCTTCGAGTACTTCCTTATGGCGCCATTTGGGCATTTAACTTTTCCTGCGAAGGGTCATATAAGCGATTCAATGCTGCTAAATAAGCCTTTGCTGAAGCCGCTACAATATCTGGATCAGTGCCAACACCATTCACTACCCTACCCCCTTTAGATAAACGCACGGTAACTTCCCCCTGTGACTGAGTGCCGGTTGTAATGGCATTCACCGAGTAAATTAACAAGTCAGTACCACTTTTTGCTTGTAGTTCAATCGCATTGAAGGTGGCGTCTACTGGACCATTGCCATGTGCTTCAGTTACATGCTCTTGGCCAGCATGTTTCAAAATAATTTTTGCAAAAGGCTGTTCACCCGTTTCTGATTTTTGAGATAGAGAAATAAATTGATAAAAATCTTCATCTAAATCTTGTTCTGCGGATGAAACAATCGACATAATATCTTCGTCAAAAATTTCAGCTTTTTGATCAGCCAAAACCTTGAATCTGGCAAATGCTTCGTTCACATCGGCTTCAGACTCCATACTGACGCCAAGCTCTTGCAAACGCTGCTTGAAGGCATTTCTTCCAGAAAGTTTACCTAAAACAATCTTATTTGCACTCCAACCCACATCTTCAGCACGCATAATTTCATAAGTGTCACGAGCTTTCAACACGCCGTCTTGATGAATCCCCGATGCATGTGCAAAAGCATTTGCTCCAACAACCGCTTTATTAGGTTGAACCACAAATCCTGTAATTTGAGAAACCAATTTTGAGCAAGCCACAATTTGACTAATATCAGTACCAACCGATAAATTGAAGTAATCTTTCCTCGTCTTGATCGCCATGACCACTTCCTCTAAAGAGGTATTGCCGGCGCGTTCACCCAAACCATTGATGGTGCACTCAATTTGCCTTGCGCCACCAATGTGAACGCCAGCCAATGAATTAGCTACAGCCAAGCCAAGGTCATTATGGCAATGCACAGACCAAATAGCCTTATCAGAATTTGGTATTTTATTCCGTAAATCCAATATAAATTGACCATAAAGTTCTGGAATTGCATAACCCACTGTGTCAGGCACATTAATTGTAGTAGCCCCTTCTTTAATCACAGCTTCAAGAACTTGATACAAAAACTCTGGGTCAGATCGATAACCGTCTTCTGGAGAAAACTCAATATCATCAGTAAAGTTACGAGCAAAGCGAATGGACTGTATCGCTTGTTCGAGTACTTGCTCCCTAGTCATACGTAACTTCATCTTCATATGTAATTCACTAGTAGCTAAAAAAACGTGAATTCTCTTTGAGTTTGCTGCAGCAATCGCTTCCGCTGCTTTAGCAATATCTTTATCGTTTGCTCGAGCTAAAGAACAAATCGTCGAATCTTTTACAGCTAATGAGACGGCCTTAATTGCCTCAAAGTCCCCAGGCGAACTAGCCGCAAATCCTGCTTCAATCACATCTACTTTTAATCGTTCTAACTGCCTAGCAATGCGAACTTTTTCTTCTTTTGTCATCGATGCACCAGGGGACTGCTCACCATCGCGCAAGGTAGTATCAAATATGATTAATTTTTCAGTTGCTGATTGATTCATAAAATTTCCCTCAAAATTTCAACTACAAAATAAAAACCCCAGCTATTAGCTGGGGTTTGTGATTGTTATTTGCTTATATTTGTTACTCAAGCGTATTCTCACGAACCCCAAATGCGTGGTCCAGTTCTAAAAGCTTTAGTAATAATAATGCAAAAATATTCGTATTCATGGGTTTATCATACACCTAATTAAAAGAGATGTCATTTGTGATAATTTAAGTAATGCTTGATGATTTGTTTTTATTGTTTCTCAAGAACAACCAAATCCACCTTATATAACCGGACAATGCATAAATCACAAATAAACAAAACAATATGAGTGGTGGGTCACTTGAAATAAGCACAAAAGCCAAAATCACCAATAACATAACACCAAAGGGTACCTTATATTTAATATCTAAAGCTTTGCCACTGTAGAAAGTAACATTTGAAACCATCGTGGTTCCAGCGTAAATAGTAAGGAAAAACATAGTCCATGGAATCGCATAAGAATTTACTGGCAATTTATTATCCTCAGCTAACCAAACGAATCCGGCAATGATCGACGCCGCTGCTGGGCTAGGTAACCCTTGGAAAAAACGCTTATCGACGACATTGGTAGAAATATTGAACCGAGCCAAGCGCAATGCCGCCCCGGCACAATAAACAAAAGCTGCTAACCATCCCCATCTGCCAAGTCCCTTTAGTGCCCATTCATAGGCTACTAGCGCTGGTGCAACTCCAAATGAAACCATATCAGCTAAGGAATCATATTGCTCACCAAACGCGCTTTGAGTGTTGGTCATTCTAGCAACACGACCATCCATACCATCTAATACTAATGAACAGAAAATGGCAATAGCTGCCATTTCCCATTTTTGATTCATTGCTTGAACAATAGAAAAAAATCCAAAAAACAATGCTGCAGTAGTAAATGCATTTGGCAACAGATAAATTGCCTTACTTCTCGGTCTTACTGTGAAATAGTCCTCTACATCGGGGTTAGATGTTGGTTCAGTTTCTAAATTTTGTTGTTTTTGACGACTACGACTAAAGATGCGTGGGCGAACATGCTTCGCTTTTTTTGTCTTTTTGGATGAATAGGGCATCAGTCTAAGTTTGGAATAATTGCTAGTAATGAGGAAGTAGCAGAAACCTTATCTCCCACGGCGACTAAAGGTTCAGCATCCAAAGGTAAATACACATCAACCCTCGACCCGAAGCGAATGAAGCCATAACGCTCACCTTTTTTTACAACATCACCTACCCTTGCATAGCAAAGAATTCTACGTGCAATTAAACCTGCAACTTGTACAAGAGTAATGGTATGCCTTGCCGTATTAATGACGATAGCATTACGTTCATTTTCCAAGGATGCCTTATCAAAATCAGCATTCAAGAATTTACCGGGAAAATACTCGATTTTTGAGATACGTCCATTTACTGCGATGCGATTTGAATGCACATTAAATACATTCATAAAAATACTAATCTTTAACGCTGGTCTCTGCGCATAAGGATCTTCAGTTTTTTCAACAATAATGACCCGACCATCAGCTGGAGCTAAAACTGCATTTTCAGCAATGGGCAACAAACGTGGCGGGTCACGAAAAAACTGTAATACAAAAAGGAAAATAATCCAAAATGGCCATGCATAGACCATCCCTGCAAAATATGTGACTAAAAGGACTACTAGACCGGTGCCGATTAAAAATGGCCAGCCTTCTTTTGCGATGAGGGGATGGTTATATGTCATGGATTATTAGAGTTTTCCTAGTTTAGTTCTTTGATTGATCAACTAATTTGTTCTTGGCAATCCAAGGCATCATTGCGCGAAGTTTACTTCCAACTTGCTCAATTTGATGCTCTGCATTTAAACGACGGCGTGAGATCAAAGTTGGAGCACCAGCACGGTTTTCCAAAATGAAGCTCTTCGCGTATTCACCAGTTTGAATGTCTTTTAATACATCACGCATTACTTGTTTAGTTTCATCAGTAACAATTCTTGGACCTGTTACATATTCACCATATTCAGCATTGTTAGAAATTGAGTAGTTCATGTTGGCGATACCACCTTCATAAATCAAATCAACGATCAATTTCAATTCATGCAAACATTCAAAGTATGCCATTTCTGGTGCGTATCCAGCTTCAACTAAAGTCTCAAAGCCAGCTTTAATCAGTTCTACTGCACCACCACATAAAACAGCCTGTTCACCAAACAAATCCGTTTCTGTTTCTTCGCGGAAGTTTGTTTCAATAATACCAGCGCGTCCACCACCATTGGCAGTAGCATAAGAGAGAGCGATATCTCTAGCAGCGCCAGATTTATCTTGATAAACAGCGATCAAATGAGGCACACCACCACCTTGTGAATAGGTTCCACGAACAGTATGGCCAGGTGCTTTTGGTGCAATCATGATCACGTCGATATCTGTTCTAGGAATTACTTGACCGTAATGTACGTTAAAACCATGAGCGAAAGCTAAAGCAGCGCCCGGTTTAATGTTGTCAGCAACTTCATTTTTATAAACTTCGGCAATCTGTTCGTCAGGCAATAACATCATCACGATATCAGCACCTTTAACAGCTTCAGCAACTTCTTTAACATTCAAGCCTGCGTTTACAGCTTTATTCCATGAAGCACCACCTTTACGGAGTCCAACGGTAATATTTACACCAGACTCATGTAAGTTTAATGAGTGTGCATGACCTTGTGAACCATAACCAATAATGGTTACTTGCTTGCCTTTAACTAGGGATAAATCCGCGTCTTTATCGTAAAAAACTTTCATAAAAATTCCTATCAATATTTGTTTTAATAATTAACTACAACTAAAGATTACCAATCGATTAGACTCGTAAAATTCTTTCACCACGACCAATTCCTGAGGCACCTGTTCTGACCGTTTCTAAGATAGCAGATTTATCCAGAGCTTCAATAAATGCGTCTAATTTAGATGAATCACCAGTTAGCTCAATCGTGTAACTCTTATCAGTTACATCAATGACTCGACCTCTGAAAATATCAGCAGTTCGTTTCATTTCTTCACGCTCTTTACCAACAGCACGCACCTTAATTAACATTAATTCACGTTCAATATGAGAGCCCTCGCTAAGGTCATAAACTTTTACGACCTCAACAAGACGGTTAAGATGCTTAGTAATCTGTTCAATTACTTCATCTGAACCGGTTGTGACGATTGTCATCCTAGACAAAGAAGCATCCTCTGTAGGAGCAACAGTCAAACTTTCGATGTTATAACCTCTGGCAGAAAATAACCCTACTACCCTAGATAAGGCTCCAGGTTCATTTTCTAGGAGCACTGAAATAATATGTCTCATTCCTTATCCTCTCCACCAAGTAACATGTCCGTAATACCCTTACCCGCTTCAACCATTGGCCAAACATTTTCAGTTGGGTCTGTTTGAAAATCCATAAACACTGTTCTGTTTTTGAGTTTTAAGGCTTCTCTCAAAGCTCCTTCAACATCAGAGGATTTTTCAATTCTCATACCGACGTGACCATAAGCCTCAGCTAACTTTACAAAATCAGGCAAAGAATCCATGTATGAGTGGGAATAACGTTTGCTATAACTCAACTCTTGCCATTGGCGTACCATTCCCAAATAACGATTATTCAAGGAAATGATCTTGATAGGTGTTTCATATTGCAAGCAAGTAGACAGTTCCTGAATACACATCTGGATTGAACCTTCCCCAGTAATTGTGCACACTTCTTCATTAGGAAATGCTTTCTTGACACCCATCGCATATGGTAGACCAACACCCATAGTGCCTAAACCACCAGAGTTAATCCAACGACGTGGCTTGTTATATTTATAAAACTGCGCGGCCCACATTTGATGTTGACCAACATCTGAACAAATAAAGGCATCGCCATTGGTGAGTTTGCAAAGTGTTTCTACTACGTATTGAGGTTTAACAATCTCTGATTTTCGATCAAACTTTAAACAATCGACTTTACGCCATTCATTAATTTGACCCCACCAATTTTGCAAACTGTCCTTATTTTTATAACCACCCGATGCACGGATTTGGGCAATCATATCCACTAAGATTTCTTTTAAATTACCAACAATCGGCACATCAGCGCGAACTCTCTTTGAAATCACGGATGGATCAATATCAATATGAATCACTTTTCTTGGAACACTCATGAAGTGACCTGGATTACCAATCACACGATCATCAAATCTCGCACCAATGGCAATGACCACATCTGAATGTTGCATGGACATATTTGCTTCATATGTACCATGCATTCCGAGCATTCCCACAAATTGTGGATTGGTACCTGGAAAACCACCTAATCCCATCAATGTGTTGGTTACTGGGAAGCCTAATAACTCTGCAAACTCTTTTAACTCTTCAGAGGCATTGGCTAGAATCACACCACCACCTGAATAAATGTATGGTCTTTGAGCCTCAAGTAACATGCCAACAGCTTTTCTTATTTGTCCAGAATGACCACGAACTACTGGATTATAAGAGCGCATTTCTATCTCTTTTGGATAAACATAAGCCGCTTTTTGGAATGAAATATCTTTGGGTATATCAATGACTACTGGTCCTGGACGGCCAGTTCTAGCAATATGGAACGCTTTCTTAATGGTTAGTGCTAAGTCTTTAGCATCTTTAACCAAAAAGTTATGCTTTACGATTGGACGTGTAATACCAACTGTGTCACATTCTTGGAAAGCATCTTCACCAATCATGTGGGAAGGAACGTTTCCAGTAATTACTACGAGTGGTATGGAGTCCATGTAGGCTGTAGCAATACCAGTCACGGCATTGGTAACACCTGGCCCTGAAGTGACGAGTGCCACACCAACTTTTCCTGTGGCTCTGGCATATCCATCGGCAGCATGGACAGCGCCTTGTTCATGACGAACTAGGATATGTTCGAATTTATCTTGTTTGTGAATCTCATCATAAATATATAAGACAGATCCACCGGGATATCCCCAAACAAAATCGACCCCTTCTTCGGCTAAAGCACGAACGAGAATCTCTGCACCAATAATGACTGGGGCATTAGAAAGCTCTTCTTGGGTGGGGGTATTAATTGAATGAGAAGGTACTGCTTCGTTTATTGAATTCATTTTTTAAAAGTCCTTTGCAATTTTCGGCAAAAAATTGTTTGGTCTGCCCGTATTCATGCTTTTGACTTGACTTAGGGCGGCTAATGCTTGTTTGATTCCAATCCATCTTTTGAAAGGTTAGTACAAGCGGATCGTAAATTATATTACATTTCAATGTTTTTTATCTACAATTTTTCAAAATGCATACTAAAATCATGCTATGGCTTCAAAAAAAGAACTTTCTGATTTCCTAATTTCTAGCGAAAAGCGTGCCTTTAAACAGGTATTGTTTGCCGTTCGAGATGAAGAAGCTGCATTAGACATCATTCAAGATGCCATGATCAAGTTATCGGAAAGCTATGGGGATAGAAATATTAATGAATTACCCCCACTTTTTACAAGAATTGTGCAAAACTGTACAAAAGACTGGTTTCGTAGGCAAAAAGTAAGAAATACTTGGGTTACCCTCTTTTCAAAATTTGGGAAAAACAGCGACGGTGAAGACATTGATCCTGAAGAGTTTTTTGAAAATCCTGAGGATGCGCTTTTTGGACAAGAGTCTTCTAAACAGCTTGAAAGAATGGAACTTTCAACAATTTTAGAAAAAGAGATAGAAAAATTGCCAAAACGTCAACGCGAAGCCTTCCTCATGCGTTACTGGGAAGAGCTAGACATTTCTGAAACTGCCCAAATTATGGGAGTGTCGGAGGGAAGCGTGAAAACGCATTGTTCTAGAGCAAGTCAAAGTTTGGCTGCTGCACTAAAAAAATTGGGTATTAATTTCTAAAACGGGTAAATGTGAACATAATGAATACTACAAATCAAATACATTTAACTGACGAACACGCTAGTGGGTATCAGTCAGAAGAGTTAATTGTTGACCAGATTGGTAAAACAGTTGCCATTTCTCTCGATAGAGAACTCAAACATCTTTCTCCCCGAGTTTTGGCTCGACTAGAAAACTCACGAGCAATTGCGCTTTCAAAGCAGAAAAAAAGCTCTCAAGCCAGCTCTTCAAGTACTTTTGATTTACTAAATTTAAGATCCTCAGTTAATTGGATCGGCATGATCCTTGTAACAGCGATTGTTCTTTATTTCGTAGTCGATTGGCAATCTAACTCTAGAATTAGCGATATAGCTGATTTAGATACCGCCATCCTTAGTGATTCTGTGCCTCCAGATGCTTATGCGGACGAAGGATTTAGAGTATTCCTGAAAGAAATGATTCAACGCAAAGAGTCTGAAAAAGAACAAGCCGATATGAATAAAACGCCAGTAATGGTTGAAGATTCCGCTCATACGGTTGCTGTTAAAGATGCTAGTCAGAATCCTTGATGAAACTCATAGCACTAGAAAAACAAAATTTATTGCACCATCCAAAATCTTTAACATGGATTTTGGTCTCTCTTGTTTTGACAGTCGTCTCGGTTCATCAATCTCCATTACATGCTCAATCGCTCCCTTTAATTGGTGGTAGTAGCATTGCTAAAGCATCGAATTGGACAGACTTATCTACGGTACAAAAAGAAATACTCTCTTCCCTTGAGGAAGATTGGCCCAATTTAACTGTTGATCAAAGAGTTAAGTGGATTCAATTGGCGAATCGCTATGACAACTTAACAAATACCGAAAAAGAACGTCTCAAATCTAGAATGGCAGATTGGTCTAAATTACCCATCAATGAAAAGAGAATTGCAAGAGCTAATTATCTCAATTCGCTGGCCATTTCTAATGATCAGAAACTCGAAGCATGGGAGGCCTACCAACAACTCTCCGCAGAAGAAAAAAAAGAATTAGCGGAACACGCTCTTTCCAAAAAACAAAAAAAACCTTCTTTGGTTAACTCCCCCTCTCTAAAAACAAATTAATTGTTAATCTGAGATATCTTTTCAAGAATTCCCATTATGGATAATTTTTACCCTGCAGTAACAATTAAACGCCGTATTTATGTTGGTCTGTATGAGATGCTCATTTTATTGGGCGTATGGGCCCTTGGATATTTAGTTCCAACCCTATTATTGGGTATTCTTTTTAATATTCAACTGCCTAGTTGGCTAGCGTTTGGTATTGTCTATTTGTTATTTGGGGTATATTTTGTTTGGTACTGGAAAAACACTGGTCAAACTTTAGCAATGCAAACTTGGCATGTCAAACTGGTGGACTTAGAGGGGAACCTTTTAAGTAAAAATCAAGGATTGATCAGGTATGCCTTGAGTACGCTATGGTTAATTCCTACCGTCATCATTTACGGCGCTTTGAAGATGATATTGGGGCACTCTATAGGTAACTGGCCAACCATTGAATTGATGTTTTTTATGGCTTTGGTGTTTTGGCCGCTTACTTGTCTTTTTGACAAAGACCGGATCAATGGCAGACAATCTCTAGTTGATCGCCTTGCTAAAACCAAACTTATTCAGTTACCTAAAAATAAATAAGTTGTTCTGCATCAATGGCCTCCGTTCAGTTAACCGTTCATGTCAATTTGCCTGATTACGCATCCAATCAGCTGTCTCGTAAAAGGCTTTGAGTAATCGCTCCCATAGTGGTTCTGGCAAATCTAGATCAACCATCGCCTGCCCCATACAACGCAACCATTGATCTCGCATTTCTAGATTAATGGGAAATGGTAAGTGACGTGCGCGAAGTTTGGGGTGTCCATATTTTTCAATATATAAATTAGGTCCGCCAGTCCATCCCGATAAAAACATGGTCAGTTTTTCGCGAGAGGTGTCGAGTTGATTCGGGTGTAATTTTCTAAGCTCAGCAAATTGTGGATCCAGCTCCATCAAATCATAAAATTGATCCACTATTTCCTTGATCTTATGAAGCCCCCCAATTTCTTCAAACAAGGTTGGCACAGCAGGATTGGTTGATTCACTCATCTTTAAAAGCTTTGTAGAATTTTCACAGTAGAGACATTACTTATTTTGTACTTTAAGTATAAGCCGGAAACAAAACTACACACTACTCCCAAAACAATAGCTAATCCTATCAGCCAAAATGGATAGACCATGTCCGTTTCTAAAAAGTGTTTTACTAAAAACCATGCTGAAATTCCGGCAATATTACCACTTAAAAGGCCAGCCAAAATCCCAACCGAAATAAATTCGTAAAACCAAACTCTATTTAGATAGCTTTGATCTGCACCATAGGTTTTTAAAATAGCGGCTTCACGTAAACGTTTCGTTTGAACACCTAAAACTGAAATAAACAATACGATAAGTCCAGCAACTAAAGCAAAAATAAAGAGGGCCTGCACCGCATAAAATAATTGCCCTAGGAGTTGATTTACCTGGCCAATCGTTTGCTCTACATTAATGACGGACACATTAGGAAATTGCTCAACAATCTTGTCATCTACTCTCGTATTCGGTAATTGACGATAGGCGATGATCCAAGTTTGTGGTGAATCGGCCAGTAGTTGGGGTGGCATGATTGCAAAAAAATTCACCCTCATTGAATTCCAATCTAATTTTCTGACAGAGGTGATTGTCACATCATAATTTACTCCAACCACATCAAAACTAATTTGATCTCCCAACTTTAACCCAAGTGACTTCATAATCCCGGCTTCCATTGAAATCTCGTGAGGGTCGCCACTATTGCCAAACCATTTACCAGCAATAATAGAATTCTTGATGGGTAAATTTTGCGTATAGGATAGGTTGAATTCGCGATCAATTAATCGCTTCGCATTCTCATCACTAAAGCTTTCAGAGGTCACTGTATTTTGATTGACCTTCACCAATCTTCCCCGAACCATTGGATATAGGTCCCATCCTTGCCCGATACCAGCACCTTCTAGTTGTTGCACTAAATCAGTCTTTTGTTCTGGGGTGATATTCAAAATAAAACGATTGGGTGCTTCAGGAGAAATCGAAGATTGCCAAGTACTCAAGACATCCGTTCTAATGACCGTTAACAATAAAAGCGCTAACATGGCTATCGATAAGGAGGTGATCTGTACTACCGTAAATTGAGTTCCCCCGAACATCCTTTGACCAATAAATTTCAACCCTAAGGGGGCATCCTTTAGCCCCGCAATGAACTTGCCAATCCATTTAGAGATTACCCAAGAAAAAATGATCACTACCATGGCTCCAGCGATAAAACTTCCAAGTACTGCCAAGCTTAAGTAAATATTTTGGGAGATAACCATCAAGAGCACGGCATAACTTGCTAGACTAGCTGCGATACTGAGGAAAAACCACTTGGATTTCTTATGCTCCAATTGGCGAAGGGCCGTTATTGGAGAAATCATGGTTAATTCCAATAAAGAAGGTCCTGAAAAACCCAATAATAAAGTGAATGCCACTAAGAACGCCCAAATCACCGGTAAAAAGCTAGCTGGCATAATGTCTTGAGCAACCAATGACCCTACCCAATGCAACAATAGTTCATGTGTTAAATAGCCTGTACCGATACCGAGTAAGGTGGCGACCATTCCCATCGTAAGCAGTGGCTTCAGGTGGCTCACCAAAACTTGTCGGCGAGAGGCGCCAAAGCATCGCCAAACGGCTACACTGACAATATTTTTTTGAGCATATCGATGGGTTGATAATGCAATACCAACCGCAGCAATCATTGCAGTAAACAAAGCGGCAAGGGACATCATCCGATTGGCTTGTAGAATTGTTTTTCTTGCAATAGGTTGACCATTTTCTACACCCTCAATCTTTACGCCTCGCAGTTGTTGTTGAGAAATATGCTCTTTGGCCCACTCTTGAAATTGATCCACCTGCTTTTGCACACTTCTAAAGTCACTCGACTCCTGACCAGCTAATAATAAGCGGTAATTGGCTCGACTGCCTAAGCCTAACAATGCCGTCTGCGTCAAATCTTCGGCCCGGATCATTACTCGAGGCGAAAAATTCATAAATGCGGCACCTCGATCCATTTCTTTAAGAATAATATCGGTGATTTTGAACTCACTATTACCTAATTCAATCCTGTTTCCCACAGAAAGATCAAGTTGTTTGGCTAATTGTTCATCAATCCAAATTTCATTACTAGCCAATTTTTTAGAAGCGAATTTTAAGGTTAACTTTCCTCGCAAAGGATAGTTTTCAGTGACGGCCTTAAGTGAAACTAGTTTTGACTGATTTTCAAACCTTGCCATGGTTGGGAAAACAACCGTTGTAGCTGTTCTCAAACCCCGTTGTTTAGCCGTATTTTCAAATACAGGATTTAGCACTTGATCGCCACGAATTAACAAGTCAGCACCAATCAATTCGTGAGCATTTTTTTCAAAAGTCTGATCCAATCGATCCATCAAAAAAGTAACACTACTTAATGAGGCAATCGAAATCCAAAGCGCTAAACCCAGCCAAATTAATTCGCTAGTTAGGGCGTAACGTTTCAAAAAATAAATGAATCGATTCATACCAGAAGGCATCTAGAAACCAGAGAAACTCCCCCCGTCGATTCTGAGCGATGTCCCTGTTATGTAGGAAGCTTTTGCCGAGGCCAAGAATGTCACCGCATCGCCATATTCCGTGGGTGAGCCATAACGTCCCATCGGTATCGAAGCAATCATTCGGGTCGCAATCTCTTCAATCGTCTTACCCTCTTTCTGAGCTCTAAACTGATCAAGCTGCCCCAATCGCTCTGTTGCTACCCGACCTGGTAAAACAATATTTACGGTAATGCCATACTTAGCCACTTCGCTGGCTAAGGTTTTGGACCATCCCATAATGGAGGCCCTTAAGGTATTTGAAATAGCGAGTCCAGGAATGGGCGAAATCATACCAGAGCTAGTGCTCGTAATCACTCTACCCCAAGCATTTTTTTTCATACCAGGCAAAACTCTATCGGTAATTTTAATGACCATTAATACCATTTGTTGAAACTGAGTAAGCCATAAATCAGACGCTTGATTTTCTGCTGAAGTTGGTGGCGGTCCACCGGTATTGTTCACTAAAATATCAACCGTACCCCACTCTTTTTCAATCAGCGATATTTTTTCATCAATGGAATTAAGGTCAGACATATCCCAGGGTAAAACCATGACTTGCCCGCCCAATTGGCGAATTTCAGTAGCAGTATCTTCTAAGGCAGAAAGGGTTCTACCAGAAATTACCACTTTAGCACCCTCCCTTGCGAGTGAAATGGCGATTGCTCTTCCCAAACCTTTACTGGAAGCAAGCACTAAAGCGACTTTATTCTGAATACCTAAATCCACGCTGATCTCCTTGGTTGTTTAATTAATTTCTAAATCCTTACTGGATAACTCATCCCACCTGATCATGAGCTTTTCCAAATCTTCATTCATTTCCGTCATCTTTAACTGTAAAGATTTAGCACGCTTTAGGTCATCGGTGTATATCTTGGGATCACTAAGTTGTTGAGAAATTTCACTTTGTGCCAGCTCCAGCGTTTCAATTTGTTCAGTAATTTTTTCTAATTCTTTTTCTTCATACTTACTCAACCCTGATTTTTTATTATTTACTTCTTTGGCAGTCCCGGAAACGTTAGATGTCTTTTTTGTATCTGGTGTTGCGTTACTAACTGGACTTCCTGATTTTTGCGTCTTGCTCAAAGCCGCTAATCTTCTACCATTTTGAATTTTCCAATCCTCATATCCACCTTCATACTCACGCCAAGAACCCTCACCTTCAAAGGCAATCATACTTGTGACGACATTATCTAAAAACTGACGATCATGACTCACTAAGAACACCGTTCCACGGTAATCCTGTAAAAACTCTTCCAACAAATCTAAGGTATCAATATCTAAATCGTTAGTTGGTTCATCAAGTACCAAAACGTTAGCCGGTTTTGCAAAGAGTCTAGCTAATAGCAAACGATTACGTTCGCCTCCGGAGAGGGTCTTGACGGGGGATCTGGCACGCTCAGGAGAAAATAAGAAATCATTTAAATACGACTTAACGTGTTTACGCTGACCACCAATTTCAATCCATTCGCTACCAGGACTAATGAAGTCTTCTAGGCTTGCCTCCAGGTTAAGTGACTCTCTTAATTGATCAAAATAAGCAATCTCAATTTGACTACCCTGTTTAATGTCACCTCGATCTGGTGGTAGTTCACCTAAAATTAGCTTGAGTAGGGTAGATTTACCGGCTCCGTTAGGTCCTAAGAGTCCAACTTTATCCCCCCTGAGAATTGTTGCCGTAAAGTTTTTCACAATCTGCTTATCACCAAAGGATAAATCGACGTTTTCTAAGGCTGCGACAATCTTGCCAGATCGTTCCCCAGTATTAATATCTAAGCGAACTTGACCTACAGTATTGCGTCGGACACTGCGTTCTTCACGCAGTTTTTCAAGACGGCCAATCCGGCTCACACTGCGAGTTCTTCTTGCTTCTACACCTTGCCTGATCCAAACTTCTTCTTGAGCCAAAAGTTTATCCGCGCGAGCATTTGCTAAAGCCTCGTCGGCTAATTGCTTTTCTTTTAGATCCAAATAGGCAGTGAAGTTACCCGGATAACTTCGAATAATGCCACGGTCCAATTCAATAATCCGCGTGGCTACCTTATCTAAGAATGCTCTATCGTGGGTAATAAATACCAATGAGCAGTGCATATCAACCAATAACTGCTCTAACCACTCAATCGAATCCATATCTAAGTGGTTGGTCGGCTCATCTAATAACAAGACTTCCGGTTGCACCACTAAAGCTTGGGCTAAGGCTACTCTTTTCTTATTTCCACCCGACAACTCTGACATCAAACGCGAACCATCTAAATGAAGTTTTTGTAAAACCTCATCAATTTTTTGTTCCCAAGCCCAGCCTTGATTTGCGTCAATCTGAGAGTACAGAACATCCATTTGGTGTTGAATGTCATCATTCCACTCTTGCATACTGAGGGCTTCATAATCTGCACGCATTTGTTTGACGGCCTGAAGTCCTACTGCAACCGTGTCAAAAACGGTATCAGAAGATAAGAAAGCTGGCTCTTGAGCAACATAGGCAATGCGAATTCCTTGTTGTTTCTGAATCAAGCCATCATCTAATTTTTCAATTTCAGCAATAATTTTTAGAAATGAAGATTTTCCTGCGCCGTTCCTACCAATTAAACCAACTCGCTCCCCTTCTTCCAATGAAAAAGATGCGTTTGCTAGCAAGTCAACATGCCCATAGGCAAGCTTGGCATTATTTAAAACAAAAAGAGCCATGTAAATCCAATAAGGTAGGTAATTAAAGTGTCAAAAATAGACAATTTTGTAATGAAGTTACAATTTTAAGCCACTCTAATGTAATTTGTTTGATAATACGAGTTATGGAAAAAGTACGCATTTCAAAATTATTGTCAGAACAGGGGCTTTGTTCACGACGCGAAGCAGATCAATATATCGAACAAGGATTGGTAACTGTCGACGGTGCGGTTATTACCGAACTTGGTTCAAGAGCTTTCCCCAATCAAAAAATTGAACTCAAAAAAGAAGCTCTAAAACTGCAAGACGCTAGAGCCACTATTTTGCTGAACAAGCCAATTGGCTATATTTCACATTTTGATGACGCGAGAGAATATCCTCCCGCTGCAGCATTAGTGACTCCTGAGAATTTTTTCAGGACCCATCTAGATGCCAATAAAAATGCCAAATTCAATACAAAGGGCTTAGCACCTGCTGGTCGCCTAGATATCGACTCGTCTGGTTTACTGGTTCTAACCCAAGATGGTCGTATTGCGAAATTATTAATTGGTGAAAATAGCCCGATTGAAAAGGAGTATTTAGTTCGAGTTGAAGGGAAAATGGCTCCTTCTGGCCTACAACTACTCTGTCATGGATTATCGTTAGACGATGTGCCATTAAAACCAGCTAAAGTCAGTTGGCAAAATGAAGACCAATTACGTTTTGTTTTGAAGGAAGGCCGTAACCGACAAATTAGAAGAATGTGCGAACTTGTCGGTTTACACGTAGTAGGTCTGAAGCGAATTCGAATTGGTCAAATTCCATTGGGAAATATTCCCGTCGGACAATGGCGTTTCCTGAGAGACAACGAAAAGTTTTAGTCTCTCAAGAGAATGCGCCTTAACTGATCAGTAATTCAAAATGCTCCATCGCTGGTGGCTTCTCGAAGTAGGGTCCGACGTAACTACGCCACTGAGCAAACTCTGGAGACTCACGAAAATCAACCATATGATTCTCTAAAGTTTCCCATTCAATCATTAGCAAATATCGATTCGGGTTCTCAATCCCTTTTTGCACTTTAAAACCAATAAAGCCCTTCGCTTTTGAGATTACCTCTTTAACACCAGCTTCAATGGCTACTTCAAACTCTGCATTTTTTCCTGGCAAAATGCTTAAATCCGCAATTTCAAGAACCATAATTAACCTATTCTTTTGAGGGTTTCTTTAAAGATTTTTGCTCGGTTTGCATAACCAACAGTACCTTTAGCGATGCGATCGATCATTTCTTGGCTAACATCTTTCACTTCTTTAGCCGGTGCGCCAATCGCCATTTTGCGCGCTCCAACCACTTTACCTTCAGTTACAACAGCGCCTGCGCCGACGAGAGCCTCTTTACCGATGACCGCGTTGTTCAAGACAATTGCTTGAATACCAATCAACGCCCCATCTTCAATGGTGCAACCATGCAACATGGCTTGGTGCCCGATAGTTACATTATTGCCAACTGTCAATGGACAGCCTTTGTCTACGTGCATGATCGTGCCCTCTTGAACACTAGATGACTCGCCAATAGTAATGGGTTCATTGTCCCCACGAATCACAACACCACCCCAAATGGTTGATTTTGCACCAATAATCACATGACCAATCACGACTGCTTCTTCTGCAACGTACGCTTCTGGGTGAATTTGAGGGATTTTATCCCCTAACTGATAAATTGCCATCTAAGTTTCCTATCTAAAAAATTTAAAAATATAAATACCCATGAAAGTCATTAACAAAGAGCCCATTACATGTAAAAGAATCGTCGTTAATGCGGTGAATAAATTTCCATCCTGAATCATTTGAGTGACTTCAGCTGAAAATGTTGAAAAAGTTGTTAAACCACCTAAAAAGCCAGTAATAATGAGTAGTCGCCATTGGGGTGGGAGTTCTTGATGCTGTTCAAAAAAAGTAATGGCAAAGCCAATCAATAAGCCGCCGAGAAGATTTGCTAACAAGGTACCAATCGGTACTGATTTTGAAATCGTATTGAACATCAATGCCAACACCCATCGGAGTAATGCCCCAATTGAGGCACCTAAACTAATTGCAATGATGGATGGGAACATGTTTAATAAATGGATGATTAGTTAAAAATTAGAAAATAATTTTTAGTTCAGAAAAACAGTGTTGTAGGCGTAGTCTCATTTTTATTCTAAATTATTTATATTTAATGCTATTAGCTTTCATTGTATTTTAAACTAAACGAACATCCTGATTGTCCTCTCTGGACATCCTGATGATTCCATCTTAATTCACTCAATTGGTTCTATGAATAAAAATATTGCAGTTTTTTGTGGTTCGCGGTTTGGTAATGTCCCAGAATGGAAAGATTGGGCTTACGATTTGGGGCAAGGAATTGCGCAAAGAGGTTGGGGCTTGGTCTTTGGAGGTGGTAGCCGAGGCCTTATGGGGCAGGTTTCTGATGGGGTTTTTCAAAACCAAGGACGCGTCACAGGTGTCATCCCAGAAAACTTACTTTCTGAAAAACCAAACAAAGAATTACTTTCAGAATTGCATTTTGTTAAAACGATGGGTGAGCGTAAACAACTCATGGGTCAACTTTCTGACGCATTTGTCATCATCCCCGGTGGGGTTGGGACATTTGATGAGTTATTTGATGTTTGGGCCACAGCACAAATTGGTTCCCATCAAAAATCCATTATTTTGGCAAACTGGTCTGGCTACTATGATCCATTAATTCAATTTTTACAGCATAGCCTTGATAATGGTTTCATAATGGATTCACACTTTGAAAAAATCCAGATTGTGACGAATGTTGAGGATATTTTCAGTAAATTGCAAACCAGTTAATGGGAGTCGATGAGGCTATTGGCACTAACATAGCCACTAGCCCATGCCCATTGAAAATTATGCCCTCCCAAATGACCGGTGACATCAACACACTCACCAATAAAAAATAAGCCGGGATATTTTTTCACCATCATGGTCTTACCGTCGAGAGCTTTCGTATCTATTCCACCTAACATGACCTCCGCTTTATTCCAGCCAAGAGTTCCGGCTGGTTTGATACTCCATTTGCACAGATGTTGAATAATAGAGTCTTTGTTTCTATTGGAGACTTCCGCCCATCTTTGTCCAGCAAGTCCAAGTTGTTCAGCAAACTCTTTAGCTAATTTTGTCGGGAAAAATTCTGTAAATAGTTGCTCTACGGTTTTTGATCGACTTTCGGGTAAAGAGATCAGCTCCTCCCATTTTTCTTGGTTAAGCCATTCAATTTGAACAGGTTCACCTTCTTGCCAATAAGAACTTGCTTGAAGCACAGCAGGTCCTGAGAGACCCTTATGGGTAATTAATAAATCCTCTGCAAACTTCCCAGAACCATAGTTTTTCTTATGCTGGCCTGCTGAAATATGCACTGGAAAACTAATCCCCGCAAAGTCTTCTATTTTTGAAAAAATACCAGAAGTAAATGCCAGAGGTACTAAAGCAGCTCGTGGGCTGATGACAGGAATGTCTAACTTCTCAGCTAATTTCAAAGCAAAGTCACTAGCGCCTATTGCTGGCACAGGTAAACCGCCAGTCGCAATCACCAAATTAGTGGTCTGATAATGCCCTAAATTGGACAATACTTCCCAACCCGAATCGACTTGATGAATGGTTTCAACTTCCTCTGGATATTGAATCTTCACTTTACCAAGACCACACTCACTGAGCAACATCTGAACAATTTCTTTTGCAGAACCGTCACAAAATAACTGCCCCTTATGCTTTTCATGAAATTGAATCCCATACTTTTTAACGAGTTCGATAAAGTCATTACTAGAGTAGCGACTTAATGCACTCTTTACAAAATGGGGGTTCATCGATAAGAAATTACTTGGATTTGAATGCAAGTTCGTAAAGTTACAACGCCCTCCGCCACTAATCCGTATTTTTTCTCCAATCACGTCACTATGATCGATAACGAGCACCTTTTTACCCAGTTGACCGGCAACTCCAGCGCAAAATAAGCCAGCAGCTCCAGCTCCAACTACTATTAAATCAAATGAATCCATAATCACTTTCAAAGAAAATTTCGGGCAAAATGGTATTTTCCTCTAGAAAATGGGGTCCTGTATAAATTAAGGGCAAAATAGAGGTTTTAAAATAAATTGCATTTTTGTTATTAATTCATGGAGATTTAGATGTCAGAAGAAAAAAGCCCCGTAAATCGTCGTTCCCGTAATATTACCGAAGGGGTTGCTCGTGCACCCAATCGCTCCATGTACTATGCAATGGGATACCAAGAAGCTGACTTTAAGAAGCCAATGATTGGTGTAGCCAATGGTCACTCCACCATTACGCCTTGCAACAGTGGTCTCCAAAAGTTGGCGGACGCCGCAGTGGAAGCCCTAGAGAATGGTGGTGCGAATTCACAAATTTTTGGTACACCAACGATTTCTGACGGAATGGGAATGGGTACTGAGGGCATGAAATACTCCTTAATTTCAAGAGAGGTCATTGCAGATTCGATTGAAACTTGTGTCAATGGTCTTTGGCAAGACGGTGTGATTGTGATCGGTGGTTGCGATAAGAACATGCCTGGTGGCATGATGGCGATGGCCAGAACCAATGTGCCAAGTATTTATGTTTATGGTGGCACCATTAAAGCTGGTCACTATAAAGGTCGTGAACTCAATATTGTTTCTGCTTTCGAGGCGGTTGGTGAATTTACTTCAGGCCGCATGAGCGAAGAAGATCTAAAAGGTGTTGAACAAAATGCTTGTCCAAGTAGCGGTTCATGTGGTGGTATGTACACGGCCAATACCATGAGCTCTGCGTTTGAAGCTTTAGGGATGAGTCTGCCTTATTCTTCAACCATGTCCAATGTTGATCAAGAAAAAGTGGATAGTACCGCAGAATCAGCCCGGGTTTTAATTGAGGCCGTAAAAAACAATCTACGTCCACGCGATATCATTACAAAAAAATCTATTGAAAATGCAGTCAGTGTAATCATGGCTGTTGGTGGATCAACCAATGCAGTCTTACACTTTTTAGCGATTGCTAGTGCCGCAGAGGTGGAATGGACGATTGACGACTTTGAAAGAATTCGTCGTAAAGTACCCGTCTTGGTTGATATGAAGCCATCTGGCAAGTACTTAGCAACTGATTTACATCTTGCAGGTGGTATTCCACAAGTGATGAAGATGCTACTCGTAGCCGGTTTATTACATGGTGACTGTCTCACAATTACAGGTAAAACAATCGCCGAGGTGCTAGAAGATGTTCCAGCAACGCCAAGAGCTGATCAATTCGTGATTCGCCCGATTGAAAACCCAATGTATGAACAAGGTCATTTAGCAATTTTGAAAGGGAATATTTCCCCTGAAGGTTGTGTTGCCAAAATTACCGGTTTAAAAAACCCAAGTATTACTGGACCAGCAAAAGTTTTTAACTCTGAAGATGATTGTATGGCCGCCATCATGGCAAATAAAATTACCCATGGTGATGTGGTTGTCATTCGATATGAAGGGCCAAAAGGCGGACCTGGCATGAGAGAAATGTTAGCGCCTACCTCAGCTCTAGTTGGGCAAGGGTTTGGAGAGACCGTTGGTTTAATTACGGATGGTAGATTTTCTGGTGGCACTTGGGGCATGGTAGTGGGTCACGTATCCCCTGAGGCTTTTGTTGGCGGTACCATCGCATTGATTGAAGAAGGCGACTCCATCACGATTGATGCACACCAACAACTCATTCAACTGAATGTTGCAGAGGAAGAAATTGCAAGGCGTCGTGCTAACTGGAAAAAACCTGCTCCGAAATATACCCGTGGTGTCCTAGCGAAATATGCAAAATTAGCCAGTACTGCGAGTAAAGGTGCAGTTACTGACTTGAATCTGAATTTAGAAAATGACTAAAGTTAACGACTAAACTTAGTGACTGATTTGACTAAGCACAACCCCAAAGAGTACGAGTTACTGTTTGGGGTTTTTTTAATGTTCAATTAATGGTTATGCATCTTGCCATGTGACATCGCTCTGACAGGCATATTCACTTCTACTTTGCCCGCTTTTTCGAACTGCAATGTAACCGCAATGACATCGCCATCATTTAACTGTTCTTTTAAACCCATTAACATTAAATGATATCCACCCGGCTTTAATTCCACCTTGGATTTCGCTGGAATCGCTAATGTACCAATGTCACGCATGATCATCTTATCGCCGTCCATTTTCATTTCGTGAATCTGTACGCTGGAAGCCTTGGCATAGGTGACGCTCATTAATTTATCAGCAGTCGCATTTGGATTTTCAATCGTTAAATATCCACCACCGACGCTTTGACCTGGATTTGTAGCTCTGGCAAAAGCATCTTTAATTTGTACAGATTGTGCATTCACGACTGGGGCTGATAAACTAAGTACAGCAGAAATCATCAATGCAAAAATCAATTGTGAGGTTTTGAAGATTTTCATTATTACTTTCCAAAATAGATAGAAGAATGTTGATTTTAACTTAGCGATTGCTAAAAGTTCTTGGATTTGAAAAGGGTGTATGAAGGCTACTAGTAATGACAAAATTGCATTATTTGCTGATATTCATAGCAATATTGAAGCACTTGAGGCTTGTTTGAAGCATGCCGATGAGGCGGGAGCAACGCGGTACGTGTTTCTTGGTGATTTGATTGGATATAACGCTAGTCCAGTTGAGGTACTTGAACGCGTAATGACACTGATTGCCGAGGGAAAAGCAATTGCGGTGAAGGGTAATCATGACCAAGCTTGTTATGAAAATAACGCATTTGAAATGAATCCAGAAGCAAGAGTCGCCATTGACTGGACCATCTCACAACTAGAAAAGTCTCATTTACATTTTTTAAAAAACCTTCCCTATATCATTCGTGAGGAAGATCGTTGCTATGTCCATGCATCAGCTCAATCTCCAGAAAAATGGCTTTATGTAAATGATGGCATGTCTGCTTGGCGATGTGCAGAGGCCTCGGAAAAAACGTATACCTTTGTTGGACATGTTCATGATCAAGCACTATTTTTCCAAAGTTCAGTAGGCAAATTAATCCGCTTTGAGCCGCATGCGGGCGATGAAATTCCCATCGGTCATCATCGACGTTGGGTTTCTGTCGTAGGATCCACCGGACAACCTCGGGACGGAAGCCCCAAAGCAAATTATGCTCTTTTTGATGTTGAAAACGAAAGTCTATATTTTCATAGGGTCTCCTACAATCACGAAATGGCCGCTAAAAAAGTTCAAATGCATGGTTTACCAGACGCTCTAGCCAAACGCTTGCTGACGGGGAACTAATCCGTTGAAATCTTTTTTTAAACAAGAATCACCTTATTCAATTGCAATCGAGGCGGTCGAAGATATTTTCCAAACAGGAAAAATGATCAAAGGTTTTTTAGTTGGCGAAGAAATCTACCGAGGTGGTATGGCAGTACTTTTCTCCGCGACTAAAGAAGGAATAGATCATCCTATTCTTCTAAAAATTCCAAGAGTAGGGAAAGATCAACCCGTAGAAAGTTTAATTGCATTTGAAACTGAATTAACCATCTTGCGGGCCTTGAAAAGTCCTTATGCTCCTCAGTTTATTGGCTCAGGATCCATGGCAAAAAACCCCTTTATCGCCATGGAGCGGATTGAGGGTGAATCCTTAGAAACAATGATTCAAAGAGAAGGCAATCTGCCGATTGATTTAGCAATAAAAATTACTTCTAATATTGCGCAAGCAATTCAAAACCTACATTCCCAAGAAGTAATTCATCTCGACCTCAAGCCAGATAATGTTCTTATCAACAAAAATTTAGAAGTAACCTTGATCGACTTTGGTTTGGCTCACCATGCGAGGTTTCCCGATTTATTGGCTGAAGAAATGCGCAAAGGTATCGGCTCTGCGCCCTACATTGCACCAGAACAAATTGTGGGAGTAAGAAATGATTTGCGCAGTGATATTTACTCTTTGGGTGTGATACTTTACGAATTGCTCACAGCAGAATTACCTTTTGATAACCCCAGTTCAATGACGGGTTTAAAGAAACGCTTTTGGGCGCAACCGATTCCACCAAGAGTATATCGCCCGGAAATTCCCCCAGCTTTGCAAGAAATCATCTTAAGATGTCTTGAGCCATTCGCCAAGGATCGTTACCAAAGTGCGACCCAACTCCGACAATTACTTCGTAACCTTGATAGCGTTACTTTAACGAGCCGGGCAGCTCTGATAAAGCCCATAAGTTTTTGGGGGGCATTTAAGCGCTGGTTCCGTGCAGCTGGATATGAATCATCACCAATCATTCAATCTACCATTGCCTATGAACTCACCCCTTTGGTCATTGTTGCCTTAGATTTACCAAATAGCTCAGCGGCGCTCCAAGCCAAAATGCAACGTTCCTTAAAGAATATTTTACAAATATATGCCGAGGGCAGAGTCTCTTGTATTACCGTCATTGCCAATACCCCAACGTTTGAGGGTGACAAAGAAATGGACTCTGCGAGCGGTATCGTACGTGGCCATCTGGTGCAGATGATGGAATGGATGGCCCCGATGCAACTCTCTTCTGAAAAAACATCTTTTCATGTCCTTGAGTCCCTTGACGCAGCAGCAA
This sequence comes from Polynucleobacter kasalickyi, assembly GCF_900176405.1. Lineage (GTDB taxonomy): Bacteria > Pseudomonadota > Gammaproteobacteria > Burkholderiales > Burkholderiaceae > Polynucleobacter > Polynucleobacter kasalickyi. The sequence goes on along the minus strand of NZ_FWXJ01000006.1, from coordinate 95,427 downwards.
GAATCGTTGAATTCGCAAATGATAACGATGCAGCAATGATTATTACTGGCCAGGCCTCTCACGTCACAGCTAGTAACTTAAGACCATGGCGTTCTAATATGACCAAAATTGTTGAGGAAGCAAAATGCATTGTCCATGTTGTAAAGTTAGCAGAATGATTCGGATGAGGCTAAAATAGCCGTTTACCGAACTTAAACTCAATCATATGTGGGAAGCATTTGTCCAAGCTGCAACCTTGCTAAAGCAATTTGACTCTGAAGTTTGGCAGATTGTGGCTGTATCCATTCAAACCAGCTTAACTGCTGTGATCTTCGGCACCATTATTGGATTACCAATCGGTGGTTTCTTAGCGACCAATAAATTCATTGGCAGCCATGTGCTGGTTACACTACTCAATTCTTTGATGAACGTCCCAACAGTCATCGTGGGTGTTTGTATTTATTTATTATTATCACGAAGTGGTCCTTTAGGAGCATTTGGTCTGCTTTTTACAATGAAGGGCATGATTGTTGCCCAAAGCCTCATCACTATCCCACTCATTGCAGCAATTTCTAGACAAATTATTGCTGACGCATGGAGCCAACACTCTCAAACACTGCAATCCTTTCATTTAACAAGGTTGTTAATCATTAAATGGATTTTATGGGAATGCCGGTTTTCTTTAGTCATCGCCTTATTAGCCGGCTTTGGAAGAGCGATCTCTGAAGTGGGTGCGGTGATGATTGTGGGAGGAAATATCGCACATGCAACCAGAACGATGACAACGGCAATCTCTTTAGAAACAAGTAAAGGTGACCTACCCTTAGCTTTAGCTCTTGGGATTGTCCTCATGGGCTTAGTTCTTTTTATTAATGGGATTGCAAATTTTATTAAATCAGCGGCAGAAAGAAAGTATGGCTGAAAAATTCACAATTCATCTCAGCAATATCGACCTTCGAAGCGATCACAAATCCATCCTCAAAATCGATCAAGCAGCAATTCCAATTGAAACAATCACTTGTATCGTAGGTTCAAATGGTTCAGGTAAAACCAGTTTATTAAAGTCGATTGCTGGTTTAAATAAAATCACAAAGGGTAGCATTGAGTTTCCAGCAATCACCACCTGTATGGTGCATAACCAATCTACTGTCTTAAAAATGAGTGTCAAACAAAACCTAATGCTCTTGAGGGATGTCGATCAAACAATTCAAGCAAGCTTTGTGGATGACGTCATGGCTAAATTTCAATTAATTGAGCTAAGTAAAAGTCCAGCCCCCCTTTTATCGACGGGAGAAAAACAACGGCTTGCACTGGCAAGGGCTTACTTATTAAATGCCCAATTGATTCTTCTCGATGAACCAACCTCGTCCTTAGATAATGCGTCAAAAAAATTAATTGAAAATTTTATTATTGAAATGACCAAGGAAGGAACAAAATTTCTGATTGTGTCGCATGACCTGCCTCAGGTTCAACGCCTAAGTGAGCATGTCGTGCAATTGGAGAACGGTCAAATTCGTTGTGTTCAGGCAACGCACCGGCACTTTGAAGAAAATCAAAGTTTGTAAATTAAGCAGAAGCTCGACGAACTCTCTTGATCGGCAAAATGCCAACAGCTAGTGCCGTTCCCAGCAAAATAACGCCTCCACAAAGAATCATGCGCAAGGTTGGCTCTTCATGCAGGAAAATATCTCCCCATAAAATACTGAACACTGGCACTAAGAATGTCGTAGAAATTGCAATTGAAGGACTGGTTTGCTCAATTAATCGATAAAACAAAAAATAAGCGATTGCCGTTGACCCAACCCCAAGGCCAACCATCCCAATCCAAGCTATGTTAGGTACCAAGCCCGTTGGAAAGTATTGATAGGCGGGGATCGCCAAAATAAATGAGCCCATGATCATACTAACTAAGGTCATGCCAATCGGATGAATACCATCACAGTATTTTTTCATATAGTTAGTGGCAAAGCCGTAGGAAATAGTTACACCAATACTCGCTAAAAATGGCAGTCCTAAACCGCCAACAGAAAAATCAACTTTACCCCAAACCAATAAAACAATTCCTAAAAATCCCAAGAACAAGCCCAATAATCGAGAAGGGCTCAAACGATCCTTCAGCCAAAAAGCAGCAATAATGGCAGTCCAAATAGGAGATGTTGCATTTAAGATGGCGCCAATACCAGCATTCAAAGACTGCATGGCATAAGTAAATAGAATAAATGGTAGGACTGAGTTAAAGATGGAGATGACAAAAGTTTTTTGATATTGGGGCCAAGTCATCTTCATATGTTGCCACCAATGCCGATTAAATAGGCTAATAAACCCCAAGCAAACTGCGGCGATCAACATCCGTGATTCAGCGACCACGATTGGCTCAATATAGCCTGCCGTAAACTTCATAAAGACGTAAGACCCTCCCCAAAGGGCGCTTAACAAAATAAAGTCAATAATATTTTTAATTTTCACTCTATTATTATGCAATAAAAAACCAATCAACCTGATTTAGGTGGAGTAATCATGCTAGGATTATTTTTTTATAAAAAGGTTTTACACCAAATATCCGAGGTAATGACACTGAATCTCTAAAAGTATTCTGCATTCCACCTCCCAACCAATACAATAGATGTATGAATAATTTAGATAATCCCACGATCTTTCTCCGAGAAGATTACCTCGCACCAAATTTCGCCATTGATCAAGTTTATTTAGAATTTTCTTTAAATCCTAATAAAACAATTGTCAAATCCACCCTGCACATGAGGCGTTTAGGTCCTGGGTCACTAGTTTTAAAAGGTGAAGAGTTAGAGCTGATTAGCATTGCTGTCAATCAAGAAGACTATCGTGACTTTGAAGTGAATAGCAAAGAGTTGACAGTGCATCATTTACCAGAGGTATTTGATCTCGAAATTAACTGCTCTAATCAGCCAAATATCAATTCGAGTTTGATGGGTTTATATGTTTCCAATGATAATTTCTTTACCCAATGTGAGGCTGAGGGTTTTAGAAAAATCACTTATTTTCTTGACCAGCCTGATGTTCTTACTAAATTTACGGTCAAATTAAATGCATCAAAAGTGGACTACCCTGTTTTGCTATCCAATGGTAATCTCATTGAAGAGGGCGAGTTAAATAATGGTTGGCACTTTGCTGTCTGGGAAGACCCTTTTCCAAAGCCCTCTTATTTATTTGCTTTAGTTGCTGGCAAACTCGAAGTACTTGAGAGGCAATACATAACGAACTCTGGGAGTAAAAAATTACTACAAATTTGGGTTGAAAAGAAAGATTTATCCAGAACAAAGCATGCTATGGAAAGTCTGATTCATTCGATTGAGTGGGATGAAAAAAGATTTGGGCTAGAACTAGATCTCGAGCGTTTTATGATTGTCGCGGTGGGTGATTTCAACATGGGAGCGATGGAAAATAAAGGTTTAAACATCTTTAATACCAAATATGTTTTAGCGGACCAACACACTGCTACGGATATAGACTTTGCCAATATTGAAAGTGTCGTTGGTCATGAATATTTTCATAACTGGACCGGTAATCGCGTTACTTGTAGAGATTGGTTTCAACTTTCCTTAAAAGAAGGTCTCACGGTTTTTCGTGACCAAGAATTCTCGGCCGATCTCATGGGTTCAGACTCTGGCAGAACAGTGAAAAGAATTGAAGATGTGAGATTACTCAGACAAGTTCAGTTTCCAGAAGATGCTGGGCCAATGGCCCATCCAATTCGGCCAGATAGTTATCAAGAAATCAACAACTTTTATACAGTCACCGTCTATGAGAAAGGTGCTGAAGTAGTCCGTATGCTACATACACTCTTGGGTGAAACCGGTTTTATGAAGGGTATGAAACTTTACTTTGCTCGACATGATGGCCAGGCAGTAACTTGTGATGATTTCTTGGCGTGCATGGCAGACGCAAATCAGTTTGATGCCAAACAATTTCAATACTGGTACAGTCAGGCAGGAACGCCTCAAGTTAGCATCAAAGAGCAATATAATGAGGTAGCAAAAACTTATACCCTCCAGATTAGCCAGACTTGTCCACCAACGCCTAATCAATCAGTAAAAGCACCTTTTCACATTCCGTTAAAGACCAAATTACTCGTTCCCGGTCAAGCTAGCGATGAGTTCTTGATTGAATTGAAAGAAACTGAACAACAGGTGGTGCTCAAGAACATCCAGACAAAACCTATTTTGTCGATCAATCGTGATTTTTCAGCACCGGTCATCCTGAACTTTGATCAGCCTGAAAATGAATTACTGTTCCTGTTTGACCAAGATGATAATGCGTTCAATCGATGGGAAGCTATCCAAAAAATTGCTTCTAACAACATTCTCAACAACATTGCTCCAAGTGACCCCTTGATTGAGGGTTATCGTAAACTCATGCTCGATCCTACTTTAGATCCCGCGTTTAAAGAGCTTTGCTTTACCCTGCCCGCCGAGACTTATTTACATGAGCAGTTAGAGACAGTTGATCCACAAATAGTCCATCACGCAAAAGTGCATTATCAAAACGTACTAGGAGTACGTTTAATCAATGAGTGGGAAAACCTCTATGAAGCGAATCTCATTGCCTCACCATATAGTCCAAATGCAGTTGATGCGGGTAAAAGGGCCTTAAAGAATTTCGCGTTAAAAATGTTATTGGATTCTAACCTTGCTAAATTTGAAGCCATCGCTTTTGAACAATTGAAAAATTGTGACAATATGACTGATTTTTTAGCCGCGCTAACGCTGCTCGTGCACTATGAAAGCAGCTTTGCCGCAGAAGCTTTAAATCTTTTTTATCAGCGTCACCAAGGTAATGACTTAGCCTTAGACAAGTGGTTTGCCATTCAAGCCAGTAAACCGCCAAAACAGTCAGGAAAGATCGTTCAAGACATCCGAAAATTAAAACTGCACTCAGATTTCAAAATGCGCAACCCCAATCGTGTCCGAAGTGTGATTCATACTTTCTGCATGAATAATCCAGCTGGTTTTCATGATGCCTCTGGAGAAGGATATGAATTTTGGTATGACAATGTTCTAGAACTAGATGGGATTAATCCACAAGTTGCAGCCAGACTGGCTAGAGCCTTAGACCGTTGGAAAAAATTTGATGCGCCTTATCAAGCGATAATGCACTCTCAACTAGAAAAACTTTTAACAAATCCGTTGTCTAATGATGTTAAAGAAGTTATTCAAAAAGCCTTAAATTAAATAAATAATCATTCAAATCACTATGTCAAACTCCTCATCTCCTCATTTAGCAGTGTTTTTGGAACAACAAAATATTCCAGATCAGTTAAAGCAACTACTCATGCAAGTTGCAAAATCTTGCGACTCGATCAGTAGTGCCGTCAATAGAGGTGCTCTTGATAATATTTTGGGTTCAGCAGGAAGTGGCAACATCCAAGGAGAAACTCAGCAAAAATTAGATATCCTTTCGAATGATATTTTGTTAGAAGACAATGTAGCATCTGGTCTATTAGCAGGTATGGCCTCAGAAGAAATGGATACCATCTACCCTATCCCAGATAACCTACCAAAAGGCAAATACCTTTTATTATTTGATCCACTGGACGGTTCATCGAATATCGATGTGAACGTTTCGATTGGTACGATTTTTTCAATCCTTGAAACCACTATGGGTAAATCAGTTACTGAGGATGATTTTTTACAGGCGGGTCAACAGCAAGTCGTTGCTGGTTACGCATTGTATGGCCCACAAACCATCCTAACCTTCACAACTGGGTCGGGTGTTCACATGTTCACCTTAGACCCTAAAACACGTGATTTTATTCTGACTAAATCAAATGTACTTATTCCAGAAGATACCAAAGAATTTGCGATCAATATGTCCAACATGCGGCATTGGGACGAGCCCGTTAAACGTTACGTTGATGAATGTTTAGCAGGTAAGGAAGGGCCACGTGCTAAAGACTTTAATATGCGTTGGATTGCTTCGATGGTAGCGGATGTTCATCGTGTCTTAACTCGAGGTGGAATCTTTATGTACCCATGGGATAAAAGAGATCCATCAAAACCTGGCAAACTCAGACTTTTATATGAGGCAAATCCGATGAGTTTCTTAGTCGAGCAAGCTGGGGGCTTAAGTATCAACGGCAAAGAGACTATTTTGTCAATCAAGCCTAGTCAACTCCATGAACGCGTTTCAGTCATCTTAGGCTCCAAAAATGAAGTGTCTCGGGTACACGAATATCATCTCGATCGATAATTATTTGATCTAACCAATGACAGCTGAATTTTAAAAAATCAGTTGTCATTAGATTAGAATGCACATAACGCAAATATATTTGCTTAACTTATGTGCATTTAAGGAAATGGTTCAACAACCTACTAATCTAAAAAATCATTTTTTCACAATCGATTTATTAAAGTCGATTGCTGTTCAAATTATTATTCTTCATCATCTCAGTAACTATGGGCAAATTTCCTATGCTGCAAGGGAATTATGGCCGGCGATTTTTGAATGGTTAGGAAATTACGGCCGTTACGCTGTAGAGATATTTTTGGTCATGGGAGGGTATTTGGCTATCAAAAATATTTCGACTCAAGTAAGCACGAAAGGTCTCATCATCCCTGTATTTAACCGCTATTTGCGACTCGTGCCGACCTATTTCACTGCCTTGATTTTTACGATTGTTTGCGCCACTATCGCCCGATCTTTTAATTACGAGTTATATATGGGTCAACCAGAAACGCTCTGGCAAGTTCTAAGTCACTTGATCTTACTGCAACAAATATTAGGTTTCGAATCGATTTCTTTAGGCGTTTGGTACGTAGCTATTGATTGGCAACTTTATTTCTTTTTTGCAACGATTTTTTTCTTTTTAAAATCTTACAAGAAATCAATCTTTTGTCTCAGTATTTTCATGTTGAGTGCCTTTTGTTACTTTAGTCAAGAGAGTGCTTATGAGAATTATTTTATTTATTTTATTGGTGTCTACGGTTTAGGAATGATTGCATTTCTGTGGAATGATGACTTACATCAATCCACTAAACTTCTTGCAAAAGTTTTATTTATCACTTTTGGTGTCATTATTTTCTCTTCTATTCTATTTGAATTATCGATTAAAAATGCACTTGCCTACTGCGTGGCTGCTTTGTTGATTTGGAAAGGAAAGCTCCCCTACCAGGCATCATCCATTCATTGGGCAAAGTATTTAATTTGGATTAGTCAAAGATCATACTGTGCCTTTTTGATTCACTTTTCATTTATCTTACTTGGTAATACCGTATATTTCTTATTAGGTTTTAACAACCCCATTGTTGCCATCATGATGATGGCTATCATCATGATTTTCAGTTGGGTAGCAGCTCATCTTTTGTATCAACGAATTGAATTTCCTGCTAGAACATTTCAGATTCGCTGATGCCGAAAGCTTGAAGTTCAATTACTTTTCTTATGAAAACCTAATACGTAGTAAAAAAGAATTAACGTAGCGAAAATCGTTCCGGCAACATATAGCCCTATGCGAGTTTCTTCATAGTAAGAAATAATTCCAATCACAACCATAATTAAAAACGAAGCTAAGTAACTCGAAAATGGCCAAAAAACACATTTAAAACTTAATGTATTTATCTCATGCGCCATGAGTTGCCTTCTAAAACATATTTGCGTATATAAGATTGCAATCCAAACAGTAAGCCCAATAAAGGTGAGTGCTGAAGTCAAGTAAAGAAAAGCTTTTTCAGGTACATAATAGTTTAATAAGGTACCTATTGCGGAAAGAAATACGGTCATAAATACTGCGGTCTGAGGAACTCCAGATATAGAAATTTTCTGTAAAAATTTTGGGGCGTAGCCATTCTTCGAAAGACTTAGTAGTAATCTTCCACCACTAAAAATACCCGCGTTACAAGAGGATAGGGCTGCAGTAATAACAACAAAATTTACAATTCCAGCAGCTTCTCTTAAGCCTAATTTTTCAAACATCGCTACAAACGGACTACCTCCTTGATGAGAAATTTCATGCCATGGATAGATAGCTAGAATCACTAACAAGGCACCCACATAAAATACAACAATGCGCACAATCAATGAATTAATTGCAATGGGAATTGTTTTTTCTGGTGCTTCTGTTTCTCCAGCAGAGAGTCCAATCATCTCGATTCCAATATAAGCAAACATTGCCATTTGGATGGAAAGTAAAAATCCTTCCAAGCCAGTAGGAAAAAACCCACCATGTTTCCATAAATTGTCAAAGCCAATCGGTACCCAACCATTGGTAAATCCAAACACAATGACGGAAAGTCCAACACCAATCATCACTACAATGGCGACCACTTTGATCAGTGCAAACCAAAATTCAATTTCTCCAAATAGTCGAACTGCAATGAAGTTTAGCAAGCCCATCATCAGTAGCGCGCTGATTGCCCAAATCCATTGTGGAAGGTCTGGGAACCAAATGCCCATGTATATACCAACTGCGGTTACTTCGGCAATGCCGACAATCATCCAATAAAACCAATAACTCCAACCCACCATATATCCCACGAATGGGCTTACATAATCATTGGCATATTGTGCAAAAGAACCCTCAACAGGTTGATGAACTGCCATTTCGCCCAAAGCACGAAGAACCACAAAGGCTACTAAGCCAGCTAATAGATACCCGAATATGATGGCTGGTCCTGCCTGAGAGATCGCTGTGCCTGCGCCTAAAAAAAGACCGACGCCAATTGTAGAGCCGAGTGCCATCAGCCGAATATGCCTCGCCTTCAGATGACGTTTTAGAGCGTGTTGTGAAGTATTTTCGGCAATCTCATTCAGAGTTCCTAGGGTTTCATTGATTGACACTTATTACCTCCTGTAAAAGTCAGAATTGACATTGGGAGGATAAAAAAATACGGCCTATTTGCATAGTCCGTACTTTGATAAATCTAATTTAATCAATAAAAATGATTGGGACGTTTCCTTCTTTTTTCTTTTAAATCAACCAAATTTATTTTTGATTTTTTTAAAAATAAATCACTGAAAGCCTCAATTTAGTGGTTTTTTTGCGTCAGTTCCCCTAGATATTGTAAGGACTCTTCAACTTGATCGATCAATATTAAACATAAATCATCTGGTTGGAGTTGGTTCAAGGCAGTATCAATTGCTAAAAACTCGCCACGAATTTCTGCAATCGATTTTGTTTTAGTTGCGCCAACCAAACCCTCTCTTAAGAGAGCAATGACTTCACCATCCGCACGCCCACGTTGACATTGATCTTCATACAGAATCACTGAATCAAATGCTTCTCCTAAAATTTTTGTTTGTGAACGAATATCATCATCCCGACGATCACCAGCCCCACTAATCACCACAAAGCGACGTTTTGCTGAAATCGAGTTAGTGGCTTCCACGAGGGCTCTAATTGCATCTGGATTATGGCCATAGTCGGCAATGACGGTTGCCCCATTAAACGTAAATAAGTTAAATCTACCTGGGGCTGTTTCTACATCACTAACAAAGCTACTTAAGCCTTTTTCAATGAGTTCCCAAGAGATATTTAACGCCCAAGCAGCTGCTACAGATGCCATTACATTCTCTACCTGAAAGCCAATTTTTCCCGCTTCAGTTAAGGGAATGTTAGCCAGCGATATTTTCCTCAGAACTTGATTGCCAATCACAACATGCAAATTATCTTGATGTCTAAAAATTGCTCTTTTACCTTGGGCTCTATGTGATGAAATAATTGGATGGTGTCCATTTAGACCAAAGAAAGTCACATCGCCACGACAACTTTTTGCCATCTTCGCAACAGCGGGATCAGTAGCATTTAAAACTGCCATGCCAGTGGGCGGTACATTTCGCACGATGACACTTTTAACGAGAGCTAACTCATCTACGGTATCGATATAACCCATTCCCAAATGGTCACCTTCACCCAAGTTGGTGATCACAGCTACATCACACAAATCAAAACCTAAACCTTCGCGCAAGATTCCGCCTCTTGCCGTTTCAAATACTGCAGCATCTACCTCGGGATGCATCAAAATATTTCTAGCACTTTTGGGACCGCTACAATCGCCAGTATCTACTCTTTCATTTTCAATATAAATACCATCCGTCGACGTAAAACCAACGCGCTTTCCTGTCCCCCGAATTAAATGCGTAATGAGCCGAACCGTCGTTGTTTTACCATTAGTTCCTGAAACAGCAACCGTTGGAATACGGCCATTTTCTCCAGGTGGGAACATCAAAGAAACAATGGCTTCACCAACAGGTTGTGCTTTACCATAAGAGGGATTCAAATGCATCCGCAAGCCTGGAGCAGCGTTCACTTCTACCACACCGCCACCTTGTTCTTCGAGCGACTTATAAACTGCCTCACAGACCACATCCACACCACAAATATCTAAGCCAACCATCTTCGCGGCAGTTACTGCACTGGCGGCTAAATCTGGGTGGACATCTTCCGTCACATCCGTGGCAGTACCCCCAGTACTGAGGTTGGCATTGTTTCGCAACACGATTCGTTCACCAACGCGAGGGATGGAGTCGACCGTGTAATTTTGTTTGGCTAAAGTAGCGATCGCAATGTCGTCTAGACGAATTTTTGTTAAAGGGGTTGCATGTCCATCACCTCGCAGTGGATCAAGGTTCAAAGTATCAACTAACTGTTTAATCGTGGATACACCATCACCATTCACATGAGGAGGATCACGCCTAGCTGCAGCGATTAGTTTATCGCCAACGACTAACATCCGAAAATCTTGACCAGGCATATACCGTTCAACAATTATTTTTGAACCATAGTGCTGTGCAACTTCAAAAGCATCTCTTACTTGTGATTCTGATTGAATATTGACAGCGACCCCTTTACCTTGATTCCCATCACGCGGTTTAATGACGACAGTATTACCTAACTTTCCTAGCTCATTGGCCACTTGTATCGCATCTTCTACATTGTCAACTACTTTACCCATCGGGACTGCCACACCTGCGGCATGTAATAAGTCCTTGGTAAGTTCTTTATCTTGGGCAATGGCTTCAGCGATCGCACTTGTTTGGCTAGTCTCAGCCGCTTGAATGCGTTTTTGCTTACTACCCCAGCCAAACTGCACTAAACTGCCCTGCGTTAAACGCCGATAGGGGATATTTCTTTCAACCGCAGATTGCACAATTGAACCCGTACTTGGACCTAAACGAACATCTTCATCCACGGCACTTAATGCTTTTAAAGCCGCATCTAGATCAAACGGCAGTTTGTTAACAGCCGCCTGAATCAGCTCGAGACCAAAGTTGAATGCCATTCTTCCAACGGACTCTTCACTATATTCGACCACCACTTGGTAAACGCCAAGCTCTTTAGTTTTAACCGTTCTACTGAAAGTTACAGGGCAACCTGCTTGTGCTTGGAGCCCCAGAACAACATGCTCTAAGACAAGCGCCATAGAGATCGGCTCATCCATCTGGTTTACCCGCATTAAGCGCAATTGTGGAAATAAAGTTCTTAATTGAATTTCAAATTCCGCTAAGTTATCGATGACTTGTTCTTGCTCTTCACAATAAACAATTGCCTCTATCGCTGTATGACGACTCCATAAATTGGGTCCTCTGAGTGCTCGTATGCGCTGAACTTCCATTTAAACCTCCGACGTTTCTAGCGAATACGCCTCAAGACCTGCTTCAATCGTTTCCAGAGGTATCTCCATCGCCCACAATGCGGCAATTGACGCCATGAGTTCTAACATTTTCTTGTTTGATCTTTGAACTTGTATATAAGCAATATCTACCAATGGGATGGTGTAGAAAAGCTTTTCACCCTCATATAAATGAATTGCATCGGCAGTTGTTGTAATTGCTTTTTTATTCTCAGCAAGATGTTTCTGAATGATGGAGTTCTCTTCCTGTAAGCTAAAGAAAATAATCTCTTTACCAGGATTTATCTCTGCGATTTCCGCTGCAATTGCTTCATCTGCATTTAAGATACCAATCCCTTTTTCTGGGATTAAGGCATCAATTTGAGTACGATGGACGGCAAACAATTGACGTTCCTCAACAATTGAGTCCTCTGGGAAGGTTTGCTGTAAGTCAACTGAAGTAACCACCCCGACTTGACATAAGTCGTATGGTAAGCCCTCATTAATAATACCTTTGGGAGTGGCTTGAATCACAGCAGCAGTTACCATTGGATTCATTAAAGTGCGACGCCCGCTATCCCACTCAGAGGAATTCATTCTTTGTATACTGTGTTGATTAAAGTAGAGCCCCTGCTGAGTTGATAGGCCAACATAGTAATTGGCTAATTTTAATAAGTAAGCGCAAATATCAGCCACCTCTTTGGCGCTAGAGGATCCACTTACACCAAGTACCGGGATTCTGCCGACAGCATTATTTGGAAACAAATGTTCAATAATTGCTCGCCCTACTTCGCGAGGTTTACCCTTTGCCGGTTTAATATGCATCAGTAATCCAGGCCCCGCATTCACTTCAACAATCGCTGCGCCTTGCTCTTCCATCGGCTTTGAAATATCTTTAGCCACTAAATCAACCCCAGCGATATCTAAACCAACCACTTTCGCTGCCAAAACAACTTGTTTTGCCACCGAGGGATGAACCAAGTCAGTGACGTCAAATGCCACATTGCCATTTCTCTGAATCAAGACTGCCTTACCTTGTGGAGGAATACTATCGGGCTCAAAACCTTGGCTTTGAAGTTCTAAATGAGCAATTGAATCAATTCTTACCGGGTTTAAAGGAAAGTCTTCTGAGGACCCTCTTCTAGGATCAGAGTTAATTTGTAATTCAATGAGTTCAAGTATCGTATGTACTCCATCACCCATCACTTTGCACTCTTCGCCTTTAGCGGCGGCAACTAAATGATTGCCAACTACCAATAAACGATGTTCATCGCCTTCAATGAATTTTTCGACTAACACTCCACTGCCCTCTTCAACTGCAATTTTGTAAGCGGCCGTAATTTCTTGTTCGGTTTGTAAGTTTGTAAAAACACCTCGGCCATGATTACCGTCTTGAGGTTTGACCACGACAGGCAGGCCAATCGATTGAGCAACCTCCCAAGCGTGTTCGGGGCTATCTACAAGCTCTCCCTCAGGAATTGGCACCCCAACCATCGATAGTAAAGATTTAGTTAAGTCTTTATCTCTAGAAATTGTTTCAGCTATAGCGCCAGTTTGAGCTGTTTCTGCGGTCCAAATACGCTTCTGGAGAGCGCCATATCCCAACTGTACCAAATTGCCACTCGATAAACGAATCGAGGGTATTAACTGTTGGACGCCTGCATTGACGATTGCCCTGGTGCTAGGACCTAGACATAAGTCATCAATTAGCTCTTTTAAGTCCTCAACACATGCATCCAAATCAAAAGTTTGGTCTTGAATTAAGGAAAGTAAAAGTTGTCTTGCATATTCAATTGCTTTTCTAGTCACCGCCTCATGAGGGCTGGCTACAATAAGCTTGTAAATTCCCCGATCCGTAGTCTCTCTAGCGCGTCCAAAACCGCCTGCAAAACCAGCAAGGCTTTGTAATTCGAGAGTCAAGTGTTCCATAATATGAACAGGCCAAGTGCCTTCTTCTACCCTTTTAAGGAATCCTCCGCGCTCTTCGTAACTACAACGGTGTTCTATCAAACTAGGCAGTTTCTGAACCAGTCGATCATAAAACCCAGGAATTTTATCGGACGGATAATCTTCTAACTCGCCAATATCAATCCATGCCTCTAATACTTCTACCCAACACCACATATTTGGACCACGAATATGCTTAATTTGTAAGATTTCTATTGTTTTATCAAGTAATTGGGGCATTTAAATTTTTCTGATAGTAATAAGGCTATAAATCGATAAGTTTATTAAATTATTTAAATCTACATATAGTGCATTTTATATGTATATAACTCCGTAGGTACCTAAAAGTTGACAATCATAGCGACCAAATTAGTTAAAGCTATTTGTATACCAAAAGTGATTTTTGAAGATATATTACAAATTTCAAGTCTGTCCACTATACTTTTCGCATGGATGCCAATCTAAATCACTATTCCTCAGCCGTTCCATTGCCATTAAAGTGGAAAAATATTGTTCCTGCAGAACATTTCTCTGACTCTTTTTGGACCTTCAACTATTGGTTGGAGGTGGATTTAAACGACCAATTGTTCTTTGAGAAATCACTCATTTCTTTGTCGACGAATGCGCAAAGAGATCGATTTAAGATTTCGCAAATATCGACTCTGGGGAAGATTCTTGGCGAGTGGGAATTTGGTCCACAAGCCTACTTGCAACAATATGACCATGCTGGTATTGGCCACCTGAAGTTATTAGAGTCAGAACAACAAATTCAAGTATGGCATCACACTTTAGCCCTTAATTTAGCAGTAAACCAATTTAAAGATCAATTTAAAGATCAATTTAAAAATAGGTCTAATCTCGTACTATCCGAACCCACTTCAATCGGTCTAGTACAAGAAGTTTGTTGCCCAAATTGCCAAAGTCCACTTTTACCTAACCAAGAAGAGTGTTTGATTTGCGATCCTGAACATGAAATTCCACCTTCAACTTGGACTCTTTTTAAGTTGTGGCGCTTCGCAAAACCTTACCAATCCCAACTCATTCTTGGGTTCATACTAACCTTATTGTCTACGGGTGCAACCCTCATCCCACCTTATATCTCAATGCCTTTAATGGACAAGGTGTTAATTCCTTTTCAAACTACCCATGTGATGGATTTTCAATTGGCGGGGGTCTATCTAGGAGGGTTATTACTTGCTGCTTTGGTAGCTTGGGGACTTGGCTGGTGGAAAACGTACATTCTAGCTTTAGTCAGTGAACGGATTGGTATGGAACTGCGAACCAAGACATTCAACCACATGATCCATTTATCGTTAGAGTATTTTGGTTCGAAAAGAACGGGTGACCTAATGTCACGGATTGGGGCTGAAACTGATCGAATTTGTATCTTTTTATCGCTCCATTTACTAGACTTTGCCACCGATTTGTTAATGCTCATCATGACTGCTTGTATTTTGATCAGCATAGATCCGTTATTAGCTTTAGTCACTCTAATGCCACTGCCCTTTATTGCTTGGATGATTCACTATGTTAGAGATAAACTTCGTTTCGGATTTGAGAAAGTTGATCGCAACTGGTCAGAGGTCAATAATGTTTTATCAGACACGATTCCAGGGATTCGAGTAGTAAAAGCTTTTGCTCAAGAAGATCGAGAAAATCAACGCTTCATTAAAGCAAATTTACGCAATTTGGAAGTAAACGATCAGGTGAATCGTATTTGGGCATCTTTTGCGCCTACGGTTACGCTACTTACTGAAGTTGGACTGCTGGTGGTATGGGCCTTTGGTATTTACCAAGTTGCCAATGAAAAAATAACAGTCGGTGTTTTAACCGCTTTTTTGGCCTATATTGCGCGGTTTTATAGTCGTATGGACTCCATGAGCCGAATTGTTTCCCATACGCAAAAAGCAGCAGCAGGTGCAAAACGTGTCTTCGATATTTTAGATCACAAGTCTAGCGTTCCAGAACCTACTCAGGCTATTTCAATGGCACAGCCTGTAGAAGGCAAGATTGAACTGCGTAATGTTGGCTTTCGATATGGTAACCGTGCAGTTACAAAAAACATTAATTTAGATATACAACCAGGGGAAATGATTGGTTTAGTTGGTCATAGTGGCTCTGGCAAAAGTACCCTAGTAAACTTAATTTGTCGCTTTTATGATGTTAGCGAAGGAACGATTAAGATTGATGGTATTGATGTTCGCTCAATTGCTATTGACGAACTCAGGAAACAATTTGGGATGGTTTTACAAGAACCGTTTTTATTTTTTGGCACCATTGCAGAAAATATTGCCTATGGAAAACCAGGGGCAACTAGATCAGAAATTATCCAAGCCGCAAAGGCGGCAAATGCTCATGAGTTTATCTTGAGACTACCTTTGGGTTACGATTCTTTAGTCGGTGAACGTGGTCAATCTTTATCAGGTGGCGAACGGCAGAGAATTTCTATTGCGCGGGCTTTGTTAATTAATCCGCGCATTTTAATTCTTGATGAAGCTACCTCCTCTGTCGATACAACCACTGAAAAAGAAATTCAAAAAGCACTGGATAATTTAGTTCAAGGTAGAACTACCTTAGCCATTGCTCATCGCCTATCTACTTTAAGAAAAGCCGATCGACTCATCGTTTTGGACAAGGGTGAAATTGTCGAAATTGGTAATCATGATGAACTCATGCTTGCTCAAGGTACCTACTATCAACTCTATCAGGCCCAGGCAAGACATGCGGCGGAAATTGCGGAGTCCATTTAATTATGCAAGGGTATACGATTAGTAAAAATAACAATGGCACCATTAAAGCAGAGGATGCTCATGGTAATATTTTTGACAATATTCGAATCACTAGAGCTTTTCCTATCTCCGACCCTGAAAATGGTTTTTCAATCGTCGATAGCGATGGACATGAGTTAGTTTGGTTTGAAAGTATTAGCGAATTAACGCCGTATGAACAAAGTCTGGTAAGAGACACGCTCTCACAAATTGAGTTTATTCCAGTAATACAACAAATTACTGGAATAAATACTTTTTCACTACCTAGCTTATGGGATATTCAAACAGATCGAGGACCTACTCGACTCAAGTTAAAAAGTGAGCAAGACATCCGTAGAATCTCAGATGTGGCCTTATTAATTACCGATGCAGATGGTATTCAATATTTGATGAAAAATAGAAAAACCATCGATAAACAGAGTAAAAAAATATTAGATCGTTTTCTTTAAGATTTTTTCGCACTAATTATTTTAGAAATAATAAAAGAAGCACAGACCATCCCAAAACTCGCGGTCACGGTTACTCCTGAGCCATAACCGTTACAAGCTAATCCCCCAGTTGCAACCCCCTTTCTAGGCTCACTAGAATAAACGACTGGGACTTTCATTTTTTTCTTTAGGTTTTTTTCAAAGCCATGCTTTTGTCGTAATAAAGCACGGATTTTAGATAGTAGTGGATCTTGGGTAGACTGTGCCAAGTCAGCGATTTGAATCGCTGTTGGATCAGTTTTCCCACCTGCGGCACCGGCCATAACGAAAGCGACTTGATGGTATTTACACCAAATTGCCAAACTTACCTTTGTCTTTAAATCGTCGGTAGCATCTAATACATAACTGCCAAGTGGAATGTACGTTGAAATATTTTCTGGCTTCAGAAAATCATCAATCAGATGAATCACAAGTTCGGGATTGATTAATTGCAGTCGCTCGCGCATCGCTTCAACTTTTGATTTGCCAAACTCCCCCTCTAATGCATGTAATTGTCGATTGGTATTACTCAAAGAGATATGATCGAAATCAATCAGTGTAAGCTCACCAACAGCGCTTCTAGCAAGCGCCTCTGCCGCCCATGACCCAACCCCACCTAGGCCAATTACAACCACATGAGCAGCCTGGAGAAGGCCGTAACCTTCCTCGCCGTAGAGGCGGGATACGCCGCCTAACCTTCGCTCAGCATTTATTTGAGTTGTATCATTCATGCAGGTTCGATAAAGTAGTAATTATTTTCTATTGGGGTAAATTAAAGTGATCAACAATTTAGCAGATTTAAGAAAAACATATTCCAAAGGAAGTTTATCTGAAAAAGATGCACTCGCTAACCCTTTTGAGCAATTTTCTCTTTGGTTTGACCAAGCAAGTAAGGCGCAATGTCCTGAACCGCACGCGATGAGTTTAGCTACAGTCAATCCAGAAGGAGCTCCTAGCTTAAGAACTGTGCTTCTGAAAGGTTTAGAAAATAATCAATTTGTTTTTTATACAAACTATCTGAGTCAAAAAGCTTCTGAAATGAAAAACAATCCTCAGGTTGCACTTCTATTTTTTTGGCATGAGCTAGAAAGGCAAGTCCGAGTTGATGGCATTGTCCAAAAAGCATCTCCTGAAATCAGTGATGCCTATTATTACTCAAGACCTCTCGCATCGAGAATCGGTGCTTGGGCATCTCCTCAAAGTGAAATTGTTCCAGACCGCGAGTATTTAGAAGCTCAAGAGCGTTTTTATCTCGATAAATTTGGCGAGAACCCAACACGTCCAGACCATTGGGGTGGTTATACCGTTGTGCCACACAAAATAGAATTTTGGCAAGGTCGACCATCAAGATTACATGATCGAATTGTTTATACGAAAGAAGGCGATGAGTGGGTCATTCAACGCCTTGCACCATGATTTTTTCCATCAAAATGCGCCGGGTAATCGATTCCTTATAACTGTGTAGTTAACATTAGCTAGAAGCAGATAAAGCCTTGAAAGTCTTTTGAAATTTTTGTAATTTTGGCGCTACTACATAAGCACAATATCCCTGTTGAGGGTGTTGTCTAAAGTAGTTTTGGTGATAAGCCTCAGCCGGATAAAAAGTTGGGGCCAGCATGATTTCGGTGACAATTAAATCCTTGTAAGTATTTTGTGTAGTGAGCTCTTTGATCACATCTAACGCACAATTAATCTGATCTTCGTCCTCGCAGTAAATCACTGATCTATATTGACTACCAACATCATTTCCTTGGCGATTTAAAGTTGTGGGATCGTGAATTACAAAAAACACTTCTAATATTTGACGATAGGAAACCACATCGGGATTAAAATGTATCTGAACTACTTCAGCATGTCCCGTAACCCCATCACAAACAGATTCATAATCAGGAAATTCCACATGACCACCAGCGTATCCCGAAATCACTTCATGAACGCCTTTGAGGTCTTGGTACACAGCTTCCAAACACCAAAAACAACCACCGCCCAGCGTAGCTATTTGTAAATTATTTTCCATATCCATTGAATTACTCATTTCACCTTCTCACGTATTTATGAACCCATTTTTATATGACTTTGACTTAGCACGTCAAACTTACCTGCAAGATCCCTTTCCTACACTTACTGTTCGTCGGGACCGAATTAATCGTTTGTTAACTATGTTAAATGAAAATGAAGAAAATCTCTGCAAAGTGATTCAAGCTGACTTTCATTATCGAAACACGATTGAAACTCAACTTGCCGAAATTTCCATGATTCGTAGTGCTGCTAAATTTAATTTAAAAAATTTAGCCAAGTGGACAGCAAAGCGTAAAGTAATTACCCCAAGCTATTTACGCCCCAGTCAATCCTACATCATGCCGCAACCAAAAGGGATTGTAGGCATTATGAGTCCTTGGAATTATCCCTTGGCGCTAGCCCTGATCCCCGTGATTGCTGCTTTTGCTGCAGGGAATCGAGTATGGCTAAAACCCTCTGAGCGATCAGCTAGAACCTCGGGTTACTTAGCAGTCTTGATTCAGCAATACTTTCACCCTTCTGAATTTACTATTATTACTGGCGGACCCGAGATCTCTAAACATTTTTCGGAACTTCCCTTCCACCACCTTTTATTTACGGGTAGCACTCAAACAGGACAATTAGTTGCAAAGGCTGCAGCCGAAAATCTTACACCAGTAACCCTTGAATTAGGCGGTAAATCACCAGCGATTATTGAGGCATCAGCCAACTTAGCTGATGCTTGCTCAAGAATTATTTATGGCAAATTATTTAATGCTGGTCAAACTTGTATAGCGCCAGACTACTTATTAGTCCCTCATCATCTAATCGATAGTTGTATTAAAGAATTACAGAAAAGCTTATTAAAACAATATCCAAATGATGAAGGCTTGACACACCCGATTGATCAGAACCAATTAACTCGCTGGCAATACCTAGTGCAGGATGCAGCGCAAAGGGGCTGCAAAACGATTCCTTTAGCCAATGAAGAGTGGCTGAAGCAATTTCCATTCATGCCCATGCTGGTGTTACAACCAACCAGCCAATCAGCGGTCATGAGTGAGGAAATTTTCGGTCCTATTTTACCAATTTTAGGATACGACAAACTACAAGACGCTTATGACTTTATTCAACAGCGCCCTAACCCTCTGTGTATTTACTATTTTGGCAAGTCTTCAGAGAGTATTTCCCAACTACTCAATCAAACAAAATCTGGCGGCGTAACCTTAAACGACACCCTACTTCACTACAGTAATCCCTACCTTCCTTTTGGCGGTGTTGGAGATAGTGGTATGGGTTCTTATCACGGTAAGTTTGGCTTTGATACCTTTAGCCATTTAAAATCCGTAATGACCATGAAAGGCTTTATGGGAATTAAAGCTTTAGGAGGAACCAAAATGGCGCACCCTCCCTATGGTAATCGGATCAAGAAGCTACTAAAAGTGCTTTAAAAAAAGGACTTTTAGATATTTCGCACAAATAATTAGGACAAACCCTAATATATTGTGCGATAATTCGGTTGTTGTATATTTCATCGTCCCCAGCAGTGCTGACAAAAGTACCTAATTAATTTAGGTTAGTCTTGAAGACGTAGTCGCCCCGAAATCCCGAATTGATTTCACTGAGCAATCACTATTTATTTAGTATTAGCGCCTACTCCTAATGTTGATGGTCGATGCCTTTTGACCTAGTGCGTCTATATCTTGCTCAAGCAGCAAGGCGCCAACATTGGAGACACTCTTAATCGAGTGTGTATAAATATGTCCGTAACTTTTAAAGAATTAAATTTAGCAGCACCATTACAAGAAGCAGTCGATGCTTTAGGCTTTACTGCCACAACCCCCGTACAAGAGCAAGTTTTCCCAGCTGCAATGGCTGGTGGTGACTTAATGGTTAGTAGTCAAACAGGTAGTGGTAAAACTGCCGCCTTTTTACTACCCCTATTACAAAAGCTCATTGAAGCAAATCCAAACAATAAACCTGTACCAGGCCGTGCAGAACCAACTTATTTAGTTCTTTGTCCTACTCGCGAACTTGCACAACAAGTAGCAGCAGACGCAATTGAACTCGTTAAGTTCTGTCGTGGTATTCGTATTGCAACCATCATGGGTGGCATGCCTTATGGTAAGCAAATTGCCCAAATTAAAGGCGCTCAGATCGTCGTAGCAACTCCAGGTCGTCTCCTCGACTTGAATGATAGTCGTGCAATTCGCTTAGATAAAGTCCAAGCCTTAGTGGTAGATGAAGCAGATCGTATGTTGGATTTAGGATTTGCTGAAGATTTAGAAAATATTCATCGTCGTTGTGAAAATCTTCAACAGACTCTCATGTTCTCAGCAACTTTTGCACCAAGAATTATGGAGTTAGCCGAAGAGTTAGTAAACAATCCAACGCGCATTGAACTCGCCCATGCTGGTGATGTCCATTCAAACATCACGCAAACGATGCACTGGGCAGATAGCGTATCGCACAAACATAAAATTTTGCGTCACTGGTTAGCAGATCCAACACTAGATCAAGCTGTTATTTTTGCCAGCACACAAATTGAAAGTGAAGATATCGCTGAAAATTTACGAGTTGATGGATATGCTGCGAGTGCACTTCATGGAGCAATGCCACAAGCTGTTCGTAATCGTCGCTTAGATTCATTGCGTAAAGGTGTGACTAAGATATTAGTTGCTACCGACGTTGCTGCTCGTGGTATCGACGTGCCAACAATCAGTCACGTCATTAACTTTGGTTTACCAATGAAACCTGAAGATTACACACACCGTATCGGTAGAACAGGTCGTGCTGGTAGAAGTGGTGTTGCAATTACAATTGCTCAGCATAGCGAGAGAATCAAAATTCGTGCCATTGAAAGATTTACTCAACAGCCTTTACCCGCATCCGTTATTCCTGGTCTAGAGCCACAAAAGAAACCTGAGCACTCAAGCTCCGGACGTCCTGCTGGAAGATCTGGTGGTGGTCGTTCAGGCGGTGGTCGTTCATCAGAGCGTGGTTTTGGTGGTGGCAATGGTGGTGGTAATGCCCGTCGTGGTGGTCCAAATCGTTCATCCTTTGATGGTGCTTCATCATCAGGACACACCGGTGAGAAAAGAACTTTTGCACCATCTGAAGGTGGTAGATCTGAAGGTGCTAGCAGTGACAAGTACGGTAAAGGTAGAAGGAGTGAAACAAAATCATTCGCAAAACCGGATTCAGCACCACGTACTAGCGCGAAGCCATTTGGTGAACCATCTAGAAACAAACCTGTTGCTGCGGGTAACACAGCAGAACAACGTTATACAGGTCCTAAATCTAGAGAAGGTGGCTTTAACAGAGATAAACCAGCTAAAAGCTTTAGCAAACCCTCTGCTTTCCGCCCACGCTAATCTAGTTTAACTAACTACTCAACATGAATTTTATGACTGAGTAGTTGGATTAAAGCGTTCTGATGCACAGCACTTTGCTGTGCATTTTCTATTTCTTCATAGATAGAAAATAACCGAAAGTGGGACTGTGCCTTCAAATCTGGATCGATATGAGGGGATGTATGTACCGAATCATAACTAGCAATCGCCTTACCCCATAATTTTTGTGCGTAACATAATTCACCCATAGCAAAATGCAGGTAAGGGTTCGCTAAATCTTGTTTTAAAAATTTTTCCACTAACAAAATAGAATCATTAGCGATGGCTCCAGGTATTTTAGAGTAGCTAGGGATTAACAAAACCAACTCAGGAAAAATCTTGATTGCGAAACCAAGATCAAATATTTTTTTAGCATTCACCAGATCTTTTAAATGAATGAACCCCTTAATGAACAAACGCATTAACGCAGGGTTTTGTCGATCGAGTGGCGATAACTCTTGCCACTGCTTCATTAAATCTTGACTGGTAAATTGTTTAGTGATGAGTAATTGATTTAAACCTTCGAGGATTCTTGCATTGGCTAACAAGGGACTCAAATAATTACGTTTTTTTAAGTTATTCGCTAAGCGAACCATCTCCAACCAATTTTTTGAAATTTGATGCGCTCGCATGGCAATACTTTGGACAAGAAACTGACGAGCTCCTTTTTCCTGTAATTGGTGGATGATTTGTAGAGCCCCATGAGGTTGTCGATCATCGACCAAAAATTGTGCTTGTAAAATAAGCTTTGCTTGAAGATGCTGCGGCTCTTTAATTTTTTCTAAAGCCTCATCTCGCAAAACATTATTTTTTAATTGATGCTGCGCTTGGGCAACAATCAGCAAAGCGATATTCGAGGTTTCTGGAAAATTGACTGGGAAATGTGCCAATTTAATTGCTTTGCTAAACCGCCCTGCAAACAAATGATCGATAGACATCGCTAAATCAGTAGAAGCCCGCAAACTTTTTGATCTTTGTCGGTAGGCCTGCGCTTTTAGTGGTAAGTTAATTAATTCATTGATGAGGCGCAAAATAATAAAAAGTATTCCGCTACACATCACGAAAAGAATGAGGGCCATATTAAGGCTTAGATCAATTCGATGAATATTCCAAAAAAGAACTACATGTCCTGTGTTATATCGCATCAACCACGCCGTGGTGACCGCCCCGATGGATAAGACAATTAACCAGATAATAAAACGCATTTTACTTTGCCTTCAGGGGAGATTGATTCGGTTGAAAACCATCTTTCATTTTGTCTAGCTCAGTCACCAACAGGTCAAGCTTCGTGATAAATTTTTTGACCTGATCGTCCGTGATATTGAAATTTTTAGCGGCAATGGCATGCAATTCTTTCACTTCGATACTTGCTTCATGGGATAAGCCATTTAAAACTAATTGGCGAATAGTTAAGAGACGAAGTGTTAATTCTTTTTTTATTAATGACTGGGAGGCATTTGTCATCGCCAGCTCATTCACAGGTGAGTCGATCACTTGCACATGAACCAACTCACTGAAATAGCCTTGTAAAGGGATTAAAAATTGATTAAATAGACTTTTCCACCACCTTACTTCTGCATTGGCTGTACGCTTCGAGGACTCTGGCAAAATGGACGGATTCGTTTGCTTCTCGGGTGAACTTTGATCAGAGCTATTACTAAAAGTTAAGTGATCTACCTCAGCTAACAACTCATTAAGGTGTTTAAAAAACTCTAGGGAAAGCTTTAAATTGAGGGGGGGAATAGTCGTCTCGCCCTCCTTGTTAGCATCTAATGTTCTACCTAATAACTCATTGAGATTGGCTAATTGTCGAGAGTTTTTAACGGTAAGTTCCTCTAAGGCTTTGATTTTTGTTAAGTGAGTATTGAATTGAACTGTCACAAAAACACCCACCCCCATCATCACAATCGTAGCAATTAAAATAACTACTACAAAAGGTCTAATCATTGGTACAGATTTAGTGTTAACAATTTCAGTATTATTTTCTAATGGCATATTTTTTTCAGGAAATTGATGGATTGGGTTGGATACTCGCCATACTTAGATGTTGATTAACTCTTTAATAGGTTGTGAGACATTTTCAGATCCTGGCAAAATATGAACTACTTTTGAAAAACCTATGTCATGGGCAACTTTGGCTATTTTTTCATGCGTAGCAAAAGCAACCGAACATTTTAATATTACCTCTTTTAGACCCATCGCTATCAAGGTCTCACTGAGATATTTGCAAGCTTGAGAGGAACTGATGAGCCAAAATAACTTGTTACTCTCATTATCAATCTGGCTCATCGACCGGTTGTTCCACATCATCAAAAAGTTTTGCCAATACGGGTCCTTTTGATCTAAGTTTTTTCTTTTATAAATTGAAATGGCTTGTACTTGGGCATTTGCAGATTGCCATTGATTGACTAACCATTCACGACCGGTATCACCGCGCACGACCAAGATTTTTTTACCAGACCAATTTTTTTCATGATGAGACAATTGGCGCCAAAGCCCTTCTGAATCCCACTGTGTTTCATCGGCTGGTGTCACGATCAACACGGGTTTAAATCGTGACTCAAGAATTACTTTTTCAGTGCCTCCACCGATTAAAGCGAGCTTTAAATGGCTTGGCCATTCATACTGAAAAGATTTTAACAATTGGTCTGCGGCCAAAAAAGAATTAGGGCTAACAAAACTAAGCCACTCGGCTACTAATAATCCTTCATGCAACGCTTGTGCCAAAGCTTGGTCAGTCTCTGGCACAATTTCTAACAAAGGCAAACCTAAAACTTCAATCTCTAAATCATTCTCTGCCAAATTCTGTTGAATTGACGTGATGGCCTGATGTAATTGATCACGCGGTCGAGTAACAATGATCTTCGATGAATTCAATGAAATTCCTTATTTCCCGAGCGCTGCAATCAACTCCATTGCTCCTTTGTTGATTAAGTCATCGGCAACTTGATCACCTAACTGAATTGCCGCCTCCATGGTCGCAACCGACATCGTTTGACTCGACTCAACAATTTCTTGACCATCAATACTTGCCACGAGTGCTTTGAGATCAAGCTTCACACCATCATCGCCCCACTTCGCATAAGCTGCAATTGGAATCTCGCAAGAACCGCCAAGTCTTCTAGATACTTGTCTTTCCGCACTCACTTGCAGGGTGGTTAACAGATCTTTTAATGGCGCAAGATAGGCATCCATGGTTTGGTTACTGGCCAAAATCTCAATCCCCAAGGCGCCTTGGCTGGCGGCAGGTAAAGAATCAACTGGATCAATCCGTTCACGAATACGACTTTCTAAATTCAAGCGTATAAGTCCTGCACAGGCAAGAATCATGGCATCGAACTCACCGTTATCCAACTTGCCCAGCCGTGTATCTAAATTACCCCTCAATGGCACAATTTTCAAATGGGGGTATTTTCTTCGGATTTGAGCCTCACGCCGTAAGCTAGAGGTACCTACAATCGCTCCCTCTGGCATATCCTTTAGGGAGGCATAACGATTCGATATAAAGGCATCTCGTGGATCTTCACGCTCTAGGATGGTTGATAAAGCAAAGCCCTCTGGCATTTCCATCGGCACATCTTTCAAAGAGTGAATTGCTAAATCAGCACGCCCATCCAATAATGCAGCCTCTAATTCTTTAATAAATAAGCCTTTACCACCAATTTTCGATAAACTTTTATCTAAAATTTGGTCACCGCGCGTAGTCATGCCTAAAATAGAGATTTCGCACTTAGGGTAAATATCTTGTAACAATTTTTGAATATGCTTCGCTTGCCACATAGCAAGTCGACTTTCACGAGAAGCTATCACTAATCGTTCTGGGGGTAAAATATTGTTCATGTCATCATCCAAACATTCTCTCGATAATAAATCACAAGCGTGGTCCGCCCGCTTCTCCGAACCCGTATCTGAATTAGTTCAACGTTATACGGCCTCTGTTGGCTTTGATTACCGTATGGCTGAAGTAGACATACAAGGCTCTCTTGCTCATGCTCAAATGCTTTCTGAACAAGAAATCATTACCAAACAGGACTTTGAACAAATTCAATCGGGTTTATTACAAATCCATTCTGAAATTCTATCAGACCATTTTACTTGGCAATTAGCTCTTGAAGATGTTCACTTAAATATTGAGGCTAGACTGACGCATTTAATAGGTGATGCAGGTAAGAAATTACATACTGCAAGATCAAGAAATGATCAAGTTGCGACCGATATCCGCTTATGGACAAGACAAGCCATTGATCAAATACTTGAGGAACTTCGCCAATTAAGATTAGGCTTTTGTCAGTTAGCAGAACAGCATGCTAGTACGATCATGCCTGGTTTTACGCACTTACAAGTAGCCCAACCAATTACTGTTGGTCACCACCTCATGGCCTATGTTGCTATGTTTACTAGGGATGCTAGCCGCCTAGAGGACTGTCGTAAGCGTTTAAATGTTCTACCCTTAGGTTCTGCAGCTCTAGCTGGGACAAGCTACCCAATTAACCGTGAACGAGTAGCTGAGTTGTTACAGTTTGATAGCGTTTGTCAAAATTCTCTTGACGGCGTATCGG
Organism: Polynucleobacter kasalickyi; assembly: GCF_900176405.1. Lineage (GTDB taxonomy): Bacteria > Pseudomonadota > Gammaproteobacteria > Burkholderiales > Burkholderiaceae > Polynucleobacter > Polynucleobacter kasalickyi. The sequence goes on along the minus strand of NZ_FWXJ01000006.1, from coordinate 68,735 downwards.
ATCGGGACTTTGCCATAGAGTTTTGCGCGGTTGCATCCATCATCATGACGCATATTTCACGCTTTTCTGAAGAGTTAATTTTGTGGATGAGCCCACAATTTGGATTTATTGATTTACCAGACCGTTTCTGCACAGGTAGCTCCATCATGCCCCAGAAAAAAAATCCAGATGTTCCTGAGTTAGCCAGAGGAAAAACTGGCCGAGTCAATGGTAATTTAGTGAGTCTGCTAACCCTCATGAAGGGACAGCCCCTCGCTTACAACAAAGATAACCAAGAAGATAAAGAGCCGTTGTTTGACTCGGCGGATACCCTTTTAGATACCTTGAAAATTTTCGCTGACATGGTACCGCATATTCAATTCAAACCGGAGAATCTCCGATCAGCAGTTGGTAAGGGGTTTGCGACTGCTACTGATCTTGCCGATTATTTGGTCCGCAAAGGAATGGCCTTTAGAGATGCTCACGAGGCCGTAGCGAACGCTGTGAAAGTTAGCGCTAACCTTGGGCTAGATTTATCTCAACTCTCCTTAGATGCCCTTAGGGAAGCCTGTGAATTAGCACGCCCAGAAATGATTGGCGAGGACATTTATGCGGTTCTAACGCTTGAAGGTTCAGTAAATTCACGTAACCATACCGGTGGAACTGCCCCCGAGCAGGTACTAAAAGCAATTTCTAAAGCAAAGATTGAGTTAAATCCGTAATTAAGGTACTCATAGAAAAAATGCCTAACTATTTTGTAGTTAGGCATTTTTTTTAAGCTTGTTTTAGTTATAGTTCTTTCAAAGATCTCTTACGCAATCTACGAAATAAGCTTTTTTACCATCAATTTCATCTTTTACTAAGCCATGGATATCCGTTTCAAAGCCCGGAAATTTCTCATTAAAGTCGCGTGCAAATTTCAAATAATCGACAATTCGCTTATTAAAACGCTCGCCGGGGATTAACAGAGGAATACCTGGTGGATAGGGCGTTACCAACATGGCAGTTACCCTATTTTCCAAATGATCAATAGACACTCGTTCGATATCACGATGCGCCATTTTTGCAAATGCTTCACTCGGTGGCATAGCAGGAATCATGTCAGATAAATACATCTCGGTAGTCATTTTTGCCACATCATGCTCTCTATAAAAAGCGTGAATCGTATTGGCAATATCCTTCAAACCAACTCTTTCATACTTCGGATACTTTGCTGAAAACTCTGGCAAACATCTCCAAAGTGGCATATTTTTATCGTAGTGATCTTTGAACTGCTGTAACTCAGTAACTAAGGTATTCCAACGACCTTTCGTAATACCAATCGTGAACATAATAAAGAAGGAATATAAACCGGTTTTTTCAACGATAATCCCATGTTCAGCTAAGTATTTCGTCACAATACTGGCAGGAATCCCTTCCACACCAAAGTTACCATCAATATCAATACCGGGGGTTACGATCGTAGCTTTAATCGGATCAAGCATATTGAAGCCATCCGCCAACTTACCAAAGTTATGCCAGCTATCATCGGCATGGAGGATCCAATCATCTTGGGTACCAATCCCATCCTCGACAATCGTATTCGGTCCCCAAACTTTAAACCACCAATCTTCGCCATACTCGTCATCAACCTTTTTCATGGCTCGTCTAAAGTCCAATGCTTCAGCAATCGACTCTTCAACCAGAGCAGTACCTCCTGGAGGTTCCATCATGGCTGCGGCAACATCACATGAAGCAATGATGGCGTACTGAGGGCTTGTCGAGGTATGCATTAAGTAAGACTCATTAAAACAAGTCGGGTCTAGTTTTCTTTCATCAGACTCTTGCACCAAAATTTGAGAAGCTTGTGACAGGCCAGCCAATAACTTATGGGTTGACTGTGTTGCAAAAACCAAACTCTTCTTTGGTCTTGCGCGATCGCGCCCTACCGCGTGCATATTTTTATAAAAATCAGAGAAGGTGGCATGTGGTAACCAAGCCTCATCAAAGTGGAGTGAATCTACCCTACCATCTAACATCGATTTAATCATTTCAACGTTATAAACAACACCGTCATACGTACTTTGAGTGATGGTTAACACTCTAGGTAAGGCCTTCTTATCTTTAATAAAAGGATTGCTATCAATTTTCTTTTGAATGTTGCTCCACTCAAATTCCTCTTTTGGAATGGGGCCGATAATGCCAAAATTATTTCGAGTTGGCATCAAAAATACTGGTATTGCACCCATCATCATGATGGAATGTAAGACAGATTTATGGCAGTTACGATCCACAATCACAATGTCACCAGGCGCCACCGTAGAATGCCAAACAATCTTATTTGAGGTTGACGTACCATTGGTCACAAAATAAAGATGATCCACACCAAAAATCCGCGCAGCGTTCCGCTCACTTGCCGCCACGGGCCCAGTATGGTCGAGCAATTGGCCCAATTCTTCAACTGCGTTACAAACGTCAGCTCTGAGCATATTTTCACCAAAAAATTGATGGAAAATTTGTCCAACTGGACTCTTTAGGAAGGCTACCCCTCCGGAGTGTCCCGGACAATGCCAAGAATAAGAGCCTTCGGAGGCGTAATGAATCAAAGATTTAAAAAATGGTGGCGCTAATGAGTCTAAATAGACTTTAGCTTCACGAATAATATGACGCGCAACGAATTCTGGCGTATCTTCATTCATGTGAATAAAGCCGTGCAATTCGCGCAAAATATCATTGGGAATATTTCTGGATGTTTTTGTTTCTCCGTACAAGAAAATCGGAATATCTTCGTTACGCTTACGCACTGCTTTTACAAAATTTCGTAGATTTTCAATTACATCTACAAATCCATCAAAATCCGGCTCAGAAAACTCTTCATCATCAATTGATAAGATAAAACAAGAAGCACGCGCAGCTTGTTGCGCAAAAGAGGTTAAATCGCCATAACTAGTCATACCGAGAGCTTCCATGCCCTCGTTTTCGATGGCTTCAGCCAAATCTCTGATACCTGATCCAGAGATATTTTCAGAGCGAAAATCTTCATCAATGATCACTACCGGGAATTTCAATTTCATAGTTAAATCCTTACTTTCTTAAGTCTTATAATTTTTTTATCTTTTCAAAATTTTCCATACTGATTCGCTTACTGCCATCACTCGTGGTTTTTATTAAATCCATGAAATTCGCATTATGATGGATTTGCGAAGGTAAATATACATGCCTTGCGTACACTTGATTAGCGAAGCTCTCATGGTAACCAGTAAATGTGACTAATAAATGCCAATTCTTTTGATTTGGGTTATCCAGAATGCCTAGTAATGGACTTTTTTCATTTAATTGATGAAATGCTGTCCAACTAAACGAAAATAATGGGGTTTCATTACGATCTAAGGGTAATTGCACAATTTCGCGGTAAAAATCTTTTTCTTGGTTCATGCGGTCCAATACTAGCCAAAGACTTAACTGAGCTTCAACAATATTAGACGAGCGCAAATTCCCCAACCGAAATCTTAAAACTTTTGTACCATCATGCAATCCAATTAAAGCGGTTTTTGAAAAACGTACCCCGGCGGTAGGTCGCGTAAAACGCGCAAAAGCTAAACCCGTTGTTAATGCAGAAAATACAATCCCGAAAAATGCTTCAAAAGAGACGATGGTATTTGGCACAAAACCAACTGGAATCATTTGTCCATAACCAATGGTCGCCATTGTTTGTACACTAAAGAAAAATAAGTCAACGAGGCTATTGGGCCTAGCATTTGTGACTGAACCAGGTCCACAAAAGAAATATGCCGCCGCAAACAACAAATTAGACAACAGGTAAACAAGTACTACTGACACAAAAAAAGATTGCCAATTTGTACTCAATAACCAGTGGTAAAGATTTCCTTCAAACTTAGGAATTGAGGGTCTAGTTAATTCAGAATGATATTTCTCTAGATCGATCTCAAGATGTTCTTTTGCAAAAAAACGCTTTCCTGGCATGGAAATTCCTTAGGTTTTAGGAAGCGTAACTCCCACTTGTCCTTGATATTTTCCGCCGCGATCTTTATAAGAGGTTTCACAAACTTCGTCACCACCAAAAAAGAGTACCTGAGCACAACCTTCACCAGCATAAATTTTTGCAGGTAATGGTGTCGTATTTGAAAACTCTAAGGTCACATACCCTTCCCACTCAGGCTCAAAAGGGGTTACATTTACAATAATTCCACACCTTGCGTAGGTACTTTTACCCACACAAATCGTCAAAATATCTCTTGGAATTCTAAAATATTCAACTGTTCTGGCTAAAGCAAAAGAATTCGGCGGAATGATACAAACATCGCCCTCGAAATCCACGAAAGACTTCTCATCAAAGTTCTTTGGATCGACAATAGTGCTATTGATGTTAGTAAAAATTTTAAACTCTGGAGCGCATCGAATATCGTAACCATAGCTAGATGTTCCGTAGCTAACGATTTTTTCGCCCAAAGCATTTACACGAATTTGTCCTGGCTCAAACGGCTCAATCATGCCAGTTTGTTCAGCCATACGTCGGATCCAACGGTCAGATTTTATACTCATGTCATTATTGTAATCAGACTTGCTCCACAAACCAATTTTTTATTACAAATTGGTGTTTTCAAGTTCTAAAAGAATCTTTTCTTGGCCGGTATAAATCAAAAAGTGAGTTCCCGAACATCTTGCAAGAAGCGTAAGATTGATTTTTTGAGCGATTTCTAAACCCATTTGAGTGGCACCAGACCGTGTCATTAGGAATGGAATGCCCATTTGGCCTCCTTTAATGACCATTTCGGAAGTAAGGCGGCCAGTCGTATAAAAAACCAAATTTTCACCCTCTTGCCGATCAAGCCACATGAGGCCTGTAATCGCATCAACCGCATTGTGACGCCCCACATCTTCGATAAAGTACAAAAGTTCCACAGCCTGATTAATCACTCTAAAGACTGCACAAGCGTGCACAGAACCAGCTTGTTTATAAATAGATGGGTGGACTCGAATACTATCAATGATTTGATTGATAGCCAACTGACTAAGCTTCGCATCGGGAGGTAACTGAATCTGATCTAAATCCGCCATAAATTCACCAAACATAGTGCCTTGACCACAGCCTGAAGTGACGATTCTTTTGCTAGTTAGGGCATCTATATTACTTTTGGGAGTATGTGTTTTTACGGCAGCCGAGTCAGTTTCCCAATCCACTTGGATACTTTCGATACTTTCAATCGTATCGATTAAGTGCTGATTTTTAAGGTAACCTAAAACCAATGCCTCTGGTGCAGCACCTAAAGTCATTAAGGTCACAATCTCTTTCTTATCGAGATAAATGGTCAGCGCCCTCTCTCCAGGTATCGAAATCGACTGTTTTCGACCTTTTTCATCGACAACATCAATTTGGTGAGTAACGGGCAGAGCATTATTGCTCAGTTGGGGATAGTAAATTTCAGGCATAAAAATACCCATCCTTAATGATTTAAGAATGGGTTTAAGAAGGATTTATTTCTTTGCAGGAGCTGCAGGAGCAGGTGCTGCTGCAGGAGGCGTAACAGCTGGAACCGCTGCAACTAACTCTGCAGGTGGTTCAAACTTGCCTGGATCTTTACAAGCTGGAGTTTCAATCGCTTTTTCACCAGCTTGAGGTTTGCTCGCAAATTTCTTAGCTACGCGATCTTGAGCCAAGCATAATTGATAGGCCGATACTTTATCATTATGTGCATTCTTAGCAGCAGTAAGAGCTGCGGCTGCTTTGGCCTCAGGAGTTGGGTCAGGTAACTTCGCAAAACTTTGCAATGAGGCCATCACTCCAGTTACAACAACCAAAGAAATTAAATTTGTTTTATTCAATATTTTCATGAAGTACTCCGTAGAATTTTTTTAGCCAAATCCGCTGAAGCAGATTTCTCAGGCTCACGTGAAGCAGGAATCTTTCCAGACTCAATATCTTCTAACCACATACTGTGATGTTGTCTAGCCCATGTTTCGTCTACATAACCAGTTTTCATACCATCAATCGCACCTTCTGTGCCAATTGTGCCGATATAAATGTGGCCCATTGCAAAGATGATGATGAAAAGAGCTGCAATACCATGAATGACATTCGCAATTTGCATCGTGCCACGCCAGTAATCAAGGCCCGGTACGATCATATCAAGGACCCAGCCAGAGGCAGAAACGATTAAACCTAGCGTAGTCATACCAATCCAAAACCACATTTTTTCGCCGAAGTTGAAGCGTCCAGCTGCAGCATGACCCCTTGCCCCACCCATGGATTTAATCCAAGCCCAGTCGGACGGTCCAGGAATATTGTCTTTAACGAACATCACAAAAAACACAATCACGCTGACAGTAAAGAGCGGACCAACTAAATTGTGAACGTTCTTGAATAAAAACAAAAACAAGCCAAACAGATAAGAACCAACAATTGGCAAGGCCACATATTTACCAAATAAAATAAACAAGCCGGTAATTGCCAAAGCCACAAAACTATAGGCCATGGTCCAATGAGCAAGTCTTTCAATGGCGGTAAAACGCTCAATGAGCTTACCTGTTCTTGGGTGCTCTAATTTGATGGGGCCTTTGAAAAAGTAGAATATCGTAATTGCGCTCACTACCAAAATAATCAACCAGCCACCGAAAACAGTAATAATACCGTTTCTAAACAAACGCCAATCTTGTCCGGATTTCTGAATCAAAACACCAGCTTCTTTGTTAGGAATACTGACATAATGTGCTGTATCAGAATTCACTGCACGCCAAAATGGCGCATTATTAGCTGGTTGAGTGATTGCTCGTTCGCGCTGTGCTTGCGCGTCAGATCTTGTATCCACATCCATAATATTGGCAGACTCTACCCCGGGGAGCGTTACCGCTGAGTTCGCCGTCGCAGGTTCAGCCGCTATAGTAGGTAGCATCACTGACAAGCTTAATAAACAAGTCAGTTGAATCAGTATATTTTTAAAAAATTTCATACGTTCTCTCTATCTACCAGCGATTACTCTGTTTTAGTGTATTCATTCTGATTTTGTGCTCTGGCACGTAATTGCATTTCCCAACTAGTCTTATCACCAGCATTCCATCCTTTTTCAACGTAAGGATTTTTTGCGCCAGTGTAAGCAGCTGCATCCGCTTTATTACTACCTAAAAATTGTGGCTTTTCAGAGCAAGCTGACAAAAGAGCCACAAGGCCCATGGAAACAATGATCCCTAAAGTTCTCATGATTTTGCTCCCTGAGTTGGCTTACCGTAAGCTGATCCCCAACCAAATACGTCGCCACCAGCGGCTTTACCATTTTTTTGACGATGAGTAACCCGGTTACGGAAAATATCAGAAATCACATCGCCGTCACCCGCAAGCAATGCTTTGGTAGAACACATTTCAGCACAAGCCGGTAATTTACCTTCAGATAAACGGTTGCGCCCATATTTCTCAAACTCTTCTTCAGAGCCATTCTCTTCAGGACCACCAGCGCAGAAAGTACACTTGTCCATCTTGCCGCGCATACCAAAGGTTCCTTGACTAGGAAATTGAGGAGCGCCAAATGGGCAAGCATAAGAGCAGTAACCACAGCCAATACAAGTATCTTTATTATGCAGTACGACACCTTCGTCCGTTTTGTAAAAACAAGACACTGGGCAAACAGCCATACAAGGCGCATCTGAGCAATGCATGCAGGCTACTGAGATAGACTTCTCCGCACCAATTTCGCCATCGTTAATTGTCACCACGCGACGACGATTAACCCCCCAAGGTACCTCATGTTCGTTTTTGCAGGCTGTTACACAACCATTACATTCAATACAACGCTCTGAGTCACAAATAAATTTCATTCTTGCCATGATATTTTTCCTTTATTCCTTTTGTTATTTAGGCAAATTTTTCAATTTGGCAAACAGTTGTTTTCGTTTCTTGCATCATCGTCACACTGTCATAGCCATAAGTTGTCGCAGTATTGACTGCTTCACCACGCACGATTGGATGAGCTCCTTCTGGGTAAGAATCAATGATGTCTTTACCCTGCCACCAGCCAGAAAAGTGGAATGGAATAAAGGCATGCTCTTCATCCACTCGATTCGTTACCAATGCACGAACTTTAATTTTTGCGCCAGTTGGGCTCTTTACCCAAACAAAATCGTTATGTTTAATGCCACGACTTGCAGCAGCCTTAGGATTAATTTCAACAAAGTTTTCTTGTTGCAATTCAGCTAACCAAGGATTAGAACGAGTCTCTTCACCGCCCCCCTCATACTCAACTAAACGGCCTGAAGTCAAAATAATTGGGAACTTTTCATAAACCTTATCTGCAATGTTTTTGTCTTGCAAAGTTTTATAAAGTGTTGGCAATCTCCAGAAGGCTTTTTTGTCGGCGTGAGTAGGATATTTTGCCGTTAACTCTGGTCGTGTGCCATATAAAGGCTCTCTATGCTGCGGGACTGGATCAGGGAAGTTCCAAACAACAGCACGCGCTTTCGCATTACCAAATGGATGGCAACCATGCTTCATCACTACTCGCTGAATACCACCAGACAAATCGGTCTTCCAGTTTTTACCTTCAGCCGCTTTTTGTTCAGCTTCCGTTAAATCACCCCACCAACCTAATTTCTTCAAAAGAATGTGATCAAATTCTGGATAACCAGTTTTAATATCTGCGCCTACGGAATGAGACCCATCTTCTGCTAATAAATTTACGCCTTCTTTCTCAACACCAAAGTTCGCACGGAAATTACCGCCACCTTCCATGACATGCTTACTTGTGTCGTATAAGTTCGGTGAACCTGGATGTTTGATTTCTGCAGTACCATAGCAAGGCCAAGGTAAACCAAAATAATCGCCAGTAGTGTCATATCCTGTCACTGGGTCTTTGCCACCACGTGACTTCAACGTCTTAGCATCAAATAAATGCATGTTTCTCATATGCGCTTTTAAGCGTTCTGGAGTTTGACCTGTATAGCCGATAGTCCAGCAAGAACGGTTAATCTCGCCTAAGATCGATTCAACTTCCGGCTCTTTCCAAGCTTGACCCGCATATTTCACGTCCAACATTTTGAAGTTCTTAGAAAGCTCTTTACCAAAACCGAGACGATCTGCAAATGCCTGCATTAAAGTATGATCCGGTACAGATTCAAATAGTGGATTAATCACTTTTTCGCGCCACTGAATCGAGCGATTCGATGCAGTACAACTTCCGGAGGTTTCAAACTGAGTTGCAGCAGGCAATAGATAAACTGCTCTCTTTGCATTCACAGTACCTTCTGACTTCATTGCTGCCATCGCTGCCGTTGCACTTGGATACGGATCAACTACAACGAGCAATTCAAGCGCATCCAGGGCTTTCTTCATATCCAAACCACGGGTTTGTGAGTTTGGTGCATGACCCCAGAAGAACAAACCTTTAACGTTCGTTGGTTGATCGATTAATTCATTTTTCTCAAGCACAGCATCAACCCAACGTGAAACAGTCGTGCCAGACTTTTCCATCATGTTTGGAGCATATTGCGCTTTGATCCAATCGTAGTCAACATCCCAAACTTTCGCGAAATGCTTCCAAGCACCTGCTGCCAAACCATAATAACCAGGCAAAGAATCAGGGTTTGGTCCGACATCAGTCGCACCTTGTACGTTATCGTGACCGCGGAAAATATTTGTACCGCCACCCGATTTGCCGATATTACCTAAAGCCAACTGCACTAGGCAAGACATCCGTACAATCGCATTTCCGGTTGTGTGTTGCGTTTGACCCATACACCAAACGATAGTTGATGGACGATTCTCTGATAAAGTTTTAGCGACCAAATATACTTGCTCTTCTGGTACACCGCAAGCCTCTTCTACGACCTTTGGACTCCACTTTTCTAAAGCCTCTTGCTTAATCTTTTCCATGCCATAGACACGGTCATTGATGTACTTCTTATCTTCCCAACCATTTTTAAAGATGTGATACAAGATACCGTATAAAAATGGAATATCTGAACCCGAACGAATTCTCACATATTGGTCAGATTTTGCTGCTGTTCTTGTATAGCGCGGATCAACCACAATGACCTTACAACCACTCTCTTTCGCATGCAACAAATGCAACATAGAAACTGGATGAGCTTCTGCCGCGTTAGAACCAATATACATTGCTGCTTTCGCATTTTGCATATCGTTGTAACTATTGGTCATCGCACCATAACCCCAGGTATTCGCAACGCCAGCAACCGTAGTGGAGTGGCAGATACGTGCTTGGTGATCGGTATTATTTGTACCAAAGAAGGAGACAAATTTTCTTAATAAATAGGCTTGTTCGTTATTGTGCTTGGATGAACCGATAAAGAACAATGAATCTGGACCATTGTCTTTCTTCAACTCTTGCATTTTGGCAGAAATTTCATCTAAGGCAGTATTCCAAGAAATACGCTTGTATTTACCATCTACCAACTTCATTGGATATTTCAAACGGTATTCACCGTGTCCATGTTCGCGTAAGGCAGCGCCCTTCGCACAATGTGCGCCCATATTAATTGGGGAGTCAAACACCGCTTCTTGACGCGTCCAAACGCCATTTTCAACCACGGCATCGACGGCGCAACCAACTGAGCAATGGCTACAAACTGTTCTTTTAACAACAATACCCTGCTCTGCACTAGGCTTTGAGCCCATCGCTTTTGCTTTTTTTACTAAAGTTAATTGAGTTCCTGCAATCCCCACCCCAACACCAAGACCAGAGCGCTTTAGAAAAGAGCGACGATCCATCGTTGGAATCACTTGACTCATACTTCTTGACAAGTGATTAATGAAATGAGTGGTGGAGCCGGCAGTAGGCTTAATGCTACTTTTACGAGTTAGGTTCATGATTTATCCAAAGAAAACACAAGAATGATCGTTACAACAAAAAATTAAACTAATGTAGTTTGATAGTATTTTTTTACGTGGTCAGAAAGGTGGTAGCCACTCTTTTTAGAAGGAGTAAGCACTTCTTCAACTTCTGAGACAATTTTTTGACCTGTTGGTGTTTGGGAGGCAACAACGACAGCACCAGTGAGGGCTGCAGCACCAACGAAAAAACTTCTTCGACTGGATTTTTGAATGTTTTCAGACATATGACCATCCTTTTTTTATTATTAATTAACGCTGTATTGGCAAATTATTACACATTTGTAGTTTTTTTTACATATGTAATATAACTATTTCAAAACCTCTAAGTGTTTACCCTAACACCCCCAAGGAATCCACTAAATCATGTCAAAAGCTTGGCCTTCAATTTGAAAAAAAGAACGGGTTAAGTAGCTCACTTGACGGTAAATATGAATATTCGGATGGCTTTCAATCGCATCAAATAATTGTTCAATCCACGGCCTGATGTGGTCATTAAAAAATTGCTTTTGAGAGCTCAAGTTACAGATACCCAAATCTTCTCCAGCAATCAAATACCGCATGACTTCGCACAAACAAGCAATGTGATCCTCGGTTTCAACCACCAACTCTGAAGACTCTAGACCAAGAGCATTCAAATCTTTACGTAACTTGACTAAAGGACGCTCATGCAAAAATCCACTTAAATAATAGGAGCCATATAAGAATATTTCTTGTTTACCTACCCCAATGAAATTCGACTCATACTCATCTTCCCAAGCCTTTAAAGGGGTGTTTTTAGCTAGGACTGCCAAAGGATTCCAAACTTCTTCCAAAATGGTGAGTTCATTAGAATTGATTTGATCTTCAGAAAGTGAATTAGCGATCATTTCTAAGAGTGCTTGATCCGGAGCTTTATAAAAAAGTAAAGCTAATACCCCATATAAATCAGCACGCGCTAAATCTTCTTCGGATAAATCGGTTTCTAAGCGAATGGGTTCTTTAGGCTCTGTATTACTCATCATTTTCCTATTTAAAGTCTTGATGTTCCATCATGTCAATCACGCGACAATCAGAACACATTTTTAACCGCTTTTGCGCTGCCCCCTGGAAAGCTGGATGGCTACCAATCTTTAGCAACATCGCATCCATCATTTTTTCAGTCGTAAACGGTTTTGCGCACTTGGTACAGTGAAAGGGCTTCGCCTCATGAATAATTTTCTTTTGTTTTCGAAGATCCGTTGGAATTAACCTTGGGTTCAGTTGTAAGGCATTTTCAGGGCAAGTTGCTACACACAATCCACATTGAACACAATTTTTTTCAATGAAATTTAACTGAGGTGCTTGCAAGTGATCTAGCAAAGCACTTTCTGGACAAGCTCCAACGCAAGACATACAAAGCGTGCAACGGTCAGAGTCAATCGTTACTGCTCCAATTGGTGAGTAACTTGGCAAATCAATTTGTTGATCTTCATGCAGCGCCTTCGGAGCATGTCGCATGAGATGGTCGAGAGCGAATTCTAAATTTTGACGTTTATCTGAAGTAATTGCATAAGTAGCAATTGGCGTCAAAGCAGTTTTCTTTTGACTCTTGGCAAGATCGATATCAAATTGTTCGATGCTTGTGTAACGAATGAACTGCACTCTTGCCTCATAGCCAAGTTGACCTAATATCTGATTCGCTAACTCACTCTGCTCCTGAATCATCTGAATATAGCCGCTTGACTCCTCAGAACTAGCAAACAAAATGATTTCACTAATTCCCTGAGATAGAGCAGTTAACCAAAACTCGAGGCCAATTGAAGCAATATGATGCAAAGGGAGAGGTAGCACATGCGCTGGTATGCCATTAAATTTCTTAGATTGTGTTCTACTGCTCTGCCCTAATTGATCGATAATTTTTTCACCGCCAGCACTACCAGAATGAAACAGGATGCTAGGGGCAAAAGAATCTTCTTTCGATACCGTCTGAAATGCTTTAACAATCGTGGAAATTTGACGACCCAAATAGTCTACGGTTGGATTTGCGTAAGTCATCGCGCCTGAGGGGCAGGCTGTAGCGCATGCGCCGCACCCCATACACAAATGAGGATTTACCTGAACCTTGCCTTTGCCGGCTTCAAAAACAGATGAAATTGCTTGAGTAGAACAAATATCGATACAAGCTGAACAGCCAGTTTGACCATTACGACCATGGGCACACAACTTTTCTTGATATTTAAAAAATTTTGGTTTTTCAAATTCACCAACCGACTGCTGCAATTTCTGAATGGCTTTCTGCACTGCGACCTGATCCTGACCCGGTGCGAAGTAGCCTTGAGGTAACTCAGGCACCTTGAAAAAAGGCTTTTGATGTAAATCCAATACTAAATCAAATTCTTCTTCAACCACCTCACCTAATTGATGGAATTGAATTGCGCCAATCTCGCCACAGGCACTTACACAGCTACGGTGGGATTGGCATTTACTCAGTTGAACCTGAAACTTCTGATCTATAGCGCCCTCAGGACATGCTTCAATACAGGCGCCACATCCTGTACACAAATCTAATTGAATAGGATTGTTGATTTTCCAACTTGCTTTGAAATCACCTAAATAACCTTGAATTTTGTGAATCTGACCACTGACCCAAACGAATGATTTTTGAAGAGGAAGTTCAGTGGCCTGATTGAGTAACACCGTCACGTTAAAGTCAGCACTTAAACTTTGGGCAATCTCTAAAGCGTTTTCATTGCCACCAATAATTAAAACGCGTCCACGAGAACTATCATAAGTAACCGTTGGTAAAGGTTCCGGAGCTGGCAATTGAGAGAGCGCTAGAAGAGCATTGATTTTGGCCGCAGATTGGTTGCCCTGCTTGCCCCAACCAGCCGTTTCGCGAATATTGACAAAACGAATGGGAGCGATCAAAGGTTTATTCGCTTGATGAGCAATCTCTTGAAAGAGTGCTCGCTCTTGCGTACAAGCCACAATGATTTCATCAGTACCATCTAAAGTACGCATAAAGTTACCAATTTCATGACGACATAAGCCTTCATGAATTTCAACTTCTTCTCCTAAAACCTTTGCAAGATTTTTTGAATCAAGGGGAATCGTTTTGTTGCAATTACAAACGAGTGTGGTCATCTTTATTCTTTACCTCAGTATTAATTAAATCTGTTGCTTTTTGCGCAACTAACTCTGTTGGCTCGATGGAATTATCCATCGTAAATTCAAACGATTCTTGATGAGATATCAAGGGGGTGGTTGTCGAACTACTGTCAGAGGTGATGCCCTCACTGTCAGCAGTATCTGTTGATAAATTGCTCGATGAGTCATCCGTTGGTGGCGACTCACTGGAATTTGCTTCAGGTGTTTCAACCAGAGGCTTAAATAATCCTAAAGCATTGGATTGATACATTTTTTCTAGCATGCCGACTGGCAATGGATCCTCAATAGAATAATCATCAATATAAATATCTAGGCCATCCATCATATTAAAATGCGGGTCTGTGAATAACTTTTTCATGGCCGCGTGATGAACTTCTCCAGCAACATCTTTATTCATAAATACTGAAAAATCAGACTCAGTAGTTAATTTTTCAACGTCCACCAATTGTGGTCCAGTTGTCGGTGTCGTTGAAGTATCTGCCAGCTTTGGCAAACTCGCATCGCTTTGCGTTGAAGCACCTTCTAATGGGGTTGGTATCGTATTTGGGTTTGCCCCTGGAGGGATTAACTCCTCTATGACTGGTGCTTTTTGAACTGCACTTTCAGTTTTTAAAGTAGACCATCTTTTAAAAAAACCACTCATTTTGAATCACCCGAAAGTTTCTCCTTGGGTCGGTAAGCTCCCTCAAATGAAGCCGGCCGAATTCTTCTCTTTGGCTCTGGTCGATAGTACTCTGCTACATAATCTTCGATTGACTTTAAGATTTCTCCGGAAAGGACAAAGCGGTCCACTTGCTCACCGCCGTCAAGCAACCTGCCAGCTTCGTTATAACTCAACATCACACGATATGGAATTGCTATTTCATGGCTAGGATGAAACTCAGACTCTTCAATACGCCACATTACAAACCAACTAGGTTCAGGCGAACTCACATTCAGATAATACCCTTCCGCCTCGTCCACAAACAGGTCAATATGAAAGCCTCGATAGACCCATTCGTCCGCACTCGTCTGATCAAGTTGATGCGCCGTAATCATTTCACGACCAATTGGCACTTCAAATTTTTTGGGCTGATCATATTGCCCAAGATCAGCTTCCACACTCTTCAATACCCATCTATGCGATTGCCAAGGATTATCCAAGGCCTCGCAACGCATAGAGATAGCTAAGGAAAGTCCCATTAGGTATTCTGGATCACAATGTTCGGAAATTTACTAGACATGTCTTTGGACATCACTGCAATCTGGATCGCGATTTTTCTAGCAATCGCTTTATACATCTCGCTAATCGCACTATCTGGCTCGGCCACTAAAGTTGGCGTACCAGAGTCTGCTTGCTCGCGAATCGACAAATTAAGAGGCAGACTACCCAAGAATGACACGTCGTAATCATCACACATTTTTTGACCGCCGCCAGAACCAAAAATATGTTCTGAGTGACCACAAGATGGGCATACATAAACGCTCATGTTCTCAACAATACCCAAAATTGGAATACCTACTTTTTCAAACATTTTTAGACCTTTTCTAGCATCTAACAAGGCGATGTCTTGAGGCGTGGTAACGATTACGGCACCAGTAACTGGTACTTTTTGTGAAAGAGTGAGTTGAATGTCACCGGTACCTGGTGGCATATCAACAATTAAATAATCGAGGCCTTGCCAATTCGTTTGACGCAATAACTGCTCAAGAGCGGAGGTAACCATTGGTCCGCGCCACACCATTGGGCTATCGGCTTCAATCAAAAAGCCAATCGAACTAGCTTGCAAACCATGACCATGCATTGGCTCAATCGAGTTTTCCGCATAGGAATCAGGTCGACCAGTAATACCTAACATGGTTGGTAGGCTGGGGCCGTATATATCCGCATCTAAAATCCCAACGTTAGCTCCTTCAGCTGCTAAAGCGAGTGCCAAATTTACTGCTGTCGTAGATTTTCCAACTCCGCCCTTACCGCTGGCAATAGCAATCACATTTTTCACTTCAGAGATTAGTTTTACACCACGTTGCACGGCGTGAGCCGCAATCTCCATGCGAACTGTTACGCTCACATTTGCCACACCGGGAATTTGCCTCACGGCAGCAATACAAGCTTTTCTAATTAAATCAAACTGACTTTTTGACGGATAGCCTAGAACCACCTCAAAAAGTACTTCATCTGAATCAATTTTTAAGTTTTTAATGGATTTTGCAGTGACTAAATCGACCCCTGTGTTTGGATCAATCACTGTTTTTAACTGATTAACTACCTGACTTTCTGATAATTGCAAAATTTTCTCCCTAAAAACCTAAATCAAAATAATGTATAACTTTACTGTGAATAGAGAGTTTTTGCTTTAAATAGAAGTATTTTTAAGCTACTTTGCTAAAATCTACTTATGAAACCACTCTCAAATCAAATTTTAGTTACTTCCGCGCTACCTTATGCCAACGGCCAAATTCACATTGGTCATTTAGTTGAATACATTCAAACAGATATTTGGGTCAGATTTCTGAGAATGCAACACAAAGAAATCTACTATATCGGTGCTGATGATACACACGGCACGCCAATTATGCTCAGAGCGCAAGCAGAAAACATTACACCAAAAGAATTAATTGATCGCGTTTGGTTAGAGCACAAGAGAGATTTTGATGACTTTCATATTTCCTTTGATCACTATGGCTCAACCGACAGTCCTGAAAACAAAGAGCTCGCTTCACAAATTTATTTAGCATTACAAAACAATGATTTAATTGAAAAAAAAGCCATTGAACAGGCCTATGACCCAGTCAAGGAAATGTTTTTACCGGACCGCTTTATTAAAGGCGAGTGTCCAAAGTGTCATGCTAAGGATCAATATGGTGACTCTTGTGAGAAATGCGGTGCAACCTATAGTCCTACCGATTTACTGAATCCGTACTCTGCAGTAAGCGGTGCCACCCCTATTCGAAAAGTATCGGAACATTATTTTTTCAAATTATCCGATCCGAGGTGTGAAGCATTTTTACGAGATTGGACACAAGTTAGTACCCCACTACAAACTGAAGCAAAAAACAAGATGAAGGAATGGGTTGGGGAACCTGGAGAGTCAAAACTTGGCGACTGGGATATCTCTAGGGATGCTCCTTACTTTGGCTTTGAAATACCAGGCGCTCCAGGTAAATATTTTTACGTTTGGTTAGACGCACCTGTAGGTTATTTTGGAAGTTTCAAAGCGTTTTGTGAAAAAAATAATTTAAATTTCCAGGAATGGATTGGGCCCAACACCACCACGGATATGTATCATTTTATTGGTAAAGATATCCTGTATTTCCACACCCTCTTTTGGCCAGCAATGTTGAAGTTTGCCGACCTCCGAACGCCTACAAATGTCTTCGCACATGGTTTTTTAACAGTCGATGGCGAAAAAATGAGTAAATCGAGAGGTACCTTCATCACTGCACATAGTTTTATTGAGTCGGGCTTATCTCCAGAGTGGCTACGTTATTACTTTGCAGCCAAACTAAATAACTCCCTAGAAGATTTAGATTTGAATTTGAACGATTTCATTGCTAGGGTGAATAGTGATTTACTCGGTAAATACATCAATATTGCGAGTCGAAGCGCTGGCTTTTTAGTAAAAAACTTCGGTGGCAAGGTTCTAGCGAGTGCATTGAACAATCCATTACTAGTCAATTTACGTGAACGAAGTAAAGAAGTGGCGGCACTTTATGAGCAAAGGGAATTTGCAAAAACTATTCGCCTTATTATGGAAATGGCAGACTCCGTCAACATTTTTGTGGATTCCAATAAACCTTGGGATATTGCCAAACAACTCAAAGCTTCAGACTCTAGCGAACTAAGACATGAACTTCAGTCAGTTTGCACAGTTACTTTAGAAGCCTTCCGTATACTCTCTATTTATTTAAAGCCTGTTTTACCAACTTTAGCCAAAGGGGTAGAAGCGTTTTTAAATATTCCAGAAATGCACTGGGAGAGCGTACATGTCCCACTCTCCGAAGATCGTCCAATCAACCCATATAAGCACCTGATGTCAAGGGTTGAAACCGAGATGATTGATCGATTGCTTGAGGCTAATAAGTCTAGTATGTAGACCGTTTTCAACTACAATTAGGAAACTTCCACGTATCAATGGCATTATTGCTTAATTTTTTGATATTTAACTCTTTGAATTGAATTTATGGCTCACTATCAATCACAAATTACACAGTTTTTGAATGACCTAAAAAAAAGTAACCCAGAAATAGAGAAGGGCCAATCTTTAGGTCGTGCCCTCCTTTGGGATAAGTCACCAATTCGATTGGATGAACAAAAGCGGATTAAGCTTGCAAAAGTAGCGCAAAAACCTTACGTATATTCGAATGACTGACTCTACTCCATCTTTAATGGATGGAATGTCTGAATCTTTTGCCAAATTGTATGGCGAACCGCTGTTTTCTTTACCGAATGATTTATATATTCCTCCCGATGCACTAGAAATTTTTCTAGAAGCCTTTGAAGGTCCTTTGGATCTTCTGCTCTACCTCATTCGTAAACAAAACTTCAATGTGCTTGATATTCCGATGGCACAAGTTACTCATCAATATTTAACTTATGTCGATCAAATTCGACATCACAACTTAGAGTTAGCGGCAGACTATTTACTAATGGCTGCGATGTTAATTGAAATTAAATCTCGCATGTTGTTGCCGATGAAAAAAGCGGATAGTGATGAGATTGTTGAAGATCCACGCGCAGAACTCGTTAGAAGATTGTTGGAATACGAAAAAATGAAGTTAGCCGCCCAGGAACTAGATCAAATTCCTCAGATGGGCCGTGACTTTCTGAAAGCCAATGCATTTATTGATCGCACAGTGAATGTTGTGCCACCAACCGTCGAATTAGTAGATTTACAACAGGCTTGGCGCGACCTAGTTTCACGTGCAAAGCTAACGCAACATCACACAATCACGCGCGAGACATTATCCGTTCGTGACTTTATGACAAAAATTTTACGTCGCTTACAAAATCATAAATTCGTCGAATTTTATGATTTATTTGCCGATGCTATCGAATCTGGCGAAGGCATTTCGTTACTGGTAGTCAACTTTATTGCACTCCTAGAGCTTTCTAGAGAATCGCTAGTTGAGATTACCCAAGCAGAGCCTTTTGCACCTATTTATGTTCGTTTAACTTATACACCTTCCGAATGAAAATCATTAGTGATATCCACGAATTACGAAACCATTTAAGAGGGCAAAACCGCGCCTCATTTGTACCAACGATGGGAAACTTACATGAGGGTCATCTATCCTTGATGCGCCAAGCTCGCCTACATGGTGATCCTGTAGTTGCTAGTATTTTCGTGAATCGATTACAGTTTGGCCCCAATGAAGATTTCGAAGCATACCCCCGAACGTTTGAAGCGGATATCGAAAAATTAGAAAAAGAAGGTGTTTATATCTTATTCGCTCCAACTGAGAAAGATTTATATCCCGAACCTCAGGACTATCAAATTGATCCGCCAAAAGATTTAGGAAATATGCTAGAGGGTGAGTTTAGACCAGGATTTTTTAAAGGCGTTTGTACTGTTGTACTTAAATTATTTTCTTGTGTTCAACCCAGTGCGGCCATTTTTGGAAAAAAAGACTATCAGCAGTTGATGATTATTCGCCGTATGGCACATCAACTAGCACTCCCTGTAACGATTGTTCCAGCTGAAACGATACGTGCTGAAGATGGCTTAGCCCTATCATCTAGAAACGGTTACTTAAATACGGAAGAACGCGCTGAGGCGCCATATTTGTATCAACTGTTAGGCCAAATTCAGAAGCAAATTCACAACACGCAAGATCTTTCTCAAGCAACCGTAATGGCCTTTGAGCAACAAGCGATGGCAGCCCTCAAGCAACGTGGCTGGATGCCGGATTACACCGCTATTAGATTACAAAACAATCTTCAGGTACCGACCCAAGAGAACCTCCTCAACAGAGATCCCTTGGTCATGTTGGCAGCAGCAAAACTTGGTAAAACTCGCTTAATTGATAATTTAGAAATTTAGCTAGGTAGGTATCTTAAGGTTAAAAATGCGCCAAATTTTGGGGTGTTATACCCATATGCATTTTGATAATCACGATTCAATAGATTATCAATGCGCAGGCGTGCCGACCAATTTTTATCGAATTGATACCCCCCATAGAGATTCATCAGGGCATAACCTCCTGAAGTAATCTGATTTCCAGCATCATCTGGATAGGTTCTCGAACTCACAGCAATCCATTGACTACCAACTGTCCAGTGCTCAATTTTCCTACTGATATCAATCGAGCCAAAGTTTTTCGAACGTCCAATCAACTGAGTGCCATCATCATCGTTAGTCGGATTTTGCAGGGTTAAGCCAAGTTGTAGATAGTTCCCCATCCATTTAGACTTCAAAGACGCTTCCACGCCTTTACTGGAAGCCTGATTAACGTTCATATATTGATAGTTATTATTGGGATCCGTGGTAATTAACTCTTGATACTTCGTCTGAAATGCAACGACTTTAAATAAAGTCTCATCAACTAGATATTGCAGGCCCATTTCAATCGAATTAGCTCTTTCAGGTTTTAAATGAGGATTGCCATAATTGGAGCTATACAACTGATAAACCGTCGGAGCATTAAATGCGTTTGAAACAGAGCTCGTCCATTTCCAGGTGGATGAAAGATCGTAACTGACTCCGAGTAATCCTGTATTGGCGGATTGCTTCTGATCCTGATTACTTAACTCATCTCGACGCACATTCACTTGAACCCCAATTCGGTCATATTTTGCTGTGTAGCCACTAAAGATACTAAATAATTTCCGATCACCAATCGAGGTGTCATACAAAGATTGATAGTTATATTGAATCGTATTTAACTCCACCCCAGCAATTACTTGTTGAGTCTGACCTAAATGAAATTCATTTTTCCAGAGATAATCATTTTGTTCCGTTTGCCCTTTGAGGTAAGGATTTTGAAAAGGAGATACGCCATAATAATTCAGCGCAAAGTCATTGTCTTTTGCCAAATAATTGGTAGTCGAACTCATCTTCGAATTTGCAATCGAAAATTTTGAGAGCCAATAATTGGTAATTTCATTTTGACTGTAACCTAAAAGTGTTTGCGTTCGATTTTCCACACTGTACAAACCAGTATCTGGCCCACCAAAATTGACACTTACAGGGTTGTTGTACTGATAATTATTTTGAATATAAAAGATCTTCGCACCAACTTCATGTCCGGGAGTTAGTTGTTTAGCGATATTGGCTTGCAGACTATCAGCTTGATAATTATTTTTCTCAGCATTCGTTCCTGGATATTGATTCAAGTTCACCGACGAATAACCATCTCCTTGTTGATGACTCAAGAAAATACTGGTCTTCCAACCATCCGCACTCACTCCATAACCGGCTGAAGTACTCATCGAATTTCTACTACCATAACTGACTTCAGCACTAGGTCCGGTCAGCCCCTGCCCCCCTCTGGTAAAGACCTGGATAACGCCCCCAGATGCTTTAGAACCATACAATGCTGAAGCGTTGCCTCTTAAAATTTCAATATGATCTATTTGACTCATTGGAATATTTTCGATTCCTGAAATTCCAGTTCCCTCATCTCCCATTTTTACACCATCAACGAGGAGTAAAAATTGTGAACTGGCACTCCCGCGCATAAAAACAGAAATAGGAGAACCAATCGAACCATTACGAAAGACATCAAGTCCAGGTTCGCCTTGTAAAATTGACATCATATCTGGTGGATTTAGTCGCGCAATATCAGCTCTTGAAATAACACTCACCGATGGCATTACCTCGGACAAGGGTTGATCGGACGAATTGCCAGTCACCACGATGGGATTAATCTGCGTTACTTGCGCTTGAATGGGTGGTAGCGCGACTAAAAATGGCATTGCGGCGCAAAGGCGGAATGGCAACCGACGCGTTTGCAAGCGAGCTGCCAAGAGTTGACTCTTGTTAATAATTGATTTCATTGGTATTTCCAGGTAAAGCAATCTCTGACCTGTTCCCCCGCAGGCACTGGATTTTTCATGGCCAAGTTACTTACCCCGTAACTTCGTCATACTTCGCTAGGCCGGTATCCGGGCTGGCATTCACTCTATTTACCTTCCCAGTTTTCACCAGTGGTTTTTGAATAAAGTTGCCATTATAAAAATGGCGAATGTTGACCGTTGCGGGGGCAGCTCAGTTCGTTTTTATCCTGCGAATAACAAGTTATTGCTGATATCTACTCCTGATTCCCGTTTAACTACGAATGATTGGATCAATTCGTGAGCACCTTGCTCAAACAATTATATACAATATGTAATATGTCAGAAATTAATTCAAAACTTATCTCTCAAACTCCAGGGGAACTGATTGCCCGTATGGAGATATTGCAACGCAAACTTTCTCAGTTGAATGTGCAACTAGGTGGCTTAATGACTGAGCGCCGAACCATGGAAAATAAGATTGCTGATGCACAAACCCGAATTCAGAAAATTTTAAATAAGTTGCCGCAAACAACGGATACTCGACAATTGGATCTGCTAGATAACGGTACCGTGGAGACCTCCTTAGATGAGTAATGACTCTGTCAGAATTGAAGTAGAAATAGCCAGTCAAAGGATGATCTTAGCAACTACGCCCCAAGACGAGGCCAAGTTAAGATCTGCTAGTCAAATGGTCAATGAACAAATTGGTTTAATTACCTCTGGAGGTAATCGAAGTATTGAAAGAGCAGCCATCATGACAGCTTTAAAATTAGCTGGGCAGGTCCAAGAACTTCAAGAGCAACTTTCAAGGACAGTAGATCCAGAAATTGACTCTATCGTTTTACAACAATTAACCTCACAAATTAGTGCAATTGAACAAGAAGTGAATATTGCACTAGAATATCTATCTCTGCCTGGTTCGCCAAGGTCAATAGTTCCTTGAACCGATGCTAACGCATATGGTGCCAAGTATATCTAGTGGGCGTGCGCGCCTTGTTTCTATAGAGGTCACTTCGAGTGATTCTCTCCCTGGGAATATTGATGTGCCCAAAACTATGTTACCGCACCGCCTTGAACTCTCTGGGTTCAGGATGACGACCTAGCGGCCAAGGCGGAGACCCACCATTTGACATCCCACTCGTGACTACTCTTCAAATCATTTCTTTGCTGTTTTTAGGCATGGCGACAGGCGTCATTGCTGGTTTGCTTGGCATTGGTGGAGGCATGATTATGGTGCCTTTCTTAAGTTTTATTTTTACCCAGGCCAATTTTTCAGAAGAACATCTTTTTCATATGGCCATTGCTACTTCAATGACCACAATTACTTTTACGTCTCTTTCGAGCGTCCGTGCGCAAATGAAAAAGAAAATGATTCGTTGGGAAATTGTGAAGGTCTTAGTGCCAGGTATTTTGTTTGGTGGGATTATAGGCGGAAGTGAAATTTTTAATTTACTCAAGACCCCTTGGCTCACACTACTATTTGCAAGTTTTCAAATTTTTTCTGCCTATCAAATGCTACGCAATAAAAAGCCAAAACCCAGTAGAGAGTTACCTGGTTTTTTAGGTTTGTTTGGCGTTGGTTCCTTAATTGGCATGATGTCTAGTTTGGTTGGAGCTGGCGGAGCATTTATTTCTGTGCCGTTTATGCTGTGGTGTAACGTCACAATCCATAGTGCGCTGGCCACCTCATCGGCCCTTGGCTTTCCGATTGCTATTGCTAGCGCCATTGGCTATATCTACGGCGCCCACAACTTGCCAGGCTTACCAGAGTACTCTTTGGGATACATTTATCTCCCAGCATTAATTTGTATCTCGATGACGAGCGTTCTTTTTGCACCCATCGGTGTAAAGTTAGCTCATTCCATGAATACGATGCAACTCAGGAAAACTTTTGCTTTTCTCTTATTAGTCATCGCTAGTTTTATGATTTACAAAAGCTTACAACTGTTCGGCTACCTCTAAATAAAAAACCTTGAGATAGCTATTTAAAAAAGCCATCTCAAGGTTTGATTTCAAACGCACGGTTGAGTAAAAGTTTAGGCAGTTGTATATTCTTGACGTAAGATATTTTTTTGCACTTTCCCCATGGCATTGCGTGGTAGCTCACTCACGATAATGACCCGCTTCGGTACTTTAAAGTTCGCAATTTTACCTTTTAACTCAGCAATAATTCCTGCAGGATCAAGCTCAGCGCCCTTTTTAGGAACTACTACCGCCAACACCGCCTCCCCAAAATCAGGATGAGGAATACCAATCACTGCACTCTCTTCAACCCCTGTCATTTCATCAATGAAACTCTCAATTTCTTTAGGATAAATGTTATATCCTCCAGATATGATCAAATCCTTACTTCTGCCGACAATGCAGAGATACTCATCAGGCACTGGACCAGCTGTAGTGCTACCGCCCCACCTGCCTACGTCGCCAGTTTTAAACCAACCATCGGCTGTGAACTCTTCCTTGGTTTTTTCTGGCATCTGCCAATACCCTGAGAAAACGTTAGGGCCTTGCACCTGAACATTACCCACTTCATTAACCCCACAGAGCTTCGAATCATCACCCACGACTCTTACTTTTACACCAGGCAATGGCACACCAACTGCGCCTGCAACGCGTTTACCAGAATAAGAGTTAGAAGTTAACATGGCTGTTTCGCTCATACCGTATCGCTCTAAGATCGTATGGCCAGTTCGAGCAATAAAATCATTAAAAGTTTCAGTTAACAAAGGTGCAGAGCCAGCAATAAATAAACGCATGTTTGCGCATACTTTTGCATCAAATTTTGGTTCTGCTAACAGTCTGGTATAGAAAGTTGGAACGCCCATCATGACCGTACTTTGTGGCAAGTACTTGAGCAACTGTGCAATATCTAACTTAGGTAACCAAATCATTTTGCTACCGTTAATTAAAGCGCCATGAGATGCCACAAAAAGTCCATGCACATGGAAAATCGGTAAGGCATGCAGTAATACATCACCTTTTTGCCAATGCCAAAAATCTTTTAAAACCTTTGCATTGCTACTCAGGTTTTTATGGGACAACATAGCTCCCTTACTTCTGCCAGTCGTACCTGATGTATATAGAATCGCTGCAAGATCGTCATCCTGTCTTGCAACCGTCTTAAATTGATCGGAGTGGGCAGCTGCTCTTTCAAGCAAGGTGCCGTCACGTTGCTCACCAAGTGTAAATACAAACTCGGTATTGGCTTTAAAGGCTAATTGAGAAAACCATGCAAAGTTTTTTGGACTACAAATCACCGCCCCTGGTTTAGCATTATCTAAAAAATATTCAATTTCAGCGGACTGGTATGCAGTATTCAAAGGGAGATACACAAGCCCAGCTTTAATCGTAGCCAAATATAAAAACAAGGCCTCTGGCGATTTTTCAACTTGAACTGCAATCCGAGAACCTTTTGGTAGTTCTAATGAACTTAAAAGGTTCGCCAACTTTGAAGTAGCTTTTTCTAAGTCATCCCAAGAGTAATATTTTCCCTCTGGGGTTTCGATAGCGCATGCTGTTTTATCTTTAGGAAAGCCTGTTTCCAATACAGAATATAGGTTCATATTTATTTTTTAGTCTAATTTAGCACCAGATGCTTTTACTACTGATGCCCATCTTTTAATATCCTCAGACACAAATTTAGCGAAATTATCGCCAATTAAATTAGGAGTCTCTGAGCCGTTATTTAACCAAATTTCCTTTAACTCTGGAGAGTTAAGAGCCTTAGTTACTTCAGCTGTCATTTTATCAACTATTTCTTTTGGTGTATCTTTTGGTGCCCAAAGTCCGTACCAAGTACTCACGACATAACCTGGTACACCGGCTTCGGCAGCCGTAGGTAAATTAGGAAAGGCTGCAACTCGCTTCTCAGATGCAACCGCTAAAGCTTTAATCTTGCCACTCTTGATGTGCTGAGCGGAGGAACCTAAACCATCAAACATCAAATCAACTTGACCAGCCATTAAATCAGCTAGTGCAGGGCCTGCACCACGATAAGGAATATGGGTAATGAAAGTTTTGGTTTGCATCTTAAAGAGTTCACCAGCTAAATGGTGCGAACTACCATTACCAGCACTACCGTAATTCAGTTTTCCTGGGTTACTCTTCATATAGGTGATTAAACCCTTTAAGTCATTGACTGGCAATTTAGTAGTAACGACGATAACTTGAGGAGGAGCTGCAATCAGCATCATCGGAATAAAACTCTTCTCAATATCGTAATCCAACTTGGGATAAACCGATGGGGCAATAGCGTGATGAGCCGCACCAAGGAAAAAGTTATAACCATCCGGATTCGCTTTCGCGGCAATGCTAGCACCGAGTGTGCCACCAGCACCACCACGGTTATCAATCACAATTTGTTTACCAAGTTGTTTAGTCAATTGAGCAGAGAGAGGTCTTGCAAATGCATCGGTTCCACCACCAGCTGGAAATGGCACAATGACATTAATTGGTTTGGATGGCCATGGATCATTCGCCCAACAAGCTTGATTCAAAATGGTAAAGATACCGAATATAAATAAAGCGATAAATGGAATTTTATTCTTGTTTTTAATCATGATTTTCCTTTGAGTTTTTTGATTTACAGCAACTGACTGACTGGTTTAGAGTAAATGACTTCGCCGTGAGTAAAGCGCTCATGATACTCTTCGATTTTTTCCAAATCATAGAGATAGTTCACCATCAGGCTAGCCGATTGTTTCAATCCTTTTTTAGAAACATCGCCAGCCCAATTAATCCTATGCAGTTTAGCACCATTACCTAAGTGAAATTTAGCGACTGGGTTCCCCCCTTTTCGCACGGTAAAAGTTGTTAGATAATACGCGCACAATTGCATAAGGGCATTTTTTTCTTCTTCCGAGGCGGTCGTTGGATGCCAACCGGAAGAAATTCTTTCAGGCCACGATTTTTCCTTTAAATTAAGAATATTTAGCGCTTTATTGATTTTTTCGGTTGCTTGAGAAGAGATTGCCGGCTCCCCTAAGTTTGCACCGCCAATCACCCAATCCATAAACCCAGGCAAAGGTGACAGGGTAACAAAGGTTTTTAAACTGGGGAATTCTTCTTTTAAATAACTCGCAACCCGTTTAATTAAGAAATTTCCTAAGGAAACGCCTTTAAGTCCTGGCTCACAGTTACTAATCGAGTAAAAAACGGCCGTTTTAAATTGCGAAGGATTCACCGTCTCTGATTTTTTATCGACTAAAGGACCAATCGCACCAGAAATCTCTGGCACCAAGGCTACTTCCACAAAAATTAAAGGCTCGTCTTTTAATTGCGGATGAAAAAAAGCAAAACAACGGCGATCAGGTTGTAAACGTCTTCTTAAATCATCCCACCCATCAATTTCATGAACCGCTTCATGTTGGATAATTTTTTCAAGTATGTGGGCAGGAGACTCCCAATCCACCCGGTGCATTTTTAAAAACCCAGGATTAAACCATGACACAAATAAATGATGCATGTCAAAATCGAGCGGGTATAACTCAGGTTTTTTGGCTAACACTTTAATCAAGTGGCGTCGCATCGCGACAATTTCCTTGGTACCACCCTCAACACGATTGATTCGACGCAGCAACTCTTGCCGAGGGGGTTCAGTAACCTTTGTTAGCTGTATTAAATTTTTAGCATTTGGCTCGCGGGCATAGTCTTGGGCAACCTGGAGAACGAGGGCAGGATCTGGGTTGAACTTCGTTGCTAAAGCCTGATAAAAACTAAGTTTTTGCTCCTCATTGAGTAATTTATATTGACTTAGAATCTCATTCGCCATGCTGACAGAGTTCGCCTCACCTCTTTCGGTAAGTAATTTGGTTGCAGCGTTAATTGCCCTAGAAAGAGACCTTACTTGCGCTAATTTTTTCAAAATTGCCATATTATTTTTCTAAGTAAAGTTTTAATGGATAGTGGATTCATTTAATTACATAATTCCGCTTATCTTACCTAAAAATTTGATTAGACTACGATTTTTTTCTATTGCAGAGGTAAATCCCTAAAAGAATCATCGGAATTGACAACCACTGTCCCATCGATAATCCTAGTGAGAGTGTGCCTAAAAACCGATCTGGTTCTCGAGAATACTCGACTACGAAGCGAAAAATTCCATAACCTAAGGCAAAAACACCTGATGTCTGGCCAATTTCTCTAGGTTGTCTCGCATACAGCCACAAAATGATCCCGAGGAAAACACCTTCACCACCAAACTGATATAACTGAGACGGATGCCTTAACAATTGGTCGCCAGCTTGGGGGAATATCATTCCCCAGGTAGCATTGGTTGGACGCCCCCATAACTCCCCATTAATAAAATTACCAATCCTACCAAATGCCAAGCCAAAAGGTACTAAGGGCGCAATCAGATCTGCCACAGTAAAAAAATGCAAACCACGTTTTTTGGCAAACCAAGCAATTGCTACGACTACTCCCAAAAAACCACCATGGAATGCCATACCACCTTGCCATACTTTGAAAATATCCAGTGGATTGGCCAAATAATAACTTGGCATATAAAAAAAGCAATACCCTAAACGCCCGCCAAGAATTACGCCAAGCACCGCATAAAACAGAAGATCTTCAATATCTTGCCCAACAAAACCTTTTGCTCGCATCTGTGGCTGTTGAACTCGGAGGTGTCCAAGTGCTAAATATTGCATAAACGCCATCAAATACATAAGTCCATACCAATGAACTGCGAGTGGCCCTATTTGAATAGCAATAGGGTCAAATTGTGGGTGCATCATGAAGCACCTTTTTGGTCAAAGTTTTGTAACTCAAGGCCAAGTGTTCGGTATTTTTTGTATCGCTCACGACCAGCTAGTAAATCTGCGCTTTCCATTGAAACGACCTCAACAACGCGTTGATAGCGCTGCACCAACTCTTCGATATTGATCAATGCATCTTGACCCAAATGAATTAACACATCTTGATGAGATAGTGCATCTAGTCGATGTTGATTCCCTAATTCAACCAACAGAATTGGACACAACTCAAAAGCATCTTCATCAATAAAACAATGGGGTAAAAAATCATCTGAACTAAAAGTCCACAGTTTCTCATTCAATTCCGTCAAAACCTCTTGACTACCTAAGACTACAATCGTCTGAAAAGGATCCTCTTCTTTTGATAGCGAAATAATCTTACGAATTAAACGACAAGCATAGTGAACCTTGTCTTTTACCTGACTATGAAAATCAACCTTAGCCACAGTTGCTCTTAATGACGGAGTAAGTATTCAGTGAGCAAAGGCACTGGCCGACCAGTCGCCCCTTTATTCGCTCCCGACTTCCATGCTGTTCCAGCAATATCCAAGTGAGCCCAAGTGTAAGCGCCTGTAAACCTTGATAAGAAGCAGGCTGCCGTAACACTACCAGCAGGACGTCCCCCAATATTGGCCATATCAGCGAAATTAGATTTGAGTTGATCTTGGTAGGCATCATCGAGCGGCATTGGCCACACTGTATCTAAGGTGAGTTTGCCAACTTCAACTAAATCATGACTAACTTTTTCATCCTTTGTGAAAAGGCCAGAATGAACCGCCCCTAATGCAATCACACAAGCTCCAGTTAGGGTAGCGATATCAATCACTGTGCGTGGTTTAAATCTTTCGACGTAAGTTAGTGCATCACACAAGATCAAACGACCTTCGGCATCGGTATTTAAAATTTCTACGGTTTTACCAGACATCGTTTTGACAATATCCCCGGGTCTAGTAGCCATACCAGACGGCATATTTTCACAAGTTGGGATAACTCCAATCACATTCTTTTTAAGCTTCATCTCTGAAATAGCTAACATCGTGCCAAAGACAGAAGCGGCACCGCACATATCGTATTTCATTTCATCCATCCCCTCACCAGGCTTTAGGGAGATGCCACCCGTATCAAAAGTGATGCCTTTACCGACGAGGACGACAGGCGCTTCTTTCGCTATTCCGCCGAGATGTTGCATGATAATAAACTTTGGCGGTGTCACTGAGCCTTGGCTAACGGCTAGAAATGCCCCCATACCCAGTTTTTCTAGATCCTTTTTTTCCAATACTTGTACTTTTAAGGTCGAATCTTTCCCTAAATTCGTCGCAATATCCGCTAAATAAGTTGGATTACAAATATTTGGTGGTAAATTCCCCAAATCTTTTGTTAACCCCATACCTAAAGCAATCGCAGTACTCACTTTAATCGCTTCCTTGGTTTGCTTTTCATCTTTGCTGGAAGTCGCAAAAGTAACTGTTTTCAAAATTGGCGAATGACTATCCGGCTGATAGGATTTGAGATGGTCAAAACGCTGACTAAAGCGATAGTAGCCTTCCTCAAAGAGTAGGACTGAGTGGCGAATGAAATCTACGCTCGAACTTGGATAGGCAGCAGCAAAACCGCTATCTAATAACCATAAACAAGTTTGGCTTTGGGTAGTCTGTAAGGCTTTAATCGCAGCCCGCGTGGTTTTCACAAAGTCCTGCAATATTTTTGCTTCGGAAACTTCTGAGGATTCGGAAATGTCCCCAGCACCAACCAAGATAATTCTTGGCACTTTGATTCCTTCGGCAATCCATGACTGCTGTTGGTTCAAAATTAAAGTTTCACCTAACTTACCTGAAAAGTCCCTACGTTCCATTGCAAAAGAAATGGCGCCATCCAGAGACTCATCTAAATGTTTAAAATGGGGGCCTAGGTTATTGTTTTTTGTTAAATCAACTAATGCAAATGGAATTACAATGCAATCTGAAGTTGTTTGTAATTGCAAGTGCAAGCGATTGGGGCCATCTGCGAAAACCTTAGTATTGAATTTTGTTTGCATTCTCATTTGCCGTTCATTAAAAGTCATTTAATTAAAATTATATTATCTACTCTACAGCATCATGATTTATGAAAAAGCCTTAAGAAGAGAACTCTCCTACACGACTGGCGGAGTCTTCTTGGTTTTAATCACCATCATGATGACCACCCTAGTGATTCGCATCTTAGGTTACGCCGCAACTGGTTCGGTAAGTCCTAAAGATGTCATCATACTCATTATGTTAGCAATGATTGGTTATATTGCTGTAATTTTGTCAGTTTCAATTTTTATTGCTATTATTTTTGTTCTAATCCGGTGGCATAAAGATTCGGAAATGGTCGTTTGGTATGCCAGTGGTTTAAATTTAAAAATGCTGTACTACCCCGTTTTACGCTTTGCACTCCCTTGGTTAATTGTTATTTCCGCCATGTCGATCTTTATTTGGCCTTGGTCAAATGCAAAAACGACTGAAATTAGTCAAAAGTTTAAAGGTCGAGATGAGGCTTCGATGATTGTGCCAGGGCAGTTTTTTGAATCGGCCAATTCGGGGCGAGTATTTTTTGTTGAAAGAATCAATAGTATTTCCAATGAAATTCAGAATGTTTTTGTTACTGACTTTCGAAATCAACGTCTCACTGTGGCTATGTCCGAGTCTGGATACATTGAAAACCTACCGAATGGCACGAAAGTTGTAAAAATATTTAATGGGCGCCGGTATGAGGGAAAGCCCTCTGAAGGTGACTTTAAAATATTAGAATTCAAACAATACACCGTTGATATTGAAAAAAAAGCGCAATCTCCGATTCATTTAAGCTCTAAAGAATCCCCTACTTTAGAATTAATCGAAAATCCGTCACCTATCGCTAAAGGCGAGTTATTGTGGCGTATTGGCCTGCCTTTAATGGCGCTTGGACTGATGTTAATTGCCGTTCCGCTTGCTTATGTCAATCCAAGAAGAGGCAATTACATTGCCTTGCTTTATGCCGTATTTATTTATCTGATCTACAGTAATCTACTGAATATTTCTCAAACCTTAGTCTCTGATGCTAAGGAAAGTTTCACGAACTTGATTTGGCCGTTACATGTGCTCGCTTTCCTGGTTGCTATCGTTTTGGTGAATCATCGCCTCAATCCTTCGATTGTGTGGTGGAAGCGACAAATTCCAGGTGGGACCAAAATATAATGCTATCCCTCCTTTTTCCCAAAATTTACGAGCAGTATTTAGCGAAACAAATTTACCTTATTTTTGTTTTCATCCTTTTTGCGCTGATTTCATTGTTTGTATTCTTTGACTACTTGAATGAAATTAACACACTGACGGGTAATTACAATAACTATTTAGCTTTTATCCACATCGTTCTCAAAGCGCCGGGTAGGCTAGTCGAAATCATTCCGATTGCAGGCCTGATCGGTTCCATCTATGTTTTCGCACAAATGGCGAGTCAATCAGAATTTACTATTTTAAGAATGGCTGGCTTAAATATTCCAAAGGGCCTTTGGACCCTTTTTAAAATCGGTATTCCTATTGTTCTATTTACACTTCTTCTGAGCGAATGGTTCGGCCCTTATTGTGATTCAAAAGCGGAAGAAATTCGAGCAAATGCCGTAGGCTCAGCGACTGGAATAAGTTTTAAATCGGGTACTTGGGTCAAAGATAAATTACAAGATCCTGATGGACCAGGACCAAAACTGGCCGGTGTGCGATTTGTGAATGTCAATACGATTAAGAATCGTGCAGAAATTTGGGGTATTAGAATGTACGAATTTGATGAAAATCGCTATTTAATTGTGATTCGCGATGCAGCCTCAGGTAGTTATGATGAAAG
Organism: Polynucleobacter kasalickyi; assembly: GCF_900176405.1. Classification (GTDB taxonomy): domain Bacteria; phylum Pseudomonadota; class Gammaproteobacteria; order Burkholderiales; family Burkholderiaceae; genus Polynucleobacter; species Polynucleobacter kasalickyi. Next base: position 36,223 of record NZ_FWXJ01000006.1, on the reverse strand, counting down.
AGGCTTTTGGAATCTAATTGATGTCACAGAAACAAGAGTCAGAGAGCAAGTCGGCATTACTGACCTTGATACAACCTATAAAGCCAGCTCAATTCATTTACCGTCTCAGCGTCTCAAGTCTGAAGTCACTCCAGAAATTCTCTCGGTCTTATCAATTAGTCCAGAACGTATGTCGATTGCCAGTTTAATCAAATTCACTAATCATTTAAAAGAAAATTTACAAGACAGTAAAAATTACAGTATTGCGCTTTGGAAAAAAATTATTTATCCCTTTACGATTTTGGTAATGCTCAGCCTTGCCCTACCCTTTGGCTACCTTCATGCCAGATCCGGTGGAATTAGTATTAAGGTTTTTGGGGGAATTATGCTTGGCATGAGTTTTCAACTATTTAACACTTTATTTTCACACTTAGGTTTATTAGCGGACTGGACAGCTCCAGTCACAGCGATCATTCCACCAGCAATTTACTTACTTTTAGGAATCGGCGGCTTAGTATGGGTATCACGACGTTAACAGGTGTCATTTATTTTGGCCATGGGGCGAGAGATATTAGATGGCGCGAACCATTTGATCGCTTAAAACAATTATGGCAATCCGCTCATCCAGAGATTCCCTGCGAGCTAGCCTTTTTGGAAATGATGACGCCGAGTCTCACGCATGCGATTCAACATTTAGTGGATCAAAATATCCAACAAATTAAAATTATTCCCGTCTTTTTTGGGCAAGGGGGCCATTTGCGGAAAGATTTTCCAATTTTGCTGGAAGAAGCTAGAGCACAATTCCCAAATGTAGCCTTAAGCGCCTCTTGTGCCGTCGGCGAGAGCGATTTGATTTTGCAATCCATCTTGGGATTCACCATCGAACAAATTCGTTGAATGGTTTCTTAAAGCTTCACCGATGACTAGAACTGCTGGCGCATTTTCGCTCAACCAAGGTAATGCAGCGTGATTGGCAAGCGCTACTAAAGTGGTTCTAAAAATACGCTCTTGAGGAGTGCTAATCGATTCAATAATTGCTGCAGGAGTATCAGCAGACTTACCAGCATCAATAAGACCTGAGGCGATTAAAGCAGTATCTTTTTTTCCCATGTAATACACCATCGTATCCGCCAAATTGATTGGCGCAGAATTGACTAAAGTTGCTGCTTCTTCAGTCTTAGCTTTGGCAAGAGTTACAAAGGCTACGCTACGAGAAACGCCTCTCAGCGTCAAAGACTGTTCTAGGCTAGCTGCCGCTGCTAGTGCAGAAGTAATGCCAGGAATAATCTCAAAAGGGACTGCATACTTTCTAAGAGCACTAATTTCTTCATCCGCACGACCAAAAATCATCGGGTCACCACCCTTAAGGCGCACAATGACTTTAAATTGTTCACTCGCATCAACTAGGCGTTTCGAGATAAAATTTTGCGCTGTCGATAGCTTGCCGCAACGCTTCCCAACGGGCACTAATTGTGCTTGCGGACAAAGCTCGAGCATGCTTGGGTCCACTAGAGCGTCATGAAACACAATATCCGCCTTCGCTAAGATTCTGGCTCCCCGAACCGTAATCAAATCTGCCGCACCAGGTCCGGCACCAATTAAGTACACTTTACCTAATGGCTGAACCTTTGAAGATGGAGATGACTTATCATCGACAGACATTAAACTAAAACCTTTCTAATCATGCCAGCTGCAACCGTGTGATTCGTACTTTCGTCTATCAAAACAAAAGCGCCAGTCAGGGGATTTTGTAAAAAAGTATCGGTCACAATCGGTTTTTGCAAGGTCAATTGAACTAGGCCAATGTCATTCATTTTCATCTGATTGGTTTGAGAACCATGTGACAATGTTTTGACATCTAGTACCGTATCAATTGATTTAATCTTTGTAAATACTTGATTTGTAGTATGGCGGAGGATATATTTGCGTGCAAGAGACAGTCCATCTTGATCTAACCAACAGAGATCAGCCATGATATTTTTAGCAAGTTGGGGCTGGAAAATTTCTTCTGAACTAGCATTCTCAGTGGCAACAATCATATCGCCTCTTGACACATCCACATCGCGATCTAAACAAATCGAAACCACCTGTCCAACCGTGGCAGTTAATGCCCCCGCTTCAGTAGAATGTTGTGTGTGATCGTTGCCAATATGTATTTCAGTGACTTTTGCAGCGTGTCCACTTGGCAATATCTGTACTGACTGTCCAAGTTGGATAGTGCCAGACTCAATCCGACCGAGATAACCTCTAAAATCTGCGTTGGCACTTCCGTCTTGCCGCGCAACATATTGAATGGGCAAGCGCAATCCTGTTTTATTAGAATCTCTGGAGATGTCTAAGTCTTCTAAATACTCGATGAAAGTAGGACCTTGGTACCAAGGCATTTGATCACTTTTACGAACCACATTGTCACCGAGTAAAGCAGACATTGGAATTAACTGAATTTCCCCAAGTGATAAAGTGTTCTTCAGATCCACTATTGCAGTTTCAATTTTCTGAAACACTGCTTGATCAAATCCCATCAAATCCATTTTGTTAATTGCAAATATTAGGTGTCTGATACCTAATAGCTTCACAATCGCACTATGTCTTTTCGTCTGATCGAGCAAAGTTGGAGGATTTGTCGTTAAATCAACCCGAGTTGCATCAATTAATATGACGGCTACGTCCGACTGGGAGGCACCCGTTACTAAATTTCTAGTGTATTGCTCATGACCAGGTGCATCGGCAACGATAAATTTTCTTTTCGATGTCGCAAAATAACGATAAGCCACATCAATCGTAATGCCTTGCTCTCGCTCAGCCTCAAGACCATCCGTTAATAAGGCTAAATCAATCGCAGCATCACTAGAAGTAACGCGCGCATATTTGGTTTTAGATACGGCCAATATTTGATCGGCTAACACAGCCTTCGAATCAAATAACATCCGACCAATCAGTGTACTTTTACCGTCATCTACACTGCCTGCTGTAATAAATCTGATTAACCCTTGACTCATTAGAAATATCCTTCTTTTTTACGACGCTCCATGGAAGCTTCACTTGTTTGATCATCCATCCGTGTTGCACCACGTTCCGTAATTTCAGATAAGGCAGTTTCAGCAATGATGTCCAAGGGATTGTCAGCGATACTCAACACTGGACAAGTACAACTGATATCACCAACGGTACGAAAACGAACTGATAACACTTCACTCTGATCATCCGCAGCTTTAGGAGTTAAGGGTGTCACTGGAACCAATAAGTCACCCTTACGAACTACTTCACGTTGATGCGTAAAGTAAATACTTGGTAACTCAAGGTTTTCCCGAGCAATATACTGCCAAACATCTAATTCCGTCCAGTTCGATATCGGGAAAACACGCATATTTTCGCCCTTTTGAATTCTGGCGTTATATAAATTCCATAATTCCGGACGTTGTGCTTTTGGATCCCATTGACCGAACTCATCCCGAAATGAAAAAATACGTTCCTTCGCTCGGGCTTTTTCTTCATCTCTTCTGGCGCCACCCATCAAAGCATCAAAGCCATATTCTTCAATCGCCTCTAGTAAGGTCGTGGCTTGCGCAGCATTTCTTGAATCAGTTTCTTTACGGAGCTTTACGGTACCTTTTTTAATGGAATCTTCCACATGAGCCACAATCAATTTGGCATTGGTTTTGGCAACAATTTGATCTCTGAACGCAATCACTTCAGGATAATTATGTCCCGTATCAACGTGTAACAAGGGGAAAGGAACTTGGATTGGACGCTTACCAAACTGAAAGGCTTTGCGAGCTAGGTGGTACATCACGATCGAATCTTTACCACCCGAAAAGAGGAGTGCAGGATTAGCGCATTGAGCAGCAACCTCGCGAATAATATAAATCGACTCGGCTTCAAGCCAGTCTAAGTGTTCATTTTGTAATTGTTGATTCGTCATTTTTTTCAAGTTCGTTTGTTACTTCTGCTACATGCAATCCACATTCTTTACTATCACCTTGCAACCACCACCAACGCCCCGCTCTAATATCTTCGCCCTCTTTAACAGGACGAGTACAAGGCTCACAACCAATACTTGGATATCCCTCAAAATGCAGAGGATGAATCGGTACGCCTCGAAGTGTTAAATAGGCCCAAACATCCTCTTCAGTAAAATCAAATAAAGGATTAAATTTCATGATCGCGCGATCAGTATCTTCTTCTTGAAACGCGAGTTCAGTCCTAGTTACAGCCTGCCCTCTGCGTTGACCAGATAACCAGGCATCTGCTCCATTTAATGCTTGATTCAAGGGAATGACCTTACGAGCTCCACAACAGGCTTTTTTAGCCGCTTCAGAATCATAAAATCCATTCATACCAAACCTTGCTACAAATGCATTAACCTCATTTTCATTCGGCTCAACAACTTGAATTGAAATACCATAATGCGTTTGCACTTGATCAATCATCGACACTGTAACCGCGTGCAAACGACCCGTATTTAAAGTAAAAAGTTGAATAGGTAATGCCAATTTTGCAATGGCATCAGTCAACACCATATCCTCAGCAGCAAGACTCGTCGCAAATTTCACACACTGATAGTTCTGAGCAATCAAATTGAGGCGCTCAGCTAACTTATCAAACAGCGCTTGAACTTCCAAATCTGTTTTATGAATCGTTGGAATTTTCCAAAATACTGGTTTCATGCAGCCACTATCTTTAATTGTGAACGGCTATTACGCCAATCATTTTGCATGGTGACATGATAGATAGCAAATTGGGCAAGGCCTACTTCAATGGATTGATCAGCACGCAATTCAAAACTATCAAAACCAACTCTAGCCATCTGAGTTAATTGATCCACTAACACATCACCAATCGCCCGTATTTCTTTATCCCAAGCAAAGCGTTTACGTAAAATAGCGGCAGTACTAAATCCTCTACCATCCCGGTAGATCGGGAAATCCACAGCAATCAGGGGCCAATGCGTTAAGGATTTTCGAATCACGTCTGCCTGCACTTGCACATCATCCTCAACTCCAAACCAAACGCCAATCTCGCCAGCGTGAATACGCTCTGCCCACTGCGGATTTTGATATTCAGTCAGCCACCATGTAAAAGGTACAATCACGCGCCCCTCTGGCAAGCCAGAAGTGACGGCTTCATTGTCTTTGCGAATCACTTGCCAATCATCCTCTTGAATGGCAGGAGTCGTATTCTTTAAATATGAAATAATTTTATGCATGAGTAGTTTCCTCATTAGCGATATTTTTGGCAGGGTAAACACGTTCTTTAAAAGGCGTAATACCGATTCTGCTCACGGTTTGAGCAAATGATTCGGCAGGTTCACGCTGCTCCACATAGACATTAATCACATCAGAAATCACCCGAGGCATTTGATCAGCACCAAATGAGGGGCCAATGACTCGGCCAATGCTCGTTTGATTACCTTGTGCGCCACCGAGGGTAACTTGGTACCACTCAGAACCGTCTTTATCCACGCCGAGAATCCCAATATTACCGATGTGGTGATGACCACAGGAGTTAATACATCCTGATATATTTAATGAGATTTCACCTAAATCAAATAAATAATCTAGGTCATCAAAACGCTCTTGAATCGCACTGGCAATTGGCAAGGACTTTGCATTCGCTAAGGAACAGAAGTCTCCACCAGGGCAAACAATCATATCGGTTAATAAACCAATATTAGGAATCACTAAATTTGCCTCTGAAGCCTTTTGATAGAGTTCAAAGAGTCTAGATTGCTCAACGTCAGAAAGAACGATATTTTGTTCATGCGTAACCCGCATTTCACCAAAACTAAAATGATCTGCTAAATCAGCAATTTGACGCATTTGTAAACTTGTCGCATCCCCCGCCGCCGCAGTGCCGTGGGGCTTTAAGGATAAAGTAACACTTACATAACCCGCTTGTTGATGCGCTTTCACGTTCCTTGTTAACCAACGTCCAAAGGATTTCTGCTCTGCTTCTGGAGCTAATGCAAGAATCGATGTATTTGGTAAATCAGCTATTTGCAAATAATTTGGCTTGGAGAAATATTTCGCAACACGCTCCCACTCGGTTGGCAAAAAGTCTTCGCTCGTGTCCTGCCAATCCTGCCATTGTGCTTCAACTTGACGCGCAAACTCCTCAGGCCCCAAAGCTTTGACGAGAATCTTGATACGGGCTTTATAAATATTATCTCGACGACCAAAGCGGTTATACACACGCAGGGTCGCTGATAAATAACTAGGCAACTTGGCCCATGGCAGATCCTGTTTAATCAAGGATCCTAAAATCGGTGTTCTACCCAAACCACCACCCACATATACGTCAACTACAATTTCACCCTGGGCATTTTTTTTCAATTGCAAACCAACATCATGCGCCAAAATAACAGCACGATCATGCTCAGCACCATTAATCGCAATTTTGAACTTCCTCGGTAAAAAGGCAAATTCAGGATGCAAAGTTGACCACTGACGTAACAATTCACAAATCGGTCTTGGATCAACGTGTTCATCTTTAGCAACACCAGCAAATGGGTCACTCGTAATATTACGCACAACGTTACCTGATGTTTGAATAGCATGCATTTGCACACTGGCTAATTCTGCCAAAATAGCTGGTGACTCTTCAAGGGTCACCCAATTGAACTGAATATTTTGGCGAGTAGTAAAGTGACCATAGCCACGATCATATCGATCACTAATGTCTGCTAATTTTCGTAATTGCTGACTACTTAACATCCCGTAAGGTATCGCTACCCGCAACATGTAAGCGTGCCGTTGCATATACAAGCCATTTTGTAATCGTAGGGGTTTAAAGTCATCCTCGGCGATTTCGTCTCTTATTCTTCTTTGCACCTGATCTTTGAACTGATTAACACGCTCGTTAACTAGTTGCTGATCAATCGCGTCATATTGATACATATTTATAAAATCCTAAATTCAATTAACTCACTAATTTAAAACCAACCAAAGTCAACACGATAGCTAAAGCGGTACGTGTGTATCTCTCTGGCAATTGTTTTGATAACCTGGCTCCCAACCAAATTGCAGGTATTGAACCAATCAGTAGACCACCAAGTAGCAGGAAATTCACATTCCCCAACCACCAGTGTCCTAGACCTGCTAAAGCAGTTAAAGGAACGGCATAGGCAATATCAGTACCAGCCACATCGGCGGGCTTTAGCTTTGGATATAACAGCAAAATGCCTGTTGCCCCAATTGCTCCGGCACCGATAGATGAAATTGTAACTAAAACTCCAATCACCGCACCCAATATGATGGTCGCTAAAGTTAAAGAATGCCCCTCAAGTTGGCATTTTGGATGACGATCCAACCAAACAAGCATTTTTTTTCTAAAAACGATGGAAATTGCTGTCAAAATCACCGAAATTCCAATTGAAATTTTGATAAAAGATTGCCAATGTTCATTCAGATTTCCGACTTGCTTTAAGACCAATAAAGAGATGAGAGCCGTTGTTAAACTGCCAATACATAACAACTTCACGATATGCCATCGAATATGTCCATGCATGCGATGCGCAATTGTGCCAAACCCTTTGGTAATGGCAGCAAAGGCTAAATCAGTTCCCACTGCCACAGAGGGAGAAATCCCGAAAATCAGGGTTAATAAAGGTGTCATTAAAGACCCACCACCAACGCCGGTGAGTCCAACTAATAGACCAACAAGACCTCCAGAGAGGATGTAAGGGATTGTTTGAATGAGCGAATTTTCCATAGACGCCATTCTGCCGACATTTAATTAGATTTACAAATAATATAAAATCGTTTTAATATAACGAAATCAATATAAAGAAAAGGTCTTTCTTATGAATCTTCATCAATTTCGGTTCGTCAGGGAGGCTGTGCGTCAAAACTTTAACTTGACTGACGCGGCTAAAGCCCTTTTTACTTCACAACCTGGTGTTTCTAAAGCGATCTTAGAGCTTGAGGACGAGCTCGGGGTCGAGATATTTCGACGACATGGTAAAAGAATCAGGAACTTGACTGAACCTGGCAAAAAAATTCTTTCGGCAATTGAACGTATTTTAGGAGATGTTGAGAACCTCAAAAAAATAGGTACTGAATATGCCTCCTCTGATCAGGGGAATTTTGTAATCGCAACAACACATACGCAAGCTCGGTATGCGTTACCGAAAGTCATCTCAGAATTTACCAAAAAGTTCCCGAAAGTTCGGGTCAGCATCCAGCAAGGTAGTCCCGAGCATCTTGCTGAGTTGATTTTGCATGATCAAGCGGATATTGCAATTGCCACTGAAGGCTTAAGCAAGGTACCTGGGATTATTGCCTTGCCTGCCTATCAATGGCAGCACATTGTGGTGGTGCCGCATGGCCACCCGTTACTACAAAAAAAACCACTGGCTCTCGAAGATTTAGTGCAATATCCCATCATTACCTATGATGTGGCTTTTGCTGGTAGAAAAAAGATCAATGAAGCCTTTGCCAGAAAAGGACTGACGCCAGATGTTGTACTAGAGGCGATTGATGCTGACGTGATTAAAACCTATGTTGAAACTGGTCTTGGGGTGGGGATTGTTGCTGGTGCTGCGTATGATGTGAACCGTGACAAAGACTTAGAGATGCTACCGGCGGGTCACCTATTTGGCACCAACACCACTAAGTTGGGCATTAAAAAGGATGCGTATCTGAGGGCCTATACCTATTTTTTCATTGAACTCTTTTCACCAACACTCAATAGAAAACTAGTTGATCAAGCGATTTCATCAATTGCTACTGTTGAGGATGACCCCAAAGAGTACAGTATCTAAAATACAATACTGATTAATCCTTAACAATTCTTTTCATTCTTCATTTAAAGGAATCTCGTGAACATCAAAAAACTTTTATTAGCGACCGGACTTTTTCTAGTCATTAGTGGTGTTGCTACTGCTCAAAGCTATCCCAATAAACCAATTACTCTCGTAGTACCAAATCCACCGGGTGGTTTAGTTGATACCTCTGCCAGAATTGTTGGCGATGCCTTAACAAGCATCCTGCCACAACCGATCGTGGTAGATAACAAACCCGGTGGTAGTGGAAACATTGCTTATCAAATTGTCGCGAGAAGTAATAAAGATGGATATACCGTCCTCGTGTCTTACTCTGGTTACCACGTTGCTAATCCAATTTTGATGGATAAGTTACCATGGGATTTACAGTCTCTCACTCCAATTGGTCTTATTACTACTTCGACCAATGTAATTGCAGTCCATCCGTCAATCCCAGTGAACAACCTCAAAGAATTTATTGCTTATGCCAAAGCAAATCCTTCAAAGCTCAACTATGCCTCTCAAGGTAATGGTTCTGTGTCACATATTGGCTCTGAAATTCTGAAACAAAAGCTTGGCATAGAAATGGTACACGTTCCTTATAAAGGTTCAGGAGCCGCAATGGCGGATGTATTGGCTGGTCAAGTCCAAGTATTTATGTCCACTCCCCCATCTGTAATGGGTGCGGTTCAAACAGGCAAACTGAAGGCTTTAGCAGTCACTAGTAAAACTAGGCACCCGATGCTTCCAAACGTCCCCACAGTGGCAGAGGCTGGTGGTGGAAATTTTGAATTAGAGTCTTGGGTGGCTCTCTACGTAGCAGCAGGAACGCCAGCAAACGTTATTCAATCACTCTCTGGTAGCGTAGAAAAAGCTTTAGCACTTCCTGAAACCAAGAAACGTGCAGAGCTAGCAGGTATTGAACTTCGTTATTTGCCACCTGCGAAGATGACAGAAATGCTCAATAAAGAGATTATTGAAACCAAAGCAGCGATTAAGGCTGCGAATATTACTTTAGACTGAATCGCCATTGGTGGTATCAATAAAAATCTATTGATGCCACCAACTTACATAACAATCCATAAATATTTGATAAATACCCATCTCCTAATTAAGGTGAAAAGCCAATATTTGACTACTCCACTTTTGGTCACTAGTCTTTAAATTAAACTTTGAAACTAAAGTCAGCTTTTCTGAGGGAGTAAACGTGACTGAATTTATTAAATCTTTTGCTGGAATTTTTTTAAACAGAAATTCAGGTTACAAGCCATTTAACATAAACCAATTCGAAAAATCAATTGATGAAATTGCTATTCATCAAACTGTAAATCAGTTTAATCAAGCTGCTAAAGAGGTTTGTATTGAGTATAAAAAATAAGCTACGCACGCCTACTGTATCGAATCGAATCGCATCTGCTCAAAAAAATCAGTATAGTTGTAACCATAAACATATTCGTTTACAACAAGTGCCGCACGTCCAGACAATTTTTGACCCAGAAATAGTTAGAAAATATGGGGAAATTGTTCCTGGGGCTCCAGAGAGAATTCTAGCGATTCTTGAAAAAATAATGCAACTGAACGCACCTTAAGAGATAAGCAGGCGGAGTCAGAAATAGAAGTTAATCGACTTCAAGCAAAGGATAATCAACGTAGAGACTGGATGGCATTCTTGCTTGTCAGCGCAGGATTAGTAATTAGTGCTTTCTTTGCATATTTGGAACTTATTTGGCTTACAGCATCAACTCTTGGAGCAATTGCTATTGCTGCTATCCAAGGATTTTTAAATTATAAAAGACCTCAAATTGGCGCCAAAGATATTAATTGAAATGAAGCTTCTTTTCACTATCTAAAGGCTCTTAGGATACTTTTTTGATCTTATTGGCAGAATAACTAGTAAACAGACACCTTAACTAAGTTAAAAACCAAACTAAAACAAAATGGATAAAAATTTAGAGGCCTAAATACCTTATTTAAAAGAATTGCATTTTATTTCTTAAAAACTACCCAATTTTTTGTGTATTTGAGGTGTGACCATACTAATTGGTACTATGGCGTTAATGATTTTGTGCTACGTTTGTGCAACGTGCTTTATTGGCTTATGTTAGTAAATGATCTTACTATAACCATTGTATTGCGTGGTGCCGCGGGACGGACTCGAACCGTCACACCTTTTGGGCGGGAGATTTTGAGTCTCCTGTGTCTACCAATTTCACCACCGCGGCATGAAAGAATGAAATTATGCCACGAAAGTGAAATTAATTAAAGATTTTTACTGTGTAAGTGAGGATTTTTCTCCTCACTTACTGCAACACATTACTTTTCAGTCTAATTAAGGAACCAAAATGATTGATCCCGTAGTTTTACGATCGGCCATATCTTTTTGCGCTTGGGAAGCTTTTTCTAAAGGATAGCGATCAGTAATTTCAATCTTGATTTGACCTGAAATCACTCTTTGGAAAAGATCTGCTGCACCCTGCTCGAGCAATTGACGGTTGAGAACGTAGGTCGTCAACGTTGGACGAGTTACTTTTAATGATCCCTTCGCTGCCAAAATGCCAACTTCTAAAGGAGGGACTGGGCCAGAAGCATTCCCAAATGTCACCATTAAACCTCTTGGTGATAAACAATCAAGGGACTTCATGAAAGTATCTTTACCGATGGAATCATAAACAACTGGAACACCTTTACCACCAGTAATTTCTTTTACCCTTGCGACAAAATCTTCTTCTCTATAAAGGATAGTATGGTCACAACCGTGTGCTTTCGCAATGGCTGCCTTTTCTGGGCTACCTACAGTACCAATAACGGTTGCACCAAGTGCTTTTAACCATTGGCAAGCAATTGTTCCAACGCCGCCAGCAATCGCGTGAAAGAGCACCGTGTCCCCTTTTTGGACTTTATATGTGTCATTCAATAGATACTGTGCTGTCAAACCTTGCAACATCATCGCTGCCCCTGTTTCAAAACTAATTGCCTCAGGCAGTTTTAAAACGATATCAGCTGGCATGATTCTGGCCTGTGCATAGGAGCCAGAAGGTCTACCTGCATAAGCAACACGATCACCAACCGCTAGGTGAGTCACACCAGGACCCACTTTTTCTACTACTCCGGCACCCTCTTGCCCCATTCCACTTGGCATTGGTTGAGGATATAATCCTTCTCTGAAGTAAATATCTAGATAATTGACTCCGATTGCATGGTGTTTAACTAAAATTTCGCCTGGTCCAGGCTCACCCAGTTCAACATCTACGTACTCTAAGACCTCTGGACCACCGGTCTTAAACATCTTGATTGCTTTAACTGTCATTGTTGACATGATTTATCTCCTTTATTGGGGGTTTATTATCGAAAGTGCCTAAAATTAGAATATTAACTATTCTAAATTGTTTTTATTGAAAGGAAGTTTTTATGGCCGGACATTCCAAATGGGCCAATATTCAACACCGTAAAGGTCGTCAGGACGAAAAACGCGGAAAAGTTTGGACGAAGTTAATTCGTGAAATTACCGTAGCCGCCAAAATGGGTGGTGGTGATATTGCCAATAATCCACGTCTAAGACTTGCCATCGACAAAGCAAAAGACTCCAATATGCCGAGCGATAACGTCAATCGTGCAATTCAAAAAGGTACTGGTTCCCTAGAGGGCGTTAGCTACGAAGAAATTCGTTATGAAGGCTATGGCCCGAGTGGTGTGGCTGTGATTGTAGATAGCCTTACTGATAATAAGATTAGAACTGTTGCTGAAGTTCGTCACGCCTTTTCTAAAAATGGTGGTAATTTAGGCACGGATGGCTGTGTAGGCTATTTATTTAAACATTGTGGGACGATGACTTTTGGCCCCAATGTGGATGAGAATCAGTTGATGGATGCGGCGCTTGAAGTGGGCGCTGATGACGTGATCGTCAATGACGATGGCTCCAAAGAGGTTCTTACTAGCCCTTGGGAATTGTCTAATATCAAAGATCAACTTCAAAAGATGGGTTTAGTCCCCGAGTTCTCAGAGGTAACGATGCGTGCTGAGACTGATGTGGAATTATCAGGTGATGTCGCAACTAGTATGCAGAAACTTCTCGACGCATTGGAGAATTTAGATGACGTACAAGATGTCTACTCGAATGCCATCTTAGAAGATTAATCAAATCAAAACCGCATATTGATGCATTAAGTTAGGTAATTTATGAAAATTTTAGTTGTTGGATCAGGTGGCAGAGAACACGCATTAGCATGGCATTTAGCTAAATCAGATAAAGTTCAATTAGTATATGTAGCCCCTGGCAATGGGGGTACCGCGCAAAACTCTAAGCTCCATGGCATCCAAAACTTGCCAATTACCGACTTAAATGCCTTGGCAGATTTTGTCGAAAAAGAGAATATTACGCTTACTGTAGTAGGTCCGGAAAAACCTCTATCTGAAGGAATTGTTGACTTATTTCGCGCAAGAGGCTTAAAAATATTTGGGCCAACCAAACAAGCGGCGCAGTTAGAGTCCTCGAAAGATTATGCAAAAGCCTTCATGAAACGTCATGGTATTCCTACGGCTGAATATGAAACTTTCTCAGATGTGGTTGCCGCACACCAATACATTGATGTTAAAGGTGCTCCGATTGTCATCAAGGCAGATGGGCTAGCAGCTGGTAAGGGTGTCGTAGTTGCGATGACTTTGGAAGAAGCACATCAAGCAGTAGATATGATGCTTTCTGATAACAAACTCGGCGATGCAGGGGCTAGAGTTGTGATTGAAGAGTTTTTAACGGGTGAAGAAGCGAGCTTTATCGTCATGGTGGACGGTAAAAATATTCTGCCATTGGCTACTAGCCAAGATCACAAGCGCTTAAAAGACCATGACCAAGGCCCCAATACTGGTGGCATGGGTGCATACTCACCGGCCCCAGTTGTTACTCCCACGTTATACGCCAAAACATTAAGAGAAATTATCAAGCCAACCGTTGCTGGCATGGCTAAGGATGGTATTCCTTACACTGGATTTTTATATGCTGGTCTTATGATTCATCCAGACGGATCTATTAAAACTTTAGAATTTAATTGCCGCATGGGAGACCCTGAGACGCAACCGATTATGGCTAGACTAAAGAGTAATTTACTAGAAGCTTTATTTCATGCCGTAGATGGCACTTTAGATCAAGTCGACTTAGATTGGGATTCAAGAGTAGCTTTGGGAGTTGTCATGGCATCTTATAACTACCCTGATACCCCAAGAGTTGGCGATGAAATCACCAATATTCCTGAAGAAGATGCGAGTCATGTCGTTTTTCACGCAGGTACTACGCTTGAAAATGGCGTTTTACGTACAAGTGGTGGTAGAGTTTTATGTGTAGTGGGTCTAGATGGAAATGTTAAGGCTGCTCAAGCAAGAGCGTATGAATATGTAAAGGAAATTCAATTCGACGGAGCTCAGTATCGAAGCGATATTGGGCACCTAGCAATTAAAACAAAATCATGACAATCGAAATTAGCGAATTAAAGAATTATTTTTGGGGGCTTCAAGAAAAAATCGCCTCTACGGTAGGTGAGTTTGATGGTAAACCATTTATCAGTGATGAGTGGGTCAAGCCCGCAGACAGTCCATTACAGGGCAATGGACGCTCGATGATCCTAGAAGGCGGTAACTTTTTAGAGCGTGGTGGAGTTGCCTTCTCCCATGTTAGTGGTAAGCAACTGCCCCCTTCGGCGACGGCTATCCGACCAGAAATTGCCGGTGGAAGCTTTGAAGCAATGGGTGTATCTCTCGTTTTTCATCCTAATAACCCAAAAGTACCGACCGTGCATATGAATGTGCGTGTCTTTTTAGCTAAAAAAGAGGGCGTCGCTCCAGTTTGGTGGTTTGGTGGTGGCATGGATTTAACCCCTTACTACGGGGATGAGGCTGACTGCCGCCATTTTCATCAGACTTGTAAAAATGCCCTAGATCCCTTTGATCCAAGTTACTATCCAAAATTTAAAGCCCATTGCGATAAATATTTCTATCTCCCCCACCGTGAAGAACCTAGGGGTATTGGTGGAGTATTTTTTGATGACTTCTCTGAACTTGGCTTCGAGAAAAGTTTTGAGATGACCCAGGCTGTTGGTAATGCGCTGCTCGATGCTTATTTACCAATCGCTAAAAAACATCATGCAGATCCTTTTACTCCTGCTGAAAAAGAGTTTCAAGAATATCGACGCGGACGCTATACTGAATTTAATTTAGTATTTGACCGAGGCACCCATTTTGGCTTGCAATCAGGTGGTCGGACTGAGTCAATTCTGATGTCCCTTCCCCCGATCGCTAGATGGCAATATCAACGCCCGATTCCACCGAACTCACCGGAAGATCGTTTAATGAATTACTTTTTAAAGCCTAGAGATTGGCTGGCATGATCGGAGTTCTCGGGGGAACTTTTGATCCACCTCATTGGGGGCACGTTCGACTGGCTAAGAATTTCATTGATTTGCTGGGCCTCACCCAATTAATTTGGCTGCCAGCGGGTGAGCCTTGGCAAAAAAGCAGTTTGATTACACCATCAAAAATTCGTTTTGAAATGACGCAAGCTGCAGCACTAGATTTAAAAGAGCTGTATCAGGACTCCCAATGTCCTGCAGAAATTTCCGTTAGCCGTATTGAATTAGATAGGGTTGGTCCTAGTTATACAATCGATACTGCTCGAGAGCTTCGACAAAGTTTTGGCCCTGATCAATCTTTAGTTTGGCTCATGGGAGCAGACTCCTACCAAAACTTGCCGTCATGGAATGATTGGCAAAAGTTACCTGACTTTCTTCATTTAGCCGTCGCTTGTCGACAAATCTCAATCAGTAAGAAGAACGTCCATCATGATCCCCAATATCCGGAAACTATCGATGAAATCATTGATATTTTTGATCGACGCATCACCCACAATGTTCAAGACCTCACAAAAAACCCTGCGGGAAAGATTATTTTTGATGAAACATTCCATGTTGATTTATCATCAACAGGACTAAGGGAACAACTTCATCTTGGCATCGCAAAGGAAAATTTAATGAGCGCCCTTTCCCCAAATGTCCTAGAATGCATCTTCTCACAAAATATTTACGCTAGATTTAACTAAAAAAGGATAAACCTTTAGTATGGAATTAAGAAAACTACAAAGAACCGTCATCGACGCACTAGAGGAAGTCAAAGCTTCAGATATTAGAGTATTTGATACTTCGAAGCTCACCAGTCTATTTGATCGCGTCGTAATAACTACGGGTAATAGTAATCGTCAAACTAGAGCTTTAGCGTTTTCGGTAAGTACTGCTGTGAAAGAAAAAGGCGGCGAAGTCATCTCGATTGAAGGCCTAGAAACTGGCGAGTGGGTATTAGTCGATTGTGGTGACGTGGTGGTGCATATTTTGCAACCGGCCATTAGAGCTTATTACCAATTAGAAGGTATGTGGGGTGGTAAACCCGTCCGTGTGAAGCTTGCTAAACAATCCGGTCCGACTAGCGGTCCTATGGATTTCGACGACGACGAGGAATAATTGAAGCTGCAGATTATTGCAGTTGGTCATAAGATGCCAAATTGGGTAGAAACTTCTGCCCAAGACTATATTAAAAGAATGCCAAAAGACTTCCCGATCGAAGTCAAAGAATTAAAACCCGATATTTCACCGGCGAAAGAAGGCCTCAAAATTCTTGAGGCAATGCCGAAAAATGCCACCATCATTGCGATGGATGAAAGGGGTCGTGATTTAACGACGATGCAACTCACCCAAATGATGCAGGACTGGCGTCAAACAGGAAAAGATGTCGTATTTCTGATCGGTGGAGCTGATGGTCTTTCTCCTGAAATTAAGCAAAAATCTGCCAGCCTTATTCGCTTATCAAGTATGACTTTGCCACATGCCATGGCTAGACTGATCTTAATTGAACAGTTATATCGCGCTTATACTATTTTGCAAGGACACCCTTATCATCGTGAGTAAACTTTACCTAGCTTCTCAAAGTCCCCGTCGAGCACAGATTCTGACCGATTTAGGAGTTCAGTTTGAAATTCTTCAGCCCGACCCGAATGAAGACACTGAGGCTTTAGAGGAAGAACAAATTGGTGAATTGGGCATCGACTATGTGAAAAGAGTCACTTTAGCCAAACTTGATGCGGCGGTCCGCCGACTATCCCAACGCGTCGAGTTTTCTTGGCAACCGATTTTATGTGCTGATACAACCGTATGCATGCGCGACCAACAAACCTCTTGGCTGAATATCAGAGACTTAATTCTTGGTAAGCCTAGAGATGAGCACCATGCTTTAGAAATGCTGACACTCTTAAATGGCAAATTTCACTGGGTCCATACCGCCATCGCGCTACAAAAAGATCCACAAAGTGATCCTATCGTAAAAATCTGTTCTACCCAAGTACATTTTGCGAACAACTCCCCAGAACGCTTAGCAGCCTATGTAAAGACAAAAGAGCCGATGGGCAAAGCTGGCGGCTATGGAATTCAGGGACTAGGCAGTGCCTTAATTGATCGAATTGAGGGCAGTTATAGTGGCGTAATGGGTTTGCCTATCCATGAAACGACACAATTACTTGACTACGCCAAAATTCCATTTATTCTTTAGTTATGAGCGAAGAAATATTAATTAACTTTACCCCACAAGAAACCAGAGTTGCTCTGATTAGTCAGGGGGAAGTTCAAGAACTGTTAATCGAAAGAGCCCAAAATAGAGGCTATGTCGGTAACATTTACTTGGGTAAAGTTGTGCGTGTGTTACCAGGAATGCAATCTGCTTTCATTGATATTGGCTTGGATAAATCTGCGTTTATTCATATTGCAGACATTTATGGGGCAAATGAACACCCCATCGAAAAAGTTGTGTTTGATGGTCAAACAATCCTTGTTCAAGTTCTAAAAGATCCTCTAGGAACGAAAGGTGCTCGTTTAACCACCAATATTAGTATTGCCGGTAGGAATTTAGTCTATTTACCTAATGATGAAAAAGATGGCCAAATTGGTATTTCACAAAAAATCACGAATGAAGAAGACCGTGAGAGGATCAAAGTACGCGTCAAAGAAATCATGCCTCCCAATTTCAAGGGTAGCATTATCGTTCGAACCAGCGCAGAAGAAGCAAGTAATGAGGATTTAAGTGAAGACCTCAACTATTTAGTCCGAAGTTGGGAAAAAATCCATGACAATACCCTGCGTTTACCAACAACTTCGTTGGTTTATCAAGAGTTAACCCTCATCGAACGCGTCATGCGCGATATCGCTGAAGAAAAAACGACACAAATTCGAATTGATTCAGCTGAAAATTTTAAAAAATTACAGCAATTTACCAATACCTTTATCCCCAATCTCGTTGGTAAGATCAACCTGTACCGGGGAGAGCGTCCCTTATTTGATTTATTCGATGTCGAAAATGAAATTAACTTAGCGCTCAATCGCAGAGTCAATCTCAAATCAGGTGGTTATTTGATGATTGATCAGACAGAATCAATGACCACAATTGATGTGAATACGGGCAGCTATATCGGTGCAAAAACTTTTGTAGATACGATTTATAAAACCAATTTAGAAGCGGCAAAAGCCATTGCCCGCCAATTAAGGCTTCGAAATTTAGGTGGCATTATCATCGTTGATTTTATCGACATGCATATTGCAGAACACCAAACTGCCGTTCTCAATGAGTTAAAGAAAAGTTTGGAGCTAGACCGTGTTAAAACTTCAGTCAGTTCTTTTTCTGCACTTGGTTTAGTCGAGATGACGCGCAAACGCACACGAGAGTCGTTAGCTCATCAACTCTGCCAACCTTGTCCAGTCTGCAGTGGCAAAGGGGAGATTAAAACTCCTCAAACAATTTGTTATGAAATTTTACGAGAGATTATTCGTGAGCATCGCCAATTTAACCCAAAAGAATTTCGCATCGTGGCCTGTCCGGATGTGATTGATACGTTTCTAGAAGAACAAAGCCAGTATTTAGCAGAGCTTTGTGAGTTTGTCGGAAAGCCAATTTTATTATCCGCTGAAGGAAGTTTTTCACAAGAAAAATACGACATTGTGTTGAGCTAGTCCAAACTCCTTGATCAGGGCGTTTGGACAGGACGGTTAGCCTTACTTCTGGCTCAGAATACTGCCCAAAAAATGATAGATTTTTAATCTCTAGCTGAAAACTGCAATCGGTGCAAGCTAGAATACAGACCGTTCAAGGCAATCAGCTCTGCGTGAGTTCCCAGTTCAACAATCCTGCCATGTTCCAAAACAACGATCCGATCTGCATTCTCAATCGTCGAAAGTCGATGCGCAATCACTAAAGTTGTTCGACCATGCATGAGCGACTCCAAGGCTTCTTGAACTTGTCGTTCTGATTCGGAATCAAGGGCTGAAGTGGCTTCATCTAAGATGAGAATAGGCGCATTTTTATAAACCGCTCTAGCAATGGCCATCCTTTGACGTTGACCTCCCGATAAACGGTTGCCATTATCCCCAATTAAGGTATCGATACCATCAGGTAAATCTCTAATCATCTCAGTTAAATTGGCAGCAGCAATCGCCTCAGCTACTTTTACACGGTCGATTTCATGCGCTTGCACCACTCCGTAAGCGACGTTCGCAGCAATCGTATCGTTAAACAAAATCACATCCTGGCTCACAAAACCAATTTGTTTGCGTAAATCACTTAATCGATAATGTGAGATTAATTCACCATCAAGATAAATACCACCTTTGGTAGGCTCAAAAAAACGAGGTACTAAATTGACCAAGGTCGTTTTGCCACTCCCTGATGGACCAACGAAGGCAATCACCTCACCTGGTTGAATACTTAATTGAATGTCTCGAAGAACTTCTCTAGACTCTGTTTCAATTGCATCCGACAGATTTTTTGCATAAGAGAAAGCGATATCCTTAAATTCAATTTGACCTTTTGCGATGGTCAGTGGGATAGTGCTTTCTGCCAGTCGTTCGGTCTCTGCCGGCTGATCAATCAAGCCAAATATCATTTCAGCAGCAATCAACCCTCTTTGTAGCGGTTGATTGATATCAGCCAAATGTTTTAAAGGAGAAATAATAAGCAGCATAGCAGTCACAAATGCCGCAAACTCTCCGACTGTAGTCCCCATAGAACTGGACTGGATGATTGCTATCAGCAATACAGCAGATAGTGCAATCGAGGCAATTAATTGCGTCAGAGGTTGATTCAACCCCCCTGCTACAGAAGCTTTAATCGCAAAGACTCTTAACTCCTCCGCCATCGTCTTAAAGCGCTGCATTTCATAATCTTGACCGTTATTGAGTTTAACTACCTTATGACCTGCTGCTGCCTCTTCTACCACATAGGCCAAGCGACTTGTGTAGTCCTGCTGTTTACGATTGATTAAGCGCAAACGACGATTAATGTGGCTCATAATAAAACCAATGATAGGGAATATCACAAACACCACTAAAGTAAGCTTCCAGTTCAGATAAAACAAATACGCTAGCAGCCCGATGACTTGCAAAGAATCGCGTACTAAATTGATGGCTACGCTACTCAAAATACTTAACACATTGTTGACTTCAAAAACGACCGTATTAATTAAATTAGCTGCGGTACTTTTCAAGAAGAAATCTGTAGACGCCTGTAATAACTTACGAAACATTTGTTCCCGAAGGACCAACAACACATTATTGATCACTCGATTGAGCCAATAGTTTGACAGAAACTGGGCAGCGCCACGAATAAAGGCAATTCCTACTAAAAATACGGGAACTTGCCACAATTTTTCATTAAAGCCCCCTGTAAAACCACGATCTAATAGAGGTTTCATTAAGGCGGGTATGGAAGTTTCAGTCGCTGCGACCACTGCCATTGCCAATAAAGCCATAATAATCATTGCCTTAAATGGCTTTAAATAGCTGATGACTCGAACGAATACTTGTTGATTTTCTAATTTCATAATGCATATTATCGCAAGATAATGAATTAAACTCTAAATAATGAAAACATCTTTGACAGCAAAAATCGAGAATACGCAATTCAAAAAGATTTTAATTATTGCGACCAGGCAAATTGGGGACACCCTGATTACCACGCCGCTCATCAAGCGTACCCATGAAATTTGGCCGGAAGCGCAAATTGACTTTTTGGGATTTAAAAGTGCTGTGGGAATTTTAGATGGGAATCCCTATCTTCATCACATCATCGGTTCGAGTCCTAAGCCAACATTTAAAGAGTATTTATCCTTGTTGAAAAAGGTTTTTTTTCAATATGATTTGGCGATTATTACTCAGCCTAGTGACCGGTCTTATCTGTATGGCTTATTTGCGGCCCCCAATCGAGTGGGCGTAATGCATGCTGGACGAGAAGATCGGGGCTGGAAAAAATGGATCACACAATATCAGGTACCCATTAATTATTTTGAACAACATGTCGTCACTGAAAAACTTAGCTTAGTAAATCCCTTTACCAAGGGTAAACAGGTGTCTCAAGACATTTCTATCGACACCCCTCAAGCAGTAACTATTCCTACCTTAGTAGCTGAAATTGCACCTGATAGTGTATTGATTCACCCAAGTCCCCTCAATGCCTATAAAAAATGGCCATTAGCCCATTGGGTCTCTGTTATTGAGTTTCTCACGCATCACAAGATTCCAGTATTAATTAGTGGCGGACCAGTGGCCGTGGATATTGCATTAGCCCAAGAAATCATCGACAGTTTATCCCCGAAAGCACAGAGTCAAGTGCTGAACTTAACTGGCCAGGTCAGCTTCAGCGAGCTGGCCACCCTGCTTCGTCAAGTGAAAGCATTTGTCGGTGTTGACACTTCGGTAACCCACCTAGCTGCTGCGTGCAATACACCAACAATTGCTCTTTTTGGAGCAACGCCTCCGACCAACTTTGGTCCATGGCCGAATGGATTTAAGGGCAAACAACCATATCAAATGAGGGCCCTTTCGCAAACGATGGCGAATGTCACCATCTTACAAGGCCCTAACGCGTGCGTACCCTGCCGAAAAGCAGGCTGTGATGATCATGCGAATAGTCGCAGCCTATGCCTAGAGGAATTGGCGGCTCATCGAGTGATTGAATCTTTAAAAACCATTCTTGGACTCAACTAAATTGGTTTTGCTAGCGAAGGCTATTTCAAGGATTAGAGTAGACAATTTTTAGTCCAGAACGCACTCCCACTTGATGCAACAAATTATTAAAAATCTGAATATTTGTATCATCAGGATATAGTCGCCAATGTTGCGGGAACTCCAGCTCACAAATACTGCTCAATGAAGTCAGTTCGGCAGTCATGCGTAAACCTTCATTGGGTTTTTTTGCCCCCATTTGCTTAGCACTTTGGACCTGTTTAAAAAAACTTTCTGATTTATCATTCAACTGCCGAATGTTTACTTGGTTCGTCATCGCAAAGTGAATCGATTGAGCATAGCGTAATCTTGCCATTGCAATATTCATCGCTGCCTGGACGATATGCCTAGTACTACCAGAAAAATTTTCATTTGCTGGTTGAACTTTTGTTTGTATTTTTGCGATGAGTAACTCATCCTCTTTAAAACAATCGCTATAGCTTTCAAATACATCCTCAAACACAGTGAGCTCAATTTGATCTGTACCGTCATCAATCATAAGAGAGTACATCACACCACTTCTGGTTTTATTGGTTCGTTGGGAAACAATAATTCCGGCGACTAACTTCTCACCAGAGGAAAGACTGAGTTTATTTAAAGGTACCCTTGCAACTTTTCGTACTTCTTCAGCATAGGCATCAAATAAGTGACCTGAGATACAAAAACCAAGCGCTAACTTTTCCTCCTGTAAGCGTTTTTTATCACTCCACTCAGCAGTTTGAACGTATTCTGGTTCACTACCTTCTTCGCCGGGCATATCAAATAAGTTCACCTGATTCGCTGAAGCCAATGCTTGCTCAGCAGCAGTCATCGCATTAGGTAGGGATTCTAATAAAACTGCACGTCCCTGAACGCCATGCGGAGCAATTTCATCAAAAGCACCCGCCCGAATTAAGGCTTCAATCGAACGACGATTCACCACCCTGCGATCTACTCGTGAGCAAAAATCAAATAAATGCTCAAAGGGCTTTTCTTGACGCGCTCGTACGATTTCTAAAATGGCATTTTCACCCGTTCCTCGAACAGCCCCTAAACCATATTTAATGTGCGTCACTTTTTCAGAAAGATTATTCGGATCAAGGCGTATTGGCACAAAACGATATTCGCCACGGTTAATATCCGGCGGCAATATGTTGACGTGATTTGACTTGGCATCTTCAAACAATACCCGTACTTTATCGGTATCATCCATGGCGAGCGATAAGTTAGCCGCCATAAATTCAGCGACATAATGCGCTTTCAGCCAGGCCGTATGATAAGCAAGTAAGGCATAAGCTGCGGCATGAGATTTATTAAAACCATAGCCGGCAAAAGCTTCCATGAGTTTAAAAATCTCATCTGCTTTTTCTTGAGTTAAGCCATTTTCAATAGCACCCTTCGCAAAAATCTTACTTTGCTCGGCCATCTCTTCAGGTTTTTTCTTACCCATCGCGCGGCGTAATAGATCGGCCCCACCTAATGAATAACCACCAATAACCTGCGCCATTTGCATGACCTGTTCTTGATAAACCATGATGCCATAAGTTTCTTCAAGCACGGGTATCACACGTGGGTCTGCATATTCAACTTCTTGCCGTAAATGCTTTCTGGCAATGTAAGATGGTATCAAATCCATCGGACCTGGACGATATAAAGCAACCAGGGCAATAATATCTTCAAACCGATCTGGCTTGGCATCTTTTAACATGCCTTGCATACCGCGACTTTCTAACTGAAAGATAGCGACAGTATTGGCTGACTTGAGCACGTCAAAGGCACGCGGATCATCTAAACGAACATTACCAACTCGCCAAGCCTTTAATTCAGGATATAGTTGATGAATATATTTTTCAGCTAAGTCTAAAATCGTTAGAGTAGTTAAACCCAAGAAGTCGAACTTTACTAAACCAACCGCTTCAACATCATCCTTATCAAATTGACTGATGACACCGGCGCCTTCATCATTGCCGGATTGAACGTACAAGGGACAAAAATCTGTTAGTTTGCCAGGAGAAATTAAAACTCCTCCAGCATGCATACCGACATTTCGGGTAATACCCTCTAACTGCTGTGCAAGCTCGATTAATTGCCGAGCTTCTTCATTTTGTGTATAAAGTTCTTCTAATTCCGGCTTTGCTTTAATCGCTTCAGCAATCGTAATTTGTTGACCGGGTTTTGCCTCAATTAATTTCGAGATTGCATCCACAAATGAATACGGCTGTTCAATCGCTCGACCTACGTCTTTAATAGCCCCTCGGGCTGCCATCGTACCAAAGGTAGCAATTTGGCTTACTGATTCATGGCCATATTTATCTTTAACATACTGAATCACCCGATCTCGTCCTAATTGACAAAAATCGATGTCAAAATCGGGCATTGAAACCCGTTCAGGGTTGAGAAAACGCTCAAACAGTAAGTTGTATTCCAGAGGATCTAAATCGGTAATACCCAATGAATACGCAACTAGAGATCCCGCGCCCGAACCACGACCAGGACCGACCGGAACACCATTATTTTTCGCCCAAGCAATAAAGTCAGCAACGATTAAGAAGTACCCCGGGAACCCCATTTGTACAATCGTATTAATTTCAAAGTCTAAGCGATCAGAATATTTGGGGTAAACGGAAGCTCGTTTTTCCTCATCAGGATATAAAACGAGCATCCTTTGTGCGAGACCATCCCTTGCCAAAGAACCCAGATATTCCGCTAAAGTCATGTTGTTAGGCGTTGGGAAATCAGGTAATTTTGGTTTACCCAATTGCAAAGATAAATTACAACGTTTTGCAATTTCAATCGTATTTTCAATCGCACTTGGAAGATCTTCGAACAGTTCCAGCATCTGAGCGGGACTTTTGAAGAATTGTTGGGCAGTAAACCGAACATTCCGCTTTGGATTACCTAACTTATCACCATCTGCAATACAGACCCTAGTTTCGTGCGCCCTGAAGTCCTCTTCAAACATAAACTCAATGGGATGAGTAGCGACTATCGGGAGATCCAAGCGACTGGCCAAGTCAGCAACGTGATGAATATATTTTTCCTCTTTAGCCTGGCCAGTTCTTTGAACTTCCAAATAAAAATTATTCGGGAAAATTGCACTCCAAGCTAAAGCACATTGATCGGCCAATTCAATTTGATCATTGAGTAAAGCGATTCCGATATCACCATCAACTCCACCCGATAGACAAATAAGCCCCTCTGAGAGTAACACTTGACCGGACTCTTGAAATGAGGAAGTACTATGCTGCGCAAACCAATCAGGATGGACTTCTGGCCTGCCTAAAACTTGATTTTCGAGACTCGCTTTACTGAGAATTTCACATAAATTCAAATATCCCAAATGGTTTTTAACTAACAGTAACGCTCTAGAAGGCTTGGTCGGATCGGTCGGGTTACTAACCCAAACATCAGCACCAGCAATCGGTTTTACTCCCTCTTTGCGCGCTAATGAGTAAAATTTAATGAGCCCAAATAAATTACTTAAATCGGTTAAGGCCAAAGCCCCCATTTGATAATTAACAGCTTGTTTGATTGCGTCATCTAAACGAACGATTCCATCAACAATTGAATATTCGGAATGAAGGCGTAAATGTATAAATTTTGGATCGGACATCGTTCAATTTTAATATGCTTTTGACTAATTACCGTGGCAGATTTGCCCCTTCCCCTACGGGTCTTTTACACACTGGATCCCTAGCAACTGCTCTTGCTAGTTGGTTAGATGCAAAAGCCTTCAACGGGGTTTGGTTAGTCCGGATCGAAGACGTTGACACCACTCGGGCCCAACCTGACGCGAGCGAGGGGATTTTGCAACAACTGGCACTTTTTGGACTATTGAGTGATGAACCCGTCATTTTTCAATCGAATCGCTATGAAATATATGCAGATTATTTAACTAAACTAATCAAAGAGGGGTTGATTTACTCCTGTACCTGCTCCAGAAAAAAAATTCAAGATCACTATGAAATACTTGGAAAAAATATTTCAACTCATGAGGAATTGGTCTATCCAGGATTCTGTCGATCACAACCGATACAGTTTGACGCCAAGCAAGCATTACGAATAAAGACTCCAGAAAATGCCTATGTAGGCGAACAATTATTAAATAAAGAAGTGGGAGATTTTGTTATTCGTAGGGCAGATGGGATTTTTACTTATCAAATCGCTGTAGTTATCGATGATCATCTTCAAGGCATTAACCACGTGGTAAGAGGTGCTGATTTAGCGAGCAATACACCAAGGCAAATATGGCTTCAGCAAATTTTGGGCTTCAAAACTCCCCAATATATGCACATCCCTTTAATACTTGATCAGCACGGGAATAAATTATCAAAACAAAATAAAGCGAAGCCACTATGGCCAAAATCTAACCAAGAAATCTTGAGTTGTTTAACGCTTGTGGCACATCATCTAGGTTTAGACTTGCCAGATACTCAACCAATTCACCTGTCTGAATGGCTTCATTTTGCCGTATGCGCCTGGCGTGATCAAAAAAATACTAGGGACGCACAACTAATAGCTTAGCTCTTTTTTTTACTTCCTAATAGTGCGCCAACAGCTCTGACCGTCGAAGTGGTTTTAGCGCTTGTTGCAGGAGTGGTTGGATTGACACTAGTGGGTGTTGCACCTTGGTAAGGCAAATAAAAAATAGGATCGGCAGATAAATCACCAGAAACATCGGGGGCTGGGATTTGAATCAGTGGTTTCTTCGTTAATTTTTCAATTTCTTGCAAAAGCTTCATCTCAGAGGGATCCACTAAGGCAATTGCATCACCCTTCGCTCCAGCTCTACCGGTTCTGCCAATACGGTGCACATAATCTTCAGCACTGTAAGGTAATTCGTAGTTAATCACACAAGGCATACTCGATATATCTAGGCCTCGAGCAGCCACATCAGTAGCTACTAGGGCATCAATGTCGCCCTTTTTGAAACCATCTAGAATACTCATTCTTTCTAACTGGCTTTTATCCCCGTGAATTGCAGCTGCCTTAATACCAGCATTCTCCAAAGACTTTGCCAACCTCGAACAGCCGATTTTGCTATTCGAAAAAATAATGCATTGATTGGGTAATCCCTGCCTTTTTCTGGCTAGCAGTACATTTTTTAAAACTTGTAATTTTTTTTCTGTACTGACTTTATGAACTACTTGAGTGACGGTATCAGCGGTTGCATTCTGACGGGATACTTCAATGGTGATAGGGTCAATTAAATAACTTTGAGCTAACTTCTTGATTTCTGGTGAGAATGTCGCTGAAAACAACAATGTTTGACGACTTTTTGGGATTAGAGAAAGAATTTTCTGCAAATCTGGTAAAAAACCCATATCCAACATACGATCAGCTTCGTCCAAGATTAGAAATTGAACTTGGCTTAAATTGGCTGTTTTTTGGCTAATGTGGTCTAAAAGTCTGCCAGGGGTTGCAATCAAGAGTTCTACACCATTCCTCAGGAGTTGAGTTTGGGGTGTAATATCCACACCACCAAAGACTACAGCGGTCCTGATAGGAGTGTATTTAGAGTACTTAATGGCATTATCAGCGACCTGATCGCTCAATTCTCTAGTCGGGGTTAATACAAGTGCCCTTAGAGGATGGCGTGCAGGAGAAGAACTGGTATTTGCTAGTGGCAAAAGCTTTTCAAGAATCGGTAAAACAAACGCAGCCGTTTTACCGGTTCCAGTTTGGGCGGCACCCATCAGATCACGTCCGGCTAATACATGTGGAATAGCTTGGGCTTGAATGGGCGTTGGAATTGTGTAACCTTGCTCTTCAACTGCCTTCAAGATTAATTCTGACTTGAGGAAGGAAGAAAAGGTCACTCCAGAATCTGCGATTAAATCGCTTTCTGGAGCTTTCATTTCAGTTGTATTTTGGGGGGTATTTTCTATCACAGTCCTCTATTATGAGGGCAAATGCTTTTTTCAACCTAAAGTTGCAATTCCAGCCTTCGCAATCAAGGCGTCATCAGAAGATTTAACACCTGAAACACCAACCGCACCGATAGTAATACCATCAATCACAATATTGACGCCACCTTCCAAAACACCATGTAAAACTGGCGTTGCTCCTAAAAATGCTGTACGACCTTGATTAATGATGTCCTCGTAAATTTTTGACTCTCTTCTACCAAGTGCAGCAGCTTTTGCTTTTTCTTGAGAAATATAAGTCGTAACTGGAGCAGCTCCATCAAGACGAGTTAATCCTAATAAATGACCACCATCATCGACCACTGAAATTGTCACAGGCCAATTATTATCTTTTGCAAACTGTTGTGAAGCTTGAAGGATTTTTGAAACGTCGTCTTGAGTTAGGTAAACACGATTTGCTGGCATAAGAACACTCCTGTTAAATATTCATAAAATTTATATTATCTTTAATGATTATATTTTAGCTTTTATTAATGCCCTATAAATTTTGCCAAAATGAATATGCCCTAA
Organism: Polynucleobacter kasalickyi; assembly: GCF_900176405.1. GTDB lineage: Bacteria > Pseudomonadota > Gammaproteobacteria > Burkholderiales > Burkholderiaceae > Polynucleobacter > Polynucleobacter kasalickyi. Next base: position 7,994 of record NZ_FWXJ01000006.1, on the reverse strand, counting down.
AAAGGATAGGAAAATCACAAATCCAAATATTACATGCAATACATGAGTCATATCCCTCGTTTCTAAATTACCGTAGTAAAGAAAAAATACTGTCAAAAAGTTCATTAACAACGCGACAAAGAAAATAAATCCCCACTTTAATGTTTTTACATTTTTTAAATAGTGAAGGGCATGTCCATTTAGACATATTCCAAAAATAATAAAAAATATTTGGCCGCTTATTCCATGAATAATTGATAATTTTCGATACTCAGTTGGAAACAACTGAAAAATATCCTGATAGATAAAAACGCCTATCCCGCTGAAGAAACAACATCCACTGATGAAATAAGTAGATATTTTTTGATTTTTTTTCATCAATTTATGAAAAATTCACTAAATCTGACTGAGTAAGGTCGTCAATCTGATTTACATATGCCGTTGCCCCAAGGGCGGAAAAATATTTTGCTTTTGGATTTTTATCTACCGCTAATGCTTTCGTTAAAGCATCTGCCAACATACAACTGCCTGCAGTCACTGTGAATAATTCTTTGCCAATAATTGGTTCTTTTTGAAAAGGATTCATCAGATGTTGAGATTGCATGATTTCAGAATGATCTCGAATGAGGCTTGAAGAAGTGGCTATCGCAATATCTGTGAATTTCCCAAATTCAATAAACTCAGTTTTCTCACCTAGATATCTAAGTAATACTTTTTTGGGGACGCTTCCCATGACTCTCAAATCACCGCCTGCATTCACTACAGCCTTTTCTATGCCGTAACTCTTCAGTTTATTCATGGCGCGATCAACTGCATACCCTTTAGCAATTCCACCTAAATCAAGTAATACTGGATGATGAACTCGCACCGAATGATTTTTTTGAAGTTCGATATTTGCAATTGAGTAATTACTGAGCATGTGATTAAACTCTTTCATCTGTGACCGAAGTCCCCAAGTGTTCAACACATGTCCAACCCCACAGTCAAAAGCACCCTTTGTCATTTTATGCAGAAGTTTTGCTGTTTTAAGTACCTCATAAGTCCAAGGATGGATTTCCAAAGAGGGTTGATTCGAGGAGCTGACAGTTTGATTAATAATAGAAATATCGCTGCGATTCTCAAAGATTGACATTAAATACTCTACCCGTTCAATTTCTCTAAAGGCAGCAGCTATAAAGTGCTCATGATCACAACTTTTACCCATTTTCGTTGAATCAAATTCAATTTGGATTTCGATAAAGGTTCCCATTAAGGGTTTACACCGCATCATGAGATTTTAATTTTCTTAATAGTAGTGAATGAAGAGCCATTAATCGTCTTATTCCATCAGTGACATGTTTACAAGAAAGAGTTGCCCCAGAAATATTGGCAATATCATGGTTGAGCCGAATTTGATGCCTTGAATCTTTCTCAATAAATTGATTGCGCCAACTCACCTCTCGAATTTGATGACCATAGGTTTCGTTATATTCAAGTATTTGAACTTCTGTAATTTTTCCTAAATGATTGATACCTACAGCATAGGTAATCATTTCATGTTTTCCGACAACTTCATCAACGATGAACCAAGTACCATCATTGGCTAGCCAAAACTGACTCTTGCTTAAAGGATGATGAATGCCAGAAATTTTTTTTAACTCCCGGCGGATCTCTTCGGAGATGTCAAATTTCACTCTTGAAAAATATTTCCCAGGAAAAATAACTTGTTTCGCCTCTTCAACGGACAAGTAGGTTTTTGCTATGACACAAGGGTTCACTCCCCCCATCAGGGTGAGTGAAAGTGTCATAGGGATTAACGAATTTCTCATTTTTTATGCGAAATTAAAATGGCACACCAACTTTTAACATGTACTCATTTCTCCCGTGACTATCCCAAACCATTCCGTCTGAGCATTCTGCATCTCCTGGAGCCCAACAGTCGCCACCAAGTTGAGTTCTCATCGCCAACGTTACCCAAAATTTTTCATTAGCAAAATGTACATTTGGACCTAAAAAGTGGGCTCTTTGAGTTTGTGACGCGAAACTAAATCCGTCATAGTCGTTATGAAACCGATATTCCAGTCCTAAACTCCAGTTCGGAGCCAAACGATAAGAAACACCACCCACAAAATCTAAGACAATTTCCTCAATAGGCTCTTCATCAAACTTGAGTTTCTCAGCTTCAAATACAAGATTTCCAACAAGTTGTAAACGATCATCTAAGAAATTCGATTGCAAAATCAGCCTAGTTTCAATGGCGTCTTTGAGATGCCCAAAGGTTGGTTCAAAGTACAAACCAACACCGACGGGTGAAGTGAGAGGGTTAGTGATTCGCCAAATTGCTTCTAAGGAGACTCCATCAATTCCTTTAGCGCTGTAAGTTGGATCTGCGGAGTGTATACCCGAAACACCATAACCACCAGTACAAGAGCCCACTGAGTCTCCACAAGCATCCGGATTTGTATAGTTTTTTGCAGAATGGATGGAATACGTATTTAAATATCCCGCTAATTGAATATTGTCAGTGAGGCCGTATTCAACCTCTGAGCGACCTTGCCAATAATCATAGGTTCCACTGGCATGTCCTCTGGTTAATTGAATACGTTGTTCAATCTCCCATTTTCCTTTTGGTTGTAGATCTAAACCATATACCCAACCAAAATTACTTTCGCCAGCTTGTACTCCCAATCCAATCATCGCACTACTTAAAATAATGGATTTGATCCATTTTGACCTTTGCATTTTCACCCCTCTCATTAATAAAATACTATATTAATGAGAATGATTCTCATCATCACTTTATTAAACGCAGGTTTAAAAGGCCTTTTAAAACTAGGGTTTTTAGAAAAAATCCTTGATAAAGTCGTATAGCATAATCAGCACACTGCCAACGACCAGTGCTGGTACTAGCCTACCCTTTTTACTCAGCATAACGAACAGACAGACTGCTGAGACAAAGATACGGTAATACATGGGAATCTGGCTTAGCAAACCCACCGGCAACAAAATCAATTTAAGCGTCAAGGACCCCAAGATGGCGTAAGTAACAGCGGACAACCATTTGAATATTTCACCATCTTTATTAATTCTGCCGGATGCTAACACCCCCAATCCACGCCAAAAATAAGTGGCGAGAATAACAAAAATTAATGCGGCCCATAATTCGTATTTCGTAAAAAGGGCTTCCATTACGCTTTACTCCTTAAGCTCTTTCGGATACAAAGGTCTATCAAGTAAACACAAGACCCAATACCGACTCCACTGAATAAGAGTGCATTAGAAGGATACTTTTGAAAAAAATAAATCCCGGATAATCCCCCACACAAGATGGCTAATTGATTCCTTCGCAAAGGAACTTCTGTAAAAGACATCAGGAAAAAAAGCGGATTTACAAATAGCAGTGCATAGGTAACCCAAACTGGCACGGTATCAGACAACCAATAACCAATTAAGGTAGCTGGCACACACAACAACCAGCAAATAGTGCCAATACCAACGAAGTATCCATATCTTAGCTCTGGCTTCAACTTAGGAAACTCTTGCATACAATAGGTCCAGGCACTCATTGCCACAAGATGCACAGTGACTAGACGCGGTGGCTCTTTTAGCTCTTTAGGTATTTGAGGAAATAAGGTCAATGTCATCGTTAGAAAACGTGCTGAGGTAATTGCCACAGCAAAAGCAATGGCACTAGCAGAGGCTCCAACTGATACCATTTCTACGAACACTACCTGTCCTGGCAGGGCAAAAACAGATATTGAAAGAAATGCCGAAAAAAATGGGCTTAAGCCAACTCCGTGACTCATTGCTCCGAAGCCCAACATACCAGCAACAAGAACCGGTGCCGGACCCACTAAACCGTTTTTAATGCCTAACCAAAATGCTTGTTTAAAGGATTCTTTTGATGAGTCTAATTTTGTATTGTTTAAAGTAGTCATTGCGCTATTTTATCGATTTTTCAAAATTCAGAGCCCAGGTAATATGCTCATCGACTAATTCAGAAATCTGACCAATTCTTTTTGATAACAATTCCGCAATGTTTAACTTTTGGATTGAATCAATTGCATCGCTTCTTAAATAGTTACCTAGAGCAACAGCAATATTTCTCATCCAACGCTCATAGCCAATACGGTAGATGGCACTTCCTTGCATCTTCTTTTCAAAATCTGCTTTTTCCCAGCCAAACAAATCTTCAAGAGTTGATCTATCCAGTTGATTCCTCACATCAAAATCAGATAAGTTGGATTTTTTAGCAAACTTATTCCAGTGACACACTAGTTGGCAATCGTCACATCCATAAACATGGTTCCCCATTAAAGTTCGAAGCTCTAACGGAATAGCCCCCGGGTGTTCAATCGTTAAATAGGAAATACACCTATTTGCATCAATTTGGAAAGGCGCAAGGATAGCTTTCGTAGGGCATAAATCAATACAGTCTTGGCAAGTACCGCAATGGTTAGAAATCGGCTGATCGATCGGCAACGGAATATCGACAAATATTTCACCTAAAAAATACATCGATCCTGCTTGACGATTTAAGCTCAGAGTATGTTTCCCTCGCCAACCAATACCGGATTTAGTAGCCAGTGCGACCTCAAGAACAGGTGCTGAATCGACTAAAACGCGGTAATTTAAATGTGCCAATTTTTCTTCTAATAATTTCGCAATCGTTAGTAAATTTTTTCTAAGCACTTTATGGTAATCCCGTCCTCTCGCATAGACAGAGATCGTTGCGTGGGATGGATCCTGTAGTTGCTCTAATTCTTTTTTTCTAAAATTTTCTGCAGTTGGATTTTGAATCTGTTCTCTTGGCAAATAATCCATTCGGAAACAAATCGATCGAACGACCCCAGGCAATAACTCTTCAGGATTAGCTCGCAAATTTGCATGCCGGCTCATATAATGCATTTGGCCATGACGCCCTTTTTTCAACCAGTCTTGAAAGAAAGGAAGTTCTTGACTAAGATCAAGGTCGGATATTCTTACATCACTAAAACCCAATTCTTTTGCTTGAGTTCTAAGCCAGTGTAAGATTTCAGTGTAATTTTCATTTTCGGATGTCATTAATGCCTATTTTAAGTAATTCCATTCCAATCCATTGGAATACAGAGCTTGATTGTGAAAATTTAGCGTCCACATTAGGGACAGGCCTTCGCACACACCTTCAAACTTGTCCCATCATCCATATTTGGCTTGTGGGCGATTTAGGCACAGGTAAAACGACTTTTGTACGTTATTTACTAAGATCACTCGGCTTTTTGGGTAAAGTTAAAAGCCCTACTTACAATCTCTGTGAACCCTACCAACTCTCCATTGACAACCATTTGTACGACTTTCATCATTTTGATTTATATCGCATGAATAGTCCAACAGAGTGGGAGGAAGCTGGTTTTAAGGATATCTTAACTAATGCAGGAGTTTGCTTAATTGAGTGGCCTGAAATCGCACAAGGAACACTCCCCACACCAGATATTATCTTTACTCTTTCCTACGATAGCGAGTCATCACGAACTGTCACTATCTCAGCAGGATCTGATAGCGGGCAACTTCTCTTAAAAGGGATTACCAATCAGGAATAATGAATCAAGAGAAACGAAATTCGCTGTTTAAATTCATTAGTTACTCAGCATTTACTTCAACAAGTTTATTTCTAGGGCCGACAGATTTAGCCAAAGGTGCCAGTCTTCTTGGAATTCGAATTTGGCCAGCAGAGGAATATACCCGAGTCACCTTAGAGACCGATGAGATATTAGAGATTAAACATCAATTAATTCTTGATCCAAATCGTTTAGTCGTTGATATTAAGGGCCTCGAATTAAATTCCTCCATCAAAGAGATTGTGGCGAAGGTTCAAAAAAATGATCCTTATATAGCGAGTGTCCGAGTTGGACAGTATCAACCGAAAGTAGTACGCCTAGTCTTTGATTTAAAAGAAGAAATCACCCCACAATTATTTAGCCTAGATCCCGTAGGGGCCTACAAAAATCGTTTCGTGTTTGACCTGTACCCCAGAACTCCTCCTGATCCAATGGCAACTTTTTTAAGCAAAAACATGGGTAATACTGAAGAGGATGATGTAATCGCTCAAATCACAAAAAATAGATTAGGTCAAACCAATTCAAATCAGCTCCCTGAAACTTTTGTTGCCACACCTAAATCAACCAAGCGGCGATTTAGCCGCATGATTACCATTGCTATTGATCCTGGACATGGCGGTGAGGATCCTGGTGCTATAGGCTCAACAGGCGTCATGGAGAAAGATATTGTCTTATCCATCAGTAAGAAATTAAAAGATATTTTTGACGATGAAGCAGACTTTAGAACTCTATTAACGAGAGATGCTGATTATTTTGTGCCTCTCGGGGTCCGAGTTCAAAAAGCTCGTCAAGTAAAGGCCGACTTATTTATTTCTATTCACGCTGATGCTTACCTACTGCCACATGCTAAAGGTGCCTCCATCTTTGCCTTATCACAGCAAGGTGCTAGTACTACTGCAGCACGATGGATGGCTAACAAAGAAAATGCATCTGATTTAATTGGTGGTCTGAATATTAAGACGAAAGACGCGGAAGTTGCAAAACTTTTACTGGACTTATCGACTACCGCTCAGATTAAAGACTCTCTTAAATTAGGCAGTTCAATCATTCAAGAAATTAGCGGCTTTGCCAGTCTGCATAGTAAAAAAGTCGAGCAAGCTAGTTTTGCTGTTCTGAAAGCTCCAGATATACCATCTATTTTGGTGGAGACCGCTTTTATCAGTAACCCTGAAGAAGAGTTAAAGTTAATGAATGAGACGTTTCAATTTCAACTCTCTCAAGCAGTGTATAAGGGGGTAGGGAATTTTTTATTAAAAAATCCCCCAACCCAAAGGCAAGGTTAATGACCGCTACCTTTTGCTGAATGACCAATTTTCTCCATGATGGCAAACAATACACCAGTGACTACAAAGGTAATATGTAAACCAATCATCCATCCGAGATCCTCTTTATTAGAACCTTCAATTTCTAGAAAAGCCGACAGAAGATGTACTCCAGACAAAGCAACAATTGAGCCGATTAATTTCAACTTTAATCCAGCAAAGTCAATCTCACCCATCCACTTTGGACGATCCAAACTTTTTTCAGCAACACCAATTACTGACACAAAATTCTCATATCCAGAAAAGATTATCAAAATCAATAAATTGGCTAATAAGGTTTTATCGACGATGGATAAAACACCAGTCACAAATTCGGACTCGCCGATAAACCAAAACTCCATTACAAACTCGGCAAACTCTTTTACAAATTTAACCGCCACCAAGAGTAGAGTCAGTATAAGCATGAGGTAAAAGAGGCTGAGAATCCAGCGACTACTAAAGATAATTTTTTCAATCGACGTTTCAATAAAACTATCCTTAGATGATTCAGTTGGTTTGCTGTGAGCAACTTCATTATGGGAATCTTGCATTTTTGTCCTTTATATAAATTCTTAAGTTATTAATTTAGCACAACTATTTTGTCACAACTTGAATTAAAAATGAAACAAATGGAATTAATTTTCAAAAAATAGTGGGAAGTTTGTAAATTTATTGCTATAATCTTCTTTTACCCAAATTGGGGTCGGTAGCTCAGCCGGTAGAGCAGCGGACTTTTAATCCGTTGGTCGCGAGTTCGAATCTCGCCCGACCCACCAAGATGTACAAGGCTTTAAAAGCATGGCGCTTTTAAAGCCTTTTTTCTTTTAATCATTTAGGCATAGTGTGTTGATCAAAAGATTAAAAAGTACCCATTGACAACCTAATTAACAATCTAGAATAAGCCCTCAATCTCCAAGAACAACTCCTTCTCTTCTTGGATCCGCACCACCAAATAAGACCCAATTACTTGTATTTATATCGGTCCGAGCTTGATTAGAAATTTTTCCCTGACTGAGTATTGGCGATCGAATAACCCCATGTAAAGGCTCTTCACCATAATCGGGGGATGAGCATTTATTAAACACGATTAATTACTCCATTCCAACCGCATAAAGCCAAGACTCTCAGTCGGTAGTTT
>NZ_FWXJ01000016.1 GCF_900176405.1 Polynucleobacter kasalickyi | reverse complement strand
GTCATACACCTTGCCGTTTACTTGAGCAGTTCCAGTAATTGCTAAAGGCGTAACTTGAATGGAGCCATTCGTCGTCGTAATGCTGTAGTTCGATAGGGAGGTACCTGCGCCAGCGACTGCTACCAAGTTATCGGCAGTTGCTGTTGGTGATACGTGGGTTGCTTGCGCTGCACCAGTCGCAGTAATCGTCTCACCGTTCACTAAACCAGTTACTACATATGTATTGGTTTGAGTACTACCGTTGTAGGTTGGTGTTGTTGTATTACCCGTAATGGTTAAATTAGCTTTATTTACTGTTAATGCAGCAGGGTTGTAAGTGATGTTGTAATTGTTTGCATTAAACCCACCTGTACCGATAGCACTACTAGCAAGAATAGCACCAACATAATTACCTGCTGCCGTATTCGATGGAATAGTTACAGAATTACTAATGCCATTATTGTAATTAACAGCAACGCTTGAAATTGTATCTCCTGATGCTAAAGAACCGCTACTTAATGAATAACCAGTAGGATTGCTTTGCGAAACATTTACCTGTGTACCATAAGTCGTATTAATAGCCGTAGCAGAAATAGTGATTGGACGCGGAGTTACTGACATGAGTCCATTGACGTAATTCACTGTTACAGGTGTTGAACCGGTAATAATTGCGTTTGAAGGTGTAATTACGTAAGAGTTTCCTACATTAGCACTGACAACTCCTCCCAAACTGGTAATTGTTAATCCCGTTAAAGTATCCCCCACTGGCAATGTACCAGTCACTAAATATCCAACGCCAGAGATGAAAGTAGCTATTCCACTTCCGTTGTAAGTTAAACCATTCGTCGCAGTGAATGAATTGCCATAAATCTTACTATCGTTGATTGCTGTAATCGTAATTACATTACCGGCTGCAGCTGTCAATGTTCCATTTGTGTATGTAATTGAGTAATTGGATGCGCCAATCGATCCTGCGGCAGTTGTAAATGTTGCTGCACTTGGGGCAATCGGGTAAGTTCCAACTGCGTAAGGAGTTGTATATGTCGCTGCGGCGAGCGTTACTCCACTAATGGTTGGCAATGTTACCCCATCAACAACTGTTGCCATACTACTAGTGGTGAAACTTGTACTTCCAAGGTTAGCAGCTGAACCTGATTGAGTAGTTTGGTTATTTGCAGTAATTGTTAATGAAGCTGGTGTAATTACTAAACCTGTTACTGATCCGTTTACGGGTAGGTTAGAGTTCAGAGAAATACCAGAAGAAACCGCAACTCCAGAAGTGCTACTTAAGGTGTAAGCATAACTACCTGTATAGACAGTAGGACTCGTACCATTCACTTGCTCTCCGAGCAGAGTTCCATAGGAAACTCGTGAAGTTGATTGCAGTGTGTTGATAAAGTCACTTAATGGCACCACAAAATTCAAGCCATTCACTGCTACGTTGATACAACCTGCAGCATTTGTACAACCGCTCACACCATTTGCAATATAAGCTGGATTTGCTGTGGAATTTTTAACAAATAGGCTATTTAATTGGTAATCCAAGGTGCCGGCAGTAGTTACATTTCCAGCGGTACTTAGTGGGTCGTCTACACCATACACCTTAGTCATTTGACCTGAAACGTTTACTGCTACAGTTGGTTGCGTTCTAAATTGAATAACCGGGCCATTCGCAGATGTTGTGGTCCATGAACTTTTTCCCGTTCCCGCAACAACATTGGATGCATTAATCCCCGCGAGTGAAGTAATTGGCAATCCAGTAGACGCAACATTACCAGCAGCATAAGCTTGGCCAAACAAGGTATTACCAAGACTTAGGGTACCCAAGGTTGGCGACAAAAAAGCCAAAGAAGTTGGGGTTGTCATCGTAACAGCCGTTGTACCAGGGGATCCTGCATACAAATACACATTACCATTTGGAGAAGTGATGTTGTTACCGCTAATCGCAGTAATTTGTCCGCAATTCGTTGTTATGGCAGTACATATTGCACCACCTGAATTCACTGTTGTAATACCAAAATAGGCTCCTGCCTCAATCACTACAGGGCCAGTACCATTATTCACAATCTTAGGTGGTGTTACGTTGCCGTTATTTGAAGTAGCGATAAACACACCAGCATTGGAATTTTGCGTAAATAATGTACCGGCAACCGTAACGATATCAGCAATATTACCAATCGCTGTTAGAGAAATTGCACCAGCATTGGCCCCGTTTGTTACGGTGACAGCATCGTAATAACGTCCTGAGTAAGCAATAATATTTGTATTACCACCAGTTGAGTTGTTATTAATAGCAACGTTCCCACTAATGCCGATGGCATACAAAGAGGTTGAGGTATTTGCGCTTGGCATAATACCAACAATGTTGATCGCATCTGTACCTGTTACAAATGTTCCAGTGGTTGCTAAAGTAACATTACTAATTAAAACTGCAGCCTTTGTTGGTTGTGCAATTGCAGTAGCAGCCCCTACTGCGCCACGAATATAAATACCATTGGTCGCGGTCATATTTCCAGGGGAACTAATGGAGATACCGTTATTGGCAGTAGTTGCATATTGCCATGCATTGGAGGCTGTAATTGCTCCTTGAACACCATTGATATAGGTGTTATCTAGAGTGATCGAACCTGGTACATTGAGTGCGCCATTTTGAATAATTTCCGCACCGGCAGTGATGTTTGCATAATTGATGTAAGCATTTGAGGCTCCTGCGCCAAAGGTAACTACGCCGGGATTGATGGTAGATAGCTTGGTTCCAGTCGTAGTATCAAAAATAATATTGGCGTCATGACCACTACTGTTAGCGACAACACTGATAGCACCACTTTGATTGATGATACTGTTGGATATGAAGGAGATATTTCCACCAATACTATTGTCAGTAATTGCTCCGGTTTGTGTAATACCAACATTACCTCCAGCGATAGCATTATTACCAGTGACTGTAATGTTTCCACTGCCCCCGGAAATCATCAATGCCCCAAGCGAAACCGCTGCACCAGTTCCTGCAGTAGTCCCTTGAATATTGATACTGCCATTATTGGATTTAATAAGTCCTGTATATAAAACTGCTTGAGAGCTGGTGGATGTTGGGCTTGTATTTTGTGCGTTAATCACCACATTTGCATCAGCTGTAATGGTTCCACTATTTCTAATTGCACTACCTGTACCATTACTAGTTACATAAATATTGACATTGCCACCAACACCAGCCACCGTCGTTGCAGTAATATTTTTTAAATTAGGAACAGTGATATTTACACCAACGATTCCGCTTGTAGCGCCTACAATTGGGGTAGTAATATTACCTAAATTAACATTTCCACCATAAGCAATGATATCCAAATTACCTTGACCAGAGGTAATGGTACCTGTTGAATTTGCCTGAAAATTAATATCGCCCCCAGCAATAGATGCCGTACCAGATGTTAGAGTAACTCCAAATCCACTAACATCCATTGCCAACCCACCTGTTGTAGGTGCTGCATAAATATTAATGTTGATACCGTACCCACTAACTTGCTGCGACGAGAGAATACTCCCATTGGTATAAAAAGTTCCACCGGTAGATCGGCTAACTAAGTTCATCGTGACCGCTCTTCCCGCAATAATCCCCGCAGTCACTCCTGCAGGAATATAGGCGGCATGACCTGTCGCACTAACATTTGAAGCGTTTACATTAGCTGGGATTAAGAGATATCCACTTGTCGGACTACCGCCAACGCCGCCAGTACCTCCATAGGTATTATCAAGCGTAACAGAACCAGATATGGTGGTAGTACCTAAAGTTATCGCTGACCCACTACTGAGCTCAAATAAATTCACTGGATTATTGCTTGGTGTTGCACTGGCAGAATTTGTAATCGTACCAGTAGTAATTGCAGCATTGAGACTACCTAAAGTGGTATCAAAAGTAATTGCCTGAGCATTACCCGTGTTGTTTGCAGCTAAAGTAATCGTACCAGTCTGAGAAATATCTCCATTTGACTTGAATAAGATATCCCCACCACTTGACTGAACAGCAATCGTGCCCGAAGTAGAGATTCCGGGATTTCCTGCATTAGCTGTATTGTGATTACCTATTACAGAAATTGCTACAACATCTGCCGTTGGGAAAGAGGCTGCATTAGTAACTGTCAAGTTAAAAGCTCCAAGCGCATTTACAACCGTTGTACTTGCGTTAATACCATTGAGATAAATTCCTACATTGGATGTTAAATTTCCAGCTAAGGTAATCGCACTTAAGGCGGTAGCATTTGTAGCAGATGCATTCGCAGCAGTTAAATCAGAAATTCCTACCGTTGTGCAACTGTAGCAAGTGTTATCTAAGCGAATGTAACCCGGCATTGTTAATGCAGTTGCAGTAATTGCTGCTCCATTACTCAGCGCTACAAAGTTGATTGCACTCGTACTAGAACCATTAACAGTGATAACTCCATTCGCTATCGTGGACAGATAGGTGCCACTTCTTGTGTCGTAGGTAATCGCGGAGGAATTACCACTCGTATTCGCAACGAATGTAATCGCACCAGATTGAGCAATTTTATTGTTAGAGGTGAAAGTAACATTTCCACCATTCACATTTTGGGTAATGGCACCAGTTTGAGTAATGCCTGTATTCGCGCCTGCTGTACCAGTTCCATTGACAACAATATTTCCTGACGCTGCATTCGTAAAGACTGGTGAGCCATTAAATCCAATATTGGCGACCCCATAACCAACCGTTGCTAAAGAAGTTGATTGTGTTGTAGCACTAAGCCCACTAGTCCACAGCGTATTAATATTCGTACCAGCGCCAGTAGTTAAGGCTGTCTGACTCGTCCTCGCAGCAAGTTCTGTTGCTATTAATTGGCCACCAATCAGTTGCAGATTTAATTGCACTATTCTAGTTAAAGGCGCAGCTGCAGCTCCCCAACCTAATAAATAGTTCGCATTCGTTGCAGTGTTGCCTGCCATAGCATAAACAACAGTCGCGCTTTGAATATTTCCTGTTAAACCTGAATTCGCCCCTGCAATTGATGCAGAAGTCAAAGTTGGCAATGAACTAATCGTACCAATATAACTACCAGTTGTATTAGAAATAAAAGTTGGTGTAGCGCTTGTGCCTGCAACATAGAGACCATTCACCGTCATCGCACCAAGACTAGTAATTGTTGCAGCAGTAGTTGCTGTGCCGTTCACAGAAATGCCTAAACCTGTAATTGCTCCGGTTGCAGCAATCGTAGCTCCAGTTGTTGAAGTTCCAGTAATGCTGACAGATCCTGAAGTTGCTGTAATGGGGCTGGTATACGTGATGCCAGCACCAGTAGATGTTGTGGAAGTAAGACTAATATTACCAATTGGTGCAGTTAAAGAATCAGTCGCCGCAGCATCATTAATACCTATACCTGCAGTCCCCGCAATTGCTTTTAAAACTATTGCATCACTACCTAACAGCAGACTACCGGATGATAATGCACCATTTACTGTAATTGCAGTTCCAGTAGTGGCATTTGCGGCTAATGTTGATCCTGCGTTGGTATTATCAACCAAGATGCTACCAGAAACAGAAGTAGCTCCAATCGTTAATGCTGAACCATTTGATTTCTCAATAAAATTAACTGGACTCGTTGCTCCAGTCGAATTAAAGGTAAAAGCACCTGTCGTAATTTTGCTATTAAGATTGCCTGTAGTCGTATCGTAGGTAATTATTTGTGCATGATTCGTGGTATTTGCCGTAGCAAAACTAATAGCAGCAGTAGAAGTAATATCACCATTCGTTATGTAGCTGACATTACCACCATTTGAATTATTGGTAATTGCACCGGTAGTGACAGTAATACCGCCAGCGATTCCATTTGTACCAACCGTAGACGTCAATGTCAAAGCATCAGCAGCAGTTACAAAAGTGTTCGCTAAACCAGCGTCTAATGCACTAATAGTAATGCCGCCCGTTACACTAATACCTTCTCCAGTAAGGTTCGGATTTGTTGCAGTAATCACAACTTTAGGAGCCGTAATTAAGGCCCCCATCGAAACGCCATACAAGGTGGTGGAATTAGTAGAAATAATATTGACTGATCCACCAGTTGTCGTAATTGTTCCACCAGCAACTGAAGATACACCGATGTTCGTTCCACCACTCGCTGTTAAATTAACTCCCGTAGCTGCTGAGATGGCTGCACCCACTTTAATACTGAGTTGCGGAGTAACTAGTGAAGTTGTTAAATTAACGCTACCTGTATAGCTAGTAAAAGGAGAAGTTACATAAATAGACGGCGTTGATAAAGAAGCACCGCCAGGTCCAAAGGTCGTTAAGGTAATATCACCCAATGCGTTAATTGGTGAGCTAGTTGCGAATCCGCCAGGTGTATAGGCAATACCCGTTGGACCTATCACGCGAATATTAGCTGTGAAAGTGCCGCCGGCATTAATAACTTGGTTTGCACCTGGTTCCCATGCGCCATAGTCCATATTGTTTGGAATCATGGTATTCGTACTTCTACTAGTAGTGAGGATTACGTTACCACCACCTGTTGTAGATGCACTCACGGCCAAACCATCATTCGTCGTATTTATTTGCAAATTATTATGGGTCCACATGACACCATTTTGAATGGAGCCCATCGTATTGGTAATACCCGGAGTGCCCAAACCACTGATAGTTCCACCTGTTCCATCAAGTACTACGTAACCACCCCGGGTAATAAATTGAGCACTTTGACTCTTACCAGCATCAATGTTATTGCTACCACCAACAAACGCATAAAAATTTGCATAGGTATTCGCTGTATAAAAGGACTGAGCCAAAATATTAATAGGGGCCGCTGATGTTCCAGGAGCATTTTGAGTAATGCTGCCATTAATCGTGATCGTGGAATTAGAGAGAATGCTTACATTAATCGGTGCAGTAATCGAAGCACCTTGCGAACTAATGGATTGAATCGTGATTGCACTGCCACCGTTACCACTTGTTGTGTCGTATTTAATACTCTGAGCATGGTTCGTGTTATTGGCAGCTAAATTTAGTGCACCGGTAAGAGAAATATCGCCGTTGGACTGGAAAAGTAAATCTCCACCACTCGACTGTATTGCAACCGTACCTGTCGAAGAAATCCCCGGATTACCCACATTAGAAGTTTTGTGGTTAGCAATCACAGAAATAGCTGCAACATCCGCTGTCGGGAAAGTTGCTGCACTAGTAACGGTTAAGTTGAAAGCTCCCAATGAATTTACAACTGCCGTACCTGAATTAATACCATTCAGATAAATTCCTGCCCCGGATGTTAAGTTACCTCCTAAGGTAATTGCGCTCAAAGCAGTAGCGTTTGTAGCAGTCACATTGGTCGCCGTTAAATCAGAAACGCCAGCCGTAGTACAACCGTAGCAAGTATTATCTATACGAATGTATCCTGGCATCGTTATTGCTGTTGAGCTAATAGCAGCTCCATTTGTTTTAGCAATAAAGTTAATTGGACTTGTACTAGAGCCAGTAATAGAGATAGCCCCATTCGCTAAGATTGATAGGTAATTACCACTTGTTGTGTCATACGTAACATTGGCAGCTGTACCGGAAGCATTAGCAACTAATGCAATAGCTCCAGACTGAGCAATCTTGTTATTTGAAATGAAACTGATGTTGCCGCCACTGGCATTATCAGTAATAGCACCTGTTTGTGTAATACCGTTATTAGCTCCTGCGGTACTATCATTACCAGTCACTGAAATATCACCGCCGCCTGCATTGATCGTCATTGCTCCTAAAGATACGACCGTTGCAGCAGTTGTAGCGTTCCCAGTCACAGTAATGGAGTTTGCTGTAATTAAGCCAGTGGTTGCAATAGTTGCACCAGTAGTTGATGTGCCCGTTAGGATGACATTACCAGAGGTCGCTGTGATTGGGCTGCTATAAGTAATTCCAGCACCGGTTGAGGTTGTTGAAATTAACGAAATATTTCCAACTGACGCAGTTAAATTATCAGTGGCAGCCGCATCATTGATTCCGATACCTGCAGTGCCAGCGATTGCCTTGAGAGTAATTGCATTAGCACCTGCTAAAGATCCTGATGTTAATGCGCCGCTAACTGTGATTGCTGTGCCCGTTGTTGCATTCGCAGCTAAGGTAACTCCATTATTAGTGTTGTCTACTAAGATAGAACCAGGAACACTAGTAGCAGCGATGTTTAAAGCGGATCCAGATGATTTCACAACATAATTGATTGCTGAACTACTAGTTCCAGCCCCAAGACTTAAGGCACCTGTAGCAATAGTACTATTTTGATTACCGCTTGTTGTGTCATAGGTAATGGCTGAGGAAGTACCACTTGTATTGGCAACTAAAGTAATCGCTCCCGCTTGAGCAATTTTATTATTTGAAGTAAAGGTGATATTTCCGCCACTGGCATTTTGCGTAATAGCACCAGTCTGCGTAATACCAGTATTGCCGCCGGCTGTACCTGTTCCGTTAACAACGATATCGCCAGATGCAGAGTTTGTAAATACAGGTGATCCACTAAATCCAATGTTAGCAATCCCGTAACCAGCCGTTGCTAAAGAAGTTGATTGGGTCGTTGCAACTGTTCCCCCAGTCCACAGCGTATTAATGTTTGTACCAGCGCCTGTGGTTAATGCTGTCACGCTTGTTTTTGCAGCTAGCTCTGTTGCTATTAATTGACCACCAACCAATTGAAGGTTTAATTGAACTATTCGTGTGAGTGGTGCAGCTGCAGCTCCCCAACCTAGTAAATAGTTCGCATTGGTTGCAGTGTTGCCTGCCATTGCATAAACTACCGTTGCACTTTGAATATTGCCAGTTAGTCCCGCATTGGTTCCTGCAATTGCTGCAGATGTCAGAGTTGGTAATGTCGCAATGGTGCCAATGTAAGTACCATTCGTATTAGAAATAAAACTTGGAGCAGCATTAGTGCCAGCAACATAGAGACCATTCACCGTCATCGCACCAAGACTAGTAATTGTTGCAGCAGTAGTTGCTGTACCGTTCACAGAAATGCCTAAACCAGTAATTGCTCCGGTTGCAACAATCGTAGCTCCAGTTGTTGAAGTTCCAGTAATGCTGACAGATCCTGAAGTTGCTGTCATTGGACTTGCATAGGTAATACCAGCCCCAGTAGACGTGGTGGAATTTAGGGAAATATTACCAACAATTGCGGTTAGATTGTTAGTCGTTAAACTGTCATTAATACCAACACCAGCGGTACCAGCAATCGCATTAATCGTAATAGCATTCCCACCAGCGTAAGCACCAGATGTTAGAGCACCACCAACAGTAACTGCAGTCCCGGTTGTTGCATTCGCCTGAGTTACCCCACCGCTAACCGGAGATGCGCCACCATAAGTGTTATCTAAAAGAATATAGCCAGGTACTGTTACCGCCCCAACCGTAATCGGAGCACCCGACGTAATTACAGTATAGTTAATAGCGGTATTCGAAGCACTCATACCACCAGTTAGCGTTAACGCCCCAGTTGTAATTGCAGAACTTTTATTTCCGCTAGTAGTATCGTAAGTAACGCTTGAGATTGTGCCACTTGTATTAGCAGCGAGTGTTATTGCCCCTGTTTGATTAATGATGTTATTACTTGTGAATAATATCGTTCCACCATTCGCACTTTGGTTAATAGCGCCAGTGGAACTGATACCGGTATTGCTGCCAGCAGCACTATCATTGCCAGTGATAGCAATATTGCCAGTTGTATTGGTAATAGTAGCAGAGCCAAGATTTACTACCGTTGTTGCTGTAGCAGAAGTACCTGTAATAGTGACGCCCGCTCCTGCAGAGATATTTCCACTCTGATTCACAGCAACGCCAGTGCTAGTAGAATTACTATTAATGGTTACCGGACCGGATGAACTAGTAATTGTTCCAGTATTAATAACACCAGTACCTACTAAATTGTTATTGATAATATTAACACCCGTAGCACCCGAAATAGCAGCTGCACCATTAACCCCCGGTGCCGTTGATGACCCAGTGCCTGTGGAAGTAAGATTTACAGAGCCAGCATATGATGTCAAAGTTGACGTGATATCGATGATTCCTCGGCCACTTGTAGTTGAACCCGAACTGTTGCTTGCTGTAATGTTGAGATTACCAACCGCAGCGATAGGAGAATTGGCGGAATAGAGGTTAGTTACAAAGCCTCCCCATAATGCTGTTCCGGTAGCATAGGTATTAATATCAACCGAACCACCAATATACCAAGCCCCATTTGGGCCAAAGCTAGGCACTAGACTATTTGATGATGTAACTGCAAAATTTCCACCGGTTGTGTTTGAGCTTACACTGGTAGTTGCTGTCGATGTGGTGTTGAAAACGACACCACCAGACCCCAGCGCAACAGTACCGTTGACAATGGTTCCTTTGGTAATTACACCTACAGCAGAAATGGAGCCCCCGGTACCATCTAAGGCAATAAATCCGCCCTTGGTCGTGATGTTGCCAACGATATAAATGTTGGCACCAGAACCTGAACCTGCCGCATTTGAATTATAGAAAGATTGCATGGATACATTTAATGGCCCTGTGCCTGAGGCTGTGATTGCGCCCGTCGCTGAAATGGTACCGGATGCTTTAACAACTAGGCTCGTGGTGGCTGTGCCAGTTGTTGTAATGGCGGCAAGACTAATATTTTGAGCAGTACCACTGGTGTTATCAATTGTTAAAGTTGCTGGGGCTGTGCTATTTGCAAACGTCAACGCTGCTGATTGGGTAATCGTACCAGTTGCAGAAATAGTGACGGAAGTACCTGCGTTAATTGCATTTTGAATATCCGCAGTATTAATATTAGAAACACCTGCTTGCGCAGCAAATGCAGCGATATTAGCGTTGTAGTTAGAACCTGTTGCAGCAACTCCACCGGTAGTGGTTGCAGCCGAAATCGTCACATTGGTTGGATCAAGCAACCACTCCCCACTTGCATGCACATTTACACCACTGATACTTAATGCTTCACCTGAGGTCTCAACATTCGTACCAGTTAGGTTTGAATTAAAGATAAAAGTTGATGAACTTAATGCACCTTTAGCAAAAGCTTGACGTCCAATTGCAATTGAGCCATTAGTAGTTGTGATACTGGAATGATTAATTTGGATTTGATTACCGAATACGACGATTTTGCCGTTTGGTGAATTAATAGCGCTTTGGCTATTTATTTTGATAATACTTGAAGTAATACTATTATTTGAATCTACTGCTGTTACAACTGCATTATTAACAAAAACTATTAATGAAGGAGGTGCCGTTGCTGGGGGAGCTAAAGTAGAACCATTACTTAGATTATTAATCTGACCCAAATTAATAACACCACCTTGAGATAAACCTTCCGAACTAATTAAAGCGCCAATAATATCCGTTTGGGTTTTACCAACAATGGCAACGTTACCACCATTATTTACCTTACCAATGGAATCAATAATACCGTTATTATTAACATTACCAGAAGTTGAAACGATATTAATCGTTCCACCATTAATACCGTTAGCAGAAATATAACTATTAGAACCTACATTAATATCTCCACTAGAAATAACGTTAATAGTTCCACCTGAAGAAGTATAAGTAACGTTATCTGCAATTAATCCATTTTGGCCATTACGGCGATTATTACCCGTATTGGCATTTGATAAATTTAATGAAGTTGAATTATTTGAACCACTATTATTACCGTTGCCATTACTATTAATATTACCTAATAGATTAATCATTGCACCAGCTAAGTAAATATTTGAACTCGATCCACCATTAGTATTGATAGAGCCATTTACATTAATTGCTTGAGCAACGGCATAAACGGCCCCCGCCGTAATATTGTTATTAATGTTGATTGTCCCAGCCACTGCATTTAAGGACAAGGAGGTCAATTGATTTTGAGAAAAGATATCAGCGCCAGCTAAAAAAGTTATGCTGGGCACACTACTTTGCACACAAGTTCCGAATCCACCGCAGGAAGCAAGGGTGGCATCCAAAGTAACATTGGTTGTTATCAGGGCATTGGAGATCACTGAGGCAGCGTTTTGGTCAATCGTTATTTGTGTGATCCAGTTACCAATCTTTCCCTTTGGTGCTGTTGTATCAACCAACAATCCCGTTCCATAAATAACTTTACCAACAGAACTGTTATCAATCGTACCGCCATTACCAGAAAGTAAACCACCTTTAGCACTCAATGCACCTGCAACTGTCGTTACCTGCTCTGACCACACTTGAATCATGCCACCATTGCCATTTTTTGAAGCAGATACATCAATTACAGCACCCTTATCAATAATTACTGTTTTGGCATTAACTTGAGTTAAAGATGAATGATTATTTGATTTACCAATAAAAATCTGACCACCACCTGTTGTGCCAGTAGCCGTAGTTTGAGATTGACTCGTTAAATTAACCTCATTACCAGTAATATTAATCTGACCACCAGTTGAAGTGGTCGAATTTGATTCGATAATACCTGCTTGAACAACTTTATTACCAACTAAGGTAATCACTCCACCCTCTTTATTAATTCCTGAAGCAGAAATAGTTCCTGAATTTTGTACTACAGAGTTTCTGAGTGCCTGTGCAGAATTTGCTGCAATAATAATGTTTCCACCTTCTACTTGGATTAATCGCTTATTTTGAATCAGAGAGTTAATACTTGAAGCATCAACATAAACATTAACTAACTGTTGGTCATTAAATGTTAACGTAACTTTTTGACCAGAAACTAAAGCAATTGCATTTGCTCCAGATAATGTAGCGGTAATAATGCCTTCATTTCTAACTTCTGGTGCCATTAAAGCAATATAACTATTAATGTTATTACCAGTTATTTTTCCTTTATTAATAACTTTAGCTGAGCTATTAACATTTCCGGAATATGTTTGCTTCATATTTCCGGACATAAATTCATCTTGATTAATATTCATGGTAGTTGCAACCATACCACCGACATTTACTTCAGCATTTTTACCAAATACAACACCATTTTGATTAGTAAAAATAACCTGACCATTTGCATTAACTGCTCCATCAATCATTGATTTTGACGAACCATTTACAACATTTAAAGTTGCGGAATTTGAATTTGGTTGATTGAAGTTTACTTTTGCACTAGAGCCTACATTAAAACTATTCCAGTTAATCACCGCATTTTGGGAACTTTGATTGATATTCATCACATTACCCGATTGGGCAATAACGGCCTGACCTGCAATCAGAACTCCACCTGTCGGTAATGCATTTGTTGCTAAAGGCGCGGCAATAGCACTTGAAGTTGCAAACAAACTACTAATGATTAATGCTAATTTGAAGTGCAACATCCTACTCCTATCACCTTTGACAGTGAAAGGACTATGACTCCTAGTTAGAGAGGAATTTATAGTTGTATGCAAATTAAATTAAAAAAATTTTGTTAAATAATTCTCATGACACTCAGAAGGATCAGCATTTTTTTTACGAGCGCAACCCGTTTAGGTCATAAGTTTTAGTATTCTAAAAACATGCCCATTCAAAAAATACACCCAAAGGTAGGTGTTTTTGAGCAATTGCATAATTTTTTCTACTCTTTTAAATAGTATTTATCTACCATTTAAAATTGGTTGAAATTAATATATTTTGCTAATCTTGATGTGTTTCCGTATTGGATTTTTTTGATTAGAACGTTAGACTTCAAAGTTCTTTTGCCGCATTCGATGTCTTTTGTCGAATGCGCTAATTTGATGGGGCTTACTCGGCAACATTCACTGAAGAGGCCGAAAAGCATCATTGAGGTTGCAGTAGATAGGTGTTATTCACCTAAAGTGAGTTAAAACCTTAGTACCTCAATTGAAGTAAGTTTAAAGTTCTCTTGCAACCCCTTCATTTTTCCGTAACTAATTTTGATTAATTGCTAAATTAAAAATAATAGTTACCCCTAATCCACGCTTGTACTGTTCTGTATTGGTTATCAGTATTCAGTTGAGCACCATCTGCATTAAGTAGGGGATTTTGTCCTACCCGAAATGCAACTGTGCCTTGCAGCTGAAAATTGTTAAAGTTATACTTTGCCCCAAATCCTGCAGCATAGACAGCATAAGCGTTATCAGCATTAGTTAAACCTTGGAGCGTTGTACTCCATTGGCTGAGATATTGTTGAACCACGCCCATATCAAAAAATATACTAAGCTGCAATTGACTAGGATAAGTATGAATAACTTCAGCTGAAGTCACGATTCCTTGTGCGCCACCACCTTGGGCAATTGGGTAAGCCCTAACACCATAAGGCCCTCCAATATACAGTTGCTCAGAAGAATTCAAATTACGACTTGAGACTTGGGCATTCACTGAAATCAAAACGTTCGTCATCTCAATAGGGAGTGGACTTAAATAACCTAGATAAACGTTCAACTTTTCATAGGTTCCCGCCGTGAAAGGTCCAGTTGGCGATTGATCAGAGACGAGTTGTTGCGAGTTACGAATGAATAAATTACCAACAGTACCAGTGACTGAATAGTTGAGGGAGTTCTTATCCAGCATTTTTGTGCCGGACCATCCCATATTAAAACTCGTGATACTGTATTTACTTGCCTCTAATCCTTTCACATAGTTTAAGTAATCACGGTTTTCTAAGCCAAAACTTAAATTTTGACTTTCAGCGCCGTTTCTCTCTAATGCATAGGACGCATAGACACCATAAGTAGAAGCATCGCCATTCGTTGGAGTTGCTGAAAAACTCTCTAAACCATAGTAAGTAAGTTGCGAACCACCAAAACCAATTCTCCATCCATCATTTCCAACAGGCATCCAAAACTTAACTGCCCCATAAATTGCGCCTTGGGAACCAATTGCATCTAATACAATCTGATCACCCATTCCAAAGGGATTGTTTAAATTAAAACCACCAATGACTTGGGGCACGCCAGTACTTGCAGCTCCATGGTTAGAAAAGTCCACGCGACCACTAATGAGGGCGTTATCTTTTAGTTTTACCTGAATATTACTACCTCCATCTTTCTGACCTGGCAAGAGTCCACCCTCGGCTGACACGCCGGGTAGCTCATTGAGCAGAATAAGACTTCGTTGTAACTTAGGGAAATCGATGAAATCACCAATCTGATTACCATTTTTAATGAATCCTCTTGCAACCTCTGGTTTTAAACGAGACTGACCTGTTTCAGATTCATTTTCGATAGTGATCGCCTCGACTGTCCCCTCCAAAATTTTAATTTCAATGATGCCGTCTTTCACTTCTTGGGGAGGAATCACTGCTGTAGCGACGCGTCCAACTTTTGTATATATATTAGTGATGGCATTCCCAGCTTCTTCAATCTGCGCAAAAGTTAGTTCTCTACCACTAAAGTTTTTTAATGCTTCTTGAACAGTTCCCTGACTGATTAAACTGACGCCACTCACACTAAAGCCATTTACTTGAATTTTCTCTGCTGGTTGTTCAGAGGGTGTTGGCGCAGATTCCTTTTTGGGCTCTATTGGCTCCACGCTTTGTTGCTGCCGATTACGTTCTGCCTCGCGTTGTAATTGCTGCTGTAATGCTCCAGCATCTTGAGCATAAACATTCGGACTTAAAACACCACTGATAACTAAACCCAATGATGCAAATTTATAAACAAAAGGTGATTGCATAAATGAAAATGTTGAATTTTTAGATAAAAAAATAGTAAATCACCGATGTTACGGTTTCTACCAAAATTAAAAGTTGGTACCTTAACGCTTGATTTTTTATGTTTTATTTTTGCAAGCAAAGCCTGAATATGTAGAATTTTCAGGTTGGGGAAGATCACTTTTAAAACATATTACTACAAAAAAATTTCAAACATCCGCTAACCATCCTCGTATTCATCTTGTCTATTTAATCCTCTTCTAGATCATATTGTTACCAAATTCGTTCCAATTCCACGTTGCAATAAATTAATTTAGTTACAAAATAAAGATAATCATCGATACAAAATTCTTTTTTTTGCATACGCATGCAAATACGATATACTTGAAAAAAATTATTATTCATTAAACCTAGGAGCTAACAAAATGATCAAGTATCTGAAACGCGGTAAAGATGCGCAAGTCCGCTTAGATGACGACGCAAAAGTTCGTCAAACTGTTGAAGGAATCATTAAAGACGTTGAATCGAATGGTGATTCTGCTGTTCGTGAATATAGTAAAAAATTCGATAATTGGGATCCAACTGATTTTCGCTTAAGCCAAGCAGATATCGAAAAAGCGTATAAAGCGCTCTCCCCGAGAGAAATTGAAGATATTACCTTTGCGCAAAAGCAAGTTCGTAATTTTGCGCAAATTCAAAGAGACTCCATGAAGGATGTAGAAGTTGAAACTTACCCTGGCGTCATTCTTGGCCATAAACATATTCCAGTAAACGCTGTCGGTTGTTACATTCCAGGCGGTAAATATCCATTACTCGCTTCTGCTCATATGAGTGTATTAACGGCAAAAGTTGCAGGTGTTAAACGAGTAATTTCTACAGCACCTCCTTTTCAAGGTGCCCCTCACCCAGCTATTGTGACTGCGATGTCGATGGCTGGCGCAGATGAGATTTATGTTTTAGGCGGAGTGCAAGCAGTGGTTGCAATGGCCGTTGGCACACAAAGTATTGCACCCGTAGATATGTTAGTTGGCCCAGGCAATATGTTCGTTGCAGAAGCAAAACGCCAACTCTATGGTCGGGTTGGTATTGATTTATTCGCTGGCCCAACTGAAACACTCGTGATTGCAGATGAATCCGTTGACGGTGAACTTTGTGCTGTTGATCTGTTAGGCCAAGCTGAACATGGTCCAACATCACCTGCTATTTTGCTAACCAATAGTGAAAAGCTTGCGAAAGAAACGATGGCAGAAGTTGAGCGTCAATTAGCTATTTTGCCAACCGCAAAAATTGCTCAGCAAAGTTGGGCTGATTATGGCGAAGTGATTGTTTGCGACACTTATGAAGAAATGCTCCAAAAAGCAGATGAATTAGCTTTTGAGCACGTGCAAGTAATGACGAAGGACCCTGATTACTTCCTCAATAATATGACGAATTTCGGCGCTCTCTTTCTAGGACCAAGAACCAACGTAAGTTATGGTGACAAGGTCATTGGTACAAACCACACCTTGCCAACGAATCGTAATGCCCGTTATACAGGTGGTTTATGGGTAGGTAAATTCATCAAAACTTGTACTTATCAAAAGGTACTTACTGACGAGGCTAGCACCACGATGGGTGAATACTGTTCACGCTTGTGCCATATGGAAAATTTTGCGGGTCACGGTGAGCAAGCGAATATTCGTGTTCGTAGATATGGTAATCGTCCTGATTTGCCTTGGTATCAACCAGTTGCTGCAAAGGGTGAGTAATTCACATGCAAACACCTAACTTTAGAGTAGATGGACAACGTGCCCTAGTCACTGGTGGCAGTCGTGGTATTGGATTTTTTGCTGCAATTGCCCTGGCGCAAGCCGGGGCGAAAGTTACTCTAGCCGCACGATCCATTGCGACCTTAGAATCTGCTGCAGAAGAATTTAAAAAAGCAGGTTTTGAATGCGAGATCTTGCAGCTAGATGTTACCGATCCGATTGCGGTCGATGCCTCATTAGGAGCGCGTGAGCCATTTCAGATTCTCGTTAATAATGCTGGTATGAATCGGCCAAAGCACTTGGTGGATGTCAAAAACGAGGATATTGATGCTGTTTTTGATTTAAATATCAAGGCAGCCTTTTATGTGACTCGTAAAGTGACCCAACAATTACTTGCTGCTAAATTACCAGGTTCTATTATTAACATTTCATCGCAAATGGGTCTAGTCGGTAGTCCACGTCGCACCCTGTACTGTGCCAGCAAGCACGCACTAGAGGGAATGACTAAAGCACTCGCTTGGGAGTTAGGCACAGCCAATATTCGAGTCAATACGATTTGTCCGACTTTTATTGAAACGGATATGACTGCACCAATGTTTGAAGACAAGGCGTTTCGCTCCTGGGTGATTGATAAAATTGCGCTTGGCAGATTGGGGCAGCCAGATGAAATCATGGGCTCGATTGTTTTCCTAGCTAGTCCTGCTTCCAGCCTAATCACTGGTAGCGCATTAGTACTTGATGGGGGCTGGTCTGCTGCATGAAATCGGCACCAACGGCACAGGATGTTGCGGCACTTGCCAATGTTTCACAATCTGCTGTTAGTCGCAGTTTCACACCGGGTGCCTCGGTATCTGAAAAGACTAGGTCGAAAGTACTTCTTGCTGCGAAAGAGTTGGGTTACCGCCCAAATGCTATAGCAAGAAGTCTTTCTACCAACCAAAGTCGAATCATTGCTTTGGTCATGAGTTATCTAGAAAATCAATTTTATCCACTGGTGATTGAAAATCTCAGCCAAGAACTGCAAAAGCAGGGATATCATGTTTTACTCTTTATCGGTCAAACGAATAATTTTGATGCAGACTCCATCTTGATGGATATTTTGCAATATCAAGTAGATGGCATCATTATGGCTTCGGCAACTTTATCGCCCAATCTTGCTCAGAGTTGCGCTGCTTCTGGTGTGCCCGTCGTGTTATTTAATCGCGTTTCCTCGATCAGTCAATCGAGTCTTGTAAGTACAAGCTCCGTCACCTCTGATAACTATACTGGGGGAATCCTGATTGCGAAAGTTCTTGCTGAGCGTGGTTACAAAAAAATAGGTTTTATTAGTGGTCTTGAAAACTCTTCAACAAGTATTCAGCGTGAAGATGGGTTGAAAGACGGATTAAAGCAATATGGACTTGATGTGCAGTTTAGATCGGTGGGACAATATGACTTTAATCAGGCGAAAGTTGCAACTCGAGAACTTTTTAGCTCCAAGGATCACCCTGATGCAATTTTTGTTGCGAATGATCATATGGCGATTGCTACGATGGATGTAATTCGAGAAGAACTCCACTTGCGAATTCCAGAGGATGTGGGAGTGATTGGCTTTGATAATATTCCACAAGCAAACTGGCAAAGCTATCAGTTGACCACCATTAGTCAAGATGTCGACAAGATGGTTCGGGCTACTGTGGATGTTCTCATTAAACAGATTCATCATGAAATCCAACCCGAACATATTGTCATTCCGTCTAACTTCATTGAGCGGAATACACTGCGCAAACCAACGGAAATTTCAGCCTAAAATTAATCAGCCTTAATCTCAAGTTTTCTGATTAATTTATCCCATTTCACAAGATCCAGCTCAACTTGATCTGCAAACTGCGCTCTACTCATTGGTTTTACCTCTAAACCTTGTGCTAGAAGTTTAGTTTGATTCTCAGGATCTTTTAAGGATTCATTAATGGCTTTATGGATTTGATCTAAAGTTTTCGGTGGCGTTTTTGCCGGTGCAAATGACCCATACCAAGGCTCGAAACTAAAGCCTTTTAAGCCACTCTCATCTAAAGTTGGAATCGTTGGCAAGGAGGGTGTCCGCACTAAACCGGAGGTTGCAATAGCTCTCACCTGACCAGAATCAATGTAAGGTTTAATTGCCGCAATGGTCATAAACATCACTTGAATTTGGCCACTAATTAAATCAACAATAGCTGGACCTGATCCTTTATAGGGAATATGCGTCGCCCGAAAATGTGCTCTATCTTTCAGCATTTCCATGGCTAAATGGCCAGCACTTCCAACGCCACCGGAGCCAAAATTCACCTTATCTGGATATTTATTTACGTAAGCCAAAAACTCAGAAACGTTTTTTACTGGCAGTGCGTTAGTAACCACTAAAACATTTGGGGTCACACCAATACTAGCTAAAGGAATAATGTCCCGACGCGTATCAAAAGGGAGTTTATCGTACAAAGCAGGATTAAATACAAACCCCATATGATGAAACATCAGCGTTTTTCCATCTGGATTAGAAGTCGCTAATTTTGTCGTACCAATCGTACCACCACCCCCACCTCGATTCTCAATCACAACTGAGTCTCCCAACAACTTACTTAAGTCCGGGGCTAATTGTCTGGCGACAATATCTACTGTCCCACTAGAGGCGAATGGCACAATAATAGTCGTCGTTTTACTACCTTGAGCAAAACCAAGACTACTAAATAAGATACTCAGAAGAAATACAATATTTTTGCTACGAATCATAGAGAGTTGTTTAAAAAAAGGTATTAAATGGATTTAAAAAAACTATATTTTTGGATTTTCTCATCATCCAAAACAACCCCTAAGCCTGGGCCGCTTGGAAGTGCTAAAGAACCACTAGAAATGTCTAACTTATGATGCACAATATCATCCACCGTTTTTAGAGGTCCTACGCATTCAAGTCCTGGCAAAACATCTTCACTGGAAGCTGCAAACATAATTTCAGCAACAGTATTTACTCCTAAACCAAAACCATGTCCAATCACTACTTTGAGCCCAGCGGCACTCGCCGTTTCAAGCATTCTTCTAGCAATTAAAAAACCACCCTGTTTCATTACTTTTAATTTAACGATATCTGCCGCATCTTTTTTAATCACGGCAATCAAACTGGCATGGTCAATAATTGATTCATCTGCCATCACAGGAATGCCAATCGCTTGTCTTACTTTGGCCATGCCGTCTAAATCATCTGCATGCACCGGTTGCTCAAACAGTTGTAAATTAAAAGGCTCGAGCAACTTGCCAAGCGCAATAGATTCTTCAACGGTATAACCTGCATTGGCATCTACCCTAAGTTTCATCTCAGGACCAACTGCTTCACGAATCGCGGCAATCCGGTCTCTATCGGCGTAAATATCGGCACCCACCTTGACTTTGGCTGATTGAAAACCTTTATCAAACCATTTTTTTGCCTCAGCAGCGGCCTCATCAGGCGGTAGGATGCCAATCCAAGCATTGAACAGGACATTTTCAGTAACATTCCCACCTAACAAGGTATATACGGGAATGTTTAGTTTTCTACAAATTAAATCGGTACAAGCCATTTCAATGGCTGCTTTCGCATCATAAAACTGCTCAACAGATTGATTCATCTTTTTTAGCAAATGATGCACATTGAAAGTGTCAAATCCAATAACAAGTGGAGCTAATACTTCTTTAAGAACTTTTAACGAATCCTCAATCGACTCTGCGGAGTATCCGGGGGATGGATCAATATTGCCAAGGCCTACATTACCACTGTCATCAGTAATCCGGATCACGGCACTTTTTTGGACTGTTTTAGTGACATAGGCATTTTTAAAGCCACCACCAACGAGTGGCACTGCAACGCCAAAGACTTCTACTTTAGTAATAGTTGATTTCATATTTTTATTCGAATGGAATGACAGAACTACCTTTGATTTGAGTACGATGCATCAAGCGTCTAGCATTAGGATCAAAACTATCACGACGGTGCAAAGTACAACGGTTATCCCAAAGGATCAAATCGTGCAATTGCCATATTTGGGTAAAAGTAAACTCAGGTTTGGCAGCATGATCCCACAACTCATCTAATAATTGATTACTAGCTTCTAAATCCATCCCAAGAATATAACTATTTCTTCTACGACCTAAAAATAGCGTGGGTAGGCCTGTTTCCGGATGGACTGATACCAAAGGATGATGAGCGCCAGGAGCTTCCCTTGGATCCGTTACATCTTTCATCCCTTTACGAATCATGCCAGCACTATTGTAAGTAGAGTCATGAATCGCCTTAAGACCTTTGATCTCTTTCTTCAATGCATCGGGTAATGTTTGATAGGCTAAATACATATTAGACCAAGAGGTATTTCCACCTTCCTTAGGAATTTCTAAGGCATGCAAGAAAGATCCTTTCGGAGGATTTTCAATATAAGTCATATCCGCGTGCCAAGAAGCCTCACCATCACCTAATCCACCAATCGCCTGATCGCCCACTTTGATATTTGAAATGACATTCATTTCAGGAAAGTCGGCTAGGAAAGGTTTTCCATAGGAGTTAGGGCCTGGAGGGTCGATTTCACCAAAATTACGGGTCACGTCAAGTAATTGTGGATCACTTAACTCTCGCCCCCTAAACCGGAGTACCAAGTGTTCTTTCCAAGCATTAAGAATCTGTGCCAAATCCTCTTTTGCGATGGGCTTAGAAAGGTCAACACCAGAAATCTCAGCGCCCAAGGCATCTGCTAATTTGTGTACTTTTAAAGTTGTCATAAGTTTGTCTCGTAAAAATTGTCATTACAATCAATCTGAAATAATTATTTATTTAACGCATACTGATTGAACAACAATCTCAAATAATAAATGAGGTTCATTGTTTTTAACCACCAACATTAAATTGTTTCGTTATACCGAATTTGATATATAAGGTCATTTTAACTGTTTATTCTAGAATTCAGACCACCTTTAAGGAGGATTATTGGGGCGAGTAAAATGAGTGAATTACTTCTTTTGCCTTTCAATGACTCCAGTGATGACCCAAAAACTATTGCAATCTAAATTTCCAGAGATGGAAACTACTATTTTTACCGTGATGTCCGCTTTAGCGCGGGAACATAATGCAATCAACTTAGGCCAAGGATTTCCTGACTTTAGCTGTGATCCCCAATTATTAGATGGTGTGGAGAAAGCCATGCGAGGGGATCAGAATCAATACCCCCCAATGACCGGCATCCCAGAATTAAGAAATAAAATTTCTGCAAAAATTCAAGACCTTTATGGTAAATATTACTCATCCGATGATGAAATTACGGTTACAGCAGGAGCAACCCAAGCTATCTTAACTGTCGTTTTAGCCACGGTAAGGCCAGGTGAAGAAGTTGTAGTGATTGAACCAGTCTATGACTCTTATCTTCCGGCAATCCACTTGGCGGGTGGGAAAGCCATCTCAGTAAAAATGATTCCGCAAAGAAATACTTTGGGTCTGGTAGCAAAATATGTCCTTCCTTGGGATGACCTAGCAAAGGCAATTAATCCTAAAACTCGGCTCATCATGATCAACTCTCCTCACAATCCAACTGGGATGGTATGGGAAAGTGAGGACTTGGAGCGACTTGCCGACTTGGTGAGGCCAACCAATGCACTCATTTGTAGTGATGAAGTTTACGAGCACATGGTATTTGACAATGAGCACCATCAAAGTATTTCTCGTCATCCAGAACTCTGTCAAAGAAGCTTCGTTATTTCCAGTTTTGGTAAAACTTTTCATGTAACAGGTTGGAAAGTGGGCTATGTCGCAGCACCTAAAGAGTTAATGGCAGAATTTCGTAAAGTGCATCAATTTAATGTTTTCACAGTAAATACTCCTATGCAGTATGGTTTAGCCACTTACCTCAACTATCCAAATGCATATAAGGAGTTACCAGCTTTTTATCAGGAAAAACGAGATTTCTTTAAGGCTGGTTTAATTGATACGCGCTTTTCATTGCTTCCGTCTAAAGGAACTTATTTTCAGTGTGTTGACTACTCCAATTTAAGGATTCCAGAGGCGAAATTCAATGAGGTAGACTTTTGCCAATGGTTAACGAAGGAAATAAAAGTTGCCGCAATTCCAGTGTCAGCATTTTATAGTTCTGCAACGAATTCTAATGTGATTCGATTTTGTTATGCCAAAAAGGAGGAGACTTTAAAAACCGCACTCAATCGATTGCGGACAATTGCTAGTTAAACTGCTCAAATTTTAGATTTTGGATTCTTTTATAGATTACTCAAAGGAATGGAGTCCAATCGCATTACCTTCGGTATCACCAATAATTGCGATAAAACCATTGGGGCCAATGCTCGATTTGGGTTTAAATAATTGCCCACCATTTTGCAGAGCAATCGCTGATTGAACTGCGCAATCATGACTATGAAAATAGACTAAAGTTCCTTCTAAGGACGGTCTTCGCATTGGGTGCTTCACTAAGGCACCCATCGCACCATTGCTATGAATCGCATCAGGAAATTGTAAAACTTCAAAGCTACCATCAGTAGTTTGCGGTTCTAAGAAGCAATCAAATACTTTTTCGTAAAAATTTTTGGCTCGCTCCATATCATCAACATAGATTTCGAACCAAGTGACAGGATTATTAGATTTAGACATCTCAATTTTTTCGTGATTGAATGAACTCCATTATCTCCTAGGATTTCTTACACTTTAGTGAGGCTCTGCTAATAATCATTCAATCTTCCTCTGAACTATCTGAGTTTCAGCACCTAGATATGATCGCCTAAAGACTATTCATCGATGAGTCTCTTTCTATTTATAGAGTTCAGGAGAGTTCGTTTATTTTAAGAATTGTTCAGTGGGAAATTTCCGTAACTTACAATTATTCATATAAACTGATTAATCAGAGAGCTTTGCAAAGAAAATTATTTAAAAAAATGCGAAGTCGTCATCAGCTCAGGAGACTTTAAATGAAAAAATTAATATTAATTCTTAGTGCTTTCGTTTTTACAAGCCAAATTTGTATTGCGCAAGAATATCCCACGAAGCCAATAAAAATTGTCGTACCTTTTCCTCCAGGTGGTGGTGCTGATGTCTTAATGCGACCATTAAGTAAGCGCTTATCAGAGTTACTTGGTCAAGCAATCATTTTAGACAATAAGCCTGGCGCGAACGGTAATATTGGTGCAGATTACGTAGCAAAATCGGCACCTGATGGGTACACTCTTCTCCTCGGGAATAGCTCATTGCCGATTAGTTCGGCACTCTACGCTCAACTCCCATTTGATCCTGTAAAAGATTTAACGCCCATAGCACTCATGGTAAATACGCCAAGTGTTTTGGTCGCCAACCCAAAATTCAAAGCAAAAAATATTACTGAATTAATCGAGTTGGCAAAATCAGAACCCGGGAAAATTAATTACTCTTCTGCTGGTATTGGCAGTACGCCACATTTAGGCATGGAGTTACTAGGGAACTTAACCGGTACCAAATTTACCCATATTCCCTACAAAGGCGGTGGGCCAGCGGTTTCTGCAGTACTTGCGAATGAAGTTGATGTTTTAATCACCAACACCTCGACGGTACTTGCCCAAGTTCAAGCTGGTAAGTTAATTCCTTTAGGAACAACTACTTTAAAGCGCACACCAATTCTCGCCACTGTTCCAACCATCGCTGAGACAGTTCCTGGCTTTGAATTAAATACTTGGTATGGCATCTTTGGACCGACTGGAGTACCTAAAAACATTGTTCAACGCATCAATCAAGCTTTCATTCAATGCCTGAATACTCCAGAGATCAAACAACAGTTAATTGCCTTAGCATATGATCCGGATCCTGGTTCAGCAGAAACATTAGGCGCGCTATTGAAAAAAGATAATGCCAACTGGGCTAATATTGTGAAATTAACGGGGATTAAGGCAGAATAAATTTAGATTGCTAGCAGTATCATCGCCGCGATCGAGCAAACTAAACCAAGGACTTTTCTGACGGAAATTTTTTCTTTAAAAATAAAGATACCTAAGATTGCAGTGACCACAAAACCCATCTGTGAAATGGTTACCACCGTGCTTGCAGGGCCTGATTTCAAGGCCTCAAGTAAAAAATAGAGCGCTAAAAATAAGAAGAGTGCCGTAATAAATCCTAAATAAAGATACTTCCACAAAAAGATAATTTTTTTATCTTTGTAGTAACAAGAAGAAAACGCCATCGTGAAAAAGACCACTGCCTGCCCTGCGACGATTGAAATCGAGTTTCCTCCAGCGATCGCACCCAATTTATAAATAAAGCCGGTAATGCCTAATAGGACCGTTGCAATCGCAAGAGAACGGAAATAAGTTTTACTCGTTTTTGAAGGGCTAGGGTTCGTTGAACGAAACGAGAGATTACTCAGCAATAAAAATGCTGCAATGATTAAGAGCACAAAGGCAAAGCCCTTATTCATCGTTAAAGACTCATTTAAAAAAAGCAGTGCTAGGGTCGCTGATAAAACAAAGCTGCTTCTAAAAACTGGTGCTACCACGCTAACGTCCCCAGTATTCAAACTAATCGAAAAGTACAGCAACGCAAAGTACAGAGTCAAACCAGCACACATTCCAAATAAGAAGGGCACACCAAAATGAAGAGAACCCGTCACCCACCCCAACAAAAGGGCACTAGGTAGAAAAAACACGGTTTGTAAAACGATGAATCGATGCGCCGGAATTCCTTTACGAGCAGCAAATTTAAAAACCAAATCTCCTAATCCGTAACAACACATTGAAATTAAGGCGAGTGGTAAGTAAGCATTTTGCATGGATTTAGACTTTATAAGGTGATTCAAAACTTTAGTTAATTTTATAGCTTTGATGAGATAACGTTTCAACTATCTCACATTGAATGAATTTTCTTAAAAAAAGTAATTAGTAATTTAAGCGATTATTTTTCTTCTTACATGGTAAGCAACAAAAATACATCCCCAAATCACAATTGATACATAGGCAAACACCCAAGCTACGGGTTGTTGTTGTCCGCCAGACACATCTAAGACAAATCCAAAGATAGATGGTCCTAATAGTCCACCACCAAAACCCATCATCGAATGCAATCCCATCGCAGCACCCTTCAGTTGATCAGAAGTGCTAGTAACCAACCCAGCTGTTAAGGTAGCAGAATCCGCCATAATAAACAACGTATGCAGGACTGCAAAAATCATCACTAACCACCATGCTTGACCAATCGACATGGCCAGTAGGATACCGAAAATAGTACTCAAAATCATGGCGGTGTAGATCCATTTTTTTCGCCCAATTCGGATAGCAATTTCGTTACCCAGAATTGAGGCGGGTACCCCAAAAAAATTAATGAGGCTAGCTGATTCAGTACCACTGAGCAAAAACGATTGATCCGAATTTGCTGCGCAAATCAAAAAGAAGGCGACTAACCAACTTCTTGATGCAAATAACTCTAGGGAATGTACCACGTAGCCCCAAATATAAGTAGAAGCATCTTTATTTTCTAAAACAAGTTTCCAGCGAGCAATCGGAAAAATATCTCGCCAATGGAGGTTGAGTTTACCTTGCCATTTTTTATCTCTGAGTGGCTCTATCAAAAAATAAACAATGGCTCCTGCAAGTAATGGGCCAACCGCAATCACTCCATAGACATAATGCCAATTGAGCAACTTTAAGATGAAGCCTGACAAGAGATAAGAAAAACCAACTCCAATGCCAAAAGAAGCAGTATAAAAAGAAATGTACCGAGTCAATTCACCGGTCTTGACTCTGTCAGTGATAATTTTTAAACCGGGCATATAAGCACCAGCGACGCCAGCACCATTTAAAAACATAAAAAATAAAGCACTATAAAAGCCATTCGTCATGGTTGCTAAACCAATGAGGCCGATGAATTCGATAAAAACGCCAACTAAGTAAATTTTTCTCGCGTCTAAACGATCGGTTAATACCGTGGCACAGGAGACAAACCCAATATAACCAAAGAAAAAGATACTGGCGATGAAACCAGACTGAAAATTTGATAAATGCCATTCTTGTTGAAGTGTATTTAAGGTCACCGCATAGCTCGCAAAACCCAACAGGGTTAAGACTTGTGAACAGAGCATGCAAATAATGATATTTTTTGTCTTCATATTTATTATTTAAAAGGTTTTTGCAGTAAATCTTATCGATAAGACTATTCTAATTGGTCAATCACTCCACGTTTCTTTTCTGGCTGGTTTTTATGCTTACTTTGCACCTAAATCAGCAAAGGGGGATTTGTCCGTATTGATATTTCTAAACTTCTAGAGTAGGCTTTAAAAAAAGAAAATATTAGGGAGGCAAAGACATGGTAATCAAT
This sequence comes from Polynucleobacter kasalickyi, assembly GCF_900176405.1. GTDB lineage: Bacteria > Pseudomonadota > Gammaproteobacteria > Burkholderiales > Burkholderiaceae > Polynucleobacter > Polynucleobacter kasalickyi. The sequence continues at coordinate 36,109 of NZ_FWXJ01000016.1, read as the reverse complement.
CCACTGATTGGTATAGGAAAACGCTCGCTTTTTCGAAAGTATTTTTATTTTTCTATTTTAAGTGTCATCTGTATTTTGCACGCACTGCACGCACCGATGGCATTCGCACAAGCTTGGCCTAATAAGCCCATCAAAATCATTATCCCGTTTCCACCGGGTGATTCAATCGACTTGACCACGCGAATGATTGCTCCGAAGCTGACCGAAATACTCGGGCAGCCGATTATTGTTGAAAACGTTGTCGGTGGTAGTGGCTCCATTGGTATCGCTAATTTAGTCAGGTCAAGTCCAGATGGCTATACCTTTGCTTCCGCTCAAACAGGTAATTTAATTGTCTTACCCAACACACTTAAAAGTGTCAAATACAATCCACTCAAAGACTTAGAGCCTATTGCTCTCATTTCAACCAATTTTCAGGGGATTGTGGCAACTCCCAATACACCCTTTAACAACCTAAAAGAGATGATTGCTTATGCCAAAGCAAACCCAAACACTTTAACCCTCGCTACCAACGGAGAGGGTGGCTATCCGTTTTTAACCTTCGAAGACCTCAGAATGCGCGCAGGATTTGACTACATTCATGTGCCCTATAAAGGGAGCGTGCAAGTAACTACTGACGTCATTGGCGGACAGGTACAAGTCGGAATTTTAGGCATGGCGACCTTTGTGCCGCAAATTCAGGCAGGGAAATTAAAGCTGTTAGGTATTACGGCTGCAACTAGCCCTGCCACTTGGCCTGATGCGCAATTAGCCAGTGAAGTAGTCCCAGGGTTTAATGCGACGGGTTGGTTTGGCTATGTAGCTCCTGCAGGGACCTCTCCAGAAATCATTCAAAAAATGAACCGTGCTATCAACATAGCAATGTCCCAAAAAGAAGTGATTGAGAAGTTAAAGGGAATGGAATTATATGTTCAATCATATACTTCTCAAGCCTTTAAAGAAGTCATCGAAGCAGACTTTATACGTTACTCAAAACTGATTCAAAGCATTGGACTTAAACCACAATAAATTTAAAAAGAGACTATCAAAATGACCAACAATACAAATGATTCATTTAAGAGTGAAACGCGTGATGGGATGCAAATCGATTGGGATGTTCCCATCGAGATGGATGATGGAATTGTTTTAAGAGCTGACATTTTTAGACCTATTGATTCGGGTCAATATCCTAGTTTGATTAGTTATGGCCCGTATGGAAAAGGTTTAAGTTTCCAAAAAGGCTACCCAACAGCTTGGGAAAAAATGGTCAGTGATCACCCTGATACAGCTGCTGGTTCTAGCAATAAATATCAAAACTGGGAAGTACTTGATCCTGAAAAATGGGTACCAGACGGATATATTTGCATTCGAGTGGACTCAAGAGGTGCGGGTAGATCCCCTGGTGTAGTGGATCACCATTCCCCAAGAGAAACCCGTGATTTCTATGAATGTATTGAGTGGGCTGGTCAGCAAGCATGGTCTAACGGCAATGTTGGGTTAGCGGGGATCTCTTATTACGGCACGAATCAGTGGCGTGTAGCTGCATTAAAACCTCCTCATCTAAAAGCCATGTGCATTTGGGAAGGTTACTCTGATCGTTACAGGGATAGCACCCATCACGGTGGTATTCTCTGCACCTTTGTCAAAAATTGGCAAGATATGCAAGTACGTAATGTGCAACATGGCCTAGGTACGAGAGGACCGATTAGCGAATTAACAGGAGAACTCGTTTGTGGCCCTGAAACACTAACTGACGAAGAGTTAGCAGCTAACCGCGTACCAATGTGGCAAGAGTTGCTAGATCATCAAATGGATGATGAGTATTATGCTGTTCGGAAGAGTGTTTTTAGTGAGATTGAAGTCCCCTTATTATCTGCGGGCAATTGGGGTGGCCAAGGTCTACACTTAAGAGGCAATATTGAAGGCTTTATGCGTTCAGGCTCCACCCGTAAATGGCTTGAAATGCATGGCGGAGCGCATTGGGCAGGACTTTATACGGATTATGGTGTTGATATCCAAAAAAGGTTTTTTGATTACTATCTGAAAGAGATCAATAATGGTTGGGAACAAAATCAACCAAAACTACAATTACAAATACGGCATGTAGATCATTTTGAGCAGCGCTATGAAGAAGCTTGGCCAATACCAAGAACCGAGTGGACAAAACTTTATTTAAATTGTGCCGATCATTCTTTATCCTTTAACCCTCCCGAAGAAAATACTAAAGTGAGTTATCAACCTTTAGTACAGGGGACTACTTTTTATGCAAAACCTTTTGAAGAAGAGGTTGAAATCACGGGACCGGCTGCGTTGAAAATCTTCATGAGCTCCTTATCCAATGATGCTGATATTTTTACCGTACTACATGTTTATGATCCTCAAGGACAAGAAGTGGTATTTCAAGGAGCCCTCGACCCACATACACCGGTTGGGCAAGGATGGTTACGTGCATCTCATAGAGAGTTAGACGAGACCTTATCAACCCCTTACCGCCCGTATTATCGTCATCAACAAAAAATGCCATTGATCCCAGAACAAAAGACAGCGCTCGACGTTGAGATATGGCCAACAAGTATTGTCATACCCAAAGGATATCAATTAGCGCTCAGTGTTTTAGGTAAGGATTATGAGTGGGATGGTCCAGCAGCACATCTTTCGAATATGAAAAATCCCATGAAAGGTTGTGGTCCTTTCATCCATGATGACCCTATCGATCGACCACCTGCAATTTTTGGTGCTGAAGTCACTTTATACTCTGATCAAGATATGCCGTCGTATGTCTTGTTGCCTTTTATTCCTAAAAAATGACTAAATCCTGAATCGATCTTTTACTGTAATCGGAAGACTTCTATCCTCACTGATTTATTATTTACTGGTTCGGAAGCTTCCAATTACAAGATGGATAACAACGTAACAAGTTAATAGGAGAGAGGCCAGTGAGGAAATACGTATCTAGTTCTGGGTTTTATGGACTGACAGGCTTGCTATAAAAACATACCTGATTCCCTCCAGCCTTTTTCGCTAGATACATTGCATCATCAGCCTGTGAAAGCAGTTCATCTTGCGTTTTTTTATTTCCTAAAAAGACGGTAATACCAATACTTACAGAGCAAGTATATTTTTTTAAATCATTTAATTTGTCCAGCTTACCGAATGCTATTTCCATGGATAAAGTATTGGATAAGCTTTCACATAATTTTTCAGCAATCTTTTTTGCCTGTTCACACGCAACAGAATACTCAAGACCTAATTCACCGAGAATAATAGAAAATTCATCACCGCCGATTCGAGCTATCGTGTCGATCTCCCGAATGATCTCTTTCATGCGCTTTGCAACCTCCATCAACCTTACATCTCCCATCTGATGCCCATAGCTATCGTTTAAATTCTTAAATTTATCTAAATCAAGAATCAGTAATGCACAATATTGTTGATGGCGTTCTGAATTTTTAAGCGTTTGATCTAAGCGATCTTCAAAGATACGGCGATTCAGCACCTGCGTTAATGGGTCATAAAAAGCTAATTCTTGAAGTTTTTCTTGAGTAGCTACTTCTTCACTAATATCACTAATAGCACCAACCATCCGAATTGGCGTACCATCCTCTGATTTTTCAACAACGGCGCCTCGATCTCTCACCCAAATTTGCCGACCATTAGTCCGAAGCATCCGATAAGAATATCGATACTCTTGGTGATCCTCAAGCGTTGCTCTCAGTTGATCAAGTACGGCATTTAAATCATCCGGATGAATACGTTTTTTAAAATCCTCGACAGAAAAATACGGTTGCCCTGGATCTTCACCAAGCATTTCTATCCAACGGCTATTGTGCTTCACTTCACCAGTCAGAATATTCCAATCCCAAATGCCATCTCCAGAAATATCTAATACATACCGCAATAGTTCTTCACGTTTTAATAGTTCGTTTTCGGCATCGTCTAACTTAACTTCCATCGATTTGACCTCTTGGAGCGTTGTCAACAACTGCCAGTCAGATTGAAGAATCTTATTATTTGCAATTTCTAACTTCATTAAATTGTTTTCTTCAATCGTTTTTAGATTTTCAGAACTAATTCTACCGACCCAATAGGCAATGATAGTCACATAGGAAATGACCATTAAGGCAAACCAAATCCATCGAATTAAAGCCAATTCGAAAGGTTCTTGATATAAATTTATATTAGACGGTAATTGTTGAAAAAATATCGCCGCTAATCTCATGAAAGTTAAAATTAACTCCACAACAGTAATAAAGAAAAACAATCTTAAATGTTTTAATCGAACTTTACCTAATAGTCCCAACTCGATGAGTTGCCATAGAAGACAAAGGGACGATGTCGAAACAACCAGTAGCACTCTTTCTGTAAAAACACCTCTTTGTCTTAGATATTCGAAAACTAGAGCAAAAATCAAAATCGCCATGATGGGCAACCATTTGCTAGTTTTATTGCTTGGTTTTCTGAGCGATCGACAAAATAATGCCAGATACATATTGCCAGCAACAAAGCAGGTATTAGCAAATGTCAATAGTACTAAATTAAGGATGGAGGCAATCGTAAAAAAACTAAAAGCACATGCTGAAAAAACAAAAGTCAAAAACCAAGCGTTTTCTGATTCAAGAAGTTTACGTTTATTAACTAATGGTTTTGAGGCTGCCACCAGTCCCCACATGATTAATGCTGAGGTAAGAAAGAAGATTTCGTTAAGAGATAACATATCTTAGATCATTTTGTATGAAGCTATTGCTGTTTTACAACCCCAACTGAGGCTTAAATAATACCCTTGGCTACGGATTGCTTTATCTAGTTGAGTTGTCTTGTAATGACTTCCCCTTAGGTGCAAATTAGTTATCTTCATATTGCTGTGAAATAACAAGAAAGTTATCTGACTCCAAAACAAACGCATCAACTACCAATGGATCGAAATGATGCTCCCTTTTAGAAATAATTTCATGAATGGCGTCCTCATGGCTCCAGCTTGCCTTATAAACGCGTTTACTCACCAATGCATCATAAACATCAGCAAGGGCCATGATGCGCGCTGGCAAGGGAATATCTTCCCCGCTTAAGCGGCGAGGATAGCCAGTTCCATCCCACTTCTCGTAGTGACCGCCCGCAATTTTGAATGCCATTCTAATGACACCTTCATCACCTGGAAATTCCTGTTCAGCAGAGGACAGGATCGTTTCACCAATCGCAGCATGGGTCTTCATAATTTGCCACTCTTCATCATTCAATTCATTTTTGTAATAACCCATTTTCCTTAATCTTAAGGCCAGTATTTTGTTAGAGCGACTGTAAAAAAGGAATCTCAACCTCAGTCATAAGTAATCCTATTAAGCGTGACTGACCAACTACCTTGATTTTGATGATGGAAAGCATTTGCCATGCTAAAACAGAGCAAATCACAATCAGAATCGCTACGATTACTCTTTTCATTTTCTAAGTATTGAAAGAAGTGTCTCTGAGGGGTTGAATATAGTTATAAAATACTACTTTTAATGGCTTGATATTAGTACCTTTTAATTAGCAAGGCAAGTATATTTTGCGTGAAATAGTAACTTTCATGATTTTTTGTAATTTCTTCAATTCACATTGAAATCACCCGCCAAATTTGCCGCAAGGTCCCATGTGGGCAGATTGGCAAAGGCAACCGCAAGACCCCATCGCACTTTAAGTGCGTATCTTGTGGGCAGGAGAATCACGCCGATATGGTTGGAGCAATCAACTTTTTAGAGCGGGGATTGCGCTTGTTAGCTTGTGGAGATCCGTGCCGTTAAATCGGTCAATGAAGCAAGAACCCACCGAGACGACTTTCGATACTCTTGCAGCGTAAGCGTGGTAGGAATCCTCTTACTTCAGGGAGTAGAGGATGTCAATAATGGATAATGAATATTATTTCAAATACACTAAAGGTTAAAAATGCCATACGCTCTTGTTCGCGGTGTTCAAATTTTCTACCAAATTATTGGTGACCATGGCCCTTGGTTCACTCTTTCTACTGGTGGCAGAAGGAGTCATGCCGAATTTATATCACTCGCTCAAAAGATTGCTAAAGGTGGCTTTAGGGTTTTATTACATGATCGTCGCAATACAGGAGCCTCTGAAGTATCAATTTCTGGTCAAGATGGTGAAGAAATAATTTGGGCAGATGACTTAGCGGAGCTTTTAAAACAGTTGGGAATTGGTCAAGCATTCATTGGAGGAGCATCCTCTGGAGCAAGATTGTCCATCCTAGTCAATCAACGCCATCCGGGAATTGCCAAAGCACTCGTTTTAATTCGCTTGACTGGTGGGGAAACAGCCGCTGCTAGATTACCCAAAAAATATTATCAACAGTTTATTGATGCGGCTAAATCAGGTGGAATGCAAGCTGTATGTCAAACTTCTGACTATCAAGAAAGAATCACGGCACGCCCTGAAAATCTTGAGGTATTAATGAAGATGGATCCGGAAGAATTTATTCGGGTCTTAGAAAATTGGCTGAGTATTTTTGTGAGTGGCCCCACATATCCGGTGATGGGCGTTGAAGAATCTACTTTGCAAGCAATTCAAGTACCTGTACTCATTATTCCAGGTAATGATCGTACCCATGCACGGGGTAATGCCGTTGCTGCCTCTCAAATCATTCCCCAAGTAGAGTTATTTCAGTTACCGATTGAGGATCAAGATGCAGACATTATTTCTTTCACAGAATGGGCTCCACTTGAGGAATCCATCGCTACTAAGGTTATTTCTTTTTTGAAAGCTATCCAATCATGAAAATTCGTCGCGTTGTCACCGGGCATGATACAAATGGCAAAGCCATCGTTGAGCAAGATGAAATCTGCACCAATATTATTTCAAGACGTGATCATCACTCCAGCATCGTAGTGTGGTCGACTGGTCAATTTCCAGTAGATAACTTAGATCCTGCGAATGGCAACTCAAGGGATGTATCCGTCCTCACTAAAGAGGATACGGTGTTTCGAATTGTGCAATACGATCCAGGTGTTGCTCCTAGAAATCATCGGACTGAAACCATTGATTACGCCATTGTGATGTCTGGTTCCATCGATATGGATTTAGATGGCAGCATTGTTCATCTAAAACAAGGCGATGTTATTGTTCAAAAAGGCACCATTCATAACTGGGTTAATAATGGCGATGTGCCATGTGTGATTGCTTTCATCCTCATTGCTGCAAAGCCGATTAGCCTTACTCAAGAAACTTTACATGCCGATGGATAAAATATTTAAAACTATTTTAGTTTTTATGTTGATGGGGGTGAGTAGTTTTTCTTCTAGCCAAACTTACCCTATAAAACCAGTAAAAATCATTGTTCCATCTGCGCCAGGTGGTGGCTCAGATATTATTGCCCGACAACTGGCCCAAACTTTTACCAAAACATTTGGGCAAAGTTTCTTCGTAGAAAACAAGCCGGGTGCGGGTAATATGATTGGGATTGAGGCGGTAGTTCACGCCCCAGCTGATGGATATACCTTACTCATGGTACCCACCCCATTAATTCTCAATCCACTACTCTTGAAAAATGTAGCCTACGATCCGATCAAAGATTTTGCGCCAATCTCTCTCGCCGCTACTGCACCCAATATTTTTGTTGTGAATCCGAATGTTCCTGCGAAGAATATCAAAGAGTGGATTAATTTAGCGAAGAAAGATCCTAATAAATTCAATTTTGGGAGTGCCGGAGTTGGCACTTCTCCACACATGTCGATGGAATTATTTAACTATCTTGCCGGGATTCAAACCATTCATGTGCCATATAAGGGGACTACTCCGGCAGTAACTGACCTAATGAGTGGGCAGGTGGATGCGATGTTTGTTAACCCGCTAACCGCACTGCCCTACATCCAATCAGGGAGACTTCGAGCTTTAGCAGTATCTGGCAATAAACGATTAGATCTTTTACCGAATGTTCCAACCGTCATCGAATCTGGTGTAAACAATTACGTCTCATTACAGTGGTATGGCTTACTGGCGCCAGCGGGAACTCCTGACAGTATCATTCAGATGATTCAAAAAGAAATGGCAAAGGCTCTTCAAAATAAAGAAATTAAGGAGAGACTTTTTGCAGAGGGTGCTGAACCAATAGGGAGTTCGTCGGAAGAGTTCAGAATGCTCATTAAAAATGATTATCAAAAGTGGTCTGAAGTTGCTAAAAGGGCAAAAATCGAACCACAATGAACTGCAACTTAATAGTGGCGAAAATTGGTTTATTTCGTCACTATTTATTAAACAATCCTACTACTTCTAGGTCTTTGCCCCAAAGAAAAAAGTAAAGATTTTATGAGCTAATGCTTTAATCTGATTGGCTTTTTCATGATGACCTGAAGCGCTTGATAGTGCTTTTTCATTGATCAAATTACGCTCAGTCAGAATGTGAGAAATTTCCTCAATTAATTTTGGTGATTCCTCAAATATTGGAGCAAGGTGATCTTTCGTTAATTCCAGTAAGACGACTTTTGATCTCGCGAATACGTTTGCCGACCTTGGCTCACCAGTGAGTAATGACATCTCACCAACGCAATCGCCTGGCCATAGAGTAGCTACCACCTTATCATTACCTTCATTATCCTTAATACTCACTTCAAGGTGTCCCTCAGAAATGAAATACATACTTTCAGCAAGTTCCCCTTTGCGAATTAATTGCTCACCCGACTCGTAGCGCATAATCTTGACATTCGATGAAAGTTCCTCAACTTGATATTCATCTAAAACTTTCAACACACTCGAGTGATAAATGTCCATCAATCGTTGTTGCGCCTCAGGGACGGCCTCTGCAGTAGTTGTAATCTCAACATCAGAACCAAGATTAATGGCAGCTGCCCGAAAAATATGTAATAGTCGTGTAAACACGATATTATTTGACGCATTCTGAGTCAGACTTGGATCGCATTCATAGCCAACCGCATAACCAATCTCTCCCCCTTCAATTTGCTCAACGTGACATACATATTTTGGGAGAAACCGATGGTCTTTAGAAACCAAGTACTTCATGGCTGTTTCCATTGTCTCTAAAACTCTAGAACTATTATTGCCCGTCGTTAGCTTAAAACTAATCCGTCTTAGTGTGCCACGCTTTTCAGGCTGTCTACTCAAATTGATATATTTTAAATTCAGAAACAGGCGCGCCGGCATACGAATAACATAGCGTGTGTCAGTTTGCATCGTAATCATGCGATGATCAATTTGAATCACCTTGACTGCACCTTTTTCCCCGGACATTAGCAGGAAATCGTTGATTCCAGCTAAATGATCCGTTTGAATCTGAATACTCGCTGTAACGTCAGCAATCCATTCACGAAAAATAAAGAAAGCACCCACACCTAAAGCTCCAGTAGTCGCCAAGATATGAGTTAGGCCATGATCATAAAGAAGAATAAAGCCTACTAAACCAATCAGGCCGTAAATCACGATACTTAAAGCAGTGACGGCAATTAAAGGAATTTGTCCCTTAGCTAAACGCTGATTTACGGAAATTATCATTAAGCGCATCAGCATATCTACCGTCAGCGCAAACAGGGCAAATTGCACAATCGCCAAAAATGTCGGAAGGCTCATCGATAAATCACTCGACAAATCGACTACTGTCCAACCCCGGAAACTACCGATTTCTATCTTGAGCCACCATGCATAGGCTAGATTACTCATCAGCAAAGCAACCCATGCTGGTTTAGGTATTGCAAATATTTTTTTGTGTTGCATATTTAAATCGATTAAGTATTGATGCTTGGTTGAACAGCGGAATCATTTGCCAACAAAATGAAATGATAGATATAGATAATTTTTTCTTACTTATCATCATATTACAAATATTTTGACTTGAATACAAAGTAAAGACGTAATTTAAAAAAAGAGTATGGCATCCAAACATTTATCTCGAATCAGAAGCCAAACCTAAGTTTGAATTGAATTGATTTACTTTCACCGTAAGGCGTGAGAAAAAAGGGAATGTATATGTTCGGTAAAGGATGTCAATAAATTGCCAGTCATTTACCTATCTATTAAAAGCTTCTAAGAAGAGTTGAAAGATAGTCAAAGAGCACCCCCAAAAACCATATTTTGACCGCTAAAATCAGCCATAAAAAGTATCACCCGGTCAGCAATTTTAAAAACATCATCATTTTTACTTACTTAAACGGGTGATAACTAATTTTCCAATCTCAAATGGAAGTAGGTGCACCAGGCTGCTTTAAAGGATGGGCTTTAGCAAAAGCTTCTAATTTTGAGCAATTTTCATAGATTTGGAGCACACGTGGCAACTTACTGAGGTCGCATTTAAAAAATCCAGCACCGATTACATGTGATGCGAGAAAGATATCAGCCAGTCCTGGTGTATCACCGTAACAATAAAGACTAGAAGTCGAATTTGCCGTCAAAATTTCTTCACATGTTTCTAAAGCCGGCATGACAAAACGATGAATCCACTTTTGCACACCATCGGCATCTAAACCAAGTTCTTCAGTTAAATAATTTCTTACTCTCGGTACCATCAGGGGATGAGAATCAGCAGCAATAATTTGAGCTAAGGCGCGAACTCTTGCCTTGCCAAGAGGGTCAGATGGCAAGAGCGGAGGATTCGGAAACATGTCATCAATATATTCAATGATGGCCATCGACTGGAATAAAGCGGGTCCACTGCCAACATCGAGTGCGGGTAGTAGGCCTTGAGGATTAATCGAGTGATAATGCTCGCCAAGATGCTCTTTACCTAATAAATCAATTGGCATGACTTCTACATCAATACCTTTTAGATTGATTGCAACTCTAACTCTGTAAGTGGCCAGTGAACGCCAATGTCCATAAAAACGCATAAATTAAATCTCCTTATTTTGGGAATACAAAAATCACCCTATTGATGTTTAAAAAACTCGTTACATCTAGTGTAATGCGAATCTATTTCATGTGAGCTATTAACGTATTAAAACAGGAACCAAACGCAACAAGTTTTTATGATTTACTTCAAGACTTCTACCTTCTCCCTTATTTTTTCTTCAAATCGCATCAAAATAAAGCCATTGAACCCAACTTGGTATCTTGTGCCACTTTTTAGGGCGTATCTTGAAATTTCTCAGTTAGCTCGAAGGCATACTTGAAAGTGAATAAGTACGCTAATAGTTATTTTTTATTTAAAAGGAAGAATCAGCATGAGTAATCATAGGTTTAGCCAAGGTCGTCGCCAAATCCTTCAAGCAGGGGCGCTTAGTGCTGTTTCAGGTTTGATCCCATCATTTGCTCATGCAGCAGACGATAAAATTCTCATTGGCTATTGGCCTATTGCCAGTGGTCTACCCTTTTTTGTAGCACTAGAAAAAGGTTACTTCAAAGAAGTAGGACTGAATGTCGAAGGGGTTAAATTTGCTAGCCCGAATCAAATTGCTGAAGCCATGATTGCCGGACGTATACACGGTTCTGCAAACGGCACTGCTTCTGCTGCATTAGCTCTTGCCGAAATTGCCTCACCCAATCTGTTTAAGATTATTTGTTCCAACCCATCCAATGTGAAATATGTATTAGATGAGGTTTTAGTTCCCCTCGATAGTAAAATAAAAGCGATTAAAGATCTGCCAAAAGACGCCAAAATTGCCTGTGGTCCTGGTATCCAAAATGTAACTTTGACGAAAATTATTCTTGAGAAAAATGGACTATCGAATATCCAGCCAATTGAACTCCCCGTTGGCCAACATGTTCCAGCTTTAGCAGCAGGACAAGTTGATGCTGTTTATACCCTTGAGCCATCTGGTACCGTTGGTAAAGTAAAAGGGTTCTCACGTATTTTAGAGGCAGGTGTTATTTCTAAATACATGTTGGGAGACCCTATGGCACCTTGGTTTGGTGGATCTGCAACCCTCACAACTACAATCATTAAAGAACGATCCGCTGAGGTTAAAAAATTCATTACTGCCTATGCAAAAGGCGTGGAATTTATTCGGAAGAATCCAGATGAATCCAGAAAATCACTTGACGGATTTACAGCCATCGAAGAATCAATTGTGAAAGAAGTACCTTTGGCTGATTTTGTGATGTTTAATGAGTTTAAGCAGTCGGATATTTCATATTTCCAAAAATACTTTGACGTTTTCACGGATCGTAAAATTTTCACAAAAACTGTAGATGTGAAATCTCTTATTTACACTAGCTAATCATAAAAATATGAACAATCAAAGCTCCTGTCTTTGATTGTTCTGCGTTCATTTCTTGCACTTAATTACGTTCGTTATCGTTGTCCATCATGCACGGATACTTTATCTTTAGTTAAGCCGCCTAATCGTGAATGTACACGAGCACCTGTTCCCATCACCAATGCAAAAAGGATTTCATTCGGGCGAGGTGCATCTTGAATCCCAATTTCCATACTATTAAAATGACTACGGACATAAGATGCATGAATATAGTGCAAAGGAACCATCAATCGATACCCAGTTGCGGCCACTGCTTTAGCAGCTGGCACCATGGCTTTGGGCTCACCTAAAACACTTCGCATCGCCCACCCACCTGCTTCGTGCCAAACAGCGCCATGTTCCATTTCACCATTCACGCCAACGATTGCAGCTTTGCTATACGTTTCAATGTTGTCACGACCGAGTGTATCCACGAGCTCTTGAGCTAGTAAAGTGCCTAGGCTTCTTAACTCTGCCATAAAGGGCATTAAATCTGATTCATATCGACCAGCGTAGGGGTTCAGAATAACGGCGCATGATGCCGCCATCTTTAGAGGCACGGTCGCCTTTGGACCACCCTCATGATATTGAGTTTCAATAATTAAACTACGCTTGCGAATTTCAATGAGCGACATAAATATCTCCTTTCTTAATGTGAACTATTGTTTTGGAATTTTTGCATCATTAACCACTTGAATCCATTTTTGAGTTTGGTTGGAAACCATCACCTTCATTTCTTCGGGAGTACTTCCTTTTACTTCACCGCCCATATCTTCTAATTTGTTTCTCACAGTAGGTACAAGAAGTGCTTTTTGTAGTTCAACATTTAACCGATCAAGAATTGGTCGGGACATGCCGGCCGGAGCCATCAACCCCGCCCATGAACGTACGTCGTATCCTGGGATGCCTTGTTCAGCAACGGTCGGCACATCTGGTAAGCCCGGCCATCTTTGCGGACCGGTAGTTGCTATAGCGCGTAATTTTCCAGCTTTAATATTGGACATGACAGCTGTCGGTGGAGCAATGATCATTGGTAAATCACCGGATAATAAAGCGACTACAGAGGCAGCGTCTCCCTTGTAAGGGATGTGGAGTAATTGCGTTTTTGACATGCTAGAGAGTAATTCACCTGCTAGATGATGAGTCGACCCAATTCCAGCAGAACCATAACTTACTTTATCAGGGTTCAATTTTGCATCTTGGAGAAGTGATGATAGGTTCTGAACTTTACCGTCGTTCTTCACAACAATCAAAAAGGGAAAATAAGTGATCGTACCAATCATGTCAAAATCTTGTACGGTTCTATAAGCTAAATTACTATACAGCGCCCCAGCAACCGCATGGCCACCAGTAGCAAGCAATAAAGTGTAGCCGTCAGGCTTAGCTCTAGAAACTGTAGTGGCTGCAATAGTGCCACCAGCGCCAGTTTGGGCATCTACAATAAATGATTGTGAAAGTCCTTTCCCCATTTCATCGCTGACAGCCCTAGCTATAGAATCTGCGTTTCCACCTGGTGCAAAACCTTGTAGGATTCTGATTGGGTGATCAGGATAATTTTGCGCATTACTTAGTATCGAACTGAGCAATAAGATTAGAACAGAAAAGATGTTAAGTAAAAACTTTGGAACTTCTTTTGTCATCATGTATCTCCTTTTTAAAAACCCTCTTAATGGGGTTTTAAAACAATCTTACCTAAAGTAAGTCCTTGGTCAAGAATCTCATGTGCTTGTCCAACCTGACTAAAATCCATGACTACCGATGGTGACGCTTTCACCTGGCCATTTGACATCAAATCAATTGCTTTGCACATCAACTTTCGACGGTTATCTTTATCTTCATCAAAGGTATGCATTGAAAAACAACGTACTCCCAAGCTTTTACCTAACAGCTCACGAAGTAGTCCAAAGAGATCTTCGTTGGGTTTGCCAGTGATAATGTTGTAGGAAATAGCTAGTCCAAGTGGGGCTAAACTTCGGATACACTGCGGAAACATTGCGCCTCCTAAATGGTCATACACCAAATTGACCCCTAGACCATTCGTTGTAGACATCACTTCTTCGACAAGAGTCAACGGATTAGCGTCCAGGATTACATCAAAACCATTCGATAAGGCAAATACTCTCTTCTCCAAAGTACGAGCTGTGCCTATCGTTTTAAATCCATAGTACCGTGCAAGTTGCGCAAGCATGGTAGCGACCCCACCCGCGGCACCAGTAATTAAAATGGTTCCCGGGATTGGTGTATGTCCCGGACTAGCAGCCTGCATGAGTGCTAGGGCAAGCTGTAAATTTGGCAAACTGACTGCATCGTTGAATGAAATCGCATCGGGTAAGTTGTAAGGAGCACTCTCTGGAACTACGATACTTTGAACGTAGCAACCACCTCTTTGCGCTAAATCTCGGGCACTCACCAAAACACGCTGACCTAGCTGAAGTGACAGCACACCTTCACCAACTGCGTCAATTTCACCAGCAAGTTCTGCCCCGGGAATTGCTGGTAGTGGTGGCATCCACTTGTAAGTTCCCTGACGAATCAATACGTCAGGACGACCCACCCCAATTGCATGGGCTTGCACTCTGACTTCTCCAGGACCTGGCATTGGAAGAGGTAATTGCTCAACACATAACGCATCGGGCCCTCCTGGTTGATGAACTCGTATAACGAACATGCTAACTATCTTTCTACAGCAATAGAATTAATCAAGGCACCCCATGAACTGCCAGCTTTTAAAATGAATGATAAAAGTTTCATCTCTTTTATTCCTATTTTTATGATTTTTAAGAGTATTTATTTAAAAACTTCTGCTCGCCACTCATCGAGAAGTTTGAAACTTGGATCGTTTCGACACATTGCTTCTGTCTCTCTAAGTAAAGTTTCATCATCTTTATCAAGATTTAATGGGTCTCCATGGGGTTGAGAAATATAAAATGGCATATCCACGTAAGCCTCAACCGTATTACCCTCTGGATCAGCAAAATATACAGATAGTGCATTACCATGATTGAGAGGTAAAAATTTTGTTGCACCAAGTTCAGTTGCTCTCGTTCTAATCTCCCTTAGATACTGAATACTAGGTACTACAAAAGAAAGTTGCATTACGGTACTAAATGTTGCTTCGATTGGTCGACCACCAGCAATGACCAACTGATGATGCTGATCTGGGCTTGCGCTCAGAAAAACCAATGGCGCTTTAAATGTTTTACCAACACCTCTATCCGTCTCCGTCAAACCAAAAACAGCTTTATAAAAATTAACCATCTTGTCTACGTCTGTCGCGTAGATCCCAAAGTGAGAGGGAGTCGGCCTAGTAATTTTTAACATCTGTATCTCCAAATAATTAATGGGTCTCTTTAACCCATAATGCCGTTCCCTTTAATACATTTTTATGCGTACTAAGCACAAGCTCTTGATGTAAGTTACCGGCAGGTTCGATATCTCGATTAAGAATTGCTCACATCAACAATTGATGATCTTCACTGTTTCGCTTGACTACAGTTTTATAACGAGCTGAAATATGTCGGTACCGTTCAACTTGATCAAACAAACTCCAACTACTAGAAATAAGTCGTTCAGTCGATTTAATATCTTGATGCATTTTTTAATTTTTATACATAAAATTTAATTAATACATAATGGAATACCCTGTATGAAATAATCATTTCACTCTAGCAAAATAGCAAATAATTGAGCTAAGCGTCGTTTATCTATCAGGTGATTTATGGGAATTTTTTAATGTCGTTTACAAAATCAATTACCCCAATAAAACTCTATGCAAAAAACGAGTTGACTTCTATTATTCATTTAACTCGAATTTTCCATCAGATGAGGTCTAATAGAAACGAATTAAACTTCAGAAGTTACATCGTATACTTTGATAAATGAAACATACAATTACTTTTTAGGAACATGCTGAAATGAACTGGTCGATAGGTATTGATATTGGAGGAACATTTACTGATATTGTTGCTTGCCACTTACCATCGCAAAAAGTTGAGTCACTCAAAGTACTCACTACAAACTCCAATCCAATTGTTGGAGTTGAGAATGGTTTGAATCAGCTCATTACTAACCAAAAAATTTCCCCTGAAGAAATTTTTCGGATCGTACATGCGACAACTTTATTTACGAATGCTTTGATTGAACGCAAAGGCGCTAGCACCGGCCTTATAACTAATCAAGGATTCAAAGATATTATTGAAATAGGCAATGAGCGTAAATATGACCTTTATGATTTAGCGATCAGCCGTCCAGATATGTTAGTTCCCAGAAATCTCAGGGGCGAGATCTCTGGACGAATTGACGCTAGAGGATTTGAAATTGAAAAAATAAATGAGGTACAGGCGCTATCCGAAGTCGAACGCATCATTCATTTAGGCGTGGAATCACTTGCCATTTGTCTACTGCATTCCTATGCGAATCCAGTTCAAGAAGAAACCTTAGCAAAGATAATTAAAAATAAATATCCCCGTTTGGCGGTTACTATTTCATCCGAAATAAGTCCTATTATTCGTGAGTTTGAAAGAATGACTACCACGATTGCGAATGCTTATATTCAGCCTATTGCGCTTTCGTATCTAAATCAACTTGAAAGCACACTTTCTAACATCGGCATCAAAGCCGAGGTGTTAATGATGCTTTCGAATGGTGGACTCAGTCATCTAAATACCGCAAAAAGTAAACCCATCGCTCTACTAGAATCGGGACCAGCTGCTGGTGTGGTGGCTGCAAGTTATTTTGGCATCGAAGAGGGAGTTTCTGATTTATTAGCCTTTGATATGGGGGGTACAACCGCCAAACTTTGCCTTATTAATGAGAGTAAACCTTCCATTGCCTTTAACTTTGAAGCGGCAAGGCGTAAACGCTTTACAAAAGGCAGCGGTATGCCAATGAATATCACTACGATTGACCTGATTGAAATCGGTGCTGGTGGTGGCAGTATTGCACATCAAGATGAATTAAACTTACTTCAAGTGGGCCCCAAAAGCGCTAGTTCTGAACCGGGACCAGCATGTTATGGACTCGGCGGAGATCAAGCAACTGTAACAGACGCAAACTTATTTCTAGGTTATATCAATCCAGACTTTTTTGCTGGTGGAACGATTCCAATTCACTCTGCGGCAGCGGAGGGGGTATTAAATCAGCTAGCTCATGACTGCCACTTAAATCAAACTGAGATTGCGTGGGGAATTCATCATCTTGTGGCTGAAAATATGGCCACGGCAGCACGCTTACATGTGGCTGAACAAGGTCAAGATCCCCGTAACTTTGTTCTACTTGCCACGGGAGGTGGAGGTCCACTTCATGCCTATATGGTTGCCAAAGCAGTAGGTATCTCGAAGATTATCTGCCCTCGGGATGCCGGGGTTGCATCTGCATTTGGCCTTTTAATCGCACCGGCTAGAGCGGATCGCTCGAAAACAATCAGTTATAAACCCGATTTCAACTTGATAGAAGATTTAGAGAAAAATATTCGAGATTTAGAGTTAGAAATACAAACAGACCTTCTAGCGCTTGATGGAAGTTATGGCCCAATTCAGATAACTTATCAAGCAGAGGCAAGATTTGTGGGGCAGGGATTTAATTTACTCTTTCAACTACCTACTCTTTCGGTAAGCAATGAAGCCAAAAAGATTTTGAATCAGGCAATTAAAAATACATTTCTTGCTCAATATGAAGAAAAATTTGGACGTACACCTCCCAATGGAATCATTGAACTAGTAAATCTTCGAATTGCTGGCATCGCTGCACCACTCCAAAAAAATCCTGTGGCACACGATAAAGAATCACCATCTATTCCTATGGCAAAGTTTCGACAGGTTTTCTTTCAAGAAATTGGTGAATTTATCAATACTCCTGTTTTTAACCGCTCCGAGTTGGACTCGAGCTTTGAACATCAAGGACCCGTATTAATTGAAGAATATGGTACGACAATCGTAGTAGGTCCCTTGGGCTTTGTCAAAATGAGTATTCATGGCAACTTAATGATCACAATTGCAGATAACACATGAGCATGAAAAATACCCCTCTTTTAAATTCTGGTCCAGTATTTTTACAAATCTTTTGGTCACGTGTTCAAGCAATTGCTAACGAAGCAGCGCAACTTATTATCCGGACGTCCTTTTCTACGCTTTCTTCCGAAGCGAATGATTTTGCTGTTGTCATTACAGACTCTAATGGTCATGCATTTGCTGAAAATAATGGAAGTCTCCCCTCCTTTATCGGTACTTTACCGAATACTGTGAAAGCTACCATTAATACCATTGGTAAAGACAAGATGGCCAAAGGTGATATTTTTATCACAAATAATCCTTGGATTGGCACTGGCCACTTAAACGATGTTTGTTTAGTTGCACCCATTTTCCACCAAGAAACACTAGTTGGCTTTGCTGCGACCGCTGGACACGTGCCCGATATCGGCGGGAAGATTCGTTCGGTTGATGCGCGGGAATTGTTTGAGGAGGGTCTGCATATCCCGATCATGCCCTTAATAAAAAACGGCAATCAAGATGCGACCTTAATTCAATTGATCCGATCCAATGTTCGTACGCCCGATCAAACTGTGGGTGATATTTTTTGCCATGTCGGAGCAGTGGAATTAATTGCGCGGCGCATGGAAGGATTACTTACAGAATATAAGCTGAACACTTTTTCAGAGTTGGCTGATGGCTTATTTGAGCGGAGTGACCTTGCCATGCGCAAGGCAATTCAATCATTACCCGATGGCACCTATTCTTACAGTATGGAGACAGATGGCTTTCAAGATCGCCTTCTCTTTCATGTGAAGGTAGAAATTAAAGATTCAACGATTACTTGTGACTTTTCAGGATCACCACCGCAGCAAAACTCTGCGATTAATTGCGTTCTTTCCTATACCAATGCCATGGTGATCTACACCATTAAATGCCTACTATTGCCGAATCTTCCCAATAACTATGGACTCTTTAAAGCAATCACAACAACCGCCCCCGAAGGATCACTCCTAAACCCTAAATCACCAGCGCCGGTAGGGGGTAGGTCCTGTACTGGGCATTATGTTCCTTGCTTAGTGTTTGGCGCACTTGCACCAATCCTTACCGAAAAAGTAATGGCGGCTTCAGGCTCGCCAGTATGGATTTCTAATTTAAGTGGCATCAAAGAAGATGGTAAGCCGTTTTCCAGTGTTTTATTTTTTAACGGAGGCTTAGGTGCTTCTGCACTTAAAGATGGTTCCTCGGCGATGTCGTGGCCTAGTAATATTTCACCAACGCCCATTGAAGTTGCTGAACGTGACTTTCCATTGTTTTTTAAAAGGAAGTATCTTGTGTGTGATTCAGGAGGACCTGGGCTTTATCGAGGCGGCTTAGGGGAAGAAATATGTTTTATCAATATGCACACATCACCCCTTTCAGTTGCACTCTTAACGGAGCGATTGAAAGTAGCCGCACCAGGGATTGTCGGGGGTGAGTCCGGCAAATTAGGTCAAGTGCTAATTAATGGTAAGGCGGTAGACTCTCGAAAACCACAAATTTTGCAACCTGGTGATGAAGTAGTATTAAGAACTCCAGGAGGGGGTGGCTATGGTGATAAGAAACAACGTCCTCAAACCCAGATAAATTTTGATTTACAACATGGTTATATTTCTGAAAGTATGGATTATGAATAAACATTTTTTTCTAAAGGTTTTTGTTAGTAGCCTTGTAGGGATTTTTTTTACGATGAATTTTGCGGTAGCTCAAACGGATTATCCAAATAAGCCCATTACGCTAGTCGTTGGCTTTTCTCCCGGGAGTAGCATCGACTTGGTGGCTAGAACTTATGCTAAATCTATTACCAATAAACTTAAAGTACCCGTCATTGTTGAAAATAAAGCAGGTGCTGGTGGCAATATTGCAGCAGAGTGGGTAGCTAAGTCAAAAGCGGATGGTTACACGTTTCTAGTGGTTGCAAATAGCATTGCAATTAGTCCTGCTTCTTATGTCAACCATAACTTTGATGTAAAAAAAGATTTGGCGGCAATTGCTTATATGGGAATCGGTCCGCTGATCCTAAAAGTAAATAAAGACTTAAAAATTAATTCAGTAAAAGAGTTAGTTAATTACGCTAAAGATCATCCGGGAAAGCTCAATTATGGATCTTCGGGTGAAGGTGGAACACCACATATGGCTACGATTTTATTTGAGCAAACCGCCAATATCAAAATGACGCACATCCCCTACAAGGGAGGTGGTGAAGCCTTGGCTGCTCTGATGGGTGGGCAAGTTGACGTACTGATTAATCCACTTTTAGGTGATATTAAGTCAGAGCGAATCTCTTCACTTGCTATTACGGGGTCGAATCGATCGCCATTGTCGCCAGATATTCCAACATTTAAGGAATCCGGCTACGATTTTAATATCGGAGTTTATTACGGCATCATGGGACCGAAAGGGGTTCCCGTCAAATTAGTTGAAACAGTAAATCAAATTTTTAATGATGCATTATCCGATGCTGAACTAATCGAAATACTAACAAATAAGAGCGGCATCGTCACACAAAAGATGTCGCCAAATGAGTTTCAAGAGTACTTAAATAAAGACATTGAGCTTTGGAAAAAAGTGGTTGCAAAGACTAAAGCGGGGGGATAACAGCAGATACTTTTTGACCTTTATTGAAGAAGGGAAAGTCTTAATGTCTCAGTTGGATTTTCCCTTTTATTCATGAATACATCTTGTTAGATATTTATTTTTCTATATCCAACGGGTGATCAATCTTCACTTGACTCATTTTAACTTCCGATAACTTAGTTTCAAGTCTCATTGAATTGAATACAGGTTTATTTCATCTTGGTCTAACTGCGCAATCAGGCCAGTCTCCCACTCAAGATAACGACGAGCTGCATCTTTATTGCCGTCATGCCGATCATGGACAAAAAATAGGAAATCAATACACTCTAAATCAGGTGGTATGGTTTCCGTTGAAATGGTTTCAAGCTCTTTGGGAAACCCAGCGCCATCTAATTCATATAGCTTTATATTTAAATTTAACCCGTCAAGTTCTAAAAGTGCCCCATAAGTCAGCGCAGGGTCATCGGAAATCATTAGAATAGTTTGATTAGCATCACGAATGATTTCTTTTAGCTTTGGTCGAATAGCCCAAAGAGAATTGGGTACATGAGCCCTACGATATTGCATGCTGCCACGAATATCCAAGATTGTGACAGAATCATCTTGATACATTTGATTCAAGTCATCAGTCTTTATCGTCATGCAGCCAAATGAATGGTCAATCTGAATAGTTGGCAAGCTAACTTTACTTTTTACTCCATCGCGTAAAACGGCTACGTCATGTCCCATCTGTTTTAACCAACTTGCAACAGTGATTGCCCGCACTCCATCAGAATCATACAAAACAATTCGCGCATTACGAACGCCAACAAATTGATCTGTGGCCTGAATTAATTGTCCTCCCGGTGCATGTTGTGCACCAGGTAGTCCATTCAGAGTAAACTCCTCGGCAGTCCTCACATCTAATAGATATAAAGATCGATTTTCATCATTGTTCCAGATTAAAAATTGCTCATCTGCAATGAGAGGGATATCAAACTTATTGACCAAAGCCTTAGAGGCAAGGAGAATTTCATCATCGACAAATGGCGGCGCATATTGTGCAACTTTGCCATGATCTAAGACATAATCATTCAGATACCAACCCTGGGTGCCGTTCTCTAATGCAAAGATTGGATTTTTAATTCCCAAATTAATCAGTGTTTGTGCGCCGATGATGCTACGGGTTCTACCGGCACAATTAATGATAATCTTAGTATCTTGGTTCTTCACATGACTTTTAATGCGGTAAGCCAGTTCTCCATTCGGACAACATTGCGCTCCAGGAATACTCATTTTTTTAAATTCACCTTGAGGCCTTCCATCTAAAATGATGAAGTCCTCTCGGTTCTGCCTCATTTTCATTACCTCATGAGCACTCACTCGGGGGGTATGACACTGATGTTCAACTAGCTCCCCAAAGGTTTTAGATGGTAGATTTACCCCTGCAAATAAAGTAAATCCAGCATCCAGCCAACCTTGAGTGCCACCACTTAGGAGATAAATATCTTGATAGCCCTGTTTCAACAATGCCTGGGCTGCTTTCACTGAAATACCAGCACCATTATTGTCATAAACCACTAGCCTGACGGATTTACGGGGGGCTAATCGAGCTACGTCATACTCAAGTCGACTATACGGCACAGAGGTTGCTAAGAAAAGATGGGCCTCACCGTATTGACCTTGTTCACGCACATCAAACACAGCAATTTCACTTGACCCATGCAGCCATTGCTTTAAGGTTTTAGCATCAACCGATTGAATTTCCATTACTAATCCATATTCTTGGTATCAATTTCACTTCCCTGAAACTCTCATAACAGAATCATTAATACTCTTTCAATTGCATGAAAAATGACCCAAAAAACCAATTAGGATTAAACCACTTGGTATTTAAAACGCTTTACCTTCGACATATCGGTACCTTCAATTCGAATCAGGCTTGTCGAGTCTTTGCGCTCGGGCGCATGTAAGTCTCCTTCGTTATACACGTGCGCATCACCAGGATTCAAAGCGTAAGCTCGGATAGCTTTCACTTTGCCAGGTTTATCAGCACTAGCCTCTTCGATTTTTTCAAAGTCTCGCATTGCCGTAGTACCATGCACCTGCCCATAGATGGCCCAAGAATGCGCATGATCATGTGGATCAGAACTTTTGGCGCCAAGGTAATGATGGACCAGAATACAAAATCCCAATTCGGAATCTTGATAAATCATTTCGCGCTCACCAGTGGTTGGGAGAAGATACTTTGCAATAAAAGTCTGGTCAACCAAGATGTCCTTTAACGCATCAGCAACTTTTTGACGCCCATCAGGTCCAGGACTATTCTTCAGAAAATCATGGCACTGACTGGCAAATTGTTCTAATGTATGACTCATGCTCGTTATCTCCTGATTCGTTTTAATAGCATTATGTTATCTCAGTTTAAATCGATTTGGCGAGGCTGTGACGAATAAAATGTGTAGTCCTGCTCTGCGCGATGGATACTGTTATTGGATTCATCTTGGTTAATCTGTCAACGCGTAAAACCTCGCCGTTTAAGGCGAGAATGCAAGCGCGAACGACAAAGCCGTTCAATAGGGAGTTGGAAGTTGCTTAATCTATTGCTTAATCTATTGCCTAATCATCCCAATCGACGCGTCGCCACAACTTACTGCGTAGTAACTAAGTGACTAAAGAGCACCAGCTAATACTTCTTTGTCATGTTTATTTTTTTTAATATAGGCCCTATCTTCTCTCAATTACTGCAGTCTTTCCTATTTTAGGCTCCTATTTCACATTCTGTTCATTAGAAAGCTTGCAACAACTTGATTAGAAGCCATTTTGACACTGGTTCTCTTTTAGTGATTTTATGAAATCTAAGTTATTCGGTTTTATAATATTAAGATAAGAAGATATAAATAACGTCAATGATTGAGACTGAATTTGTTCTAGAAAGATGTAGTTTAAAATTTAGGATCAGGCGTAGCTGATTATGCCAATTTTATCCATGAAGAATTCTCATGGCCGAAGCTGGTTGAGGTAATCCTATCTTTAAATACTGTTAATAATTGATCCATTTTTAGAGTTGAATGACACCAAAGGAAAGACATGAGTAATAAGCAATCACAAATCATCTATACCATCACTGATGAAGCACCAATGCTCGCTACAGTTAGTTTTTTACCACTAGTCCAAAGCTTTTCTGCTCAAGCGGGAATTGACGTTGTTCCATGTGATATTTCTTTAGCGGCACGTATCTTGGGTGAGTTTCCAGAATATTTAACTGCTGAACAAAAATTACCAAATAATTTAGCAGAATTAGGGCAACTTACCTTGCAGCCTTATGCCAACATTATTAAATTACCCAATATTAGTGCATCAATTGCTCAATTGATCAGCGCTATTAAAGAATTACAGTCTAAAGGTTATCAAATTCCTGATTATCCAGAAACGCCTAAAAACGATGAAGAAAAAGTTATTAAGGCTAAATATTCCAAATGTACTGGTAGCGCTGTTAATCCTGTTTTGCGCGAAGGAAACTCTGATCGTCGTGCTCCCCGTGCTGTAAAAGAATTTGCCAAGAAGAACCCCCATTCAATGGCGGTTTGGAGCCAAGCATCACCTTCCCATGTTTCTCATATGCCTCGGGGTGATTTCTATGCCGGTGAAAAATCGATCACTTTAGATAAAGCACGTGATGTGAAAATGGAATTGATCACCAAAAGTGGCAAAGTGGTAGTTCTTAAAAATAAAGTGTCACTTCTTGAAAAAGAAATCATTGATAGCATGTTTATGAGTAAAAAAGCTTTACTCGATTTTTATGAAAATGAGATGGAAGATGCGCGAAAAACAGGCCTTCTCTTTTCTTTACATGTAAAAGCGACCATGATGAAGGTTTCTCACCCAATTGTGTTTGGCCATTGTGTTCGGGTTTTTTACAAAGATGCTTTTGCTAAACATGGTCAATTATTTGATGAATTAGGCGTGAACGTGAATAACGGGATGATTAATTTATACGATAAAATTGCGAGCTTGCCACAAAGTAAGCAAGATGAAATCAAACAGGATTTAAAAGCTTGCCAGGCAAATCGTCCTGAATTAGCGATGGTAGACTCAGCGAAAGGTATTGATAACTTTTATTCGCCAAACGATATCATCGTTGATGCATCCTTGCCAGTCATGATTCGCAATGGCGGCAAAATGTGGGGAAAAGATGGTCAATTGAAAAATGTTAAGGCCACTATTCCTGAATCTACCTTTGCACGAATTTATCAAGAAGTGATTGGATTTTGTAAGTGGCACGGTAATTTCGATCCTAAAACCATGGGAACTGTTCCTAACGTTGGCTTAATGGCACAACAAGCTGAAGAATATGGCTCACATGATAAAACCTTTGAGATTCCAGAAGATGGCGTAGCCAATATTACTGATATTGCTACTGGGGAAGTACTCATGAGCCAAAATGTAGAGGCGGGAGATATTTGGCGGATGTGCCAAGTAAAAGATGCCCCAATTCGTGATTGGGTAAAACTAGCTGTCACTCGTGCTCGCAACTCTGGTATGCCAGCAGTATTTTGGCTAGACCCATATCGCCCCCATGAAAACGAATTAATTAAAAAGGTTAACACCTATCTCAAAGAATACGACTTAAATGGCCTTGATATTCAGATTATGTCGCAAGTAAGGGCCATGCGCTACACCTTAGAACGAGTTACTCGCGGACTGGATACCATTTCTGTTACAGGAAATATCTTACGTGACTATTTGACGGATTTATTTCCAATTATGGAACTAGGAACGTCTTCAAAAATGCTATCCATCGTGCCCTTAATGGCTGGTGGTGGTATGTATGAAACTGGTGCTGGTGGATCAGCTCCAAAACACGTTCAACAACTTGTGGATGAAAACCACTTGCGTTGGGACTCTCTTGGGGAATTTTTAGCCTTAGCAGTTTCATTTGAAGATTTAGGTATTAAGAATAACAATCAAAAAGCTAAACTCCTCGCAAAAACTTTAGATGCTGCAACAGGAACTTTACTAGATCAACGTAAAAATCCTTCTCCTAAAACAGGTGAACTTGATAATCGTGGCAGTCAATTTTATTTAGCCATGTATTGGGCTCAAGAATTAGCAGCTCAAAACGAAGATCAGGATTTAAAGACTAGGTTTACTGAGTTAGCAAAAGCACTTGCTGATAATGAGAAAAATATCGTGAGTGAGTTAGCGCAGATTCAAGGCAAATCAGTTGATATCGGCGGTTATTATTTACCTGATATGCAAAAACTGACTCAGGTAATGTGCCCAAGCACGACCCTTAATACCATCTTGAAAAACTTTAAAGCTTAATTTTTTTATTTACCATCATTCCTTGATTAGGGATGATGGTGTCTAAAATGGATCACCTACCTCACGCAGTTCTGTTTGACCTCAAACAATCGGAGTATGTTGTAAGGTTTTTATAGGGTGATGAATGGTAAGGCTGATATTTCTCTAGAATTGGTTCTTCGCATAAATGCTTGGTTAGGAGAGCAAAATGGTAGTAAGCTAACGAATCGAGTTGTGCGGCGCTAGGAGCCCGAAGTGGTAAATATTTCAAGCATATCAAGATTGCTTTTGCAATTAATGATTAGTCATACAGTAGATGAATGATTGCCAAACTCTATATTGATGAAAGATTAATAAGTGAACTCAATTAACAAGGATTTATTGGCTATTCAGAACGAAATGAATAGTAATGGCTTAGGCGCTCCTGATATTTTTAAGGATGAATTAGCATTAGCAAGAAAACAGATTGCCAATCAATACACCTATTTAAATAGGGATTTTGTTCATCAGATGGGGCAACTGGATTTACGAATCCCATATTTAGACGAACTGGTCAATGTCCGTTGCTATTTTCCGTACAGTATAGGTACTTTCCAGAGTAATACCCTGCTGATCTATCTGCATGGTGGAGGATGGAGTTTCGGGGATGATGATACTCATCATGCAATTGCTGCATCATTTGCCAAAAGTAGCGGGCTTACTTTGGCTTCTATCGCGTATTCATTAGCGCCGCAAAAAAAACATCCCTACCAAAACCATGAATGTACTTACATTACTGAAAAATTATTAAATCAATTTAGAAATGATTATGGAAGTGAATTAAATTGTATCCTGATAGGCGATTCTGCAGGAGCAAATTTAGCTTTGAGCTCGTACCTGCATTTATTTGATGATGTCTTAAAAAAGAAAGTTGTTGGCATGGCTCTTTTTTATGGCGTATATGACTCTCATCCTATTTCGAATTCCTGGAATGAACTTGGGGATGGTACATTTGGTTTGTCCATCAAGGCGATGAATTGGTATTGGGATCAATTTTTATCAAAGGATGCCGACAGATTGAGCTCTTTAGCTGCTCCAATCAATTCAGTGATGGAAAATTTACCTCCGATCTGGATGGCGATTGGAGATTTAGATCCTTTGATTGATGAAAATCTTGCTTTAGTAAAAAAAATTACGGCGTCTGGCGGGAGCTCTGAATGCCTTATTGTGCCGGGATATACCCATGGTTTTTTGAGGTTTTGTAATCAATTAAAGGAAGTAAAAGAAGCCATCGAAAAATTCGCTAAAGCTATCAATATTATGGCTCAAAAGGTTTCCTGATTTAAGCAAGGTTTGTCGCGCATGCGAGCAAAGGACTATGATTTGTGACAGTTTCAAAACTCTCTAAACTAGGCCTTCGCCATATGCACATTCAACTGGTGATCACTTATCAGAAACTTGGCTCGGCATTATCTTCTCTAACTATTTAAACAATCACATCTGGGTTTCACCACATTTAACTCTATTGCTACAGCGGTTTTCTTCCTCTGGTAAACAAATTTTATAAATCATCTCCGGTAACCCACTTAGCTTACGACCCAAAACTTTTCGGGTACTTCAAGAGCCCTGATCTCGAAATCCAAGTTGACTCAATTACCTGCAAACTAAAGCCTTAAGGTAGGAAAACTCTTTTTAATGAAGATACTCTGAGATCAGCTCACTCTTTAATGTATTGATAGTTGTCTTTATTGTAGATTTTGTAGTAAAGTAAATTCAAATTAAATAAAACTCAAAGAGACTCTATGACACCTACTGCATTAATGCCAAGATTTCCAGTTCCAACTTTAGAACTTAACACCATCAATGGAACTACATTTAATTTGAGTTCTTCTGGAGCAGAAAACTTTACTCTAATTGTTTTTTATAGAGGCTTACATTGCCCCATCTGCGCAAAATACCTCATTGAATTAGAAAGACTTGCTCAAGAATATAAGAATCGTGGCGTAAGGATTATTGCTATCAGTTCTGATAATGAAGAACGCGCGAAATCGATGGCTGAGAAAGTGAGTGCTAATTTAGTTGAGTTTGGTTATGGCTTCAATCTTTCAGAAGCACGTCAGTGGGGTTTGTATATTAGCTCAGGCCGTGGCCCTACTTCAATTGGCATTGAAGAGCCAGCCTTGTTCAGCGAGCCTGGTGTTTTTTTAGTGAGACCGGATGGAACACTTTATTACGGTTCTACTCAAACGATGCCGTTTGCGAGGCCATCATTTCAGGATCTACTAGCTGGCATTGATTTTGCCATCACAAAAAACTATCCAGCTAGAGGGGAGTTTTCCGGATCGCTTTAAAGAAGGTTATTGTCCTAACTCCTCCCCAATAAATCCGAACCCTTCTTAACGGTCGTCCTTAAAAAATTAGACAAAATATCTAACTTTAGGGGCAATTCCATATCACAAGACTATTTTGATTATGACTTCTAAAACCTCATACCAACATCAAATCAGTTTGTTCAAATAATTTTATCTAAAACACTTTTACAAATATTTAAAAATGGGCCATATGTTAAAAGTAATTGACACAATTGAAGGCTCTGGTTTTCCTTTAGGCTTTAGATGTTCAGAAACAAACCAACGTTCGTCCCTGTTACTCAATCAAGAGGGAAGTGATTCCATCATTGTTGAATGCCGAGCGATGGGAGATCATCAAAAAGAATCTATTGTTACAGAAGGTATCAACGGGACACAGTGGCGGATGACAAGCGATGAAGGTCCTTATTTAAACGGAACAGATCATGCGCCCTTTCCGTTAGGTTTTTTTAATATTGGATTGCAGGCTGATCTGATTAATCGTATAGGGCATATTGCCAAAGCAAGATTGATTCAGATAGATTTCTTACATCTTGAGTTAGATAATTTATATTCTTTTAGCGGTTCTTTTTTTAAGGGCACTGGGCAGGGATCCGCTGATGGTGTCGAAATACGTATAAAAGTCACTTCAAAGTCAGATACGAATACGATACGAACCCTTATCAATGACGCCATTCAAGCGTCTCCAGTATTTGCGGCCCTCCACACACCGCTCATGAATACTTTCGCGATCTATGTGAATGGAAAGCGTAGAAATGTTATTGGTATTCACTCATCAACTGCCCAAGACAAGCAAGACCCCTTTAAAAAATATACGAAACTTCCTAGCCCCCTGCAAAATGATTTCGATCAAGCTGATTTAATCACTAAAATCCCATTTGTCAGCTCCGAAGAAGTGCAAACAATGCCTTCGGAAAGTACTCGAAGTGGACTGTGTGTAAAGGGGCAAAGTGAACTCAACAACACAAAAACAGGAGTCATATCCGAAACGACCCTTGAGCGTCCAGTAGGAAGTAAATTTGGCTTTAAGACCGATGAGTTTTCTACGCAAAGTACTGCCCCAAGTGGGCTCTCTTACCTTTGCGCGGGTATTGCCTTTTGTTACATGACACAATTACTAAGATACTCAGAGTACCTTAAATATAAAATTAGTGATATTCGAATGGTTCAAGTGAACCCCTTTCATCTTCATGGGTCAACCTCTCAACATCATTTAAAAGCATTTGCAGATCCAGTCGATACGCATTTATTTTTAAATGGCGAAGAAGCTGACGATGTGATGCAAAATCTTCTGACGATGGGTGCAAAAACCTGTTACCTCCATGCAGCCTTAAGTACCCAAATCATCCCGCAGATTTCGATTTATTTAAATGACGAAGTAATTTAAAAAATATGGCGTAATAAAATTACCCGAGGAAAATTTCAAAAACCGTATCAACTAATTTTATGGATAAGTGATATATGAAAGCAATGGTTGTTAGAGAATGGGGCAGTCCCTCAATATTAGAAGTTGTTTCTCATCCTAAACCCGGTCCAGGTGAAGCTGTCCTAAAAGTAAAGGCTGCTGGTGTAGGTTTAACTTTACTCAATATGCGCAATGGTAGCTTTGGAGGTTCCGCCCCCAGAATTATGGGGCATGAATTAGGTGGCGATATTGTTGAAGTGGGAGCAGGTGTAAGCTCATTATCAATTGGTCAAAGATGCGCTGTATATTTTTATTTAACCTGTGGGCGTTGTAGATGGTGTTGTGGTGGAAGAGAAACTCTTTGTGAAAATTTCGGAGGATTTGTAGGTGTTCATAGAGATGGGGGATTCGCAGAGTATGTATGTTTACCTGTAGAAAATTTCTTACCAATCCCTGACGGATTAAGTTATGAGGCTGCAGCTATTGCAACAGATGCTGTCAACACGAATTGGCATTGTATGCGTGAGAGGGCAAAAATTAATCCTCATGATAGTGTTTTATTAATTGGCGCAGGTGGTGGCGTTGGCATTCATGGTGTACAAGTAGCCAAGCTATTTGGAGCACGTGTGATTGCTGCTGACGTATCAGATGAAAAATTAGCTTTAGCTAAAACTTGGGGTGCTGATGAAACCATCAATGTTAAAAACAATCCGAACCTAGTCGAGGCAGTGATGCAAATGACTCAAGGGAAAGGAGTGAATGCTGCGATTGACTATGTTGGTCATGGCAGTACTTTTCAGATGGCTTATGACTCTTTAAGTATATCGGGTAGAGCAGTTGTTGTAGGCGTGGGCAAAGGTGATATCAGCATCAATCCAAGAAAATTAATGCTCTCCGAAAAGATAATCACAGGATCTAGGCACTCAACTCGCACTGAATTAATTGAAACGATGGAAGTAATGGCTAGGGGGATTATTAAGCCAGTTGTGGGTATGACACGCCACTTTTCAGAGATTGAAAATATATTCGATGCCATCAAGAATGAAACTTTGCTCGGGCGTGGTTCATTGACCTATGAGTAAACCTTACTTTTTATTTTTAAAGATTACAAATAATTAAACGGTCAAATCCGACACATTTAGAAAAGGTTAACTACCCATTTGATCAAAGAAAATTTGCTTTTCCTGACACTTCGCAAAATTTTGGTATTGATACCTCGCTTTAAAAATAATTTTTAGAATTTTTTTAGATTTTTTGACTCTTTAAGGGTTTCCCATAGATAGCATACGAATATAAATAGATTAGGATTTAAAAATAACTACATAAAGGAGATAACAATGTTGCATCTTAACCTGCGTCGCCGTTTTCTTATTATTACAATTTTCTTGCTTAGCTCTCTTGGGATGAGCTGCCAAGTAATTGCACAAAATAAACCTCCACTTAGGGTTGGTTTTAGTATGGCTTTAACAGGACCGCTAGCAGCGAATGGTAAAGCAGCATTATTATCGATGGAAATTTGGCGTGAAGATACTAATAAAAAAGGTGGTGTAATTGGCCGACAGGTCGAATTTGTTTATTACGACGATCAATCAAACCCCTCTTTAGTTCCAGGTCTTTATACTAAATTGTTAGATTCTGACAAAGTTGATGTTGTTGTTTCACCATACGGAACCAATTTAATATCGCCTGCAATGCCATTGATTATGCAACGTAATTTAGTCTTCCTTACTTTGTTTGGGGTAGATGTTAATGCCAAGTTTAATTACCCTGGTTATTTTCAAATGATGCCTAATGGTAAAAATCCTACAGTTGGTATTTCCTCAGGATTTTTTGATGCTGCAATGACTGCAAAAGAAAAACCAAAAACTGTGGCTTTCATTGGAGGAGATGCAGAATTTCAGGCAGTGACTATAGAAGGTGCAAGAGAAGTTGCAAAAAAATATAATTTGAAAGTTGTGTATGACAAGTCTTATCCACCTAATACAACTGATTTCACACCGGTTTTACGAGCCATTCAAGCAACGAATCCAGATATCATTTATGTAGCTTCTTATCCAGGTGAAACCCCAGGTCTTGTTCGTGCTGCTAATGAGATCGGTTTAAAAGCAACTGTATTTGGCGGAACGATGATTGGATGTGGCTTTGCCTCAGTGAAGAAACAACTAGGTCCATTGTTGAACGGACTGCTTTGCTTTGAGCTCTACGTTCCTGAGAAGACCGTCAAGTTTGAAGGAATTGAATCTTTCTTAAAAATATATCAATCACGAGCTGAAAAAGAAGGGGTTGATGCTTTAGGTTTTTACCTGCCACCATATGCTTATGCACAAATGCAAATTCTTGGTCAGGCCATTGAAAAAGTTGGCAGTATAGATAACAAGAAATTAATTGATTACATTCATAACACTAAATTTACTACTGTCGTTGGTGATGTAAAATTTGCCACAAATGGTGAGTGGGAAGTCGGTCGTCCTTTATATGTTCAATATAAAGGCATTAAAGGAAATGATATTGAGCAGTTCCGTAAACCAGGACCTGCCGTTATTATTTCTCCAGCCGAATTAAAATCTGGAGATCTCATCACATCTTATCAAGAGGCAAAAAATAAATAAAACTCGCTGTCATTTTTTGAACTCCCCCCAGAAATTGGACAAAATTTCCAATTTCTGGGGGGAAATTTTATGTGACTCCATCTCAAAAAAGTACGATAGTACGATGTTTCAAAATTAGAGGAATTTTGATTCTGACTCCGCTCATGCTAGAGTCAGCTTCTATGAATACTTAGAAAATAAAAATGATTGATTCAATTTGAGATATTTCTATTTAAGCAATCCCGCGTTGCGTAATGTCTCTTTGGCGGTTTCACTAAAGTCAACTTCTGGAGAGTCACCGCCAATAACAAACATTAACCAGTGTGTTTTATCGGGCTCTTCAAAGGTAACATTTTCAAAGCGACGTTGAACGCCTGCTGGGAAAGAGCAAATATCCCACTGACCAACATCAAAATACTCAACCTGACCATCGACTTCCCAGGAACAACGCCATTTACCGGTCATAGGAATAAAAGTTTCATTAGTGTCATGGTTATGCATCATCGGCCCAAAGCCCGGCTTACACTCGCAAAACCCAATGTTAAAACCTTCACTAATTTTGATTGCTGAACTCTCAGAAGCATTGCTACCAACTGGAGATTCAACTTCAGATCCTCCCTTACCTTTTGGCGGTTGAAAACCAAGAGCATTGTAGAGCTTTCGATAGGCAGACGGAAACTCACTATCAATCAAGCCCGTATCAAATCCTTTTAGATCTTTAAAGAATGCGACACGTGCGCGCATTTCTTCTTTAGTGAAACGTATTTCAGGTATTCCCATATTTGTCTCCTTACTATTTTTATGTGTAAATATAGTTTATATCTCATTTATCAAATATGGCAAATTATTCATCAATTAATTTAAAAGTCAAAATCATATAGACTTCAAGAGATATGAAAGATGTCCAAATGAGATCGTTGATACCCTCTGTAATAAGTGCCCCCTAGCTATCTATGCAGGTGGCCCTTCAGGGACTTAAACCCAGTTCCAAAGGATTATGAGGGCAGATATCCTAAATAAAACTCCTTAGTATGGCGCTCTAAAAGCAGTCAGTTTAGGCGTGTAAAAAATGTGTATTGATTAGGTTAGCATTGAACTTATAGACTTTATTTGCCATACTTGTATATCAAATTTAGGAGGATTTATGCTTGCGATTAGATTGCCCGAAGACATTGAATTGCGACTTACTACTTTAGCTAATAAGACAGGGCGTACTAAAACCTTTTATGCCCGTACAGCAATCCTAGAGTATTTAGATGATCTCGAAGATCTCTATTTAGCAGAGAAGCGTCTGAATAATATTACAGATGGTAAAACCAAAACAATCAAACTACACCAATTGGAGCGTGAACTTGGATTGGCCCCAGCAGCAAAAAAAGAATTAGGGAAATTAGACCCACAAATAGCAAAACAAATTCTTCAGCTTTAACAACTAAACTTGCCAAGTAAAGATCCTAGAGAACTTGGAGAGGCTCTAAGGGGGTCTAAACTTAGTGATTTTTGGAGATGCCGAGTTAGTGATTATTGAATCATTGCGAGCATTCAAGACAAAACTGTTTTTATTCTGGCTTTAAGTATTGGTAATCGCAAAGAAGTTTACAAATAGCATATACAAAAAAGAGATTACTTCCCAATAAGCTTGGTGGAAGTTAATTAGTTGCGTAAAAAAAGAGTCTATAAATAATTTTTTTATGTAAGTTGGTATTTTGTATTAGTCTGCCAACAATGACAACAAACCGTCGAAAATTATTTCCGATTTAAAACTAGAGATCTGCTCTGAATCGATTTAAGATTGGATTTAGTGAAAGATTAAACCTTCACTAAAAACTGGAACAACTGACAGGGATTAATTTACACCCACTCTGCTGAATCTACTTTACTATTGGTCGGCAATATTTATTGCATCATTCCGCTCTGGGAATAAACATGAAAAACTAAAAGATTTTTTTAAAGATAAATGGAAAATTATCGATACAGGTGGGACGTCTAGACTTCAAATCGAGGAAAGGCTATTAAACAATCCTTAGTGGGTTCGACTCCCATATTTTTCCACCATGTGTTAGAGTTATTACATATTAAAGATGAGACAAAACGTGAGTACAAATGTCATTACGGAGTTAAATCAAGATAACTTTCAGGAAATGGCTTTAGCTTTTAAAGGTATTTCCGTTGTTGATTTTTGGTCGGCTACTTGCTTGCCCTGTAAGCAAATGACAAGAATCCTTGAAGAAATAGTTCAAGAAATACCAGAACATGTTCGAATTTCAAAAATCAATGCTGACGATAACCCGTTATTAGTTCAAAAATATAGTGTGCGGGCACTACCTACACTTTTGTTTTTTAAGGATGGGAAATTAATGGAAACTAAAACCGGCGTTGATCGTAAGCAAGTAATCCGTAAGGCAATAGAATCTTATTTAAATTAGGAGATAAGGGTGGCGAATGTACGAATGTTAACCATCGAAGAATTACAGGCTACAAAATTAAAGCCTTTAGTTGATTATTGTCTTGAAAATCGTGCTCCAGATCCTGGCTATCATGCTGTCATGGGGCATAATTTAGATTTGTCGGAAACGGCATTTAATGCATGGCGTACTGCTTTTTTTACAGGTCAAGTCAATCATTCGATTAAAGAGATTATTCGTGTCTTATTGTCACGAATGGCCTCATGTAATTACTGAGGTAATGTTCGATCTGCTTCGGCGAAGCAGAATGGACTAACTGAAGATCTTTTGAATGATGGAATTGATAACTATCAACAAAGTCAAAAGTTAAGTGATGCAGACAAGATTGCAATTCGCTACTGTGAGTTGATGGCAACCAATCCTGATCAAATCGATGAAGCCTTTTACGAGGAACTCAAGAAATATTATTCATTGGCAGAAATCGTTGAATTAGGATCTTTTATCGGGCTCAATATTGGTTACCACACCTTTTATGGCACCCTTGATTTTTATCCGATGTTCTCACCAGATGGACGATTAATTGATCAAGATGAGTCAAGGAAGATTTATGGCTCGGAAGTAAAGTCTCTGAAAGGAAGGGGAGTTTAATGTTTCATATCGATCCCATTTCAATCGAGGATGTGAAGGACCCTGAATTGTTAGAATTGATTCATCAGGCAAAAGAACTTGGTGTTCCGGACGAGCAATTTATGCTCATTCTTGCAAGAGTCCCTAGTTATGCGAAAAACATTTTAAAAACTATGTTGATGTCACACACTGAAGGTAATACATCGCATACCCTTAAAGAGATGATGCGTATCCAGTTGGCTCATTTTGCCGGAGACCCATACTTTAGTAAGCTACGATCTAAAAAAGCACTCGATCAGGGGCTTACTGAAGAGCAAATAGCTTCAGCTAGAGATGACTATGATGATTCCCCTGATTTTTCTGAAGCGGATAAAGTGGCGCTTCGGTTTTCAGATCAGATGTATTTAGATTCTCAAAAGGTAGATAAAGCCTTTTATGATGAAATGAAAAAGCACTATTCAGATGCTCAAATTATGGAGCTAGGAGCATTTATGGTTCATCAATATGGTATGCAGGTGTTTATGAGAACACTACAAAAAAAGAAGCCTTGATTGCGAAGTATTGCATCGAAACCCAGTTGAAGCTGAGGTTCGATGTATCCTTAGGCCGCAGAATTATTTGAACTTAAAGCACGAGGCTGTAAATAATTTTGTGTAAGTTGATATTTTGTATTAATCTGCCAACAATGGCAACAAAATGGAAACTTGCAAGATGGACAAAGCGAAATT
>NZ_FWXJ01000013.1 GCF_900176405.1 Polynucleobacter kasalickyi | reverse complement strand
AAAACTACCGACTGAGAGTCTTGGCTTTATGCGGTTGGAATGGAGTAATTAATCGTGTTTAATAAATGCTCATCCCCCGATTATGGTGAAGAGCCAATATTTTTAAAATTAAAAAAATTGTAATAATGTTCTTTTCAATCGCAATAATTTCTTTATTACAAGTTATTTGGTCCCGCCGACAGGAATCGAACCTGTATCTTACGCTTAGGAGGCATACGTTCTATCCATTGAACTACGGCGAGATTTTAAGATTTTACAATGAATGTTTAAAAATATTAATTTTCAGATTGGATAAAAAAATAAATACTTCATTAGATCAATGGCTTATTGAAAATGGTTCGTGTTTAATAAGGATAAATGGTGATAATTCATTTTGATTATTGATAAGATAGTCAGCGATTTAGAATATCATCTTGAGATTCAATCATTCAAATGTGGCAAGCCAAATTAGTTATTTCTATGTCAACAAGTAAAGAAAATTACAGCGAATCATCCATTAAAGTTTTAAAGGGTTTGGAGCCTGTAAAACAAAGACCGGGTATGTATACCCGTACCGATAATCCATTACATATCATTCAAGAGGTCATTGATAACGCATCAGATGAAGCACTAGGTGGTCATGGTAAAGAGATTTCTTTAGTAATGCATGTAGACGGCAGTATTAGCGTTGAGGATTTTGGTAGAGGCATTCCTGTTGGAATGCATCCTGATGAAAAGAAACCTGTGGTGGAGATTGTTTTTACGCAACTTCATGCAGGAGGTAAGTTTGAAAAAGGGTCAGCTGGCGCATATGCGTTTTCAGGTGGTCTTCATGGTGTTGGTGTTTCGGTTACCAATGCTTTATCGAAACGTCTTGAAGTAGAGGTTTGTAGAGATAAGCTCTTCTCAACGTTGGCTTTTGAAAACGGATTTTTGGTAGAAAATATTCAATCAAAAGCGATTGTTAAAGGTACTAAAACAAATGGTACAAGAGTTAGGGTTTGGCCGGATCCAAAGTATTTTGATTCTCCATTAATTCCTTTAAGCGAATTACAGAGACTGTTGAGATCAAAAGCAGTCTTGCTTCCTGGGGTGAAGGTGAACTTAACGATTGAGAAAAATAATGAAACTCAATCATGGTTTTATGAAAAGGGTTTAAGGGGTTATTTGGATGAAGCGATGGCTCAACTGGGTCATACTGAACCATTGATTCCGCCATTTGAGGGTGAACATTTCGCGCAACCCGATATTGTGGGAGAAGAAAGTTTTGCGCAAGGAGAGGGTGCATCCTGGGTAGTTGCTTGGACAGAATTTGGGACCCCAGTGCGTGAAAGCTATGTCAATTTAATTCCAACTACTGCTGGTGGAACGCACGAGAGTGGACTGCGTGAGGGACTCTTTAATGCTGTGAAATCCTTTATAGAAATGCATGCTTTGCTTCCTAAAGGTGTTAAGTTGATGCCAGAGGATGTATTTACAAGAGCATCATTTGTACTTTCTGCAAAAGTTTTAGATCCACAGTTCCAAGGACAAATTAAAGAGCGTTTAAATTCAAGGGATGCGGTTCGTTTAGTTTCAGGGTTTGTCAAGTCAGCCTTAGACTTATGGCTGAATGAGCATGTTGATTTTGGTAAAAAATTAGCCGATTTAGTCATCAAACAAGCTCAAGCTAGAACGAAAGCTGGTCAAAAGGTTGAAAAGAAAAAATCTTCTGGAGTAGCAGTTCTGCCTGGGAAACTCACTGATTGTGAAAGCGAAGATATCATCATTAATGAAATCTTTTTAGTTGAGGGTGACTCTGCTGGTGGCTCAGCGAAGATGGGACGTAATAAAGAATATCAAGCAATCTTACCGCTAAGAGGAAAAGTACTTAATACCTGGGAAGCTGATAGGGATCGATTATTTGCAAATAATGAGGTACACGATATTTCAGTGGCTATCGGTGTCGATCCGCATAGCGTGAATGATGAGCCGGATTTGAGTAACTTGCGTTATGGAAAAATCTGTATTCTCTCAGACGCTGACGTTGATGGATCTCATATACAAGTTCTTTTGTTAACTCTTTTTTATAAACACTTTCCTAAATTGGTTGAACGTGGTCATATTTACGTAGCAAGACCACCTTTATTTCGTGTAGATGCGCCAGCACGTGGTAAAAAACCTGCGCAAAAAATCTATGCTTTAGACCATCCAGAATTGAAAAATATTGAAGATAAATTAGTTAAAGAGGGTCTTAAACTGGGGAGTTGGCAAATTTCTAGATTTAAAGGTCTAGGTGAAATGAGTCCTGAGCAATTGTGGGAAACCACCTTAAATCCAGATACCAGAAGGCTCTTGCCGATTTTAACGGGTAGTTTAGGCCTACAAGAAACAAATAAGATGATGGATATGTTGATGGGAAAATCGGAATCTTCAGCGAGAAGATCTTGGTTAGAGGAACGTGGTAACGAAGTAGAAGCGGATATTTAAGCAATGGCAAATAATAATGAATTAGACCTTTTCTCTAACATCCAGCCTGATGAGCCTAATGAGTCATTAGTATTAGGGCACTTTGCTGAAAAAGCGTATCTTGATTATGCAATTAGCGTCGTAAAAGGCCGTGCACTACCCGAATTAGCCGACGGTCAGAAACCTGTACAACGCAGAATTTTGTACTCGATGAGTGAAATGGGCTTAAGAGCGGATGCAAAGCCAGTTAAAAGCGCTAGGGTCGTAGGTGATGTGTTGGGTAAGTTTCATCCACATGGCGATCAATCAGCCTATGATGCATTAGTTCGATTAGCGCAAAATTTTAGTCTTCGCTACCCACTGATTGATGGTCAAGGAAACTTTGGCTCTAGGGATGGTGACGGCGCAGCTGCAATGCGTTATACAGAGGCTCGATTAACAAAGATTTCAAGTTTATTATTAGATGAACTTGATGAAGGAACGGTTGATTTCATCCCTAACTATGATGGCTCAATTGATGAACCAGCATTACTTCCAGCTCGACTTCCTTTTGTCTTATTAAATGGGGCGTCTGGTATCGCAGTCGGTATGGCAACAGAAATACCATCTCACAATTTAGTTGAAGTAGCTTCGGCTAGTATTGCGATTTTAAAAAATCCGAAAATTTCAGAAGATGAAATTTTAAATATCATTCCTGGTCCAGACTTTCCAGGTGGTGGACAAATTATTTCTCCAGCTCAAGAAATCCAAGAAATATACAAGTTAGGCCGTGGTAGCCTAAAAATGAGAGCCCGGTGGAATATTGAAGAGTTAGCTAGAGGACAGTGGAAACTAGTGATTACAGAAATGCCACCGAATGCATCCACTCAAAAAGTACTGCAGGAAATTGAAGAGCTTACCAACCCAAAAGTAAAGGTTGGTAAAAAATCCTTATCAGCAGATCAAAACGCTTTAAAGCAAGCGGCCTTAGCCATGTTAGATGGTGTGAGGGATGAATCTAGTAAAGATGCTGCAGTTCGATTGGTATTTGAGCCAAAGTCTAAAAATATTGATGTGAATGAGTTCGCTAATTTTTTACTAGCTCACACATCTCTAGAGTCAAATGCTTCGATCAATTTAGTCATGATTGGTACCGATGGTCGCCCAAGACAAAAAGGATTGCTAGCCATTTTGCAAGAGTGGGCACAATTCCGAATTGAGACCGTCACGAAAAGAACCAGTTTTCGTTTAAAAAAGGTTGAGGATCGCATTCATATTTTAGAAGGACGACAATTAATCCTTTTAAATATTGATGAGGTAATCCGGATTATTCGCGCGAGTGACGAACCTAAAAAAGATTTAATGGATGCTTTTAAGTTATCTGAACGTCAAGCGGATGACATTCTTGAAATTCGCTTGCGTCAATTAGCCAGATTAGAAGCAATAAAGATTTTGCAGGAATTGGAACAGTTAAATCAAGAAAAGACTGAGTTAAGTAGCCTATTAGGCAATGACTCTTTGATGCGTCGTCGGATTATTAAAGAAATTGAAGCCGATAGTAAAACTTTCGGTGATGCCAGAAGAACCTTGATTCAAGAAGAAAAACGTTCGATGATCCAAACCAAGATTGTTGATGAAGCTGTTACTGTGATAGTTTCACAAAAAGGTTGGGTGAGATCACGCTTGGGCCATGCTCATGATCCTTTACAATTTTCTTTCAAACCAGGCGATAGTCTATATGCGGCCTTTGAGTGTAGGACAGTTGACTTTATTTTAGGTATCGGTAGTAATGGTCGAGTGTATTCAGTTGCCGTTACTGATTTGCCGGGTGCTCGAGGTGATGGTGTACCAATGACTTCACTCGTAAACATGGTCGCTGGTACTCAAATGAGTGCTTTTTATGCCGGTAATACTGATGACTTAGTGCTAATTGCGATGTCCTCTGGTAATGGTTTCTTAGCGAATGTTTCAGATATGATTACTAGAAATAAAGCAGGAAAAACATTTGTTGGTTTAAATGATAACTTCTCGCCTAAAGATACGGTTTTACCAGTTTATAAAATTAGAGAATCGATGAAACATGTTGCCTGTTACTCATCTGAGGGTAAATTACTTGCCTTTGATGTGTCTGAATTAAAGCGGTTACCTTCAGGTGGTAAAGGTGTCATTTTGATGGATATACCAGATAAAACACAACTATTGAGTGCTATCTGTTTTGATGAACAGGGTCTATTATTTGAAGGCTTGGGTCGGGCGAACAAACCTAGTTCAGTTTCTTTGAGTCAAAAAAACCTATTAACGTTCAAGACATCAAGAGCTAAGAAGGGTCATTTTGTTGAGCCAAAGTTGAAAGAAGCTTCATTAAAGCCGGTAAAGCCAAATTAACGAATGGCATCAAATTAAATGATGAGTTTCAATTCGTCATTTAATTTGTATCAATTGTTGAATATTATGAATGGTTGCTTAACGATCCGTAGAGATTTCAGCAACCAACTCAATTTCAACGCAGACTCCCATTGGTAATTGATTGACGCCAACAGCACTTCTAGCATGTTTCCCGGCATCTCCAAACACCTCAACAAGAAGTTCTGAGCAGCCATTAGTTACCAAATGATGTTCTGTGTATTCTGGGGTGCAGTTGACAAAACTACTTACTTTAATAATGCGTTGAATGGAATCTAAATCGCCAAGATGTTTTTCTAAACTGGCTAATAAATCAATCGCAATTAACCGTGCGGCAACTTTACCTTCTTCGGTTGTTAAATCTTTACCTAATTTTCCTACCCATGGCACGCCATCTTTTTTGGCAATGTGACCAGACAAATACACCAAATTGCCAACATGGGTTGACATTACATAAGACGCAGCGGGTGCTGATGGTTTTGGCAAAACAATGCCCAAATTTTGGATATGTTGATAAAGTGGGGAGGGGGTGTTGATCATGGTTTTTTTCATTAGACAGGCGCTTTATTAAGATAAATTTATTTAGATAATTCGTTCATGGCTCGTTCAAGACCAGCTAGGGTTACAGGGTACATTTTGCCACGTAACAATTCTTTTACTATACCAACAGATTGACGATATTGCCAAATTCCATGGGGTTCTGGATTTAACCAGATTACTTTCTTAAAGTGGTCTAGGATGCGATTTATCCAAATCGCACCTGGTTCGCTATTGTTGTACTCAACTGAACCACCTACGGATAGAATCTCATAGGGACTCATGGTTGCATCACCCACAAAAATGACTTTGTAGTCAGAACTGTATTTGTTGATGATATCCATCGTATCAATTTTTTCAAGATGTCTTCTTTGATTGTTTTTCCATACATAATCGTACAAACAATTATGGAAATAAAAATATTCAAGATGTTTTAATTCTGATTTTGCTGCTGAAAACAATTCTTCGACACGTTGAATATGGTCATCCATCGAGCCACCCACATCCATTAACAACACCACTTTTATATTGTTGTGTCGTTCAGGGCGCATTTTAATGTCTAAATAACCCGCGTTGGCAGCAGTTGACTGGATAGTGTTGTCTAAATCAAACTCACTTTCAATGCCTGTTCTAGCAAATTGACGAAGTCGACGCAAGGCAATTTTAATATTCCGAATATTGAGTTCTTGATGATCATCATAATCTTTAAAGGTTCTTTGCTCCCAAACTTTTAATGCTGTGCGGTTACCAGAGCTTTCACCTTTAATTCTAATTCCTTCTGGATGATAGCCACTATGTCCAAAAGGGGATGAACCGCCAGTACCAATCCATTTTTTCCCGCCTTCATGGCGACTATCTTGCTCTTTAATGAGTTCATCCAAACGCTTCATCAGAGCATCTAATCCACCTAGTTTTTCAAGCTTTGCTTTTTCTTCAGGACTTAATTCATTTTGTAATTTTTTTATCAACCAATCATTTGAAATCTCATGGGAAAGTGCAATGATGCTCTCGACTCCAGCAAAGTATTTAGAAAAAGCTTGATCAAACCGATCATAAAATTTTTCATCTTTTACCAAAGTAAGCCTAGATAAAAAGTAAAAATCTTGAATAGCGGGTGGAATGACTTCTTTTTGTAGAGCCGCTATTAAACTGAGGTACTCCCCGATGGAAACTGGAATTTTCGCATCTCGAAGTTGAAAGAAAAACTCGATGAGCATGATTACCGATTGTTTTTATTCATCATCATTAGCCTTTCAAAAAGACGCATATCTTGTTCGTTTTTGAGCAAGGCACCTTGTAAGGGGGGAATCGAATTTAACTGTTCCTTAGATTGCAATACTGATAGGGGAATATCATCAGCCATGAGTAGTTTTAACCAATCAATTAATTCAGAGGTGGATGGCTTTTTCTTAATGCCAGGCATATTTCGCACTTCATAAAATATTCTTAGTGCTGCAGACAATAGCTCCTGTTTAATCTTCGGATAGTGGACATCAACAATCTTTTGCATTGTTACAGGATCTGGGAAAGCGATGTAATGGAAAAAGCATCTTCTCAAGAAGGCATCTGGTAACTCTTTTTCATTATTTGAAGTAATAATCACAATCGGGCGAAATTTTGCCTTGATCAATTGCCTTGTTTCATACACATAAAACTCCATCTTATCGATTTCCCTTAATAGGTCATTCGGGAACTCAATATCAGCCTTATCAATTTCATCAATTAATAACACGGTTGGTTGATCCGCTTCAAATGCTTGCCATAAAACACCTTTTACTATGTAGTTGGCAATATCGTTAACTTTAGTGTCACCTAACTGTGAGTCTTTCAATCGACTCACAGCATCGTACTCGTATAGTCCTTGTTGAGCCTTGGTCGATGATTTGATGTGCCATTGAAGCAAGGGCAAGCCTAGTGAACTGGCAACCTCTTCGGCTAACATGGTTTTACCAGTGCCGGGCTCCCCCTTAATTAATAATGGTTTTTGTAAAATCATGGCTGCATTTACTGCTAGTTGCAAATCATCGGTTGCTACGTATTGGGCAGATCCGCTAAAACGATTAGTAGAGGATTGATCTTGGTTATTCATCATGTTAATTAATAATGTTATTTAAAGAAGAGTCGTTGGTGCTAAAACTGCAGAGCACCTTTATAATAATAAGTTAATTAAATTTTGATTATTCACTAAAGTGAACAATAAATTTAAGATAGTCCACTATACTATTATCGTTAAAGAATTTTCACACTACAAATCACTTTTATTATGACTAAAACTAAATACTCTCAGGACAAATTGCGCTTTTCTGGCTTGTTATTGCTTTCACTCATGTTTTCCGCAAGCTCCTTTGCACAACAAGATGTAAAAGGTGATGCAGAGAAGGGCGCTAGTAAAGTAAGCTTATGTGCTGGTTGTCATGCAATTCCAGGA
Organism: Polynucleobacter kasalickyi; assembly: GCF_900176405.1. Taxonomy (GTDB): domain Bacteria; phylum Pseudomonadota; class Gammaproteobacteria; order Burkholderiales; family Burkholderiaceae; genus Polynucleobacter; species Polynucleobacter kasalickyi. The sequence goes on along the minus strand of NZ_FWXJ01000013.1, from coordinate 78,374 downwards.
TATCGTGCCTCAGTGCCTGAAGTTTACACAGTACCAATGATTGGTGGTCAATCGGCTTCTTATATTGTTTCTGCGTTGACAGCATACAAAAAAGGCGAGCGTAAGCATCCCACCATGCGAGGTATTGCCGGTTCATTATCTGATCAAGATATGGCTGATATAGCTGTTTATTATTCAGCTCAAAATGTTGATACAAAGCCAAACAAACTCAAATAATTTGCCAAGAGATAAGAAAGTCTGAAAATGAAAAAAACTATATTCCTCACAGTTTTAGCTACGACTCTGCTAAGCAACCAAGCATTTGCTGGAAATATTGAAGCTGGAAAAGAGTTGGTCACTAAAAATAACTGTAATTCTTGCCATGGACCTGATTTGAAGCAACCGATTGCTCCAGGGTATCCCAAAATTGCCGGTCAGCATGCTGATTACCTCTTTTACGCATTAAAGGCTTATCAAGTTGAAAACAATCCTCATGTTGGCCGCGCTAATGCAATCATGGGTGGACAAGCAAAGCAATTTACTCAGGCTCAATTAAAAGATATGGCTGCCTATGTTGCCTCTTTGCCTGGTGACTTCGTTATCAAGAAATAAATTGTATTTGTAGGGAAAGCCTTGTCTTCCCCTTAAACAGCCGCCTTTTGTCCATGCAGAAGGTGGCTATGCATTAACTCTTTTGCTTGCTCTGGTTTTCGACCAATCAAAGCCGACAAAATTTGGCGGTGTTCGATTAAAGATTGCTCTACGCGTCCAATCTTTCTCAAAGAATTTTTTCTCTGCAATTTCAAAACTTGTCTTAAGTCTTGAATTACTTTTCTCATCCAAGGATTGCCCGCAAACTGTTGGATTAAATCATGAAACTCTTGGTTTAATTCAAAAAATCCATCTATATCTCTATCCGCAGCGGCTTTTTCTAGTCGTGTATGGACTTTATCCAGTATCTCAAGTTCATTTTCAGTGGCATCTTTTGCCACATCGTAGGCGGCTTGTGCTTCTAATATTGAGATTACCTCGAAAATATTCGCTAAATCGGTTGTTTCTACCTCGGTAACATAAGCTCCTCGACGTAGCTTCATTGTTATCAAACCTTCAGCGGCCAATACTTTTATTGCTTCTCGTAGGGGGGTTCTACTAATTTCTAACTCTTCAGTAATTTCCTTTTCATTGATCCAAGCACCAGGTTTTAATTCATGTTGAAAAATTTTTTCACGGATGACATCTGCGATGTCTAAATAGAGTGGTCTAGATGCTAAGCTCATGAGGTGTGGTTACTTTCTAAATTAATTGGCATTCAATTTTGAATTCATAATTAAGAATTCATTTTGCTATTTCTTTTATTGTCTGTCAATGGTATGCTATGACAAATTATGTAATTACTCTTTCTAAGGAGAGCGGGTATGAGTAACCAAGAGAAGAATTCAGATCAATGGCCAAATTCGAAAACTGCAAACTATGATGATTGGCTGAAATCTGCTAATAAATCAGCGCCAAATAATGATGCTTCGACTTTAGGGTGGAACACGCCAGATGGCATCCATTTGAAAGCGCTTTATACCGCCAATGATCTTCAAGATTTACCATTTACAAATACTCTACCTGGCTTTGAACCATTTCTCAGAGGTCCTCAGGCAACGATGTACTCTGTGAGGCCTTGGACAATTCGACAGTATGCCGGCTTTTCTACTGCAGAAGAATCCAATCAGTTTTATCGTAAATCCTTGGCGGCTGGTGGTCAGGGTATTTCTGTCGCATTTGATTTACCAACTCACCGTGGATATGATTCGGATCATCCACGCGTTACAGGAGACGTCGGCAAGGCCGGTGTGGCAATTGATACAGTGGAAGATATGAAGGTTTTATTTAACCAGATTCCATTGGATAAAGTTTCGGTATCAATGACGATGAATGGTGGTGTTTTACCCGTGCTTGCTGGCTATATTGTTGCAGCTGAGGAGCAGGGTGTTGCTCTAAATGCATTATCAGGGACCATTCAAAATGATATTTTAAAAGAATTCATGGTGCGTAACACCTACATTTACCCGCCAGAGCCATCCATGCGAATTATTGGCGATATTATTGAGTTCACGGCGCAAAAAATGCCGAAATTCAATTCAATTTCTATTTCTGGTTATCACATGCAAGAAGCCGGTGCCAATCAATCCCTTGAACTGGCCTTTACTCTTGCCGATGGTAAAGAATATGTCAAAACTGCCTTAGCCAAAGGCTTGGATGTGGATGAGTTTGCGGGACGGCTCTCCTTCTTTTTTGCGATAGGGATGAATTTTTATCTTGAAATTGCGAAGTTAAGAGCTGCTCGTTTACTGTGGTGGAGAATCATGAGCGAGTTTTCTCCGAAAAATCCTAAATCATTGATGTTGCGCACGCATTGTCAAACTTCCGGTTGGTCATTAACCGAGCAAGACCCCTATAACAATGTGGTTAGAACGACGGTTGAGGCGATGGCGGCAGTTTTTGGGGGAACACAATCATTGCATACAAACTCTTTTGATGAAGCGATTGCACTACCTACGGAATTTTCTGCCCGAATCGCTAGAAACACTCAATTAATTATTCAAGAAGAAACCCATATTACAAGCGTAGTCGATCCATGGGCGGGTTCTTATATGATGGAGAAATTAACTCAGGAAATGGCAGATAAGGCGTGGGAAATTATCCAAGAAGTTGAAGCCATGGGGGGGATGACAAAAGCGGTCGATAGTGGCTGGGCTAAATTGAAAATTGAAGCTGCTGCTGCTGAAAAGCAAGCAAATATTGACTCTGGTCGGGATGTTATTGTTGGTGTTAATAAATATCAGCTCACTGAGCAAGATGAACTTGAGGTACGTGAAGTAGATAACAATATGGTTCGAGAATCTCAAGTGCAGCGTTTGCAAGAAATAAAAGCTCGTCGTGATTCAGTAGCCGTTCAAAATGCCTTATCTGCAATCACAGCAGCTGCCGAGAGTGGTGAAGGAAATCTGTTGGATTTAACCGTTCAGGCAATGCGCCTCAGAGCGACTGTGGGAGAGGTTTCTGATGCTTTAGAGTCGATCTATGGTCGTCATCGCGCAGATACACAAAAAGTCACAGGAGTATATGCAAGGGTCTATGACTCTGCTGAAGGGTGGGAAAAACTACAGCATGAAATTGGCCAATTTGCCGAGGAGTTTGGTCGACGTCCTCGAGTGATGATTGCGAAATTAGGTCAAGATGGTCATGACCGTGGGGCAAAAGTCGTCGCTACAGCATACGCTGACCTAGGTTTTGATGTGGATATGGGCGTGTTATTTCAGACACCTGCAGAGTGTGCCAGACAAGCCATTGAAAATGATGTACACGCCGTTGGTGTTTCAACCCTTGCGGCTGGACATAAGACATTAGTTCCAGAAATTATTGCTGAGCTTAACCGTCAAGGCGGTGGCGATATCGTGGTGTTTGTGGGTGGAGTGATTCCAAGGCAAGACTATCAATTTTTGTATGAAGCGGGTGTACAGGGTATCTATGGTCCTGGAACTCCTATTCCGGCTTCTGCGAAAGATGTTTTAGAACGTATTCGTGCCCATTTGACTCAGATAGATACTTCTAAATAACAAAGCGGATTGATTTCATGTTCACTCAGGACGAAGAGTTATTATCTCAGCTGATTAGTAGTGATCCACAAAGGATTCTATTAAAAAGAAGGGCGATCGCCAAAACAATTACTTTGTTCGAATCTACTCTTAAAGATCATCGTAAGAGAGCTGATCATCTTTTGCAAAAAATGTTGCCATTAGTTGGCAAATCACTTCGCATTGGTATCTCTGGCGTTCCTGGTGTTGGTAAATCGACCCTGATTGAATCATTTGGACTATATTTAATTGAAAAAGGTTTTAAGGTGGCAGTATTAGCCATCGATCCATCGTCAACTATTTCTGGTGGTTCTATTTTGGGTGATAAAACTCGCATGGAAAAACTCACCGTGAATGAACATGCCTTTATTCGTCCAAGTCCTTCTTCTGGTAATTTAGGTGGTGTTGCAGAAAAGACTCGGGAGGCGATAGTTGTTTTGGAAGCTGCGGGCTTTGATGTAATCATTATAGAAACAGTAGGTGTTGGTCAAAGTGAAATAGCGGTTTCAAAAATGACAGATATTTTTGTCTTATTACAATTACCGAATGCTGGCGATGATTTGCAGGCAATTAAAAAAGGTGTGATGGAAGTCGCTGACTTAGTAGTTATTAATAAGTCAGATATTGACCTTAACGCCGCCACCAGAGCCTTGGCTCAAATTAAGAGTTCTTTGAGGATTTTTGGCTATCAAGGAAATCCTCATCACCAATTACATCATCAAGATGTTTGGCATCCAGAAGTAATGTGTTTGAGTGCTTTAGATGAAAATCAAATTGGATCCTTTTGGGAAGTGATTCTTCGTTTTCAAAAACTTCAAACGTCCAATGGTGGTTTTCAGCGTAGAAGATCGCATCAATCTCTTGCATGGCTGGATGACCAAATTAATCAAGGTTTAAAAGAATTATTTAAAAATCACCCCGAAGTCAAAGAACGATATTTGCGTTACCAATCAGAAGTCCAGGCAGGTGTTGTAGACCCATCCGTAGCAGCTAGAAATTTATTAGATATTTTTAAGCACGAATGATTAGAAAAAATAGATGAGGAGTCAGAGTGAACGATATTATTCGACAATTAGAGGCAAAAAGAGAGCAGGCTTATTTAGGTGGGGGGCAAAAGAGGATTCATGCTCAGCACAGTAAAGGAAAGCTAACGGCAAGAGAGCGCATTGAGTTATTACTTGATGAGGGCTCTTTTGAAGAGTGGGACATGTTTGTAGAACACCGTTGTACAGATTTCGGTATGGCCAGTGAAACGATTCCTAGTGACGGTGTCGTAACTGGTTATGGCATGATTAACGGTCGATTAGTGTTTGTATTCTCCCAAGACTTTACGGTATTTGGTGGCTCACTGTCGGAAGCTCATGCTGAAAAGATTTGTAAAGTGATGGATCAAGCGATGAAAGTCGGTGCGCCGATTATTGGCTTGAATGATTCCGGAGGTGCCAGAATTCAGGAGGGTGTTGCTTCTTTAGGTGGGTATGCTGAAATTTTCCAACGTAATGTCATGGCTTCAGGCGTTATCCCACAAATTTCATTAATTATGGGTCCTTGTGCTGGTGGGGCTGTTTACTCTCCGGCTTTAACAGACTTCATTTTTATGGTGAAGGATAGTTCCTATATGTTTGTGACAGGACCTGAAGTTGTTAAAACCGTAACGCATGAAGAAGTGACTGCTGAAGAGTTGGGTGGTGCTGTAACTCACTCAACCAAATCTGGAGTATGCGACCGCGTCTTCGAAAATGATATCGAAGCGATCATGATGCTGAGAAGATTTTTCAACTATCTCCCCCTTTCTAATCGAGAAACAGCGCCACTTCGCCCAAGTTCCTCGACAGTAGATCCACTTGATTATTCACTGGATACCTTGGTACCGTCGAATGCTAATAAAGCATACGACATGATGGAACTGATTCACAAGACGGTAGATGATGGTGACTTTTTTGAAATCCAACCCGATTATGCAAAAAATATCATTATTGGCTTTGGGCGTGTAGATGGTCAAACGATTGGTATCGTAGCGAACCAACCATTAGTGTTGGCGGGTTGTTTAGATATTAAGTCTTCAATTAAAGCGGCAAGATTTGTGCGTTTTTGTGATGCTTTCAATATTCCGATTGTGACTTTTGTGGATGTACCAGGCTTTATGCCAGGAACTGCTCAGGAGTATGGTGGAATTATTAAACACGGTGCTAAGCTTTTATTTGCCTATGCAGAGTGCACGGTGCCAAAAATTACGGTCATTACTCGGAAAGCTTATGGTGGTGCTTATGATGTGATGTCTTCAAAGCACTTAAGGGGTGATGTGAATTTTGCGTGGCCTTCAGCTGAAATTGCCGTCATGGGTCCTAAAGGTGCAGTTGAAATTATTTTTAGGGATGAAAAGGGTGATCCTACCAAATTGTCAGCAAGAGAAGCCGAGTATAAGAGTAAGTTTGCCAACCCTTTTGTTGCTGGTCGAAGAGGGTACATTGATGATGTGATCATGCCTCATGAAACCCGTAAACGGATTTCTAGATCACTAGTGATGCTTAAAGGGAAAGAGCTTGATAACCCTTGGCGTAAACATGACAACATTCCACTTTGAAGAGTAATAAATAAGGATTATTTATGTTTGAAAAAATCTTAATTGCCAACCGTGGTGAAATTGCCTGTCGCATTATCAGTACGGCAAAAAAAATGGGTATTAAAACGGTTGCCGTCTATTCCGATGCGGACCGTGAGGCCAAACATGTTGAACTCGCTGATGAAGCTGTTTATATTGGACCTGCTCCCTCCAGAGAATCGTATTTAGTCATCGAAAATATCCTGCAAGCTTGCAAAGATACCGGTGCTAATGCAATTCATCCGGGCTATGGTTTTTTATCAGAAAATGAAGTTTTTGCCAAAAGAGTAGAAGATGAAGGTCTAGTATTTATTGGTCCAAAGCATTTTTCTATTGCTGCCATGGGCGATAAGATCGCATCAAAAAAGTTGGCATTAGAGTCAAAAGTCAATACGATTCCGGGCTATAACGATGTTATTGATACAACTGAACAGGCCGTTGAAATTGCTAAAGGTATTGGCTATCCGGTGATGATTAAAGCATCAGCGGGTGGCGGAGGAAAGGGCCTGAGAGTTGCTTATTCTGATAAAGAAACGATTGAGGGATTTTCTGCTTGTAAAAATGAGGCAAGAAATTCATTTGGTGATGATCGAGTATTTATTGAAAAATTTGTGGAAGAGCCACGCCACATCGAAATTCAAATTTTAGGTGACAGTTTTGGTAATGTTGTTTATCTATGGGAACGAGAGTGCTCTATTCAGAGACGTCATCAGAAAGTCATAGAAGAAGCGCCATCACCTTTCATCACTGAGGCCACCAGAAAAGCCATGGGTGAACAAGCGGTTGCACTCGCGAAGGCTGTTAATTATCAATCTGCAGGTACGGTTGAGTTTGTTGTTGGTAAAGATCAGTCCTTCTATTTTTTAGAAATGAATACTCGACTGCAAGTTGAACATCCAGTCACTGAATTTATCACGGGACTTGACTTAGTTGAACAAATGATTCGAGTCGCTGCCGGTGAAAAATTGGCATTTACACAGGCAGACATCAAGCGAGATGGCTGGGCGATGGAATGTAGAATCAATGCAGAAGACCCATATCGTCAATTTTTACCTTCTACCGGTCGATTAGTAAAATACTCGCCACCTGAGGCAGTCAATGGAGTTCGGGTTGATACTGGGGTGTATGAGGGAGGTGAAATTCCAATGTACTACGACTCAATGATTGCTAAATTGATTGTTCATGCGGAAAATAGACCTGCTGCGATATTGAAGATGCAGGATGCGTTAAATCAATTTGTGATTAAAGGGATTCATTCAAATATTCCCTTTCAAGGTGCGCTGATGCAGCACCCTGATTTTCAAAGTGGCAATTTTCATACAGGGTTTATTGCTAATCACTTTCCCAATGGTTTTACTGGAGCAAGTGTTGATGATTCTTTTCATGATTTCTTTTGTGCGATTTCAACATGCATCCATATTGCTTACCTAGGAAGGGCCGGAAATATTTCGGGACAATTAATCGGTCATCAATATGAAATCCCCAGTGAATTCGTTGTCGTTGAGGGGGAAAATGGCAAGCAGTCTTACTCTCCGGTCTCCCTTACTCAAGTAAATGGAGGGTATGAGGTATTGATTGGGAAAAAGAGTTTTATGGTTCAATCCAATTGGACTCCCGGTGAAATGATCTTCCAAGGTACTGTAAATGCTCATCCAGTGATACTACAAGTTGAACGCTTAGGTCTTTTCTATAAGTTAAGTCACTCAGGAATGCAGTTTAATGCCATGGTGATGACTACTGCAGCAGCTGATTTACAAAAGCTAATGCCTTTCAAGGCTCCACCTGATTTATCAAAATTTCTCCTTTCTCCGATGCCAGGTCTACTAGTTAATATTTCTGTAACTAAGGGGCAAAAAGTACAAGCGGGCGAAAAGTTGGCTGCCATCGAGGCGATGAAAATGGAAAATGTGTTATTTGCTTCACAGGACGCAGAGGTGCTTGAAATTCTTGCCAACCAAGGTGAAAGCCTCTCGGTAGATCAGCCAATATTACAATTTAAATAAATTATTCTATAAAGGGACATTCATCATGCAAAGACCATTCAAAATATTAGGGCTTCAACAAGTTGCCATCGGCTCTGAAAATAAAGATCAATTAAAAACTTTATGGGCAGATATGTTGGGTTTAGATTACAAATTAACCTTTCGATCTGAGCGGGAAAATGTCGACGAAGACATTTATACTTTAGGCGGTGGAGATCACCCTATAGAGTTTGATTTGATGCAGCCGATTGATCCAAATAAGAAGCCTGCCGTTCACTTAACCCCTCTGAATCACATTGGTTTATGGGTGGACAATTTGCCTTTAGCAGTTGAGTGGTTAACTGGGCAGGGAGTTCGGTTTGCTCCAGGAGGCATTCGTCGCGGTGGTGACGGTCACGATATTATTTTTATCCACCCTAAAAGTAATGAAGAATTTCCTATTGCTGGGAGTGGTGTTTTGATTGAATTGGTGCAAGCCCCCCTGGATGTAATTGAAAGTTATGGTAAAAAGTAGAATGAAATAAACCATTCATGCCCGTGGGATCTTGATGGTTTGATTTATAATATGTCTTTTGCTCATCACAGGAGAATCAATGTCTCAACTGCCTAATGGAATGGTAATCCACGCCGAAATTACCCCAGAATTTGCAACCGTTTTAACACCAGATGCTTTAGCTCTTGTCGCTAAGTTGCACAATACTTTTGAACCACGTCGTCAAGAGTTATTGCAAATGCGTGTGGAAAGAACGAAAAGATTAGATGCTGGTGAAATGCCAGACTTTTTGCCAGAAACAGCTTCTATTCGTAATGGCGATTGGAAAATTGCTCCTATTCCTGACGCTTTGCAGTGCAGAAGAGTCGAGATTACTGGGCCAGTTGATGCCAAAATGGTTATTAATGCTTATAACTCTGGTGCTGATTCCTACATGACTGATTTTGAAGATTCAAACAGTCCAAGTTGGTCGAATCAAATCCAAGGTCAAATTAACTTAAGAAGTGCGATCAAAAGAGAATTAACTCTTGAGCAAAATGGCAAAATTTATACGCTCAATGAAAAGATTGCAGTTCTCCAAGTCCGCCCACGTGGCTGGCACTTAGATGAAAAGCATGTCACTATTGATGGCAAGAGAATTTCTGGTGGTATTTTTGATTTTGCTTTATTTTTGTTCCATAATGCCCGTGAGTTGTTAGCTCGTGGTGCTGGCCCATATTTTTATTTACCTAAAATGGAAAGCCATTTAGAGGCGCGTTTATGGAATGATATTTTTGTCATGGCTCAAAATGAAATGGGTTTACCGCAAGGTACCATTAAGGCAACTGTCTTAATTGAAACCATTCTTGCTGCTTTCGAAATGGATGAAATTCTGTATGAACTTCGTGAGCACAGTGCAGGTCTTAACGCTGGTCGTTGGGATTACATTTTCTCCTGTATTAAAAAATTCAAAGTGGATAAGAATTTCTGCTTAGCTGACCGCGCTAAAGTCACGATGACTTCTCCATTTATGCGTGCTTATGCCTTACTGTTATTAAAAACCTGTCACCACCGTGGTGCTCCCGCGATTGGTGGTATGAGTGCATTGATTCCGATTAAAAACGATCCTGAGAAAAATGCAATTGCGATGGGTGGAATTATTTCTGACAAAAAGCGTGATGCAGAAGATGGCTACGATGGTGGTTGGGTTGCACATCCTGGTCTAGTTGAACCAGCTATGATTGAGTTTAAGAAAGTTTTAGGTGATAAGTTAAATCAGTTTGAAAAACAAAAGCCTGAAGTCGCAGTCAAGGCCTCTGATTTATTAAATTTCCAACCTGAAGCCCCAATCACGGAAGCTGGTTTAAGAATGAATATTAATGTAGGTATTCATTACTTAGGCGCCTGGTTAGCTGGTAATGGTTGTGTACCTATTCATAACTTGATGGAAGATGCGGCTACAGCTGAAATTAGTCGTTCACAGGTTTGGCAATGGATTCGATCACCTAAAGGTGTTTTAGATGATGGTCGCAAGGTTACTGCTGAACTAGTGAAATCAATGGTTCCTGAAGAGCTTGCAAAAGTAAATGCCTCTGGTGCCATTGGTCATTTTGACAGAGCGGCAGAAATTTTTGACGTTATGTCTACGGGTGAGAATTTTGAAGAGTTCTTAACTTTACCTTTGTACGAAGAAATTTAAGTAAATTTTTTAATGACAATCTTAGCCATCGATACGACCTCACAATGGTGTTCGGTGGCTATTTTTATAGATAAAAACAATTACTTTTACCAACACGAATTAATCGCTAATACAGCTAGTCAACGTTTACTTGATAACGTTCAAGCAGTTCTTGACCAAGCTCAACTTCGTTTAGAGGATATTTCTGTATTCGCCTGTTCGCAAGGTCCTGGCGCTTTTACAGGAATTAGATTGGGTATAGGGGTTTCTCAGGGGCTAGCCTTTGCTCAAGGTAAATCCCTCATTCCAATTGCAAGTCTAGATGGTATGGTTGCCTATGAATGGCTCATGCGTCCAGAGTCGTTTCAATCAGATAGTTTTATGGCCGCAATTGATGCCAGAATGAATCAAATCTACCTATGCGAGTATCAACAAGCTAAAGATGAATTACCAGTTCGCAATGGACCTATTTATTTACAAGATAATGTAGAGATTCGCTCTGGCAAAGAATCTTTATTGGCTTTTGAGTGCTCTTTATATGAGCCTTTTATGGCTAATTTTAAGCATGTCACTATTGGCGTTCCTCATGCATTGGGGATTGCGTATCAGGCTAGTCTTATCAACCGTCATCAACAATTTGATCCCGAGGACTGTCAACCACTTTATGTAAGAGATAAGGTGGCGAAAACGACACTTGAAAGATTACAATTCACTCGACCTTAAGAGATGCATGATAAATTTTGAATTTAAGATTATGCAAGAGGAAAATTTAGAGCAGGTTTTATTGACCGAAAAAAGCTCTCATGTTACCCCCTGGAAAGCCAATAACTTTTTGGATTGTATAGCCTCAAATTATTGGAATTATGTTTTTATTGATAAGGGTTCACAAGGGAATATCCTTGGACATTGTGTGGTGATGCCTGGATTTGAGGAGGCTCATCTGTTGAATATTACTATCCACCCAAATTATCGTCGCTTGGGTATTGCCAAAAGTGCAATTGATGCGTTGGAAAAGACTTGTCTTGAACGAAGCTTTAAGCGTATCCTGCTAGAGGTTAGAGCAAGTAATTTTGAAGCGATTCACCTTTATCACAAATTAGGCTTTGAGCAAATTGGTGTTCGTAAGGGATATTATCCAATGTCCAAGGAAAATCAATTGAATGCTCGAGAAGATGCCTTTGTGATGCAGAAAAACTTAATGATTGAAGAGATCTCATGAATCGTAACCAAATTTTAAAAGAACTTGGAATTACCCCATGGGTATTAAAACAGGCCGATTCAAGCCTACACTTGGATGCTACTGTCCAGCACATTCAAAATGATCAACCCTCATTTTCTCCATTAACTGAGCGAACTGTTATGCCATCTCCACAAACATTACCAACTTGGGTGATTGTTGCTAAAGCAAATGCTATGCAAACCCCATTATTCTCAAAAGTAATTAGTACAATCAGAAAATTCGGGGTAGAGATTTTGACCTTGGAGTTTCAGTCAAGTAATTGGCAAGTTGAGGCGGTCAAAGGTGATTTACTCATTGCTTTTGGAGATGCTCCAGGTCAGTTTTTTTCTAAAGAACCCTCTACAGCTCAAGAACTTCGTGAAATCATTTTTGAAACAAGCAATCATGAGGGGAATGATATTCCCGTTTTAATTACACACGATATTGAAACCTTACGAAATAACCCTATAAAAAAAAGGGATCTTTGGAATGATTTAGTAATGGCAAGATCAGTATATTTAGAGATGAACTAAGTGATGATGAACCGCACATCTGACTAATTACATTTATAAAATGAGTTACTCAGTTAGTCATTAATGATGTTTCTCTTCACCAATCAAGTGCAAAGAATCGTATTCTTTTTGATTGGATTTATGCCAGTGAATCACTAACGCCATTGAAATAATGACAAAACAACCAAAGCATAAGATGACCACTTGTACTGGTACATTTAAAGAGATAAGTAAAGAGTAAATTCCCAGCATCACCAATACGGATAAATTTTCATTTAAATTTTGCACCGCAATTGAATGTCCAGCGGATAACAACACATGGCCTCGATGTTGTAATAGCGCATTCATCGGCACAACAAAGTAGCCAGACATCCAGCCAATAATAAACAGGAAGATGTATATAAATAACAAGTGAGCTGGTACATGAATAAATCCAAAATGAATGACATAATCACCAAATTGATGCTGTTGAAAGCCTGCTAGTGTGATGACAAAAAAGCCCATAATTACCCCATACTTCAGGACAACTAGGGAGTTCTTTAGCGGTACTCTTGCTGCAGCCCAGATTGCACCACCCGCAACACCTAGGGCAACGACCGCTTGTAAGATAGCGCTTCTTGACAAATCCATTTGCAGAGCACTCTCCGCCCATTTCAGAATAATAAATTGAAGGGTAGCTCCAATCCCCCAAAATAGAGTCGTCACCGCTAAGGAGATTTGTCCGAGCCGATCGCTCCATAAAACCTTAAAACAATGAGCGAAATTTTGAACTAATTTAATTGGGTTTTTATTGATGTTTTCGTAGACGACTCCCGTATCAGGAATCTTTAAATTGATTAAGGCTGCAATAAAATACAACACCATAATAATGGCGATAGCCGCTTCTGGAGGAGTGTCTATGTGTGAGTCAAATACAGGTAAATCAATTGATAATAAAGTGGCAGCAACTGAAGGATTAATTAAAATACCCCCAAGTACTGTTCCCAAAATAATTGATCCAACCGTTAAGCCTTCAATCCAACCATTCGCAGCAACTAACTTTTCAGGGGGCAGTAACTCGGTTAATATACCGTATTTGGCAGGGGAGTAAGCTGCAGCACCAAAGCCTACAATTGCATATGCGGCAAGAGGGTGAAAGCCAAACAGCATGACCAGGCAGCCAATTAACTTAATCGCGTTGGTCATTAACATCACTTTACCCTTAGGCCTGGAGTCTGCAAAGGCTCCAACGAATGCAGCAAGGACTACATAAGATAGTACAAAGAACAGTTTTAAGAGCGGTGTCATCCAAGCCGGCGAATCTAATTGCAAGAGAAGGGCTATAGCCGCGATAAGGAGAGCGTTGTCAGCCAGTGAAGAAAAGAACTGTGCTGACATAATTGCGTAAAATCCAGGTTTCATTCGTACAATATGAGTAATTACTAATTTTTCTATGATAAACGGAAGTTGATGAACAGACCAATACTAGCTACGATTGTTACACAGAATTTAAAAGATAACTTGATTCAGGTAAAGAATCTATCGAATCAACGATTTGTATGGGCAGTCGTCAAAGCAAATGCCTATGGACATTCTCTGAGGGCAGCCTTCATAGGCTTTGCCGAAGCGGATGGTCTTGCCTTATTAGACCTTCAACAGGTACTTGAGCTACGTGAGATGGGGTGGCATAAAAGAATTTTATTATTGGAAGGGATTTTTTCTGAAGAGGAATTAAAACAAGTTCATCAGACAGAGTCCAACATTGTGGTCCATCATTTTTTACAATTAGAGTGGATTGAACAATATGTCTCTTCTTTATCTCTAAGCGAGGCTGAACAATTTAAATCGAAGGTAGAGATTTGGCTGAAATTGAACTCCGGTATGAATCGTTTGGGATTTAAATCAGGAGAATATGGACTGGCATACAACCATCTTCTTCATTCAGGTTACAAAGTCCATCACTTGACTCACTTCGCTAATGCCGATGATGAAAAAATAGCGCCAACAGTCGCTGATCAATGGGAAATTTTTGAACATACCACTCAATGGATGGAGGGATATCGTTCCGCAGCAAATTCTTCGGCGATTTTAAATTATCCGGATGTCCATGCGGATTGGGTGAGACCCGGCATTCTTTTGTATGGTGCCTCTCCAACAGGGAAATACCACGATATTGCCCATTTAAAGTTTAAGCCCGGAATGACCTTATCTTCTGAAATAATTTCGATTCAGGAAATTGGTAGTGGTGATAGTGTTGGGTATGGATCACAATTTGTCGCAAAAAGAAATACTCGTGTAGGTATTGTTGCTTGCGGTTATGCGGATGGCTATCCTCGTCATGCGAAGGAGGGAACGCCTGTTTGGGTTCAATTCTCTAATGACGAAATTGCTAACTTAGGCGGTGTAAGAGTTCCTTTAATTGGTCGGGTATCAATGGATATGATTACCATTGATTTAAGTAGTGTTCCACAAGCTAATATTGGTACCAAAGTCGAACTTTGGGGTAACAATGTACCAATCGATGATGTCGCAATGTATAGTGACACAGTCGGATATGAGTTAATGTGCGCAGTAACCCAGCGAGTACCCTTGAAAGTGATTTAGCTCAGAATTGAGTCATTTTGTAATGAAGGTGATGAGCCATCAGGTCATCACCACAGTAGTTAAATTACTTTTGGGTATTCCAAATTTGCCACCAAGAGGCTTCTCTGGCCGTAATCGAGATTCTTTTACCAGTTTGAAAAATATCGCTTTGGGGGAAGTTTGTAGTAAAAACGCGCATGGTATCTGCACTGAGATCTTTCATGCCAAGGGCATCATAAGATTTAACCATTAAATATAGAGCTTCTTCAATAGCTGGTGCTCTGTCGTATTCCTTGATCGCATTTTGTGCGCGATTGATTGATGCGATGTAAGCACCTCTGCGAAAGTAAAAACGAGCAGCATTGACATCACTTTCTGCCAACGAATTGACGATATAACGCATTCTATCAAGCGCATCAGGGGTATATTTACTATTAGGATAACGAGTTGAAAGGGTTTTAAAAGCCTCGAATGCATCTTTTGAAGCTTTCGGGTCTCTTTCACTTAAGTCTTGTCCTGAGAATGAAGCGAAGAATCCTAAATTATCATTAAAAGTAATTAAGCCCTTCAAGTAGTAGGCGTAATCAATCTCGGGATGACCAGGGTGTAATTGAATAAAGCGGTTAATCGATAACAAAGCCAGTTCAATGTCATTTTTCTTCCAGTGGCAGTAGGCAATATTCAGTTGAGCCTGTTCTGCAGCAGGTCCAAATGGATATCTGGACTCCAGTTTTTCATTATATTTGGCACAATTTGCATAGTCTTTATCAGTTAAAGCTTGCTTTGCCTCTTCCATTAATTTTTGTTGTGACCAACTAGCGGTAACATCATTATTAGAATTTGCACAAGAAGTCAAAAATTGAGAAACGCCGCAGGAAAAAATAAAAAACAAAGTAAATCTTACAAGGCGATTTAAACTGAAAGATGTAGAAGACAAATTAGTTCTCTTTTTTAATAAACTGGGTTGCGAAGTACGACAAAAATTTATGTCTAATGAAGATTATATCGATGAAGTTGAGTTAACGGAAGAAATCCCGACAAGTGCTGAATTAACTGTCATCATTCCTTCACATTTTCGGGGGGAAAGGCTCGATAAGTCTCTTGCCGCGTGTATTTCCCAGTATTCTCGAAGTAAAATTCAAACCTGGATAGACGCAAATTTAGTAAGGTATGAAAGTGGCAAATTTGCGCAAATTAAAGATCAAATTACTGGTGAACAGACCCTTTTTGTCACAATACCTGAGGATCCTCAAAATAAAGCCTTCAATCCCGAAAATATTCCACTTGAGATTGTATATTCAGATTCTTCGATTGCTTTAATTAATAAACCTGCTGGATTGGTCGTTCATCCAGCAGCCGGAAATTGGAGTGGAACTCTTTTAAACGCCTTACTTTATCACTTTCCAGAGTGTTCCCAAGTTCCTAGAGCTGGCATTGTCCATCGCTTAGATAAAGATACTTCTGGATTACTTGTCGTCGCAAAAAGTCTGATTGCACAAACGCATTTAGTCCGACAATTACAATCTAGAACGGTTTCAAGAAGGTATTTAGCACTAGTTTGGGGCACGCCTCCGCTTAATAAAACGATCAATGCGCCAATAGGTCGTGATCCACGTGACCGATTGAAAATGGCAGTAACACAGGGTCCAAGTGCAAAAGAAGCGATTACATCATTTACTGTTCTACAGACAGTACCTTTCGATAGTCGAAGTATCAGCTTGATCGAATGTAAATTACAAACGGGTAGAACGCATCAAATTAGGGTTCATCTCCAGCATCTTGGTTACCCTTTATTAAATGACCCTGTTTACCATGTGAAAGCACCTTTACAGATTCAAAAATTATTAATGGATAATTTTTACGGTGACGAGGCCGTCACTATTCCAGGTCAGATGTTACATGCCACACAGTTAGGCTTGATCCATCCTGATAGTGAGGAAGAAAAAATTTGGTCACGTTCACCACCAATTGCATTTTTGAAGTTGATGGCTGATTTGGGATTTCAGGAGCGAGCATGGCAACATCTTCTCAATTAAATTTAGAGTCGGGCCTTGAACAATCTATCGTTCACATTCCCAAGTGGAGTGGGCCTAAGCATGTCAAGGTATTAGTCACAACCAAGCTTGGTGGTTACAGTAAGCCTCCTTATAGCAGTTGGAACTTAGCCGAACATGTAGACGATGATCTCTCCTCAGTAAGGGCGAACCGCCAGTTACTTAGTCAGCAAATTGGTAAGTATCCATTCTTTTTAAATCAAATCCACAGCACTGAAGTTGTATCTCTTATCCAACCCTGGAAAAATGGAGATCCAACACCAACAGCTGATGGTGTTGTTAGCAGTTTGGATTCCCATTATTTAGCCATCTTAACGGCAGACTGCTTGCCGATATTACTCTGTGATGACCAAGGAGAGGTGGTGGCGGCTTGCCATGCAGGTTGGCGAGGGTTGGCCAATGGCATCATTCAGCATACGATTGCGGCGATGGTGCAATTGATTAAACCAAAATCCAAGGAACGTTTTATTGGAGGTATCCATGCATATATTGGGCCCTCAATTAGTCAAAAAAACTTCGAAGTAGGTATGGAAGTAAAAGATTGTTTTATACAAAAAAAGTTATTAAGCGTTCAGTCAATTAATCATTGTTTTACTCCAAATGATGAACCTAATAAATATTTTGCGGATCTTTTTGGGCTTGCTACGGAAACTTTGAACCAATTAGGTGTCCATCAAGTTCATACTGAAAAACAATGTTCTTATAATAATTCTGAACATTTTTACTCTTATAGAAGAGACAAAATCACGGGACGATTTGCTAGCTGTATTTGGTTTGAGTAATGATTTGATGTTTTTTGGATGGTTAAGGGTATTACCCCATGACACATCTAATTTTTAAGCATAAATTGGTAGGGTAAAGGAATTAATATGGAGAATATTTTGTCAAATTCAGGATTTGGTTTGCCCCAAAATTGGTCGATACCTCGGCTTGCGCCTGCTGATATGGCAATGATACCCCCAGATCTTTTAGCTGAAATTGAGAAGAAGTATCTATCTGACATGATGCTGGTTTGGAGTGGCAAAAAACCTGATATTGAGGTTGATAATCGCTTTAAATCGAATATTTGGAATGAAGGTTGGTCTGAAATCATTTATCAAACCTATTTGGTCAATGCCCAACACCTCAAATCCTTGGCGAACGCAGTTGAGGCTGAGCCTAAAGTTAAAAATAAAATTGTCTTTGCTACAGAGCAATTAACTTCAACACTTGCCCCTAGTAATTTTTTAGCAACCAATCCTGAAGCTATTAATGAATTGATTAGTTCTAGAGGTCAATCTCTCACTAATGGCTTAATGCACTTGCTCGCAGATATGCGTGAAGGAAAAATTTCCCAAACGACAAGTGACACTTTTGAAGTTGGCGTTAATTTAGCCATAACGGAAGGTAGTGTGGTGTTTCAAAATGAACTATTTCAGTTAATTCAATATAAGCCGTTAACAGAAACCGTTTATGAAAAACCATTACTGATGGTTCCACCATGTATTAATAAGTTTTACATTCTAGATTTAAAACCTGAGTCTTCGATGGTTCGTTTTTTAGTCGAAGAGGGTTTTACGGTTTATATGATTTCTTGGAAAAATGCTGATGAATCGATGACGCAGATAACTTGGGATGATTATGTGGCATCTGGTGTGATCAAAGCGATTCAAACGTGTATTGAAATTTCAAAAGTTCCTCAAATTAATGTGCTGGGATTTTGTGTTGGGGGCACTCTTTTAGCAAGTGCTTTGGCTGTTCTAGCAAATCAAAATATACATCCCGCCGCTAGTTTAATTTTATTGACCTCTTTCTTAGACTTTTCTGATACTGGTGTTCTTGATGTCTTTATCGATGAGACGATGGTCGATATGAGAGAAAATACGATTGGTGGCAAAACGGGGAACTTTGGACTTTTAAGTGGCGTTGAGTTGGCCAATACCTTCTCATTTCTTCGGCCGAACGAGCTGGTTTGGAATTATGTAGTGAGCAATTATCTATTAGGAAAAACACCGCCATCATTTGATTTGCTTTTTTGGAATAGTGACTCAACTAATTTGCCAGGCCCCATGTTTTCTTGGTACTTGAGGCATATGTATCTTAATAACGAGTTGAAAGATCCCAACAAGCTTACGATTTGTAATCAACCCGTGGATTTGAGCAAAATTAATTGTCCCGTTTATATTTTTGCATCTAAGGAGGATCATATCGTTCCTTGGAAATCAGCATTTACTAGTACACAAATCCTCAAAGGTAAATCGAAATTTGTTCTTGGTGCGTCTGGACATATCGCTGGCGTAATAAATCCGCTGAAGAAAAATAAAAGAAATTACTGGACGAATCAAGTTCGAACGAAAAATCCTGACACATGGTTAAAAGGAGCAAAATTTATTGAAGGAAGTTGGTGGGGCGACTTCAGAGATTGGTTAAGCAGTCAAAGTGGCAAACAAATTAAAGCACCTTCAAAATTAGGTACTACGAAATTTAAGGTGATAGAGGCTGCCCCCGGTGCATATGTAAAAGAAAAAGTAAGCAAAATTAACTAATATCAAATCACAGAGTAAGTAACTGCGCAATATTTCAATTTAAAACGGGAGAAATAAAATGTCAAAGAAAATAGCCTATGTAACTGGTGGTATGGGTGGAATTGGTACTTCGATCTGTCAAAGATTGCATCAAGATGGTTTTACGGTTGTCGCCGGTTGTGGGCCTAACTCCCCTAGAAAAGACCGTTGGTTGGCCGAGCAAAAAGCCTTAGGTTTTGATTTCCATGCCTCAGAAGGTAATGTGAGTGATTGGAATAGTACCGTTCAAGCCTTTAATAAAGTAAAGGCTGAAATTGGACAAGTTGATGTGTTGGTTAATAACGCTGGTATTACCAGAGATACTGTGTTTAGAAAAATGACACCGGAAGATTGGCGGGCGGTAATTGATACGAATCTAAACTCTTTATTTAATGTTACCAAACAAGTAATTGACGGTATGGTGGAAAAAGGTTGGGGGCGCGTGATTAATATTTCCTCTGTAAATGGTCAAAAAGGTCAATTTGGTCAAACTAACTACTCAACTGCAAAAGCTGGTTTAAGAGGTTTTACAATGGCTCTTGCACAAGAAGTTGCAACCAAGGGGGTAACCATTAATACAGTTTCACCTGGCTACATTGGTACCGATATGGTGAAAGCAATCCGGGAAGATGTGCTTAACAAAATCGTTGAGACGATTCCTGTAAAGCGTTTAGGAACGCCAAGTGAAATTGCATCTATTGTCGCTTGGTTAGCTTCAGATGAATCTGGCTTCTCAACTGGTGCAGACTTCTCCTTAAATGGTGGCTTGCACATGGGGTAACCCCACCAGTAGGTGGGAACATGAGTCAATCAATACTAATTAGTAGATTGATTTTGAAGCATTCTCAGTAATATCTACTATGATAGTAAGGAATACGCACTTTGCGTGTTCCTTACTGATTAATTATGGCAACCACAAAAAAAACACCTACAAGTTCTACAAACACTTCAGCCCAGGCGTCGGTCGTTAAAAAAACCACTAAGCCAGTTTCTACTCGTTTAAAAAAGTCTGTCAAAACGGTTGCACCTTCGACAATTGATCCGCTTGAACCTTCTAAAATTGCCAAAGAGGAGAGTGCACAGCCCAATTCGACCCCCGATAAGTCAAGAATTATTAAAAAATATCCTAATCGACGCCTTTATGACACTTTACACAGCACCTATGTGACTTTGTTTGATATCAAGGGTCTAGTCATGTCGAATATACCTTTTCATGTGGTAGATGCTAAAACGGGGGATGATTTAACAAGAAGCATCTTGATGCAAATTATTCTGGAAGAAGAAGCGGGGGGGCAACCTATTTTTTCTAAACAAAGTTTATTAAAAATGATTCGGTTTTATGGTAATTCTTTGCAAGGGATGATGGCTCCTTTTTTAGAGCAAAATCTGAGTCAATTTATTGAGTTACAAAATCAATATGTCGCTCATTGTCAGAAAATTGGTGGCTTAGTGAGCCCTGAAACTTGGGTAAGTTTTGTAAATAAGCAAAATGCAGTTGAGTTTACTCACCCAATGAGTTTCTTGTTTGAAACCGGGTCCAAGATCCTCGAGCAAATTCAATCTCAGTCAAATGGTGTGATAAATTCGTTCCCATTTAAAAAATGAAACTAAAATGGAGCATTGTTATTTTTTCATAAAGGAATACCTTGTCTAAAGTTGGTTTTGTTTCGCTTGGTTGTCCCAAGGCTCTAGTTGACTCGGAGTCAATCTTGACTCGTCTTAGTGCTGAGGGTTATGAAATTGCCAAGAACTATGAAGATGCAGAGTTAGTGATTGTTAATACCTGCGGTTTTATAGATTCTGCTGTTAAAGAAAGTTTAGACGCCATCGGCGAAGCTTTGTCTGAAAATGGTAAGGTAATTGTTACAGGTTGCCTAGGTGCTAAAAGCGAGTTAGATGGTGAAAATTTGGTTCTCAAACATCACCCTAAAGTATTAGCTGTTACTGGTCCCCATGCAACCAATGAGGTGCTAGATGCGGTGCATATCAATTTGCCCAAACCACATGATCCATTCGTAGATTTAGTCCCACCAATTGGAATCAAGTTAACGCCAAAACACTATGCCTACTTGAAAATTTCAGAAGGCTGTAATCATTCTTGCTCCTTTTGCATCATTCCACAGATGCGTGGGGGCCTAGTTTCTAGGCCTATCGATGATGTTCTGAAAGAGGCAGAAAAATTATTTCAGTCTGGTGTAAAAGAGTTACTAGTGGTTTCACAGGACACGAGTGCATATGGTGTCGATATTCAATATCGAACAGGCTTTTGGAATGGCAGACCTTTAAAAACTAGATTATTTGAGTTGGCATCAGAGTTGAAGGTTTTAGCAAGACAATATGATGCTTGGGTTCGCCTGCATTATGTTTACCCTTATCCATCTGTGGACGAGATTGTGCCTTTAATGAGTGATTTTTTTGAGTATGGAAATGGTCTTTTGCCGTATTTAGATATTCCCCTACAACATGCCCATCCCGACACTTTAAAAAGAATGAAACGCCCAGCAGGTGGCGAGAAGGCGTTACAACGCATTGAAAAATGGCGCGCAAGTTGTCCTGAACTTGTCATTCGAAGCACTTTTATTGCTGGTTTCCCAGGTGAAACTGAAGAAGAGTTTAATTATTTATTAGAGTTTATTCAAACTGCTCAATTAGATCGAGTCGGCTGTTTTGCTTATTCGCCAGTAGAGGGTGCGACAGCTAATCAATTAGATGGGGCACTCGAGCAAGCAATTAGAGAAGATCGTCAGCAACGATTTATGGCGGTTGCGGAAAGAGTATCGGTTGATAAGTTACAGCAACGGGTCGGTCAAAAAACTCGGGTACTCGTCGATAGTCAAAATGCTCAGGGCGGTGTGGCAAGGTCCTACGCGGATGCGCCTGAAATTGATGGAGTCATTTTCGTTGCTCCAGCACAAAAGATTTCAAAAAAATTTCGTGCTGGAGAGTTCACTAAGGTCGTTATTTCTGATGTTAGTGGACATGATTTATTGGCCAATGTCTCTTAAAACGGTATAAAAATTTTAGTAGTGATATTTTTAATTAATTGATATTTATATGGGGGATTTATGACACAAGATGTGGTTGTTTTAAGTGCAGTTCGATCTGCAGTAGGTTCTTTTAATGGCTCTTTGAGTAGCATTGAACCTGCAGAACTTGGTGGTATGGTAATGAAGGAAGCAGTCATTCGTTCCAATGTAGATCCATCACTTATTAATTATGTAACTGTCGGAAATTGTATTCCTACAGAAAATCGTTATCCCTATGTGGCCCGTGTAGCATCAATTCAAGCTGGTTTGTCCATGCAATCTGTTTCGATGGCAGTGAATCGTTTATGTAGTTCTGGTCTGCAAGGAATTGTTACTTCAGCTCAGCAAATTATGCTTGGTGATTGCGACTATGCAATCGGTGGTGGAGTTGAGGTGATGTCTCGCGGTCTCTATGGCTCCCCTGCGATGCGTTCTGGTGCTCGTATGGGTGATACAAAAATGATTGATTTAATGGTTTCTGCTTTGACTGATCCATTTGGCGTAGGCCATATGGGTATTACTGCTGAAAACTTAGCAAAAAAATGGGGTATTACGCGTGAAGAACAAGATGCGTTTGCTGCTGAATCACATCGTAAAGCCGCTGCAGCTCAGGCAGAAGGCCGTTTTAAGTCTCAAATTGTACCGATTACGATTAAAACGCGTAAGGGTGATATTGTCTTTGAAAGTGATGAGGGCGTTAAGGTTGAAACAACTTTTGAATCTTTATCGAAATTGAAGCCGGTTTTCTTAAAAGAAAATGGCACAGTGACAGCTGGTAATGCTTCTTCTATCAACGATGGTGCTTCATTCTTTGTATTGGCCTCCGCAGATGCTGCTGCTAAAGCAGGTCAAAAACCGCTTGCAAGAATCGTATCTTATGCTGTGGCTGGAGTGCCTAATGATGTAATGGGTGAGGGGCCAATTCCGGCTTCCAAGTTAGCCCTCAGTCGGGCAGGATTAACCATTGATCAAATTGATGTGGTTGAATCAAACGAGGCTTTTGCGGTGCAATCATTAGCTGTGGCAAAAGGTTTAGGACTTGATTTGTCAAAAACCAATATCAATGGTGGAGCTGTTGCCATCGGTCATCCGATTGGTGCATCAGGTGCAGTAATTGCAACCAAAGCAATTTATGAACTTCATCGCTCCAATGGCCGTTATGCACTAGCGACGATGTGCATTGGTGGTGGACAAGGTATAGCGGTAATCTTTGAACGCCTCTAATCGGGTCCGGTTTTAGTGTAGCAAATCTAAAATCGCATCAAGGCCGACGTGATCGAAAGCTCCGTCGGCTTTTTCTTTGACAATTGGCTTTGCTCTAAAGCCAATGGATAGACCAGCGTTCGCCATCATGGCCAAATCGTTTGACCCATCTCCCATTACAATGACTTGATCAGGGCGAATACCTTGCTCAAGAGCTTGATTAGCGACTATTTGTGCTTTGGCTTGACCATCTACAATATGACCAACTACATTGCCAGTAAGAAAGCCCTTTTCTATTTCAAGAGTGTTCGATTGAGCAAAGTCCATCCCTAACTGTGTTTTTAAACGATTTGCAAAGTAGGTAAATCCACCTGATACTAAAACGGTATGCCAACCTATTTGTTTGACACCCCCAACAAGTTCTGCTGCCCCAGGATTTAAACGTAAACGTTGTTGATAAACGTCCTCTAATACGCCCTCTGGAGTACCAGCTAAGAGCGCAACACGATCTCTCAAGCTAGTTGCAAACTCTTTGATTTCGCCACGCATTGCAGCTTCCGTAATAGCCGAAACCTGTTCCATTTTGCCAACGGCTCGGGCAATTTCGTCGATGCATTCAATATTGATTAGAGTAGAGTCCATATCAAAAGCAATCATTTTGACTTCTTTAAAATCAAAGTGGGGTTTAGGAAAAATAATATCGCAGGCATGTAAAGCTGCATGGTTACGTAAATGTTCTTTATCTTCAATAGAAAGGTGCTTGCTGATGGTAATTTCAACCGCCTTCTGAGAATACTCACGACTTTCTAAAATTGGGTGTCTGTCTGCAAACTCACTCAAGAAACTCTTTGGTATTTGATGCTGATGTAAAAAGATAATTTTCATAGTAATCAATTTTTAATAGTTGCAATAAAACGTTTAATTGCTTCAATACGTTGCGTCAGTTCGTTAAAGCCGTGTGAATTGGCTGGAAGTATCTTCAACCGATCTTTACCAAATAATTGGACTTTTTTATCTGTTTGAATCAGTTTGATGATTTTTAAAGAGTCAATTGGAGGATTTGGAATAAATTGAATCTTTAGCATTTCAACGCTTGCTTCAATTTTACAGATACCTAGGCTTTCCATCTGAATCCTTAAACGATGATTTTCTAATAAGGTCACGGATTGATTAGGCAAATCACCAAAACGATCAATAATTTCCATTTTTAAATCTTCAACTTGTTCAATGTCTTGGGCACTGGATAAGCGTTTATATAATGAAAGTCGCTCATGAACATCTGGGCAATAATCATTTGGCAGTAGGGCAGGACAGCCTAGATTAATGTCAGTAATGGCATGCATCGGGCTTAATAAATCTGGTTCTTTGCCTTTTTTGAGTTCGGAAACAGCTTTATTTAACATTTCCGTATAAAGTTGGAAGCCAATTTCATGGATATCGCCTGATTGCTTATCGCCTAAAACTTCTCCAGCTCCTCGAATCTCTAAATCGTGCATTGCAAGATAGAATCCTGATCCTAACTCTTCCATTGATTGGATAGCATCAAGTCTCAATTTGGCCTGCTTGGAAAGGGCTTCTGGATCAGGAACAAGTAAATAGGCATAAGCTTGATGATGTGACCTACCAACCCGACCACGTAGTTGATGTAATTGAGCCAGACCAAATCGATCCGCTCGATGCATGATGATTGTATTGGCCGTGGGCACATCAATACCCGTTTCGATAATTGTCGTACAAAGTAGAACATTACATCGTTTCGCTACGAAGTCATGCATTACTTGTTCTAATTCACGCTCATTCATTTGTCCATGAGCGACAGCAATACGCGCTTCCGGCACTAATTCCTCGAGTGCGAAACGACGGTTCTGAATGGTTTCAACTTCATTATGTAAAAAATAAACCTGACCACCACGTTTAATCTCTCTAAGAATTGCTTCACGGATCACGCCGTCACTTTCACGCCGGACAAAAGTTTTAATCGCTAAGCGTTTTTGTGGCGCAGTGGCAATTACGGATAATTCTCTGAGGCCCTCGAGTGCCATGCCTAAGGTTCTTGGAATCGGTGTGGCAGTTAAGGTTAACACATCTACTTCGGCGCGAAGAGCCTTAAATGCATCCTTTTGTCTAACGCCAAAGCGATGCTCTTCATCAATAATGACGAGGCCTAATCGATTAAATTTAATGTCTGGAGAAAGTAGTTTATGCGTACCAATAATAATATCCGCATCGCCACTTTCAAGTGCTTTTAGTGCGCTTGAAATCTCTTTGCCTGATTTAAAACGAGACACCTCAACGATTTTGACAGGCCAATCGGCAAAACGATCTTTCCAGGTGCTGGCATGCTGTTCCGACAACAAAGTTGTTGGTGCTAAAACTGCTACTTGTTTGCCACCCATGACCGCTACAAAACTCGCTCTTAATGCCACCTCTGTTTTACCAAAACCAACATCTCCACAGATCAATCGATCCATTGGCTTACCGCTGGTCATATCTTCAATAACGGCCTTAATTGCTGAGGTCTGATCGGGAGTTTCATCAAAGCCAAAGCTTTCGGCAAATGCTTCATAGTCGTGACTTGAGTATTCAAATGCATGACCTTTTCGAAGAGCGCGTTTTGCGTAAATATTTAAAAGTTCTGCCGCAGTATCACGAATTTGTTGGGCTGCTTTACGTTTTGCTTTTTCCCATTGGCCAGAGCCTAAGTTATGGAGGGGGGCAGTTTCTGGATCTGAACCGGAATATCTAGAAATTAGATGTAATTGCTGAACGGGAACATATAGAGAAGCGCTATTGGCGTATTCAAGAAATAAAAATTCATCTTCGATACCATCTACCTCTAGCATGATGAGGCCCTTATAACGCCCAATACCATGCTCGGAATGAACCACAGGGTCACCAACTTGCAACTCTGCAAGATCTCTCACCATCCCTTCAATATTGGTGACCTGATCTTTTTTACCAGATTTTCTTGCTGTTCTTTGTTCAACTGAGTTTGAAAAAATTTCTGATTCAGTTAAAAAATATACCTTGCCTAGTCCTGAGTAGAAACCATCGGTTAGTGGTGCAACGACCATTCCCAGTTGATCATCACCGAGTAAAAACTCTTGAATAGATGGTGGGAAACAAAATGAAATTTTGGCATGACTACCTGAAAATTCCGAATCTTCTAAAAGTTGTTTAATGGACTCACGTCTACCAGCACTATCGGCACAAATTAAGACTCTTTCTTTGGTTTGCTCTAAAAAATTTCTTAATGCTAAAACTGGATCTTTATCTTTTCGAACCACGGATACATTGGGGGGAGATTTGAAAATTAAGTCTTCATTTACAAATGTTTTTGGCTCTAAAGAAACTCTAGAAAAAGGTTTCATTAATCCAAAAAATGAGTCTTCTTTTAAATACAACTCCTCAGGCGGTAATAACGGATGCTCAGTATCGTGGGATAGAAATTGGTAACGTTCTTTGACGCTTTTCCAAAAATCATTAATTGATTCCTGTAAGTTTCCATGCGTCCATATCCACGCTGGTTGATTTGATAGTGGCAAGTAATCGAAAATGGTTGCCAATGAATCGAAGAACAAGGGTAAATAAGCTTCGATGCCGGCACCAGGGATGCCTAAACCAACATCCTTGTATAGGGGGCATTTAGCGGGGTTTCCCTCGAACACCTCTCGCCATTTACCCCTGAATTCTTTTCTGGCATTTTCTGTGAAAGGAAACTCATGACCCGGTAATAACTTGATTTCTTTGACGGGAAATAGACTGCGTTGTGTATCAGGGTCAAACACTTTAATTTGGTCGATTTCATCACCAAACAAGTCAATGCGAAATGGGAGAGGTTCACCCATAGGGAACAGGTCAATCAATCCACCACGAAGACTATATTCTCCGGGCCGCACAACTGCAGAAACGGGATCATAACCACCTTGTTGGAGCTGATGATGAAGTGATTGTTCATCAACCACTTCGCCTTGTTTAAAGAAAAAGGTATTAGCAGCCAAAAACTGTGGAGGAGATATTTTCTGGATTGCAGCCGAAAGCGGCAGAATCACAATATCTAATTGCCCTAAACTCAGTTCATGTAAGGTTTTTAATCGTTCAGAAATGAGGTCATGGTGCGGAGAAAATTGATCATAAGGCAAGATTTCCCAATCGGGCAATACACTTACTTTTAGGGAAGGGTCAAAAAGTGGAATTTCTAAAGCTAACCTTTGGGCATTCGCTGAGTCACTGCAGATGACCATCATGACCGAATAAAGAGCTTGATGTAATTTAGCTTGTTGAGCAATAACTCCAGCATCTGAAGAACCAATCAGATCTGCCCAAGTGAACTTATTTCCAGCTTTTGGTTCCGGAAAGTCGTTTACAAGTTGTACGATTTGCTTTTGAGAAGAGGGTGAACTAGTAATTTTTGACATTTGAAACATTATAAGGATTGGACTTGCTTTAAGATGAATGCAATGATAATAATTTTTAAAACTTTATGAATGCAAACTGTCATGTTCTAATTCCTTGCGCGGGCACAGGTACAAGGATTGGTGGAGAAATCCCAAAACAATTTCAAAAAATTCATCAACAAGCAATTGTTTTGTATAGTCTTGAGGTTTTTTTAAAGATGCCAGAAATCAAAACGGTTTGGGTAGGCTTATCTGATTCAATCGCTCAAAATCCCGAACTCATGGAGATTTTTCCAAAGCATCCCAAGTTAAAGCTTTGCATTACAGGTGGAAAAACAAGAGCCTTGACCGTTCTTAAAACTTTAGAATATATTTTGCAGGGCGATTCTGATCAAGTTCAAGCCAATGATTGGATTTTGGTTCATGATGCCGCTAGGCCAGGAATACGGGTAAAGAGTGTTCAACACTTAATTGAAAGTGTTCGTACTTCTAACGAGTCCGGTGGCATTCTAGCGCTGCCTTTAGCAGATACCCTAAAAAAGGCAATGCAAGCAGGGGAGAAGCGCCTATCTCAGTCTACTATTGATCGTACAAATTTGTGGGCCGCTCAAACTCCCCAGATGTTTAAAATCAATGACTTATATAAGTCTATTGCAATTTCACTTGAGAAATCTTTTGACATTACCGATGAAGCTAGTGCGATGGAGCACTGTGGTCATTCGGTTTTATTAGTCAAAGGAGATTTCCAGAACTTTAAAGTTACCTATCCAGAGGATTTAAAAAATATGGAGAACCTGTTAATAAAAAGTCCGTTTAGGGTTGGTCAAGGTTATGATGTGCATCAATTGGTTGAAGGACGCCCCTTAATTTTAGGGGGCGTTTTAGTACCTCATGACAAAGGGTTATTGGGGCATTCCGATGCTGATGCATTACTGCATGCAATTACCGATGCGTTGCTAGGGGCAGCGGGCCTTGGAGATATTGGTCAACATTTTCCCGATTCTGACCCAAGTTTTAAAGGAGCCGACAGTGGTGTCCTTCTAAAGCTAGCCTATGCAAAAGTGCTAAAACTTGGTTTCGCATTAGTTAATCTTGATGCCACGATTATTTGTCAAAAACCCAAATTAATGTCTTATCTTCCAGGGATGACTCTAAAAATTGCAGAACTTCTAGAGGTGAATACTCAACAAATTAATCTTAAGGCAAAAACGAATGAAAATCTTGGATACTTGGGCGAGTCTAAAGCAATTGAAACACAAGCGATTGTTTTAATTGAGAAATTAACTTAATTTTGGGTTTCTAAATGACTCTAATCCAACTAAAAATCCTCATTTTGATGGCCATTCAACACAATTAATGAGTCATCTCAGCGGTTTGAGTTAAAATATTGGATTACCTAATTGAAATAAGATGCGAGGATGGCGAAATTGGTAGACGCACCAGGTTTAGGTCCTGACGCCGTAAATGGTGTGGGGGTTCGAGTCCCCCTCCTCGCACCAAATTTAGACTAGTTTTATAGTCAAATTACTTTGTAAAAGTACCGCAGAGTTTGTAATATCAGAATGTATTGTTTAGTGAGGAAGTTAAACAGTCTTGTTTAAGTTCCTTTTTTTTAGCTATTTTTATTTATTTTTACTATGTCCATAACTATCGAAAATCTTGGCGCACTTGAGCGCAAAATCAGTTTAGAGTTTTCCAAAACAGAGCTTTTGCCAAAGCGTGAAGCAAAATTAAGGCAGCTTGGTAAAAATATGAAAATGGCTGGTTTTAGACCCGGCAAAGTGCCGACTAAAATGATTGAACAGCAATACGGTATGCAAGTAGATTTTGAACTTTCTTTTGACTTTGCTTCAGAGAAGTTTTTTGAGTTTGCCAAAGCAGAAAATATTGAGTTGGTTGGACAGCCAAGATTAGAGCCAAAAAGCGAAATCTCTGCTCAAGAGATTCAATTTGATGCATTCTTCGAAGTGTTTCCAGAGGTTGTAATTGGTGATATTTCAAACGCAGAAATCACTAAATATTCAACCGATGTTAATGATGCGGAAATTGATAAGACACTCCAGATGCTTCTGAAGCAACGCGTTCACTATCATCCAAGGGGTGAAACTGGTGACCATGGTGATGGTGGAGCTGATGTAAGTGCACAAAGTGGTGACCAAGTTACTGTTGATTTTGTTGGAAAAATTGATGGTGTTGAGTTTGCAGGCGGTAAAGCAGATGACTTCACTTTTGTATTGGGCCAAGGCCAAATGTTGCCAGAATTTCAAACAGCCTCTTTAGGTTTAAAAGCTGGTGAAGACAAGGTATTCCCTTTGAGTTTCCCTGCTGATTATCATGGTAAAGAAGTTGCTGGAAAAACTGCCGAATTTACTATTACGATGAAAAAAGTTGAGTGGCCGCATTTACCAACTTTAGATGATGATTTTGCTCTTAGCCTCGGTGTTACTGAAGGTGGGATTGCTAAAGTTCGTGAAGAGATCAGCCAAAATCTGCAAAGAGAAATTACGCGTCGTACACAATCTCTTTTGAAAAATCAGTCGATGGATGTTATGGCAAATGCTTGTGAATTTGATTTGCCTAAATTCTTAGTATCTCAAGAGGAAGAGCGTTTAATCGAACAAGCAAGAAAAGATTTAGAGCAAAGAGGTGTGCCAAACGCCAAAAATGCTCCGATTCCTGATGGTATGTTCACACCACAGGCTCAACAAAGAGTGAAGTTAGGCTTGATTCTTAATAAATTAGTAAAAGAATTTGACTTAAAAGCAACTCCTGAGCAAATTAAGTCTGAAATTGATGATCAAGCGGCAAGTTATGAAGATCCACAAGAAGTAATGCGCTGGTATTACAGTGATCCAAGTCGTTTAGCTGATATTGAGTCATTAGTTTTAGAAAACAATGTCGTGAAATATGTAATGGATAAAGTCAAAGTAAATGACAAGCAAGTTACTTTTGAGGAACTTAGCCAGTTGAAGTAAAAGTGCTAAAGTTATTACTAATACAATAATATTCACTCGGAAAATAAAATGACTTCAAATACTTATCAAGATTTATACCAATCCCCTCAGGCTTTAGGGCTTGTGCCGATGGTTATTGAAACGTCAGGTCGTGGTGAGCGTGCATATGATATTTATTCACGTTTACTCCGTGAAAGAGTTATATTTTTGGTTGGCGAAGTCAATGATCAAACTGCTAATTTGGTGATTGCTCAAATGTTGTTCTTGGAAAGCGAAAATCCTGACAAAGATATTTCCTTGTATATTAACTCTCCTGGTGGATCAGTTTCAGCTGGGTTGGCAATATATGACACCATGAATTTTATTAAGCCCCAAGTGAGTACCCTTTGTATGGGAATGGCTGCTAGTATGGGTGCTTTTTTACTATGTGCTGGCGAGAAAGATAAGCGTTTTGCATTACCTAACTCAAGGGTCATGATTCATCAACCTTTGGGTGGAGCAAGAGGTCAAGCCTCAGATATTGAGATTCAAGCAAGAGAAATTTTGTATCTGAGAGAACAACTCAATGGCATTTTAGCAAACAGAACTGGTCAGACTATAGAAACAATTGCTAAAGACACAGATAGAGATAATTTCATGTCTGCTGAACAAGCAAAAGAATATGGTTTGATTGATAAGGTAATTACATCAAGGTAATTGATAAGAATCAATGAGCAACAAATCTGATAACTCAAATAGCAATTTAATCTGTTCATTTTGTGGTAAAAACCACGATGAAGTTGTTCGCATGATTGCGGGACCCTCAGTATTCATTTGCGATGAATGCGTGGCTTTGTGTAACGAAGTCATTGCTGAGGGTGGTAAATCAAACGCTGATTCAAAAGATGATTCTAAAAATCAGCCTCTACCATCACCAAAAGAAATTCGGCAAAATCTTGATCAATATGTAATTGGTCAAGATCAAGCCAAAAAAACATTAGCAGTTGCTGTTTACAACCATTACAAAAGACTGAATAACCTTAAGCCTGTTCAGAGTTCTTCCGCTCAAAAAAGTGAGTCGAAAGATAGTAAGGATGCCAAGGAGTCTGCTCCACCTGTAAAAAAATCAGCATTAATTAATGGTGTTGAGTTAGCCAAAAGTAATATTTTATTAATTGGCCCAACAGGATCTGGTAAGACATTGCTGGCGCAATCTTTAGCAAGAATGCTCGATGTGCCTTTTGTGATGGCTGATGCAACTACTTTGACAGAAGCTGGTTATGTAGGTGAAGACGTTGAAAATATTATTCAAAAACTATTGCAGGCTTGTAGTTATGATGTCGAAAAAGCTCAAAAAGGTATCGTTTACATAGATGAAATTGACAAGATTTCTCGTAAATCTGAAAATCCATCGATCACAAGAGATGTTTCTGGTGAAGGTGTTCAACAGGCTCTCTTGAAACTTGTTGAGGGTACCATGGCTTCTATTCCACCCCAAGGTGGTAGAAAACATCCAAATCAAGAGTTCTTACAAATTGACACTACAAATATTTTGTTTATTTGTGGTGGTGCTTTTGATGGACTTGAAAAAATCATTAACCAACGCAATACTAAGACTGGTATAGGTTTTAATGCTGAAGTTCAAAGTAAAGATATTAGAAATTTTGGTGAGCTTATTAAGAATGTAGAGCCAGAAGATCTGATTAAATTTGGTTTGATTCCGGAGTTAATTGGTCGTTTACCAGTTACTGCGACTCTTACCCAACTGGATGAAGATGCTTTAATTCAAATTCTAACTGAACCTAAAAATGCCCTCGTCAAGCAATATCAAGCTTTATTTGGCCTCGAAGGGGTGGCTTTAGAGTTTAGAGATGAAGCCTTGCACGCGATTGCTAAAAAAGCAATGATTAGAAATACTGGTGCTCGAGGATTGAGGTCCATTGTCGAGGCGACTCTTCTGAATGTCATGTACGATTTGCCATCTCAGACAGATGTTGAAAAGGTTGTCATAGATCTAAATTGCATTGAAGGTGGAGACCCAGTGATTGTTTATAAATCAGCTAGTTCTGCGGCTTGAGACCTAATTTAGACGCGAAAGTGTCAAAATAGCACTTTGATTTTTAAACTTTTGATAAAAAAGTGTATTCTAGACTTGTAATCCCAAATTTAGACCCTATCTTATAAGCAAGTTCAATATTTTTACAAAATTCCGACTTTTGGAGATTTAAATGCCAGGCAACTTGTTATTACCCACTCAACCAATTCAATTGCCACTTCTACCATTGAGAGATGTGGTGGTTTTTCCTCATATGGTAATGCCATTGTTTGTTGGCAGACCTAAATCGATCAAAGCACTTGAAGCTGCAATGGAATCTGGCAAAAGCATTCTATTGGTTGCTCAAAAAACTGCTTCAAAAGACGAACCCACGGTTGCAGATCTCTATGAAGTAGGCTGCATCGCTAATATTTTGCAGATGCTAAAACTACCCGATGGAACTGTGAAAGTTCTAGTGGAAGGTACTCAACGCGCTCAAATTAATCAAATTGAAGATGCTCTCGGTTACTTTAGTTGTGAAGTTGTACCCCATTCAGTTGAAGTAGTTGATCAATCAGAAACGGAAGCTTTAAAAAGAGCGATCGTAGCTCAATTTGATCAGTACGTAAAACTCAATAAAAAGATTCCACAAGAAATTTTGGCATCATTAAGTAGTATTGATGATGCAAGTAGACTTGCCGATACGATTTGTGCTCATTTGCCAATTAAATTGGATCAAAAACAGTTATTGCTTGAAATGGGTGATGTAATTAAGCGTCTCGAAAGTCTATTAGGTCAACTTGAGAGTGAAATCGATATTCTTCAAGTTGAAAAGCGTATTCGTGGTCGTGTAAAGCGTCAGATGGAGAAAAGTCAGCGCGAATACTATCTAAATGAACAAGTCAAAGCAATCCAAAAAGAATTAGGCGATGGTGAAGAGGGTGCAGATCTCGAAGAGTTAGAGAAAAATATCATTGCGGCGAAGATGCCAAAAGAAGCTCTAAAAAAAGCTGAATCAGAATTAAAAAAATTAAAGTTAATGTCCCCAATGTCTGCGGAAGCAACCGTTGTTCGCAATTATTTAGACACTTTAATTAACTTGCCTTGGAAAAAGAAAAGTAAAGTCAATAATGATTTAGTTAATGCTGAGAATGTATTGAACGACGATCATTATGGGTTAGATAAAGTTAAAGAGAGAATTCTTGAGTATCTAGCAGTTCAACAACGTGTTGATAAAGTGAAAGCACCGATTTTATGTTTAGTTGGTCCTCCAGGTGTTGGTAAAACATCCCTAGGTCAATCAATTGCAAAAGCAACTAACCGCAAATTTATTCGGATGGCTTTAGGTGGTGTTCGCGATGAATCTGAAATTCGCGGTCATCGTAGAACTTATATTGGTTCGATGCCAGGGAAGATTTTGTCAAGCCTCACTAAGGCTGGAGTCAGAAATCCCTTATTCTTGTTAGATGAAATTGATAAGATGGGCTCAGATTTTCGTGGTGACCCAGCAAGTGCCATGTTAGAGGTCTTAGATCCTGAACAGAATCATACGTTCCAAGATCATTATGTCGAGGTTGATTTTGATCTCTCAGATGTCATGTTTGTTGCGACATCAAACTCGCTCAATATTCCTGTCCCTCTCCTTGATCGTATGGAAGTGATTCGTCTAGCGGGTTATACGGAAGACGAGAAAACGCATATTGCTATGAAGTATCTTTTACAAAAGCAAATTAAAAATAATGGCTTGCGTAAGGGAGAGATAGAGGTTCAAGAATCTGCAATTTTAGATATCATTCGCTACTACACACGTGAAGCTGGTGTTCGTGCTCTTGAGCGAGAAATCAGTAAGATTTGTCGTAAAGTTGTAAAAATGCTTTTATTGAAAAAAGAGTTAGCCCCTGTTATTGTCAATTCAGATAATTTGGAAAAATTCTTATCAGTAAAACGATATGACTATGGCCTTGCAAGTAAAGAAAATCAATTAGGTCAGGTAACTGGCTTAGCTTGGACTGAGGTTGGTGGTGATTTGTTAACTATCGAAGCAGCACTCATGCCTGGTAAAGGTGTAATCACTCGAACAGGTTCAATTGGTGATGTAATGAAAGAATCTGTTGAGGCCGCTCGTTCAGTTGTTCGGTCACGATCAAGAGAACTCGGGATTAAAGAAGAGTTGTTTGAGAAAAAGGATATCCATATCCATTTCCCTGAAGGTGCAACTCCAAAAGATGGTCCTTCAGCTGGTATTGCTATCACCACGGCATTAGTTTCGATTCTTACTGGTATTCCAGTGCGCGCCGATGTGGCGATGACTGGAGAGATCACTCTAAGAGGCGAAGTGTTACCGATTGGTGGTCTCAAAGAAAAACTTCTTGCAGCTCATAGGGGTGGTATTAAAGTGGTCTTAATCCCAGAAGAGAATGTAAAAGATTTGACTGAAATCCCTGATAACGTTAAAAATGCTATTGAAATTATTCCTGTTCGTTGGATTGATAAAGTTCTTGAGAAAGCCCTAGAACGCAAGCCAGAGGCTCTTCCGGAGGAAGTTGCTGCAATTACGAAAGAAACAAATGTAGTAAAAGATGAAACAGGGGTGATAAAGCATTGATTTTTTGATTGAGATTGGGTTATAATATTTTTCTTAGTTATTCCAGTCTCAATTTAATTAAAAGTTTGGTGTTTTACGTAGTTCATGTATCATCATTCCTTTATAATTAAAATTTTGACAATCAATAGATAAGGGTGCTTAGCTCAGATGGTAGAGCGTCTGCCTTACACGCAGAATGTCGGCGGTTCGATCCCGTCAGCACCCACCAAATCCTCCTATCATTTTTCAATAACTAACCCAATCCCTATGTTTGATTCCGTTCGTCAACACCAAAAAATTCTGCAAGCAATCCTTTTAGTTTTAATTTTCCCTTCATTTGTCTTTTTGGGAATTGAAAGTTATAAAGGATTTTCGACAAGTAATAACGATATTGTCAAAATTGGTGACCTGACGATTACTCAACTTGAACTTGATAATGCAGTTAAAAGTCAATCGAGTCGTTTGGGTTCTAATCAAAGCCTAGCCCAAACTCCAGCATTTAAAAATGCCATCTTGAATCAGTTGATTCAACAAAAATTGTTGGCTTTTGATATTAAAGATTTGAATTTGCAAGTATCTTCTGAAATGTTGGCAAAAGAATTATTAAAATTTCCAGAAATTGTTGCACTCAAGAAAAGCGACGGTTCAATTGATACGGATAAATATCGCCAGTTATTAGAAAATAACGGACTTACTGTATCGCAGTTTGAAGCGATTAAACGTAGTGAAATAATGAATGGTTCCTTGCAAAATGCCTTAAGTAGTAATGGAGTTGTTATTTCCTCTAGTAAAATTTCAGACAGAATTATTACTTCGATGAGTACCGAAAGGGAAGTCCAAGCAATGTTTTTTACTTCGAATGACTATCTAAAAACGGTTCAAGTTCAAGACAGTGATATTTCTGATTACTATCAAGCAAACCCAGCTCAGTTTCAATCAACCCCATCAGTTGATGTTGAATATATTACTTTTAGTAAGCAAGGTGAGGATGAAACAACCTTTGCTAAAAAAGCGGATCAGTTCGCTAATATGGTTTATGAACAAGCCGATAGCTTAAAGCCTACCGCGGATACATTTAAATTAAAAATTGAATCTCAGGCTGATTTAACTACGCGGGGTTTATCTAACTTACCTAAGTCTCATCCATTAAATCAAGCAAAGCTTTTACAAGCAATTTTCAAAGAAGACTCTTTAAAATCAGGTAAGAACATTGAAGCCATTGAAGTATCTCCTGGTGTCTTAGTCGCCGCGCGTGTTGTCCAAAATCACCCAGCTGCAACTCTGCCTTTTGAGAAGGTAAAAGCAGATATTGAAAAAATTGTTGCCCTCAAGAAGGCTGAAGAAGCCGCTATTAAAGCAGGAATGGAAGTTTTCGCAAAATTACAAACCGATCCTACCCAAAAAATTAACTCTAAAGAATTCACGAAACCAATTTGGGTTTCAAGAAATCGTCCGGCCGATTTGGCTGGTGAGCCATTTGAGAGAATTTTCAATGCGAAGGAAGACGCTTTACCTAAAGTGGTGTCAAGTAATATTCCTGGAAGTGGATTTGCGATTTACAAAATTAATCAAGTTCGGCCTGGTGAAAAGTCAAATCCAAACGTTTTATTACAGCAGTATCAACAAATCGGTGTTTTGACTAATCAAGCCGAGATTGCTGCGTACTTAGAAAATATCAAAGATCGTTCAACAGTGAAGTTTTTGAAGTCTTCTTTTTAATTCAGCATCGGAAATAATTTCTCTGCGACAGTTTGAGAAATCAATGGTTGGGCGAGGGTAGTTGGGTGGATCCCATCATCTTGAAAAAACTCTCTTTTAAGGGCAAATTTTTCAAGCAGAAATGGGATAAATACTAAGTTATTGGCCCTCGCTAAACGTTGATACATCAACTCAATTTTTTGCGTATATTTTTCACCATAATTATTCGGTATTTTCATACCAACTAGCATCGTCTTAGCAAGATATTGTTTGTTGAGGTTAATGATTTTTTGAAGATTTAACTCGGTCTGTTCAATTTGAAAGCCCCTCAGGGTGTCATTTGCCCCTAATTCAAGGATGACAATTTTGGGATGGTGCTTCTCTAGTAATGCTGGAATTCGAGACACTCCTCCTGAGCTTGTGTCACCACTAATGCTGGCATTAATCATGAAATAAGGCGATTGCTTGGCGATTAATTGTTGTTGAATAAGGTCTACCCATGCCTTGCCGTTAACCACCCCATAACCAGCTGAAATACTATCACCAAGAACCAAAATAGCTGAAGTACCCTTAGTATTTCCTTGGGCATAAGTGATAGAAGATGAAATAATCAAACTTAGCAATACAATGAACAAACTACAAAATCTTCGAAACATCCCAAGTACCTCAATAATTTAATGACACAATAGAAATGATTGACTCTTATATCTCAGCAAAAAATCTTGCCAAAGAAGTCCAACAGGGAACTGGAAAAATCGAAATTCTCAAGGATATTAATTTAGAAATATTCCCAGGGGAGAAGATCGCTTTTTTAGGAAGCTCTGGTTCTGGTAAAACCACCTTATTGAGTATTTTAGCGGGTTTAGATTCGGATTACACGGGCGAGGTGAAACTCTTTGGCGAATTACTTTCAGACTTGAATGAAAACGAGAGGGCAAATCTTAGAAAAAACCGGGTTGGATTTCTGTTTCAAAATTTTTTATTAATTCCTGAATTAAGTGTATTCGAAAATGTTTTATTACCCATTGAGATCTCAGGGAAATTAAGTGAAAGTTTTGAGCTGAAAGCGAAGCTCTTATTGGAAAAAGTTGGCCTGAGTCACCGCATGAGTGCTTATCCCAATACATTATCTGGTGGAGAGCAACAACGTGTTGCTCTTGCTAGAGCATTTATCAATGATCCAGAAATACTATTTGTCGATGAGCCTACGGGAAGCCTAGATGCTCAAAACGGCAATGTTGTCACAGATTTGTTGTTTCAACTCAATCAAAAATTAAAGACAACCATTATTTTGGTGACTCATGATTTAAATTTGGCAAATCAATGCGATAGGATTTTTCGCCTCAATAGTGGTACATTAAGTGAGTGAAACTTTCTTTGTCAGTTTCTGGATGATTAAATAATTACTATATTCATTTACTAGTTAAAAAGGATTTAAATATGCGATTTATTAAAACATCATTTTCCTTCCTCATCAGTATTTTGATGGTTTTGACCTTAACCGGCTGTGGTTACAATAGCTTCCAAACTGCTGATGAGCAGATTAAAGCTAATTGGTCTGAGGTGTTGAATCAATACCAGAGAAGATCAGACTTAATCCCTAATTTAGTCAATACCGTAAAAGGTTATGCTAACCAAGAAAAAGATGTCCTTACTCAAGTAACCGAAGCAAGAGCTAAAGTGGGTACGATACAGGCTACTTCTGAATTGGTTAATGATCCTGAAGCCTTTAAAAAGTTCTTGGCCGCTCAAAATGAATTAAAAGGTAGTTTGTCACGCTTGATGGTGGTTTCTGAAAACTATCCTCAATTAAAGTCGGACGCTACCTTTAGAGATCTTTCTGCTCAACTTGAGGGTACGGAAAATCGTATTACAGTTGCTAGAAATAGGTATATCAAAGCAGTTCAAGAGTACAACGTTAATGTTAGAACCTTTCCCAATAATTTGACTGCAATGATGTTTGGATATAAACCGAAAGAGAACTTCACCGTTGAAAATGAAGCTGCCATATCAAAAGCACCAACGGTCGACTTTAATTCAAACAAATAATTAATTAATTAATGAATTACTCATTCATAGCGTCTTATTTTTCAAAATGGATGCTAATTCTTTGTTTAGCTCTAGGGACCTTTATTTGCCAAAGTAAGCCTGCTGATTTGCCCCATCAACATGAAGGGCTAGTAGAGATTCCTACTTTGAAAAGTTTGGTTACTGATCTAACCAATACCTTAACGGCTGACCAAAAAATTACATTAGAGAATCAATTAAACGCCTATGAGAAAGCAAGGGGTACACAAATCGCAGTGTTAATCCTTCCGACAACTCAACCGGAGGAGATTGAACAGTTTTCTATTCGGGTTGTGGACCAGTGGAAGTTGGGGCGGAAAAAAGTTGATGATGGACTGTTATTAATCATTGCTAAAGAGGATCGAAAACTAAGGTTTGAGGTAGGGTATGGCTTGGAAGGTGCTCTGACGGATGTAACAACTAAAAGAATCATCAGTGAAATCATTACCCCTTATTTGAAGCAAGGGTTATTTTATGAGGGCATTATTGCCGGCCTTAATAAATCAATACAAATTATTAATGGAGAGGCCTTACCTCCCCCTGTCAGAGCTCAACAGGTAGCTAATCAAAATGATGGCTTTGAAGGCGTTTTAATGATTGCTTTCATGGTTGCAATTTTCGTAGGATCTATCTTGAAAAAATTAGTAGGGAATATTCTAGGTGGGACTCTAACTGCTGGTATTACTGGCATCTTGGCGTGGTTAATTACGGGCACAGTTGGTATCGCTTTGATAGCTGCTGTGATTGGTTTTTTCGCAACCCTTCTCGGCGGTCTAGGTATGCATGGTATTGGGGGGGTAGGTGGGTTTAGCGGTGGACGAGGTGGTTTTAGTGGGGGTGGTTTTGGTGGAGGTCGTGGAGGCGGTTTTGGCGGTGGCGGATCTTCAGGGAGTTGGTAATGCTTAATGTATCTCGACTATTTAAACATTTATTTGCGACATCTAGGCAAACCAAGAAGTATTTCTCAACGCTTAGTCTCCAACAAATCGAGTCTGCTATCGCTCGAAGTGAAATTGGTCATTCTGGTCAAATTCAAGTAGTGATTGAGACTAGTTTGTCACCTTATGCATTATTTCATCACCAAAGCCCCAGAGAACGGGCCATAGAGGTTTTTTCATTGCAAAAGATTTGGGATACTGAGCATAACAATGGGGTTTTAATTTATTTATTGATGGCTGATCAAGCCATTGAAATCATCGCAGATCGAGGAATTCATCAACTTGTGGGCGATGGATTTTGGCAAACAACCTGTAGCAAAATTGAAAAACAATTGAGAAATGGGGCATTTCAAGAGGGTGTTTTAGCAGGTATTCATGAAATAGACCAGATATTGAGGGAATTTTATCCATCAAAACTCATTACCCCTAATGAACTTTCTGATCAACCTGTCATAATTTAAACCGTTTGCTTTGCGCATTTCGTATAATTACGGTATGCCTAACTTTCATCATTTACTCGGAGCCATTGCTCTATCAGATTTTAGAAAAATTCAACTACTGGATTCTTTCAAAGAAAATCAATTACCCATTAAATCCATCGAATCTCAATTTCAGTTCTTTATTTGGACTGAAGATGCATTAACGGATGAAACCTTCAAACAATTAAAAGAACTGTTAAATTGTCCTACAAGTGACGTAGTTGTTAAAAACAAAAAACAAAAATCATTTTTTGTAACCCCACGACTCGGAACTATTTCACCATGGGCTAGCAAAGCAACAGATATTGCCAAAATATGTCACTTAGACCTATTGCGATTAGAAAGAGGCATTTGCTATACCTATGAGTCAAGTAAGGAGTTAACTCAAGATCAATTGCTGACCCTGTATAAGTTGACTCATGACCGTATGACGGAATCTGTATTCGATGCAATCTCCCAAATTGAGACTTTATATCAGGTGCTACCTGATCAACCATTTAAGGAAATTGCTTTATATACTGAAGGCAAGACAGCCCTTATTCAAGCTAATACTGACCTAGGTTTAGCATTATCAGAAGATGAAATTGATTATTTAGAAGAAAATTTCAATCTCTTAAAAAGAAATCCGACCGATGTTGAATTAATTATGTTCGCTCAGGCGAATAGTGAACATTGTCGTCACAAAATTTTTAATGCCAGTTGGACTATTGATGGTACTCAACAAGAGAAGTCTTTATTTAGTATGATTCGAAATACGCATCAACTGCACCCAGAAGGTACCGTTGTTGCATATTCAGATAATGCTGCGATCATGGAGGGCGTACAAAGTCAGGTTTTTGCTCCCAATCCTGTCACGAAAGTTTACGAAGAAAAATCTCGGCTCGTTCATACCTTGATGAAAGTCGAGACCCATAATCATCCGACTGCCATTTCTCCTTTTCCTGGTGCATCAACTGGTGCTGGTGGAGAAATTAGAGATGAAGGTGCTACTGGTATAGGTGGTAAACCTAAAGCCGGCTTAACTGGCTTCTCCGTATCTAAT
Organism: Polynucleobacter kasalickyi; assembly: GCF_900176405.1. Taxonomy (GTDB): domain Bacteria; phylum Pseudomonadota; class Gammaproteobacteria; order Burkholderiales; family Burkholderiaceae; genus Polynucleobacter; species Polynucleobacter kasalickyi. The sequence goes on along the minus strand of NZ_FWXJ01000013.1, from coordinate 36,743 downwards.
TTACAAATCCCTAACTTTACACATTCTTGGGAGTTACCTGCATTTGGTAAACCTGATTTAATTGCTAACCCACTAGAAATTATGATTAGTGGTCCGATTGGTGGCGCAGCTTTTAATAATGAATTTGGTCGGCCAATACTGGGCGGTTATTTTAGGGTCTTTGAACAGACCATTCATGGCAAAAGATGGGGTTATCACAAGCCAATTATGATTGCTGGCGGTATCGGTGCAATTGATGATATTCATACGCACAAAAAAGAAATCATGAGTGGTGATTTATTCATTCAATTAGGCGGTCCTGGAATGAAAATTGGTATGGGTGGTGGAGCTGCAAGTTCTATGACAACCGGTACCAATGCGAGTGATCTAGATTTTAATTCGGTACAACGAGGTAATCCAGAAATCGAGCGTCGCGCTCAAGAAGTGATTAATAGTTGTATTCAAATGGGGGAAAATAGTCCCATCGTTTCCATTCATGATGTGGGGGCAGGTGGCTTGTCAAATGCCTTTCCAGAGCTTGCTGATGGTGCGGGTTTAGGTGCTATTTTTGATATGCGGAAAATCCCAATTGAGGAATCTGGCTTAAGTCCTGCTGAGATGTGGTGCAATGAGTCCCAAGAAAGGTATGTACTAGCAATCAAAGAAGAGAGTCTTGAACTTTTTTCAGAGATTTGTGCAAGGGAGCGTTGCCCATTTGCGGTCGTTGGTAAAACGACGCAAGAAAGACAGTTGATCTTAAAGGATACGAAATATCAATCCACTGATGATCAATTTACTCCCATTGATATTCCAATGGAAGTTCTATTAGGAAAACCACCACTAACTCATCGTGATGTGAAGTCATTGCCGATGCCACAAAAATCAACTGATTGGAGCATTATCCCTTTAAGTGAGGCAATTGAATCAGTAATTTCTCACCCAACAGTCGCTAGTAAATCGTTTTTAATTACCATTGGCGATAGATCTGTTGGTGGTTTAACGCATCGTGATCAGATGGTTGGCCCATGGCAAGTTCCAGTAGCTGATTGTGCGGTAACAATGATGGACTATCAGGGGTTTAAAGGCGAAGCAATGGCAATGGGGGAGCGTACGCCAATTGCTATTTATAATTCTGCGGCCGCAGCTAGAATGGCTGTCAGTGAAGCGATTACCAATATTTTTAGTGCTGATATTGAACAAATTTCAGACTTGAAACTTTCTGCGAACTGGATGGCTGCTTGTGGCACAGAAGGTGAAGATGTAAAGTTGTATGAGGCCGTTAAAGCAATTGGTATGGAACTATGTCCAGCTTTAGGTATATCGATTCCTGTTGGTAAGGATTCTTTATCGATGCGCTCACAATGGCAAGATGGGGATGAGAAAAAAAGCGTAACTTCTCCTGTTTCATTAATTATTTCAGCATTTGCACCTGTTTCTGATGTCCGCAAAACGGTTACACCACTTCTTCACAATAGTCAGGATACTGAGCTGATCTTTCTAGACCTAGGCCAACAAGAAAATCGGATGGGTGGAAGTGTTTTGTCACAGATCACTAATCAAGATGATTCAAATTGTCCTGATTTAGCCTCAGCCGATTTATTGATTCGTTTTACCCAAGCACTCACAGCGTTAAAAAATGAACAATTAATCTTGGCTTACCATGATCGTTCTGATGGAGGGTTATTTGCATCTCTTTGTGAAATGTCTTTTTGCTCAAGAGTTGGTTTATCCATCAATATTGATCTTCTCGTAATGGAAAAAGGTCATGAGTCTGATTATGGTGATGCTAAAAATTGGGCGTCACAAATATCTGGTCGACGTGATGAGAGTACCATCAAAGCATTGTTTAATGAAGAATTAGGCGTTGTGATTCAAACGAATCGCCAGCAACGTGATCTCGTATTTGCAGAGCTACGTAAATATGGATTGAGTGCTAATTCTCACGTAATCGCTAAAATCAACACCTCCGATATGATTGAGATTTGGCGTGATGCGAAAACTATTTTCCAAAAGTCTCGGGTTGAGTTACAAACTTTATGGGAGAAAAATAGTTCGGAGATCGCCTCACTAAGGGATAACCCGGCATGTGTAGCTTCTGAAAAAAATATTGTTAATGACAAAAAAGACCCAGGTATTTCGCCTATTCTGACTTTTGATCCGAATGAAAACCCAGCAGCGCCATATCTCTCTTTAAACCTTAAACCAAAGGTAGCGATTTTAAGAGAGCAGGGTGTTAACTCACACGTTGAAATGGCAAGAGCATTTAGTTTGGCTGGTTTTGAGTCAATGGATGTTCATATGACAGATCTGATCTCAGGTCGGGTAGAACTCAATCAGTTTCAAGGGTTTATTGCTTGCGGTGGTTTTAGTTACGGTGATGTGCTCGGGGCTGGAGAAGGTTGGGCAAGCACTATTTTATTTAACCCTAGTTTAAGAGATTCTTTTGCATCATTTTTTAATCAAAGTGAAACCTTTGCACTTGGGGTATGTAATGGCTGTCAGATGATGAGTAACTTATCTCCTATCATCCCTGGTTCAGAGGCATGGCCAAAATTCACACGTAACCACTCTGAGCAATATGAATCACGATTAGTTCAAGTGGAAATTCTTCAATCGAATAGTCTATTTTTCTCTGGTATGGCAGGTAGTCAATTACCGATAGTAGTTGCTCATGGTGAGGGTTTCGCTAATTTTAGTCAAAAGGGCTCTTTACAAGCACTCAAGGACCAACAGTTGATGACGATGCGTTATGTGGATCACTACGGGCAACCAACGCAAACCTATCCATTCAACCCGAATGGCTCTGCTGAGGGTATCACCGGAGTCACTACAACTAACGGTAGATTTTCTATCCTAATGCCTCATCCTGAGCGAGTATTTAGAAGTGCCCAAATGAGTTGGTCTCCATCCAACTGGAATGACTTCGATGAAGGTTTGAGTCCTTGGATGAGAATGTTTAGAAACGCCAGAAAAGCAATCAATTGAAAAAGAATAAAAAACAAAAACGTTTTGAACCAGTAACGTTCTCCGAAATTGATGGGGTGCGTTACTTACATCTAGGTACTCCTTGGATTCAGGGTGCGATGCGTATCAAAAAACCAGACCTTCTGGAATTGGAATATGCTCAGCAAATGATGGGGTGGTTACTTTTTTTAGAGCCACAGGACAACTTTAATACTTTGCAACTTGGTGTTGGAACGGGTTCGATTACGAAATTTACCTTGGGTCTTCATCGAAAGATTACAGCTACGGCTGTAGATTTGAATCCTGCTGTTATCGTTGCTTCTCAATCAATGTTTGGCCTCAATACAATGGATCCTCGGCTGAGCTTATTACAAGCAGATGCTTTAGAGTTTGTTAAAAACAAAGATAATCATCATCAATTTGATGTTCTAGCAGTTGATTTATTTAATGGTGAAGCTTCAGGTCCAGCGTTAAGTTCAAAATCTTTTTATAAAGGGTGTTTTGATACCCTCAAGGCACCAGGTGTTTTAACCGTCAATCTTTTTAGTCGTCATTCAAGCTTTAAGAAAAACATTAATAATCTTTGCGATGCCTTTGGCAATCGTGTTCTACTATTCAAAGAAGTGCATGATTACAACGTCGTGGCGATTGCTTTTAAAGGTCCACCTTTGACGGTCTCTTGGTCAGAGTTACAAAAACGAGCGGCTTACCTGCAAAAGCAAACCAAGTTACCAACCGAGGGCTGGGTTGACTCTATTCGAGAGAATAATCTTCAGGATAAAAAAAACCTTTCTATATAGAAAGGTTTTTTGTGAATTCGTAGTATGAAGCTTACTGAATCTTTGCTTTAGCTTTGAATTTCTCCATCATTTCAGCAAATTTAGATTTTTGCCAATTTTGATCTTGGGTTAACATTTGAACTAATTTTGGTTTAACTTCTGCAAGTGTTGGAATTGGCGTCTCTTTAATTTCATCTACTTGAATGATATGCCAACCGAATTCAGTTTTGACAGGCTCAGATGCTAATTGACCTGCAGACAAAGTAGTCATTACCTTTGAGAATTCAGGAACTAAACTGTTCGCTGAAACCCAGTCTAAATCGCCACCTTTAACGGCTGAGCCAGTATCTTTTGAATTGGCTTTCGCTAATTCTGCAAAACTTGCGCCACCTTTGATTTTTGCTAACAGTGATTTTGCTAATTTTTCTTCACTCACAAGAATATGCCGAGCTTTATACTCCTTACCGCCCATTTGACCTTTCATGGACTCATAGATCGGCTCGAGTTCTTTATCAGAAATACCTTCTTTAGAAACGAAGTCTTCAAAAACTGCTGAAACCAAAACTGAAAGTTTAGCTTGTTCAATCGCTTCTTGAACATCAGGATTCTTGGTGATACCACGCTTGTCAGCTTCTTGAAGAACTAACTCTTTGGTAATCAAAATATCACGTGCTTTTTCACGTAACTCAGGAGAGTTTGGTTGACCAGACTGTTCAATTAAACGATTTAATTTAGCAGAGGGGATGGGTTTGCCATTCACAACGGCAGCATTTTGAGCGTTAACTAATGTGTAAGAGCTGAGTAAACAAATAGCGATGGTAGTTTTTAATATGATTTTCATTTTTCGTTTGAAGTTTTTGCGTTAATAACTAGAGCGTGAATTGGATTTGGCATCCAATCTTTGAGGATATCATACACTAGGCGATGACGTGAGACTCGGTTTTGACCTGCAAAAGCATCACTAACAATGTTGAGTGTTAAGTGACTAGGGCCATCTCCATGATGACCTGCATGACCAGCATGATCTGATGAATTATCAATAAACTCAACATGAGATGCATTGAGTTTTTCTAAGGCGATTAGGTAACGTTGAATATCTGGATGCATATGGATTATTGGTTAGGAGTATTTGTAGAGTCATGGTCCATATGTTTCGATAACCAAACTCCTTGGCAAATAACAAAAATGAACAACAAACCTATCGTTGATAGTTTAAAGTCGGCCCATGTATCTTTTGAAAAATTGTAGGCAATCCACAAGTTGAGAATTCCAAGAATTACGAAGTAAATAACCCAGCCTAGATTTAATTTAAACCATACTTCGTTTTCAACTGCCGGACGCAAAGCAATTTCTTTACCTAATACAGCCTTGATTAGATTCTTTTTAAATCCAAACCAACTAATCGCAAGTACCGCGGCAAAAGACCAATAGAGAATCGTTGGTTTGATCATGATGAAACTTTCATCATGCAAAACCAAGGTTAATCCACCGAACACCATAATGATGATTAAATTAAACCATTGCATTTTTGGTACTTCATGTTTTCTTAGCTTAAGCCATAGTATCTGCAACACACTGATTGCCATGGCAACCGCTGTAGCGGTGAAAATATCAAATAATTTAAATGCTACAAAAAATGCAACAATGGGCAGAATTTCAAGAAGTAGTTTAATCATTGATCGTTCGATTCGAATTTTAAAGAAGCTGAATTAATACAATACCGCAGACCCGTAGGCTGTGGTCCATCTTCAAAGACATGACCAAGATGGGCATCACAATTTTTACATTGAACTTCTGTTCTAATCATTCCATGAGTCATATCTTTAATTTCAGCAATCGGGGCTTGATCTTTCGGAATAAAGAAACTGGGCCAACCGCAACCAGCATCAAATTTTGCATCTGATTCAAATAAAGGAGTTCCACAACAGATACACTGATAGGTTCCCTTATTCCAAAAATCCCAATATTTACCTGTAAATGGTCTTTCAGTAGCCGCCTCTCTTGTTACTGCATATTCAATAGGGCTCAGTTCGGCTTTGTACTGTTCATTCGGTTTTTTTGACATTTTTTAATCTCATCGAGTTAGATAAAAAGAACCTTTGAATTATATAAGGTTTCGACTCTTTCAATATTTCAATCGCTGTTCAAGGTTTATTTAAGTATTCCTCATTTCATAGGAATTTTAAATAATTTGAAAGGGTGAAAACTTTAGTCGCTAAAATGAACATACCTCTTCAATCAACATCTATCAAAAATGACGAACACCATAAAAACAACTGAAGCCACCACCTTTCCGAGGGATATTGATGTTCCTTTCTTAAAATTGCTAGGTGTAAAACTTGAGAAAATGGCTGATGGTGAGGGGGTTGTTAGCCTTGCAATTGAAGAAAAGCATTTAAATACTTGGGGAACTGTGCACGGTGGAGCCCTTTTAACATTAGCGGATGCTGCTATGGCCATTGCCGCCAGAGCAGGGGACCCAGATGATCGTAGTGTTGTCACGATTGAATTGAAAAATATGTTTATGTTAACGCCGACTGGAACCATTCGAGTGGTTGGTAGCATTGTTCAACGTTCCGTAACGATGGCTTTTTGTGAAGCCAAAGTTTATGATGAAAATGATAAGGTTTGTTGCTTAGCCACAGGCACTTTTAAATATTTTAAAAAGATGGCTAGTAGGGATGCTAACGGTTCAAGAATTGTTAAGGAAGATCAACTCTCTATAGAAAAATAAAGAAAATTATCTTTCTATTTGTGTTGATTGATTAAATTGACCTTCAAAAATTGCAGTTTCCTCATTGGCGTCAGCATCAAAAGTGCGTTCAATCATTTGAAAGACGCCATCTTTCCTAACTCTAAGTAGAGAGCTTGATCGAGTGCCATAATTTTCAGTTTTAATAAAAATTGGCGATAAAGCTCTTTCCCACTCAAGATTTACACCCGTTGAAGGTAATTCTTCATCTCTAGGCAAAGTATCGTTTTTCAATAACTTAAAGTAATGTTCTGGATGATTTAAATTGCCGTTATCCATTGCTAAGGCTTGAGCAAAAGAAGCAACACCAGTGCGAACTTTTGGCCATGGTGTATCGAGCATTGCATTGGACAAGCCATAAACACCCGGGATGACAGGTGCTGGATTCATGACTTTACGATGACGAACTTTACCACCAATGACAAGTCGGTTACTCAACCAACTCAAGTGACTTTTCTCACCTTGAGAAATATCACCTAACAGTAAGTTAAATCCGTTATATTGCAAAAAGGATTTTTCATGTTGTTGGATAAACTCTTGAATATTGTGCGGCTGAGTGAGAAATTTAGCGGTTAGTTCACCCCTGGTTCGCATTTCAGGGTTTTTTTCACTCAGTGCTCGGATATTCGTTACAGCCGCAAATTTACCGTCTAAAGACAAACCTAAAGCTGTCCCCGGAATCCCTAAGACATCAGCTGCATCTCTAGAGCCTAATATGTGGGGGACATCCTTCCAGTAGCCAATTGGATGTGTTGGTCGAGCATAAAACTCATCACGATTAGCCGCAACTACCAAAGAGTAGTCAGGATGAGAGTTCCAAGCAAATAAAATTAAACACATACAATCAAAAGGATTAAATTTCTAATAGTTGATAAGGGGGCTGGTTAATCTCCGTGATTTGAACGGATTGTTGCTGTTCATTACGGATCAATAACTGTTTATCAGAGCAGTTTAGCATTACTTCAATTTGCAGATAATAGCCGTTTTTTTCTGCGCTGAATGCCGCTAAAACAATGACGCCTACTTCTTGGTCTGGATCCTCCGTTAAACAAATTGTCTGACCAGGTTTTAAAAGCGCCTCAACTCCTGTGACACTAGATACAAAACCAATCAGAAGTCTGCGCTTAATCGTCCCTAAATATTGACTTCTAGCGACTATTTCTTGACCAGGATAGCAGCCTTTTTTAAAGTCAACACCACCGACGGATTCAAAATTAACCATCTGAGGAACGAATAAATCTTTGGTAGCACTTGTAATTCTAGGTACACCACTCATTACTTCTAATAAGAGCCAATGATCTTGAACACTCAAAACTTGATCTTGAAATAATGGGGTTGTACTTGCTACGAGCACCCGGCCATACTTTGTGCCATGGTATGTGACTGTTGGTAACTCGCAGACTGCTAGAGCATCTGCAGGGTTTTCGAATCCCTCTGAATAGAGAACCCCGTAAAGATTCAAACCTTGATCCAATAAGTTGATTTCTACTTTTGACCTTAATCTGTACATCGAAAGTTTCTTTGAAAACTCCAACGCTATATCTCGACTGATCCAAAGATAAAATTCATCTGGATTAGGATTCGTAATCCAAAAGCTTGCTTGGAGTCTCCCTTTGGGTGAGCAAAATCCAGACAAAGATCCTTTTGATGAGTTGGTCTTATTGAGATCAGATGTACATAAATTTTGTAAAAAATTTCTGGCGTCATCGCCACGAACACAAATGATATTTAAATCGCCTAACAATTGAAATTTGTTTAAAGTCATAGGGTTTCTAGAAGATGGATTGAACAACGTATGTGTTTAAATAAACACTTATGAAATAAGGTTAATAACTTGATAGAATACTTTAAACCATTATAAACTCCCTCATGAATTTACAAGCACAGCGTTATCCAGGAATTTTCATTACTTTTGAAGGCATCGACGGCGCTGGAAAAAGTACCCACATTAATCACTTTGCTGGCAAATTAAAAGAAAAATATCCCGCAAAAAAAATTATCTTAACCCGTGAACCAGGTGGAACAGATCTTGGTGAAAAACTGCGTACAGAGCTATTAAATCAACCCATGCATCCTGAAACAGAAGCGCTTTTAATGTTTGCTGCAAGGAGAGAGCATCTTGCACAAATCATTGAACCAGCTCTCATGATGGGCGACATCGTTATTTCAGATCGTTTTACGGATTCATCCTTTGCCTACCAATGTGGTGGTCGGGGAATCTCGATTGAGCAATTAAATATACTTGAAAAGTGGGTGCAGGGCAGGGTTACGAAAGGCGATGTTTTTGAAATTCAGCCAAATAAGACTTTTTTATTCGACTTATCCGTTGAAATTGCACAGCAAAGAAGAGAGCAAACCAGAACACCTGATAAATTTGAAAAGTTAGATATCCATTTCTTTAATCAAGTTCGTAATGAATACTTAAGAAGAGCCAGTGTTTTTCCTAACCGGATCAAGTTAATTGATGCGAGTTTGAGCATCGATACAATTCGGGACATGATGGAATTGGAAGCTAGTTTTCTATGAGTGGTACCAAGGGGATTTCAAAAGAAGGGCAGTCCATTCCTGGTGAAATCCATTTATACCCATGGTTTGAAGATTTTTACCAAGAATTTGTAATTAATGGCGTTCCAAATTCACTATTAATTTATGGTGAAAAGGATATTGGAAAATTAAATTTTGCTCTTTATTTAGCAAATTATTTAATCTGTGAAAACAAAACGAATCATAAGCCTTGTTTAAAGTGCCAAGCTTGTCGCTGGTATTCAATGGCAAATCATCCCGATTTTTTCTCAATCCTTCCCGAGGACTCTTACCACTTACTCCCATTTGCAGTAAATCCAGATGCTGTTGTTAGTACCTCATCTGAGGATAAAAAACAAAGTAAATATATTCGAATTGACCAAGTAAGAGATATTCTTTCGGTGAATGAACTCAGTTCATATCGAGGTGGAATGAGGGTGATTCTGATTTACCCAGTGGAGTCAATGCGAGTTGAAGCCGCCAATTGTCTTTTAAAGTCGCTAGAGGAACCAGCCGAAAACGTTTTTTATATTTTGGTAACGCATCGTTTGGAGAGTATTTTGCCAACGATCCGTTCACGTTGTCGTTTGCTCGCGCTTCCAAAGCCATCTCAAGAATTATCGATTCCATGGCTTTCGGAACAAGCCCAATTGTCGAATAAATCTCAGTCTGAAATAGAGGCGCTTTTCCTAGAAATGGGTAGATCACCATTAAAAGTATTAAATGCTATCGATGGAAACTCATTTAACAGCACATTCATGTTAAATGAATTGTGTAGCTCAAGTTCACTTGATCATACCAAATTCATTGATTTACTCAGTCATGCAGAGCTATCAGACCTATTAACCTGCTTACAAAAATGGTGTATTGACTTATACATGGTTTACTCTGGGGTTTCACCTAGGTATTTTCCAGACAAGCAATTAATTCTTAAAGATAAAGTGAATAAATTAGACATCCTAGAATTGAATCGGTTTTTAAAATTATTAATTCAGGAGCTAAAATTAACCACTCATCCCTTATTTCCAAAGGTCCAATTGGAAGCAGTTTTATCTAAATACGCCCAACTTTTCAAAAGTTAACTCTCTATTAAGTTTCTCTTATGTTCATCGATTCACATTGCCACCTTGATTTTCCAGAATTTACCAACCGACTACCTGAGGTCTTAGCACTCATGGAAAAGCAATTGGTCACAAAAGCCCTTTGCATTAGTGTTGATATGCCTGACTTTCCTAAAGTTCTTGCTTTGGCTCATGAGTATCCTCACTTATTTGCAACTGTTGGCGTTCATCCAGACTATGAAGATACCCCAGAGCCTTCTTTCGAATGGTTAGTTGAGCAATCGAAAGATCCTAAAGTCATTGGAATTGGTGAAACGGGATTGGATTATTATCGTATGGCTCATAAACCTTACGAAGAACTCGAGTGGCAGAGAGATCGTTTTCGTACGCACATTGAAGCGTCAAAAGTCACGAATAAACCCTTGATTATTCATACTCGACAGTCTTCTGATGACACGATTGCTATATTAAAAGAGTCTGGTCAACATCAGGTCAAAGGTGTAATGCATTGCTTTACAGAAAACAAAGAGGTCGCTAAGCAAGCTTTAGACCTTGGTTTTTATATCTCTTTTTCGGGAATTGTAACTTTTAAAAATGCCCTAGAAATTAAGGAAACTTGCAAATATGTTCCTTTTGACCGAATATTAATTGAAACTGACTCCCCATACTTAGCACCGGTACCTCATCGAGGTAAGACGAATGAACCTGGTTTTGTTAGCTTTGTTGCTAGTTACATTTCCCAGTTAAAGGAGAGCAATGTAGAGGAGGTTGGTCGGATCACAAGTAACAACTTTTATCAATTGTTTAATGTAAGTCCATGATGCGATCTCATCCTTTCTTCATTTTTCTATTCTTTAGCGCTTCTATTTTATTTTCAGGTCATTCGCAAGCATTCAAAGAATACGACTTTAAAGTTATAAACGCATCCAATAAAGATCAATTTGTGATTAAAGAAATCGATCGATTATTTAATGCAATTGAACTGGATGATGTTGATGAAATAAAAAAAGAAGAATATAAACAATATCTTAAAAGAAATACTAAAAGTAAATTCGGCAATTCTGCTCTCGTTTTTGCGATACAACAAAACTCTACAAAAGTTTCTTACTATCTTGCGCAAACCATTGATTTTGATGTAAATAATGAAAATTTAAGCGGTGAAAATGCATTGATGATGGCAGCGTTTGTCGGAAATGCAAAATTGGTAAATTTTCTCATTGATGTTCGTAAGGCGAATGTCAATAAAGATGGTTGGAGTCCAATTCATTATGCGGCGATTCGTGGTGATCTAGAAATAACCACTAAATTAATAAACTCAGGTGCAACCGTAGATGCTTTGTCACCAAATGAGTCAACCGCATTAATGTTTGCTTGTCGTTATGGACACATTAGAGTTGTGAAGTTATTGCTGGACAAAGGCGCTGATTTATCAGCTTCGAATAATCAGGATTTAACGCCTATTGATTTTGCAAGAATGTATAACCAAAAGGAAATTGCCAAGGGTTTAGAGTCACGCTGGTTAAAGCTGTATAAGGTTGAATACGAGCCATTGGTTGATGATTTACCAAAACCTTAAACGGCGGCAATAAATAATTGTGCGTATAATATTTATTATGTTAAACAAGATATGTAATTAGGAATGATCTAAATGAAAATGCTGCACACGATGTTAAGAGTAACGAATTTAGAGGCATCCATCACCTTCTACACCAAGGTGCTTGGGATGAGTCTATTAAGAACAACTGATCGACCCAGTCAAAAATATAGCTTGGCATTCCTTGGTTTTGAAGAAGGAAATAAATCCGGCCAGGCTGAGATTGAGTTGACCTACAACTATGGCATAGAGCATTACGAGCATGGCGGATATTACGGGCATATCGCACTTGGCGTTGAAGATGTCTACAAGACCTGTGAAACCATCAAATTACATGGCGGCAAGGTTACCCGTGAAGCTGGGCCTGTGATGGGGGGCAATACCTTGATTGCCTTTGTCGAAGATCCAGATGGATATAAAATTGAGCTCATCCAATTAGGAACTCACAGTTCGGACACCAATTCATGAACATTTATTTAAAAGATGATACAGTCGACTCACCTTGCATTGGTATCTGCTCTACTCTATTTGATGATGTCTGTCGGGGCTGTGGCCGGACTATTTTAGAAGTCTCTAATTGGGTGGCAATGGACGCGACTGAGAAGAAAAAAGTATGGGAACGGATCACCGCTGAAGGCACAGCAATGCGTTTTAAGGATTCAATCTAAGCTGTTGTGAAACAATTGCAAAACAATCCCCAAGGGTCTTCTTGGGGAATCAATTAAACTTTTGCAGCCTCTTTTGTACTTAAATAATCTTCATAACTTCCTGAAAAGTCAGTGATTTGACCATCCATTCCAACCTCTAAAATACGGTTAGCTAGTCCAGATACAAACTCACGATCGTGGGATACAAAAACCAATGTACCAGTGAATTTTTCAAGAGAGATTTGTAAACTTTCAATAGACTCCATATCCATATGATTGGTTGGCTCATCAAGTGCTAAAACATTGTGTTTGCCAAGCATCAACTTACCCCAAATCATTCTGCCTTTTTCTCCACCAGAAAGAACCTTTACGGACTTGGTAATATCTGGACCTGAAAATAGCAAACGACCTAAAGTACTACGAATAATTTGATCATCATCCCCTGCTTTTGCCCACTCACCCATCCAGTCAGATAAATTCGTGTCTTTAGGAAAGCATTCACTCGTATCTTGTGGCATCACACCTACATTGGCATTTTCAGCCCACTTTACTTTACCGTGATCAACATTGATACCGTTAAAGCGCTCATTCAGAATACTATTGAGTAAAGTTGTTTTACCAGCACCGTTTTGGCCAATAATCGCGACTCTCTCACCGGGTTGAATCGATAAATTAAAATTCTTGAAAATTGCTCGATCATAAGTTTTGGTAATTTCAGTACATTCAACAGCAATATTGTGTAAAACTTTTTCAACTTCAAAACGAATATAAGGATTTTGACGTGAAGATGGCTTAATGTCAGCCACTTCGATTTTCTCCATTTGTTTTTGACGGGAAGTTGCTTGTCTGGCTTTTGATTTATTTGCTGAGAATCTACGAACGAAATCTTGCAGTTCAGCAATCTTCTCTTTTGCTTTGGCATTATCAGACATCTGCTGAGCACGTGCTTGAGCAGAAGCTAACATGTAATCATCATAATTACCGGGATATACACGTAATGTACCGAAATCCATATCCGCCATGTGAGTGCAGACAGAGTTTAAAAAATGCCGATCGTGAGAAATAATCACCATCGTGCAGTTTCTTTCGTTGAGGATGTCCTCTAACCAATTGATCGTGTGAATATCTAAGTTGTTGGTAGGCTCATCTAGGAGCAATACATCTGGGTCTGAGAACAGCGCTTGAGCAAGTAATACACGCAACTTCCAACCTGGTGAGATGGCGCTCATGAGTCCTTGATGTTGATCAATCGAAATCCCAACACCTAATAACAATTCCCCTGCTTTCGCTTCTGCTGTATAGCCACCGTACTCTGCAAACTTTGCTTCGAGTTCTGCAGCGTGCATATAGTCATCTTCAGTAGCTTCCAAATTAGCGTAAATTGCATCACGCTCTTGCGCTGCTTGCCACATTTCATTGTGACCCATCATGACCACATCTAAAACGCGCATATCTTCATATGCAAATTGATCCTGTCTTAACTTACCTAAGCGAATATTCGGTTCCAACATAACATGACCAGAGCTAGGCTCAAGTTCACCACCTAAAATTTTCATAAAAGTGGACTTTCCGCAACCATTCGCGCCGATTAAGCCATAGCGATTGCCATTACCAAATTTGACGGTAATATTTTCAAAAAGCGGCTTTGCGCCGAACTGCATGGTAATGTTTGATGTTGATAGCACGTGAAATACCCGTATGAACGAAATGATTAAGCCAAATATAGCTTTAGAGAAGCAATATTTTACATTTTTTTGACCGAAGAATCAAAGGTTAACTAGATTTGCTAATGCGATATCCATTTGCGTCTGCCTGCAGATTAACTTCGCTGCCGACTTCAATGGTGATCTTTTTAGGTATATGTCCAAAGGGTAAATCCATTAACATCAACGTGTTACATCCCCTTCTTTGGAGTTCCTTTTGAATTTGTCCTACTACTGTCTTCAGGCTATAGCCCTGATCTAAATCGGTTAAACGATACTCAGAAAAATCACCTAACAGGATCGCCTGTTGGGAACCTAAAATACCAGCATCCAATAACTGCCATAGCATTCTTTCGATTCGATAAGGATGCTCGTTGATATCTTCGAGAAAAAGGATACCTTGTTGAATATTTTTGGGGAAGTATGGTGTGCCAACCAAGTTTTGGACTAAAGAAAGATTTCCTCCCCAGATGACTGCTTGCTTGATGTCTACTGAGGATGTAACAAAGTCCTGCGAACTGACTACTTGTATATCAAAAGTTTGATGGATAACCGCCTCTACAAAATGACTGTATGTGAAATCCTTTGAGTCATTTTCAAGTCCGCCGAAATCATAACTTAACATCGGTCCAGCAAAGCTAGTTTCACCAGTTGCACTTAATAAACCTAGCTGAAGTGCCGTAATATCACTATGGCCAACAATTCGGAGCCCATTTTTTACGGCTTGACCTAGTTGTTCCCAATCAATTAAGTGCATGATGCGATTTAAGCCAAACCCACCACGCGTGGCTAAAGCAATCATTGGACCATATCGTTCAACTTGGCTATAGAGCGAATTGATTTCAGTGGCCCGCTCGAGGTCAGAACCTGCAAAACGTTCAAATTCCCTTAAAAAAATAGTTGTATTTAAAACGGTAAACCCCTGCTGCTTTAAAAAATCAACGCCCTTTTCCGCCATCTCCAGATTCATTAATCTACCGGATGGTGAAAAACAATAAATCGTCTTTGGGAATGGTGAGGAAACCATTGATTGTTTGGAATTTAAGGATTTCATCGACAAATATTCAACTGGTTGATCGTTTCATTCTAAAAAAATCTTTAAGCAGATGGGCACATTCTTCACCTAAGATACCACCCTCTATCTTGGCATGATGGTTGAGCTTATTCTCATTAAACACATTTAATACCGAACCCGCAACCCCTGTTTTGGGATCAAAGGCGCCAAAAAATACTCTAGAAATTCGAGCATTCATAATAGCGCCAGCACACATAAGGCATGGTTCTAAGGTGACGTATAAGTCCAAGCCTGGTAATCGATAGTTCGATAGTTTTTTCCCTGCTAAACGAAGTACATTCATTTCTGCATGAGACGATGGGTCAGAATCCGAAATCGGTTGATTATGAGCCTCTGCGACCAATTCATTTTGGTGAACAATCACAGCACCAACAGGGATTTCATTCTTTTGAGCTGCTAAATTCGCTTGATGGATGGCCAAGCGCATCCAATGCTCATGAGGGGGAGAAAAATCACTCTTCAATCACATCTGCCCAACAGTTGGGGGTTTCATAAAGACGCAGTCGCTGAAGCTTAATTTTTCCATCAAATTGGCTATTTAACTTTGGAGCTAATAATTCAAAAGCGAATTTAGCTAAATTTTCAGCAGTTGGAATGTGATCAATGACGGTTGTTTTGTGACCAGGAATTGTATTTAGAAAATCCACCATCACGACATCGGACTTCGCAACAAAAAAAGAGTGATCCCATGGTTCGATGATGGTCTCTTGCATAATCCGTTTAATATCCCCAAAATCCATGATCATACCTTCATTGGAGGAGCCGGTAACTTCTGAAAGTTCACCTTTTAAAGTTACCTCAATTTGATAACGATGGCCATGTAAATGACGACATTGGCCCTGATGATTGGGGATTCTGTGGCCAGCATCAAACTCCAAATGACGAGTGATTTCAAAAAATTTCATTCCAACTTTCAGAGGTTAAGGCAAGTTAATATATTTGTGTTGCTGAATACTCAGGCGCCACTTTGGGCGTTCTTTACAAATGGCGATGGCAAACTCTAAATGGAGATCACGATGAGGACCGTCCATTGGTTGAAGATAAAAATTCTTGAAATTCATATTCTCAAAACGCTTTAATCGCTGAATAATTGCTTTTTTATCAATTTCGCCATGAAATTGCGGAACGACATACTTAATTTCATCTGCCACAAGACAAAGCAGTTCAGTTCCGTCTTTTGGACTTACGCATAACCAATCAATCCCATTTGGTGGTTTGATGGTTCCGTTAGTCTCAACACCTATTTCAAAAGATTTCTGGTGAAGTGCCGAAATTAAATCTTGATCCAGTTGGAGAAGCGGTTCACCACCCGTAAAAACAACATAGCGATGAGATTCTGAGGGATTCATGCTGAGCCACTCTTTCTCAATGATGTCGGCTAACTCGGCAGCGGTTTGATATTTACCGCCTAAATTACCATCCGTGCCAACAAAGTCCGTATCACAGAAGCGACATTGTGCATTTTCACGATCAACTTCCCGCCCGGACCATAAATTACATCCAGTAAATCGGCAAAAAACTGCTACTCTGCCGGCATGAGTGCCCTCGCCTTGCAAAGTTGAAAAAAATTCTTTAATTGTATACATAGCGACATTTTAATCAAGTTCGCTCTATATGAAGAAATTATTAATGTTTTTTAATAATCAGAAAGATTGAATACAATCTAATAATGACTAAAATCCAAAGTTTAATTCCTGAAGAATTTCAGTCTCATGAGTTATTACCTGAGTCTGAAAAATTTTTGACCATGCTCGGCCCATGGTATTTCAAACAAGTTGAGCATCCAAATGGCTTTTCTGAAAGAGTTTTCGGTGTGCCCATTGACGATAAGCATACCAATATTTGGGGGTCTGCTCACGGCGGTATGCTGATTTCAATGGCTGACTCAGTATTAGGATACAACTTATCTCGTTGTACAACACCACATCAAAATTTGGTAACGGTTCATCTTGATTCCGATTTTGTGTCTAGTCCAAAACCTGGGGATTGGGTTCATTCTGAATTCATTCTGACCAAAGCCGGTTCTAGAATGAGCTTTGCCCAATGTAACTTGTGGGTAGGAAAACGATTAATCTTGAAATCGAATGGTGTATTCACCGCTTTGAAAAATTTAAGAGATGTGGGTAAATCTTGAAAGTACACGTTTTAACTACTAAGGCAGAAATTAATCCCGCTCTTCTTCAAGATAAGATTGTGGTTGTGCTGGATATTCTTTTTGCTACCAGTTCCATCGTTACTGCTTTTGCCAATCAATGTTTATCAGTAGTCCCGGTGCGTAATGTTACGGAAGCATTAGAACTAAAAAAACAAACGAAGTTTAAAAACCACCTATATTCAGGAGAGATTAATGCGGATACTCTTGAGGGGTTTATTCAACCGACACCAATAGCGCTTAGTAATGCCGAGATTGCTAATCGACATTTAGTCTATTGCACTACTAATGGGACTGTAGCCCTCAATGATACTAAGCTTGCAAAAAATGTTTATGTAGGAAGCTTATTAAATACGAGAGCGATTGTTGATAGACTGATTGACCTGCATTCTGAACAAACCATTTTAATGGTCTGCTCTGGTTCTAATAACCGTTTCAATTTAGAGGATTTTTATGGCGCTGGGGCTTTTATTCAAGCATTAATGCAAACTCAAAGCGGACCAGATATTCACTTCACGGATAGTGCGATTGCTGCAAAACAAGTTTATGTTAGCGGGAATGCTCTGCAAATTTTATCGGATGCAAGAGTTGGCAAAATGATGATTGAACGTGCTTGGGATCATGAAACTAGGTTTGCTGCCCAACAAAATCTATACAATATTATTCCAATGCTTCATCCTGATGGAGTGATTAGAATTTAACTACACAACTAATTAAAATTAACTATGACAAAAAAATACTTTGGAATTGAAATTCCTTTTATCGAAAAAATGGGCTTTGAAGCTGAGAAAATTTCAGAGGATTTGGTTGAAGTAACCATTCAAATTGAACCTTGGCAAACAAACTCCTTCGGGGTATCTCACGGCGGCGTGATGATGACCTTGCTTGACTTTACGATGGCGATGGCGGCTAAAGTGAAAATGAATCATGATGGCGCTGCGATGACCATTGATATGTCAACAAGCTTCATGAAGGCTGCCAAAGGCAAAGTGAAAGCGCAAGGTAAAGTATTAAAAACAGGTAAAGCAATTCAATTTTGTGAGGCAACAGCCTATGATGAGTCTGGCGATATTTTGGCTAAATCAATGGGTACTTTTCGTTTAATTGAAGCAAAGCCACTTTAAATTTTGCAATGACAAATCCCCAAAGCTCCACAGCCCCTTTTAGCTTAAACCAAAAGCAATTGCTTGATTGGATGATCTTGCATATTGAAGGGGTTGGTGAGGTTAGTTCAATTGAGGTGAATCAGTTTGAAGGTGGTCAATCAAATCCAACATTCTTGATTAAACTTGGCACAAGAAAAATTGTTTTGCGAAAAAAGCCTGAAGGCAATTTATTACTTAGTGCGCATGCAATTGATCGAGAGTTTAAGGTGATTAAAGCGCTAGATAATGTCGGTTTTCCGGTTGCAAAGCCCTTAGCTTACTGCACAGATACCTCCGTGATTGGCGCCGAGTTTTATTTAATGGATTTTGTCGAAGGTCGTATTTTTTGGGATCCACGTTTACCAGGTTTGCAAGCTTCTGAGAGAACTGCGATTTTCAAAGAAATGAACCACACAATTGCGAAGTTACATGCTTTAGATCCAGTTGCAATTGGTTTAAGTGATTACGGCAAAGCGGGAGGCTATATTGGCCGTCAAATTGCTCGTTGGACCAAGCAGTATCAATCTTCTGCAACGGAAGCCATTCCAGAGATGGATCATCTGATTGAATGGTTACCTAAAAATATCCCTAATTACGACGATACACGTCTAGTACATGGCGATTTTCGTTTAGATAATATGATTTTTCACCCAACAGAGCCAAAGGTCTTAGCTTTACTCGATTGGGAACTATCAACCCTTGGACATCCACTGTCAGATTTCGCTTATCACATGATGAATTGGCGTTTTGCTCCTGACTTATTTCGTGGTCTTGCTGGAAGCGCATTTGAAGATTTAGGGATTCCTATTGAATCTAGCTACTTAAAAGAATATTTGGCAACCACAAACCAGCATTTAGAAAATGAAAAAGACTGGGAGTTTTACATTATTTTCAACATGTTCAGAATGGCGGCCATTTTGCAAGGCGTTCTTTTCCGAGCCCTACAAGGAAATGCTGCTAGTGAAAAGGCTCTTGAGGCAGGTAGCAAAGCAAAACCTATTGCGATACTTGCTTGGCAACAAGTTTTGTCTTTACCTCAGTAGGTATCTTCGGCAATGCATCTCATGCGTGATACACAATAATCAAAAAACTCCCTACAAGTGCGGGTTTTTCCTGCCCTTCTATTTCTAAGGTGACCAGCCACTCAATCTGCACTCCTTGATTGATATCGGTGACTTGGATCGTTTTGAAAATCGCACGTAATTTGCTACCAACCAATACTGGAGAAGTAAATCGAAGTTTATTTAAACCATAGTTCACTGTTAATTGAGAGTGCTCAAAAAACAAACAGGAATACATGAAATGCGGAATTAAGGAAAGCGATAAAAATCCATGCGCAATCGTCTTGCCAAAGGGTGACTCTTTCGCAGCTCTTACTGGATCAGTATGAATCCACTGAAAATCATCGGTAGCCTTGGCAAATTGATCGATACGATCTTGATCAATTTGCAACCAATCGCTCACACCAACTTCACGACCAATTGACTCTTTTAACTCTGAGACGTCTTTGAACCGAGTAACTAGCATCCAATTGCTCCTTTAGGAAATAGCTTGATTTTGTAAAACCTTTAATTCGGTTTCTGTAAATCCGGCAAGTAATCTAGCTGGAATATTAAAGGGTCCTTTTAAGGTGGGTGCTTTATATTGCAAACAAAGCTGTTGAAAAACATCAATTGGGTTTAGGGCACGTAAGTCACATAAGTAATTAAACCATCGATTACCAATTTCAACATGTCCAATTTCGTCTGCTAGGATGATTTCTAATATTTTTACCATCTCTATGTCTTTTACTTGAATAAAGCGATCTTTCACAACGGGCACCGCATCAAGACCACGCGCCTCCATTGTTCTTGGAACTAGCGCCATTCTCGCTAGTACATCATCTTTTGTTTTTTCAACCATTTCCCACAAACTATTATGGGCTGGAAAATCACCATATTCGTAACCTAGTGAATGCAAGTGATTGTTTAGTAATGAAAAATGATAGGCTTCCTCTTTGGCGACGGTGAGCCAGTCTCGATAATAAGTGCGTGGCATATCAGAAAACCGCCAAATAGCATCTAAAGCTAGGTTAATGGCATTAAATTCAATATGAGCTAAAGCATGAATCGCGATAGCCCGCCCTTCAATCGTATGCATTGCTCTTCTTTTCACGGCCAAAGGAGGTACCAGATCAGGCTTGATGGGTTTGCCAGGGATTTCCAGGCTGGATATGCTAAAAATCTCACTAACATCAAGCTTAGGGCTGACCATGAAATCATCAAATAACTGAAAAACTGCAAGAACCTTTTCAGTTGGTGAGGAAATAGCTAGATGATTTAAAGCTAATTGGCGAAGGGATGTTTCCATGATTCCAAGATAACTCAATTTTTGATGCGTTACTTTAACACTTAGAATGTAAAAGCAATTTAAAATGTAAAAACTATAAGTTATATCCGAACACATAATTCAATTAGGGACAAATATGAATCAACT
This sequence comes from Polynucleobacter kasalickyi, assembly GCF_900176405.1. GTDB lineage: Bacteria > Pseudomonadota > Gammaproteobacteria > Burkholderiales > Burkholderiaceae > Polynucleobacter > Polynucleobacter kasalickyi. The sequence goes on along the minus strand of NZ_FWXJ01000013.1, from coordinate 15,894 downwards.
TCGAAAACTTTTGCGGACTTTAGTAAGTCTACAAGTATTTGCATGTATTGTTGTTAGTTGGAACAGCTCGGCTCAAAGTTACCCAACCAAACCCGTAAAAATCATCGTACCATTTGCTGCTGGTGGACCGGCTGATAATTATGCGAGGTTTATGGCACAAAGACTTCAAGATGAACTGAAGCAATCATTTATTGTCGAAGATCGACCTGGCGCTGGGTCAATTATTGGTACTGACTTCGCAGCGAAGTCCCCGAGCGATGGTTATACATTGCTCATGATGTCTAATACGCAAACTGTCAATGAATCCTTGATTCCCAATAAGCCTTTTACTTTAATGAAGGATTTTGTTGGTGTTGCGCCGATTAACTTCTCCGATTTGATTTTAGTTGTTAATCCTAGTGTTCCTGTAAAAAACGTACCTGAGTTAATCGCATTAGCCAAGGCTAAGCCAGGTAAATTAAACTTTGCGTCTTCTGGTAATGGCACCCCATATCACATGGCTGGGGAACTCTTTAATGCCCTTGCTGGTGTCAATATTACGCACATTCCTTACAAAGGAAGTTCAGGAGCAAGAACCGACGTAATTGGCGGTCAAGTAGATATGATGTTTGACGCTGTGACGACGATGAATGAGTTTGTTAAAGAAAACAAAGTAAGGGCGTTGGCAACTTCTGGCAAAACTAGATCCAATATTACCCCGAATATTCCAACTGTCGCTGAAGATGGAGTGCCGAAATTTGAAACCACGATTTGGTTAGGTATTATGGCGCCAAAAGGTACGCCCGTTGAAATTGTTAACCTATTAAATACAGCGATTCGAAAAATCATTTCTTCTCAAGAAGTTCGTGACGCCTGGGCTAAGCAAGGTGCTGCTCCTCTTTTAATGTCCCCCTCTGATTTTAATAAATATTTGGAGGCTGATATTCAAAAATGGGCTGCGATTGTTAAATCTGCCCAAATTAAACCTGATTAATTCATCTTTAAAGGATCTGTAACGTGGAATTAGTAATCTTAAGTGGTGGTGCCGCTGCAGGAGTTGTCAGAGGAGTACAAGCTGACTTTGAAAAAAATACCTCTTGCTCAATTAATGCAACTTTTAATGCCGTTGGTCAAATGCGTGATCAACTAATAGGAGGTGGAGCCTGTGACCTCATCATTTTAACTAAACAATTAATCGATCTACTGATTGCCTCCGGTCATGTTATTGCAGGCTCTGAGCAATCTTTAGGATTAGTAAAAACAGGCGTGGCCATTAAATCAGGTAAATCCGCTCCCGCGATTTCAACGCGTGAGGAATTATTGGAAACTTTATTATCAGCAAAGGGTATTTACTTTCCAGATCCTGAAAAGGCAACTGCTGGTATTCACGTAATGAGTGTGTTGAAAGCGCTTGGTCTAGATAAAACACATAGCGATAAGTTTAGAACTTATCCAAATGGCGCTGTTGCAATGGCGGCGATGGCTGCCTGTGATGAAGAGGATCTCATTGGTAGCACACAGGTTACTGAAATCAACATTACGCCGGGTTGCGAATTAATCGGTTTATTACCCAAAGAGTTTGAACTCGCAACAGATTACACACTTGGTATTTGTACGAATGCAAAAAACCCTGAACTTGCCAAACAACTGGCAAATATTTTGACGGGTTCTGGCTCCGCTGAAATCCGAAAAAAAATTGGTTTTGAATTTTAATATCAGCCAATCTCTTTGATCAATAGGGATCACCATTCGTGGTGATTTCTGTTTTTTAGCTTTCACCATTTGATGGTTTGAAAGCGAAAAATACTTTATTTTCTATTTACCCATGAAGAATTTGAAGACGTTGATTTGTGTAAAATAACTTTTTTTTAGAAAATCATATAATGCTGCCTCCAATCGAACAACGTCTTGCTACCGAATTAGCTGTGCGCCCTGCCCAAGTGATTGCCACCATTGAATTATTAAATGACGGTGCCACAGTGCCTTTTATTGCAAGATATCGTAAAGAAATCACTGGGGGATTAGATGACACACAATTACGCCAGTTACTAGAAAGACTTACCTATCTTCGAGAGCTTGAAGATCGCCGTGCTACGGTACTCAATAGTATTCAAGAACAAGGCAAGCTAACTGATGAGTTAAAAGTTCAGGTGGAGCATGCCTTAACGAAGCAGGATCTTGAAGATATTTATTTGCCGTATAAGCAAAAGCGCAGAACAAAAGCCCAAATTGCCAAAGAAGCAGGCATCGAGCCCCTAGCAACCGATTTATTAACTAATCCGCAGTTAATTCCTGAAGAAGCTGCCGTAAGCTATATTCGAGAGGATTTAGGCTTTGGTGATGTTAAGGCGGTTCTTGACGGTGCACGTCAAATCCTGATGGAGCGCTTTGCGGAAGATGCCAAATTAATCGGCCAACTTCGCCAATTTTATAAAGATCAATGCTTAATTAAGTCTGAGTTAATTAAAGAGAAAGAGCTTGAAGGAGCCAAATATCAAGATTGGTTTGATTTTTCTGAGTCATATTCACAAATCCCTTCTCATCGCTCACTAGCATTACTCCGGGGAAGAAATGAAGGAATTTTAAAAGTCGGCTTAGTACTTCCGTTTGAACTTGATGAAGCGCGTAAACAAGAAGTGCATCCTTGCGAACAAATGATTGCTCGTCAATTTAATATTCGTAAGCAAGATCTGCCTGCAGATAAATGGTTAGCTGATACCGTACGTTGGACTTGGAAAGTAAAAGTCTCGATTCACTTAGAACTTGATCTCATGGGTGAGCTAAAAGAAAGAGCTGAAGAAGAAGCGATTCGAATTTTTGGTCAAAACTTAAAAGATTTATTACTTGCCGCGCCGGCAGGTCAGCACATTACGATGGGCATCGACCCAGGAATTAGAACTGGTTGCAAAATTGCCGTGGTGGATGCTACGGGCAAGTTATTAGATACGGCGACGATTTACCCCCATGAGCCGAGAAAAGATTGGGAGGGGTCCATTCACACCATTAACCAACTGTGCAGAGCTCATCAAGTCACCCTGATTGCGATTGGTAATGGCACTGCAAGCCGTGAAACGGATAAGTTGGTACTGGATACCATTAAAACCCACCCTAGTTTAAAGTTAAGTAAGCTAGTTGTTTCTGAAGCCGGTGCTTCAGTGTATTCTGCATCGGAACTCGCCGCCAAAGAATTTCCGAATTTAGATGTATCTATTCGCGGTGCCGTATCGATTGCAAGAAGATTACAAGATCCTTTAGCTGAACTTGTAAAAATCGATCCTAAATCGATTGGGGTTGGTCAGTATCAACATGACGTCTCACAAATTAAACTAGCAAAAAATTTAGAGGCCGTGGTCGAGGATTGCGTAAATGCGGTCGGCGTTGATGTGAATACAGCTTCGATCCCATTATTAGCGAGAGTATCAGGTTTAAATAATAATTTAGCCACGAGTATTGTTCAATATCGCGATCAACATGGTGCTTTCAAAAGCCGAAGTGAGTTACACCAAGTTCCTCGCTTAGGCAATAAAACTTTTGAACAAGCGGCTGGCTTTTTAAGAATACCGAATGGAATTGATCCCTTAGATGCCTCTTCAGTTCATCCCGAAGCTTACCCATTGGTTGAAAAAATTATTCGTCATATTAATCGTCCGCTATCCGCCATCTTAGGAAAATCAAGCGAAATTAAAACCTTATCTCCTGAGTTATTTGTGAATGAACAATGGGGATTGCCAACGGTCATTGACGTTTTGACTGAATTAGAAAAACCTGGACGAGATCCAAGACCAGAATTCAAAACGGCACAGTTTGATGATTCAGTTCAAGAAATGAAAGACCTGAAGGTTGATATGATTTTGGAAGGGGTTGTGACCAATGTGGCTGCCTTTGGTGCCTTTGTCGATATTGGTGTCCATCAAGATGGACTAGTGCACGTATCAGCTTTATCGAATAGTTTTGTCAAAGACCCTCATAGTGTCGTTAAAGCCGGACAAATTGTAAAAGTCAAAGTCATTGAAGTTGATATAGCGCGTAAACGTATCGCTTTAACCATGCGCTTAGGTGACACGTCGGTCCAATTTAAAAATAATCAAATTGGTTCTGCCAATAGTTCAAACAGTAGTGGCAACTACAAAAAAGATTTGAAGAATCCGAAAATTATGCCATCCTCGCAACAACCTAGTGCCATGGCAAGTGCTTTTGCTAAATTAAAAAATAAATAATCATCGGTGCGGAATATGCCCTATTCCGCACACCAAATTCGTTTGTTGATGATTGCTTAGTATTAAACTCTTAGTTAAGAACTTAAAAAAATAAATCTAACTGGAGACAATATGGAACACAAGCAATTTAGCGTTATTGAAGCGAGTATTCAGGATATTCAAGCAGCCATTTGTGCAGGAACAGTTACTTGTACTGAAATCGTCCAGCAATATATTGAAAGAGCAAAAAAATATAATGGTCCCTCTAGTCTATTAGTTACCAAGGATGGTGCTAAGCTGATTCCACAACCTGGAGTTATAAGAGCTGGAAGTCCTATTCAGTTTCCGCTAGAAACCCTTGCGGCCTCGGCATTGCTCCCAGATCTGGCAGAGTATCAAGGTCCTCCACTAGAATTTGGTCGAATGGAGCCTACGGCCTCTGATAACAAAGTAGTTCAACAATTTGGCATGATTGTAGGTCAAGAAAATGCTGGTCAATTAAATACCTTAGCAACTCTAAATATTCGTGGCGAGCGCTCTGTTACCTGTCAAGGTGACTTTGATTTACATCCAAGTTTAGGAAAGTTACCACCGGGAGCTCCCCCGGTCTGTGAAATGTTTCGTCACTTTCCCGATGCTATTGAGCAAGCTAATGCACTGGATGAAAAATACGGTAGTAACCCGCCGCTTGACCAATTACCACTTTATGGGGTCGTCTTCTCCTTTAAAGATGCATTTGATACCAAGGATATGCGATCTACTGGTGGTGGCGATGCTAACTACGATATTGACTTTCCAGCGAAGGATCATCTGTTAGTGGACCAGCTCAGGAAAAAAGGGGCAATTATCTATGCCAAAGCCACCATGACTGAATATAACGGTCGCGCTGGCGACCCAGGTGGAAAGAATTTTCCAGACAAAGTATTACCCTCCGTATTAGGTTATCAGCGTTCAACTTGGGCTGGCAACCCATCCAATCCTTACGACACGACCCGATCAGCATCCTTAGGATCAAGCTCTGGATCAGGTGTTTCCGTGAGCGCAAACTTAGTCACCGCGAGCCTAGGTGAAGAGACGAGGCAGTCTACCCGTGGTCCATCAAATCATAATTCTGTAGCACTGATTCTGCCGCATAAAGCGATGCTTGGCTTTGATGGTGGAGCGATCGGTGCTGATATTTATTGTGACAGGACCGGCATCTTAGCTAAATCGTTAGATGACTGTGCCACGATTTTGGACGCTTTAAAAGATCCTGAAAATGGTTACTATGATCCGAGAGATCCTTACACCACCGTTTCAAGATCTAGTGTTCTAGATGCTTATTCGCCATTCATTAAAAAACAAGTTACTAATCATGAATTAAAAGGAAAGCGGATTGGGGTAGTACGCGAATCAATGCTTAATCCAGGAACTTTAGCAGTTGAACCAATTATTGCAGCGGCTAGTAAAGAAATTAAGGAGATACTCGGCAAACAATTAGGTGCAACTTTAGTTGAGTCTCGCGATGATCTTTGGACTCCAGATGCTGAGTGCGAGCAAATGACAATCGATTTTCAAAAGTCTTTAGCTCGTCTGGTACCAATCTTTATGCCGGATATTCTCTTTCGCCTCACCCTTTCAGGCGAACCAGTATTTCCAGAGTTTGCTAGTGCAATTAAAAAAACAGAGTTTGCACCGGGTCAATTTTTTGGTAGTGGCAATTTAGACCCGATGGATTATTTAGTTCTATTGGCCGATTTACAAATACCTATTCCAAAGAATTTAACTATTGCTACGGTTCAAGATGAAATTTTAGCGAATAGCTTTAGGTTTCATATTAGCCAATATTTAAGTAGGCGTGTTCAAGATTGGAAAGATCAAGGGTATACCGAAAAACTTAATAACTGGGCAACACTCAATGAGCGTTCGAAATATTGGGGAGATGATCAGCGGAGTGCTTTCAAAAATTGGGAAGAAACGACTGATCCGAGAAATCCTCTCGGAGGACGTCAGGGAATCGACGAAAGAATTATGTTGCGTGAGTTGTTAAGACGGGTCGATATGATGGTGCTTTTAGAAAACAAATTAGATGTATTTGTTCGACTTCATTCAGCTCTTCCACCGGCCAAGATTGGCTGGCCAGATGAGCCTGGACTCATCAATCATCTTCGTAATGAAATTACGTTTGGGCCCAATGCGGGCTTGACTGAAGTTTTGGTACCAGCTGGTTATGTGCGCCAAGCATATGATGCTAAATTTCAACTGAGTGCAGATAAAACTAAATATATTGGTCAGTCCGTCAATGTTCCAACAGAAATTCCTTATCCTGGCTTGCCATTTTCACTTGTCTTTAGAGCAGAGCCAGGTAAAGAAGATACTTTATTGGAAATTGCCTCAGCTTATGAAAAAGCGTCTCGTCGCCGAGTATCACCACCCAACTTTCAATAATGAATGATTTACCATGGGGAAAATCCTCATGGTAAACAGTTCAATCATCCTGTATGGTTGAGCCTATTCCAAGGAGACTATATGCCAACGTACCAACTTAACATTGATGGAGCAATTAAATCCGTCGATGTCCCTGCAGATCAACCCTTACTCTACACGCTTACTGATCAATTAAAAATGAAGGGGCCTAAATTTGGTTGTGGCTTAGCCCAGTGTGGTTCTTGCACTGTGATCGTCAATGGCAACGCTGTAAGATCTTGTGTAATGCCCACCAGTACTGTAGCGAATAGCAAAATTAGAACGCTTGATGGTTTAGAGAAAAATGGTCAATTGCATCCGATGCAAACTGCTTTTGTGGAAGAAGGTGCCGCTCAATGTGGCTATTGCACGAATGGTTGGATCATGCAATCAATCGCACTTTTAGAAAACAATCCTAAAGCAAGTGATGACCAAATTATCAATGGCCTGTCGAATGTTCAGTGTCGCTGTGGCACACAAATAGCCATCTTAAGAGCTGTAAAAAAAGCGCGCGATCAAATGGCAAAGGCATAAGGGAGATCCAATGAAAAATATTCAATTAACTCGCCGTGAATTTATACAAAGTTCATCAGCTTTAATCATTGGGGTTTCAGGGGTTTTACCAAGCCTTGACGCCATTGCACAAAATCAATCAGTACCTACAGTGCTTGGGCCTAATCCATCAGCGTTGGATACATGGATCAAAATTAGCACAGATGGTTTGGTAACGATTAACTCTGGAAAAATGGATTGTGGTCAGGGTTTAGATGTCGCATATGCCATGATTGCCGCTGAAGAATTAGATGTGCCTCTAAGCAGAGTGCATGTAAATTTCGGTGACACGAGAATTTCAGCGAATCAAGGTGGCGGTAGTGCCTCATCAGGTATTCGCCAAGGAGCAATCCCCATTCGGAATGCTTCGGCTGAAGCAAAACGTATTCTAGTAGGACTAGCTTCGAAAGAACTAAATACACCAGTAGAACAGTTAGAAGTTGTTGCTGGTAAAGTTTTTAATAAGAATAATCCAGCCCAACAAATCACCTATGCACAATTAATTGGCAATAAGAACTTCACTACTTCGCTCGACTGGAATAAGCGAATTGGTAATGACATGAACGTCACTGGTCTTGCTAAGCCAAAACCTGTGAGCGAATATAAATTAGTTGGTAAGCCACAAAGTCGTAGGGATATTCTGAGTGTAGTGAATGCCTCAGAACATTTTACGGCGCATATCAGGCCAGATAACTTGCTGCATGCTAGAGGCATTCGACCACCTGTAGCAGGCTCCTCCCCGATCATGATCGATGAAAAATCAATTGCTGCTATTCCAGGTGCTAAAGTGTTTCGTGAAGGCACCTTTGTGGCAGTAGTCGCCAAGACTGAATGGGATGCAGTTAGAGCCGCTAAAGCATTGAAAATTGAATGGTCTGAAGTCAATCCACCATTTCCTGGTGGTGAAAAAAATGTATTTAATTACATCAAAGATGCCAAACCTACTTTCACGAATGCTGTGCCGATGTTCTTTGGTAAAAAAGAATATAACCCCGAACCAACCTTGGCCGCCTTAAAAACCTCTGCTAAGGTCATTGAAGCTGAGTACTTTGCCCCCTTTCAATCTCATGCTCGTTTTGCGCCTTCTTGTGGTGTCGTGGATGTGAAAAAAGATCAAGTACAAATTTGGACAGACACGCAAAAACCTCACTTTCAACGTGAAGGTATTGCAAAGTTTTTAAAGGTGACTCCGCAAACGGTTGAAGCCAAATGGATGCATGGCGCAGGCTCTTATGGTCGCAGCGACGCGGATGAAGCACCTTATGAAGCGGCACTACTATCAAAAGCATTTGGACAACCTGTGAGAGTTCAATGGTCTAGGGAGGAAGGAACTGCTTGGGATCCGAAAGCCCCTGCTGCAATCATGTCACTCAAAGCTGGAGTTGATACGAATAATCAAATTACCGCTTGGTTATTTAAGGCTAAAGGCTTTAATGGTTGGGATGTGAAATTTAATGCCGAGAGTCCTGAGCATACACTGGTTGGTATGCAAACTGGTCATAAAAAATGGACTGCATTTAATTTTAATATTCCTGAAGAAAGTTATAAATTTCCCAATCATGTCCATTGGTGGGAAACGGTCCCATCTTATTTAAATCAAGCTTCACCGCTTAGAACAGCCCATTTGAGAGCTCCTCAAGAAATGCAAACACGGTTTGCTCAAGAGTGTTTCATCGATGAAGTTGCCCATGCAACCAAAATTGATCCCGTTGATTTTAGAATGAAGCATATCCAAGAGCCTCGAGAAAAAGATGTTCTGAAGGCGGTAGCGGATAAATTTAACTGGTCAATAAATACGAAACAGAAAAGTTCTGGAGATTTGCAAGTTGGTCGTGGTATCGCTTTATACAATGGCTATCAGTCCTATGCTGCGGTTGGCTGTGAAGTCGAAGTGAATAAAAAGACGGGTAGAATTTGGGTACGTCAAATTGTGATAGCGATGGATTGCGGACTGATCATTAATCCAGCTGGTGTCAGAGCTGCGCTTGAAGGACAAATCATGCAAGGCATCAGTCGTGCTCTTTATGAGGAAGTTCATTTTGATGAAAACAAGGTAACAAGTGTTGATTGGAATACCTATCCCATTGCGACGATAAAAGACATTCCAGGTAAAGTAGATTTGATTCTTCTCAATCGTCCTGATAAAGCATCAGGTGGTGTCGCTGAACCTGGATTGGTAAGCATTCCAGCCGCTGTTGCCAATGCAGTATTTGATGCAACGGGTGTTCGAATTCGTCAATATCCTTTAGCACCAGAAAGAGTAAAAAAAGCCTTAATGGTTTGAGAATTTAGGAACAAAATGAAAGCTAGTAGGCCTAACGTGAGTTAGGCCTTTTTTCATTCTGGTTCGATGCCAGCAATCTTGACAACCTTTGCCCATTTTGCAATTTCGCTATGAATAAATGTAGCAAATTGAGCCGGTGTAGTCGTGGCAACTTCGAAACCTCTTTGTAACATTTGTTCTTTTATATTGGGATTTTTTAAGACCTCAACGAGGGCTTTATGAACCGTTTCGATAATTTCATGAGGAGTTCCTTTCGGAGCGTAAAGACCATACCAAGTCGAGGCGCTATAGCCTGGAAGGCCTGACTCTGCAATCGTTGGTAAGTCGGATAAAGCACTCGATCTTTGCTCAGAAGTAACTGCAATTGCTTTGACCTTACCAGACTTAATAAAGGGCATGGCGGCAGGGATCGTTGCAAAATAAACTTGTACTTGTCCGCCAAGTAAATCTGTAATGGCAAGTCCCCCTCCTTTGTATGGAATATGCACCATATCAAGATTAGCCATCGAGTTCATGAGTACCCCTGACAAATGCGATGATGTGCCATTCCCTGCTGACGGAAAATTAATCTTACCTGGCTGTGATTTCGCTAATTTGATTAAGTCAGCAATATTCTTAATGGGGTATTCTGGTGAGGTAATTAAGACATTCGGTGTAATGGCGACCAGCGCAATCGGCATTAAATCCTTCTCAGGGTTATAGGGTAACTTTTTAAAAATACTGACATTAATCGCATTCGGGCCAATATTACCCATCAACAAGGTATATCCATTCGGAGGTGAATGGACTACCGAGTCTGTGCCAATATTGCCACTAGCACCACCACGATTCTCAATGGTGATTGACTGGCCTAATTGCTTGCCAAGCTCTGGGGCAATTAAACGGGCAATAATATCTGTACCACCACCTGGCGGATAAGCTACAACGAGTTTAATGGGACGATCTGGGTACTGCGCAAAAACACAGGACGAACTAGCTCCCAGCAGAAAGATGGCTATCGCAAACCATATCTTATTGGTTGTCTTCATGAGTTAATTGGGTGTTAAATAAACTGTTTTGCCTGTTCTCGCAGACTCTTCAATCGCCAAGGTAACTGCTAAAGTCCTAATTGCATCTCTGGGTTTTGCTAAGTTACATGGTTTGCCGGTAGACAGATAATCAAGCCATGCTCTTGTTTCATCTGCAATCGGCCCTAAGAAATCGCCTAATGCCCAATCACCGGGTGTAGAACTCTCAAGAAATACAGTTTCGATTTTATGATCACTCAAATACACATGCGGAAAACCAATGTCTGTTTGCATGATTTGATCAGTATGATCATCATTAATTAATAGCGTGCCATGCGTTCCTAATAATTCAACGCGAGCAGAATGCCCGACGGAAGGCCACTTTTCTGGCAGTGCATAACTAACGCCTAAATTAACCACTGCCCCATCTTTGCAAGTTAAGATGGCCCAAGTAACATCTTCAGTATCATAGCCCGCAGCATGAATAACACCTTTTTGTCCTTTTGCAAAAACTTCTACAACTGGATTATCAGCTAATAACCACCCCATTAAATCGACATAATAGGTTAGTGCATCCACTACAGGGGTGGCACCTTTATTTCGTTTTAACATCGCAAAGCACTGAGAGCGAGAATTGTATAAACGCGCACAGGCACCTGTTATCACCCCTAACCTACCTTGCACAATTTGTTCCTTGGCAATCAAATAACGATTCTTGTATCGACGACTATAACCAATATGTAAGTCACTGTTTAATGCCTCTGCCTTTGCAATGACTAGCTTTGCATCTTCTTCTAATAAGGCAATTGGTTTTTCTACTAAAACGGGAACGCCACGATCAAGAGCAGCTAATAAGGGCACCGTATGTTCATGTTCGCTAGTTGCAATATCGATCGCATTGACCTCTGGCAATGACATGACTTCTAAGTTGTCTGTTGTCCAATAATCAGCGCCAATCGTTTTTGCTAATTTTTCTGCTGCTTCAGGGTTGGCATCGGATACGGCAATAAATCTTACCGATGGATGCATTTTTGCTAATTTGCCACGTAGGGTGCCGATTCTTCCTGAACCTACAATAGCTAGGCCAATTTCTTTTTTTGCTTGCATGTCGTCTCCACTTTTTAGTTATAGGCAATATCCTAACATGAGTGAAGCTTCAAAATAGAATTAAAACATCGTTCCCTAGGTGCAAAAACTTTGAATTAAATCTTTCCAAATTTGCCACTATTGAAATCATCTACAGCTTGCACAATTTCTTCTTTCGTATTCATTACAAATGGGCCATAACCAACAATAGGCTCCTGAATGGGTTCACCACTCAGTAATAAGGCAACCGTATCCTCTAAGGCTGTGACCACAAAATCTTGACCCTCAGCACTAAACATCAGCATCTGTGCATCCCTAGCTACGGAGCCATCAGATCCTTGAATTGCACCATGCATAATCACTAAAGAAGTATTCCAACCATCTGGGGCGGGAATCGTAATAGTAGTACCTTTTTTCAAGGTGAAGTCAATGACATTTAAGGGAGTAAAAGTATGAGCAGGACCATGATGTTCAAAATAACTACCGGCAATCACTCTGCCACTACCTTGATGATTATCTAATGAAAAGTTGGGGATTTGGTGATTAAAGATAGCTTGGTAACCAGGCTTCACCATCTTCTGCTCGGCTGGCAAGTTAACCCAAAGTTGCACCATTCTGAGATTTCCACCCTTCTTTGCAAAATTCTCAGAGTGGTACTCTTCGTGGAGAATACCTGCACCAGCAGTCATCCACTGTACTTCGCCGGGACCAATCGTACCACCCTCCCCAGTTGAGTCTTTATGAGAAACTTCTCCTTCATAAACAATCGTCACCGTTTCGAACCCACGGTGCGGATGCGATCCGACACCTTTACGCTCTGTAGTCATGGAAAATTGATGAGGTCCTGCATAGTCAAGCATCAAAAAAGGACTCATTTGTTTACCAAGGTTTTGGTAGAAGAAGAGTGTTCGAACGGGAAAGCCATCGCCAACCCAATGACCTTGATCATTACCTTGTATCCCGATACATTTTTTCATATTGTAATCTTGAAGTTATGGTTAAAAGGTTTTGCTTCTTTGTTGGATCAACTCAGCTAAAGTTGTAACGTCCATTTTTTGCATCACCTTACTTTTATAATCTTTGATGGTATTCATTTTGAGACCTGTTATCTCTTGTAACTCAATATTGTTATAAGCATTAAGTAACAGCTCATAAATTTCCATTTCTCGCTTCGTTAGTGAATGTAAGCGTTGCTCTAATTTCTCTAAATTCATCAGCTCTTTGGTATTGATGATATCTTTTTCAATGCCACGAGCTACGGCTTTAATTAAATCATCTCTTTGGAATGGCTTTAGTAAAAACTCTATTGCACCTTGCTTCATGGCAATAATACTTTGCTCAACGGTACTTTCTCCACTAATAAAAATCACGGGTAAACCTCGACCTCTTGCCAATAGTTCAGTCTGCAACTCTGTCCCACTCATCCCCGGCATACGCATGTCTGTTACAACAACTGCAGGAGTTTCAATGTGGTCTTGCTCTAAAAATGCTGGCGCACTTTGAAAAGCGTGAACTTCGTATCCACAAAAACTAAGGATGGAATGTAAAATTTGACGCATGGCATCGTCGTCTTCTACTAAATAGACATGATGACCATTCATGGCAGGCGCTTGGCTGAACGGAGCTGAATTGATTTGCGTATTACCAGTCATGATTAATTAATGAATTATTGTCTTTGCATGGACATTTTTAAACCTAAAAATAACTACCAATTTATTCAATCATACAATGCATTAGCTACATGATTTTTGGCAACTGTAGTTTTAGGAATTTTTTTGTCATAACTTTCAAACCATGTTCTCACATCTTCCTCTAGCCCAATCCCATGCATAAAGTTATAAATCGCTTTTTTCAGACCCTGCCCTAAACGATCATGGTCAACATCAACAGGGTCAATAAAATGAATGTCATTTTTAGCAAACGTAATGTCAGGAAGTGGTACCAGCTCCACTCCATACTCTTCTGGATTTTTACCAACTGGAGAATGAACAGTACAAATAAAGCGATGAAAAAACCCACTCTGAATACAGCCATGCTCAAAGAGTTGTCTAACATACTCTAAAGCATCAACGGTTTCTTGGACTGTTTGTGTAGGAAAGCCATACATGAGATAAGCATGAACTAAGATACCCGCATCTGAAAACCCCTTGGTAACCTGCGCCACCTGGTTCACAGAGACACCTTTTTTCATTAAATTTAGTAATCTATTCGATGCCACCTCAAGACCACCAGACATGGCAATGCACCCACTTTTTGCGAGTAACTGAGCCAACTCCGGTGTAAAAGTTTTTTCAAAGCGAATATTACCCCACCAAGAAATGACAACCTTACGTCGAATTAACTCCTCTGCAAGGGCCTTTAAGATTTTGGGTGGAGCTGCTTCATCAACAAAATGAAAGCCAGTCTGACCAGTTTCGGCAATAATTTGTTCAATCCGGTCAACTAATAAACTAGCCGAAGCGGTCTCATAACGAGAAATATAATCTAGGGTCACATCACAAAAACTACATTTTTTCCAGTAGCACCCATGCGCAACTGTTAATTTATTCCATCGGCCATCACTCCAAAGACGATGCATTGGATTTAGCATATCCAGTAATGACAAATAGGAGTCGAGCGGCAAGCCGTCCCATGTTGCTGTACCCACCTCCTCAAATGGGATATCCGGTTCTTGCCAATTCATCAACTCGACCTTATCAGACTCACCTCTAATAAAGGTACGTACTAGTCGACTACGAGAGCGCTTTCCATTCAAATGCTCTAATAATGCTAGTAAGGGTCTTTCACCGGAGTCTAAAGTAATGAAATCCACATAATCAAAAATCCGAGAATCTGTAATCTCTCTTAACTCGGTATTGATGTATCCTCCGCCAAGAGCAACCTTGATAGAAGGGTCAGTATTTTTAATCGATTGAGCAATACGAAGTGCTGCATACATTGCACCAGGGAATGGAACTGACAACAGGACTAAACCTGGCTGATGAAGGCGAATTACATCGATAGTTAGATTGCTGAGGTGACGATCCATTAAATTCGGTTCAGCTTTTAAAGCTTCGTCTAATGGAGTAAATGTTGGTTGACTGCCAGCAAGAGACTCAGCATATCGCACAAATTCAAAACGACTATCAACTGCATCACGCAATACATCAGAAAGATCATTGAGATACAAAGTAGCTAAATGACGCGCTCTATCCTGTGATCCCAGTGCACCAAAGGCCCAAGCTAAGGAGTCACCAGTTTCTTCATCACTAAAGGCATCAAGGGAAGCAAAACGAGGCCCTTCAGGAAGAAAATCACGAGTGTTAATTCGGTGGCTGAGAGTACTATCCTTACCCTGCAAAAATTTTATTACAGCGGTTATCGTAGTCTGATAAACATCAAAATAATCAAGAAAAAAGTTAACACTGCTACTGCGGTATATTTCTGGTACTTCAAGCGCACTTATTTTTACTTCATCTAAACCTACTGGATTAAAAAAACTCAGGACTAAAGCCAAGGCAAGATCCTCTTGAACAGCCACAATATTGCGAGATCTTAAAAAACCAGTGAGGTAAGCTGTTGAAGGATATGGCGTATTCAACTGCGTCATCGGTGGAATAATGCTTAAGACTTTCATGGGGAGTTATCAAATGATCCAATAATAAAGTAAAGGTGTAACTGCACAAATGAGTCAATTACACTGTAAGAGAGCCTAGTAGAGATTTACAACGAAATGGCGTTAAAAAAATCAAGAATCTTTAATCAGAAGTTATATAAATCAATATTTGGTGATTTTAGCATTCAATCTTATTCCATCAGTATCCGAAACATATCGCCAAAAATCGAGATGACCCTTGAAATATGATCTTTATCTATTCCATGATCACTTCATCAAATTAAATCAGTGAAAAACCCTACTCTCTAGTCCTTGTTATTAAATGCTCTTAAAAACTTATTAATTAGTAGGCTGTTTTAGAGGGATCTTTAAGGTAAAAACAGCTCCGAGACCTTCGGCTGGATGATCAAAATTTATTTCTGCATGATGTTTTGTCATAATGTGCCTACAAAGCCAAAGTCCAATACCCAAACCCGATGACTTATTGGAATCTAATAAGTCAAATAGCGAGTTCTGATGCTCATCTGGAATGCCATCACCATTATCAATTACAGATAATAAAACCTTGCTACCATCATGATGAAGCAATATCTGAATTTGCTTTGCAATTGAACGCTCTGAGCGTTTAAGTGATTGAATCGCATTATTTAATAAGTCGTGGATTCAAGTACGAAGTGCAACACGTTTTACAGACTGCATAAAAACTTCGTTGGGTGTTTTAAATCCTAACCTTTTTCTTGGTCGGTTATT
>NZ_FWXJ01000012.1 GCF_900176405.1 Polynucleobacter kasalickyi | reverse complement strand
GATGGCATTGCCTACTAGCTCGGAAGTTTTGTTCATTACCTTTCTAATTAAGGCATAACCGCTTTTCCGCTCAACGAGGGTAACAATAGCTTGCTGGTGGTT
The DNA here is from genome assembly GCF_900176405.1 of Polynucleobacter kasalickyi. GTDB lineage: Bacteria > Pseudomonadota > Gammaproteobacteria > Burkholderiales > Burkholderiaceae > Polynucleobacter > Polynucleobacter kasalickyi. The sequence continues at coordinate 86,451 of NZ_FWXJ01000012.1, read as the reverse complement.
AGCGCCAATGACGGTATCACCCTCCCAATGACCAACCTGTGCTCTCTCCTCAATATAAGCAGGGCGTTCACTGATAGGCCTCCTAGCGATAATTTGTCCGCGACGTTCTTGACCGCTAGCATATCGTTTCTTGCGTTTCTTTTAGCAGCGCAGTTGTTTCCAAAGGAGTCCACCTGCAGCTTTGTCCTCGTATACATGGCGGTAAATGGTCTCATGACTAATTCCTACTTCGTCTGCGGTTTGTTCAGGGCTCCACTTATTATTGAGACAGTCTACCGTCTGAGACCATTGCTCAGCGGTAATTTGAGAAGCATTACGAGAGCCCAAAGAGCGCTCTTGGGCTAACAAACAGGCTTGTCGAGGTCGATAACCTCGACCACCCGTATTGCGAGCAATCTCTCGACTAATGGTCGATTTGTGTCGACCCAGCAACTCGGCAATCTGTTGTTTGTTTTTTCCGGCTGACATTAATATATAAATCTGATATCGTTCTTCTTGGCTAAGGTGTTTATAGTTCATGGCTACTTTGACTTGGAGGTCGAGAAGCTAAGATACTAAATCATCCTTAGCCTCCTTTCATTTTTCAAAGTTGCACTTCGTATTAGAATTCACCATGTATTACTGATAAGATAAATTGAAATTTTAAAAACCTATCGATAAAGAAAAGGTTTATGATTTCAGTTGTAAATTTCATCATAAGTGCCGTAAAAATAAAGAATAAATGAATTCAACAGCTTACATCATCTACACCATTTTCTTGTTTTTTGGAATGTTTTCATTTGCAGGAGCTGTTCTATTATTAGCGCAGTTCAAAAATGAGAGACCAGAATACGTCACTGCTTGGATTGTAGGCTCGCTTCTTCTTGGAGTAGCTACAGTCTTATTAGCAATGAAAGATTTTATACCCGAATTTTATTCCTACAGACTGGGAAACGGAGTTAATGCAGCTGGTAGTGTATATTTTTTATATTCCTGCTTATCTTTGTTGGGAAAAAAACTTCATTTTAAGGTAATTGCACTTCAAGCAATTTTAGTAACTATCATTTTTACGATGATTCTTGAAGTAGTTGGTCAGTTAATCGATATTAGATATCGGCCTGCAGTTGTTGCACTAAATGCATTCCTTTTTAATTTTTTCACGACGATTGTAATTTTTAAATACAATCAATTACGAAAAGTTCCCTTTTCATTTGTTCTAGGAATGACCTCCACTTTAATCTCCACTATTTGGTTTTTACGTTTCAATTTTGTAATGTTTTTTGGGGTTGGCTATGCGTTTGATGGAGGCTCGCTGAACTTAATAACCTTTACTCTCTTGCTGGTACTCTCTATCGCAAGATTTATGTTATTCATAGCGATGGTCACCTCGATAGAGTGGGGCAAAAAAGAGGACTTAATCACTGAAAACTACCTAATGAAAATTGAGTTGGCTCAGAAAAAAGTTAACCAAACTGAAACTCAGTATTTAGAAACTTTGAATGCTCTTGCTAAGGCGAGAGATGATGAGACTGGCAACCATATTATTCGCACGCAACATTATGTTCGATTACTATGTGAGCGTTTGCGATTAAGTCTCCATTATTTAAATCAAATTAACGATGAGTATATCGACTTACTGTTTCAAGCCGCACCCCTTCATGACATTGGTAAGATTGGTATTCCTGATCAAATATTATTAAAAAAAGGCCCGCTAACGGATAACGAGTGGACTGTCATGAAAACTCACACCTTAATTGGCGAGGCAGTATTAAGTTCAACCGAGTTACATAAAACAGAACAATCCAGTGTCATTTCAAAAGCTATAAAAATTGCAGGTGGACATCATGAAAAATGGGATGGAACTGGATATCCTCGTGGTTTAGCAGGACAAAATATCCCGCTAGAGGCCAGAATCATGTCGTTAGCTGACATGTATGATGCTTTAGTTAATAAGCGAGTTTACAAAAAAGCGTGGAGTCATGAAGATGCTGTAAAGGAAATTATTTCCAAGTCTGGCAATCAATTTGATCCGTTAATTGTTGAGGCATTTGTTGCTGAGCAAGCAAATTTTAATGCGATCGCGATTGAGTTCCGAGAGGAATCGACCTAAGTGAAAAATCCTCAAATTAATAAAACTCAATTTGAGGATTAGTGTTTAGATAAAATCAAAGGGTTGATAACTGTATAAAAAAACATTGTCTTTTATGATTCAATGTGCTATATTATTTTCATGAAATTAAGCGCTTGGGCAAAAACTAAGGGTATCTCTTATCGCAGTGCATGGAAAATGCATAAGAGCAATAAGTTGCCCGTGCGGTCAGAGCAGCTTCCAAATGGCACCATTCTTGTCTTTCCCGAGGACGAAAAAATAGAGCAAGCAGCTATCTATGCCCGCGTAAGTTCTGGCGACCAAAAGAAAGACCTAGACAGGCAGTTATTACGGCTTGTGGATTATGCAATCGAGCACAGAATCCTCATTGCCGAAAAAGTTAAAGAAGTCGGCTCCGGCATGAATGGCCAGCGCAAAGGATTGTTGCGGTTGCTGGCCAATAAAAATATCAACCTAATTATTGTCGAGCATCGCGATCGATTAACTCGATTTGGATTTAGTTATCTCGAGGCAAGCTTAAAGTCATCCGGTCGAAAAATTATCGTTGTTGATAGCACAGAAATACAAGACGATATCGTGCGTGATTTGCATGAAGTGATTGTCTCGATGTGCGCAAGACTTTATGGAAAACGCTCGGCTAAAAATAAAGCCGATAAAGCTATTCGTGCCATCAACAAAGACGTAGATAATGCTTAATTCGTCTATTTTTACGTATCAAACCCGCCTACAAAATCTTTCCATTGAAGAGATTGCTACGCTTGATAAATATTGCGCACTTCAAAGCAAAATTGAGCGCAAACTTTACGCCAAAATAAAAACTAATCCATCGAATCGCAACGAAATTAAGCGTCAATTGATTGAGCAATTCGGTATTTCTGGCAGAATGTTTAATAGCATTGCGATGACTTTAGACGGTAAGACAAAATCCATTAAGGAGCTTTTGCCAGGCTATATTGATAAGGCAAAGTCTGATATTGCGAAAAAAGAGATGCAAATTTCAAAAGTACTTGCTAAAAAGTCTTTGAATAAAAAGCAGCTTTTTAGCCTGCACCAAATGCAGCGAAGATTAGCCATTCTTCATCTTCGATTAGATCGTCTTACCAAGCAAAAAGAAGCTAAAGACTACGCCATTTGCTTTGGCACACGCAAACTCTTTCATGCGCAATACAATTTAGAAGCCCATGGTTATGCCAGTCATCAAGAATGGCAAACGGCTTGGCGAGCAGAGCGATCGAAGCAGTTCTTTGTGGTTGGCTCTAAAGACGAGAGTGCTGGCAATATGCTTTGCCAATTAAGCGAACAAGGTGATACGTTAACCATGAAGTTGCGATTGCCAGATAGCTTGAATCTTGGTAAGCATTTGAATATCTCAAAGATTGATTTTCAATACGGGAAAGATCAGATTCAAAAAGCATTGCGATCCTCACATAGAAAACAGCGAGAAGATGGTAAAGGCACAGTACGTGATGGCACCGCCCTATCTTATCGCTTTGTTAAGGATAAAAAAGGTTATCGGCTTTTTGTCTCTGTCGATGTCACCGCGCCAGAACTCCTGACGAATCGTAATTTAGGCGCTATCGGTATTGATTTGAACGCAGATCATTTAGCGGTTTCAGAAATTGACTATCGTGGCAATTGGATATTTAGCCAACGTCATGACTTACCTATTTTAGGTAAAACTTCTCATCAGGCAAGCGCTATGATTGGTGATGAAGTGGCTAAGATGATTGAATTGGCAACCATGAGCTGTAAGCCGATTGTGATTGAAAAGCTCGATTTTCAAAAGAAAAAGCGAGATTTCAACCAATACAATCCTACTGGTGCTCGTATGTTATCGAGCTTAGCGTATAACAAAATTTTACAAACCATTAAAGCTGCGGCCTTTCGAGCTGGTGTGGAAGTTATTGAAGTAAATCCAGCCTACACCAGCGTCATTGGACAAGTGAATTACGCGCAAGTTTATGGTTTATCGATTCATCTTGCATCTGCTATTGCAATTGCAAGGCGAGGTTTAGGCTTTTCTGAAAAGCTTGCTAGTCGCAACGGCCTTGTGCCAATTCGAAATGGTTCACATCTCACTTTCTCGCTACCTGTAAGGAATCGCAAGAAACATGTATGGAACCACTGGCAAGCGATTCGGAAGAGTGTCACAGCAGCGCACAAAGCGCATGCGCGGTTAGGGTTGTCAAAAACCAATCCTAAACCCCTAAGGTCAATTAGGCCCTTAGGCAGTTCATACTGCGTGTTAGGGACGCAATTCCCCTATGCGAGCCGTAGTTTACTGTTGGACGGCGACATTGACTCCACAATTCCTTATTAGGAATAAAAGTCAATTGATTTATCAACGGTGTCTAGTAACTAGGTAGCCATCAAATACTCCTTGACCATATACATCACAATAAATTTGTGGTTGTGAGCTGGATTGATCGCCACACACTCCAGCCAACTCCTGAGTACTAATGGCCATTGTCGTTCCTGATCCCGCGGCGGATGCAGCTGAAGAGATTAGCAATACTGTTAAGACGAGATTGATTTTTTTCATATTGAACTTTCTGATTAATTAGTTAAACCAATGAAGCTTCAGTCTAGAAAAAAATCGAAAGTTCGTCTGTCTGTTATCAAACAGTCTGTTAATAGCCTATTTGTAATCCCATTGAAGTTAAAAGAAATAACCTGGATTTAAACCAATTCAGATTGGACTTTTGCGATGGTCTTTTTTAATACAATGGGTAGTTGAAAGACTGCAGCATGAGGGCTAATAAATTTCAAATTTTCAAGAAATTTCAAATACCCTAGCAAATTTAATAGAGCTGCCGATTGCTGGGCATATAAATTTTCCCATTCTTCACTTAGCCTCTTCGTCAGCACGCGTCCTCTATTAGGCAGTACGCTTGATGTCACGTCGGCCTCTACGAGTAACATCGCCATACAATCAGTATGCGAAGGTGTTGTCCCCTCTAGGCGATTTACTAAAGGAATATATTGACTATGATCGGTAGCTAAAATCCACGGACTTAAGCTATTCATTACATCCTCGATTTGGAGGGTGTTGTAACCTTCTTTTTCGAGTAAGACTTGTAATAAATGAAGGCTATCTTTTTCTATCTCATAGGGATAAGAATTCATTCGTCCTGGATGCCCAAGATCGTGAGCAGCAGCACTAAGTAAAAGTAACCATTTCTCTCTGTGCGATGTTTGCCAGAGATGATGATTTCTGTCTTCTGGTTGTAGACTGGTTTCACAGGCAAGTAAACAGGTCACAATCAAGCATACATCCATCATATGGAACTTTGAATGATAGGCTGGTTCAGCTTTTAAAGAAGCTAGGTGATCAATCTTTGAGCCAATCTGAAGGATCATCGAAAGATAGGGGTTAGATTCGATTTGCCATCCTTGCCACAAAGAAGAGTTAATTAAAACTTCTAAGAAGCCACGCATTGAGGGGCTATTGTGGTCAATATACGCGAGGACTTCTTCTAATTGATAGGCATCGAAAAGTCGCATATCGTTTTTAAAAATAGCATTTAGATAGTCGTCAAGATTCAATTTTCCAGAATCTGAATCTCCTAGAGTGTGACCATCCGTTATTTTTAAATTTGACATAGTGAAGATTCTAATACGAAACCGCTCATCCTCAAATGTACAAAATAGACTATTGTTTCATCCCAATACGCAGTTGTTTGTGATAAAAGTAGGCTCACGGTTGGGGTAACTTCTACGTTTAATGGCATCATTTTAACCGGTACTGCTGTCACCGTTGGCGCAGACTCTAGCATCATCGGTAGATTGTTATCCCAAACTGCAATCACCATGGATCACAACGCCATTACAAATCCCTAAAATAGATCTCCAGTTGTCATTCAACTCCTCAAATTTGAGGAGTTTTTTTTCGTCAAAAAATTATTCATCAATCATGTAAATCAAGACCATATTCATGGTGATAAAAAAGTGGGTCATCCCAATATGCTTTTTGGAGTCAACGCATTATTTAACTTGTTCAAGGGTAAAACCTAGTTTTTTAATTAGTTGATTTCAATATACTTTTATGTTGAATATTATTAAAAATAACCCTACATATTTGGTTTTCAATCACATTCATTGGCTTAAGGAATTTAATTACATGACCCAAACAACATTACTAGTAAATGGAAAAAGCAAATCCATTAATATTGATGATGACACGCCCTTGCTATATGCATTACGAGATGATCTCAACCTAAAAGGTCCTAAATTTGGTTGCGGTTTAGGTCAGTGTGGTGCATGCACTGTGCATGTAGATGGTCAAGCGATTCGTTCTTGTATTACTCCTGCTAAAAGCGTAAGTAATAAAAAAATCACTACTCTAGAAGGCTTGGGAAGTAGTGCAAAACCCAGTAAATTACAACAAGCTTTTATTGATGAACAAGCAGCTCAATGTGGCTATTGTATTAATGGCATGATCATGACGGCCTCAGCTTTTTTGGCAAAAAATAAAAATCCTAGTGATCAAGAAATTACAGATGCTTTGTCTGGTAATTTATGCCGGTGTGGGACCCATCAACGAATTGTGGCAGCTGTCAAACGCTACCTCTCCCTTTCCTAAACATTCTACTCAGAGATCGGTTAATCATCATGAATACATTTACACGTCGAGAGTTTTTGAAGGTCAGTGGTGCTGGAGCACTCGTGGTTAGTTTTTCTTTCACTGGGCAAGCTACTGCTAATACGAATCAAGGATTAAGAGCCCCGAAAGTAGTTAAAAGGGAAGTCCTTGACTCCTGGTTAAGTATTGATCAAAGTGGTAAGATCACCATTTTTTCAGGTAAGGTAGATCTTGGGACTGGGGTTAAAACTGCTTTAGCGCAAATTGCTGCAGATGAGCTCTATGTGCCATTTACGGCCATTGAGATGGTCATGGGTGACACTGCCACCACACCTGATCAGTGGATTACTGGAGGTGCGCTATCCATTTCTCAAGGTGGTAATGAGTTAAGACTTGCAGCTGCAAGTGCCAGAAATGCCTTGTTAGATAGAGCAGCCCAAAAGTGGAATATTCCAGCTTCAGAATTACTCGTTAGAGATGGGGTAATTTTTCCAATCAGCAATCCCGCCCAAAAGTTAACTTACGGCAGTCTAATTGGGGATGGTTTTAAGCTGGAAGTAAATCCAAAAACAAGCTTAAAAAGTCATACTGAATATAGAGTCATTGGTAAATCAGTACCAAGGGTTGATATCCCTGAAAAAGTAACTGGCGAATATCTTTATATGCACGACTTTAAATTACCTGGCATGCTGCATGCTAGAGTCGTTCGCCCTAATTCTATCGGCGCTAAATTGAAAAGCGTTGATGACTCTGCTCTTAAAAATATTAAAGGCTATTTACAAACCGTCCGCAAAGGAGATTTTTTGGTGGTTATCTCTTCGACAGAGTGGGGCGCCGTAAAAGCTGCTAGAGAGATCAAAGTGACGTGGGCTAAAGGACCTGACTTACCGAAAAAAGCGACTATTTTCAAAGAGTGGCGAGAAATGCCGATTGCGAAAGAAGATGTTACTCAAAAGGTCGGAAATGTTGATTCTGTCTTAAATGCAGGGGCAAAAAACATCAAAGCCAGTTATAACTTTGCTGTACAAACCCATGCTTCTATTGGGCCTTCATGTGCCGTGGCTGATTATAAAGACGGTAAATTAACGGTATGGAGTGCTTCTCAAGCAACCCACTCCATGCAACATGAGTTATCTGTTATTACGGGTCTTCCAAAAGAGTCTATTCGCTTAATTTATTTAGATGGCTCTGGTTGTTACGGGCGTAATGGGCATGAGGACGCAACTGCCGATGCAGCACTGGCATCGATGGCGATTGGTAAGCCAGTTAGGTTGCAGTGGATGCGTCATGATGAAACTGCGCTTGCGCCAAAAAGTCCACCCAGAACGATGGACTTTGAAGCTAGTTTGGATAGTAATGGCAATATTACAGGTTGGAAGAGTGATTTTTATATCGCTTTGAATCATATTGCCTTTATGAAACCACTGGACTTCCCATTACTTGCGGCCACTGATACCGGTGTACCAAGACCAGGTAATTGGGTGGGATTCTTATTCCAGAATTCAGCAGCACCTTATTCAGTTCCAAATATTACGGTCAATACCAAGCATATTGCACAAACTTTCCTGAGGTCATCGCACTTGAGAAGTCCAGGTAGGATTGAAAATAGTTTTGGCAATGAATCTTTTATGGATGAATTAGCGATTGCGAGTAACTCAGATCCAGCCGAGTTTCGGATTAAAAACTTAACTGATCCAAGAGCAATTGCTGTCATCCGTGCCGCCATGAAATCTTCTAATTGGCAAAGTAAAGAGCCCTCCTATAAAACCAACGCAAATTCAAAAATAGCGAAAGGGCGTGGCATTGCTTATGTTCGCTATAACAATGCCATTACCTATGTAGCTACAGTGGCTGATATTGAGCTCAATCGTGAAACTGGTAAGATTTTAGTGAAAAACTTATATGTGGCGCATGATTGTGGACAAATGATTAATCCTGATGGGGTTCAAAATCAAATCGAAGGTGGAGCTATCCAAACAGTCAGTCGCGTATTGATGGAAGAAGTGAAATGGACGGGGAGCGATATCGATAGCGTTGACTGGTCGACATATCCCATTGTCAGGTTCAATGAAGTACCAAAAGTACATACTGTCTTGATTGATCAACCTGGAACGCCATCTTGGGGAGCCGGTGAACAAACGCCAACAACCATTCCAGCAGCTATTGCTAACGCAGTCTTTGATGCAACAGGTATTCGGCTGAGAACGATTCCCTTTACGCCAGAATCTGTTAAATTAGCATTAAAGGAACAGGCAGTTACAAGAGCATAAATTACACTAGTGGGATCTGCTTGCAAGTGTAATTTAAAATTATTGACCTTTAACCAACTGCACGGTGTGATGAATACTGTTCAGTTGGTTTTGTTTAATGGTTACTACGAGTAGTTAATCGACTTTTCAAAGTTCGAGATGTTAGAAATAAATAATAAGGATGGTAATGAAATCGTATTGGATGCAAAGTGATGGTGAAAGTGCGCAGATTGAATTGCGTGACATTGAACAATTAGTACCAGGTGCTGGGCAAATGCTCGTGCGTGTTCGGGCGGCTGGCCTGAATCGTGGCGAGTTTATTTTAGGGCATGGCTTACATAAGGCTGGTGCTGCAAAACCGATTGGTATGGAAGCTGCTGGAGAGGTCGTGAGTTGTGGTAGTGGGGTAGAAAACTTTAGTCCTGGAGATCGTGTAATGGGGAGATGCTCTGGAGCATTTGCCGAGTACGCATTGATTACAGAACGTGAAGCGATGAAAATACCAGCCTCTTTGGATTGGCATCAAGCTGCCGCAATTCCTCTCACTTCACTGGTCGTGTATGACATGTTAGTGGTGCATGGTGATTTAAAGGCGGGAGAGTGGGTGTTTATTCCAGGTGTAACATCTGGAGTAGGCGTCACTGCTCTTGCCATGGCAAAAACATTAGGCGCTAAAGTAATTGGCACTTCTGGTTCTCAAGCGAAATTAGATCGCTTACAAGAGCTCGGACTAGATGTGGGTATTTGTACTCGTGAGTCGAATTTTTATGATCAATTAATGCAAATTACTGACGCAAAAGGCGTCAACTTAGTGATCAATACCGTAGGTGGCTCCGTGTTTGCTGAGTGTGTACGTTCGATGGCTTTTCAGGGACGTTTAGCAACGGTAGGTTATGTCGATGGTGTCTTGAAGGCTGAAATTGATATTGAACTTTTACATGCGAAGCGCTTAAAACTCTTCGGTGTATCGAATAAGTTTAGATCACCAGAACAACGTGCTGAATCCTTACCCGCTTTCCGACGTGACATTCTGCCTCTTTATGAAAAAGGACAGGCGTTACCATTAATCTATCAAGTACTGCCATTTGAGAAACTAGTAGAAGCGAAGGCGTTAATGGATTCAAATCAACATTTAGGAAAAATTGTTTTAACTGGAGCTGTCTAACATTTAAAGCATGACAACTTGTCAAAAGACGACTGAAGAGGTGAGATGATGGTTTTGCAAATGAAGCTTTATAAACTGCTGAATTTTTTATTACTTGCCTTTTTTTGTCTATTTTGTCAGGCACAGACTTACCCGAATAAACCAATCAAATTAATCGTTGGATTTGCTCCGGGAGGAGCTGCCGATTATGTGGCTCGTAATATTAGTGTTCCTCTTGGGCAAGCGCTCGGTCAAACTATTATCATTGAGAATAAGCCCGGAGCGGGTTCCAGTATTGCCGCTGAAAGTGTTGCTAAATCGAGCCCTGATGGTTATACGATTCTGATTGCAAGTCCTAGTAGTATTTCTGTGAATCCGGCACTAAATGCTAAATTAGCTTACCGGCCAAGTGACCTATTACCAATTAGCAAGGTGACTAGTTCGCCAGTTGTGATTGCAGTAAACCCTAATACGGGTATTTTTTCTGTGAAGGATTTAATCGCCAAAGCGAAGCAAGATCCAGGTGGACTAAATTACGGTACCTCCGGAAATGGTTCAGCACCCCATTTAGCCGCAGCTCTGTTTAGTCAGATTGCCGATATCAAAATGACCCACATCCCTTTTCGAGGGGGATCACTCTCGATTCAATCAGTGGTTGCTGGAGACACGCAATTAACCTTTGGTACACCACCTTCGGTATTGCCAATGATTCAGAGCGGTCGTTTACGTGGTTTGGGAATTTCGCAAAAAGAAAGATCTCAACTAGCCCCAAATTTGCCAGGCATGAAAGAAGCTGGATTACCTGAGTATGAAATCGAGTTCTGGTATGGATTGTTTGCGCCCGCTGGAACGCCGCCAGTCATTCTTCAAAAACTATTTGAAGCGACTCAAATTGCTCTACGACAACCAAATGTAAAGGTTGCCTTAGCGAGAGAGGGAACTGACGTGTCTTTATCCGCCTCTCCAGCAGATTTTTCTAAGTTTTTGGTAGAGGATGAAAAATTTTGGGTGAAGCTCGTGAAATCGGCGGATGTAAAAGTGGATTAATCCAATTGGTGGAGGTTATTGACCTATGAATCGACGTAATTTTTTTGCCGGCATAGCTGGACTTTCTTTGCCACTGATTGGTAGAGCACAATCGTATCCAAACAGACCGATTCGATATATCGTCCCTGTTGCTGCGGGCGGTGGGAACGATATGATTGCTCGGGTCGTGACAGAACGATGGGGCCGTCTACTGGGTCAAACATTTGTGGTAGAAAATCAAAGTGGCGGTGGCGGTGTGATTGCTGCTCAAACCACCATGCGTGCCACGCCTGATGGCTATACCTTGATGCAAGGGTATGTTGCTACTCACGGCACTAACCCCGCAACGCGCAAGGTGCCCTATGACCCGATTAAAGACTTTACGCCGATTGGTATGATTGGTGCCACACCTAATGTTCTGATTGTCAATAGTCAGGTACCAGTTTCAAATATGAAGGACTTTATCGACTATGCGCGAAAAAACTCGGGTAAGCTTTCGTATGGAACGGCTGGCCAAGGGTCTTTAACGCATATGACAATGGAGTTATTCAAACAAGAAACTGGCCTTAACTTATTGCATATTCCCTATCGCGGAATTGCACCCGCTTTTAATGATTTATTGGGTAATCAAACACAAACGATGTTTCCTGGTTTAGCCGCGGCTCAACAATATATCCAATCCGGAAAGGTGCGCGCTTTGGCAGTGACTGGGCCAAGACGAAGTAGTTTACTGAAAGAAGTTCCAACGATGGAAGAGTTGGGTTTTAAAGGGTTTGACGCCATGCAATGGTACGGAAGTGTTGGTCCTGCTGGCATGTCAGCGGATATTGTTGAGCGCCTGAATGAAACGCAAGTTGCTACCCTGAAACTACCCGAGATGCGAGAAAAATTAGCGATCGAAGCGGTTGAACCGATGCCGATGACAGCTACACAATTTGGACAATTTATTAAAAACGAAACAAGTCGGTGGACTGCGCTAGCAAAAGCCCGCAATATTCAATTAGAAGAGTGAGTAATGGAAAAAATATTAAGAGTAGGTATTTTAGAAGGTGATGATATTGGGCATGAAATTGTGCCTGCTGCTGTAGCGGTCGCTAAAGCTGCGGCAGCACTTCATCAGGTAAATATTGAGTGGGTGCCTTTACCCATTGGGCGTCGAGCTTTAGATACTCATGGTAATACCTTGCCACCTGAAACTTTAGAAACCTTACATACTTTAGATGGTTGGATTTTAGGGCCGATTGGCCATCGAGCCTATCCAAAACAAGCGAATGCGATTAATCCTCATCCGATATTGCGCAAACAATTTAACTTATTTGCCAATGTTAGACCGACTAGATCTTATCCTGATATCGGTTGTATCCGTGATGATATCGATTTGGTGATTGTTCGAGAAAATAATGAGGGATTTCAGCCGGATCGAAATATGTTGATGGGTAATTCCGAATTTCGTCCGAATGATGAAGTGACGTTGTCAATGCGCGTGATTACAAGAACTGGTAGCCGACTAGTGGCAAAAGCAGCCTTTGAGTTAGCCCGTCAAAGAAAAAAACATTTAACCTATGTGCACAAAGATACTGTGTTTAAGTTGGGTTGTGGCATGTTTGTAGAAGAATGTAAAAAATTAGCTTTAGAGTATCCTGATGTTCGGGTAGATGACGTCATTGTTGATACTTTTGCCATGCGCTTAATTAGAGATCCGCAGAATTTCGATGTGGTAGTAACGACGAATATGTTTGGTGACATTTTGTCGGATGAGGCTGCAGGCTTAGTTGGTGGTTTGGGGATGGCGCCTGGCTTATGTATTGGTAATGGCAATATTGCGATGGCGCAAGCGACTCATGGCTCTGCACCTGATATTGCGGGTAAAGGTATTGCCAATCCCTACTCAATGATCGAGTCTACTCGTATGCTATTTGAGTGGTTAGGATATAGTCACTCGATGCCGCAGGCAATATCCATGGCTAAAGCGATGTCAGCAGCAACTACTGAAGCTCTAGCCAATCCGGAGTCTCGGACCGGAGATATTAATGGTAGAGGCAATATGGCGTCTATGGTGAAAGCGATTTTAGAAGCTTTAAGATAATTGAATACCTATTTAATTTTTTAGGATCTTAACTAGCAGCAGCTTGTAAATGTTGTTTAAGCAGGCTTGCTGCTGGAGATAAGTCAACGCCTGATTTTGTGGCAATCAGTAAATTACGATGTGCCCAGTCCTCGATGAGTTGAATAGTCTTTACATTCATCAAAAAGGCCAATTCCTAATGTTTTTTCAAATTCCGAAATCCGCCGACTTGCTGCAGAAAGTGCTAAATTACAATCTTCTGCACCTTTGGTAATACATCCAGTTCTAGCAACTGCACAAAATAATCGAAGTGTGACAAAATTAATTTTTGCTGGATTTATTTTTAGGTTCATGCAGATATTTTAACTAGGCCTTCGCAATTTGAGAAAGCAATTCCCAAAGAGGACTAAAACGGTTAACTTGATAGCAATTAAAGAACAAAAGAGAAATAATGGAACCATTAACTAATATTAAAGTGATTGAGATGGGGCAGCTCATCGCCGGCCCCTTTGCGGCAAAGACGTTGGCGGATTTTGGAGCTGATGTAATAAAAATAGAGCCGCCAGGAGTTGGCGATGCTTTAAGAAAGTGGCGATTATTAAAAGATGGAACTTCAGTTTGGTGGCAAGTCCAATCTCGGAATAAGCGTTCACTATCGCTTGATCTCAAGCAAATGGAAGCACAAGAAATTGTGCGCCTGCTAGTCAAAGATGCTGATGTGTTGGTGGAAAATTTTCGGCCAGGTACCCTAGAGGCCTGGGGACTTGACCCAAAAGACCTACTAGAATTAAACCCGAGATTAATTATTTTAAGAATCAGTGGCTATGGCCAGACAGGCCCCTACAAAGATAAACCTGGCTTTGGCGTGGTTGCTGAGGCGATGGGGGGACTGCGACATTTAACGGCAGAACCTGGTCGGGTGCCAGTACGTGTGGGGGTCAGTATTGGTGATACTCTGGCATCCTTACACGGTGTGATTGGTATCTTACTAGCGCTTCAAGAACGTCATCAAAGTGGTAAAGGGCAAGTGATTGATGTGGCCCTTTATGAGGCGGTCTTTAATTGTATGGAAAGCTTACTCCCTGAATATAGTGCTTTTGGTGAAGTGCGTCAGGCTGCTGGTAGTGCATTGCCAGGGATTGCACCAAGTAATGCCTATCTATGTGCCGATGGTGGATATGTTTTGATTGCGGGTAATGGCGATAGTATTTTTAAACGCCTGATGAATTCCATTGGTAGGGGTGATTTAGCAATAGATCCCCAATTGGCCAACAACGATGGTCGAGTAGAGCGCGTGGCGGAATTAGATACTGTCATTGGACAGTGGGCAAAAACAATGAGTACAGATCAAGCCTTAGAGATTTTAGATGCCGCCTCTGTGCCAGCAGGTCGTATTTATACGGTTGCAGATATTGCTAAAGATCCGCATTTTAGAGCCCGTGAAAATATTCAAACGATCAACATGAAAGATGGTACGAGTTTAGATGTTCCAGGCGTCCTACCCAAACTTTCTAGAACACCAGGATCCATCAAAACCTTGGCGCCTGATGTCGGTCAGGATACAGATGCGGTCTTGCAAGAACTTGGCCTCAATCCAGCTCAAATCCTTGCACTCAAAGAGCGTGGCGTAGCTTTTACTAATAATTTATCATGAAAAAAATTCACTTTAATGAAGTGGTGACACGAGATGGCTTTCAAATTGAACCTAACTTTATCGCAACCGATGAAAAAATCAGGTTGATAGATGCCTTAAGTCAGTGTGGCTATGCAAAAATTGAAGTGACGTCTTTTACCTCCCCCAAGGCGATTCCAATGCTTCGAGATGCTGAGGAGGTGATGGGACGCATTCAACGTGTGCCAGGTGTGGAATATACGGTACTCGTACCGAATTTGCGAGGTGCTGAGCGAGCTTTAGAATCGAAAGCAGATGAATTGAATTTGGTCATGTCTACTTCAGAGACGCACAATCTAGCCAATCTGCGGATGACTAGAGAAAAAAGTGTTGCCAGTTTAAGTGATGTGATCCGCTTTGTAGATGGTCAAGTCCCAATTAATGTTTCTCTCTCCACTAGCTTTGGTTGTCCCTTAGAAGGTGTTGTGTTGCAGTCTGTTGTAGAAGAATTTTCCCAGCGATTTGTCGATCTAGGAGTGAGAGGACTAACCATTTGCGATACCACTGGCATGGCGAATCCCATGCAAGTTGCCAAGATGGCCCAGGCATTATCCCAGCGCTTTAGTCATTTGCAATTAACGTTTCATTTTCATAACACCAGGGGAATGGGCTTAGCCAATATTTTGGCGGCTCTACAAAACGGGATTGATCGCTTTGATGGCTCCTTAGGTGGTTTAGGCGGTTGTCCTTACGCACCAGGAGCAAGTGGTAATATTTCTAGTGAAGATTCGATTCATATGTTGCAAGCCATGGGATTTGATACGGGTATTGACCTGCCTCGATTGTTAGCGATTGCGCGGGAGTTACCTAGCATTGTTGGCCATGATGTCCCTGGACAAATGATTAAAGCAGGACTGCCCTTGGATTTACATCCAATCCCCGCTGATGTTGATGAGTTGCGAAACCTTGATCGTTAAATAAAAAAATTACCGAAGGAATGCTCTGTAAATGATTCATCATATCGACCATATCGTGCTTACAACGGCGCATGAGGAAGCTTGTATTGATTTTTATACGAGAGTACTCGGGATGCAACTCGAATCGTTCATAGGAGGAAGTCCACCTGTACCTCGTAAAGCCTTTCTATTCGGTTCGCAAAAAATCAATTTACATATTCAAGGCAAAGAATTTGAGCCCAAAGCAGATATTCCTACGCCTGGTTCTTTAGACATGTGTTTTATCGCTAGTTGTCCTTTAACGGAAGTCATTCAGAGATTACAACAGGAGCAATGGCCGGTGATAGAAGGGCCCGTCATTCGGACTGGGGCGAGATCGAAGATTCGGTCAGTTTATGTTCGAGATCCTGATCTTAATTTAATTGAAATTAGTGAAACAATTTAAAAAAAACGCTACATCGATGAACTGATGTAGCGCTTATTATTTTTTAAATAAGGTAATTTTGATTCAATTACGCCGCAATTTTCTCGGCTTCAACCTCTACTGAGGACCTAATCAAATAATCAAAAGCTGACAAAGAGGCTTTTGCGCCTTCACCCATGGCAATAATGATTTGCTTATATGGGACCGTCGTACAGTCACCTGCAGCAAACAAACCAGGAACAGAGGTTTCGCCTTTTTGATCAATCACGATTTCGCCACGAGCAGACAATTCAACCGTTCCTTTAAGCCAATCAGTATTTGGTAAAAGACCAATTTGCACGAAGATGCCTTCAAGCTCAATCACTCTTTCTTCTTTTGTGGCGCGGTCCTCATAACGCAAACCATTTACCTTTTGACCATCGCCTAATACTTCCTTACTGAGTGCATTCGTAATGACAGTTACGTTCGTCAAGCTGTACAATTTTTTCTGTAAAACTGCGTCAGCGCGTAATTTGGTATCAAATTCAATCAAGGTGACATGACTTACAACGCCGGCTAAATCAATCGCTGCTTCTACGCCAGAGTTACCACCACCGATCACAGCCACACGCTTGCCTTTGAATAATGGACCATCACAATGTGGGCAATATGCTACGCCTTTGTTTCTGTATTCTTGCTCACCTGGGACATTCATTTCTCTCCAGCGTGCACCCGTACTAACGATGACAGACTTTGATTTCAAGACAGCACCATTGGCTATCGTTACTTCAAAGCCATGGTCGGTTTTGTTGAGTGCAGTGGCACGTTGCAAATTCATGACATCCACTTCATATTCCTTGACGTGTTGCTCTAAGGCCTGCACTAATTTTGGTCCCTCAGTGGCTTGGACAGAAATAAAGTTTTCAATCCCAAGGGTATCCATCACTTGACCACCGAAGCGCTCAGCAAGGATTCCTGTACGAATACCTTTTCGAGCAGCATAGATTGATGCTGAAGCACCTGCAGGACCACCGCCAATGATTAAGACATCAAATGCTTCTTTGGCATTGAGCTTCATCGCATCTTTTTCAGGGCTGTTGGTATCGAGTTTTGCAATAATCTCTTCGACACTCATACGACCTTGACCGAAACTTTCACCATTGAGGAGGACTGTAGGCACAGCCATAATTTGATGCTCATTCACTAAGTCCTGGTAGATGGCGCCATCAATCATCACATGTTCGATATCAGGGTTCAACGCAGCCATGAGGTTGAGAGCTTGAACAACGTCCGGGCAGTTATGGCAAGAAAGAGAGATAAAAGTTTCAAATCTTAACTTACCACTCATTTGACGAATACGTTCAATAATTTCAGCTTCAACTTTAGGTGGATAACCACTCGCTTGCAAGATCGCTAAAATAAAAGAAGTCATTTCGTGACCCATTGGCAAACCAGCAAAAGTAATGCGTGCTTCCTCGCCGACGAGGCCTACCGTAAAACTAGGCACTTTTTTGGCAGAGCCATTGGTCAGAACTGTAATCTTCTCAGATTGCTCAGCAACCTCGTTGAGTAGGGTCAACATATCGTTTGAGACAGCTGAATCATCTAAACTAGCAGTTAAAACGATCGGCTGAACAATTTTTTCGAAATACGCTTTTAATTGGGTTTTAATATTGCTATCTAACATGATGGTTCCTTTATATAAGTAAATGCAGGTTTACTAATTAGCTAATTATTGAGTGAGTCTATTGGACAGAATTTGTTTCTCTCCAATAGACTCTCCGCAGAGAGTCTATGATTTATCGAATCAATTAGATTTTGCCAACTAAGTCTAAAGATGGAGTTAAAGTCTGTGCGCCTTCTTTCCATTTAGCAGGACATACTTCACCTGGGTGAGCAGCAGTATATTGAGCAGCTTGCAATTTACGTAATGTCTCTGATACGTCACGAGCGATTTCGTTTGAGTGAATTTCAGCTGTTTTAATAACGCCTTCTGGATTGATGATGAATGTGCCACGAAGTGCTAAACCTTCTTCTTCAATATGAACACCGAAAGCACGTGTTAAAGCATGTGTTGGGTCACCGATGAGTGGGAACTTTGCTTTACCAACAGCTGGTGAAGTTTCGTGCCATACTTTGTGTGAGAATTGTGTGTCTGTAGTAATGATATAAACTTCTGTTCCTGCTTTTTGGAAATCAGCATAGCTGTTTGCAGCATCTTCAATTTCAGTTGGGCAGTTGAATGTGAAAGCTGCTGGCATGAAAATAAATACTGACCATTTTCCTTTGAGGGATTCTTCAGTTACTGTAATGAACTTGCCATTGTGGAAAGCTTGGTTTTTAAATGGTACTACTTGTGTATTAATGATTGACATAGTATTTCCTTTATTAAAAAAATTAAACTCGGTTACGACAGATGCTATTGTGAAGTATTGTGGAATAGTTGTAAATTGAATAAAATTGATCTTGTTAATCGATTTTATTGATAATGAGGATGGTAATGGCTTCAACCCCCACAATTAAGCAATTGCGGTATTTACAAGCGCTCAATAAAACCCTTAGTTTTACTGAGGCAGCTGCTTTATGTTTTGTTGGTCAATCCACTTTAAGTGCAGGCTTGAAAGAGCTCGAGGGTACTTTAGGAGTCCAGTTGGTTGAACGAGATAAACAAACCGTATCCATCACACCAATCGGTAAAGAGGTGATTGAACGAGCAGAACGCCTGCTAGCGCAAGCGGATGATTTAGTGGACTTTGTGGATAGCTATGCAGGGTCGATGGTTGGTGTCATCAAATTAGGAGTCATTCCAACCATAGCCCCTTTTATCTTGCCAGCGCTGATGCCAGTGATGAGAGAAAAATACCCTGATTTGCAAATTGCGTTAAGAGAAGATTTATCCGGCAATTTGATTGATAAATTAGATCGACATGAACTAGATTTTGCTTTAATTGCCTTACCTTATGATACTGAAGGGTTTTTAGTCAAAGAACTGTTTGATGATGAGTTTTGGCTGATTGCGAAGGAGGGGGATCCCATCTTCAAAAAGAAAGATGTTCATTTGAGTCATCAAATGAGTGATCGGGTATTATTATTGGAGGATGGTCACTGCATTCGGGAACATACCTT
This sequence comes from Polynucleobacter kasalickyi, assembly GCF_900176405.1. Classification (GTDB taxonomy): domain Bacteria; phylum Pseudomonadota; class Gammaproteobacteria; order Burkholderiales; family Burkholderiaceae; genus Polynucleobacter; species Polynucleobacter kasalickyi. The sequence goes on along the minus strand of NZ_FWXJ01000012.1, from coordinate 67,199 downwards.
AATGGCTTGTCGAAGAAGTGAATTAGTGAGTCATAATGGCATTGAAGCGACCAGCTTACTGACTCTTGTGCAAATGGTGGAGTCTGGCTTAGGCATCGCCTTATTGCCTGAAATGGCGGTGAAGTCAGGACTCTTAAGTCACATGCAATTAATTGCCAGGCCTTTGGCAACGCCATCTCCCAAGAGAAAAATTGCACTGATTGCGCGTCCCTCGACTGCCCGCATAGAGGAATTTAACGCCCTCGTCAAGGTCATCAAAAATTTGGATTCAATTGCAGACTAATGATTGTTTTGCTTCATTTATTTCAGAAAGTTTTCCCTATGTCATCAACTCCTGCCCCACTATTATTTATTTCTCATGGTGCCCCCACCTTTGCACTAGATGGTGGCGTTCTTGGCGCTCAATTAACTGCTTTAGGTAAACAATTGACTGATGTGAAAGCGCTGTTAATTATCTCTCCGCATTGGCAGACAGAGATCTTAGAGGTAATGACGACGTCACAACCCGAGACCATCCATGATTTTTATGGCTTTCCTCAACCCCTTTATGAGTTGAGTTATCCCGCACTTGGAATGCCTTCTTTAGCACTTCAAACCATCCAGTTACTTAAAAATAAAGGTTTTGAAGTTAAAGAGAATCCAATTCGTGGCTTAGATCACGGGGCTTGGACGCCACTCATTCACCTATTGCCAGACGCCAATTTACCTGTATTTCAAGTCTCGCTGCCCCATTCTTTTGATCCACGTGATGCTTATCATTTGGGTCAAGCAATCTCTAGCCTGCGCTCGGATGGAGTTTTAATCCTGTGTTCAGGAAGTATGACCCATAATTTAGGGGATTTAAGACTTGGTGCACAGGGTGATTTACCGTATGTTCAGAAATTTTCTGATTGGGTGAAACAAGCGATTATTGAGGATCGATTAGAGGCACTCTTCAACTATCGGCAAATGGCACCGGACGGCGTCAGGGCCCATCCAACCGAAGAGCATTTTTTGCCGTTATTTATTGCTTTAGGGAGTCGGTTAAAAGATGATCAACTACAAATGCTGGACGGTGGTGTTAGCTACGGCATATTAGCCATGGATGCGCTCTTGTGGCATGGCCAAAGTGATGCATTGAAACCATGATCGATAAAATAGTTCCCCTGCTATACAGAGTTGCTATCTTCATGGCAAATTCTTTTTTAGATGATCCCGCGATGTTAGCTTTTGCTTTTGTCTAAAACATCAAAAACATCACTGTGACGGCAATTAACATGAGAGCAGTTGCCAGCCAACCAAGAATTTTGATATGAGTGGGTAGAGAAAATCTACCCATGACTGCTTTATTCGCAGATAGCAACATAATCACGAACATGAGAGGTACTGCAATGACGCCATTCGTGACAGCACTCCATACTAAAGCCTTCATGGGGCTAATAGATAGATATTGTAAAAAAATGGCGATGCCAACGCTTAAGGTCATCGTTAAATAAAACTGAGGTGCTTCCCCCCATTTTTTCTCGAGTCCCCAAGACCACCCCATCATTTCAGATAAAGCGTAGGAAGCTGATCCGGCCAATACAGGTATACCAATGAGACCTACGCCGAGCATCCCAATGGCAAATAGTTCAAATGCAAAATCGCCGGCTAAGGGTCGTAAGGCCATCGCTGCTTGAGCAGCAGTTTCAATATCATGGATGCCAGCGACAAATAGGGTCGCGCCAGTTGCTAAAACAATGAAGTAGGCCGATAGATTGGAATACAACATCCCTGACCAAGTATCCCAAGAGATTCGTTGAAGTTCTGATTTGGCGCAACTATCATCTTCTAATAAGGATTTTCCGCCATCCCGATGTAAATCTTCTACTTCTTGTGATGCTTGCCAAAAAAACAAGTAGGGACTGATGGTTGTGCCAAAAATACCGACAATAATGGCCGCGGAGTTTGCATTCCATATAAATGAGGGAAACAGGGTCTTTTTAAAGGCTTGGGCCCAGTCAATATGAACGACGAATAAAATGAATGCGTAGGAAAGTAAGGATAAAGTCAGCCATTTAAGGTAGACAACGTAACGGTGATAGGGGATAAATATCTGTAACAGAAGGGTTAATATCACAAAACAGGCAGCCATGACGTGGCGATTAAAACCTAATACTAATTCTGCTACTTCACCCATTGCCGCCACATCTGCCGCAATATTTAACGTATTTGCAATCACTAATAGAATGACCACCAACCAAAGGATAACAGGTGGGAAATGTGCTTTAATATTGGCCGCCAGTCCTTTGCCGGTGACCCGGCCTATTCGCGCGCAAATGGTCTGAATGCCAACCATTAATGGAAAGGTCAGAGGCATCGTCCATAGCATGTTAAAACCAAATTGTGCACCTGCTTGAGAGTAGGTAACAATCCCACTAGGGTCATCATCAGCCACTCCAGTAACCAGTCCAGGGCCTAATTTTGCTAAGGGATGTTCTTTAATCCGATGTCCAAGTGCTTGAAGACGATTTTGCATAAGATGCCTGTTGAACTTTGCTAGCGAATAAAACCTGATTTCGATCAGAGTATTTAAAATATGAGCTAGCTATCTTTATTATGTACCTTATTTTTCAAAATGCTTATCCTAGTATTTTGGTCAGCAATTAGAAATGATCAGTATCCATTCTAGTCAATAAGGGTTACATTGAAAGAGAAGGTATTTTTTAAATATTAAGAACGGAAAATTTGCTCGATGAATATTAATTCAGATTACACGGAGCGAGTCGTGATCAATCACCATGATCTACCTTGGGTGACTAGTCCAATTATTGGGGTGGAGCGCAGGATGTTAGATCGGGTTGGTGATGAAGTGGCAAGGGCCACTTCGATCGTTAGGTATCAGGCTGGCGTCGAATTTTCAAGTCATACCCATGAATTTGGTGAAGAAATATTCGTATTAGAGGGTGTTTTTAGTGATGAATTTGGAGATTACTCCGCCGGTACTTATGTGATGAATCCACCTGGTTCTAAGCACACACCATATAGTAAGAAAGGCTGTACCTTGTTTGTGAAGCTAAGACATCTTGGTGAAGAGCAAACAGAACGTGAAGTGATTGACACTACAAAGTCAGTTTGGTTTCAAGGGATGGTGCCGGGCTTAAAGGTATTGCCATTAATGCAGCAAGGATTAGGTTCAACTTTAGTCAGGTGGGCGCCACAAACCTACTTTAACCCCCATCGACATTATGGTGGCGAAGAAATCTTTGTGGTCGAGGGTGTGTTTGAGGATGAACATGGTCGTTATCCGAAAGGATCTTGGATCCGTAGTCCGCATATGAGTTTGCATCAACCTTTTAGTGAAGAAGGGTGCCTTATTTTTGTGAAGACAGGACATCTTGTGTAATTATTCTGTGAATGTATTTTATGGTAAGCAGTTCCTAACAGTTTTGTTGTAAAGAGAGGTAGAAGATGAGTGAGTCCCCAATCAATCAAAGCAATATGGCGCAGGATTTTAAAGATCCTGTTTGCGGGATGAAAACAACCGACCAATCAAAACACCATACGATGTTTGAAGGGAAACCTTTTTACTTTTGCAGTGCTGGGTGTTGTGCCAAGTTCATCAACTCTCCAGAATCTTATTTGAGAATAGAACAAGCTCAAGATCAGGAAGAGTTACGAGATCCTGTTTGTGGCATGAAAACGACCGACCAGTCAAAACACCATACGATGTTTGAAGGGAAACCTTTTTACTTTTGCAGTGCTGGGTGTTGTGCCAAGTTCATCAACTCTCCAGAATCTTATTTGAAAATAGAACAAGTTCAAGATAAAGAAGAGTTACGAGATCCTGTTTGTGGCATGAAAACCACCGACCAATCAAAACACCATACGATGTTTGAAGGAAAACCTTTTTACTTTTGTAGCGCAGGATGTTGCACAAAATTTATTCAATCTCCAAACACTTATCTTCAGCCAAAGATTCAACAAGAGGTTCCCGAAGTGATTGGAGCTATTTATACTTGTCCCATGCATCCAGAAGTGATTCAAGATCACCAGGGCAGTTGCCCAAAGTGTGGGATGGCCTTAGAGGCAATGATTCCAGCGCTAGATGACGAAGAAAGTCCTGAACTAATTAGTTTTCAACGACGTTTTTGGTATACCTTACCGGCCACATTAGTGGTATTTACTTTAGCCATGTTTGGTCACCAGCTACATTTGTTTGAAATGCGTGTCCAGTCTTGGGTTGAGTTCATTTTTTCAACGCCAGTAGTCTTATGGGCAGGCTGGCCCTTTTTTGTACAAGGTTGGAACTCCGTCTTAAACCGAAGTCCTAATATGTGGACTTTAATCAGTATAGGCACTGGCACTGCTTTTATTTATAGTGCGATTGCGACCATAGCACCACAAATTTTCCCAGAGTCCTTCATCTCGATGGGGCGAGTGTCGGTCTATTTTGAAGCGGCAGCAGTCATCATTTCGTTGACTCTATTGGGGCAAATTTTAGAGTTGAAAGCTCGTTCAAAAACTTCTGCAGCCATTAAATCTTTACTTGGTTTAGCACCGAAGACTGCGCGTAGATTACAGGCAAATGGCTTGGAAGAAGATGTTGACTTGAAGGATGTCATGGTGGGTGATGTACTGCGGATCCGTCCTGGGGAGAAGATTCCTGTAGATGGTTTGGTTGTCGAGGGAGTCAGCGCCGTTGATGAATCCATGTTGACGGGCGAGCCGATTCCTGTGATAAAAAATATTGGGGACCCATTAATTGGTGCTACCCTCAATACAAGCGGTGCATTGCTAATGAAAGCGGAAAAGGTTGGCTCTGCCACAGTGCTTTCGCAAGTCATTCAAATGGTGGCATTAGCCCAGCGGTCCAAAGCACCTATGCAACGCATGGCGGATCAAGTATCAGCTTATTTTGTGGTCTCTGTAGTCGCTGTAGCATTCCTCACATTTTTTGTCTGGGGTATTTTTGGGCCAAATCCTAGTTGGGTGTTTGGACTTATCAATGCGGTCTCTGTCTTAATTATTGCCTGTCCTTGCGCATTGGGGTTGGCTACGCCGATGTCGATTATGGTGGCTACCGGTCGGGCAGCCACTCAGGGCATCTTATTTCGCGATGCGCAAGCGATCGAAAATCTCAAAAAGGTAGATACGCTCATTGTCGATAAAACGGGGACGTTAACCCAAGGCCATCCAAGCTTTATTAAAGCGATTGGGGTGAATGGCTTTACTGAGTTAGAGGTCTTAAGGGTAGCGGCTAGCATTGATCAGGCGAGTGAGCATCCTTTGGCCGCCGCTATCGTGCGCGCGGCTAAAGATCAACAACTAGCCTTATTAACTGTTACCAACTTCCAATCTTCGTCAGGAATTGGTGTGCAAGGTCAAATAGCTGGGCAAACGGTTTGTTTAGGCAATACCGAGTTGATGAATCAATTAGCAATATCAGTGCAGGAACTTCAGCCACAAGCGGAGTCATATCGAGAGAATGGCGCGAGCGTTATCTATCTTGCGATTGATCAACAACTGAAAGGATTACTCGTCGTAACCGATGCGATTAAAGCCACTACGCAAGATGCTTTGCAAATATTAAAAGAATCTGGACTCAAAATTATCATGGCTACTGGTGATGGTCTAACTACTGCAAAGGCGGTAGGTCGTCAACTCGGGATTGAAGCAGTGTATGGTGAACTAAAACCTGCTGACAAACTAGCCCTGGTCCAAAAATTGCAAAATGAGGGCAAGATTGTTGCGATGGCGGGGGATGGTATCAACGATGCCCCAGCATTAGCGCAAGCAAATATTGGGATAGCTATGGGAACTGGTACGGATGTGGCGATGAATAGTGCGCAAATTACCTTGATTAAGGGGGATTTACGTGGGATTGCTACTGCGATCCATTTATCCAATCAAACCGTGAACAATATGAAACAGAACTTAGTATTTTCTCTGTTTTATAACGCCATCGGCATCTCTATAGCAGCAGGAGTTTTATATCCAATTACTGGCGTGCTACTCTCACCAATGATTGCAGCACTTGCCATGAGTTTAAGTTCGGTTTCCGTAATCGGCAATTCATTAAGATTGCAGATGTCGAGAGCCTAGACTTATGTATTCAGGTGGTGGACCAATTAATATTGATAAACTCCACGACCTGTTTTGCGACCTAAGTAACCAGCATCCACCATTTCACGAAGTAATGGGCAAGGACGATATTTGGAATCGTTGAAATTATTAAAGTAGACTTCCATAATCGCCAGGCAAGTGTCCAGTCCAATTAAGTCCGCTAAGGCTAGCGGGCCAATCGGTTGGTTGCAGCCTAACTTCATGCCATTATCGATATCTTCAGCACTGGCTAAGCCTTCTCCTAAGACAAAAAAGGCTTCATTAATCATCGGTACTAAAATTCGATTCACTACAAATCCAGGGGCATTTTTCACAGTAATAGGTGTCTTGCCCAAGCGTTGCGCTAAGTCATGAATACTTTGATGCGTAGCATCATCGGTCTGTAAACCCCGAATAATTTCAACCAGTGCCATTAAGGGCACTGGGTTGAAAAAATGCATGCCGATCACACGTGATGGATTCGAGATATTCGAAGCCAATTGTGTCACGGATAGGGAGGAAGTATTGGTGGCGATGATGGTTTGCGGATCACAAACCCCATCAATTTGTTTCAGAATTTTTTCTTTAATAGGTTTGTTTTCAGTGGCTGCTTCAATGACTAGGTGTAAACCTTTTAAATCTGCATAATCGAGAGAAGGTTTAATTCTTGCAAGTGCAGCAGCTTTATCGTCAGTGGACATTTTTTCTTTTTTGACTAGACGATCAAAGCTAGCAGAAATACTTTGCATGCCTTTATCGATTGCGGCTTGATTGATATCAATCATCACAACCTCAAGGCCACTGGCAGCTAAGACCTGAGTGATTCCATTGCCCATTATGCCTGCACCAATTACACCGATAGATTCAATACCCATATTCTTTCCCAATGAAAAACTGACGAATTTATTCTTACTTTAAACTACCACCAATGGATTCACTTGGCTTATTTCTTTGCTGCTGGTGCACCATGCACCGCAAGAAGTTTCCAGTCAGCACCGTCTGAAATCCAAGTAGATTGATAGTGACTGCTGATCTTATCTGGCTGATCGATTCGCATGACATCAGCCTGCATATTGCCCATGATTAAAGCAACTTGTTGATTGCCATGTTGTGAAGTAATCACTCTTGGGTTAGAAAACACTACATTGGAGTACTTCACTAATTTTTTTTCAAATTTTTCAAGGTAAGTTTCAAGCGTGTCTTCTACGCCAGAACCATGACGGTAAATCATTGATGGATCACAAAGGGTACTAAAAGCTTGTTGATCGGCTGCTTCCATGGCGATGCGACGTTTTTCTTCAAAAGCTAAGACTGGATGACTCATTTATTTCTCCTAATGATGTTGATATTTTAATAAAGCTTAGTTTAGCAATTAAATTTATCGATTATGATAATTCCATCCTAACCCCGAATAAATGAGGTAAAAATGCTCCAATTTGCTGCTAATTTAAGCATGATGTATACAGAATATGATTTTATGGACCGCTTTTCTGCAGCGGCTCAAGATGGGTTTCCGGCCGTAGAAATTTTATTTCCCCATGAATACTCGCCGGCAGTGTTGGCCAGTCAATTAAAGGCAAATCAATTAAAACTAGTACTATTTAATGCCAAGGCGGGTGATTTTGCCAATGGTGAACGAGGTATGGCCTGTATTCCTGGCAGGGAACAAGAGTTCCAAGATAGTATTTATCTGGCACTTGATTATGCCGCGAAACTAGATTGCCCCCAGATTCATGTTTTAGCGGGCATCAAACCTATAGGGGTTGAATCTGAGGTTTTATTAGAAACGTATTGTAAGAACTTGGCTTGGGCAACGGAGCAAGCGAAATCTACTGAGACTTTAATCTTGATTGAACCGATTAATACCAGGGATATGCCCAATTACTTCTTAAATTATCAAGCTCAAGCACATGAGATTGTGAAGTCCATAGGGGCGGATAATTTAAGGGTGCAACTTGATTTATATCATTGCCAAATCATGGAAGGGGATTTAGCCATGAAACTCAAAGAGTACTTACCGACTGGTTTAGTGAGCCATGTTCAAATTGCTGGCGTACCAGAACGTTTTGAACCGAATATTGGTGAAATTAACTATCCCTACCTTTTCTCAGTCATTGAAAGCCTAGGATATACAGGATATATTGGTTGTGAGTATCGTCCGCAAATCAAAAATACTACCAATGGCACTTCGACCGGACTCGATTGGCTAAGAAATTTGAAGACTAAATGACAGTGTATTTTAATCAAATGACTTAAATCTACTATTAGTACATTACGTGATTTAGGATTGGTTTCTGAATAATAGGCCTGATTAGTTTAAAATCTAACTGATGAAGAATAATGAAATAGTAAATTGCTCATTACCAACCGAGTATGGGCTTTTTCAGCTGTATGTTAGTGAAGATCCGCAATCTGGCAATGAAAATATCGCGCTTGTAATGGGTGATGTGCAAAATGGCGAGCCTGTTTTGACTAGGCTGCATTCAGAATGTCTGACAGGTGATGTGTTTCACAGTTTACGATGTGATTGTGGACCACAATTAAATGAAGCTATGAAAATGATTGCCCAAGAGGGCCGCGGCGTCATTCTCTATCATCGGGAAGAAGGGCGTGGTATTGGTCTTCTGAACAAGGTTAAGGCTTACAAGTTACAAGAAAATGGCGCGGATACGGTGGAAGCAAACATCATGCTAGGCTTTGATGTTGATGCTAGAGACTATCGTGATGCAGCCAAATTGTTAAAAGACTTGGGGATTACCTCTTTACGTTTGATTACTAATAATCCGAAAAAAATTGAATTCTTGATCGAGTTTGGTTTCATCATCGAAGACCGCATTCCTCTGCATGTCGGTCAGTCCCCATTTAATGCCAATTATCGTTTAACCAAAGAACAAAAAATGGGCCATTTTAAGGATGGGCTCGAGTCTAATTAATCGTGTTCAAGGATTGTTAATCACAAGCCTTGATGTGATGGGAATTTCATCGCAATTATTTCCCGGCCCTAAACGATCAATTACAATGAAATCATTGACTTCGTCCAAACTAATTAAAGGGTGATGCCAAACCCCTTTGGCGTAGGTGACGCCCTCAAATCCTTGAGCAATAAAAGCGGTAAGGTGATCAACTACCTCCACTTCATTCTTGCACTCTGCTGGAGCGACAACAATCAAATAGCGTTGCCCAGCATTAGGGTTTAAAGGAATAAAAGTCTGAGAACCTAGTGGGTGCCTCTCCATGACCTTGAGTTCAAATGGCAAGTGAAATGCTTGCCCCCTGAACATACTCACGATGGTGCGCCCCCCATTGGCCTCTGTATCTACGCTGGATAAGGCGTGAAAGCGATCCGTTGATCCACCATTAATCTTAAATTGATTCGCATTTTCTAGAGTAATGAATTCTCCAAAAGATTTAAAATTTTCTTGATTGAGGGGGGTTAGCTGGATGGTTTTCAATTGAATTTACCCCATAATCTGAGCCTAGAGACTCCGCCATCAGGGAAGATATTGAGTCTGACATGGCTAACTTTACCTAAGGGTAAAATCTCCGTTGCATAATAATGTTGTTTGTGCATTTCTAGTTTTTGCTCTTCAACAAGGGTTGGCCAAAACATACATTGAGTGATTAAGGATGTATCTGTTCCAACTTGGACAAAATTTGCCTGTAATGAAAAACGATCTGGATAGTTGCCCTTAAAATGGCAGGTATCTACTTCAATGCGATCGATGATTGCCGACTGGGCTAGTTGGATGACACACCAGTCATTCCCCGGTTCTCTCCTTCTTCTGGTTTCCCAACCATCACCCATATTTTGGCCTCTGCCGGGCATCAGTAGATTGCTGGCTAAGCCAAAGTGTTGATTGTTGACTGCGACAATCCTAGCACCATTTTCTGCCGCAGCGAAATCAATTTCTTCGCCGGGACTTACTTTTGACCAGTCAATTTCTGCCGTTCCGTACACCCTTAATCTTGCAATACCGCCATCTGGGAAGATCGTTACTTTCAGATGATTGACTTTAACAGTGGAAGAAATTTCAAAATAATGATGATTATTCGGGGACAAATTTTGTGGGGACAATAACTCTACCCATTCATTTTCAGCACTCATTGGATCATTGGTGTAACAAGCTTTGATCGAAACTGCTGGCGCATAGTTACCAGTAAAGTGGCTAGTATCCACATCAAAACCGACGATGGTGCAAGGTCTGGCGAGTTGAATAATTGACCAATCTTCGCCAACAGATCTCTTGCGCCTAGTTTCCCACCCATCCATCCATTTCCCATTATCGTCATACTTACCTGGTATGAAAACAGCCGGTTCGGGGTTGAGCATTCTTTCTAAGGGACCAAAAAATTGATCTGAACAAAAAATAGGTTTAGCGCCCAATCTTGCATCGGCAAGATTTAAATATTTTCGAGTGAACTCTGGTGCGTTTACGTCTTGTTGAATTGCCATAAATGTTCTTTCAATAAGTTATTTGGATTTTGACTGAAACCACAAATCAATCAAGTTTCTTTCTTCATCAGTAATATTGGTCGCATTGCCCATGGGCATAATCTTGGTTACTACTACTTGTTGATGAATCAACCCTGCCTGATCTTCTATTAATTGCCGCTCATTTAAGCGAATATTTTTATTAGCGATTTGATTATTATGACAAACCACGCAACGCTCTTGAATGATTGATTCGACTTTTTCGATGGTAGGAGGTTTTAATGCAACTGTTTCTACAGGTTTTGGAGGGGCAATTTTCCAAAAACAAAGAATTAGCAACAGGAGACCAATGCTCAGACTGACATAGCTTGGTTTGTTTTTATGTCTAGAAACGAAGAAATATCGAATTAAGGCACCACTCGTCATGATGAGCACTAGGACAAGCCAGTTATCTTTTGCCTGGTACGTCAAGCTGTAGTGATTAGAAATCATACAAAATAAGACCGGTAGGGTGAAGAAGGTATTGTGCACGCTACGTTGTTTACCAATCATGCCATGAATTGGATCTGGAGATTCCCCTGCTTTAATCGAGGCAATGACAGTTTTTTGTCCTGGAATAATCCAGAAAAAAACATTGGCTGCCATGATGGTGGCGATCATGGCTCCAGTCATTAAGAAAGCTGCCCGGCCAGAGAAAATGTGGCATGCAATCCAAGTAGCAATGATGATGTAAATGAAAATGGAGATGGCGACCTTTTTATCGGCTTTAGCTCCTACACCATAAAATTTACATAATTGGTTATAGATGAGCCATCCTACCGTTAAGTAAGCGAGTGCGGCGAGTATTGCTACATTGCCTGAAATATCCGCCACTCTAGCATCCACCAACATGACTTTGGCATTGGCTAGATAACTAACGGTAAAGAGCGCGATGCCACTTAACCAAGTTGAGTAGGCTTCCCAATAAAACCAATGAAGATTATTAGGAATCACTTTGGGTGCGACTGCGTATTTTTGTGGGTTATAGAAGCCCCCACCGTGAACAGCCCATAATTCACCGCTAACACCTAATTCCTTCAGATGGGAATCTTTTGGCGCATGCAGACTATTATCCAGCCAGACGAAGTAAAACGATGCTCCAATCCAAGCAATACCAACGATTAAATGAGTCCACCTCAGTAAGAGGTTTAAACAATCAATAAAAAAAGGAAATAAATATTCCATACGACATCCCTACCAAATCAAGTAATAACATCTGCCACGGCGGGACTGCAGATGCAAAAGGTCGTGCCAAAAATTGGGCTTTACCGCGACGACCGATAACTTAATTGATCAAATAATCATGAACCTCTATAGGTTGAGTAACTCCAAGGTGTTACAAGTAGGGGGACATGATAATGTGATTCCGAATTGGCTGCGTAAAACTGAATAAGGACATTATTGAGAAAATGTGGCTCGGTTAAATTCAGAGATGAGTTTTTGAAATAATTCCCAATTTCAAATTCTAGAAGATATTCTCCTGCAATAAACTTGTCGCCTTCTAGAAGCGGTGTGTCACACCGACCATCGTCATTGGTCACTTTGGAAGCAAGCAATACTTGTGAGGAATCACTCTTAAAGTATAAATTGACCTTAATGCCTTTGCCTGGTATTCCTTGCGCAGTGTCAAGTACGTGCGTGGTTAACCTGCCCATGATTGATACCCAATATATAAAAGATTAATCATATTATTACTCAAATTGAATAATGTTTATTTGAAACTTTAGCACCAAAATGGTGGAAAATTTTTGGACTTGCTTTGAAATACCTCAATTAATGGGTATTATTTTCCCATGACAACGTAAATGAGGTTTGAGTGTAAAAAAATATGAATAGTTCTTACCCCAGAGATTTAATTGGTTATGGCAACCAACCTATCCACCCTAAATGGCCCAACGGCGCCAGAATAGCGGTCCAATTTGTTTTAAATTATGAAGAAGGTGGAGAAAACTCTGTCTTACACGGCGATAAAGCATCTGAGCAATTCTTATCGGAAATTATCGGTGCAGCAGCATTTGAAGCCCGTCATTTGTCAATGGAATCGATTTATGAATACGGCTCTCGGGCAGGGGTTTGGCGGATCTTAAATGAGTTCAAGAAAAGAAATCTGAACTTCACTGTCTTTGGCATTGGTATGGCACTGGAGCGTCATCCAGAACTCGCAAAAACTTTTGTCGAGTTAGGTCATGAAATTGTGAGTCATGGTTGGCGTTGGATTCATTATCAAGATGTGGACATTGATACTGAGCGCGAGCATATGCGACTCGCAACCGAGAAAATAAAAGAGATTACGGGTGTAGCCCCTTTGGGTTGGTATACCGGCAGAGACTCTCCCAATACCAGAACCTTATTGCTTGAGCAAGGTGGATATTTGTATGATTCTGATTACTATGGTGATGATTTACCATTTTGGATAAAGCACCCGATGACCGATGGTTCTGAAAAGAATCATTTAATTATTCCTTATACCCTAGATTCGAATGACATGCGGTTTGCTTCACCACAAGGATTTAATACCTCTGAACATTTCTATCAATATTTAAAAGATAGTTTTGACGTGCTTTACGCTGAGGGCGATCCAAACGGCCAAAACCAACCTAAAATGTTATCCATTGGTATGCATTGTCGAATTCTTGGACGGCCAGGACGCTTTATTGCTCTGCAGAAATTTTTGGATTACATCGCCCAAAAAGAGGATGTTTGGGTTTGTCGTCGAGTGGATATAGCCAACCATTGGTATGAAAATCACCCAGCGGCATGAATGTAAGCCTTTTTAAAGATAACGACAAAATCTAATGAAAATAGACCAAATTAACCAGTTCAGTCAAAGTGAATTTATCGATACCTTTAGCGGTATTTTTGAGCACAGCCCTTGGGTAGCTGAGCAAGCATATGTGCACAAGCCATTTCATTCAATCGAAGATCTTCACCAAAAAATGGTGGAGGTAGTTCGCGGCTCCGGTCATGCACCTCAATTAAAGCTCATTTGTGCTCACCCAGAACTAGCGGGCAAAGCTGCTGTGAGGAAGGACTTGACGCACCATTCACTGAATGAACAGAGTGGCGCTGGATTAGACCAATGCTCTCCTGAAGAATTTGAGCTGTTACAGTCCTTGAACGCTCAATATCTCACCAAGTTCGGTTTTCCGTTTATTTTGGCGGTGAAAGGTCACAATCGGCAAAGTATCATTCAAAATTTTGCAAATCGCCTCAATCATGAAAAGACGGTGGAATTTCAAGAGTGTCTTGAGCAAATATATCGGATCGCCCAATTTCGACTAGAAACTTACGCAAATGCGTGAACTTTTTTATCGTTGAAGTTCGTGTTTTTTCCCGCACTAAATTGGTGACAATTCTTTTAAATTGACATTAATTATTGAAAATGAATGTGATTTTCATTTAAAGTGAAGAATAAATAAGTTCATTTTTTTATCAAAGTAAAACATTACAGGAAAACTATGTCGATTAACCTTCAAGTTTTAAAACGCTTATTTCTGATTATTGCAGTTGTTTCTTCAGGTAACTCCTTTGCACAAACCGCTATTAAATTCCAATTAGACTGGCGTTTTGAGGGGCCATCAGCTTTTTTCTTGGAGCCTGCAGCCAAAGGGTACTTTAAACAAGTTGGTTTAGATGTCAGTATTGATGCTGGAAATGGTTCAGGAAATGCGGTCAACCGGGTTGCTTCCGGTTCTTATGACATTGGTTTTGCCGACATGGCTGCATTAATGGAGTTTCATGGCAATAACCCAGATGCACCTAATAAGCCTGTTGCGGTCATGATGGTCTATAACAATACTCCCGCATCGGTGATTACGATTAAGGGCTCGAATGTAAAGAAAATTTCTGATTTAACTGGTAAAAAATTAGGTGCGCCAGTTTTTGATGCCGGCAGACGTTCCTTTCAGCTCTTTCAAGACGCTAATAAATTAGGTCCTGTTAATTGGATCAGTATGGATCCTGCTTTGAGAGAAACGATGTTGGTAAAGGGTGATCTCGATGCGATTACTGGTTTTGGGTTTACCTCTATTCTTAATTTAGAGGCTAGAGGAATTAAAGCTGAGGATATTATTGCATTTCCCTTTGCGCAAAATGGTGTGAAGCTTTACGGCAACGCCATTATTGTTTCTCCGAAGTTAATTAAGGAAAATCCTGCTGCAATTAAAGCATTCTTAGAGGCATTTACAAAAGGTGCAAAAGAAGTAATTGCCAATCCGGATGACTCCATTCAATATGTCAAACAAAAAGACGGAATTATCAATGTTGATTTAGAAAAACGCAGACTCAGACTAGCAATTAAGGATGCAGTAGTTACTCCAGACGCAAAAGCAGAAGGATTTGGAACATTGAGCTTGCCAAGACTTGCTTTGATGGCTTCCCAAGTCTCCGATATTTATAAAACAAAAACAAGAGTAAATCCTGATTTCGTTTGGGATGGATCCTTCCTTCCATTAGCAAGTCTTAAGACGGTTTTACCTAAATAATGTCTGATTCATTTATAAAATTTGATGATGTTTCTCATGGGTATGGTGATTTGCCTGCCCAAGGGAAGTTCGCAGTAGAGAATATTTCACTCGAAGTTCATACGGGGGGATTTATTGCAATCGTAGGCCCCTCAGGGTGCGGTAAGTCCACCTTTATGAAGTTGACCACGGGTTTACAGAAACCGAGTCGAGGTCGTATTACGGTTGGTGGCAATGAGGTCAATGGTCCTTTAAGTTTTAGTGGCATGGCTTTTCAAGCACCGACCTTGTTGCCATGGCGGACAACCCTGGAAAATATTCTATTACCTTTGGAAATCGTTGAGCCCTTTCGCTTTGATTTCCGTAAAAAGAAGGATGAGTATATTCAAAGAGCACTGAAACTTCTGGAGAGTGTTGGTTTGAAGGGCTACGCCGATAAATTTCCTTGGGAATTATCAGGTGGTATGCAGCAACGAGCAAGTATTTGTCGGGCGCTCATTCATCAACCGAAAATGTTATTGCTAGATGAACCATTTGGTGCTTTAGATGCCTTTACCCGCGAAGAACTTTGGAATATTCTGAAAGATTTATGGACTGAGCAACAATTTAACGTGATCTTAGTTACGCATGATTTGAGAGAAGCTGTTTATCTAGCCGACACGGTCTATGTGATGAGTAAAAGTCCAGGAAAAATTGTCTTTAAAAGAGAAATCGATTTACCACGCCCTAGGGATTTGGAAATTACTTATACAGAGGCATTTACGAATATTGTTCATGAACTCAGAGGACATATTGGTTCGATTAGGTCCGGCAAATGAAAAAGAAAAATTTTTTAGAAAAAAATGCGGCGATAGTGTTGTTCATTGCACTATTAGTGATTTGGCAACTCATCTGTACTGTATTTAAAGTTAGTGAATTTATTTTCCCTAGCCCCATTCAAATTGGTCAAAACCTCTTTGAGTTTAGAACAGAAATCCTTCGCCACTCTTGGGTGACTTTTTGGACCACGATGGTTGGTTTTGGAATATCAATCATGGTAGGCGTGATGTTAGGCTTCTTGATTGGCTCTTCTAAGATCGCATATGATGCGCTATATCCCATTATGACGGCCTTTAATGCGCTGCCTAAAGCAGCCTTTGTGCCCATTCTAGTGGTCTGGTTTGGAATTGGCGCAGGCCCAGCAATTTTGACAGCCTTTCTGATTAGTTTTTTCCCGATTATGGTTAATATTGCCACAGCGCTTGCCACAATAGAACCAGAGCTTGAGGATGTGTTGAGGGTTTTAGGTGCAAGTAAAAAGGATATTATCGTCAAAATTGGTATGCCAAGATGTCTGCCATTTTTCTTTGCCAGTTTAAAAGTTGCAATTACTCTCGCGTTTGTCGGAACTACGGTTTCTGAAATGAGCGCATCAAACGAAGGTATTGGTTATTTGTTGATTTCTGCAGGATCATCCATGAGATTACCACTGGCTTTTGCTGGACTCGTATCGATCGGTGTGATGGCCATGAGCATGTATGAGTTGTTTGCAGTGATTGAGCGTAAAAAGACTGCTTGGGCTCACCGTAGTTAATAATTTGAATAAAAGACTGCTTTGCCAACTAGCAGTCTTGTTTCTTGGGTATCCATCCTAATATGTCAAACATTAGTAATAAATTACTATTCAATATTGCGCACTTAGTGACGATGGATTCTCAGCACTCTGAATTACAAAATGCTGCGATTTATATTGAAAGCAATCAGATTCGTTGGATTGGTAAATCCTCAGAAATTCCCAAGCACTATCTTGAAAATACCCAGCAGATAGATATGCAAGGCCATATTGTTTTACCTGGCTTTATCAATACGCATCATCATATGTTCCAGACGCTCACGAAGACGGTGGCGCAGGATGCAGAATTGTTCGGCTGGCTCAAAACCTTATATCCCATTTGGTCAAAGATCACTCCTGAGATGATTCGGGTCTCAGCACTCACGGCGATGGCCGAATTAATGTTATCTGGCTGCACGACGACTAGCGACCATTTATATTTATTCCCCAATGGTGCAAGTCTAGAGGATGAAATTCAGGCGGCTCAGACCATTGGTATTCGTTTTCATGCCGCAAGGGGGGCGATGAGCGTCGGTGAAAGTTTAGGAGGACTTCCGCCAGATGCACTCGTGGAGGATGAAGTCCTCATCTTAAAAGATACTCAAGAAATGATCGAGAAATGGCATGACAATACAAAATATGCCATGTTGCATATCGTGGTTGCGCCTTGTTCCCCCTTTTCTGTTTCAGAAAATTTAATGCGCGAATCGGCTAAATTGGCAAGACAGTATGGAGTTCAACTCCATACGCATCTGGCCGAGAACATCAATGATGTTTTATATTCAAAGGAAAAATTTAATCAGACACCTGCCCAATATGCAGAAAGTCTAGGCTGGGTGGGAGATGATGTATGGCATGCACATTGTGTGCAACTTGACGCTGAGGGCATCAAAGTGTTTGCACGTACCAAGACCGGAGTTTGTCATTGTCCAAGCTCTAATATGCGATTAGCTTCCGGCATAGCTCCGATTCGGCAGATGCTGAATGCTGGGGTACCTGTTGGGTTAGGTGTGGATGGTTCTGCTTCCAATGACTCTGGTAATCTGATTCAAGAGGTAAGACAGGCCATGTTATTACAAAGGGTGGCCAATAATGATCCACAGGCCTTAAATGCAAGGCAAGCGCTACGGCTAGCGACAGTTGGCGGCGCAGAGGTTTTAGGTAGGCAAGACATTGGTTCCATTCAAGTAGGTATGGCGGCCGATATCATTGGCTTTAAACAACAGCAATTGAGCTTTGCCGGATGCTCTGATCCAGTTGCCGGAATTGTTTTTTCTCCGCCGTCGCAAGTAGACTTTAGTATGATCAACGGAAGGATCCGAGTGATGAATGCTGAGTTAGTAGACTTTGATCTAGAAAGACACGTTTCTACGCATTCACTACTCAGTCGAAAATTAATGGCACATTAATTTTTTTACTCCTTTGGTGCAATCTTTGCTCTGTGGTGGATAGGTACTGAGAATTGATATTCAATGTCCCAAGGGAAAAAGATCCATTCAGCTTGCTCGAATTCTTTGACATAAAGATCAACTAAGGGCTTACCTTCAGGCTTCGCATATAAAGTACAAAAATAGGCTTTGGGTAATTTTTCACGAATAAACTTTGCAGTTTTACCGGTATCCACTAGGTCGTCGATGAGTAAAAATCCATCACCATCGCCTTCTATCATTTTGATCACTTCTAGTTCTTTTTGATTTTGTGCTGCTCCATCAGAATTGCCGTCGTAACTTGAAATACAGACGGTATCAATCAACTTAATATTTAATTCTCTGGCAATCAGTGCTGCAGGAATAAGACCACCTTTAGTAATCGCAATAATGCCTTTCCACGGCCCCTTTGCTAACAGTAAATGAGATAAAAAACGCGCATCCCGATGAATTTCTGTCCATGAAATGATGACTTCATTTTGATAAGGGTTAGTGACTGACATAGTTTTAGATGGAATAAGTGGAGGGGGTTAAAGAGCTAAATGGTTTATTACACCATATTGTAAGTTATTCGTCTTTAGGTATTTGCGATAGGCAATCGATAGACGGTCACTCACTACTGAAACTTCGGCATCAGGATTGAGCGGCAGTAATTTGGGCTCTTGATGTTCTACGATCGATTTATCTTGTAAAAAGATTAAATCTTGAAATTCTCTTAATTCTTGTTCAGAGTGTTCGAAATCATTTAAGGCCATAATAATCCAAGCCCGAGTGATCGTCGGCTCTACTGGTTGGAGATGTAGGCTAATCGCATCGGCGAGTCCATCCGAGGTGGAACTTTGTCCGCTACTCTGTTTATTCAGAATAGCAGAGAAGGGGTGAACTACACGATATGCATATTCGACTAGTTCCGGTTGGTTGGATTTTTTACTCGCTTTAGGCTGCCAAGAAAAGCATTTGGTTGCTCTTATACCCTCGCCATAAATATCATCGGAGAACGCTTCTACCTGATAGTCCGGAATATCCATTTTGCTTTGGTCCCCTAAGATCCCTTCATGAACAAATGGAAAGTGAGACATATCTAAAAAGTTTTCAATAATCCGTGGTCCACTTGCAGCAAGATCATAGGGACCACAAAAGACAATTCGCCGACTTTTTTCATCAAACTCAGGGTATGGAAAGATGTCACCAACCGGCTCACCTAAACAGCCCCAAATTAAGCCATATTTCACTAGAAGTTTAAATTGCCGTACACATCCCTTTAAGTTATCTTCTAATAATTGTGGCAAAGATGGAATATAACTACATTTACCAGATGGCTTAAATCGCCAGCCATGATAAGGGCACACGAGTTGATTCTCTTGGATAGTGCCTAACGATAATTTCATTCCCCGATGTGGACACTGATCCAGCCACAAATGAAAATTATTATTGTCATCACACCACAAGACGAGTGATTGACCCAATAGAGTAATCGATTGCATCGTGCCAGGTAGCGTGACTGCAGCAATGGCGATAGGATGCCAATCATTTTGAAGTTGATTAAAAGACTTCTGGTTAGTGGTTTGAATAAACATGATTAAAAAATTGTAATTATTTATAAGAGTAGTAGAAAAATTTGCAATTAAAAAATAATAAGCAAAGCCTGTAATTTTTCTGTCATATTTTGGTGCATCTCCTTATGCCTTAGCACTTATTTGGAACAGTTGGTAATTAAAACGAAAGTTCATAGGTTCATTATTAAAACGTGCAGGTAATTACCATGCTCAAAATTTTAGGGTAGATATTTTTAATTTTTAAGGAGAATCTTGTATGCAACACAAATTTTTAGGGAAAAAAACAGCTTTAGTCTTGTCAATGTTAGCTGCTTTTGCAGCTTCTAGTGCCCATGCTGACGTAAAAGTCGTCGATGGCTTATCAGTCTTCGGTTTGGCCGATTTATCTTTGCAGTCAAGCAAAGCTCCTGGTGGCGATACTTCCAACTTGACCCCAACCAGTGGTGCGATGACTACATCGTATTTTGGCATTAAAGGTGAGCGTGCAGTTGGCGATACTGGCTTAACTGCTGGATTTAGTGCTTCGACTTTCTTGGATTTAACTCAGGGTAAAGTTATTGGACCAAATTTATTCACTCGAAATGCTAGCGGATCTTTAGCCGGTAGCTTTGGTAAAGTAACGATTGGTCGCGATATCGCTCCGCACTTCTTGCCAACTATTTTATTCAATGCGTACGGTGATTCCGGTGGATATGGCCCACTCTGGCATGCAATGTATTTCAACTTTAATACACCTTCACAATCAATCAGTAACAGTACTTCAAACGGTTTGTATGGTGATACAGCTTGGGATCGTCAAATTATTTATACATTGCCAAAATTTGGTAATGCAGAAATTAACTTGCACTATGCACCTAATGGCGGTAAGTCTAGCGGTAACAACTTCGGTGCGAACGTATTGTACTTTGATGGCCCTTTAGCATTAACAGCCTATTACTCTAATACCCAAGTAATGCCAATTGGTAACAGTGAAATTGGTATGGATGTTTTCACAACAGGTAATAATTCAGCTCAAGCCTACATGGGTGGTGCATCATATGACTTCGGCGTTGCTAAAGTATTTATGACTTACCAAGATGCTAAACAATCAAGTGCTGGTACAGAGTCAAAAACATTCCAAGTTAGTACGAAGATTCCTGCAGGTCCTGGAAAAATCTTAATTGAATATGCAAACACTAACTACACTTCTAGTTTAGTTGCGCTTAATACATCGTTAGGTGGCGTTTCTTCTACAGTAAACGAAACAGTCGTTGGCTATGACTATCCATTGGATGATAAGACTGATGCATATGTAAACTACGGTTATACAAGTGCTTCTAACACGTCAGGTACTGGATATGTTTATGGTGCTGGTATTAGAATGAAGTTCTAATCCTAGGAAGTTTTAAGTAATTTAATAGCAAAAAAAACCAACAAGTGAGAAGATCACTTGTTGGTTTTTCAGAGTGTGACATAAATCGGGGTATAAATGATTCCCAAGTCTAGTCAGACCATTCAATTCTATTTAGATGATGAATTGATTCAATTACCAGTTGAAAATCAACAAGAGACCTTGTTAGATTTTATTCGGTTACAAACTAATAATACGAGTGTTAAAGAAGGCTGCGGTGAGGGTGACTGTGGTGCTTGCATGGTACTTCAAGCGCAGACTGAACAAGGAAAATTAGTCTATAAAACCGTTAATTCGTGTATCAAATTTGTTCCAGGGCTTCATAAAAAATCAATTTATACCGCAAAGTATATTTCGCAATCTTTACAAGAGCTACACCCAGTGCAACAAGCAATGGTGACTTGTCATGGTTCTCAATGTGGGTTTTGTACGCCAGGCTTTGTGATTTCCTTATTAGCGCATTACTTAGATGGTGAATCGAAGCATGCGCATGAAGATGATGTAATTAATGCAATTTCAGGAAATCTGTGTCGATGTACGGGCTATCGGCCGATTATTGAAGCGGGCCTACAAATGCAAGAGCTGCCAGAGCCAATGCGTTTTAGTAGGGCTGATGCCTTTTCTGAGAAACGCTTACAACAACAAATCGATTTGGAACTACAGCCAGATTTAGTTTCAGATTTATTCATTGCCCCGAGTGATTTGGAAACATTTGCAAGCGTGTATGTCGCACATCCAGAGTATCAAATACTGGCAGGAGGCACCGATGTGGGCCTTTGGGTTACTCAACATTTAAAACAGTTAAAGCCAATACTTTTTATTGGTGAAGTCAAAGAACTTCAGCAGATCAAAGAACAGGATCAATCTATTTGGATTGGTGCTGGTGTAAATTTAGAAGATGCATTTAAGAGAATCGTCCATCATTTTCCTGATTTAGAAGAATTACACCAACGATTTGCCTCTCTACCGATTCGGAAGTCAGGTACTTTGTGCGGTAATGTGGCGAATGGGTCACCGATTGGCGATAGTATGCCAATATTGATCGCACTTAATACTCGTGTGGTTTTACGTCAAGGTCAAACTACCAGGGAGATGAACCTCGAAGATTTTTATTTGGGCTATCAGCAGAAAAATTTGCAGCCAGGAGAGTTTGTAGAAGCCGTAAAAATTCCTCTTCCAACTACGAATGAGCGTATCGCTAGCTATAAAGTTTCCAAAAGATTTGAACAAGATATTTCTGCCATCTGTTTTGGCGCAAAATTAGTGGTTGAGAATGGACTCATTCAATCCATTCGCGTTGCGTTTGGTGGAATGGCTGCCACGCCCAAAAGGGCAATTCTGCTAGAAAATTATTTAATCAACAAACCTTGGAGCCTCTCTGTCATTCAAGATGCTCAAGAGATCATCGAGCAAGATTTTGCACCCTTATCAGATTTAAGAGCAAGCGCAAATTATCGTACAACAGTTGCCAAAAATTTATTAGTTCGTTTTTATAATGAAGTGAATCAGTCTGGATTATCGTTACATGATTTTTCTCCCATCATTAGCGAGGCCCATGCTAATGAATAAGGAAGCCAAAACAGTGTCTACGATGGGTAAACAAATTGAGCATGAAAGTGCTCATTTGCATGTTTCAGGTAATGCTCAATATATTGATGATATGGCGTTGCCAGTGAATGCCTTACACGTGGCATTGGGTGTTAGTAGTGTGGCAAGAGGCAAAATACTTGAACTTGATTTATGTAAAGTGAAAGAATATCCTGGGGTCGTTACAGTCTTAACCAGCGCAGATATTCCAGGGGAAAATAATTTTGGTTGTGCCGTCAAAGATGATCCAATTTTTCCGGAATCCCAAATTGATTTTTATGGACAACCACTGTTTGCAGTTGTAGCATCATCGCATTTAATTGCTAAACAAGCGGCAAAGCTAGCTAGAGTTCAAGTTGAGGAAGAAATCCCTATCTTTGATATTCGAGAAGCTATTGAAAAAAGTAATTTTGTTTTACCACCAGTTGCGATGGAAAAAGGTAATGTTGAAGAGGGTTTTGCGTCAGCTACGCATCGACTCAAAAATTCTATCAAGTTAGGTGGGCAAGAACATTTTTATTTAGAAGGGAATATTGCATACGCTATTCCAATGGAAGATGGCGAATTAACCATCTATTCCTCCAGTCAACACCCTAGTGAAGTACAACACCTAGTGTCTCATGCCCTTAATCTTCCAGCAGCGATGATTCGGGTTGAATGTAAAAGACTGGGTGGCGGTTTTGGTGGTAAAGAAAGCCAGCCCGCTTGGTTTGCAATTATTGCAGCGCTTGCTGCCAAAAAGACGAAGTTTCCCGTGAAATTAAGAATTGATCGTGAAATGGATATGACGATTACGGGGAAGCGTCATGATTTTGAAATGGATTATGAAGTAGGCTTTGATGCCACTGGTAAGATTCTCTCGTTTGATGTGATGATGGCATCAAGATGTGGTTTCTCCGCCGATTTATCTGGGCCGGTCAATGATCGGGCATTATTTCATCTGGATAATTGCTATTTCATCCCAAATTTAAGAGCAATTTCGTATCGATGTAAAACGAACACCGTTTCTAATACTGCTTTTAGAGGTTTTGGTGGGCCACAAGGAATGTATTGCATTGAATATGCAATAGAGGACATCGCGGATTTCTTAAAAGTAGACCCGCTTGAGATTCGCAAAAAGAACTTTTACCAAAAAAATATGCTGACTCATTTTGATATGCCGGTCGAGGATATCATTATTGATGATTTAGTGAGTCAGTTAGTGGCGTCCTCCCAATATGTAGAGCGTCGTCAGAAAATTGAAAAGTTTAATC
This sequence comes from Polynucleobacter kasalickyi, assembly GCF_900176405.1. Taxonomy (GTDB): domain Bacteria; phylum Pseudomonadota; class Gammaproteobacteria; order Burkholderiales; family Burkholderiaceae; genus Polynucleobacter; species Polynucleobacter kasalickyi. The sequence continues at coordinate 43,398 of NZ_FWXJ01000012.1, read as the reverse complement.
AACACAATAAGCATTTCAAAAGAGGCATTTCGCTCACTCCGGTAAAGTTTGGTATTTCTTTTACTGCTACTCATTTCAATCAAGCTGGTGCGCTAATACATATTTACACTGATGGTAGTATTTTGGTCAATCACGGTGGGTTAGAAATGGGACAAGGGTTAAATACTAAAATTCGTCAAATTGTGGCGAATGAATTTCAGGTAGATTTCTCTGTTGTGAAAATGTCTGCGACAGACACCAGTAAAATTCCAAATACCTCAGCAACAGCGGCGTCTTCTGGAACTGATTTGAATGGCATGGCCTCCCAAAATGCAGCCCAAATTCTAATCACTAGAATGAAAGAATTTTTAGCTAATAAATATCAATTATCAGTATCTGACATCGTGCTTAAAAACAATCAAGTGCATTTAGGAGATCAAACGATTTCTTTTGAAAAAGCAGTGCAAGAATGTTATGTTGGCCGAATATCTCTTTCTGCAACGGGCTTTTATGCTACTCCAAAAATCCATTACGATTCGAAAACACGTAAAGGTAGACCTTTCTTTTATTTCTCTTACGGGGCTGCTGTTTCTGAAGTGGTAGTTGATACACTAACGGGTGAAATGAAATTATTGCAAGTCGATATTTTGCACGATGTTGGACAATCCATTAATCCTGCTATTGATAAAGGTCAGATTGAAGGCGGTTTTTTGCAAGGACTTGGGTGGCTGACTTCCGAGGAGTTGTGGTGGAACCCGAAAGGTAAGCTGATGACGAATTCACCCTCGACTTATAAGATTCCCACGGCCTTTGATTGGCCTAAAGAAGGAAAAATAAATTTATACGCTTCGTCAGGAAATATTGAAAATACGATTTATAAATCCAAAGCAGTGGGTGAGCCCCCCTTAATGTTAGCTTTTTCTGCATTTCATGCGATTAAACATGCAATTCGTGGGCAGGTAGGGCAAGAGGGCATCCTTCATTTAGTCGCCCCAGCGACGCCTGAGTCTATTTTAAACGCCTTGAATACTCCTTTTGGTCTCGTATGATGAACTCGGAGTTTGAACGCATTAAACAATTAATTCTGACGAATCAGGCAGTAGTGAGGGTGGTAATCGCTGAGGCGAAGGGATCAACCCCTAGAGACCAGGGCACTAGTATGTTGGTTTGGTTAAATCGCTCCGGAAAGGTTGAAACCTTTGAATCAATTGGTGGTGGATATCTTGAAGAGAAAGCGATAGAAATTGCGCTTTTAAGCATCAATCAGCTTTATGCAAAAATCCATTTGCAGTCTTTTATTCTTGGTGTGGAGTTAGACCAGTGTTGCGGTGGAACTGTACAGTTAATTTGGGAAAGATATGAATCGATTGCAGATATTGATTGGTTATTTGAAGCAAATTCTGCAACAGGATCCTATCAAAAAATACTCAATTTAAAAACAGGAAAAAATCAACTCTCTTTACAAAGTACTAGTAAGGTTAAAAACGCTTTAGATGGATTAGTTGATTTACCCCATGCTACTTTTTTCTATGAAACTCTCCTTCAATCTAGTCCTGAGTTATGGTTGTTTGGTGCAGGGCATGTAGCAAAAAATTTATTAAAAAATTTACCTGATTTAAATTTTCGAGTTAAATGTTTAGATACTAGAGAGCTAATATTAGGTAAATCAGTCAATGACTACGAACTAGAATACCCACTTGTAGATTTTCATTTTCAATCGAATCTCTTGGAGTTAATTCCTACTGCGCCAATAGGGAGCTATTTCTTGGTAATGACTCATAGTCATCAATTAGATTTTTTGATTTGCCAAAAGATTCTCCAAAATGATTCTTTTGAATTTTTAGGATTAATTGGTTCCAAAACCAAATCAGCGCGATTCTCGAAAAGATTATTAGATACAGGTCTCGATAAAGAGCTAGTTCAACGTTTAAACTGCCCTATCGGCAAGAAATATGAATTCTCAAAAAGTCCTGCCATCATTGCTGTAGAAATCATGTCGAAGTTACTTGATGTGCAAGAAAATCAACGTAAGATGTTGAAACCAAAATCATTTGAATCTTATGATTCGGCAAGTGAGTAGAAAATGCCCAAAAAATTAATCAAAGCCAGAATTCTCCACTTTATTGATCAGAACGATACTCAGGCATCAAACTATGAATATTTTCCAGAGGGTGGGTTATTAATCGATGATGGCATCATTGAACAATGTGGGTCACTGAGTTCTATATTGCCGATGATGAGTGAAGAAGTTTCTATCATTGACTATAGTGATCAATTAATTATTCCTGGTTTTATCGATACCCATTTGCATTATCCCCAAATCGATGTGATAGCTTCACCTGGTAAAAATTTATTAGATTGGTTAGAGCGTTTTACTTTTCCGTCTGAAGCAAAGTATCAACATAGGGACTGGTCCCTCCAGTCGAGCGAATTCTTTTTAGAGGAATTGCTTCGTAACGGCACCACGTCCGCTTTAGTATTTGGCACCGTTCACTCGGAATCTGCTGACGCGCTTTTTACGACTGCTTTTGAGCGTAATTTTAGATTGCTAACTGGTAAAGTTGCGATGGATCGCAATTGCCCTGACTATTTACAAGACACTCCTGAGTCAAGTTATGAAGATGCTCTAGAGTTGATTAATAAGTGGCATTTAAAGGGGCGATTGCAGTATGCAATTACTCCTAGATTTGCTATTACTTCGAGTGAAGCGCAATTAGAAAAGATGGCCGAGTTAGCTCGGCTTTATCCTGAAATGGTGATTCAAACGCATCTGGCTGAAAATGTCGATGAAGTGGCCTGGATGAAAGAACTCTTTCCAAAACACCGAAGTTATTTGGATGTTTACGATCAATATGGCTTACTCAGGCCAAATTCAGTATATGCCCATTGTATTTATCTAGATGAATTGGATATTGCACGGCTTCAAACCACTAAAAGTTCAATCGCCTTTTGCCCTACATCTAACCTTTTTTTAGGTAGTGGCTTAATGAATTTGCAACATTACACATCACAGCAAATTCAGGTTGCTTTGGCGACTGATATTGGAGGGGGAACTAGCTTTAGTATGCTGAAAACGATGGGCCGAGCTTATGAAGTTGCCCACTTACGTGGCGATGTCCTGAGTGCTTTCGATTTATTTTATTTGGCCACCTTAGCGGGTGCTAAAGCCCTGGGTATAGACCGAAGCGTTGGTAATTTTATACCAGGGAAAGAGGCTGATTTTATCGTTTTAGATCTTAAAGCCACTCCTCTGATGGAAAGAAGGATTGGTATTTGTCAAAGCCTAGAAGAAGAATTGTTTGTCGCTTTAATCCTTGGGGATGACCGTAATATTCAAGCTACTTATTTAATGGGTGAGAAAAAGTATCAGCGGCAATAAGGTTTTATTTACACAAGCTTAGTTTTACAGCCTAGACTCTTCAGCACCTTGCTTCTTATATAAAATCAAATGATTAACTCCACCATATTGAGGGAGTTAATCATTCAGTACACAATCAACTTAGTTTGGTAATTGACCTTCTACACCTTCAACGTAGAATTTAATGCTATCAATTTCTTGGTCAGTGAAAGATTGACCTGCTGTCAACTTCATTGAACCATCTTGTAATTTCATTGGTCCTGAGAACACCTTGAATTTACCAGAAATGATATCGGCTTGTTTGGCTTCAACTTCTTTTTTGACTGATGCTGGGATGCTGCTGTTTAAAGAAACCAGTCCATCCATACCATCTTTCATACCGCCCCAGACGTTTTCTTTGAATGGCGTTCCAGAAACCGCAGCTTTTAAAGTTTTAACGTAATATGGGCCCCAGTTATGTGTTACTGAAGCAAGGTGAGCTTTCGGTGCAATGGCAGCCATATCTGAATTCCAACCAAAAGCATAAACACCTTTTTCAGCCGCTGTTTGCAGAGTTGCTGTTGAATCAGTATTTTGTAGCAACATATCAGCGCCCTGTCCAATTAAGGTTTCTGCAGCTTGACGCTCTTTAGCTGGGTCGTACCATGAACTAATCCAAATGACTTTTGTTTTTACTTTTGGATTGACGCTACGTGCACCCATCGTGTAGGAATTGATATTACGTACTACTTCTGGAATTGGGAATGAAGCAACAAAACCCAGCGTATTGGATTTAGTCATTCTTCCTGCAATCATTCCAGCTAAGTAAGCTGGTTCATAAATTCTTGAATTATAAGTATGAACGTTTTCAGAGGATTTAAATCCGGTATTGTGATAAAACTCAACTTTTGGAAATGATTTTCCAACCTTGAGTGTTTGTTCCATATAACCAAAAGAAGTGGTAAAGATATATTGGTTACCTTTTGCTGCCAAATCACGAATAACGCGTTCTGCATCAGCACTTTCTGGGACGTTTTCAACGATCGTTGTAGTAACTTGTGACCCTAACTCTTTTTTCACTAACTTCACACCAATGTCATGGGCATAAGTCCATCCTGCATCACCAGGAGTTCCAAAATATACAAATGCTGCTTTGACAGGCTCTGCTGCGATGGCGCTTTGGCTTAATCCCAAAGCGATGAATGATGCTGAAATTAACAACGTACGTTTTGAAATTTTCATTTACTTCTCCTTTTATTTAAAAATACTATCGATCATCAAAAAATGGTTTACCAAGCCATGCGGGTGCATGACGGCGGATTGTTTCTTTATCCATTGATAAATAAACTAAAATTAGAATCGTTGTGACGTAAGGGAAGCCCGCCAAAACAAAGGTCGATATCTTGATACCAACCACTTGAAAGTAAAGGCCAAGAACCGTCACGCTACCAAATAAAAGGGCACCTAATGCCACTTTAAAAGGTCGCCAAGTCCCAAAAACAACAAGTGCCAAAGCAATCCAGCCATTTCCTGAAGTTAGACCATCCTGCCAAATTTTAAATTGAGCTAAGGCATAATAAACTCCAGCTAGCCCAGCAAAGCCGCCGCCGAATAAGACTGCTAAATAACGGATTTTAGTTACCGGTAAGCCCAAAGATCTTGCTACGACAGGGGACTCGCCAACCGCTCTTAACGCGAAGCCAGCTTTGGTTTTAGTGAGGAACCAAGCGATCGCAATGACTGAAAAGATACAAAAATAAGCTACATAATCTAGGGAAAATAGGGAAGGACCCAATAGAGGAATATCTTTTAAAAATGGAATAGGCGTTGGGGTAAAACTTTTTGCAGCAGAAAACCCAACATAATTTTTACCAATAACGGCTGAAAGTCCTACACCCAGTATCGTGAGAGACAAACCAGTTGCCACCTGATTTGCTTGCAAGCTAATCGTAACAAAAGCAAACAATAAGGTAAACAAAACACTTACCGCCACACCAATCAGCAAAGCCAAAAACAATGGACTACCTTCTGTTACAGCTAAAAAACTGGCTAAAGCTCCCATTAAGATAGTACCTTCAAGACCTAAATTTAGGACGCCTGCTTTTTCAGCAATTAATTCACCCAAAGCCGCAAATAAAAGAGGAATAGCTGCACCAATGGCGCTTACTAATAAGGGAGTTATCGATTCAAGGAACATACTTCCCCCCGATTTTTCTGGACATCACAATTTCGTAATTGATTAAAACATCACAGGCAAGCAGGTATAAAAGGAGGAGCCCTTGGAAAACTTGGCTGACCGATTTGGGCAACTGCATGGTGACCTGTACGGATTCTCCGCCTAAATAAAGTAAGGCCATTAATAAAGATGCTAGGACAACCCCTGAAACTTTCAAGCGACCGAGGGTTGCAACGATGATTGCAGTAAAACCGTAGCCTGGAGTCCACTTATCGTTTAATTGACCAATTGGACCAGCTACTTCTGTAGTACCAGCAATACCTGAAATAAGCCCACTCAAAATTAAGACGATCCAAATAATCTTTTTTTCACTAAAACCAACATATTTGGCTGCTCCTGGAGCGATGCCTACGACCAAATTTTTAAATCCTGCAAATAGCTTTTCGTTATATAGCCAAACCAGTGGAATAAAAAAGAGGGTAATAAATACGGAAGTATTTAATCTTGTCCCATCCCAGAATGACCATCCCAATAATGCTAATGGGGTAAAAAGAGCCTCATCTGCAAAGGAGATAGTAATTGGGAAGTTATTACCCATTGGATCCTTCCAAGGGCCATAGACTAGAAATTTCACTAGAAGATCTGCCACATAAGTCAGCATCAAACTAACCAGAATTTCATTCGTGTTAAATTGCGCTCTACATAGCGCTGTAATGCTGGCCCAGATGGCTCCGCCTAATGCACTTGCTAAAATCATGACGACCAAGGTCCAGTTTCCCAGGCTGTTAGCGTAATGAATGGCGATGCCGGTAGCAAATATTCCGCCAAGATACATTTGGCCTTCTGCGCCAATATTCCAAATGTTTGCGCGGTAGCAAATTGTCAGCCCTAATGCAATCAAGCATAAAGGGGAAGCCTTTAGAAGTAATTCGCTAAAGCCGTTGATATCGCTAATTGGATCAAAGAAAAATGCTTTATAAGCAATGAGGGGGTTTTCACCTAATATTTGAAACAATATGAGGCCGGATAATAGTGTCAATGTAATAGCAATCAAGGGTGCATAAATCTGCATCGCTTGATTTGGCTCTTTACGGGTTTTCAATTGAAACTTAATCATTAATCTTTGTCTAACAGGAGTAATTTTTTTGTCATAAACATAAGTCTAACTATGCTCGGAATGTAAAACATGGTTTCATGAAAAGAATCCAAGATGGTACATTTTGAACTATGCATTGCACCAAAATGGAACTTTATCAGGCATTTTCGAAAATATTACTTAGATATCTAGATAAACTAAATCAATCAATTATCGGAAGCGTCAGGTATTCCTTTTTCTTTAATGAACAATTTATTCTCGGGTAACACGATTATGGAATTTGAACAAGAAAATAAAGAGCCATTCAGACTTGTTCTTGAAAACATCTCTAAATCTTATCCGCTCATTAAAGCGAATAATGCGATTTCATTGCAGGTAAAGCCTGGAGAGATCCATGCTATTCTCGGCGAAAATGGCGCTGGAAAAAGTACTCTCATGAAAATTCTTTATGGAGTGATTAAGCCAGATGAAGGAAGTATTTTATGGGAAGGTCAAAAGGTAGAAATTAATAATCCCGCTTTTGCTAGAAAGTTAGGGATTGGCATGATTTTTCAACATTTTGCATTATTTGAATCCTTAACGGTCCTTGAAAATATTTGGCTTTCAATGGATGAAAAGTATTCATTGAAACAACTAGAAGAAGAAGTCTTAAAAACTTCCGCATATTACGGATTACCCATTAATCCAAAAAGGATGCTACACAGTATGTCTGTTGGCGAGAGGCAGCGAGTGGAGATCGTGCGGTGTTTACTGCAAAAGCCAAAACTGTTAATTATGGACGAGCCCACGTCTGTTTTAACACCACAAGCAGTCCAAATATTGTTTAAAACGATTAGGCAGTTAGCCTCGGAAGGCTGTTCAATTTTATATATTAGCCATAAGCTCGACGAGATTCGCCAACTATGTGATTCCGCGACAGTTCTTCGATCTGGAAAAGTAACTGGCTATGCTAATCCTAAAAATGAGACCGCGAAAACTTTGGCTACATTGATGATTGGATCAGAGCTACCAATCATTCAGCAGCAACCAGCAGAAATTGGTAAGCCCATGTTAGAGGTTTTAGGCCTGAATTTAAAAACTAGCGATCCATTTGGGACGGAGTTAAAAGACATTTGCCTCAAAGTAAGAGCTGGTGAAATCGTTGGAATCGCAGGAATTTCTGGCAATGGTCAAAAAGAACTTATCCAGGCACTTTCAGGAGAGAGCTTAATTGCTGATACTCAAACTATTTATATGAATGATGCCCCAGTAGGAAAGTTATCTCCTGCAAAAAGAAGAGAGTTGGGACTATGCTTTGTGCCAGAAGATCGTTTGGGTAGAGGAGCAGTTCCCAATTTAAGCCTTGCTGAAAATGCTTTGTTAACTGGTTATAGCGAGGGAATGGTTCGAAATGGCTGGATACATCAACCAACGATTAACAAATTTGCTGAAAAGATAATTGAGCAATTTAATGTTATTTGTGGAGGGAAAAATGTATCAGCAAGTAGTTTATCTGGCGGAAATTTACAAAAATTTATTGTTGGTCGCGAAATCTCTTTAAAGCCAAAGATTATGTTAGTAGCTCAACCAACATGGGGCGTTGATGTTGGCGCAAGCATGGTAATTCGGCAGTCACTTTTAAATTTGCGACAACAAGGAGTTGCCATTTTGGTGATTTCTGAAGAGTTAGAAGAACTCATGATGATCTCCGATCAATTGACTGTAATCGCTAATGGGAAACTGTCCTCTTTGATACCTACCAATCAAACCAGCATTGAAGAGTTAGGCTTAATGATGTCTGGAGATGCCACCATTCAAGTTCCTTAACATTTCTAATCGTCTGTGTCGGTTCCAGATTTTTTCTCGAATAACTACAAAATAAATTAGCGAAGCACCATAAATGGGAAATTGAATTATTTGCACCATCTTGTTGAATAGTTCGTCATAAATAAAAAATCAAAAGAACAAAATGAAGTGGCAGGTAAAAAATTATTTATGTTTGAGGTACGGATTTTTATCGTGATGAATTTTTCTCTATTTATAGATTGAAATTTAATAATTACATTTTTTCTTATAACTTTTAAAAGGAATTATCAAATGAATCGTAGATCGTTAATTAAGTTAACAGCATTAGCTGCTGCCTTAACTAGTATTGGTTTTAGTCAATTATCTTTAGCACAATCTAAAGAGCCAATTAAAGTTGGTATTTTGCATTCCTTATCAGGAACAATGGCGATTTCAGAAACCGCTTTAAAAGACGTAGCCTTAATGCAAATTGAAGCCATCAATAAAGCTGGTGGTGTGTTGGGTCGTAAACTCGAGCCAGTAGTTGTGGATCCGGCTTCTAATTGGCCATTGTTTGCTGAAAAAACACGTCAATTATTGACGAAAGATAAAGTATCAGTAGTGTTTGGTTGCTGGACTTCCGTTTCCCGTAAATCAGCATTACCCGTTTTCGAAGAACTCAACGGATTGCTCTTCTACCCTGTGCAATACGAAGGTGAAGAAATGTCTAAGAACGTTTTCTACACTGGTGCAGCTCCAAATCAACAGGCTATTCCTGCAGTTGAATATTTGATGAGTAAAGAAGGTGGCGCAGCAAAACGCTTCGTATTATTAGGTACTGACTATGTTTACCCAAGAACAACGAACAAAATCTTGCGCGCATTCTTGAAGTCTAAAGGTGTTGATGAGAAAGATATTGACGAAAAATACACTCCATTCGGACACTCTGACTATCAAACAATCGTAGCTGATATCAAGAAATTCTCTCAAGGTGGAAAGACAGCCGTAATTTCAACGATTAACGGTGACTCAAACGTACCTTTCTATAAAGAATTAGGTAATGCTGGCTTAAAAGCTAAAGACGTGCCAGTCGTTGCTTTCTCAGTTGGTGAAGAAGAACTTCGCGGTGTAGATACGAAGCCATTAGTTGGTCACTTAGCAGCTTGGAACTACTTCATGTCTGTAAAGAATCCAGCCAATGATGCGTTCAAAAAAGAATGGGCTGATTACTCTAAGGCTAAATCATTACCAACAGCTGGTAAGCCACTTACAAACGATCCGATGGAAGCAACGGTTGTAGGTATGAAGATGTGGAAAGCTGCTGTTGAAAAAGCAGGAACAACAGATGTTGATGCTGTTCGTAAAGCGATGTACGGTCAAAAAGTTGTTGCTCCAAGTGGCTTTACTTTAGAAATGGGTAATAATCACCACCTCTATAAGCCAGTCATGATTGGCGAAGTGAAGGCTGATGGTCAGTTTAATGTCGTTTGGAAGACACCGACTACAATTAGAGCTAAACCATGGTCACCATTTATCGCTGGTAATGAAGGTAAAGCTGATATGGTGAAGTAAGTAATTGTATTGCTGGTTACCTTTGTTCAAAAGATGGATTAAAAAATAATGAAATTTCGAGTTTTAAATTGCCTTTTCACCTTGGTAACCAGTTTAGTTATAGGAAATACTTTTGCAGCAGATTTATCTCAAAAAGATCTAGTTCAAATTTTTGGAGAGGAGTTTGCTGCAAAACAATCTAGTATTAATAAAATTATTAAAGCTCCGCCAGAAGTTGCGGCTGAGGTTTTAGCGGCACTGCAGGACGAAAGTTTGTTAAGTGATGGAAAAGTTGTTGTCATCAAAACGAATGAAGGTTATCTAGATCCTATTAGTCATGTGATTGTTAAGATTGACGAGTCTAGTCTTGAAACGCCTAACCTTAACAATATTTTAAGATCTGATATTGAAACTGCTGCTAGTCAGTTTAAGCTTTTATCAAAAGATCCAGAGATCAGAGAGCAATCGCTCAATTCCTTAATGGCGGATATGTCTGGATTAAATGTCGCCATCGTTAAAAGCGCTAAAGAAAAAGAATCCAATGCTGGATTAATTACGAAGTTTAACGAGTTAATTGCAATGCTTGATTATCCATCAAGCAATGAAGAAGACAAAATTAAAGCTATCCAAACGATGGGAAACTCAAGCTCTGCTAAAGTGCAAGAGTTTTTGAAAGGTTTGCTCAAGAAGAATGATGCAGGGGAATTCATTGAGCCCAATAACACACTCAGAGTCGCCATTGAACTCGCTTTACGTGATTATCAATCCAGAAAGTCTCGAAGTGAAATAGTTTCGAATATATTCACTGGACTGAGCTTGGGTAGTGTTTTATTGCTTGCGGCTATGGGATTAGCTATTACTTATGGGCTGATTGGGGTGATCAATATGGCGCATGGTGAATTTTTAATGGTTGGTGCTTATGCGACCTTCATTATTCAAAGCATTTTTAGGGCTCATTTCCCAGGGGCGTTGGAATATTATTTGGTTTTTGCAGCACCATTTTCATTTATGGCCTCTGCCATGTTAGGGTTGGTGTTGGAGTATTTGGTGTTAAGACATCTTTATGGGCGACCACTTGAAACCCTACTAGCTACCTTTGGTGTGAGTCTATTAATGATGCAACTAGTTAGGGTCATATTCGGTGCGCAGAACGTTGAGGTAGCTAATCCATCTTGGATGAGTGGCTCATTTATGCCTTTCCAGAGTATTTTCCCGGGCTTATTAATTCCCTATAACCGCTTAATCATTTTCTTTTTCTCGATTTTTGTTGTTTTTATTACTTGGCTAGTTTTGAACAAAACTCGTATGGGATTGTTTGTGAGAGCCGTTACCCAGAATAGAACTATGGCAAGTTGTGTTGGTGTAAAAACACGTCAGATTGATAGTTATGCATTTGCCTTTGGTGCTGGTATCGCTGGTTTAGGTGGTTGTGCCTTATCTCAGATTGGTAATGTAGGACCGGATCTGGGGCAAACCTACATCATCGATTCCTTTATGGTGGTTGTCTTAGGCGGTGTTGGCCAATTAGCCGGAACTATTATCGGCGCATTTGGTTTAGGTATTTTAAGTAAATTTAGTGAGCCATTTATTGGTGCTGTTCTAACGAAAATTGGTGTTTTAGTAATGATTATTTTGTTTATACAAAAACGACCCCAAGGGATGTTTGCCCTCAAGGGTAGAAGTGCGGAGATGTAAATAATGAATCAATCATTTCATCTAAATATCCCCCAAAGAGAGCCTATCCTCACTACAAAATGGTGGATGGTATTACTTGCGCTTTCAATCTTGGTTTACGTTTTGGTGCCAATTTGTTCCTTATTGGTACCAGAGGGTAATGTATTTCATTTATCCGCCTATTCATTAACGTTGATAGGAAAAATGCTATGTTTTGCATTAGCGGCATTAGCCCTCGATTTAGTCTGGGGTTACTGTGGGATTTTGAGTTTAGGCCATGGTTTATTCTTCTCCTTAGGAGGTTACATTATGGGAATGTACCTCATGAGAATGATTGGGACTGATGGCGTCTATCACTCCGAATTACCTGACTTTATGGTGTTTCTTGATTGGAAAGAACTCCCATGGTTTTGGTATGGAACCAATCATTTCGTTTGGGTTGTTTTCTTGATTTTAGTGATCCCTGGACTGATTGCTTTTATCTTTGGATTTTTTGCATTTCGGTCCCGGATTAAAGGTGTCTATCTATCCATCATTACGCAAGCATTTACCTACGCTACGATGCTATTGTTTTTTCGTAATGAAACAGGCTTTGGTGGTAATAATGGGTTTACTGACTTTAAAAGGATTTTAGGTTATTCCATCTCTAATCCTGGTACTAGAGTGGTCTTATTTTTGATGAGTTTTACAATGTTAGTTGCAGGATTTATTGCTTGTAGAAGGATTGTGCAGTCAAAATTAGGTAGAGTAACTATGGCGATCCGTGATGCTGAGAGTCGAGTGATGTTTTCAGGTTATGACCCCTTAGGTTACAAATTATTTATTTGGACATTTTCTGCTTTTTTATGCGGTATTGCCGGCGCTTTGTATGTTCCCCAAGTTGGCATTATTAACCCTGGAGAAATGTCTCCAAGTAACTCGATTGAGTTGGCTGTTTGGGTTGCTGTTGGTGGGCGAGCTACTTTAATTGGTCCTATTATCGGTACTTTTATGGTGAATGGTGCTAAGACCGTCTTTACTGCTATAGCTCCTGAATATTGGTTATTTATTTTAGGAAGCCTCTTTGTTTTAGTCACCCTGTATATTCCAAATGGTGTCGTTGGCCTCATTAAAGAAAAAATACTAAAGAAATAAAATGCAAACATCTTCATCAACAATTCCAATAGAAACGACAGATTTTCAACCTGAATGGGAATCGAAGGGTAACTCGGGCCATTTTCTTGAAAAAGGCAAGATTGATTTATCGCATGGAGAAATTCTTTACATTGAAGATTTAGTCGTCTCATTTGATGGCTTTAAAGCCATTAAAGGTTTAACACTGGATATTTTAAGTGGTGAATTAAGATGTATTATTGGCCCGAATGGTGCTGGTAAAACGACCATGATGGACGTGATCACTGGTAAAACTGGTCCAAGAAATGCCCAAGTTTCGGGTCGAGTGTTTTTAGGTCAAACCATCGATTTGTTAAAGTTAAAAGAGCCACAAATTGCGCAAATTGGCATCGGCCGTAAATTTCAAAAACCAACTGTTTTTGAAAATCTTAAAGTTTGGGAAAATCTAGAATTAGCGAGAAAGTCTAATAAATCATGGCGTGTTGCACTCACTGCTAAAGTGAATCAGGATGCGATTGAAGATATGGAAAAGACCTTATTGCAAATTGGCCTAGAAAAAGAAGCTTATATTCCAGCAGGAGAACTCTCGCATGGACAAAAGCAACGTCTTGAAATTGGTATGCTATTAATGCAAAAACCGGAATTACTGCTATTGGATGAGCCAGCGGCTGGTATGACCGATGAAGAAACGATGCAATTAGCCGATTTATTAAATCAATTACGCGGTACTTGTTCAATTGTTGTGGTTGAGCATGACATGGAGTTTGTGAGTGCTTTATCCGGCGAGACTGGCATTGTCACAGTCCTTGCTGAAGGTGCTGTACTCGCACAAGGTACGATGGAACATGTGAAAAATGACCCAGCAGTTATTGAATCTTATTTAGGCAGGTAAGTGATGCTACAAGTACAAAAAATTAACCAATTTTATAGTGGTAGTCATATTCTGAGAGATGTGACATTTGAAGTGCCTAAAGGCTCTCTTACTGTGCTGATGGGCCGTAATGGGGTTGGTAAGACAACCATGACAAAAGCTATTATGGGGGTAGTACCCATTAAATCAGGGGATATTCTCCTGGAGGGAAAATCAATTATTAAAATGCCCTCATATGAGCGCGTAGCGAATGGCATCGCGTTTGTACCACAAGGTCGAGATATTTTTCCCCGGCTCACGGTTCATGAAAATTTGTTGGTTGGTGGGGCCAGCTTAAAAGCATCCAAAAAAATTCCTGAGATGATTTATGAGTTGTTCCCTATCTTGAAGGAAATGTCCCATCGCAATGGCGGTGATTTATCAGGCGGGCAGCAACAACAGCTAGCTATTGGCAGAGCTTTAATGAGTCAGCCAAAGTTAATCATATTAGATGAACCGACCGAGGGGATTCAGCCGAATATCATTACTCAGATCGGTGAGACTCTAGTGAAATTGGTAAAAGAACAAGGAATCACGATCTTATTAATTGAACAATATTTAGACTTTATTAAAAAAGTTGCTGATAAATATGTTGTAATGAGTCGAGGGGAAATAATTGCCCAAGGAAATGGTTCAGAGATTGACCAAGATGGTATTGGACAATTAGTTTCAGTTTAAATTCAACAAAGATTCTATCTTGGTCTCATGGAAAATGTTATTCAATCTGCGTCAATGCCTACTGCTTGGCATGCAAACCTGAGGCTGGATTTTTCCTTTGCTGATGAACAGCATAAAACTGTTTTATCGCACCGAGAACATCATGGACCCCTTTTAGTTCAAAAATCCTTATATCCTGAAGGTAAGGAGATTTGTCATGCAGTTATCTTGCATCCACCAGCAGGTATAGCAGGCGGAGATCATCTGGCAATTCAGTTAAATGTTGAAAAAAATGCCAAAGTGGTAGTGACAACACCAGGTGCTACGAAGTGGTATAAAGCAAACCAAAAAGATGCTTCCCAACGAATCATCATTCAAGTGGATCCACATGGGCACTTAGATTTTTTACCGCAGGAAAATATATTTTTTAATTCATCCAACGCCCACAATCAGATTGTGGTTCATCAAGACAAAACTTCGAGTTCTATTGGCTGGGATATCGCTCAATTAGGCAGAACTGCTCAGGGTGAGCACTGGGAAGATGCAAGGCTGAGAAATGAGATTGAATATTACTTTGATCATGAATTATGTTGGGTTGAGTCCATGTTACTTGAGTCCATGTTACTTGAGTCCCAAAAGAGTTTTTATAATGAAACCTGTGGCTTAGCAGAGTTTCCAGTATTTGGTACCATGTGGATGAGCTCTGTAAATGCAAGTGAAGATTTACTTGAAGAAATTACTGAACTAGTCAGATGGGATGATGCACTGCGTGTAGGTGTCACAAGAATTGCAATTGATGAGAATTTCGGACTGATACTAGTGCGTGGCTTGTCGGATGAAGTAGAGTATTTGAAAAATTGTTTTATTCAAATTTGGTTATTTGCCAGAGAACGGATTGCTGGAATTAAGCCACTACCTCTGCGTATTTGGAAAACTTAAAGGGAAACATAGTCATGGAATTAACGCCAAGAGAAAAAGATAAGTTATTAATATTTACAGCAGCTCTGTTAGCTGAACGACGTAAAGCTCGTGGTTTAAAGTTAAATTATCCCGAAGCGATTGCTTTTATTTCGGCAGCAATCATGGAGGGAGCTCGTGATGGCAAAACAGTTTCAGAGCTGATGTTTTATGGTACAACAATTTTAAAAGCGCAGGATGTGATGGATGGAATTCCTGAGATGATTCCAGAAATTCAAATTGAGGCAACCTTTCCCGATGGAACAAAACTAGTTACTGTTCACCAACCAATTCAATAGGAACTTATATGAAAAAAATCATTATTGCAGCTGGACTTTTATTTTCAGGTCTCTCATTCGCTCATCCGGGTCATGGTGAAAGTTTTGTCGGTGCTTTGATGCACCCTATCTTGGGCTGGGACCACTTATTAACGATGTTAGTGATTGGGATGATGGTGAATTCTTACACCTTCAAAAAGGGCATCTTATTACCAATTGCTTTTGTTGTGGGATTTACAATTGCTGCTGTTGTTGGTGCAAATTTAACCGACCTGAACAACTCTGTAAATTTAATTAATCAAGCAACATTAATGACCCTAGTCGTGTTGGCAGTACTTAATGGCTTGAATAAAACGGTATCCTTTCAGGTTCTCTTGGCAATTCTAGGTGGGTTTGGTTTGATTCACGGGTTGGCTCATGGTCTAGAACTCCCTAGCAATCAGCCGACAATCATTTCTGGGCTCATCATTTCTACAATCTTGATCCATTCAAGCGGTTTTGTATTATGTAAGTTCACGTCTAGGAAGTTTGGTCAATTTATGCGCTACTTTACGTTGATTTCAGGCTTCATTGGGGCTGTAGCCCTTATCCAAACGATTTGAGGTAAAAAATGATTCCAGGTGAAATTAGAGCGAATGGTGCTGACATTGAAATTAATGTTGGGCGAAAAGTACTTGATTTGGTTGTCGCTAATTCAGGCGATAGACCAATCCAAGTGGGTTCCCATTTTCACTTTTTTGAAGTGAATACAGCTTTGCAATTTGATCGAGATTTAGCACGGGGTTATCGTCTCAATATTGCCTCTGGGACTGCCATTCGTTTTGAACCCGGTCAAAAAAAATCGATTCAATTGGTTCAATTAGATGGAGATCAAATTGTCTATGGGTTTAACGGTTTAGTGATGGGAAAATTATAATGGTCAAAATATCCAGAAAAGCATATGCTGAAATGTACGGCCCAACGGTTGGTGACCATGTCAGGTTAGCAGATACAGATTTGTGGGTAGAGGTAGAAAAAGACTTTACTATTTATGGGGAAGAAGTAAAGTTTGGTGGCGGAAAAGTCATTCGAGATGGGATGGGTCAAAGCCAGCGTTTAACAAAAGACTGTGTCGATACCGTGATTACGAATGCATTGATTATTGATCATTGGGGTATCGTCAAAGCGGATATCGGCATTAAAAATGGTTTTATTAGTGGTATCGGTAAAGCCGGTAATCCTGACATCCAACCTGGTATTACGATTGTGGTTGGCCCGGGTACCGAAGTCATTGCTGGTGAGGGAATGATCGTTACTGCGGGTGGTATTGATTCCCACATTCACTTTATCTGCCCTCAACAAATTGATGAAGCCCTCATGAGTGGTGTCACCACGATGATTGGTGGCGGCACTGGACCTGCTACTGGTACCTTTGCTACGACTTGTACTCCTGGGCCTTGGCATATTCATGCGATGTTAAATTCCATTGAAGCATTCCCGATGAATATTGGACTCTTAGGCAAAGGCAATGCTAGTTTGCCCGGTCCTTTAAAAGAACAAGTTCATGCTGGCGTCATTGGCTTGAAGTTACATGAAGATTGGGGTACTACACCGGCTGCGATTGATTGTTGTCTAAGTGTTGCCGATGAGATGGATGTTCAGGTTGCAATTCATACGGACACACTCAATGAGTCAGGTTTTGTGGAAGCAACAATTGCTGCTTTTAAAGGACGTACGATTCATACCTTCCATACCGAAGGTGCCGGTGGAGGACATGCCCCAGATATTATTCGTGCTGCTGGCTTAGCCAATGTATTGCCTTCCTCGACCAACCCAACGATGCCTTACACAGTGAATACAATTGATGAGCATCTAGATATGTTAATGGTCTGTCATCACTTAGATCCTGCGATTGCCGAGGATATTGCGTTTGCCGAAAGTCGCATCCGTCGTGAAACGATCGCAGCTGAAGATATTCTCCATGATCTTGGCGCTTTTTCGATGATGAGCTCGGATAGTCAGGCGATGGGCAGAGTGGGTGAAGTCATTATGAGGACATGGCAAGCAGCTCATAAAATGAAAGTTCAAAGAGGTAGTTTATCGACTGACAATAGTGCTGATAATTTCAGAGTAAAGCGTTACATTGCAAAATACACGATTAACCCTGCGATTACACATGGTATTTCTCATATTGTCGGTTCTATTGAAAAGGGTAAGTTAGCTGATTTAGTGATTTGGAAACCTGCTTTCTTTGGCGTTAAGCCGAGTCTCATTCTCAAGGGCGGTATGATTGCTGCTGCTGCCATGGGCGATCCTAATGCATCGATTCCAACCCCACAACCGGTGCACTATCGCCCGATGTTTGGAGCCTTTGGTGGTGGCGTAAAGACTTCATTGACGTTTGTTTCCCAAAGTGCCATGGACAATCCGGAAGTGCATGCATTGGGTTTAAAGAAAACTCTGGAACCGGTGCGAGCTACCAGAAATATTACGAAGTCGAATATGGTTCACAATGATTGGCAACCGAATATTTCAGTCGATCCAGAAACGTATCAGGTCTTAGCGGATGGTCTAGATTTAGTCTGTGAACCAGCTAAAGTGCTTCCTTTAGCCCAACGTTATTTCCTGTTTTAAAATCGAAAGTAGTATGCAAGTCATTAC
Source organism: Polynucleobacter kasalickyi (assembly GCF_900176405.1). GTDB lineage: Bacteria > Pseudomonadota > Gammaproteobacteria > Burkholderiales > Burkholderiaceae > Polynucleobacter > Polynucleobacter kasalickyi. Next base: position 25,266 of record NZ_FWXJ01000012.1, on the reverse strand, counting down.
TAAAAACCTAAAAAACATCAAGTTAGCAAAAGGCTTACTGTTAAATGCGCGCCAAGTGAACTTGCCCTATTTGGAGCGAAGTAAAAGTAGACAAGGTTATACCTTTGAAGATGGTGAACAGGTCTTGATTAATTTACCACGTGGTGGAATCATGCGGGGTGGCGATGTACTCGTTGATGAGGCTGGTAAATTCTATCTGGTTTGTGCTATGCCGGAACAAATTCTAAGAGTTACTTCTAATAACCAACTCTCATTAATGAGGGCTGCTTATCACTTAGGAAATCGTCACATTCCCATCGAATTAGGCCTTAATTATCTGCATTTAGAAACTGACCCTGTTTTAGCTGATATGTTAAAACAGTTGGGTGTTGATGTCTCAACTGAATCCATGCCATTTGAGCCTGAGCATGGTGCATATGGCGGTGGTCATAAGCATGGTCATGATGAGACGTTTGCAGAGGATTATGCGGTAGCGCAAAGTGTATTTGATAGTCGTCACCCACAGCACGACCACGACCACGACCACGACCATTGTCATAATCATGACCATTCGCACTGATTGATAACTCGATCGATCATGTTCAAGCCAAACATTCTTAATGCTATGTTGCAATTAGCTTCGCCAGCATTGCCGATTGGCGGCTTTAGCTATTCTCAGGGTTTGGAAGCGGTGGTGAATGTCGGTATCGTACATGATCAAGCATCTGCTCGGGATTGGATTCAAGCACATCTTCATGCCGTGGTGGCTAATGCGGAAGTGATTATTTGGGTCTATTTATATCGTGCCTGGTTGGCATCCGATGTAGAGAAAATTTTCTATTGGAACCAATGGTTTTGGGCCTCCAGAGAGACTAGCGAGTTTAGGGCGGAAACGATTCAAATGGGGTGGTCTTTAGCAAAATTAATGGAAGATTTAGAATGGGGAGCTGCCGATCAACGAAGTCTTCTGAAAGGGATCAAAAAATTAACGCTTCCTTGCGCACATAGCTATGCTTGCTCCTCTGCAGGAATGTCAGAACAAGAAGGAGTGCATACTTACTTATACTCTTGGTTAGAAAATCAGGTGATGGCTGCCATTAAATCTGTCCCTCTTGGGCAGGTTGCTGGTCAAAAAATTCTGATGGCTGTTTTGGAAACCTTGCCAAATTTGATCGAAGACGTATTTAATAAAATAGAGCATCAAGTAAACCCAATCAACACTTTTTCAATGCAACTGAGTATCTTGTCAGCTAGGCATGAAAGTCAATATTCCCGATTATTTAGGTCTTAAAAAATGATGAATAAAAGAACCAAAAAACTTCCTCCTCTGAGAATTGGCATTGGGGGTCCTGTCGGCTCTGGCAAAACCACTCTCCTCGAAATGCTTTGCAAAGCAATGTCAGAAGAATTTGATTTAGTGGCGATTACCAATGATATTTATACGAAAGAAGATCAGCGCTTACTAACGATTTCAGGGGCTCTGCCTGCGCAGAGAATCATGGGAGTAGAGACAGGTGGATGTCCACATACTGCGATCAGAGAAGATGCCTCAATTAATTTAGAAGCGGTAGACCGAATGTTGGAAAGATTCCCAGATGCGGATATCGTATTTATTGAATCGGGTGGCGATAATCTTGCCGCAACGTTTAGCCCAGAGTTATCTGATTTGACGATTTATGTAATTGATGTCGCAGGCGGCGAAAAAATTCCACGCAAAGGTGGCCCTGGAATCACAAAGTCAGACTTACTCGTAATCAATAAAATCGATTTAGCTCCTTATGTGGGAGCGGATTTACAAATCATGGAAGAGGATACGAAAAGAATGCGCCCGAATCGACCCTATACGATGACTGATTTAAAAAGAAAAACAGGCTTAAATGAAATTATTTCATTTATTAAAGAGAAAGGTTTATTAGTCGGTTGATTAAAAAAGGTAAACTATCTTGAATTGATCAAAGATGTAGTTAATCTGTTTTGGCTACATCTAATCGTTTAAATCAATCACCATAACTATTAGGAGATGAAATTGAAAATAAATCGTTGGCTTAGAAGTATTCTTTTGTTGTGTCTAACTATGAATGTTTATAGCCTTTCTTATGCAGCAGATATCAAGGTGCTTATTTCCTCTGGCTTTTTTGGGGTCTATCATGAACTAGGGCCAATCTTTGAAAAAAAGACGGGCCATAAATTAATCACTGTACGTGGACCTTCTATTGGGGATTCTCCTGAGGCAATTCCGACGAGACTTGCTCGTGGAGAAACTGCTGATTTAGTGATTTTAGATGGAGAGGCAGCGCATGAGTTGGCTCATAAAGGTTTTGTAAAAGAAGCCAGTGTTACCACCTTAGGGTTGTCACAAATTGGTATGGCCATCAAAGAAGGTGCTGTCAAGCCGGATATTAGTACCGTTGATGCTTTTCGTAAAACTTTACTAGCGGCAAAGTCCATTGGCTATTCTGATAGCGGTAGTGGCACTTATATCGCTGGCCAAATGTTCAAAAAACTTGGTGTTGAAGACCAAGTGATGGGCAAAAGTAAAAAGGTAAGAGGTCCACCGTCTGGCGAGCCAGTTGCAGCGACAGTGGCACGCGGTGAAAATGAAATTGGTTTTCAGCAAGTGAGCGAAATTTTACACGTGGCTGGAATTACTTATGTAGGCCCCATTCCTAAAGAAGTGCAACCGGGTTTTACTTTTGCAGGAGCTATCACTACTAACTCAAAGCAAGAGCAGTTAGCTCGAGAATTTATCCAATTTTTAAGAGCCCCTGAAGCAGAGGCAGTGATTGTGAAAGCCGGATTAGGATATCCACGCTAAATCAATCTACTAAAAAAAGGGAAATTTAGAATGAGACATAACACTTTACGTGAGATGTGGGCTAATCATCAGCCCATCGTGAACGGCTGGATTGCAACGGCAAATAGTTTTCATGCTGAAATCATGGCCAATCAAGGTTTTGATTCTGTGACCGTAGATATGCAGCATGGGGTGGTTGATTACCAAGCGATGGTGCAAATTCTGCAAGCAATCTCCACGACCAAAGCGGTGCCAATGGTTCGAGTTCCTTGGTTGGATGCTAGTCATATTATGAAAACATTAGATGCTGGTGCTTATGGCATTATTTGTCCAATGGTTAATACTGCCGATGAAGCAGCAAAGCTTGTTGAGTGGTCAAGTTACTCCCCAATGGGCTCTAGAAGCTTCGGTCCCATTAGAGCTTTTTTGTATGCTGGACAAGATTATCCAAAATATGCCAATCAAACCATCTTACGTCTGGCAATGATTGAAACGGCGAAGGCCATAGAAAATTTAGATGCCATTTTGCAAGTCGAAGGTTTAGATGGAATTTATATTGGACCAGCAGATTTATCTCTTTCCTTAGGATGCACGCCTAAATTAGATTATTTAGATGATAAGGCGGCAGAGGCAGTTGATTATATTTTATCGAGAGCAAAGGCCTATAATAAATTTGCCGGCATTCACAATGCTGAATCACCCCAAGCGATCGCCAGGGTTCAAAAAGGCTTTAATATGGTCACAGTCAGTTCTGACGTCCGCATGATTACAAGCGGCTCACAAGCAATTCTCAAAGAAATGAAATCTGGACTACAGTCCAACCAATCCTCCACGTATTGAAATTTAAAAGCAGTCGTCGCAATACCCCCAAATAAAACTGGGGGTATTGCTTTTATTAAAAACATTCTGTAATCTTAAATACGAACGGTCGTTTTATTTTTATAGGAATTTTTTAAGCATGACTATCGTAGAAAAAAATACATTCACTGACTATGCCAAGGGCGCCGTCACAAAGGCAACTATTTTGCAGTCGGCAATCGACATTGCAGGCAGGGATGGACTTGAGGGCATAACGATTGGTAATTTAGCGGAACGCGTCCAAATGAGTAAAAGTGGTGTGTTTGCGCACTTTGGATCTAGAGATGAATTATTGATTGAAGTGATTCGCGAGTACTACCGACGTTTTGAACGGGATGTATTTGAACCAGCCATATCCTTGTCCAAAGGATTACCCAGACTGCGAAAAATGATTCAAAACTGGATTGATGTTAGCAGTGATAAAAAAAGTGCTGGATGCTTTTTTATTTCAGGTGCCATTGAGTATGACGATCGGCCGAGTGAAATTCGAGATGAATTATTGAAAAGCGTTGAAGTATGGCGTAATGCCATACGTCGCGCCATCAAAGAGTCAATCGACGCAGGACACCTTCCAAAAAAAACCGACGTAGAGCAAATGTTATTCCAAATCTATAGTACGGTTTTAGGCGTTCATCACGATACCAGATTTTTAAAGAATCAAATCAGTAAATCAATTGCTAATAAGGTAATTGAGTCACTTTTTAAAAGTTAAATAGAGGAATCAATATGCCCAGCTACAATGCCCCCATTCGAGATATGCATTTTGTTTTGCATGAGATGTTGCATGTAACCGATGAGTTAAAAAAGTTTCAGGTTTATGAGGATGTTGATAAGGAAGTCATCAATCAAATTATTGAAGAAGCAAACAAGTTTGCCACCGAGATATTACAACCAACCAATCAAGTAGGGGATCAGGAAGGTTGTACAAGAAATTTGGATGGATCAGTCACAACTCCAAAGGGCTTTAAAGAAGCTTATTCAACTTATGTTGAGGCCGGTTGGCCTACTTTGTCATGTGATACTGCATATGGCGGGCAGGGCTTGCCACAAATTATCAATACGGTGTTGTTTGAAATGCTGAACTCGGCAAACCAAGCTTGGACCATGTACCCAGGGCTATCGCATGGTGCTTATGAGTGCTTGCATCAACACGGTACACCGGAACAGAAAAAGCTCTATTTAGAAAAGTTGGTGTCTGGTCAATGGACTGGCACGATGTGTCTGACAGAACCTCACTGTGGAACAGATTTAGGTTTACTGAAGACGAAAGCTGAACCTTTAGAAAACCAAGAGTATAAAATTACCGGTACGAAAATTTTCATATCGAGTGGCGAACATGATTTAGCGGAAAACATTATTCATTTAGTGTTGGCGCGATTGCCAGATGCCCCCTTAGGTACAAAAGGTGTTTCACTGTTTGTGGTGCCAAAATTTTTAACGAATAGTGATGGTGCCTTACTCACTAAAAATCAATTAGAGTGTGGATCGCTTGAGCATAAGATGGGTATCCATGGCAATGCTACCTGTGTAATGAATTTTGATGGGGCGGTTGGTACTCTCTTGGGAGAACCCAATAAAGGTCTTCAGGCTATGTTTATCATGATGAATGCAGCACGCTTAGGAGTGGGAATGCAAAGTCTTGGTTTAACTGAGGTTGCTTATCAAAACTCAGTGAAATATGCAAAAGATCGTTTGCAAATGAGAAGTATCAAAGGAACTCATTCACCAACGCTGAATGCAGATCCCATTATTGTTCACCCAGATGTTAGAAGAATGCTCTTAACGCAAAGAGCCTATGCAGAGGGTGCTAGAGCATTTACCTACTGGATTGCATTAATGATTGATCAACTTGCACAAGAAGAGGATCTCCAGCGCAAGGAAGAACTAGAGGGATTAATTGCTTTGCTAACGCCAATCATTAAGGCATTCATCACTGACAATGGATTTCTCGCCACCAACGAAGGCCTGCAAGTGTTTGGTGGTCATGGCTATATTGCAGAGTGGGGCATGGAGCAATTTGTGCGAGATGCACGAATTAATATGATTTATGAAGGAACCAATACTATTCAATCTTTAGATCTTCTTGGCAGAAAAGTTCTAGGCGATATGGGAGCTAAATTAAGGCAATTTGGCGATATCGTCAAAGATTTTATTGAGGCAGAAGGTGTCAAAAAAGAAATGAGTGAATTTATCGACCCACTCTCTGATATCGCCGTAAAGGTTGAAAAACTTACTATGGAACTAGGTATGAAAGGCATGATGGATCAAGAAGAAATTGGTGCCGCCGCCGTACCGTATCTCAGAGTTATAGGTCACTTAGTGTATTCCTATTTATTTGCAAGGATGGCTAGAGTTGCACTCAATAATCCAGCTAGCGATGATCGCTTCTATGAAGCGAAACTGTGTGTCGCACGATTTTACTTTGCCAAATTACTCCCTGAAACTGCCACTTTAATTAGAAGTGCTAGAGCCGGATCTAAAACACTCATGACGATGGATGAAGCGTTATTTTAATAAAGGGTTTTTAACATGATGCATGAACAAAAAATTAACAAAGTCGCGATACTTGGAGCAGGAGTCATGGGGGCGCAAATTGCCGCACATTGTATTAATTTGAAAGTGCCAGTGATATTGTTTGATCTTGCAAAAGTAAGTGAGAGTGGCAGATCAAATCCAAATGAAATTGTTGAAAAGTCTATTGCGCAATTAAAGAAAATAAAACCTGCACCCTTATGCTTGGAGGAATTTGCAAACTTCATTCAGGTGGCAAATTATGATCAACATTTAGAGTTATTAAAAGAGTGCGATTTAATCATTGAGGCGATTGCCGAGCGCTTAGATTGGAAGCACCAGTTATATGAAAAAATTGCTCCCTTCATTGCTAAAGACGCAATTTTTGCAACCAATACTTCTGGGATTTCTATCGCAGAATTGTCGCGTGGTTTTTCGGATGATTTGAAAGAACGTTTTTGTGGCGTTCATTTTTTTAATCCACCGCGTTACATGCATTTATTAGAATTGATACCTACAACCCATACGAAGCCAGATATTTTGAATCGCTTGGAATCTTTCATGACCTCTGTATTAGGTAAAGGGGTTATTCGAGCCAAAGACACACCCAATTTTGTGGGTAATCGGGTAGGAGTATTTTCTATCTTGGCGATATTTAAGGAGGCAGAAAAATATCAATTAAGCTTCGATGTGGTTGATGCGCTAACGGGTAGTCAATTGGGTCGAGCAAAGTCAGCTACTTTTAGAACGAGTGATGTGGTCGGTATCGATACCATGGCACATGTGATTAAAACGATGGAAACTGGCTTACCCAATGATCCTTTTAAGCACTTATTTAGCCTGCCACCAGTTGTCAATTACTTATTAGAGCAAGGAAGTTTAGGGCAAAAAACAGGTCGTGGCTTTTATCAAAAGTCAGGAAAGGAAATCCAGGTACTCGATTTTTCTACCAAAACCTATGTGCCTGCCAATGGAACCATTTCTCCATTGATTGAAAGAATACTGAAAAGACCCATCGGTGAACGCCTAGAGTTATTAAGAAGTACGGATGATCTGCAGGCAAAGTTTTTATGGGCAATTTATCGAGATATATTTCATTACATCGCTCTTCATTTAGCAGAAATTGCAGATAGTGCCCGTGAAATCGATTTTGCAATAAAGTGGGGCTATGGTTGGAAAACTGGTCCTTTCGAAGACTGGCAAGAGGCGGGGTGGTTGAAAATTGCCAATTGGATTCAAGAAGATATTGAACAAGGTCAAACGCTCTGCGATGCTCCTCTGCCAGCATGGGTTTTTGAGAGTGAAGTTGCTATTAGTGGCGAGATTCATCGTTCACAGGGTTCTTGGTCAGCGTCAAAACAAAGTTATGTCCCAAAATCCAATTTGCCGGTCTATCAACGCCAAGTCTTTCGGGATAGTTTATATGGGGAACAAGCTGTCGATCCTAAAACTGCTGGTACAACCATTTGGGAAAATAAGGAGGTTAGGGCTTGGCTTGATGACGCGAATTCTGAGGTGTTAATTTGCTCCTTTAAGTCGAAGATGAATACTATTAGTCCTGAGGTGTTGGCAGGTATTCAACAAGCGATTGACATCGCAGAGAATGAATTTCTAGGATTAGCCATTTGGCAAACAAGTTCTTTAAAGTTAGGTAATCCAGGTGGATCATTTTCCGCGGGAGCAAACCTAGAAGCTGCTTTACCGATGGTAATGAAGAGTGGTTCAAAGGGGATTGAGCCCTTTGTGAAAATGTTTCAGGATACGATGATGCGCGTTAAATATGCCCAAGTTCCTGTGGTAAGTGCTGTTTCTGGCATTGCTTTAGGTGGCGGTTGTGAGCTAGTGATGCAGTCAGCAAGACGGGTTGTTGCCATCGAGAGTTATATTGGTTTGGTGGAGGTTGGTGTTGGATTATTACCGGCAGGTGGCGGACTCAAAGAAGCGGCTATTCGCGCTCACCTAACGGTGCAAGCAAATGGAAATCAAAACTATCTAGATGCTTTGAAGTTTTCTTTTGAAAATGCCGCGATGGCGAAAGTGTCTGGTTCAGCCCATGAAGCTTTAAAAATGAATTACTTAAAGCCAGATGACATTATTGTGGCCAATGTATTTGAACTATTAACACAGGCCAAAAATCAAGTGAAAGCAATGGCATTAGCCGGGTATCGACCGCCCTTGCCACATCTTATCTCCGTTGGTGGACGTTCTGTTGCGGCAACGATCATGGGTCAGATTATTAATTTACGTGATGGGGGTTTTGCCTCAGAACACGATGCTTTGATTGCGAACAAAATTGCTCAAATAATTACTGGGGGTGATGTGGATATGGGAACTTTAGTCACCGAAGAATGGTTATTAAAACTAGAGCGACAAGCCTTCGTCGAACTCATGGCACATCCTAAAACGATGGAACGAATCATGAGTCTATTACAAACAGGCAAGGCACTCCGAAACTAACAACCTTCTCATTGATAGGAAAAACCATGACAAATATTCAGCAGGCTTATATCGTGAGTGCGATTAGAACTCCCATCGGTAAATCAGGACGAGGAAGTTTAAGTAAGATGCGTCCAGATGAATTACTAGCCCAAACTTTAAAGCAATTAATCGTGATGAATCCAACTTTAGATCCTCAAGCGATTGAAGATGTCATCGTTGGCTGTGCCATGCCTGAAGGCCCGCAAGGCTTAAATGTTGCTAGGATTAGCGCTCTATTAGCGGGCTTACCTCAAAGTGTGGGTGGAGTCACTGTCAATCGATTTTGCTCATCAGGACTCAATGCGATTGCGATGGCCGCAGATAGGATTCGAGTAGGTGAAGCAGATGTGATGATTGCAGCCGGTACAGAGTCCATGAGTATGGTGCCCATGACTGGAAACTCACCTTCTTTTTCTCCTGAGATTTTTATGTCCGATGAGAATATTGGCATTGCTTATGGGATGGGACTGACCGCAGAAAAAGTGGCACAGCAATGGAAAGTGAGTCGAACCGATCAGGATCAGTTTGCACTCCTCTCTCATCAAAAAGCACTGTTAGCGCAAGCCAATGGTGATTTTAAGGATGAAACTTTTGCGGTGAATATTACGCATCGAGCCATGAATCTTGACTCAGGAGTCGTTGACTTATCTTTTTCTCAATTAGCTAAAGATGATGGTCCAAGGATTGATACGACGATGGAGGGCCTCGCGAAATTAAAGCCTGTTTTTGCGATGAAAGGAAGTGTGACGGCTGGTAATAGTTCTCAAACCTCAGATGGTGCAGGTGCCTTATTAATCGTGAGTGAAAGGGCCTTGAAACAATTTAATTTAAAGCCCTTAGCAAGATTTGTTTCGTTCGCAGTAAAGGGAGTACCTCCTGAAATTATGGGGATTGGACCCAAGGAAGCAATTCCTGTTGCACTAAAATTAGCAGGTATTCGATTAGAAGATGTAGGCTGGATTGAGCTAAACGAGGCCTTTGCTGCGCAGTCTTTAGCCGTGATACGAGACCTAAATATGAACCCTGATCGAATTAATCCGTTAGGGGGAGCCATTGCCTTAGGTCATCCCTTGGGTGCGACAGGAGCCATTCGAAGTGCAACAGCGATTCACGGTATGCATCGAAAGCAGTTGAAGTATGCCATGGTAACGATGTGCGTTGGAACCGGTATGGGTGCTGCCGGTATTTTTGAGCGGTGTTAATGCTAAATGAACGGAACACTTTATTACTAATTAATTTTTTTATTAAGTGATTACCCCGATGTTCATTACATTATTGTTACCCTAGAATGAAAATCAGCATTTTTTTAGACCATTACTTAAGGACCTATTCATGACTTTATTCAGAAAATCAACGATTGCTGCAATCGCTGTGACAGCTTTAGGAGTATCTTCTCAAGCTTTTGCACAAAAAGCTGGTGATATAGTTGGTTATGTTGGTGGTGCACTCATCGTGCCAAAAGCTTCCCTTGGCCCTTTAACTACAACCTCTGCTTCAGTACCAGTTACTGCAGGTGTAACAGCTTCTTTAAGTGGAGCTACTGCCGCCATAGATCCTTCAAGTACCATTACTCTAGGTGCTTTATATATGTGGACAGATAACATTGCAACAGAGTTGACAATTGGTATACCTCCAAAAATGACGGTTGACGTTGGAACCCCAGCTCCGACAGCAACAGCTCCAACTCACCCTGCAGCAGCTACTGCAAAAGTGATGAATCCATCATTAGTTGCCAAGTATTTATTCAACGCACCAAAGGACACACTTCGTCCTTATGTAGGCCTAGGTGTAACTTATACATCTTTTAGTAGCGTAACTCCAAATACTTCAGATGCAACAGTGAACGTACTTGCAGGAACTTCTGCATCGATGTCCGCTTCTTGGGCACCGATATTTAACGTTGGCGCTATTTACAACATTGATGAAAAATGGTCGGTCAATGCTTCTGTTTCCTATGTCCCTTTAAAAACAGATGTAACTTTTGTGGGTAATGCTGGTGTTCCAATTACAACTACTGGCACCCTTACTTTAAATCCTTGGGATTTTGTTGTTCGTCTCGGTTATAAGTTTTAATTGTTAATCTAAAAATGATGGAGAGAGTAAATATCTCCCCATCATTTTTTTGTTTTGACTTCAAATAATAGATTTTCATAATCATTGGTTTTACTGAAGGATCAACTCAAAAGGTGAATCTGGTTAGTAAACTGATTCTTGAAATACCCCAATAGGATTTTATGAATACCTCAAAACCCTGGCTAGAGCAATACTCTCACGGCATTCCTGCCGATATTGATCCATCTACTTATAGTTCTTTAAATACGATGTTTGACGATATCGTTGCTAATTATGCGACGCGAAATGTCGTTGAATATATGGGCAAAATGATGAGCTATCGTGCGCTTGATCAAATGTCCAACCAAATCTGTAATTTTATTCAATCGCTTGGTCTTCAAAAAGGTGATCGGGTAGCCATTATGTTACCCAACGTTTTTCAGTATCAAATTGCCATGGTGGGTATCTTGAAAGCTGGTTGCGTAGTCGTTAACGTGAACCCCCAATATACAGCCCGCGAATTAGAGTATCAGTTAAATGATAGTGGTGCGAGCGCATTAATTATTTTAGAAAATTTTGCGCATGTATATGCCTCTATTCAAGCAAAAACACAGATTAAGCAAGTTGTCGTCACTAGCCTAGGTGAACTCATTGGTCTCAAAGGGATCGTCGTAGATTTTGTTGTTCGTCACGTGAAAAAGATGGTTCCTACCTGGAATATTGCCAATAGTATTAACTTTAAAAAAGCTCTCACAATTGGAAGTAAAAAAATGTTTCATCCGACTAGCGTTGAACCAACTGATATTGCTTTTTTACAATATACGGGCGGGACAACCGGCGTTTCTAAAGGTGCTGTGTTAACCCACAAAAACATTATTGCCAATGTGTTGCAAATTGAAGCTTGGTTAGAACCAGTTCTGAAAGAAAATAAGTTTGGACAACAACTTTCGTTCTTATGTGCATTACCCTTGTACCATATTTTTGCACTCACAGCTTGTGGGTTTTTATGTATGCGTAAGGGAGGCATAGCGCTCTTTGTACCTAATCCGAAAGATATTCCGGGGTTCATTCAGTTTTTAAAGAAACATCCAAAGATTCATATTTTCCCTGCGGTAAATACACTATTTAATGCCTTAATGAATCATCCACAATTTTCACAAGTAAAGTTGCCTGAGTTATTAGCAACGGTTGGTGGAGGAATGGCTGTGCAGAAGGTAGTAGCAGAAAAATGGAAAAATTTAATGGGTAAACCCATTATTGAGGGTTATGGCTTAACTGAAACTTCGCCAGTTGCTTGCATTAACTTAGCCCTCAATCAAGACTATACTGGCAATGTCGGATTACCTGTTTCAAGTACGGAAGTTGTGATTCTAGATGATGATGGCTTAGAAGTCCCATATGGATCTCCTGGTGAAATATGTATTCGTGGCCCTCAAGTGATGGCAGGCTATTGGAATAAGCCAGAAGAAACTGTTAAGACGATGACCAGTGATGGTTACTTTAAATCTGGTGATATTGGCATAATGGATGAACACGGTTTTACCAAAATCATTGATAGAAAAAAAGATATGATTCTTGTTTCTGGATTTAATGTTTATCCGAATGAGCTTGAAGATGTGATTGCTAATCATCCAGGTGTGTTGGAATGTGCGGTCATTGGTGTACCTGATGATAATTCTGGCGAGGTTGTCAAAGTTTTCATTGTGAAAAAAGATCCTTTGTTAACTGAAGCGATGGTTAATCAATTTTGTAAAGAAAACTTTACGAATTACAAAAGACCTAAATATATTGAATTTAGGAGTGAGCTCCCCAAGTCTAATGTTGGAAAAATCTTACGTAGACAATTAAGACCTCATTAAGGAGATCATTTTGCAGATCCCAAAAGTTCTAACGGGCTTACGTTTGCCCATTATTGCTGCACCCATGTTTACTGTAAGTTATCCAGAGTTAGTGATTGCTCAATGTTGTGCAGGTATTGTTGGTTCGTTTCCAGCATTAAATGCCAGACCTCCCGAACTGCTAGATGAGTGGTTAACCGACATTCAATCTACTATCACAACATTTAAAGCAGCCAATCCCAAAAAGAAAGTAGGGCCGATTGCAGTTAACCAAATTATTCATCAATCAAATCAGCGTCTAGAGCAAGATGTCAGAGTCTGCGTAAAACATCAAGTCCCAATTTTTATTACTAGTTTACGTGCTCCGGTAAAGGAAATCATTGATGAAGTGCATCGTTATGGTGGCATTGTGTTACATGATGTGATTAATTTACGCCATGCTGAGAAAGCCTTAGAAGCGGGTGTTGATGGTTTGATTTTGGTAGCCGCAGGTGCTGGTGGTCATGCTGGTACCACGTCTCCATTTGCCTTAGTCAACGAAATCCGACAAATATTTAAAGGCCCCCTCGCACTCTCCGGGTCCATTTCTACTGGAGCCGATGTTTTGGCGGCAAAAGTAATGGGGGTTGATTTCGCCTATATGGGAACTCGGTTTATTGCTAGTCAAGAAGCCCATGCAGCCATGTCTTATAAAGACGCAATTGTTAGGGCTAAAAGTGCAGATATTGTCTATACCGATTACTTTACCGGTGTCTCGGGTAATTATTTGCAAGAAAGTATTCTTGAGGCAGGACTTGATCCTAAAAAACTCCCCAACAGAGAGTCCAAAACAATTGCTGAATCTTTGGAGCAGAAGTCCGATCAAAGTGCTAAGGCTTGGAAAGATATTTGGGGAGCTGGGCAGGGGGTAGGTTCGATTATGGATGTGCCTTCTACAGAGATGATTGTGGCTCGTTTAGAACAAGAGTATCAAAAAGCAATTCATTCGATCTGTCAAACAATTTAAATGACTCATGAGATTTATAATGGGTCATGAAAATTAAATTAAGCCAAAGATTAGATTGGGAACATCAACAAGTTCCCAATTCTAGCTTGTGGTACTCGGAAGCTGGCATTGCCCCTAACCAGCAAGTATTGGTCGCAGATGATAGCTTTTCAGCAAATACTTTGTACCAGTTGGCGAAAGATGGCCACGCGATTTTATGGCAAGGAGACTATCAAAATGCAAGACAAGCTCTTACTGCTGTGGCCCGTCGTGTGGATCGACCTCAACGGGTTGGTTCTGTTAAAAAACCAACTACTCCAGCTGAGATATTTCATCAGCACCGAGAGGAGCAAAGAAAAAGGGCAACCATTCTTGGGCAGATATTGATTCCTATCTCAAGTACATTCGAGATCAAGTTAAGACGTGGACAAGATGTTAAAGAAGCCTTAGCTCTAGTCTTAGAGACGCCTTCGGAAGATTTTGTGATGTCATTACGTGGGTTGCTTGCAATCAATAGTGCTTATGAGTGGCAGAAAAAAGGGATTTTGATTCCTTTTCTTCAGCAAAAAATTATTCCTTGTTTTGGCGTATTTTCTCCTGCTAGGTCGGAGTATATTGATTTAGTGGCTCAGCAACCACTCCCGTCCCCATGCAATCTTGCTTTTGACATTGGCGTTGGTTCTGGAGTATTAAGTGCCATCTTAGCCAAAAGAGGCATCAAAAATATCATATCGACAGATATTGATCCTCGAGCCATCGATTGCGCCACAAAAAATATTCACCACTTAGGTTACGCGGCACAAGTTGAAGTGATTCAACAGCCCCTATTTCCGGCAATGCAAGCGAATTTAATTGTCTGTAACCCACCATGGGTTCCTGCCTTACCTAGTTCGCCGATTGAAAATGCCGTATTTGATCCAGACTCATCATTCTTAAAGAGCTTTTTACTAGAAGTTGTAGATCATCTAACAGAGCAAGGTAGAGCTTGGCTCATTCTTTCTGACTTAGCAGAGCACTTAGGCCTTCGTTCAAGAGATCAGTTACTGAATTGGATTCAAGAAGGTGGTTTGCAAGTAGTCAATAAAGTAGATGTCTCCCCTAAACATCCAAAAACAAGAAATAATGACGATCCCTTGTTTTTTGCAAGGTCCAAGGAAGTGACATCACTTTGGGAGTTCGCCAAAGTTTAGTAGTCGTGTCTCTAAAACTTATAACTCAATGAAACGCGAAATGTTCTAGGTTCTGAAGGATGAATGACTAAGCCATCACTCGGTAATGCACTTGGCGAAACTTTATATTGATAATAATAAGCAATGTCATCCATTTGGCGATTGAGGAGATTAAAAACATCTAATTTAAGATCTGTCTGGCGGTTGATTTGATATTTGATTCTGCCATTGATAAGACTAGATGGTGAGGAGTAAATGCTTCCATCCTCAGTTAATGGCATCGAGCCAACATATCGCCATTGCATTCCGCCTGACCACAGCCCTTCTCTGAGAGTGACTGAAAACATACCAACTTTTTCAACAGAGCCAGGAATGAAATTTCCTGCGGCATCATCATGAGCATATCTCGCTTTACTCAAACTAATATCAGCTTGTAAGGATAGCCAGTCACTTGGCTCATATCGATTGGTCCATTCAATCCCTTGCCGATGACTCGCTCTAGAAGCCTCAGTAATTCCAGCATTGCCTAAAAAAATCAGCTCAGAATCAACCGCTAAGGTCCATAGGGAAAGGGTGGATTTTAATTTAGGGATGAGTTCAGTACGAATACCTAATTCATAACCCGTCGTTTTAACGATACCTGGCACGGGTTCAACTTTATTAGTAAGGTTACTTGGATCGACACTCATCACTGTACCCCTTGCGTCATTCGTATGAAACCCTTGTCCCCAATTCAGAAAAAATTCCGTTTTCGCAAAGGGACCGAAGATGAACGATAGCTTGGGCGAAAAAAGACCTACATGATTGGTTCCTGAGTTTTGAGAAATGTCACTCGTTACATCAAAGTAGTATTGATCCCAGCGACCACCAAGGTTGGTTCTAAACCAAGGTAACCATTTAATGACATTTTCTCCATAAAGACTCACATTACTTTGTAAGACTTGATCATCTCGAATAGTATTCAAGGTATTTCTATTTTGAGTATTGCTCAGTCCAACGTGGATACGGTCTTGACGAAATTGAACACCTAATTCATTACTAGTATTAAAGCCCATTGCCTCACCCAACCATACTCTTTTGATTTGACCGCCAAATACATTACGGTCATCATCTTGTTTAAATTGATCCCCATTAATCGGATTATTCAAAAAATAAGTGAAATTGGAATACAGTTGTAGTTGATACCGAATGAGATATAAGGATGCATCAAAATAACCATCAGAGAGAGATCTGCGCCAATTACCCGAAAGACTTGATCGATTCGTATGTCCGCCATCAGACGGATCCATACTGCCGTAGCGATTGATCAGACCATTATCAATAAGGCTTTTCGGAATTTGATCTGTTGCATTCCAAGAGTTGGTATAACTCATTGCTGTGATAGAAAAACGATCATTATCAATTTGCTGACTATATCTGATGAGACCATTGAATTTGCGTAGACCTTCACCGTAAAGCCAAGGACCATCATTGGTCATGAATTCACCCGCTAGTAAGAGGTTTGCCCCGTTTTTTAATTGATTGGAATAGGCTGAAATGAGTCGTTGGTAGTTATTGGAACCTAGAGTTAATTCAGAAAAATTATCGATCAGTGAGTTTTTTAAACTGATTCGGGCAGAACCTGCAGAAGAAAAATCCCCGTTTTCTGCATAATAAGGCCCTTTGCGATATTCGAGACTTTCAACTAACTCGGGGATTAAAAAATTTAAATCGGTATAGCCTTGCCCATGAGCATGAGTGGGCATATTGATAGGCATGCCATCTAAGTAGGTGGCAAAGTCAGTGCCATGATCTAAATTAAAGCCACGTAGAAAGTATTGATTGGCCTTTCCATCACCAGAGTGTTGAGCAGCGACAAATCCAGGCACCATCTCCAAAACCTCAGCAGGTCTCAGTAGTATTTTGTCTTCAATTGCTTCCTGATAAATGATGCCACCGGAGGCTGCATCTAATGAACCAATCGCATTCGAGTGATGACCCGTCACTACCATCTCCGTCAACTCTGAATCCACTTCAGGATGCGCTAACGCAAACTGATTATTTAGGGAAATCAGAAAGATAAAAAGAAATAGGCGTAAATTAAAAACTGACATGCGAACTATTTTAATGATGAAAATTTCGAGGGTGGATGAAAAATATTCATTTTTAGTGCATAACCAATTATTCTCTAAAATTTAAAATAAGTTAGTACCAATAAAGTTTATTTTTTAGCGCTGAATTGAGGTCCAATCATCGTAACGACGAGTGCAATAAAACAAAAACCAATACCAGCCCATTGCCATGGAGAGATTGATTCACCCAAAATAATCATCCCGCTGAGAAGTCCAACCATTGGGACTCCTAAACTAAAAGGCGAGATGCGGTTAGCACTATAACTTTGAATTAAACGCGTCCAAAGGGCGTAGGCCACTAAATAAGAAAAGATCGCTAAGTAAATAATTGCCAGCCAAGTGGAGTGATTCCGACCAAACCAACTTGAAATATCTTTTTCCGGAAAGAAAATCCAGTTGAGAGCAATAAAAGGAATGATTGGGAAAAAGCTACTCCAAACAATAAAATTAATCGCATCAAATCGATTATATTTTTGATGAATTTTCCGAATGGTAATGTTTGATCCACCCCACATCATGGCACCACAAAGGCAAAGTAAAATTCCCAATAGGGGAACTTGTAAATCTTTTGGACTATTTGGAAAAACATAATTCAGTCCAAAACAGATCAGTCCTATTGCGGCAAATACCAGACCAACTAAAAAAGATTTACTAGGTTTTTCACTCAAAATCAAAAAGCTAAAAAGTGCGGTAAAAAATACTTGAGTTTGTAAGAGCACTGAGGCTAATGCTGCGCTGAGTCCAATGTGTAGTGCAACGAACAGAAAGCCAAATTGCCCTACCCCTTGTAAAAAACCATTGAGCATTAACCAGCGCCAAGCAATCTTAGGTGGTTTGAAAAAGAAAATAAACGGCACCAGACTGAATACAAAGCGCCAAGCCCCCAGTTGAAAGGGTGTTAGTTCTTCCAATGCATATTTCATCGCCACAAAATTTGTTCCCCAAATAAATACAATTAGAAAAATTGCAAAATAGTCTTTTGGAAGAATTTGATGGTTATTTGGCATTATTAATAGACGGTTAATCCGCCGTCTAGGGTTAGAGTTTGACCTGTCATAAAACTAGCTAAGTCACTCGCTAAATAAGTTACTGCACCAGCTATTTCATCACTCTGTGCAAAGCGTCCTAAGGGAACACGATTTAACATCTCAGCTTTTCTGACGGGATCTTCTAAACTCGGTGCCCTTGATTCTGTGAAAGTGGTGCCCGGAGCAATTGAATTGACCCGAATTTGATGAGGCGCGAGTTCAATCGCAAGCATTTTACTTAAATGAATAATTCCAGCTTTGCTGATGCCATAGGTGCTAGCTCCTTGGAAGCCAACCAAACCATGCGTGGAAGCCAACTGAATAATACTTCCTTGCATCTGATTTTTAATCAGATGCTTTGCAAAGGAGGTACTCATGAAAAAGGTACCTGTTAAATTGGTATTGATGATGTTCTCCCACTCTAAGCGAGTGGTATCAATGGCTAATTTTCGTAAAGACGGTAAGCCGGCATTATTGACTAATGTATTTAAATACGGAAACGCCTCGAATGCTTTCGAAAGCGCCTGGTCAATGCTGTCTTGAAGCGTAATATTTAAGGATAGTGGTAGCACCTTTACGCCACATGCTTTAACTTTTTCAAGGGTTTGATTCAGTGAGTCTGTATTGAGATCCGTGATAATAATGTCAAAGCCTGCTTGAGCTAAAGCAATAGCGCTTGCCTGACCGATACCATAGGATGCGCCGGTGATGAGAGCCGCTTGGTTTTTTAATGAAGACATAAGTACTTTTTATTTCTTACTGTTTTAATTGTGAGGTTAAAAACGCAACAATATCTTCGAGTTGAGTTGTCTTAGGATCAGTATGACCTCCAGGATATGACCTTAATTCTTTTTGTTCACTAGCAATGAAATTAAACAATTCTTGTTGCCCCTCTTTAGTGAATATTTCATCATCCAATTTTGTTTGGAATAAAACGGGGGTATTCATTTTTTTTGCATCCTGAATCAAGCGTTCGTTAGGGGTACGACAGGTTCCCCACATACCCAAAGCAGAAGCTTTGATCCTTGCATCTGCTGCGACTAAGGGCAAGCCATAGGCAGTACCCATCGATATGCCGTACCAAGCAATCTTAGAAGAGTCAATATTCGGCTGTTTTAGCAAGTGATCAATGGCTGCCTGCCAATCTTCAAGCATCGTATCAATACTCGTGCCTGATTGCCAAAGATCCCTGAATTCTTGACGCACAATCGGACCATCATTAAAAACCTCTCGACGATCCCCATGCACCGGGCCATCGATAGCTGCAACAGCAATCTGATATTGACCAACTAAAATTTGGGCGATATCTAGAACGAGTTGTGATTTTTTATGGCCACTGCCACCATGCCCAACTAAAACTAGGGGAACTAGTGCGTTTGAGTCCTTCAATGACTTCTCTGGCATCCATAAGCTAAAGGGTACTTTCCGGTGATTTACTTCTAATTGGAAATCAATGGGGGTGGGTAGTGGTTGCATAGTTGTGAATAATTTTTATTGGAACGAGAGGAATATTTAAATTTGGATTATGGTTTACCCTAATGGGTTGAATCAATGCGAAACTTGTCGTCTAGTATAAATATAATTTCTTTTAATTAGACCATAACATGTTTAGCTAATCATGTTTGGTAAAAGAATTGAATCTAAATGGAGACCCAAATGAGTACAGAAAAAGTGTATGAAATGCCAATCATTGATGTTACACCTGAGCAAATGTCAAAGAGAGTTGCTAGACACGCTGAATTAAAATATCCACCAGATCGTTATCCTGATAGCTTGATTCCTGGCCATGTTAGAAAAAATTACTTAGTGGTGGGCACAGGTCTAATTGTAGATGGTGGCAAAGAGCCCATGTCTGCTATTCCAATTTCTGAGGGTTTCCAAATGTCCTATGTGACTGCAACGCCAGGAAATGGACCCATGCTACATAATCACGACACGAATGAAACGTTTGTAGCGATTAAAGGTCAGTGGCGCGTCATTTGGGGCTTAGGAGATAAGTATCATGTGGATTTGAACGAGTTAGATGTTTGTTCTGTTCCTCCCTTTGTCCCGAGAAGATTTATTAATTTAACGACTGGGGAAGGTCGTGAAGAAGGTTTGTTATTGACAGTGCAACCCGGCAATGTTGCCAAAGTTGAGTTTGTGTAAATCGCCAATCATTAAAAATGATTGATTAAAAAATTAATGGACACTTTGAACATGAAATTACAACTTTTGAAAAAGCACTTTTTACGACATCTACTTACTCTCGGTTTGGGACTGGGTGTCTTGACTTCAGTGAGTGCACAAAATACAGATTGGCCAAACGGTTCGATTCGATTAGTGATTCCTTTTGCCCCAGGTGGTGGGGTTGATGGGATTGGCCGTATTATTGCTCATGCTTTGGAAGAGCGTTTAAAGGTATCTGTATTTGTAGATAATAAAGCGGGTGCTAACGGTACAATCGCGATGAGTTTCCTGAAACAAGCAAAACCAGATGGTTATACCTTATCCATGGTTTCAACCGGAGCTTTAGATGTGAATGCGGCTTTAATGAACTTGCCGTATGACCCCGTCAAGGATTTTACTTATATCGCCCCGATTGTAAAATTCCCGTTCTACTTAGTCGTTAATCCTCAATCTGGCATTAAGTCACTTGACGATTTAATTGCAAAAGCGAAAGCAGATCCTGGCAAAATATCCTATAGTTCACCTGGGGTTGGTAACGGCACTCATTTAGCTGGTGCTTTGCTTAGCAAAATGACAGGTGCTCAAATGACCCATGTTCCTTATAAAGGTGCAGGGCCTGCGGCAGTGGCAGTATTGGCGGGAGAAGTTGATTTCACACTAGGTTCTGGTCCCTCCATCTTTGGTTTTGTAGAGCAAGGTAAGTTGAATGCTTATGCTACAACGAGTCTAACTCGCGTACCCAATCGCAGCATGTATCCTACTTTAAATGAATTAGGTCTCAAGGGATATGATGCTAGTTCACTCTCTGGCATCGTTGGACCAGCTGGAATGCCTCCCGCTGTAACTGCTAAACTTCAAAAAACAATTGATGAGATTTTGTCAAACAAAGAAATTCAAGATAAGATTTTGCAAGCAGGTATGGTGATCTGGAGTGGCTCTGGAAAAATGTTTGAAGAAGCGATTTCAAGTGACCGCAAAAAATGGGGTGATTTAGTGACATCTTCAAATATGAAATTAAATTAAATGCAATAATTATCTTTGTATGAAAACTTAGATAATTTTTTTAAGGATAAAAAAATGCAAAAAATCGGATTCAAAAAATTGACCTTGACCCTCATCGGCCTGATGGGTTTACAAGCATTACCTAGTTTGGCTGATAATCAGCCTGAGTTACTCTGGTTAGGACAAGCTGGTTATCGCATTAAAACGACTACGAATCAAAACATTATTATTGATCCGTGGATTTTAGGTGGACCGAAAGCGCCAGCTGAATTTAAAAAAGATTTATCTGCTTTGGGAAAAATTGATTTGGTTTTAGTAACGCATGCACACGTCGATCACCTAGGCGATTCTGTTGCGATTGCAAAATTAAATAATGTCAAGATGTATGGTCCAGCTGACATGATTACTCCTTTAGTCACCTTGGGCGAAATTCCGGCTGAGCTGACGCATCGCTTTAATAAAAGTGGTACACAAAGTCCTATCCCTGGCATTAAAGTGACGCCAGTAAAAGCGGAGCATTCCTCACTGATCGTTTGGAAAAACCCAACCACGAATAAATTGGAGTCTCATCCAGCAGGTGAACCGGTTGGTTACATCATTGAATTAGAAAATGGTTTCAAAATTTGGCATATGGGTGATACTGGATTGTTTGGCGATATGAAGTTTATTGGCGAATACTATAAACCCGACTTGGTCATGATTCCAATTGGTGGAAACTTTACAACAGGTCCAGTAGACGCTGCGTTTGCAATCAAAAATTGGATCAAGCCGAAAATGGTTTTACCAATGCATTACAACTCTAATCCAATGGCTAAAGGCACTTTTGCAGAATTTGCAGAAGCGATGAAGGGTAGTTCAGTCAAAGTGTTACAAATGACTGAAGGTCAAATAATGGCGATTCCGAAGGAATAATCACTGAAATCAGCTTTCTGCCAAAAGTAGTTGTGCTGATGCATAAAAAAACCCAAGAAAAAAATTCTTGGGTTTTTTGTCTTATGCAGATCTACTCACTGAATAGAACCAACTTTTTTATCTAACGTCGTGCAGTTCCACATCAAATACGAGCGTTGCATTCGGAGGAATCACTCCACCAGCACCACGAGCACCATAGCCAAGTTCAGAAGGAATAATTAAGGTTCTTTTACCGCCGATTTTCATACCAGCTACACCTTGATCCCAACCACGAATCACTTGTCCGGCACCAAGAGCAAAACTAAATAGTTCCCTACGATCGACGGAGCTATCAAATTTAGAACCCTTTTGATTTTCAGCAGATGCGTCAAAGAGCCATCCAGTGTAATGAACCCATACCTGAGTACCAGCAACAGCTTCCGTACCTTCCCCTACAACTTGCTCAATGATTTCTAAATTTGACATATATTTCCCCGAAAAAGTACTATTAAATCACAAAAAATTAGAGATCTGTTTTGGGACCTATTCCTCTAATACGATTAAATCTGGATTGACAAGTCGAATGCGTTGATCAACGTAATATCCCCCAAACTCTGTGTAAGTTAAATAAACCTTTTGGCAATGGGCACAACGTAAGACATCGGCACGATTGTATGGGTAGTGTTTGAGAGCAATGGGAGCCTTATTTGACCAAATGGTCGTTTGTTGCGGATGATACTCATCCCAAATATTTTCTGAACCATCGAACTGACAAGTACCAAGGATTTCATAGTTCTTTGCCATAAAGTTGCTTGGTCTTGTTTCCCAACTTGCGCATTCGACGCTCTCACAAACTTCACATTCTGTTTGGCTGCAAGCAGAACTGAGTTCGTACAGTAATTTTGAGGAAACGTGGTTGGTCATATATTTAATTTGCTATCGCACCATAAACTACGGCGCTTACTTTTTCACGATAGATCTTGCGTAGTTCTCCAGGTGCAGCTGCCATCATTACAACAACCAGCTTCTCAACCGGATCAACCCAAAAGAGGGTACCATTGGCACCGTTCCAAGTAAAGTCACCGATATTGCCATTCGTGGCAGCAACACCGCGTACTTTTCTAACAGCGACCCCTAAGCCAAATCCATAACCAGCTCGACCAGGTTCAGTTCCTACTAACAAGTTTTTAATATTATCGCCGAGATGATCGGATGTCATGAGCTTGACAGTGTTTGGGCTTAATACTCTAGCGCCATTTAACTCACCTTGATTCAGAAGCATTTGACCGAAACGTAAATAATCTGCAGCGGTACTAAATGCACAAGATCCACCACAATTAAACTGCGTGGGTGTATCTAATACTTCAATTTTTTGTAGTTTACCAGTCAGAGGGTCTAGAGCAAAAGGCTTTGCCAAACGACTGCGATCTTTGATGTTAAAACTCGTATCAACCATCTTTAACTTTTGCCAAATACGTTGATCTAGTACTTTATCTAAAGGTTGTCCGTCAATTTTTTCTTCAATTAAACCCAACACGTCTATACCAAAACTGTAATCCCATGCGGTACCGGGTTCGTAGAGTAATGGCGTGTTCGCTAACTGAGAAATAAATTGATTACCGTCATAACGAATTGCAGCAGTTGCAGAACTGGGCATTGATAATTTATGGATTGGCGTATTCGCCCGGGCTCCATAGGTGAGTCCATTGGTATGACGCATCAAGTCTTGTATCGTGATCATTTTTTTAACTGCTTGGGTAGAAATTGATCCATCTGGATTGACTTGCCCCACCTTTACGTCCTTAAATTGCTCAAACCAATTGGTTACAGGATCATTTAACGTGAATTTACCTTCTTCATACATGGTGAGCGCGCCCACTGTCGCCATCACTTTTGTCATCGAGGCTAAGTTAAAAATTGCATTTTTAGGCATCGGTTGTTTGGTGGTTGCATCCTGATAACCATAGGACTTATAAATCGCCAGCTTGCCATTCTTTGCAACTGCGAGCACTGCTCCAGGTAATCTTTTGTCGTTAATTTCAGTAGCAAAAAACTGATCAATTCGCTGCAGACCTTCTTGAGTAAAACCTGCTTTGAGGGGGTCAACCGTAGGCAGGGGACTTTGTGCATAGGTCAAGTGACTAACAAATAAAAATCCTAATAAGGTCGGGAAAAAAATGAAACGTTGAATAGATCGTTGCATGCTTGGCTCCTCTGTAATGATTAGAATCCCTTCGTTTTAAAACGAATCGAGATGTAATGATGTTAACAAATCCGCACAGACAAAATGAAATTTATCTTAACAGGCGGATTGGATCAATGGGCTTATTACCAATGAGTACTTCATAGTGTAAATGCGCACCAGTACTTCGACCAGAATTGCCAACATAGGCAATCAATTGACCTTGTTTGACTTGCTCTCCGAGTTGTACCTGAATCAAACTGGTATGAGCATATTTAGATTTAAAACCATTCGCATGTTGAATTTCTAAGAGGAGACCGTAACTATCCGCATGACCGGCTCTAACAATCACCCCATCAGCCGTAGCAACAATTGGTGTACCAATAGGAGCTAAAAAATCAACACCTTGGTGCATGGAGGGTAAGTGATGAATAGGATCTAAACGATAACCAAAATGACTTGAAATGGGATATTCTAGTTGCGAGTTATCAATGAAGGGAGGAAGGTGAATTCTAATACGAAGTGCAACTTTGAAAAATGAAAGGAGGCTAAGGATGATTTAGTATCTTAGCTTCTCGACCTCCAAGTCAAAGTAGCCATGAACTATAAACACCTTAGCCAAGAAGAACGATATCAGATTTATATATTAATGTCAGCCGGAAAAAACAAACAACAGATTGCCGAGTTGCTGGGTCGACACAAATCGACCATTAGTCGAGAGATTGCTCGCAATACGGGTGGTCGAGGTTATCGACCTCGACAAGCCTGTTTGTTAGCCCAAGAGCGCTCTTTGGGCTCTCGTAATGCTTCTCAAATTACCGCTTAGCAATGGTCTCAGACGGTAGACTGTCTCAATAATAAGTGGAGCCCTGAACAAACCGCAGACGAAGTAGGAATTAGTCATGAGACCATTTACCGCCATGTATACGAGGACAAAGCTGCAGGTGGACTCCTTTGGAAACAACTGCGCTGCCAAAAGAAACGCAAGAAACGATATGCTAGCGGTCAAGAACGTCGCGGACAAATTATCGCTAGGAGGCCTATCAGTGAACGCCCTGCTTATATTGAGGAGAGAGCACAGGTTGGTCATTGGGAGGGTGATACCGTCATTGGCGCTAACCACCAGCAAGCTATTGTTACCCTCGTTGAGCGGAAAAGCGGTTATGCCTTAATTAGAAAGGTAATGAACAAAACTTCCGAGCTAGTAGGCAATGCCATC
>NZ_FWXJ01000028.1 GCF_900176405.1 Polynucleobacter kasalickyi | reverse complement strand
ATCTGCGATGAATCGATTTGAGATTGAATTTGGTGAAAGATTAAACCTTCACTAAAAACTGGAATCAACTTACACAGATTAATTTACACCCTCCATACTTTACACTCATCCGATCACATCCCGATTACTTTGGGACCAAAAGGATTCTCGATAGCACTTACTTTTCGAGATTCCATATCAAAGTAACCTATATCGTAATCCTTAAAACTCACTAACCATACTTCTTCTTCCACTTGTCGCAGTCCTACATCTTCACCTTCAAATTTAAACGTCATTCGCCAATTTCCATTTACCGAAATTGAATAGTGATCCTTTAGCTTATCTTTTAAAGGATGCAATCCCCAACCAGGTATATTCATATTGCTTTATACGCAAGTTACTTACAGTATCAATGAAAGCACTATTTATTGAGTTACCTCCCTTTGAACTTTACCGGCAGAATTATTTGGCGATCCAAATAGAGGCAAAGGTAAAAGAGGTGGTTTGCGTATCATTTATTATTGGTATGAAATCAAATTACAGTTTTGGTTTTTTACGATATATGACAAAGATGAGTGGAGTGATTTAGGGCAGAAAGAGCGCAAAGCTTTAATGGACTTATTAAATAAAGAGCTAGGAGCAAGAAAGTGACTAAACGTAACTTATTCAATGAAATCAACGAAGGGTTTGAGCATCTTCAAAAGGCTCGATCTGGGAAGGAAACCTTACTTACTGTGGAGAGAGACTTTAAACCAGCAGCGATCATTAATGCTGATGAAGTTGTGGCTATCAGAGAGCGCTTGAATCTCTCCAGAGCTGTTTTTGCTAATTACTTAAGAACTAATTTGAGAACTCTTGAGAACTGGGAGCAGGGAAGAGCGAAGCCTAATGCACAAGCTGCTTTATTGATTCATTTGGTAGATCGTTATCCAGACACTGTCGAGAAAATTGCCTCAGTCTAACAAGGAGTGAAAGTCTTGTATAGCGCCGCCTAAGTGCTAGTAGTTGGTTATATGGTGAAGGTATCGTCCAGAGAGTAGAGAAACTTACGCCAATCGAAATGGGATTACGCACTTTTTGCTATAGAAAATAAAGAATTTTTTAGCGTCATTAACGCTGTTGAATTTCAAAATTCTTATGTAATTGTTACTTCAAATATTTAGAACTCAAAATAGCGCTAAGTTCAAAGCACTTTTGTGATCTGATTTAAAGAAATGTTACATTCATAATCCAGTTAATATACAAGCATTGAATATAAAATACACGAAAAGGTAAAAAAATGGCTGAAGCTAATGAATACATCCCACCAAAAATCTGGACATGGGAAAAACCTAATGGTGGAAAATTTGCTGGTATTAATCAACCGACAGCTGGATCGCGACAAGAAAAAGAATTGCCAATTGGTCGCCATCCACTGCAGTTATATTCCTTGGGCACACCAAACGGCGTAAAAGTCACAATAATGCTTGAAGAACTTCTCGCTTTGGGGCACTCCGGGGCTGAGTATGATGCGTGGTTAATTACAATTGTTAATGGTGATCAATTTGGGTCAGATTTCGTAAAAATAAATCCAAATTCTAAAATTCCTGCCCTGCTTGATCGCAGTATGCCGACACCTATTCGAGTTTTCGAATCAGGATCAATTTTGCTTTATCTAGCAGAGAAATTTGATGCTTTTCTACCGAAAGACATATCTACTCGTACGGAAATGATGAATTGGCTATTTTGGCAGATGGGAAGCGCTCCATACATTGGAGGTGGATTTGGTCATTTTTATGCTTATGCTCCTAACAAAATGGAATATCCAATCGACCGCTTTACGATGGAAGTAAAACGTCAACTTGATGTATTAGACAAACGTTTGGAAGAAAATGAGTTTCTTGCTGGATCAAAATACACAATCGCAGATATAGCGGCTTTTCCTTGGTATGGAGCCCTCGTTAAAGGGTGGTTGTATGGTGCAGCAGAGTTTCTTGGTGCTCATGAGTATTTGAATGTCAAACGATGGGTGGATACTATTTTGGAAAGGCCTGCAGTAAAACGAGGTCGTATGGTGAATCGCACTACGGGCGAACCATCCGAGCAACTACGTGAGCGTCACGATGCGAGTGATTTTGATGGAAAATCGTTATAAATAAATTCTCCCAGTATACCCAGCAAGGGTTGTATTGTTTGGCCGTCAGGGACTTAAAACTCAGACCAAAAATTATGGGATCGGATACCCTTAATAGAACTTCATATTATGGAGCACTATTGGCGGTCAGTGACGGTGTGTAAGTAAATGTGTAGTGATTTTATACAATGAAATAATTATTTCGGTTAGTGCTGCAATGTAACTCAGATAGATAGTAAACGAAAGAATAAACACATGACTGCCAATACTGTTGTACGAGCCAGAATTAGTGAGGGTATAAAGGAAGAGGCCACTGCAGTTTTAGCTGCTATGGGGCTTACTCCGTCTGATTCCTTTCGAATCATGATGACCAAGGTAGCTAAAGAAAAAGCTTTACCTTTTGAGTCAATCATCCTAAATAAAGAAACTATTGCAGCTATGAAAGAAGCTAGAAAAGGAAAACTTAAATCCTTTACTTCCATTAATGACTTGATGGCTGACCTAAATGAGAAAGATTGAAAATGCCGGGCAGTTTAAACGGGACTACAAAAGAGAAGTAAAAGGCAGTTACTCAACTAAATAATTGTGTACTTGGTCAACCCCTGGGGCTTTCAAATGCAGATTTTGATGTATTAAAACAGGATAACTTTCGTGATAGTCCTTTTTTTAATGACAAATAACACTGTAAAAAGTAATGTAGCTGTTTGAAAGAAATGAATCGACTTTTAGTGATGCCGAGATCGTTGAAATTTCCTTAAACATATTGATGTTTGCAATGATTAATCGAATGAATGATTTATTTCATGCAGAACTTGAATTTGAGGAATACAATCTTTTTCGGCTTGGTGCTATTGGTGTAACGACGGATGCTTTAGATTCATATGCTAGAAGAATATGTGTGCTTTAGAGGGTGTAAATTAATCTGTGTAAGTTGATTCCAGTTTTTAGTGAAGGTTTAATCTTTCACCAAATTCAATCTCAAATCGATTCATCGCAGATCT
>NZ_FWXJ01000037.1 GCF_900176405.1 Polynucleobacter kasalickyi | reverse complement strand
GGTGAATTCTAATACGAAGTGCAACTTTGAACAATGAGAGGAGGCTAAGGATGATTTAGTATCTAAAGCTTCTAGACCGCCAAGTCAAAGTAGCCATGACCTATAAACACCTTAGCCAAGAAGAACGATATCAGATTTATATTTTAATGTCAGCCGGAAATAGTCAACAACAAATTGCCGAGTTGCTAGGTCGCCATAAGTCGACGATTAGTAGAGAGATTGCTCGCAATACGGGCGGTCGAGGTTATCGACCTCGACAAGCCTGTTTGTTGGCTGAGGAACGCTCCCTGGGGTCTCGTAATGCAGGGAGAATTAGCGCTGAACAGTGGTCTGAGACAGTAGATTATCTCCATGAGAAGTGGAGTCCTGAGCAAATAGCCAGCGAGGTTGGGATTAGTCATGAGACGATTTATCGTCATATTTATGCCGATAAAGCTGCTGGTGGAAGCCTTTGGAAAGCATTACGTTGTCAAAAGAAGCGTAGGAAGCGGTACGCTGGTGGTCAGGATCGCCGTGGCCAGATTATTGGCCGAAGGCCGATTAGTGAGCGGCCTGCCCATATTGAAGAGAGAGCACAGGTTGGTCATTGGGAAGGCGATACAGTGATTGGATCGAACCACAAGCAAGCTATCGTTACGCTGGTTGAGCGTAAAAGTGGCTATGCCGTTCTCAGTAAGGTAACGAATAAAACATCAGATTTAGTAGGTAATGCCATCATTAGTGAACTCAAGCCATACGCGCCACTCGTAAAAACCATGACTTTTGATAATGGAAAAGAATTTGCAGAGCATCAACGGATAGATGGTGAGCTTCAATCCACCACTTATTTTGCTGATCCCTTTGCAAGTTGGCAAAGGGGATCTAATGAAAACTTGAATGGTTTACTCAGACAGTACATCCCAAAAAAGCGACCATTATCTACAGTAACTCAAGAGGAGATTAAAATGATTCAGGACCAACTAAATAACCGACCAAGAAAAAGGTTAGGATTTAAAACACCCAACGAAGTTTTTATGCAGTCTGTAAAACGTGTTGCACTTCGTACTTGAATCCACG
>NZ_FWXJ01000015.1 GCF_900176405.1 Polynucleobacter kasalickyi | reverse complement strand
GAACTATTTACCCTTGTCAACACTTTCTGACGAAAAAGATGAAAAGATTTCGGTTTTCTTTTTATTCTTTCCTCCTCCCCCCTCTCTCAACCCCATCAATACTCACTCTGACTCGTTTTCTCTGCTTTGAGTTTATTTTGAAGCTTTCTTTCTTCTTTTTTCATTTATTAGGGTTAACCCTGATAAATTTCTTTTTTTGGATTAAAATGAATCTATCGATATCTAATCATTTATGTATAAAACTTCTAATACCTTCCCACTTAATACAACCCCGGTCCTAGTTCTGGAGTTGTCTATTACTCATATTGAGCAAATTAGAGCTCACTTATTGTCTTTATCTGAGGAAGATCGGCTTCTGCGGTTTGGAATGTTTGCATCTGATCTTTTTATTGAGAATTATGTAAGCTCTTTCGACTTCGGGCATGATGTATTTTTTGGAGTTTTTAATAATGCGTTATCCCTGATAGGCTTTGCACATCTTGGCTACTCATCTTCACAGGGCAAAAGCTTTAATGATGCTGAATTCGGTGTTTCTGTCTCAGAGTCAGGGCGAGGCATCGGCATTGGTACTGCCCTTTTTAAACGCGCTGCTATGCACTGCCGTAATTCAAACATTGGGATTTTGTATGTGCACTGTTTATCCTCTAACCAAGGGATGATGCATATAGCCAGAAAAGCCGGTATGGTGGTCGAAAAGTCACATGGCGAGGCTGAGGCTCATCTAAGAATCAAGCCAGGCAACCAAGCTTCTTTGATTAGAGAAACTTTGGATTCGCACGTGGCAGTTATTGATTATTCGATTAAGGAAACATTTCAGCAAGTATTGAAGATGGCTCTGCGTCTATACAAGCCGCGTAAATTCATTTAACAAAGAAGGCGCTTATCTTTCGCCGGTTTTCATTGTAAAAATCCAATCAATCACTTTCCTGATTTCATCTTCTGTAATGTTATTTTTATTTGCTGGCATAGGAACGGCACCCCAAGCGCCCACTCCGCCATTTTTTATTCTATTGATTAGGTAGGTATAGGACTGAGGAGTGTTGTCGTATCTTCTTGCAATCTCTGCAAAAGCAGGTCCAACTACTTTTTGCTTTTCGGCGTGGCAGCCCAAGCAAAGACTCTTACGCGCAACATCTTTACCTTCTATCAATTCTGCAGCCCTCACTGATCCACTCAGCATCAGAGCAATACAGATGAGCGCTAGAGCCCATTTAACATGACCAGCAGAGTACATTTTATTTATTTTTTAGTCTCGGGAACACCCATAGAATCTAGCTTCTTTTTTTCCTCTTCAGAAATAATATCAAAAAGCTTCACAACCTCTTTGATGCTATCACTGGCCCGACTTGCTACAGTGGCAGCGGCTTTTGCTTCCAACTCTGTTGCTACGCCCATTAAATAGACTCTCTTCGCCTCTACTACTATTTTCATTGAGTTTGACGGTATATCAGTGGTTGCAATAAATCTCGCTTTGACCAGACTGAATAACGACGTATCAAGGAGCCTGTCTTCAGCTGAGCTATTTTCAGCAATTTTCATTTCATCAAATACTTTTTTTACATTTGCTTGTTGGTTAGCTTCCTGCAAAACCAAGTTTTTGTAATTTTGATTAGGCACTTCGCCAGTTAGTAAAACTTTTTGATTGAAAACAGTGACATTAAGGTGGGCATTTGTTCCAACTTTATTTTGTATATTGGCTTCTAGCTCCAGCTGTATTCCCCTATCGATAGTTGTCACTGATAAGGGTCTTCGATCTGCTAAGACCATTGCCCCGTAAAGCCCTGAGCCCGCAATGATTGGAAAACAACCTTGCAAAATTGATACAGCCCCGACTAAAACAGCGGTGCTTCTCAAGAAATTTAATAAATTCATTTTGTTAACCTAACAATAAGTAGTCGATACCATCGCACAAACAGTGAAGAATTAATAAATGGGTCTCTTGAATACGAGCCGTTCTATCTGACGGCACGCAAAGATGTACGTCCTCTGGGCCCATTAGTCGCCCCATGGTGCCGCCATCCTTTCCAGTCATGGCAATCACCGTTAATCCCCTCTTCTTTGCAACCTCGATAGCCTTGATGACATTCTTCGAGTTTCCTGAAGTTGATATGGCCAGCAGGATGTCTCCGGGCTTGCCTAATGCGCTCACTTGTTTACTAAAGATCTCATCGTACCCATAATCATTGCCAACGGCTGTCAAAATTGAGGAGTCTGTAGTTAAAGCAATCGCACCAAATTCTTTTCGCTCTCTTTCGAATCTACCGACCAATTCTGCAGCAAAGTGTTGGGCGTCAGCTGCGGAACCACCGTTACCACAAGCCAAAATTTTGGATCCTGAATTTACGCATTGAAACATTTGCTCTATCGCTTTAGCTAAGTCGGCAGACAAAACATTTTTGCTTTTTTGCTTCGTCGCAATACTTTCTTCAAAATGATTGTCGACTCTCGAAATTAAGTTTGTGTTCATTTCCTGGGCTTTTAATTAATATTATTTGAATATGTATATGATGTCATATTACATAACATTCAATTCGAAATTGTTACGCAACCACCATTTTAATGAACCTCTCAATAAATGAATCTTTAAGGCATCAGGATTTACCTGATTCTTGCCTATATGTTGTAAGTACCCCCATCGGTAATATGGCAGACATAACCTATAGAGCAGCATATGTTTTAGCTGAAGTGGATGGAATTGCCTGCGAAGATACCCGCCATACTCTACATCTACTCAATTTTTTAGGCATTCAGAAGCCTTTAATTGCCATTCATGACCACAATGAAGTAGTTGCATCGCAAAAATTACTTGCGTTGATTTCCCAAGGTCAAAAATGGGCTTATGTGTCCGATGCTGGCACACCGGGTATTTCTGATCCAGGTGCAAAGCTTGTTAATACCATGGTGCAAGCTGGTAAGCGCGTCATTCCGATTCCCGGCGTGAGTGCGGTTAGTGCAGCGCTATCTGTTTCTGGTGTCACAACCATTCACTCTGAGGGAAGATTTCAGTTTTTAGGGTTTTTACCCACGAAGGGGCGTGAAAGAAAAGCGCTACTGCAAAAAATTTACACTTCTTCACTCTCCAGTGTCTTTTTTGAATCCCCTCAGAGGATCAAAGAAAGTCTCACTGAAATTGGTGTGGCGTTACAAAATGAAGCCCGTACGATTTTAATTGGTAGAGAGCTAACGAAAAAATTCGAAACCGTTCATTACGTGCTGTCTTCCCAATTACTAAATTGGTTAAGTAACGATCATTTGTTGAAGGGTGAATTTTGTATTATTGTTGAAGGCTTTCATTCTGTATCGAATAACTCTGATGAACCCACCGAGGCCAGTGTTAGCCCACATCTCCTAGCTAAAGTTCTTAGTCAACATTTAGGCAGTAGGCAAGTTGCTGAAGTCTTATCTCAATCTGGCTTACTCTCAAAAAATCAAGCATATTCATTAGCCTTGGAGATAAAAAAGTCGATTGAAGGCGAATAATAACTAGTCCAATAGATCTTCAGAAGTCTTAAGTTTGTTAATGCTGATTGTCATCTCGATGTAAATGCGACTTCAAAACGCGCTAATGGGGGATGAAAAAGACTTTTGGGAATGCTACCCAGGCGCTGAAGTCCCGAGTAGTTCACAAGGTGCCTTTGTTGTTTAAAGCACCTTGTTTGCTGGTTAGTTTTGTTTATTTTTTCTTTGCGGCATCTTTGTCAGAGCTTGGTTCGACTGGCTCTGGTAATTTTCCTCCAGAATTGTTTGCGATATAAACAATTGCTCTTCCAATTTCAAAATCACTTACGTCGTCTGGAGCAGCTCCGCCTCTTGCAGGCATCGCGTTGTATCCTTTTAATGCGTGACTTAAAAGCGTAGCATAACCTTTGCCAATTCTTGAACCCCAAGCATCACTTTTACCAAATACTGGTGCTCCTGCTGCACCTGTTCCATGGCAAGAAGCACAAACGCTTTTATAAACCTCTTCGCCACTCTTTAACACTTTTGGTGCGTTCGCATCTTTAAAATCTAAATTTGCCACTGGCTTAATGAGGCGGTTCGCTATCTCGCGGTCTTCAGATCCTGATGGCTTATTATGGCTATTAGCATAAGTCAGAAGCAATAGAATGACTACCAAGGGAATAAAAAATGCAGCAATTACCATTAAAATCAATTGCTTAGGTGACTTGATTAGGTTGCCGTGTTCTTCGCTCATTACTTTTCCTTTGAAACAGATTTGATATAAATTATTGAATTCATCAATTATAACGAGAGTTCATCACAAAAACTTGTTGCCTTCTTTTTGGCAATGACAAATTATTTATTCATATTGGCCGTCTACTCACTTACAATATGGCTAATATTGGCGCCCGTAGCTCAGTGGATAGAGTATTGGCCTCCGAAGCCAAGGGTCGCTGGTTCGATTCCAGCCGGGCGCGCCATTATTAAAGATCGTTGGACAAACTCTAAGAGATGCGCTTATTTTTTGTTGTGACATCAAACCTTCAGTCGCATTCACTGATCTAACTTTCCTATTACCCCCATAAAAAGTTATGTTCACATAATACGTACATCTTAATTCCCACTTAAAATAGAAAATTATTTAATTACATTTGATTTATATATGTCTACATCAACTACTAATCAAGCATTTGAGAGTCCAATTCCTGAGGGATTGCCTATTCCAAATAGAAAAGTCATTAGAAGCTGGATTGAGCCTTTTGCAAATAAGCAAACGGTTAAAGCAATCACTCTTCTAGTTGTCGATATCATTATTTGGTTGGCATTAATTGCTGGCACAGTCCTGATTGAAAATTTATTTATTAAAATTGTGCTTGGCAATGTCGCAGGATTTTGGATCGGTCGATTATTTATCTTAGGTCATGACGCTTGCCATCAGAGCTATACACCGCACCGGGAATTGAATAAGGTGCTTGGTAGGATTGCTTTTTTCCCTTCTCTCACTCCGTTTAGTTTGTGGGAAGTTGGCCATAACGTGGTTCATCATGGCCAAACAAATCTAAAGGGCTTTGATTTTGTCTGGGCTCCGGCGAGTGTTGAAGAGTTTAATAAGATGCCCGTTTGGCGTCAGAACTTAGAGCGTCTTTACCGCAGTGGTTGGGGGCCAGTCTTTTACTACCTCATCGAAATCTGGTGGAATAAGATGTATTTTCCGACGAAGAAAAATATGCCTTCAACTCGTAAAATTTTCTTCAAAGACAGTTGTTTGGTTAGTGTATTTGGTGCTGTTTGGATTGGTGTGCTCTGTTATGCGGCCTACGCTACTAACCAGTCATTTTTTACTACTCTGATCTGTGGGTTTGTAATTCCTTATTTATTTTGGAATGGCATGATTGGTTGGGTCGTTTATGTTCACCATACTCATACTAGTGTTTCTTGGTACGACAATAAGTCAGAGTGGATGAAAGCTCAGCCATTTGTTTCTACAACGGTCCATTTAACTTTCAAACGCAATTTTGGAGCGACGATGCACCACATCATGGAACATACAGCTCATCACGTTGACATGGGTGTGCCGTTATACCATCTTCAAGAGGCACAAGCCAAACTTGAGACTTTGTTGCCAGGCAGAATCATCGTTCAACCCTTTACTTGGAAATGGTACTTTGAAACAGCCAAACTGTGTAAGCTGTATGACTTCAAGAATAAATATTGGCTTGATTTCAATGGTAACAAGACGGCTGAATCTATCCAAGTGATTCCAAGCCCCTAATTGTAGGGGTTTTGAATAAGTGTTAAAATAGGGGTTTTGCTGCGCGAGGTTTACCATGACTACAACAACAATCACAACTACAACAAGTCCGGAAACGACTGAATCGACTTCACAATCCCTCAAGTTTTGCTCTTCTTGCAGTCGCGAAAAACGCTTAGAAGGTGGAACTTGGATTCCAACCAGTAACAAAAAACAACGTTGGATTTGTGCAAGCTGTCTATATAACAGAACGCATAGAACCGGTTCTGCTAAAGAATAAATCTTATAAATTCGACGCTTTAATTACTTTTCATTGAAGAAAGGGGTTTGTCAACCTTTCTTCACCAAAAGTTGAATTGGGTCCATGACCTGGTACAAACCTTATTTCATCTCCGTATTTAAATAAATTGTTGTTAATAGAATCTATTAGATCTTGATGATTCCCCCTCGGGAAATCTGTCCTTCCTATAGAACCAGCAAACAGCAAATCTCCCACAATAGCGATTTGAGCGCCCTCATTAATGAATGCGACATGCCCTGGAGTATGTCCAGGACAATGCTCCACCTGAAACGTCTCATTTCCTAATTTCACGATATCACCACCAACCAACCATCGATCTGGAACAAATGACTCAGCATGATGGTTAAAGCCAAATCGTTGTGCTTGTAATGGGAGTTGATCAATCCAAAATAAATCATCTATATGGGGTCCCTCAATGGGTACATTCAATTTTTTTGACAGTTCACTCGCGGCGGAACAATGATCTAAATGTCCATGAGTAATTAAAATTTTTACTACTTGTAACTGATTCTCATTGACCACCTTTAAGATACGATCTAGATCTCCTCCGGGGTCCACAATGGCAGCTTGATTCGTTTCATCACACACCAATATCGAACAATTTTGTTCAAATGGTGTTACCGGCACTATCGCAATTTTTAGACTCATAGGAATATCATACTTAATTTTTAATGTTGGAATTAGTTTTACATGAACTTAGGTTAAAATAAATTATTGATAGGAGAGAGTGATTTTCACCGCCGAAGGCGCAAACGCCCGTAAACGCTCAGGCAAAAGGACTGTCAATATTTTACACTCTGGAGAGCGGCATTCATTTGCCCACCGAAGGGGCTAACATCACTTGTGGTGGAATCTCTCAGGTAACAGGACAGGGGGGCCTTTAAATTGAGGATTCCCCATGGGCGCAGTTACCATTTTTCACGATCAACATATTCAACTTAATGCCAAGATGATCAACTTTGGCGGATGGGAAATGCCAATTCACTATGGATCTCAAATAAGTGAGCATTTACATACAAGAGGTGCTGCCTCTCTTTTTGATGTCTCTCATATGGCCGTAGTTGATATCAAAGGTGCTGACTGTTATGTCTTTTTGCAAAAACTGTTGGCTAACAATATTGATAAATTACAGGGTGATGGCCAGGCCTTATATAGTTGCATGTTAAACCAACTTGGTGGCATATTAGACGACTTGATTGTTTATAAAGTGGATGACTTTTATCGTTTAGTCATTAACGCTAGTACTGCCGAAGCAGATTTAGAGTGGATGAGAAGTGTTGCTAAAGATTTTCTCGGTATTGAAATTATCCCTAGGCGTTCGAATCTCCAAGGTATGCAAAGTCCTCTCGTCTTACTTGCCCTACAAGGCCCTCTGTGCCTTCATTTCTTGAAGCAAGTATTTCCACTGATATCTGAAGAAATTTCTGAAATACCCTATTTTGGCTCCAAGCGATTTGAAACTAATTTTGGTGAAATCATGTTTTCTCGAACTGGCTATACCGGTGAGGATGGTTTCGAATTATTTTTACCGATAGCATCGGGCTGTCAAATTTGGGATCTATTTATCCAACAAGGCGTTTTGCCTGCCGGTTTAGGGGCTCGTGATACCTTACGAATTGAGGCTGGTTACAATTTATATGGACAAGACATGAGTGTGGGAGTTAATCCGTTTGACTGTGGATTAGCTTGGACAGTAGATTTAAGTAACGAAAGAAATTTTTTGGGGTCATCCGCACTTCGGGCGTATACCAAAAAATTCGCATTCGTTGGTTTAGTTTTACTTGGTAAGGGTATATTAAGAGCTCATCAAATAATCAAGACTGAATTTGGTGATGGTGAAATTACTAGTGGTACCTTTAGTCCCAGCCTACAAAAGTCAATCGCTTTTGCAAGAGTGCCTCTTTTGGTTCCCATTGCATCCCAAGTTGAAGTTGTTATTAGAGATCAAACAATTCCCGCAAAAGTAGTAAAAACTTCTTTTGTTCGTCGCGGTAAAAATTTAATTTAATTTAGGAGATTTATATGTCATTACCTCAAAACCTTCATTATGCTGAATCACACGAATGGAGCCTTCTCAATGATGATGGCACTGTTTCTGTTGGTATCACTCACCATGCTCAAGATGCCCTGGGTGATATTGTATTTCTTGAACTTCCTAAAGTTGGAGCGGCTCTTCAGGCAAAACAATCCTGCGCTGTAGTTGAGTCCGTGAAGGCTGCAAGTGATATTTATGCTCCTGTATCTGGTGAGGTTGTCGCTATTAATGAAGATTTAGCCAGTCAACCTGAACAGATCAATTCAAGTCCATATGAGTCTTGGTTTTTTAAAATTGCACCAGCAAATGTAGAAGACCTCAAATCTCTTTTAGATGCTAATTCTTATAACGCTTTAATAGGAGGTTAGTTTTCGATGTCAATTTCTCATGCTAACGAATCAATTGGAAATTTTTTATCCAGGCACATTGGTCCAGCTGTTGAAGACCAATCTTCCATGCTGAAGAGTCTTGGTTACGCCTCCCTTGATCAATTTATTGATGATGTAGTGCCTGAAAATATTCGTGTTCGTTCGGAAATTAATCTGCATGGTTTTGACACCCCCCTAAGCGAGTCTGATGCACTGGCCTATTTATCAGAAATTGCAAAGAAAAATCAAGTTTTTAAAAGTTGGATTGGTCAAGGATATTACAACACTATTACGCCAACCGTAATTCAACGGAATATCCTTGAAAATCCATCTTGGTACACGTCTTATACGCCTTATCAACCAGAAATTTCACAGGGACGATTAGAGGCAATTATTAATTTTCAACAAGTGATTATAGATTTGACAGGCATGGATATTGCCAATGCCTCAATGTTAGATGAAGGAACTTCAGCTGCAGAAGCAATGACTTTAGCAAAAAGATCCTCCTCTTCCAACTCAAATAATTTCTTTATTGATTCTTCCGCTTTTCCTCAAACCATTGAAGTCATTAAGACTCGGGCTAAACCGCTCGGTATTAATATTATTGTCGATGACTTGAATCAAATTCATCAATATCAATTTTTTGGCGCCTTTATTCAATACCCTGGTGGTGATGGTGCCTTGTTTCCTATTGACACGTATCTCACTGTTAGCCAGTGTGTTCATCAACAACAAGCTCTTCTCATTGTTGCCGCGGATCTTTTAGCTTTAACCTTAATTGAGGCTCCCTCCTCTTTTGACGCTGATATTGTAATTGGCAACTCCCAAAGATTTGGTGTTCCATTAGGATTTGGTGGTCCCCACGCTGCTTACTTAGCAACCAAAGACAAGTTCAAGCGGAGTATGCCGGGACGGCTCGTTGGGGTTAGTGTCGATAAGTTTGGAAATCCCGCGTATCGTTTAGCCCTTCAAACCAGAGAACAGCATATTCGTCGTGAAAAAGCCACCTCTAACATCTGCACCGCCCAAGCCTTACTTGCAATTATTGCTGGCATGTATGCTACTTATCATGGGCCTGATGGCTTAAAGCAAATTGCGTTCAAAACTCACCGTCTAACAAGCCTTTTAGCACAATCTCTTATTTCTTCCGGCTTTGACTTAGTTCATCAATTCTGGTTTGACACTCTTTGTATTCAATCCCCTCAAGCTCAATCTATTTATCAAACAGCACAAGATCATGGAATTAACTTAAGGCTAATCAGTAACAGTCTTTTAGGCGTTTCTTTTGATGAAACGACCTCAATAAAAGATGTTGAAGCCTTAGTATCAATCTTTAATAGTTCGCAAGTCTCAGTTGCCTCTGAAGTTGCAGTGAATCTACCGCAGACCATTCTACGTTCGACCTCTTTCTTAACACATGCAACATTCCATCAATATCATTCTGAACATGAAATGTTGCGATATATGAAGAGGCTTTCAGACAAAGATCTAGCTCTAGATCGCACGATGATTCCGTTGGGCTCTTGTACGATGAAGCTCAATGCGACTAGTGAAATGATGCCAATCTCATGGCCATCTATTAACGCCATTCACCCTTTAGCGCCCTCTGAACAAACTTCAGGTTACTCTACCCTAATCGAACAACTAGAACAGATGTTATGTGGTGCTACTGGCTATGATGCTATTTCTTTACAACCAAACGCTGGCTCTCAAGGAGAGTATGCAGGTTTATTGATCATCAAAGCTTACTTGGACTCTATTGGGCAAGGTCACCGGAATATTTGTCTAATTCCCGCATCTGCTCATGGCACAAACCCCGCTTCAGCTCAAATGGTTGGGATGGAAGTAGTTCTTGTATTGTGTGATGAGCTTGGTAATGTTGATATTGCAGATTTGACAGCTAAAGCCTCTTTACATAGTAAAAATTTAGCAGCAATTATGATTACTTATCCCAGTACTCATGGTGTTTTTGAAACGGGTGTAATTGATATTTGCAATATTATTCATTCACATGGAGGTCAAGTTTATATTGATGGGGCAAATATGAATGCCCTTGTTGGAACTGCTCCTCCCGGACTTTTTGGTGGAGATGTTAGTCATCTAAACTTACATAAAACATTTTGTATTCCTCATGGTGGCGGTGGTCCTGGTGTTGGCCCTGTAGCTGTTAAGTCTCATTTAGCGCCTTTTTTACCATCCTCCTTTACGGGTAAAACAGTTGGCAAGTCCTTTCCAGAAGTACCACGTATTTCATCTGCACCCTTTGGCTCTGCTTCGATTCTTCCTATTTCATGGATGTATATTGCAATGGTTGGCTCTTATGGTCTTCGTAAGTCATCTGAAATTGCGATTCTTAATGCAAACTACATTGCAAATCAGCTCTCCTCCTTTTATCCAATTCTATATTCTGGACGTCATGGATTAGTTGCCCATGAGTGTATTTTAGACATTAGGCCTATTCAAAAAATCTCTGGTATCTCAAACGAAGATATTGCTAAAAGATTAATTGACTTTGGCTTTCACGCACCAACGATGAGCTTTCCTGTACCTGGAACCTTAATGATTGAACCAACTGAAAGTGAGTCCAAACAGGAGTTGGATCGTTTTATTGAAGCCATGGTAACAATTAAGGAAGAAATTAATCAGGTAATTCGTGGGGACTTTGACTCTCTGGATAACCCACTAAAAAATGCTCCTCACACAGCTT
This sequence comes from Polynucleobacter kasalickyi, assembly GCF_900176405.1. GTDB lineage: Bacteria > Pseudomonadota > Gammaproteobacteria > Burkholderiales > Burkholderiaceae > Polynucleobacter > Polynucleobacter kasalickyi. The sequence continues at coordinate 53,779 of NZ_FWXJ01000015.1, read as the reverse complement.
TATCTTTAATTCAATCTGATTGGTCCCATCCTTATTCCCGTGAAATTGCCGCATACCCTGTTAAACGGTTGATGGAAAATAAGTATTGGTCGCCAGTTGGAAGGGTTGATAACGTCTATGGGGACCGTAATTTATTTTGTGCTTGTATACCGGTTTCTGATTACACTACTGTTTAAAAACTGATGGGATCTCGTTCAATAATGATTCTTATTGAACGATTTTTACTTTTTTGCGCCTCAGCATAATCCAAGATTTTTTCTAAACAAGTTTGAAGTTTTTTTCGATCTGTTGACTCTAATAGAACCTGTGTTCTTTCCACTCCACTAACTCTTTGAATGCTTCTTGGAACGGGGTCATAGATAATGCAACCGTTGTTTTTATTGCCTATGTTTTCTAAGAAATTTTTCAACCCTTTTAATACTTCTTCATTCATTGTCTGATTCTTTGATTCAGCCATCACTAATGCTTGATATGAAAATGGTGGTAGTTGTGCAATTTTTCTTTCCTCAAGTAGCTCGTTATAAAACTCATATAGATTTTCATCTTTGATAGCATTAAAGATCTTATGTTCAGGAAATGCTGTTTGAATAATGATTTTAGAGTTTTCTAAATTATCACCTCTACCACCTCTTCCTGCGACTTGAACCAATTGCGCATACATTTTTTCTGTTGCCCGAAAGTCATAGGAATAAAGACTTTTGTCTATATCAACCACGACGACTGTTTCTACATTACTAAAGTCATGGCCCTTTGATAACATCTGAGTTCCAACTACTACATCTACTTCTTGTTGATGTATTTTCTGAAAGAGCTCTTCCGCTGAACCTTTAGACCTTGTGACATCCGTATCTATCCTTAATATTCGTAATTCTTGGAGAGTTTTTTCTATATTTTCTTCGATGCTTTGGGTGCCAACTCCTAAATGTCTAAGGTCTTGGTTACCACATTCTGGACACGCTTCAGGTATCCGTTCAATCAGTCCACAATGATGGCATTGCAACATTGGTTTTTTGTTTTTCCCACTAATTTTATGGAATACTTGCCACGTACTACAGTTTTTACATTCGGATTTCCAATTACAGGCATGACATGTAAGGATTGGTGCGTAACCTCTTCTGTTGATGAAGATTAACGATTGTTTTTTCCTTAATGCGGTTTTCTTTATTTCTTCTAATGTGTAATCACATAAACCAAGGTTTTTGAATTTACTTTGATTTACTTCATTTTTGATATCAATTATTTCTATGCTTGGTATTGTTGCGCCAGGTTTGGCTCTTTTTGATAAGGATAATAGGTCAATTTTTTTCTTTAACACCTTATCCCAGGTTTCTAAAGAGGGTGTCGCTGAACATAGCAATACTGGTATCTTTAAATCAGCTGCTCGCCATATTGCAACATCTCTAGCCGAATATCGCATTCCATCTTGTTGCTTATATGAATTGTCATGTTCTTCATCAATGACTATTGCTGACAAATTTTTGATCGGTGTAAATACACTCAGTCTAGTTCCAACAATAATTTGTCCCACCCCATTTTGAATTTTCCACCATGCATAATTTCTTTCGCTTGGCGTCAAATTACTATGTAGTATGACGACCTCTTTCCCTATGCAGATATTTTTAACTGTCTGTTCTAATTGTGGCGTTAAATTTATTTCTGGTACTAATACTAAACATTGTTTTGCTGTATCTTCAGTTATTCTTTTTATCCATTCTAAATATACAGCCGTTTTACCACTACCCGTAATTCCTTTCAAAAAGGTTATCGAGTATTTTCCTTCTTTACTTAGGTTGATGAGTGCCTCGATTGCTTTATCTTGTTCTTCATTAAATGTTAAGGTTAAGGGTTCTCTAATGGCTTCCTTTATCCCTAAATTCTCTTTCTTCTTGATTGATTTTTGTAGTTTTGGCCAATTAACTGGTTTTTTCCAATCTGAAGGAATTGATGAAAAAACTACTTCTCCAATTGGTCGTAAGTAATACTTTGACGCGAATTGAAATAGTTTTAGCTCAGCATCCTTAATTCTCGGACACGGGCTAATTTGTATTACTTCTTTGATTGTGTAAGCTGAGTTTTCTTTTTTGCTAATTGATTCAGAGTTTATCTCATAGACAATTCCAGAGACTTTCTTTTTACCAAACTCTATCTCGACAATGAGCCCTATCTCTGGTTCCTGACCAAGTTGCTCTGAATTCCAAGAATATTCAAAAAGTTTGAAAAGGGGGATGTCAATTGCAATTTGTACGAAATATGTTTTCATTTACATCCAGTTTACTGAAAGTTTTCGTTTAATCGTAAACCTGAACTTTTAAATTGCCTGTGGATAACTCTGTGGATTACTTTTAATAAGTTAAGTATAACTTTTGCGTGTAACCTTATAAATAAAACAACCCTTCTTGCTGTCCGTGAAATTTCTTAATTATTTCAAGTAGTTACACACTTAACTTATAAAGTAAATTAAGTTTATTCCACAAATCCTTGTTCTTTAAAACTTCTGAGTGGCTGTGTATAACTTTTGAAAAAATTTTTTATATCAGGACTAGATTTTAGCAAGTCTTAATTTTTTTGATTCTGTTTTAATCGTATCAATCAAACAAGTTACATTCTCAGGGGGGGTAAATTGTGAGATACCATGACCCAAATTAAAGATATGTCCATCTAAAGGTGATAGTTCAGAACTGTATGGGGCTGTGGTCGACAAGTCTTTTAATATTCCCGCAGCCTTCTGTTGGATAATATTATGACTACCCATTAGTACCATAGGATCTAAGTTTCCTTGTAGAGCAACTTGCGATTTTTTGGCTAATATTTGATTTTTAATGTTTCCAATAGAAACTGTCCAGTCAAGGCCTAAAACATTCGCATTTGAATCAGCTAAATCATCAATCCAAACCCCTCCACCCTTCGTAAAGAGCAAGATGGGTACATTTTGATTAATATGGGTATTTTGTTTTAACCTTTTAATAATTTCTTTCATCGGCTCAAGAGAAAACTTTTGATAATCTCCATTTGCTAACATGCCACCCCAGGTATCGAATAGCATTAAAGCTTGAGCACCTGCCTCTACTTGTAATTCGAGATATTTTGTAACTGAAGCAATATTAATATCCAAAATTCTTTGTAATAAATCTGGTCTTTTAAATAATAAGGTTTTTGTTTGCAAAAACTCTTTTGATCCACCGCCATCAACCATATAGCAAGCCAAAGTCCATGGACTTCCTGAAAAGCCAATTAACGGTACTCTTTGTTTACCATTTTGCATTAAGTCTTTTCTGATTAAAGAAACTGCATCAAAAACGTACTTTAACTGATCCATATCAGCTTCTTGCAAATCTAATATACTTTTTTCTGACTGTAGCGGATTGGAGAACCTTGGTCCCTCACCTTGTTCAAAGCTCAGTCCAAGGCCCATTGCATCAGGTATAGTTAATATGTCTGAAAAGAGAATAGCAGCATCTAATGGATAACGATCTAGTGGCTGTAGAGTTACCTCTGAACAAAAGCCAGGGTTTTTTGCAAGTTGTAGAAAACTTCCCGCCTTGGCCCTGGTTTTATTGTATTCTGGCAAATATCTGCCTGCCTGTCGCATAAGCCATACAGGCGTAGATTCTACGGGCTTTAAAAAACAAGCCCTCAAAAAACTATCGTTGATAAATTGGGATTGATAGTTTTCCATAGAATTTTATTTCTTTCTTCTTAACCTTGCTATTGTTGCTAACTCAGCCGCAGCCATCGCAAATTCAGATTGAGCTGTTGCAAAATCAATGTCTGATTGACGATTTGCTAAATTCTCTTCTGCTCGTCTTTTTGCTTCTAGTGCTTTAGCTTCGTCGAGATCTTTGCCACGTATTGCCGTGTCAGCTAAAACAGTAATGCATTTAGGTTGAACTTCTAAAATACCACCAGCCACGAATACAAACTCATCAGTTCCGTCTTCTTTTTCAATACGAACTGGACCAGGTTGAATTCGTGTAATTAGTGGAATATGTCCAGGTAGGATACCAAGCTCACCAGACTCTCCTGGCAAAGAAACAAACTTTGCTTCGCCAGAAAAGATGGATTCTTCAGCACTTACTACATTAATATGTATGGTTGACATGTATCACTAAACCTTTTTTATTAAAGCTTCTTCGCTTTTTCAATTGCTTCGTCAATCGTTCCAACCATATAAAATGCTTGCTCAGGTAAATGGTCTAATTCACCGGCTACAATCATTTTAAATCCTCTGATTGTTTCTTTTAATGGAACGTATTTTCCTGGTGATCCTGTAAATACTTCAGCAACGTGGAAAGGCTGAGATAAAAAACGTTGAATTTTACGAGCACGTGCAACAGATAATTTATCTTCTGGAGACAACTCATCCATTCCTAAAATTGCAATGATATCTCTTAGTTCTTTATAGCGCTGTAAAGTAATCTGCACACTACGTGCAACTTCATAATGCTCCGAACCAACAACTAATGGATCTAATTGACGGCTTGTTGAATCTAATGGATCAACCGCTGGATAGATACCTAAAGCTGCAATGTCTCTTGACAACACGACTGTTGAATCTAAATGTTGGAACGTCGTTGCTGGAGATGGATCTGTTAAGTCATCAGCTGGCACATAAACTGCTTGAATAGAAGTAATAGAACCTGTTTTTGTGGATGTGATACGTTCTTGTAAACGACCCATTTCTTCTGCTAAAGTTGGCTGATATCCTACTGCTGATGGCATACGACCCAACAAAGCAGACACTTCAGTTCCAGCCAATGTGTAACGGTAAATATTATCAACGAAGAATAGAATGTCTCTACCTTCATCTCTAAAACGTTCTGCCATTGATAATCCAGTTAATGCAACACGTAAACGGTTTCCTGGAGGCTCGTTCATTTGACCGAAGACCATTGCTACCTTGTCTAGAACATTTGAATCCTTCATTTCGTGGTAAAAGTCATTACCTTCACGTGTACGTTCACCAACCCCTGCGAATACTGATAAACCAGCGTGTTGTTTAGCGATGTTATTAATAAGTTCCATCATGTTCACTGTTTTACCAACACCGGCACCACCGAACAAGCCAACTTTACCGCCTTTTGCAAATGGGCAAACTAAGTCGATCACTTTAATACCAGTTTCTAACAAATCTACTGATGGTGAAAGTTCATCAAATTTTGGGGCTGGTTGATGGATAGCACGGCGCTCATCTGTTGCAATTGGACCAGCTTCATCAATCGGTCTGCCTAATACATCCATAATACGACCAAGAGTTGCTTGACCTACAGGAACTGAAATTGGAGCTCCTGTTGATGTTACTGACATGCCTCTACGTAAACCATCACTTGAACCTAAAGCAATCGTTCTAACAATACCGTCACCTAATTGCTGTTGAACTTCAAAGGTTAACCCTTTTTCTGCAAATGAAGCTTCATTGTTTTCATCTAAAACTAAAGCTTCATAAACTTTAGGCATACCTTCGCGTGGAAACTGGATATCTACTACAGCTCCAATACATTGAACGATATTTCCGTTACTCATTGCATCTCTCCAATCAAATCAATATTTACAATTCTTATAAATTAAACAGCGGCTGCTCCGCCAACAATTTCTGATAGCTCTTTGGTAATGGCAGCTTGTCGTGTTTTGTTGTAGACCAGTTGTAATTCACTAATAACATTTTTGGCATTATCAGAAGCAGCTTTCATGGCAACCATTCTTGCTGATTGTTCTGATGCAATATTTTCTGAAACAGCAACATAGATCAAAGACTCAATGTATCTTTTAACTAGCTCATCAATTACAGTTTGAGCATCTGGTTCATAGATATAGTCCCATCCTGATTCTTCTCTAGCACCACCTTTTGTACCAAGTTCATCTGCAGAAATTGGCAGGATTTTTTCGAGAACAGCTTCTTGTTTCATTGTGTTGATAAATCTGTTGTAAGCGATATAAACCTCGTCTACTTCTTGATTTTCAAATGCATCCAATTGAACTTTTATTGTCCCAATCAAATCTTCAAAACGGGGATAGTCCCCAATGTGTGATGCTTGAGATAAGATGTTGCCTTTTACTCTATTTAAAAACTGAATACCCTTAGAACCAATAGCAGTGCATAAAACATTAACGTCTTTGCCTGACCATTCTTTCATTGAGTTAACTAGAGTTCTTAAAATGTTTGTATTTAAACCACCACACAAACCTTTGTCTGTGGTTATTAAAATTACTCCAACATTTTTTACAGTTCTAGTTTCTAAATAAGAAGGACGGTATTCAGGATTAGCTTTACTTAAATTTGCTGCAATCGTTTTTACTTTTTCAGCATAAGGTCTAGCCGCACGCATCCGTTCTTGCGCTTTACGCATTTTAGATGCGGCGACCATTTCCATCGCTTTAGTAATCTTCCGCGTATTTTGTACGCTTTTGATCTTATTTCGTATCTCTTTTGTTCCAGCCATTGAGGCTCTCCCTTAGCTTCTTAATTTAGAAAGAAGCAGAACGCTTGTAATCCTCAACAGCTGCTTTGAGGGCAACTTCGTCATCCTTGCCTAGGTCTTTTGTATCTTCGATACGACCAACTAAATCAGCAAATTTTGACTTGAGGTGCTCTAGCAATCCCTTTTCAAAAGGCAGAATATTTTTGACATCAACATCATCTAAATATCCATGATTAGCAGCATATAAAACTGCTGATAACTGCCATACTTGTTGTGGAGAGTATTGAGCTTGCTTTAAAAGTTCTGTCACTCTGCGACCACGCTCTAACTGCTTACGTGTAGCATCATCCAAATCTGAAGCGAATTGAGCAAAAGCTGCTAATTCACGATACTGCGCTAAGTCCGTACGAATACCACCAGACATTTTCTTTACAACTTTAGTTTGTGCAGCTCCACCAACGCGAGATACTGAAATACCGGCGTTAATAGCTGGACGAATACCAGAGTTAAACAAGTCAGTTTCCAAGAAAATTTGACCGTCTGTAATTGAGATTACGTTAGTTGGAACGAATGCAGAAACGTCGCCAGCTTGAGTTTCAATAATTGGCAATGCAGTTAATGAACCTGTTTTACCTTTTACTTCACCATTTGTGAACTTCTCGACATAATCAGCATTAACTCGAGCTGCGCGCTCTAGTAGTCTTGAGTGTAGATAAAACACATCGCCAGGGAACGCTTCACGTCCTGGAGGTCTTCTCAACAACAATGATACTTGACGGTATGCTACAGCTTGTTTTGTTAAGTCATCATAGACAATCAATGCATCTTCACCACGATCACGGAAATACTCACCCATCGTACAACCTGAATATGCTGACAAATATTGCATCGCTGCAGATTCTGACGCAGTGGCGGCAACTACGATTGTGTAAGATAAAGCGCCATGTTCTTCAAGCTTTCTAACTACGTTACTTACTGTTGAAGCCTTTTGACCAATAGCTACGTATACGCAATATACGCCTTTACCTTTTTGATTAATGATTGCATCTACTGCAACAGCTGTTTTACCAGTCTGTCTGTCGCCAATAATCAACTCACGCTGACCACGACCAACAGGAACCATTGCATCAATTGACTTTAACCCAGTTTGTAAAGGTTGGCTAACCGATTGACGCGCGATAACGCCCGGTGCAACTTTTTCAATAATGTCGGTCAACTTTGCATTAATAGGACCTTTGCCATCAATTGGCTGACCTAATGCATTAACAACACGACCTAATAGTTCTGGACCTACTGGAACCTCTAAAATACGGCCTGTACACTTAACTGGATCTCCTTCAGAAATCAGTTCGTACTCACCCAATACCACAGCGCCAACTGAATCGCGCTCGAGGTTCAATGCTAATCCAAAAGTATTGTTAGGGAACTCTAACATTTCACCTTGCATCACTCCAGATAGACCATGAATACGACAAATTCCGTCCGTAACTGATATTACCGTGCCTTGATTACGAACTTCTGTATCAACGCCTACTCCGCTGATTTTACTTTTGATCAGTTCACTGATCTCAGATGGGTTAAGTTGCATTTATAACTCCTAAGGTCTTTTAATTTCGTTTATTCTCATTAAGCTGACATCGCAGCTTGCATCGCTTGTAGTCTTGACTTTACTGATGAGTCCAACACCTCATCGCCAACCTGAACTCTCACACCACCAATTAATTCTGGATCTATGGTTACGGTTGGACGTAAGTTTCTGCCACCAAATCTTTTTGTTAGTGAAGCAAGTAAAGTTGCCAATGTTGCTTCATCAATAGGAAAAGCACTGGTAATCATTACTTCCGCAGCACCTTCTCTTTGATTCTTAATTTGCTCAAACTGTATAGCAATTTCAGGAATCGCAGAAATACGATGGTTCTGTGCAACTAAATTAATGAACTGTTTAATTGGTTCACTTGCAGTTGTCTTTATCCCAGTCGTCAAAAGCTCACAAATTTGCTGAATAGAAACATTTGGGTTGTTTGCTAAAGAAGCTATGTCCGGATGTGAGGCTAGCTGTGCCAGCTCGAACAAAGATTCAGACCAATTTACTAATTCAGTATCTTTAGCCAACTCGGACAATGCTTCTGCGTATGGGCGTGCTATTGTGGCGATATCTGCCATATTAGAGCTCAGCTTTCAATTGATCTAAAAGTGCTTGATGAGCATTTTGATCTACCTCACGGCGTAAAATTTGCTCTGCACCTTTAATGGCTAAAGAAGCCACTTCATTCCTAAGAGTATCTCTAGCGCGGATTATTTGTTGATCTGCTTCAGATTTAGCTTGAGCAATAATACGAGCTGCTTCATTTTGTGCATTTGACTTAATCTCATCTGCACTCATTTGAGCTTTTTTCTCTGCTTCAGCAATTCTTTGAGCACCTTCATTCTTAGCATCAGCTAAGGCTTGATCAGCACGTTTTGTGGCAATTTCCAAATCTGTCTTGCTTTTTTCTGCTGCAGCAAGACCATCTGCAATTTTAGTTGCTCTTTCATCTAAGGCTTTTACTAGGGGTGGCCAAACAAATGTAGCCACTACCCACCAAAGTATAAAAAACACAACCATTTGCGCGAATAGGGTCGCGTTCAGATTCACGGCTTTTCCTTTCGGTTGATTTTAATAACTACCAGATTGTTCTGGTAGTTTTCCAAATAACTAATTATTAGCTACCTAATTTTGATAACAATGGGTTTGCGAACGCAAACAACATAGCGATACCAACACCAATCAAGAAAGCCGCATCAATCAAACCAGCTAACAAGAACATTTTTGTTTGTAATGGCTCAATCAATTCAGGTTGACGTGCACATGCTTCAATATATTTACCACCCATTAGTGCGATACCTAAACAAGCGCCGATAGCACCTAAACCGATAATGATACCGATAGCGATTGCTGTCATACCTTGAATGTTAGCGATGAATTCTTGCATTGTTGACTCCTAGTGTTAAAAAATAAAAAATGAAAAATGAAACCGTAAATTAATGATGACTATGCGCCTGACCAATATAGACCAGAGTCAACATCATGAAAATAAATGCCTGTAACAAAATTACCAAAATGTGGAAGATGGCCCATGCTGCACCAGCTATGACGTGGCCAATGAAACCCAAGATTGTCAAATCTACACCAAAGGTCCAAACACCACCTAAAAGTGCAATTAACATGAAAATTAATTCGCCGGCATACATATTACCAAATAGTCGCATACCCAACGAAACTGTCTTCGCAACATATTCGATAATATTCAACATCAAATTGAATGGAGCCATATACCACTTAGCACCGAATGGCGCGGAGATTAGCTCATGGGCAAAACCACCAACACCTTTGATCTTAATGCTGTAATAAAAAATAATCAGCAGAACAGATAATGACATTCCCATTGTTCCATTTAAATCTGTAGTTGGAACAATCTTATGATGAGGAATATGCAAATGAAAAACACCGAGAAGGCCGTTAACACCATTAATCCAATCAATTGGAATTAAATCAAGTGTATTCATGAAAATGATCCAGCAAAACACAAGTAAAGCTAAAGGGGCGATAAATGTTCTGTCGCCATGCACAATACTTTTCGATTGAGCCTCAACTAACTCAACTACCAACTCAACTAAGCCTTGGAATCGACCTGGGACACCGGCAGTTGCCCTGCGTGCAGCAAATATTAAGAAAGCAATTGTTAATAGTCCCATCATTGTGGACCAAAAAACTGTATCGTAGTTAATGATGCTGAAGTCTACGATTTTTGATTGAACCTCACCTAGATTATTTAGGTTCGTTAAATGTTCAATAATGTATTCGGTTGGTTGCAAACCTTCAGCTGGTGTTGACATTACTTTTTATCCTGATAACTTATCGTAAAAACTTCAATTTTAACCCTCGCAGCCAATTCGCCTGCAAAGTAATTATGAACATACCCAAAAAGGGTAACCACTTCAATTGAGGAACATTGCTTACTACTAGAAACATGATAATTAACAAAAGTGTAATTTTTATGAATTCTGCAGAGACTAGAGTATAAACAAACTTTTCTGCAGACTCTTTGTAATTACTTTCGCTTATTTTCATACGCATTATAAACGCAACATTAGGGAATACCCCTAAAATTGATCCAAGTAGTACTGAAATTACAACACCTTCAACCTTTAATTTTACATTAATTAGAGCAACTAGGATTGTAAACAATATTGTCAAATAACATTGCAAAATAACTATTTCCCAAGGAGAATTAATTCTTGGTTTTAAGTTTTCTCCAAATAATTTTATGGCCTGGTCTTCATTTAGCGGCTTAAAAGCATCATCAAATAACCCATTCTTATCAGGATCGTCTCTGTGTTGTTGCAATTTTTTTCCTTTTAAGACAAGTCTAATTTCTTTAAAAAACTATCCAGTTCATCAGGGTGCGAGAATTTTATTTTGATCTCACCGCCTTTTGATTTTGTTTTAATTTCGACATTTAATCCAATCATGTCAGACATTCTAGTTTGTAAATTTTGAATATCTGGGTCGTGTTTTATGATTTTTACTTTAGCTATTTCATCTGGATTTTTTTTACTCGACTGGATAATTTGATTTGCTAATTTTTCTGTTTCTCTGACGGAAAGGCCTTGTGCTGCAACTCTTTGAGCCAAACCAACCTGTCTAGCCGCCGGAACATTCAACATTGCTCTAGCATGCCCCATATCGATGTCCCCGGCCATTAAAAGTGCTTGGACATGCTTTGAAAGTTGCGTAAGTCGAAGTAAATTCGTTACTGCACTTCTTGATTTTCCAACCACCTTAGCTGCCTGCTCATGAGTAAAGCCAAAGTCAGAAATTAATCTAGCTAAACCATCAGCCTCTTCTAATGGATTTAAATCTTGACGTTGCATGTTTTCGATCAAGGCCATAGCTGCGGCTGTTTGATCATCTACTTTTTTAATCAACGCTGGAACCGACTCTAAGCCAGCTAATCCAGCAGCTCGAAAACGACGCTCTCCGGCAATAATCTCATATTTACCCTCAGCAATTTGCCTTACCAGCAGAGGTTGCATGATGCCCTGTTGCTTAATACTCTCTGAAAGCTCTTGTAGCTCACCTTCTTTCATTTGCATTCGAGGTTGATATTTTCCTCTTTGCAAATCGGACAAGTTTATAAACTTAATTTGATCTGCGCTGTCAACGCTTGAAGAGCCCAAATCTAACGACTCTCCCAACAATGCTTCAAGCCCTCTACCTAAACCTTTTTTCTTAATCATTTTTTATCCCTGCTCGTTGAATCATTTCTTGGGCAAACTCAACATAAGCTTTTGCCCCCCTTGATGCCTTGTCATAAACGACCCCAGGCAACCCATAGGACGGGGCTTCGGCTAAGCGAACATTCCTTGGAATAACCGTCTTAAAAACTTTGTCACCGAAGTGATTAATTAATTGATCTGACACTTGTTGTTGCAATGCGGTCCGAGGATCAAACATTACTCTTAATAAACCAATAATCTTCAGATCACTGTTTAAATTGGCATGAACTTGTTTAATACTATTTACCAAATCTGATAATCCTTCTAAAGCAAAATACTCGCATTGCATCGGCACAATTACACCATTAGCTGCGCACAACCCATTAAGCGTGAGTAAGGATAATGCGGGCGGACAGTCTATCAAAACAAAATCATAATTAACATGCTCCTTAGCTAATGCAGCCCTAAGAAGGGACTCCCTATGCTCAAAATCTACTAGCTCAATTTCAGCACCTGCTAAATTTCTATTAGCAGGAAGAACATCGTAACCACCTGATTCTGAACGATATTTAGAATTTTGTATATCCTCTAAACCGAGTAACACTTGGTACACAGAGCTTTTTAATTGATGTTTATCAACACCTGATCCCATGGTTGCATTTCCCTGTGGATCTAAGTCAATTAACAAAACACGTTGTTTTAAAGTAGACAAACTCGCAGCCAAATTAATCGCCGTAGTTGTTTTTCCCACCCCACCCTTTTGATTTGCTATACAAAAAACTTGTGCCATTATATGTCCCTTTTTTAATATTTTCTCATGGAAGAGATGACCAATAAACATCTATAGGCATCAAAACTTGGTATTTTTAATTCGATATTTTCGATGAGGTTCCACTCATCAATTACACCTTTTAATTCCTCTTCAACTCTTTGAGATTTCATAGCAAATACGTAAGAGTCCTCTTTTATCAGAGATTGAGAATATTTCAAAAAATTATTTAACTCTGTAAAAGCCCTTGAAATTGTTGCATCAAAAATATTAGGCTGTTGTTTGGCATAAACTTCAATTCGCTGACCTACAACCTCATAGTTTTCGAGCTTTAGTCGAGTTTTTATATTTTGCAAAAATGCTGTCTTTTTCTTAATAGATTCGATTGCATAAAAACTGATGTGTGGCAGTAATATCGCCAACACCACACTAGGAAAACCTCCTCCAGAGCCTAAATCGGCAACCTTCATCTTGCTGAGATTTTTTAACTTTTTTAGATAACCATCTACTGGTGAAATTACCGCCATTGAATCTAATAGATGCGCTCTCATTAGAGATTCAAATGAGTTTACTGCGCTTAAATTATGAACGGCATTCCACTTAATAAACTCATTGATAAATGTCTTTAATTGCTCCACTTGAAGTCTTGACAACTTTAGAGAAAATTGATGGCTTCCCTCCTCAATTATTTGGTCAAAAACCAATGGATCAAATTGCATCCGTTTGAGCCTTTCTTCCAACACCTCTTTTCAAGTGAACTAACAACAGGGAAATTGCAGCTGGAGTTACACCAGAGATTCTTGAGGCCTGCCCTAAAGTTGTTGGCTTGCCTTTATTTAATTTTTGTTGAACCTCATTTGACAACCCCAACACATCGCCATAATCTAAACCAACTGGCAACTCTAAATTCTCATAATATGAATGACGGTCAATTTCAATCGTTTGACGATCAATATAACCCTGATATTTAATGCCAATCTCCACCTGCTCCTGCAGTTGTTTTAGCAAAAGCTCATCATACTGATTTACTGAACTAGCCCATCGCCCATCTAAAACGCTTGTTAAGTGGTCATAAGTTATTTCTGGCCGCTTGAGCAATTCAGCGAGGCTATACTCATGTGATAACACCTGCCCAAAGACACTAAGGCTATCTTCTGGAGTAATATTTTTCGGCGACACCCAAGTTGATGCAAGCCTAGATGTTTCACGTGAAACACCCTCAAGCTTCCTACTAAAAAACTCCCACTGCTTATCACCAACCAAGCCCAAAGATCGCCCAATCTCAGTTAAACGAATATCTGCATTATCTTCACGCAAACTAAGACGATACTCAGCGCGACTTGTAAACATTCGATACGGCTCTTGAACACCCTTAGTAATCAAATCATCTACGAGAACGCCAAGGTAGGCGTCGCTACGCAACGGATGCCATGATGGCTTACCTTGCGAATGAAGGCCAGCATTAATTCCTGCCAACAAACCCTGAGCGGCAGCCTCTTCATAACCAGTTGTACCATTAATTTGACCAGCAAAGAAAAGTCCCTTGATACTTTTAGACTCTAATGATGGATTTAAAGACCTAGGATCAAAATAGTCATATTCAATCGCATAGCCTGGACGAAGAATATGAGCGCTTTCCAACCCAGGAATACTATGTACTAAATCAATTTGAACATCAAAAGGAAGGCTCGTTGATATTCCATTTGGATAAAACTCGTTTGTAGACAACCCCTCAGGCTCCAAAAATATTTGGTGGCTATTTTTGCTGGCGAATCGATGTATCTTATCTTCTATTGATGGACAATATCTAGGACCAACCCCCTCAATAACCCCCGTATACATTGGAGAGCGATCCAGACCACCACGAATAATATCGTGAGTTTTTTCGTTAGTATGCGTAATCCAACAAGGAACTTGCTTAGGATGCTCTTCAGGCCGCCCCAAAAAAGAAAATACAGGAACTGGATCCAGATCGCCTGGTTGTTCAGTCATTACCGAGAAATCGATAGTTCTTCCATCAATTCTAGGTGGAGTACCCGTTTTTAAACGACCTTGTGGTAATTTAAGTTCTTTTAATCTTGAGGAGAGTCTAACCGAAGCAGGATCACCTGCTCTACCACCGGAATGATTATCTAAGCCCACATGAATTTTCCCATCCAGGAAAGTACCCGCAGTTAATACAACTTGCTCGGCATAGAACTTTACTCCCAGCTGGGTTATTGCACCTTGCACTTGATCACCAACCACAATTAAGTCATCGACTGCGGCTTGAAATAAAGTTAAATTTTGTTGATTCTCCAACAGGGTGCGCATTGACGACTTATATAGAGCACGATCTGCTTGAGCCCTAGTAGCGCGTACAGCGGGTCCTTTACTGGAGTTAAGAATCCTAAATTGAATGCCTGACAAATCGGTAATATGAGCCATGGCTCCACCTAGCGCATCAATTTCTTTTACCAAATGCCCTTTACCAATTCCACCAATTGATGGATTACAACTCATGGTACCCAATGTTTCAATATTATGAGTGAGAAGTAAAGTTTTACACCCCATCCTAGCGCTTGCTAATGCGGCTTCACAACCGGCATGACCACCGCCTATAACAATAACTGCGAATTTTTCTTGATAGTCCATAGATGAATTTCCCTTAGGGAAAAGATAATAACACTTAAACAATGTTTCACGTGAAACAAAGAATTTAAATAGTTATCAATTGTAACCAATGGTAGGAGTCATTGGATGTTTTTAAGATTAAAAGAATCACAACAAGAATAAATACTTTTCTAACTAGAGTACTGCCCTTAGCAATCGCAAGTCGGCTTCCAGAAAAACTACCTAAAATATTAAAAAACATCATCCACAAAGCAATAGTCCAATTGATATGTCCAGTAGGGATAAACAATGCAAGAGCCGCAAAATTAGTTATGCAATTAATCACCTTCGTGGCGGCCGCACCATTAATAAAGTCAAAACCAAGAAACTGAACAAATAAAAACATGAGGAACATACCGGTTCCGGGACCAAAAAACCCATCATAGAAACCAATCAAGCCAGTTCCAAAAACCAAAAGAGAAAATTTTTGCTTAGTATTAGTAAAGGGCTGATGGACCATGCCCATATTTTTATTAATAAGAGTAAATATTAACAACGCGACAAGAAGAAAAGGCAAACACTGACGCAAAAAATTAGCAGGGGTTTGGGTAACAGCCCAAGCGCCAAAAAATGAACCCAATAAAGCAAATAAACCACCAAGCAAAAAAACTTGCCTTGGTAACTGAACAGATGACAGGAACTTTTTAGCAGCAACAGCAGTGCCGCCCAAGGAAGCTAATTTATTGGTACCGAATAAGGTTGCTGGGGTTTCACCGGGAAAAGCAACAAACAACGCAGGAACTTGTATTAAGCCTCCACCACCAACAATGGAGTCTATAAATCCAGCAATAAATGCTAAGGCACCAAGAAAAAATATAGATGCATCAAAAAATTCAGAAAAGGACAAAATTTTACTTACTTAATTTTCGCTAAAATTTCGCCTACAATTCCTTTGCGAAACAGCATAACGCAGACCACAAAAATTAAGCCAGTTACAATAGTAACGGACTCTCCAAGCGATCTAAACCACTCGACGTTGGTCAGATTATAAAGACCCACCCCAATATCACCAACCTTATGCTCTAATACTGTAATTACAACCGCACCAACAATGGGACCGATGAGTGTACCAACACCACCTACTAGAGTCATAAGAATTACTAGGCCTGACATTGACCAATGTGAATCTGATAAGGTTTCAAAGCCCATCATTAAAGCTTGTAAACTTCCAGCAAGCCCCGCCAAAGTACCAGATAAAACAAAAGCAAGCAATTTAAATCTATTGACTTGATATCCAAGAGATATCGCTCTAGGTTCATTCTCTTTAATAGCAAATAATACTTTACCGAAAGGCGATGAAACAACGCGCGCAATTAAAAGCATAGCTAATACAGTAAACAGTAAGAAAACATAATACATGTTCAAGTCATTACTTAAATCAATTAGGCCAAGAAAAACACCACGAGGAATGCCCTGCATTCCATCTTCACCACCCGTAAACTTGGCTTGCAAAAAGATAAAGTAAATCATTTGAGCCAAAGCCATGGTTATCATCGCGAAATATATACCTTGTCGGCGAATCGCCAGACTACCCATAATCAAACCTAAAATAGCAGCAAATGAAGTTCCCGCTAATAAACCAACCTCAGGTGAAAACCCTAAATCACGAATAAAGTAACCGCAAATATATCCGGCCCCCCCCAAAAAGGCTGCATGACCAAAGGATAACAAACCGGTATACCCCAGCAATAAATTAAAGGCCGCGGCAAATAAAGAAAAACACAAAATCTTCATTAAAAAGATCGGATAAATAATTACCGGAGCAACTAGAGAAAACCCAAGCAAAAGAATATAAAAAAGTTTACTAGTAACTTTCATTACCTCTCCCGACCAAAAAGACCAGCTGGACGAACTAAAAGAACCATTGCCATAATCACAAAAACAACGGTACTAGAAGCCTCGGGGTAAACGACTTTAGTAAGAGCCTCTATTAGTCCAAGCCCTAAACCAGTAAAAATAGACCCTAAAATTGAACCCATTCCACCAATAACAACAATCGCAAAGATTGTGATAATTAGATTAGAGCCCATTAAAGGAGAAATCTGAATAATTGGCGCTGCTAAAACACCGGAGAGAGCTGCTAAAGCAACTCCGAAACCATATGTTAGTGTCACCATTACAGGAAAGTTAATTCCAAAAGCTTGAACAAGCTTAGGGTTTTCTGTACCAGCTCTTAAATAGGCACCTAGTTTCGTTCTCTCAATAATAAACCATGTACCAAAACACACAACAAGAGATATGAGCACAACCCAAGCGCGATAAATTGGAAGAAACATAAAACCAACATTAATTGCGCCACTTAAGCTATCAGGAACACTATATGGCATACCTGAAACACCATAAAACGACCTAAAAACTCCCTCAAGAATAAGAGTCATTCCAAAGGTTAAAAGAAGACCATACAAATGATCTAATTCATATAAATGCTTTAACAAAAGTTTTTCAATAAGAACACCGATCAAACCAACAACGAGAGGTGCCAAAATTAACATCTGCCAATAAGGAATGTTAAATGCGGAAAACCCAATCCAAGTAAATAAAGCGCCCATCATGAACATTGCACCATGAGCAAAGTTCACAACGTTCAATAAGCCAAAGATCACGGCTAAACCAAGACTTAACATGGCATAAAAACTACCATTAACCAACCCCAAAAGGAGTTGGCTAAGAATAGCTGAAACAGGAAGACCAAAAATTTCCATTTAAATCAATTACTTAACAAGTGGACACTTTGATTCGGCAAGCGTATTAAAAGCCTGTTCACCAGAAATCTTATTAACAACTTTGTAATAATCCCAAGGCTTAGTAACTTCTTCAGCTTTTTTGGTTTCAAACAAATACATGTCGTGAACCATTGTTCCATCTTTACGGATATATCCACCTTTAGTAAACAAGTCATTTATTTTCATTTTGCGAAGTTCTGTCATGACTTTATCTGGATTGTCTGTACCGGCTGCCTTCACAGCTTTTAAGTAAGACAACATTGAAGAGTAGTCACCGGCATGCACAGAGGTTGGCATACGCTTGAGTTTTTGGATAAAGCGGCCAGCAAAAGCTCGGCTTTCTTCGTTTAAATCCCAATACCAAGCTTCCGTTGCAAGTAAACCAGCTGCATTCTTAATACCAATACTATGAATATCTGTAATAAAAACTAATAAACCCGCGAGTTTCATTGACTTATTGATACCAAATTCAGCAGCAGCCTTCACAGAGTTAATCGTATCACCGCCAGCATTAGCTAAACCAAGAACTTGGGCTTTAGAACTTTGAGCCTGTAGTAAAAAAGAGGAAAAATCACTTGCATTAAGTGGGTGCTTTACAGAGCCAAGCACTTTTCCACCATTATCTAGAACAACCTTTGTTGCATCCTTTTGAAGTTGCTCACCAAAAGCATAGTCAGCTGTTAAAAAATACCAGTTTTTATTTCCTTTATCAACCATAGCCTTACCAGTAACATTGGCTAAAGCAATTGTGTCGTATGTATAGTGAATAGTATAAGGAGAACACTGCTCATTAGTTAATGCTGAAGTACCAGCGCCATTATTAATATAAATACGCTTCTTCTCTGAGGTAACCTTAGCAGTAGCTAAAGCAGTTCCAGAATTCGTACCACCAAAAATCACATTAACACCTTCTTGATCGATCCACTCGCGCGCCTTCGAAGCAGCAATATCAGCTTTATTTTGATGATCAGCATATAAAATTTCAACTTTACGACCTAAAACGGAGCCTCCGAAATCGGCAATCGCCATCTCCATGGCTTCTTTACCACCAATACCATCAATATCAGAATATAAACTAGCACCATCAGTAATAAAACCGATCTTGATTGGCTTATTGTCAGCAGCGCCAGCTAAACCCGTTGCACAAAGCAACGAAAGAGCAGATACAATTTTTTTAATCTTCATATTTATCCTTAAACTTGAGATTGATTAAACACCCAAATAACTATTCAGTAACTCAGTTTTTTGAGTTAATTCACTACTTAAAACAGTTTCGACAACCTGCCCATGCTCTATTACATAATGACGATCGGCCAATGGGGCAGCAAATCTAAAATTTTGCTCCACCAAAATAATGGTGTAACCCTTTTCACGAAGATCACGCACCACTTGTCCTAATTTTTGGACAATCACTGGCGCCAAACCCTCAGTAATTTCATCTAATAACAGTAGTTTCGCACCTGTTCTCAATATCCTAGCCATGGCCAACATTTGCTGCTCACCACCACTCAAACGAGTACCGGGACTAAATCGACGCTCGTACAAATTAGGAAACATACTATAAATCTCATCTAAACTTAAACCACCAGGTTTAACAACTGGAGGTAGCATTAAGTTTTCCTCAGTCGACAAAGTTGAAAAGATGCCACGCTCCTCAGGACAATACCCGACCCCTAAGCGAGGAATCGTATGAGTACCCATATCGATGGTTTCATGATCATAAATCTTAATCGAGCCAGTCCTTTTTCCAGTAAGACCTAAAATTGCCCTTAAAGTACTTGTTCGACCAGCCCCATTTCTACCAAGAAGAGTAACGACCTCCCCTTCCTGGACTGATAAATTAATTCCATGCAGAATATGTGACTCACCATACCAAGCATTTAGATTATTGATTTCAATCGCAAAAGTCATTAATGCTCCTCCGAAGAGCCCATATAGGCTTCTAAAACTTGTGGATTCTTCGAAACCTCGGAGTATGAACCTTCCGCTAAAACAGCACCACGTTGTAAAACCGTAATTTTATTAGCAATAGTCGATACAACTTTCATATTGTGCTCTACCATCAGTACGGTTCTTCCCTTTGCAACAGTGGCAATTAAGTCTGTCACCATCATTACATCTTCGTGTCCCATACCCTGTGTAGGCTCATCCAATAACATTAGTGAAGGACTCATCGCTAAGGTTGTTGCGATCTCTAAAACACGCTTTCTACCATATGGAAGATTTACAGTAAGCTCGTCGGCATATTGTTCTAAACCAACCAACCCGAGTAATTCCATCGCCCGATCATTCAACTGGTTTAGTGATTTTGAAGACCGCCAAAATGAAAACTCAATTCCCAAGTTTTTTAATAAAGCAACCCTGACATTATCTAAAACCGATAAATGAGGAAAAACTGCAGAAATTTGAAAGGACCGAATAATTCCCAAATTGGCTATCTGGGCAGGAGCCAACGAAGTAATATCAGATCCTTTAAATAAAATAGACCCACTACTTGGAATATGAAATTTTGTTAACAAGTTAAAACAAGTGGTTTTTCCAGCACCATTAGGGCCAATTAAGGCATGAATAGAGCCCTCTTCAACTTTTAGATTAAC
The DNA here is from genome assembly GCF_900176405.1 of Polynucleobacter kasalickyi. Lineage (GTDB taxonomy): Bacteria > Pseudomonadota > Gammaproteobacteria > Burkholderiales > Burkholderiaceae > Polynucleobacter > Polynucleobacter kasalickyi. The sequence continues at coordinate 33,363 of NZ_FWXJ01000015.1, read as the reverse complement.
GTCATTAACTGCAACAAAACCTTTAAATGTCTTAAAAAGATTTTTGGTTTCAAGGATGTAATTTGTTTTATTCATAAAATTAGATTATCTACAATATTACATATTTAACGCGGCATATAAAGACAAAATTACTAGGGGTTTTTACCAATTAATTAGCGCGTAATAATTCAGCTACGCGGTATGCGATCATCATCGTGGGCGCTGCCGTATTACCAGAGGTAATAGTAGGCATAGCAGAAGCGTCTACCACCCGCAATCCTTTAACCCCACGAACTCTAAGTTCCGAATCTAATACGGCATTTGCGTCATTAGAACTACCCATCTTACAAGTTCCAACAGGGTGAAAAATAGTTGTTCCAATATCGCCGGCAGCATGAATTAACTCGTCGTCACTCGTTAAATGGACCCCTGGTTTATATTCTTCTGGATGATAAGCCATTAAAGCTGACTGTTGAATAATTTTTCTCGTTGTTTGGATGGACTCAATTGCTACGGTTTGGTCCTCTGAAGTCGAAAGGTAATTTGGGTCAATTTTGGGCTTAGCGAAAACGTCATTTGACGTAATGTGTATAGACCCTCTTGAAGTCGGTCGTAAATTACAAACGCTAGCTGTAATTGCATTAAAAGAATGTAAATCTTCACCGAATCGCTCTAAAGAGAGTGGTTGAACATGATATTGAATATTTGAACGTGTGTGGTAGTCAGCACTTTTTGTAAAAGCACCTAACTGCGATGGAGCCATTGACATGGGTCCACTTCTATTCAAAAGATATTGCAACCCAATTAAACCTTTTCCGATAAAAGAGTTAGCTTTTGTATTTAAAGTTGATATACCACGCACTTTGTAAATCATGCGAAGTTGAAGATGATCTTGCAGATTCTCTCCTACCCCTGGAGAGTTAACAATTGTTTCAATGCCTAAAGAGCCTAAATGTTTTTCTTGACCAATTCCAGATCGCTCCAGGATTTGTACTGAACCAATGGAGCCTGCACTTAATAAAATCTCTTGATGAACCTGGGCAGTATGATGATGGTCACCACCCAGAAAAGAAATACCGGTAGTTTTTTTGGTTACTGGATCAAAGTGAATTTTTTCAACCAAAGCCCCTGTGATCAACGTCAAATTTGGTCTTTTCGATGCCATTTTGAGAAATGCTTTAGAAGCATTTAACCTAAAGCCATTCTCTTGATTAACATCAAAATAACCAATTCCGGAATTATCACCACGATTAAAATCGTCCGTATTATTAATTCCATATTCATTAGCAGCCTGTCGGAAAACATCAAGAACTTTCCAATGCAAACGCTGACGACTTACACGCCATGGGCCATTGCTACCATGCCATTGATTGGAACCCCCGTGATAATTTTCGAAGGCCTTAAAACGATCTAAACAATGATTCCAAGACCAAGAATTATCAGTTGTTTGGTTGACCCAGTCTTGATAATCCTGCTCTTGACCTCTCATATAAATCATGCCATTGATTGAAGAGCTTCCACCAAGTACCTTTCCTCTAGGATAAATTAAGGAACGGGAATTAAGACCTTTGCTCGGCTCTGTTTTAAATTGCCAATCTGTTCTTGGGTTGTCAATGCAATACAAATAACCAACTGGAATATGTATCCAAAGATAATCATCTTTAGCACCAGCCTCTATTAGCAAAACACGATGATTGGGGTTTTTTGTTAATTGATTAGCTAATAAACAACCTGCGCTGCCTGCGCCAATAATAATGAAGTCAAAGGTGCCGTGATCCATAAAACTAGCCTTTTCTATTAAAACTTTCTTGAAGATATCTATTCCATGCATCCAATTCATTGGGATCTAAATTATCAACAGATATTCTTTGAGCACCTTGCAAAATTAAAATTGCATAAGGCTTTGCTAAGGCAGAAGCTTCTTTCGATAAAATAAGCGAATCGCCAACGGAAGGGGATTTATTTCTCCAAAAATTTATTGCATTTTCTAGTTCAGGTAAGCTGATAAATAACATGATTTTTACTTGTTAGCTAACATAGTTTTCCGGCAATTCTTTTTGCCACAAAGACACTTGTAATTTAATTGCTCTTCTTTCGTATGCTCTGCATCTAACTCTAAACCATAATCATAAAATAATTCATCATCTTTATTTATATTACGTTTTGCAAAGATGAACACCCGAAGTTTATTATTTTTATCTTTAATTTCTTTTGTTTCACAGTTCGGTTTACAGGAGTGATTAATCCATTTGGCGATATTTCCATTGACGTTTCCATCAATGACCTTGCCATTTGTTAAAGAAAAATAAAACGTATGAAATGGTTGAAGAGGATCATGAGGATGCCTTTTTAAAGCTTCTTTCCATGAAATTCTTTGTCCTAAATACTCAACAATGCAGTCATTTTTTTTTATCTTTTTAGTACTATAAACTCCACGACCATGAATAGTAGAATCTCTAACTTCAATAGAATCTGAAGATAGAGACTCTGGAAATTTCTTAGACATCAATGTTTTTAGCAATTAAAGCATTTGATTCAATAAAAGCTCGACGAGGTTCAACGTCATCACCCATTAAAGTGGTGAAGGTTTGATCTGCAAAAATTGCATCATCAATCTGAACTTTTAATAAGGTACGTGTATTTGTATCCATCGTTGTTTCCCACAATTGACTTGGATTCATCTCACCTAAACCCTTATAACGCTGTCTAGAAACTGTACGTTCGGCTTCGCTGATTAAAAATTCAATTGCCTCTTGGAAATTAACGACTGCTAATTCTTTAAATGATTTCTCGGGGTCACCACGTACCACTTTAGACCCGACACCAATTTGTCCACCGACTGAAGTAGAAAAGGCTTGAATAGACTCGTAATCCGAACCAGAAACAAAATCAGAGTTAATGAAAGATAGTTTTAAATTACCATGAATTCTTCTTGAAATAAGCAACCTAAAGCGTTCTGTTCTTTCTTCTAATTGAACGGTAATTTCTAAGTTTTGACTGTTATCACCAAGCCGTTTATTTAAACCTTCTTTTAATTGATTAGCAGAATTTTGTGCTTCTTCTTGGCTATCTAAATTAATCGTAATGCCTTCACTAATAACTCTTAGAACATCGGAATCAAGGGTTCTTGAAAGACGCTCAATAACACTTTGTGTTTTGTAATATAAATTTGTAAGGTCTCTTAACTGATCACCAACAAATATTTCATTATGTTGATTAATAATTTGAGCACCATCTAATGCAATCGTTACTAAATAATCGGTTAAAACTGCATCATCTTTAATATATTGTTCATTTTTACCATGTTTAACTTTATACAAAGGTGGCTGAGCGATATAAATATGACCTCTTTGAATCAACTCAGGCATTTGACGATAAAAGAATGTTAATAGCAATGTGCGAATATGACTTCCGTCTACGTCCGCATCGGTCATGATAATAATTCGGTGATAGCGAAGTTTTTCAATGTTGTATTCGTCAGCACCAATCCCCGTACCTAGGGCAGTAATAAGAGTAACCACCTCTTGGCTAGCTAACATCTTATCAAAACGTGCTTTTTCAACGTTTAATATCTTTCCTTTTAAGGGAAGAATTGCTTGAAATTTTCTATCACGTCCCTGTTTAGCAGAACCACCCGCAGAGTCTCCCTCCACGATGAATAATTCTGATTTGGCTGGGTCTTTTTCTTGACAATCTGCTAATTTACCAGGGAGGCCTAAACCATCCAAAACACCCTTACGACGGGTTAAATCACGTGCTTTACGTGCGGCTTCTCTTGCACGGGCAGCTTCAATGATTTTGTCACAAATCTCTCTTGCATCAACCGGATTTTCTTGAAGGTATGCAGATAAACTACTAGAAACTACATCTTCAATTGGACCTCTTACCTCGCTAGATACTAATTTATCTTTTGTTTGACTTGAGAATTTAGGTTCTGGTACCTTAACAGACAAGATACAAGTTAAACCCTCTCTCATGTCATCACCAGTAACTTCTACTTTTACCTTTTTAGCTATACCATTTTCATCAATGTATTTATTGATAACTCGAGTCATTGCCGCACGTAACCCAGTTAAGTGTGTACCACCATCTCGTTGCGGAATATTATTGGTAAAACATAAGACTTGTTCACTATAACCATCGTTCCATTGCATTGCGACCTCGGAGGTAATCATACCTCCAACTTCAGCAGCCTTTTCACCAATTGCATAGAAAATATTTTTATGAAGAGCTGTTTTTGATTTATTAATATACTCAACAAAGCCCTTTACGCCTCCAGAAAAAGCGAAATCTTCTTCTTTTCCAGAGCGCTCATCCACTACACGAATATGAACACCATTGTTTAAAAAAGAAAGTTCTCTAATTCGTTTTACTAGAATTTCATAATGAAACTCTACTGTTCCAAATATTTCTTCATCGGCTGAAAAATGAACTTCGGTTCCTCTTGTGTCCGTTGTACCTATAACCGGGATTGGCGAAACAATTAATCCGTTCTCTTCAAGAATTGTTCTATTTTGAACAACACCTCTTGCAAACTCCAAAAAATGAGTTTTTCCATCTCTTCTTACCGTTAAACGTAACCATTTTGATAAAGCATTTACACAACTAACACCTACGCCATGCAGACCACCTGATACTTTATAACTGTTTTGATCAAATTTTCCACCAGCATGCAGTTCAGTCATTACAATTTCAGCTGCACTTCTTTTGGGGTCATGTTTATCATCATACTTAATTCCCGTTGGAATTCCACGACCATTATCAATAATAGATATTGAGTTATCTGTATGAATTGTTACTGTAATCTCTGAACAATGACCAGCAAGCGCTTCGTCAATAGAATTATCTAAAACTTCAAATACTAAATGATGAAGACCTGTACCATCGGAGGTATCTCCAATATACATACCCGGTCTTTTTCTAACAGCTTCTAAACCTTCTAAAATTTGAATGGATGAGGCACTATATAAATCAGTTACTGATTGGTTTTCTATGGTCATGTGTTCTTAGTTAATTAAATACGCATTGGCATTACGACATACTTGAAATTTTCATTGTCAGGTATGGTGATGAGGGCACTTGAATTTGAATCACCCAAATTAATTTGAATACTCTCATTCTTAACATTCGATAGAACATCAAGCAGATAGGTAACGTTAAATCCGATATCTAAATGATCGCCTTCGTATGCTGTTTCAATTTCCTCTTGTGCTTCTTCTTGTTCTGCATTCGTTGATTGAATAACTAAAAGGTTATCTTTTAATGAACAACGAATACCTTTAAATTTATCTGTAGTAAGAATTGCAGCTCTTTGCAATGCTGATTGAAAAATTTCTCTAGGAACAATAAAAGAATTTTTATGACCTTTAGGAATTACTCTTTGATAATCAGGGAACTTTCCTTCAACTAATTTAGATAAGAGTTCAATCGTATTAAATTCAAACTTAATTTGAGTTGGACTAATAGAAACTTTTAAAGGTGCGTCTACATCATCTAACAAATGTTGGCATTCTAAAATTGTTTTTCTTGGCACAATAACTTCAATTTTATTCGTTTCGCCAACTGGTGGTTTTTCTAAAATGATTTGACCATAAGCTAAACGATGACCATCCGTTGCAACTGCAATCAGCTTATTATCATCTAGAACCATTAACATTCCATTCAAATAGTAACGAATGTCTTGTTGAGCCATCGCGAAGTGAACTTGGCTAATTAATTGTTTAAATTCTTTTTGAGAAATTTCAAAAGATCTTACATTTTGATTATTTTCCAACATAATTGGAAATTCACTGGCAGCTAAGGTTTGAAGAGAAAATCTACTTTTTCCGCTTTGAACTACCATGCGGTTTTCCTTCATTGTGAGACTAATTGGTCCTTCTGGCATTGCACGAAGAATATCTAAAAGCTTTCTAGCTCCTACAGTTGTACTGAAGTCATCGTCACCTACACCAAAGTCAGTAATCGTAGTGATTTGAATATCAATATCAGTAGAGATAAATGAAATAGACTCATTGTTCTTACGCATTAGTAAGTTAGCGAGAATTGGTAGAGTATGACGTCTTTCCACAATACCGCTTACAAATTGTAAGGGTTTTAAGAGACTATCTCGTGTTGTACTGACCAGTTGCATATTCAATTTCCTGAATGATAATTTTTTTGTTTAGTAGTAATAATAAGGATTCAAATTTCAGTGGATAATTTAAAAAAACTTTCTAATACAATAACTTATTAAGATTAAAAGTTGTTGATAACTTCTGTATAACTTAAGAACAAATTTTGAATAACTATGCTAATTACTCTATTTTGCATGAACTATTGAAATTATCCACAAATTTTAAACAACTTATACATTAGTTGTTAACAGACTTCTACACTACTTATTAACAACCTTATCCACAGTTTATTACGCCTTTAAAGTTTGTTCTAAAACATGCAGTTCATGATTTAACTGACTGTCTAAAGATCGTAACTCAATTATTCGTCTAACGGCGTGTAAAACGGTAGTATGATCTCTACCACCAAATAGCTCTCCAATCTCAGGTAAGCTCTTTTGGGTCAGTTCTTTCGCAATGTACATAGCTATTTGTCGCGGTTTGGCAATATTTGCTGGTCTTTTCTTTGAATACATATCAGCAACTTTGATGCCATAGAAATCAGCGACTGCTTTTTGAATGTTTTCAACAGAAATTTGCCTGTTTTGGATGGATAATAAATCTTTTAAGGCCTCTTTAGCCACATCAATATTCACTTCTTTGCCGTGAAACCTTACATAAGCAAGAATTTTACGCAAAGCCCCTTCTAATTCACGAATGTTTGATCTTAAATGTTTGGCAATAAAAAAAGCAACGTCTTCGGACATGGGTACAAACTCTGCTTGAGCTTTCTTCATTAAGATAGCAACTCGCATTTCAAGTTCTGGTGGTTCAATGGCAACAGTTAATCCAGAGTCAAACCTTGAAATCAAGCGATCATCAATGCCGTCCATCTCCTTTGGATAAGTATCAGAGGTAATGATAATTTGAGATTTGTTAGAAATTAAGGCTTCAAATGCATAAAAGAACTCTTCTTGCGTACGATTTTTCCCACTAAAAAACTGAATATCATCAATTAACAATAAATCTAACGAATGATAGTAGGATTTAAACTTATCGAAAGCTTTTTGTTGATAAGCTCTCACCACATCAGAAACATATTGTTCAGCGTGTATGTAACGTATTTTTGCGTTTGGTTTTTGTTTTAAAAGATAATTCCCAACTGCATGAATTAAATGGGTTTTTCCTAGACCTACACCGCCATATAAAAACATTGGGTTATAGGACGTACCAGGATTATTAGCAACTTGAATTGCTGCAGCCCTAGCTAATTGATTTGCTTTACCATTCACAAAAGTATCGAACGTCAAGATAGGGCTAAGTTTGGAAAAATCTTCTACGTTAATCTTGAAATTAATACTTTCAACACTGTCAATATCGTCATCAGCATCATTAACTAAAATATCAGGCTCTGGGCTTTTGTTAATGAAATTATTGGATGATGAATTGTCAGCTTCTTTAATAGAGCATGCTTGAGAGTCAACAATTAATCTAATTTGTGTACCTGGCGATAAAAAATCCTTCGCTATATCATTGATTTTATTTGTAAATTGGTTTTTTATCCAATCTAATTTAAACTGATTGGGAACAGCAATTACAAAGATATTTCCGGAATTATCCAATCCAATAGGTGCCAAAGGTTTTATCCAAGTCCTAAATTGAGAACTTGGCATTTCTTTCTCCATAGTAAGGACAAAGTTGTTCCAAAATCTCACAGAAGCTGATTCAACATTTAAAGTTGATTCAGTCTCAGGATTGTTGCCCAGGTGGTTGATCATAGATGTAATAAATAGAACTTTAAGAGATTTAGATTGTAACGAACTTTGATACTTATCAACAACCTAAAATCCTGTGCAAAACCTGTGGATAACTTGTTAACAACTTCTCTTAAATTCAGTAATTCAATCATTTAGTGATCTTTGTTGAATTGAAAATAATTTATTATTGCAATTAAACTAATTCTAAATTGACATATGCATCAAAGTCATGGAAAATAATCGGTTATCTAGTATTTTAACTGTGGTGAAATCAAATGAAACGTACATATCAACCTTCCGTAACGCGCCGTAAACGTACCCATGGCTTTCTTGTTCGTATGAAAACCAAAGGGGGACGTAAAGTATTGAATAATCGTCGTGCAAAAGGCCGTAAACGTTTAGCTGTTTAAATTTAACAGTTAAGTTGTTGCGGGAAAGTTTAAATTCTTCTCCGCGTATGCATAAACATTCAAAACCGCACAAGCTATTACTTTCGCAAGAAATAGCGGAAACCCTAAAGATGCCAGGTCCTAAGACCTCGCATCTTTCTTTTCACCTTAAAGAGTCTATTGAACAAGAAAATTCAAGGCTTGGCTTAGCTATACCTAAAAAAAAGGCTAGACGAGCAATCGATAGAAATCGAATCAAAAGATTAATTAGGGAAAATTTCAGAAAAGCTTCAATTAGCCCTAATACCGATATTGTAGTGAAACTGAATAGAGCTGTAGGCCAACAAACTAGAGGTCGATTACGAGAAAAAGAAAGAGTTGCTATTAGAAAACAAATTCAACAGCATTTTCATAGTAGTTTTGAGTAATTTTATTTTTATCCTTATTAAGATTTATCAATGGGTTTTTAGACCTTTATTAGGTAATAAATGTCGATTCCACCCAAGTTGTTCAGAATATTTTAAAGATGCAGTAATGCTTCACGGACCTTACTCTGGTTCGTATTTAGGAATAAAAAGAGTTTGTCGTTGTGCCCCCTGGAGTCTTGGCGGTTACGATCCAGTGCCACAAAAAAAGATTAAGTTATAAGTTTATATTCACGCACTACAATCAACCATCATATTAATTTTGTAAAGTCATCAAAATGGAAATTAAAAAAACCTTACTTTGGGTTGTCTTCTCTGTATCAGGGATTATGTTGTTTAATAACTGGCAGATTGCTCATGGAAATAAACCCTTACCCTTCCTTGCACCGCCATCTGCAACAAATAGCACAACGCCTAGCAATGTTAAGGATGCTGAAAACGGAGCTCAATTACCAAATACTCCAAGCTTAAGTCAAAAGCAAAGTAATATTCCAGGAGGTGTTGCCAAAAACACCATGGAACCAATCGCGATTAATACGATTCATTTAGAAAATGATGTTCTAGACCTTGAGATCAGTTCAAAAGGCGGAACTATTACAAAATCATCGTTGAAAAAGCATCTTGATAAAGGTGATAAGGGCGACCCAGTTATTTTGATGGAGAATAAAGCTAATCATATTTACTTAGCTAGAAGTGGTCTTATTTCACAAGGTTTAGATGTCCCAAACCACAATGACTTATTCTTGCAAAAATTAGGGTCAGATGGTACAACTCTCGTTCTAGTATCCGAAAAAAATGGAATCACTTATGAGAAAACCTATACTCTCAAACCAAATAGTTACGTATTAGAAGTAACACATAAAGTTACTAATAAAAGCAGCAGTCCTATTCTCTCAACAATATATGCAGAGTTAGTAAGAGATGGAACCAGCATTGATGAAAGTGAGTTTTATAGCACTTTTACTGGTCCTGCAATGTTTACAGAAAAAGATAAGTTTAAAGAAGTTGCCTTTAAAGACATTGAAAATAATAAAATTCCTCCGCCAGCACCATTAGGTCTTGAAGAGCCAGGTTGGGTGGCAATGGTTCAACATTATTTTGCTAGTGCTTGGATTCCTGAAACAAATACAAAAAGAGAGTTTTATTTCGATAAATTAGATAAAAATTTATATCGAATTGGTATGACCTCTTCATTGGATACGATTGCTCCAGGGGCTACTCAAAGCCAAACCGCTAAGCTATTTATTGGCCCAGATGATGAAACAATATTGAGACCAATTTCACCAGGTTTTGAATTAATTAAAGACTATGGTCGATTAACCATTATTGCTAAACCAATTTTTTGGTTTTTGACACAAATTCATAGCGTTGTTGGTAATTGGGGATGGGCAATTATTATCCTAACGGTATTAATTAAATTAGCATTCTTCCCATTATCAGCAGCAAGTTACAAGTCAATGGCTCGTATGAAGGAAGTTCAACCTAGACTTGTACAGATGAAAGAGCAATATAAAAATGATCCAACAAAACTGAATAAAGAAATGATGGAGATGTATCGTAAAGAAAAGATTAATCCATTGGGGGGTTGTTTACCGGTAGTGATTCAAATACCGGTATTTATTTCTTTGTATTGGGTACTATTATTAAGTGTTGAGATGAGGGGAGCACCTTGGACTTTATGGATCCATGATTTGTCAGCACCGGATACTTCTTTAAGTGATCTAGTCGGTTTAAGCATTCCTATTGGAATATTGCCAATATTGATGGCTATTTCAATGTTTGTTCAAACAAAATTAAACCCTGCCCCACCTGATCCAGTACAAGCTAAAGTAATGCTATTTATGCCACTTGCCTTTTCTTTGATGTTCTTCTTTTTCCCATCCGGTTTAGTGCTCTATTACATTGTTAATAACCTTTTATCAATTGGTCAACAGTGGCAAATTAACCGGCTTTATGGCTCTAAAAAATAAAGAGTAATAACGCAGTGAACACAAGTTTAGATCCGATTGTTGCCATAGCAACGGCAACAGGGCTTGGTGGTATTGGAATTGTGAGAGTTTCTGGAAAAGAACTTTCACAATTATCACTAGTACTTTTTCGTAAAAAACTAGCCCCAAGAAAAGCTGAATTAGTCACAATTGTAGATAACCAAAAAAATACCATAGACAGTGGTATTGCTTTATTTTTCCCTGGTCCAAACTCATTTACAGGAGAAGATGTTCTGGAGTTTCAAGGACACGGTGGAACAGTAGTTTTAAACCTCGTATTAGAACGTATTTTAGAGGTGGGTCAATCTATTCAAATGAGGGTTGCAAGACCTGGAGAATTTAGTGAAAGAGCCTTTTTAAATAACAAAATTGATTTAGCGCAAGCGGAAGCAATTGCTGATTTAATAGAGGCTTCAACAGCGGTGGCGGTCAAAAGTGCTAATAGAACACTTTCAGGAGAGTTTTCAAGTGCTATCAATGAGGTTGTACAAAAAGTAACCCATTTAAGAATCCTAGTAGAAGCCACTTTGGATTTTCCAGAGGAAGAAATCGACTTCTTAGAAAGTGCTAAAGCAAAAGAACAGTGGTTAGAAATTAATAAAGCGGTTGAGAAACTTCTTCAAAAGACTAAACAAGGGTCTATCCTAAGAAATGGTGCTTTAGTTGTTTTAGCCGGTGAGCCTAATGTCGGAAAAAGCTCCTTAATCAACCAGTTGTCAGGTACTGAAGTCGCAATAGTCACGCCGATTGCAGGTACCACGCGAGATAGAATCAAAGAGACAATACAAATACAGGGAGTGCCAATTCAGATAATTGACACTGCGGGACTTCGAGAGACCATCGATACTGTAGAAAAAATAGGTGTTGAAAGGTCCTGGGATGCAATTAAAGACGCAGACCTGATTATTCATGTAAAAGATGCAACACAGCAAAATTTCGAGACTAGCCAAGACTTACAACTACAAATCGAAGCAAAATTACTGGAAGTGCAAAAATCAATACCAATTATTGAAGTATGGAACAAAATCGATTTATGCGAAGAGTCTAGTGACTTAACGGGTATTAAAATTAGTGCAAAATTGGGCAGTGGGGTTGATGAGTTAAAAGTATCTATCTTGAATCATCTCGGTTGGGAGGATCAAGTTGAGAATATTTATATCGCTAGAACTAGACACCTTGATGCAATTAAGAAAGCAAAAATTCATTTAATTGAGGCGGGAAAATATTTGTCTCAAGGGAATAGTGCTTTGGAGCTATTTGCCGAAGAGTTAAGACTCTCTCAAGACTATTTAGGTGAAATAACAGGAAAATTGTTAGCAGATGATTTATTAGGAAAAATCTTTAGCTCCTTTTGTATAGGAAAGTAAAAAGGCATACATTGCACTGCAACAATGTGAATTCAGAAAAAATGAGAAAATATCAAAAAATTAATTAACTTCAAAGAAACTATCTATGACTACTAACAACCAGCAGGAAACGATTCAACTGAATGTGCCAGGCTATATTCAGCACAAAAAACTTATTAATTGGGTCAATGAAATTGCAAAAATAACACAGCCTGACCAGATTTACTGGTGTGATGGCAGTGAAGAAGAATATGATCGCCTTTGCCAACAAATGGTAAATGCTGGAACAATGAAAAAATTGAATCCAGAAAAAAGAAAAAACTCATACTGGGCTTGTTCTGATCCAACGGACGTAGCACGTGTTGAGGACAGAACTTTTATCTGTTGGGAAAAGAAAGAGCAAGCAGGACCAACTAATAATTGGATCGATCCGATTGAGATGCGTTCAACCATGAATGGTTTAATGACGGGCGCAATGAAAGGTAGAACAATGTATGTTGTTCCCTTCTCAATGGGACCGCTCGGGTCACCAATTGCACATATTGGCGTTGAGTTAACAGATAGTCCATTTGTCGTTGTGAATATGAAAATCATGACTAGAATGGGCAAAGCAGTATTTGACGTACTTGGTAATGAAGGCGAGTTTGTACCTTGCGTTCACTCCGTTGGTAAGCCATTAGCTGCTGGGGAAAAAGATGTGAAATGGCCATGTAATGAAACAAAATACATTGTTCATTATCCAGAAACAAGAGAGATCTGGTCTTTTGGTTCAGGCTACGGTGGTAACGCTTTATTAGGTAAAAAATGCTTCGCTTTGCGTATTGCATCGATTATGGGTCGTGAAGAAGGTTGGCAAGCTGAACATATGCTAATTTTGGGTGTAACTTCACCTGAAGGTAAAAAACATCACGTTGCAGCCGCATTCCCTTCCGCTTGTGGAAAAACTAACTTTGCAATGCTTATTCCTCCTGCAGGTTTTAATGGTTGGAAGGTTACGACGATTGGTGATGACATTGCATGGATTAAGCCAAGAGTTGATCCAGTTACAGGAAAAATTAAGCTTTATGCGATTAATCCAGAAGCTGGATTATTTGGCGTTGCTCCAGGCACAAACTCTGTGACTAATCCAAACTGCATGGCTTCACTAGATAAGGATGTCATTTTTACAAACGTTGGACTTACTGATGATGGCGATGTTTGGTGGGAAGGAATGACAAAAGAAGCCCCAGCACACTTGATTGATTGGCAGGGTAATGATTGGACACCTGCAGATGGTGCAGCTGGTAAAAAAGCGGCGCATCCAAATGCAAGATTTACAGTTGCTGCAATTAATAACCCAGCTTGTGATGAGGAGTGGAATAATCCAGAAGGTGTTGCAATTGATGCCTTTATCTTCGGTGGAAGACGCTCAACGACAGTGCCATTGATTACAGAAGCCAGAAACTGGGTTGAAGGTGTTTACATGGCAGCAACGATGGGATCTGAAACAACGGCCGCAGCAACTGGTAAGACAGGTGTGGTGAGAAGAGATCCGTTTGCAATGTTGCCATTTGCAGGCTACAACATGAGTGAGTATTTCCAGCACTGGTTAACCATTGGTGAAAATTTAACAGCTGCAAATACAACTCTACCGAAATTCTACTGTGTTAACTGGTTCAGAAAAAATGACGCAGGTCAGTTCGTATGGCCGGGTTATGGCGAAAATATGCGCGTTCTAGCTTGGATCATTGGTCGTATTGAGGGAAGTGCCGAAGCAAATGAAAATATTTTTGGCTACTCACCAAGTTTTAAAGATCTCAATTGGAATGGCGTAGACTTTTCTGAAGAGCAGTTTAACCAAGTGATTTCAGTTGATAAAGCATCTTGGAAAGAAGAGTTAAAGTTACACGAAGAGTTGTTTAACCAACTTTCTTATAACTTGCCAGAAGTATTAAGAACAACGAAAGCTAAATTAGAAGATTCATTAAATTAAGTTTTAGTTATTGACTAAAGAGCGGCACTCTTCCCGAGTGCTGCTTTGTAATTTATGATCTTTGTCAACATACGTACAATCATCTGACAGTGCGTTTTTATCTTTAATAGCCTTCATTCTGCCCTCTTGAAAACGAGAGATCAATAAATCTTTGGCTTTTTTGCCACCAGATAATAGGCACTCCTTCATTAGAGCGGCATTCTCATCAACGACAATCAATAGTAATTCGGCACATCTAGATTTAGCCTCAGCGTTAACTGCTGCCATTGCAATTGGGCTTGGTTTAACTTTCAGAGCTGATGCACCACTTAAAGGGTCTACCTGAGTGCCACCAATGCTTACTTCAAAGTGTAAGTGTGGTCCGGTAGATCTTCCGGTGTTTCCAACGGTTCCTAAAATTTCACCACGGTTTAATTTTTGATTTTGACTTACTAGGATTTTATCCAAATGCCCATATTTAGAAGTAGTTCCATTTTGATGGCTCATTTCAACATAGTTACCCAGTCCGGTGCGATCTGAATTGGTGACTACTTTGATTACGGCTCCTGGCTCAGATGCAACCACATAGGTTCCTCTGAGTGCGGCAAAATCCAGACCAGTGTGAAACTCATCTTTTAAGGTAAAGGGATCTGGTCGAATACCAAAACCACTTGAAAAGATATACTCCCCCAAAATTGGCACCCCACTAGGTAGGTTTGTATTTTTATAGATTGCCAATGTCATCGATCCTTTAATTAAAGGAATATTGTTCTCAAAGATATCTAAGATAGCCTGCATTGACTCAAAAGAAGTTTGAACATCATAGGAGCTATCCTTAAAGTTAAGTAAGCTTACATGTGGCTCAGAACCGCCCTTACCAAGATCCTTCGATGATTTTGGAATTGGTTTTTGTTTAGGGAGATTTTGTAATTCGAGTTTATCTTTTAAAACCGAAAGTTCATTAAATTGAATAACCGCATCATTAATTTGATTTTGCAATTGTTCAAACCTTACAATCAATTCTGAACTAACCGGTTCTGATTGGTTAGGCGGAGGAGAAAATCCTACATACAGACCCAAACTAAAGAGGTACAAGACAACGCAAATAAACAAACCAAAAACAGAGATAACACCAATTAGCAGGTGTTTTTTTCTAACTTGTAGGTACAAATTAGTTTGATCATCATTTATTGGATCAAGCATAATTCAGTCATTATGAACTAAATTAAAATTATAAATCCTTAATGATAAAAATATTAGAAAAAAACTATCCATGCATGTGATTGTCCTAGGTGCCGGAATTGCAGGATCTTTGATTGCAGAAAAGCTAGCCACAAACTCGAGTTACAAAATCACTGTTGTCGATCAAGCGCATGAAGCTGCAACCAAAACCTCTGACCATCAACTGGCACTTGTACATCCGCAAGTAAATAAGAAAAGTACAAAATTACAACGATTTACTCAAATCGCAAATCGTTTAATTTGGCAAAAATTTCAGTCTAGCCTTCGATACCCTGGAGTGTATCAGCCTAATTTTGATGTTGATGTTAGCCTTGAAAAATTAAGTGAGTTACTACTTACTCTCAGTTTTGACCCTTTAGAAATTACACCTCTTGATTCTAATACTGCACTAGAAAAAATTAATCTTCAATGTCCAGGCCTTTGGTTTAATACTGCGGGTATTTATGATTTAAAAAAAATCTCATGTGAAGCAATTCAAACTTTAAAAAATCAACAACATCATTGGGGTGAGAAAATCATCCGCATTCAAAAAAATAAGGGGTTATGGGAGTTAATTAATTCCAAAAATGAAACGGTCTGTGCCGGAGATGCGTTAATTTTGGCAACCAATTTCCAGACAAAAGAGTTATTAAAAACCATTGATATAGAGTTGCCATTACGACCAGTAAGGGGACAGTTGAGTAGATTTATTATTCCCAAACAAAGTCAAGTTGGTAAGTGCTTACCTAAAACGGTCATGCGAGGAGATGGATACTGTTCTCCGGCAACCGAATGGGATGATGATCATTGGTTATGGGAAGTTGGTTCGAGTTATGAGGAGGATAATGATTGTTTAACACCTTCTCAGCAAAGTGCGCAGGCCAATCAAAAGAAGGGTTTATTGTTAATAGGTTTAAATAATAGTGAACAAAAATTTGTCGAACATTCAAATTTTGTCGGACTTAGGAGTGCCTCGAAGGATCGTCTCCCATTGATCGGCCCTGTTCATGAACACCCTGGATTATTTCTAGCAACTGCATATGGCTCACGTGGATTAATTTGGGCAACCTTAGGTGCTGAATTAATCCACGCTTATTTAGCGGCCTTTTTTGCAGGAACAGATTTTTTGGCAGCAGGTTTTTTAACAGCGACTTTTGCAGAAACAGATTTAACAGGTTTAGAGTCAGAGTTAGCGTCATCCGTATCCCCCGCTCGTTTCTTTGCCGGCGCTTTAACCGCACGAGCTTCAAACTCAAAGCCTACCTTTCCTTCCGGACTTAAAGCTAAATAAGCTTTAAAAATACGACCATTTCTTTGTGACTTAAAATTCGTCAACAAATCCGTTTTACCGGAAGTTAGTAACTTTTGAATTTGTTCAGAAGAAATCTCTTGTTGCAGAATAACTTTGCCAGTTGAAAAGTCGCAACTACGGTCAGGACCTACTGACCTTTCACAAATATAACTCATGCCGTGCTCATAGATTGCTCCTGAACACTTTGGACATGCCCCCAAGGCTTGAAGACCTGTGAAGTCAACGGGTTCATCGTTATCTGCGTTATTCTGACCAAAATCAAATTCAAGCTTATATCCTGCATTTGGATAATCTTTATCATCCATCGGAATTTCAGAAAGCTTAATAATCGCGGCAAAAGGGCGCCCCATTTTGCTTCGAAAGCCTTGTAATGGGCCAACTTTTTTCTCGCGTATCAGCTCTTCCGCTTCAACATACTCTAAAGCTTTTCCACCCGGAATTTTACTAATCGAAAAACCACACTTTTCGCAAGAAAAACGCCGATAGTTTTCTTTTACTGGGCCACCACAATTAGGACAAGGAGATTCTAAGGTAATGTAATCCCCTGGAATTGTATCGCTATCAAACTCTTTGGCTCGTTTAACAATTCGTTGTGTCATTTGAGCAATTTCTTGCATGAAACTAGACCTTGGAATTAAGCCTTTTTCCATTTGTGATAATTGAAACTCCCAACCTCCAGTTAAGGCTGGTTGAGTAAGTTCTTCAATTCCCAATCCTCTTAACAGAGTCATTAATTGAAAAGCTTTTGCCGTCGGAATCAATTCGCGGCCTTCTCTAAAAATATATCTTTCAGCCAGTAAACCTTCAATAATTGATGCTCTAGTGGCAGGAGTTCCTAAGCCTTTTTCAGCCATCGCCTCTCGAAACTCATCCTCTTCCACCAGCTTACCAGCACTTTCCATCGCAGATAGTAAAGTCGCTTCAGAAAACCTTGCCGGCGGTTTGGTTTTCAAACCAACTAAATCTACGGATTCAGTTTGAACTTTTTCACCTGGTGCAACTACCACTAATTCTTTATCATCTTGACTATTACGACCGTACACTGTCAGCCAACCAGGATTTACTAAAATCTTTCCTTCAGTTTTAAAGGAGTGACCACTTACACTTGAAATTCTCGTTGTTATTAGGAACTCTGCTGGTGGGTAGAAAACAGCTAAAAACCTTCTAACCACTAAGTCAAACAGTTTTTGCTCTGGTTCAGAAAGATTTTTTGGAGCCTCTTGAAGGGTAGGAATAATCGCAAAGTGATCAGAAATCTTAGAGTTGTCAAAGATCTTTTTATTCGGTTTTATCCAATTATTCTTCTGAATCTGAGCAGCAAAGGCAACATAATTGTCGGAAACTTGACCGAGAGATTCAACGGTATCTTTGACTGTCTGAATATAATCCTCAGGGAGTGCCCTTGAGTCGGTTCTTGGATAGGTTAATACTTTATGACGCTCATATAAGGCTTGGGCAAGGCCAAGAGTGTTTTTAGCAGAAAAGCCAAACCTTGCATTGGCTTCTCTTTGTAAGCTAGTTAAGTCAAATAATTGAGGGGCTTGTTGGGTCGAAGGTTTAGACTCTTCAGTGACCGTAGCTTGCTTATTTTTACAGGCAAGAACAATGCTCTTAGCTTCCGCTTCAGACCATAAGCGCGTTTCACGTAATTCCGGATCAATGACATCATTTTTGCCTTGCTTTTTAAATTCAGGATTAAACCATCTTCCCTCATAAATACCAGCAGCAGCAATAAACTGTGCACGCACCTCCCAATAGTCACGGGATATAAATTTACGAATACTTTCTTCACGCATTACCATAATCGATAATGTTGGAGTTTGTACACGACCTACAGTAGTAAGAAAGAAGCCACCACTTTTACTATTAAAAGCAGTCATGGCTCTAGTACCGTTAATACCGACCAGCCAATCAGCTTCGGAACGACACCTTGCCGCATCCGAAAGAGGTAGCATTTCTTCATCGGAGCGTAAATTAGCGAAGCCTTCTCGAATGGCGCTAGGCGTCATGGATTGCAGCCAAAGTCGCTTTACTGGTTGAGTCGCCTTCGTTTGCTGAGCTATTAAGCGAAAAATTAATTCGCCCTCTCGTCCCGCATCGCAAGCATTAATAAGTGCCGATACATCTTTACGTTTAATTAACTTTTGTAAAGCTTTTAAACGAGACTCGGTCTTAACAATAGGCCGTAACTCAAATCGGGGCGGAATAACGGGTAAATTATTAAAAGACCACTTACCGCGTTTCACCTCAAACTCTTCAGGTGCAGTAATTTCAAGTAGGTGACCGACCGCAGAAGAAACGATAAAGTTATTACTTTCAAAATAATCATCGTGCTTCGTAAACCCACCTAAAGCCCGAGCGATATCTGCCGCGACCGAAGGCTTTTCAGCGATGATTAACGTTTTTAAATGATCAGTTTCTACAGCGGAGTTACTAGGTTTTTTGGCCAATTTTCATACCTTAAAATTAAATTTCTCTTTTTTATTATTACCCGAAGACGAGAAAAAAATGTAATTTTTTCAATGTGTGCAATAAAAATTTCAAAAAATTATTATAAACATATGATTATTATGGCTTTAATTTTAAGTAAATTTTTAGGAGATTCATGTATAAATTCAGTAGAAATTATCCTTTTGCACGCTATACTAATTTCAATTAGGTAAAATAATAACTTCTAACTTGTATTCTATATATGGCATTACTACCTATTATTTGTTATCCAGATCCAAGGCTACACAAAGTGGCAAAGTCAGTAAAGACATTCGACGATCGCCTCAAAAAAATTGTGGCTGATATGGCTCATACCATGTATGAGGCTCCTGGAGTTGGACTAGCTGCAACTCAAGTGGATATTCATGAGCGTATTATTGTCATCGATACATCAGATAGTCGGGAAGAATTAAAGGTTTTTATCAACCCTGAAATTATTTGGCAAAGTGATGAACATAAAATTTGGCGTGAGGGATGTTTATCGGTGCCAGATTATTTTGATGAGGTTGATAGACCGAACAAAGTTCGTGTAAGAGCTTTTAATGAAAATGGTGAGGTTTTTGAATTAGAGGCAGAAGGTTTGCTATCTGTATGTATTCAACATGAAATGGATCATTTGATTGGTAAAGTATTTGTGGATTACCTATCCCCTTTAAAAAGAATGAGAATCAAAGGGAAAATGAAAAAAAGAGAAAAGCTCTACTCCAACTAATATCTATTCGTTAATTGGTGCCAATGGAGATGTTAAATAACTCCAAGTCTTCTTGGAAAGCATCCGAGCTTAGATAGTTAAATTCAATCGGTCTTTGGTGACCAATCGCATCATTTACAACAGAACTTACAGCTGGGTGACACATGATTAAGGTATTACTTCGGGAATTCTTTAGCCAAGCTTGAGCCAACGCTCGATAAGAAGCTTCTGTCGGTGCATTAAAGCCATAAACACCCAAAAAGCCAGCGTTGGAAGGAATATTTGTCATGCTTAGAAGTTTTTTAAATTGTTTCCCACCAAGTAATTGCAGAATAAGACATTTAGTGACTTGTGGAATGTTTGTGGCCCCACTTGGTAGCAAGGTATTTCGAATCCAAGGTAGTTCGTTCTTTGAATAACGATTGAATACTTCATCAAGAAGGACTTGACCAATCCCAGAAAACTGATGGACATGTTGATGCCCATCAATGTAGTCGGGCATAAAACCAAAAAGATCTTCAAATCTTGATAATTGGGAGACAAAAGCCTGACGCACCTGATTCGTATTAATCAGTCCTAGTTGACTTAACAGAATCCATTGAAACAGAGGCTTAATACATTGCCCCTCAATATTAGGAAAATTCAGAGTTAAATTAAAATGTAAGCCTACCTCAAGGCCATTATTATGCGCCTTCTGAATATCTTGAATGCAGGAAGTAACGTGAGAGCCCTCAATTAAAACGCTCGTGGCAGAGAGGCGTTTGGCCTCAAAGAGTTTGAAGATAGCTTCGTTAATAAGTGGGTCTTGCCCAAAATCGTCCGCACAAATTTGAATGATGGTCATTGGGATAGCTTAAAAGCCCAGCGTTTTGTAACGATAAACGTACCAATTGCAACCAATAAAACGATAATTGGTAAAGCGATAAAGTAAGGTGCGTGTAAGTGATAAATAGAGACGAAGAACAAGCCTTCATTAAACATAAACGAACATGCAGAAACAAAAAAATACCGTTTTAAAGAATAGTAAAAAGATTGATTCGAGTCAGAAAATGTCAAATAGCGTTGACCTAAAAAACTAAAACAAAAGGCAATGAAAAAAGCAAAAATATTGGCCAACATGGCTGGTACAGCGAAAAGCTCTACAAAAAAAATTACACTGAAGAAATGAACTGCAGCCGCCCCGCCCCCTACGATGATAAAAAGACTGACTTGAGGGAGTTTACGAATCCAAGGAACTATTATCATGATCTTTTGCAATCAAGTAGAGAGGCCGTTGTTTAACCTCATCAAAAATACGGCCGATGTATTCTCCGAGGATTCCAATGGATAATAGTTGCACACCAGAAAACAGCATTAAAGCAACCGTAATCGTTGGCCAACCACCAACAGGGTTGCCATAAATGAGGGTGTCAAAAACCACATAAATAGCATAGGAAATAGCAACTAGCGAAATAAATCCACCAATAAAAGTCCATAGCCTCAAAGGTAGGGTGCTAAAAGCGGTAATGCCTGAAAGGGCTAATTTGATCAGACTCGTTAATTTAAAACTAGACACGCCACTAAAACGGTCGGCTGGAATAAAAGGCATGCCGATTGATTTAAAACCGACCCAAGCATACAAACCTTTCATAAAACGATTTCTTTCCGGCAACATCTTGAGTGCATTCACTACTTTACGATCTAACCACCGAAAATCCCCTGCATTTTGTGGGATTGGAACATCTGTTCCAGCGCTCATTAAAGAGTAAAAAAAGCGGGTGCCAAAGCGTTTTAAAAATGATTCATTACCACGATCAACAATTACACCATAGACCATGTCATAACCACTTTGCCAAAGGGAGCACATTTCGGATAGTTTTTCCATCGGATGTTGAAAATCCGCATCGATCAACAAAACAGCATCGCCTCTTGCGTGATCAATCCCTGCAGATAAGGCGGCTTCTTTGCCAAAATTTCTGGAAAATGAAAGGTAGCGAATGCTATTTTCTTGGGCTAGTTGGACACCAATTTCATCCGTATTGTCGCGACTACCATCATTGATAATGATGATCTCGTAAACAGGGGTAATTTTAGAAACAGTTAATCTTAATGTTTCGACAAACTTTATTAAATTAGTCGATTCATTATAAGCCGGCACAACAACGCTTAAAGAAAAGTTGGTTAAACGAGAAGGATTAATAGGCATATTCAAATTTTACAGTTAAATCTATAATTACAGACTATAAATCATAATTAAGAGAAAGCCTCCGTTACTAATGGTGGAAAATGAAAAATCCCAAAAGTTAGTGAAAAACGCCCTACCAATATTCTTGCTGATTGCATGTATTTGGTTTTTCACCACCGTTGTAACGCGACATGCGCCTGAATGGGACAACATGGAGGAGCTGGTTTGGGCTAGTTCATTTGAGTTGGGATATCAAAAACACCCACCACTCCCTTCATGGATTATTTATCCCTTAACGATGCTCATCGGTAAGGTCCTTTGGTTACCCTTTGCCTTAGGCTATCTCAGTGTGCTCTTCTCCCAACTGATTGTTTTTGATCTTTATAAAAAAATATGCAAACAAAGTAATCAATTAATTCCAAGTTATGCGCCTTTGGTTTTTGTTTTAACGGGATCAACGATTATTTATTACACCACTAGAGGTGGAGACTACAACCATAACAGTGTCCAACTCTGGTCAATTGCAGCCATGTTTAACTTTTATTATTCTTCTTGGGTGCAGGAAAGAAAAATAAACTTTGAGACTTCTAATAAAAAGAACTACTTCTTGTACTGGATTTTATTAGGACTTGTAACTGGCTTAGCCCTTCTAAGTAAATATAGTGCAATCGTACAAATCAGTGTTTTGCTAGTTCACTTTCTAGTTGATAAAAGGTTCCAAAAGAAAAGTGCCCTACTTGGTATGATGATGAGTATTGCCATTTGTTTACTGATAATGGGTCCCCACTTGCTCTGGCTTTATGAACAAACGAACCAAGGTCAAGGCCCACTTTTTTATGCGAGAGAATCTCTCGCGGAGTCCTCCTCTTATGGCACAAAGTTATTTGAACTTTTTAGTGGTTTCTTTTTAACCCAGATTTACCGAGTGTCGCCAATAATTATTGGGATTTATTTGCTGATTCATTTGGCTCAGAAAAATAAAGATTCGCAGTTGCAATTAGTAGAAAAAAATCATTTGAAAACCACGTGGTGGCATCGATTTACACAACAAGATCGTATTTTTTTGATTTTTTTTGCCCTTGGCCCAACTGTTATTACTCTCATGATTGGTATTTTGCTAGGTCAAAAAATTGAGGCGAAGTGGGCAGTTACTTTTTATTTAGGTATTGGCTTTATTGGTTCTTTTTTTGTAAGTGATATTTCAATCGTCAGCTTTATCAAAAAAATACTGTGGATACATTGCCTTTTTGCGGTTGGTTATGCTTTGATTGTGGGGCCGGGAGCCGATTATTTAGGTAAGCAAGGTAGAGGAAATTTTCCAAGTAAAAAATTAGGGGACGCTATCAATTTACGCTGGCAAGAAAATAGTGCTTTTACCCATGGTCAACCGATTAGTTGGATTGCAGGTGACACCTGGATTATTGGTAATGTCATTATTAATGACCCTGTATCTAAGGGTAGAAAAATAAAAGCTTGGATTGATGCGAATGATTTAGAGTCGCCATGGTTAATGCCCTCTGATAGAAAAAAGCCCCTCTTAATTTTGATGGACCATGCCCCAACGCCTGCGGGTCAATGGTGGCGAGGCGGACATCCACCTTCGGCAAAAGTGATGGAGTTATTTGAAAAAGCACCCGTTAAAGGTATTGTTTCTGTACCGTGGACAAGTAAAAAAGATGCGCCCCCACTTCAGGTAGAATGGGCGATTTTGCCAAGTGTGGAGGAAAATTGAGACCTTTAAAAATCGTTTATGCAGGTACCCCAGAGTTCGCAAAAATCATCTTAAGTAGTATTTTGCAAACAGCGCACCAGGTTGTTTTAGTCATGACTCAACCAGATAGGCCCTCTGGCAGAGGGTTAAAAATACATCCAAGCCCTGTCAAAGAAGTAGCACTAGATAAAAATATTCCCCTACTTCAACCAACCTCTTTAAAACTTGATGGGAAATACCCTCAAGAAGCCTCAGAAGCTAAATCCATATTAGAGCAATTAGACTTTGATGTAATGGTTGTGGCGGCTTATGGACTGATCTTGCCAAAATGGTTGTTAGCGTTGGCGGAGTCTAAATCGCAATTAGGTTGTATTAATGTCCATGCTTCACTATTGCCAAGATGGCGTGGGGCCGCACCGATTCATCGAGCGATTTGGTCCGGAGATGTGGAGACTGGCACATGTATTATGAAAATGGCAGAAGGCTTAGATACTGGACCCATCATTGCGCAAGATCGTCTTAACATTCAAACGTTTGATACCACTCAAACCCTACATGATCGATTAGCATCTCAAGGCGCAAGATTGTTAAATGAAACTCTAAACGACGTTGCGCACGGTAAAGAGTTTCAATTGATTAACCAGTCAGAAATTGGTGTTACTTATGCTCAAAAAATCCTCAAGGAAGAAGCTTTAATCGACTGGTCGCAAGATGCTCAAATAATTAATCGCCAAATTCGAGCATTAAATCCAGGGCCGGTTGCTTTTACTCATTCCTTGGATGTACTTTATAAGTTCTGGTTAAGTGAGGATATCTCCGACGTAGTTACCCAGCATCGCTCAGCTACTCCTGGGGAAATTCTAGAGATTAATGAGCTTGGTATTGAGATAGCCTGTGGCAAAGGAGTTTTACGCATCCTTGAATTGCAAAAAGCGGGTTCTAAAAGGGCTACTTCTAAGCAGTTTATTCAAACGAATAGCTTCCATGTTGGTCAGAAATTTAACTAAAAATTTGATATATTGATACTTACATTTGAGAGGGAGGAACAATGTTTAATTTAGCTAAAACCGCAGTTTTAATGGCAGTCATTACTGCATTGTTTATTTTTATCGGTGGTGTCTTGGGCGGTGGGCAAGGTGTTTTGATTGCATTTTTATTTGCTGTTGGCATGAATTTCTTTAGTTATTGGAACTCAGACAAGATGGTCTTAAAGATGGTTGGTGCCATCCAAGTAGATGAGACAAACTATCCGAAGTACTATCAGATGATTAGAGAGTTATCACAAAAGGCTGATTTACCAATGCCCAAAGTGTATATTATTGAGGAAGATGCACCGAATGCATTTGCCACAGGTCGGAATCCGGAGAATGCAGCTGTTGCAGCTACCACGGGTATTTTAAGTATATTGACCGAAAGAGAGTTGAGAGGTGTCATGGGCCATGAGTTAGCTCATGTTAAACATCGTGATATCCTGATTTCAACAATTGCGGCAACAATGGCTGGTGCGATATCAGGCATCGCCAATTTTGCGATGTTTTTAAGCCCCAGAGACAGCGAAGGAAGATCAAATCCGATTGCTGGAATATTAGTGATGTTGTTAGCGCCTCTTGCTGCTAGTCTAATTCAAATGTCGATATCAAGAGCTAGAGAATATGATGCAGACCGTGGTGGCGCTGAAATAAGTGGAGATCCTGAAGCATTAGCAATGGCTCTCCGAAAAATAGAGAACTATGCATCTGGTATTCCTTTTCAAGCGGTTGAAGAGCATCCAGCAGTTGCTCAAATGATGATTATGAATCCTTTGTCCGCAGGTGGTTTACGTGGATTGTTTTCAACCCACCCAGCCACTGAACAGCGAGTTACTAATCTTTTACAAATGTCTCAAACAGGAATATATCCAAATTAGTGAATAAGACGACCCCCCCAAAAAAAACTGAATTAAGTAATGTGCCAAATGAATTAAAAGGAGCTAATTTAAGTCAAATTCTCCAACATTCTGCAATCGCATTAAATGCTTTAGAGACTGGTATGACTTTGACTGAAAGCTTTGTTAATCTGCCTAAGGAATTACGTTCTGCAGTTCAGAGTTTTACTTTTACAACACTTCGCCATAAAGCTAGGTTGTTGCACGTTATTTATGAGTTTATTACTAAAGAACCAGAAATTGAGGTCGAGAACTTACTTTTAGTTGCTGCTAGCGTCTTGCTACCAGATTCTCCGAATAAATATAACTCTCATACCCTAGTAAATGAAGCGGTAAATGCAGCGACTCTATCCACTAAAACGCAATATGCTAAAGGTTTAATCAATGCTGTGTTAAGACGCTGTGTGGAAAACCCAAATTTATTTATTGGACCTGTTCGGGACGATGTCGAGTATTTTCAACAATGGTGGGTGAAGCGCCTTAAAAAAGCGCATCCTAAAGATTGGTTAAATATTCTTGACACCAACTTACATGAGCCTGGTTTTTACTTACGTGTTAATACAACAAAAATTACGAGACGCGAATATCTAGATTTACTCGAAAACCAAGCAATTGAGACCATTGAAATCCCAAAGGTATATTTAAAACTGGCGCCACAGGCAATTCGTTTGGCTCATTCGATACAAGTACAGCAATTACCTGGATATGATCAAGGTTATTTTAGTATTCAGGATTTAGGCGCGCAATTTGCCGCTCACTTATTACCTTTAAAAAAAGATCTGCGTGTTTTGGATGCTTGTTCAGCGCCGGGTGGTAAAACGACGCACTTATTAGAGTTGACGCAGCTTGATTTAACTAGTCTTGAGCTTGACCCATCGAGAATCCTTCGAGTCCAAGAAAATCTTAGTCGATTAGATCTTGCTTCGAACGTTATTCAAGGCGATGCTTGCGATTTAAAAAGTTGGTGGAATGGTCAGTATTTTGACGCCGTCCTGGCCGATGTCCCTTGTTCTGCAAGTGGGATTGTAAGAAGGCATCCAGATATTTTAGAATTGCGAAGAGATGAGGACTTTCAACAACTATCTATTACTCAAAAGAAAATCTTGGGTAATTTGTGGGAGGTGCTCAAACCCGGCGGTTTTTTGCTTTATGTAACTTGCTCAGTGTTTCCTGAGGAGGGTGAGAATCAATGCCAATGGTTAATGAGAACCTACAGCGATATTGTGCGGTTAGATTGTTTAGGACAGCTTTTACCAAATCAATGGCATGATGGTTTTTTCTATGGGTTGTTTCAGAAAAAATAATGACTTATTTACGAAAATTTCTTCTTGTAATATGGGTGCTGATTGCGGGATTCATCAGTGCTCACGTATTTGCAGAAGGAATTAAGTTAAGACAAATTCAATTGGAACCTATCGAGTCGAATTGGTTTTTAAATGCCTCTTATCAAATAGACTTGCCGACAGAGTTAGGCGATGCTGTTAGAAAAGGGGTTAATTTTCACTTTTTAGTAGAACTTGAAGTTACTAGAGGCCGTTGGTATTGGTTTGAAGAGCGACCGATTCAAGCGATGAAACATATTCGATTATCTTATCAACCATTAACTCAGCAATATAGAATTAATGGTGGTGGACTAACAATCTCTACGGCAACTCTCGAAGAGGCATTATTACAACTTGGCTCTATCGGTGGGTGGCAAGTAGCAGAATTGGCAGCTCTGGATAATAATAAAACATACCAAGGCGCTATTAGAATGCGCCTAGATTTAAGCCACTTGCCAAAACCATTTCAAATAAATGCATTAAACGCAAGGGAGTGGAATCTCTCTAGTGATAAACATGTGTTCTCATTTACGCCGCACTATAAAGTACCCCTCAGTAAATGAAAACATTTAAATCCGAAGCTAGTGAAAAAACCTTTAGTGGGCAATATCGTCTAAAGCGTGATTTAACCGCTTTCATTATTGTGGTTTTTATTTTAGCGATTCTTTTAATTAGTCTTTTAACAGGTATTAGTGCAGACGCTCAAATTTTAGGCCAATATTTTGTTTGGCTGTATACAGCCAATATTATTATCGGAGTTGCACTTTTATTACTCATCGTCGGCTTAGTTGTCACTCTTACAATCCGTTGGCGTCAAGGATATTTTGGTACACGACTCATTGCAAAATTGGCGATGATTTTTGGTTTGGTTGGTGTGCTGCCGGGAGCTATTTTGTACTCAGTATCACTCCAGTTCGTTGGGCGTAGTATCGAATCTTGGTTTGATTTAAATTTGGAGTCAGCTTTAGATGCTGGTTTAAATTTGGGTAGAACTTCTTTTGAAATGGGGCAGAAAGATTTTTTAAATACAGGCCACCAGATTATTCAGAAAATTTCCGTAGAGAACTTTAATGAGACAACCCAAAATTCTTTATGTAAGCAATTTAATTTACTTGGCATTGAAATATTGAATGAACAAGGTGGGCAATTAGTGACAAAGCCCTGTACTTCTGAACCCTTGGTAGAGAACTATGCCTATTTAGATGTCCTGCCTATTTTAAAAAGAGATGGTCAAGTGGCATTGGTGGATGATTTTGGTGGAGGTAATAGTGTCGATAACTATCGTTATATTGCTTTATATAAATTATCAAATAATAAGATAATTAAGTTAACAAAAAAGATGCCGATTGAATTGGCTGAAAATGCGAAGGTAGTTCAAAATGCTTATAGTGAGTACCAAGAAAAGTCTTTAAGTCGGGTTGGTCTGCGCAAAATGTACATTGGGTCTTTAACCTTAACAATGTTCATCGCCCTATTTGTGGCAATTACTCTAGCATTAATTTTGGGGCGCCAATTGGCTCAGCCTCTATTAATGTTGTTAAGAGGAACGCAAGCGGTAGCACAGGGTGATTTATCACCTAAGCCGGAAATCAATTCGAATGATGAATTAGGCATGCTAACTCGTCAATTTAATAACATGACAAAACAACTTCGAGAAACGAGGCAGTCTTTACAGGAGTCAAAAGATTTTTCAGAATCAGTTCTCACAAATTTAACGGCAGGTGTTTGTGTTTTTAATCAGGACTTTCATTTGCTAGTTGCAAACGAGGGAGCTAAAAGAATTTTAGAGCGCGATTTAACACCTGTTATTGGTAAAACACTGAGTACGATTCCGGAGTTGGTTTTCTTTGAAAAAAATATTAAAGAAGCTTTTAAAGCCAATTTAATTTCAATTGGTGGTGAGGACGGACTCAATACTAGTCTAGGAATTCAATCCTCTTGGCAAAGGCAACTCCCTTTGTATGATAACCCGCTCGAAGAGGATAAAACAATTCCTACATTGTTGACGAGAGGTACAGAATTAATTGGCCAACAGTATATTATTGTCTTTGATGATATTACCGAGGTCATTACCGCTCAACGCGCCTTGGCGTGGGGTGAAGTCGCACAGCGCTTAGCTCACGAGATTAAAAATCCACTTACCCCGATTCAATTATCTGCTGAGAGAATTTACCAAAAATTGGCAGGGAAAATTTCTGTTGAGCAGGAAGATATTGTTGCAAAACTCACGAATACAATTATTCACCAAGTTCAGGCCATGAAGACGATGGTGAATAACTTTAGAGACTTTGGTAAAAAGCAGTCGCCTAATATGCAAGAGATTGATTTAAATTTACTAATTAATCAAATTATGGGGCTTTATGAAAACAATCAAATTGATTTGAGGTTAGACTTAAATTGCCCTCATATTATTGGTGATCCAACTCAAATCCGGCAAGTCATCCATAATATTTTACAAAATGCTTTGGATGCGGCAATAGAAATTCATTCAGAACCTGAAATTGAAATCAAGACTGAAGCTGTGAGTCATGAGGATCATTTAGGTAATATTGAAAAATTAGTACGGTTTTCAGTTGCGGATAACGGGCCAGGCTTTTCTCCTCGAATTTTAAGTAGGGCTTTTGAACCCTATATCACTTCAAAATCAAAAGGGACTGGGTTGGGACTTGCAGTGGTTAAGAAAATTGTCGATGAACACGGAGCAAGAATAGAGTTAAAAAACAGAATGAGAAAAGATGTGATTCGTGGAGCAAGAATTTCAATTTTGTTTCAAAAGTTGGCTTAATTAAGTGCAATATCACCGCACCTTATTGACGTATTAAAATAGTTTTACAGGAAGAAAATGAATGGCAAATATATTAGTGGTTGATGATGAAATGGGAATCCGAGAGTTGCTTAATGAGATATTAAGCGATGAAGGTCATGTGGTTTATTCCGCAGAGAACGCACAACAAGCGAGGACCGTGCGCGACCAGCTCCAACCAGACTTGGTCTTGCTAGATATTTGGATGCCAGATACGGATGGGGTCACACTACTAAAAGAGTGGTCAAAGGATAATAAGTTGACGATGCCAGTTGTGATGATGTCCGGTCATGCGACCATTGATACCGCCGTAGAAGCCACTCGTATTGGCGCATGTAATTTTCTTGAAAAACCAATTGCATTGCAAAAGTTACTGAAAACGGTTAATCAAGCCTTAGAAAGAGTTCTACCTAAAGAAGATGTTTTTAAGTCAACATCAAATGTGATTAAAGAATATTCAACAACCATGCTTGTTAATGCCGCCGAAAAAACCGGAATATTTGATGCGTCAAGGCAAGTGATTGATGGTGAGTCTGTCTTGCCGGGATCTGCTGATGCAGAGTTAAATCCGGGTCATTTTGATTTACCACTTCGTGAAGCAAGAGATATTTTTGAGAAAGCTTATTTTGAGTATCACCTCAAAAAGACCGGCGGTAGTATGACCAAAGTTTCAGAATATACGGGGCTTGAGCGGACCCACCTATATCGAAAGTTAAAAGCTTTAGGCATTGATGTGCGCAAAGCAGGCAGTAATGGTAATTAGCAAACTGGAGAATTAACAAGCTCAAATAAATCAAGTCCAACTAGAAAGTTGGAAAGTAATTTAGGCATCAGTTTTAAATTTTTTAATTACTTACTTTAAGTTGACTATTCTTGTTATGATGTAAAACACAGTAGTTAATCTGGATTGTGTAAAGAAAATTTCTTACAACTTGAAAGGTTAAAATGAAAAAGTATTTGTTAATGATGTCTCTCGCAACATTAGGCGCTATGGTTACTCAAAGTGCAGTTGCAATCCCCCCACCAAGTTGTACAGATACCTATAGCTCTTCAAGCCGAACGGATAATCGTATTTATGCTGGCTTATCTTGGCAACTCAATGGAAGTAATGGATTTGTGCCGGATATCATTTTTGGTGCTCGATCATTGAATGTTAATTCTGATAATGCTGTTAGTGGCGCTGATTTTAATATCAGACTTCTCATTAAAAAAGATGTTAGCCTTGATAGCGTGAAATTAAGCTATGTTGGTGGAAGTCGTAATCTCTTGGGTAATGCCGGTCTAGGCTATTCTTTTACGAACACCGGAATTTTTGCGACCGCTGCTGCACAGTCTGCATTTTCACGTCTGGGAGCAGATTATCAATTTGGTAGCGAACGATTTACGCCCTATTTGGAAGGTAATACCCTCTACTCCCCTAATGAAGAGCCATCAAGAGTTACCGCCATGTGTTCAACCCCAATCTAATTTAGATTCACTTTAAATTAACGGAAGATAAAGTGTATGGAGTGGTTTTGCAACTGAGTTGAAGAGTCTGATTAACAGACTTCTTTATCTCTTGTAGAACTTCGGTTATAATATTTGATTATGGCCTGGTAGCTCAGTCGGTAGAGCAGAGGATTGAAAATCCTTGTGTCGGTGGTTCGATTCCGCCCCGGGCCACCAAAATCAAATAATGCCCTGCTTCGTGCGGGGCATTTTCTTTTACGGCTTGGATCGGTTAGACGCCATAAGTCTTGGATATCC
Organism: Polynucleobacter kasalickyi; assembly: GCF_900176405.1. Lineage (GTDB taxonomy): Bacteria > Pseudomonadota > Gammaproteobacteria > Burkholderiales > Burkholderiaceae > Polynucleobacter > Polynucleobacter kasalickyi. Next base: position 2,052 of record NZ_FWXJ01000015.1, on the reverse strand, counting down.
CTATTAAGAAATGTCCTTTAAAAGGACAGATTAAATAAGCTTCATTTGTTTCAAAACTAACTTACCTAAAATGCCATATGGATTAGCTATTGTTTCAGGCATCTCAAAATGGTTATAGTTTTGACCAACTATATAGTCAACAGGTTTACCCACGTCCTTAACTGCTTTAGCAAAGTCTCTGCTTTGTCTTTGAAAATCAGGAGTTTCTAGACTGCCATGAGCAACGATGATTGGAGTATTTAAAAACTCAAGATGTCTTTGGGTGCTTAGGGCATCTTCCATGCTGTCAGTAAATTTTACATATGAACTTCTGGCTGACAGGCGGGCAGGTTTTAAATCATACATCCCACTACACAAAAGACCACCTTTAATGATATTCATTGGTAAGTCATAATTTTTTTCCCAATTTGTGACTAGGGTTACACCGGCTAAATGACCTCCAGAGGAATGTCCGGATAGATAGATCTTATTGGGGTCACCATTAAAGCTTGAAGCGTTTTTATAAACCCATGCTACAGCACGTCTTACTTGATCGATCATGGGCATTAAATCGCCACCAGATTCAAAAGCGTTAATAAAATCAGGCACCACAAAATGAGCGCCAGCATTTACAAAAGTCTCAGCTTTAAAACCAAAGTTTTTGGCTAATCCAGAACGCCATGCTCCACCATGAATAAAAATATTAATAGGTGCTTTGGGACGATCGCAGAGATAAACATCAAGACCCTCTATTGGGGTTGGCCCATAAGCAAATCGTTTTGGATTACCTAGACGGCTACGAGTGATATCGCTATTGGAGGCATATCGACTTTGAATTTGCCTAATATTTGGAGCATAAACACTTTGATCATAAGAGGCATCAAGTTCTGCCTGATCCATATCTAGCCATACCAAGGGCCCTTTTTGTTTGGGTGGGGTTGAAGATGTAGATTGGGCAAAGGCTGAAGAAACAATTCCAGCTCCCATTGTAAAAAGTAGTGATCTTTTTGTATTCATATTGTCCCCTTGTGATTCTTGATTATGGGGGAATCTGTTAATAAAGGCAAAGGACTGGATTAGACATCCTCAGCCCTGTTCGTATATAATGTATACAAAGTATTCTTTAGGGAAAATATTATGGAAACTTCGGTTTTAACCTTACGGGTTAGCAATAAAACAAAGTCAATGCTAGATAAATTGGCAGAGGCCACTCAACGCACAAAATCTTTTTTAGCTTCAGAGGCAATAGAGCGCTATTTAGAAGTTGAAGCTTGGCAGGTTAATGAAATTAAGGCCGCCTTAAAAGAGGCGGACAACCAAGACTTCATTTCAGAGAAAGAGTTTGCTAAGTTAGTGAAAAAGCATGCAGGTTAAGTGGTTACGTAATGCCGCCAAAAACCTAAATGACGCTACAGAGTATATTGCGGATGATAACCCTAAAGTAGCTAGAGAATTTTTTATTCATACCATTGAAAGTGTTAATAAATTAGCTCAATATCCAGAGCTTGGCAGAGCCGGTAGAGTCCCAGGAACTAGGGAATTGGTTATTTTTGGATATCCGTATATTGTCCCGTACCGTATTAAGGACGGAAATGTGGAAATATTGCGAGTATTTCACACGTCAAGAATGTGGCCTAAAAAACTTTAAATTACATTTAGTAGAGATTAATAGTGATAGCTGATTAAAGGTGACATATGCGTAAAGAATATGATTTTTCTAATGCCCGAAAAAACCCATATGCTTCAATGTTAAAGAAGCCTATTACGATTCGTTTAGATGAGGATTCGGTGAGTTACTTTAAGACAATTTCAGAAGAGGTGGGCATTCCTTACCAAAGCCTCATTAATCTTTATTTAAGAGATTGCGCCGCTTCGCATAAGAAATTGAACCTTAGCTGGAAGTAGTCTAGAGGTAGGATTAGATCTCCTGAGGGCCTGGTTCGATTCCGCCCCGGGCCACCAAGAAACACTAAAACCACCTTCTGAACTGACCCATAAAAGTTGGACAGTTTAATTAGGATAGCAGAAGGGATTGATTTCGGTAATTAACCGGACTCAATCCCTTTAACTTTT
>NZ_FWXJ01000011.1 GCF_900176405.1 Polynucleobacter kasalickyi | reverse complement strand
TTAAATAACCGACCAAGAAAAAGATTAGGATTTAAAACACCCAACGAAGTATTTATGCAGTCCTTAAAACGTGTTGCACTTCGTACTTGAATCCACCATTAACTATTCGAAAAGAATATGAAAAAGAACTTTTTAAATCGAAAGAGGAATTAGAGTTGAGGGTCAAAGAAAGAACCAACGCACTGACCAATGAAATTGTTGAAAGAAAATTAGCTCAACAAGAGTTACTACGAATTAATTCAAATATTGCACTCATTTCCCACCGCGCCGGTAAATTAGAGGTTGTAAATAGTATGTTACATAACGTTGGGAATGTCCTTAATAGCTTGAACATTTCCGTGGGATTATTAAAAGAAAGATTGGCAAATACACCAATCAAAAATCTACCCAAATTAAATGAATTATTGATTCAAAATAAAGGTAATTTATTAGACTTCCTTACTAATGATGAAAAAGGAAAACAAGTTCCAGAATTCATTCATCAAATGACTCAGCAATGGCAGAAAAATCACATCATTATTTCTAAAGAAACTCATAATGTGATTGAATCAATCCAACACATTAATGAAATTATCAGTCGATATAAACTAAAAGATATCGATGAAGGGGAAGAGTTAGGTATTCAAGAGCCCTATTTATTAAGCGAGGTCATTGACAGCACCCTCCTCATCGCTTCACCAGGCTTGATTAAAACCAGTATTCAACTCATCATAGAATATGCACCTAATATTACCTGGGTTGGCGACCGAGTCAAGTTATCCCAAATTATTCTTAATCTAGTCTTAAATGCTAAAGACGCTTTATTATTTTGTAACCAAGATGACAAAAAGATCACGATTCGATCTGAGCTTCAAGAAAACAACATCTCTATTAAAGTACTAGACAACGGATCTGGTATTGATCAAGAGTTTCTCAATAAAATATTCACTTATGGTTTTACAACAAAACCATCCGGACATGGATACGGACTCCACTCTAGCGCACTTGCAGCCGAAGAAGTGGGAGGCAAACTAGAGGTAACTAGCCTAGGAATTAACCAAGGTGCAGAGTTTACTTTAACGCTTCCACAAAATAATAGTAAAACTAAATGAATAATTTTCAAGCAAATGTCAAAAAAGTATTTCGTGTTCTTGTAATTGATGACAATGAAATGATTTATGAAGATTTCATTAAAGTGTTGGACAACAAGTCAGAAAGTAATCAGCAATTAGATCAATTGGTATTTAATCTATTTGGTGAAGCTAAAACCCAGACATCGAATATTCAATATCAAGTTGACTTTGCAATTAATGGCCAAACTGGTCTGGAGATGGTCACAAAAGCATCTCAAGAAAACAATCCCTATTTAATCACTTTTGTTGATATGCGTATGCCAAATGGTTGGAATGGACTTAAAACCATCCAAGAAATTTGGAAAGTTCAAGAGAATTTAAATATTGTTTTATGTACAGCACACTCTGACATTTCCTGGGAAGATATTCACGCAGCATTGCCGACGAATGACCGCTTTTTAATCTTAAAAAAACCTTTTGACACATTTGAAGTAAAGCAAATCGCTTTAACTTTTGTTAGACGCAGTGAGATTGAAGAGAAATTATCGAAAAATACCGAACAGTTATTAATTTCACAAAGGGTCGCAAGAATTGGATACTTTAAATTAAGTACTGATTACTCAATGATTGAAACATCTGAAGTAATCGAAGATTTTCTTGTTTATGCAAATCAAGAAATGCGTAACTCACTTTCTAAAATTCAATCTTTACTTACTTTAACGGATGCAAAAAAACTCTCCGAGCTGATTGGTACTTCAAAAGTATCCTCTGAAAAAATAACCTTAAACTGCCGAACTAACTTAAAAAATTCAAAGGAATTTACTTGGGTAAAAATATCAGGATGTTGGATACCTGAAAACCTTTCTAATCAAGCTCACTTTATAGGTAGCATTCAAGATATTTCAGAATCAAAACAACAAGATCAAAAGGTTTTATTACTTGAAACATCACTATCACAAGTGAGCGATATGGTAATGATTACAGATTTGGGCGATGAAACAGGTAAGAATCATAAGATTTTATATGTTAACGAGAGCTTTGAAAAACAAACTGGCTTTAAAGCAGTTGATGTTATTGGTAAGAATCCAAGATTCTTACAAGGTAAAAAAACTGCGCAAATTGAAATCGAACGAATTCATAAAAGTCTCTCTAATCAGGAGGCAATTCGAGTAGAAATCCTCAACTACAAAGCAAATGGCGACTCGTTTTGGGGAGACCTGACAATATCTCCGATCAAAGATGAAAATCAAACTGTAACTCATTGGATGAGTGTGCAAAGAGATGTTACAAGCAGCAAACTGGCATTAGAAAACATTAAAAAGCTTGCCTATTTTGATGGTCTAACGGGACTTGCAAATCGTCAATTATTTAATGATCGATTATCGAGCACGATCCAATCGTCAAAACGCAGCGCAGGTTTCTATGCCTTAATGCTCATTGATTTAGATAATTTCAAAGAATTGAATGACACCTTTGGCCATGAACGTGGTGATGACCTACTCATTCAAGTTTCAAAACGACTAAAAAAATGTACCCGAGAAGATGATACGGTAGCTAGGCTAGGTGGAGATGAATTTGTGGTTCTTCTGTCAAATATCGGCACCAACATTTCAGAGGTATCAGCAAACACCGAGTTTATTGCCAAAAAAATTAATAAAGTTTTAAGCGAAGAATTTAATCTCAAGGATTCAACCTATCGAACAAGTGCAAGTATTGGCATAACAATTTTTGGTAAAGTTCCCACAACTCCAGATGATGTGCTTAGACAAGCCGATATTGCGATGTATCAATCGAAAGCAACTGGGAAAAATAACTTCACTGTTTTTAATACCGATATGCAACAAATAGTTTTAGATCGGGCTGCAATTGCAGATCGTTTAAAACTAGCCATCATCAATGATGAGTTTGAATTATTTTTCCAACCGCAGTTTGATTTATCACTTGAACTAATTGGTGCTGAAGCTTTGATGCGTTGGAATACCAAAGATATGGGCACTATTCCTCCAGGCGTGTTTATTCCTATAGCAGAGCAAAATGCTCTCATTAGGGAACTAGGTAATTGGGTTTTGCTAAAAGCAGCCTACTATTTAAAAATCTGGTCTGAAATCAAAGAGATGAATCATCTCGTGATGTCCGTCAATGTCAGTACCAGTCAATTTAGTTCTCAGGATTTTCTATCGTCAGTTTTTGATCCAATGGAGAGGTTTGAAACTAGCCCAGAAAAGTTGAATTTGGAGTTAACGGAATCGATTATGGTTTCAGATTTTGAGGATTTAGAAAAGAAATTAAAAATTCTCAAATCATTCGGCATAAAAATTGCTTTGGACGATTTTGGTACTGGATTCTCCACCCTAAATTATCTCAAACGACTTTCCTTAGACGAATTAAAAATTGATCAGTCATTCGTACAAGATTTACCAAGCAATAAACACGATACGGCCATTGCAAGAACGATTATTTCTCTTGGACAATCCTTAGGGTTAAAAGTGACGGCTGAAGGTGTTGAAACAGAAGGACAATTTAACCTATTAAGATCCTTAGATTGCAACCAGTTTCAAGGATATTTATTCAGTAAACCCATACCTGCATTAGAATTTATTGAATATGCTAAGAACTATAATTCAAATAAATTTATTGAATTAAAAATTCCAACTCATTAATAATTAATATCAGGAGTCAATCAATGCGCTATAGATTACTTGGCCCAACAGGGTTATATGTTTCAGAAATATGCTTAGGTACGATGACATTTGGAAATCAAGGTTTTTGGTCTGTCATGGGCGGTCTAGGCCAGATGGATGTTAACCAAATTGTTAAAACCTCTTTTGATCAAGGCGTAAACTTTATTGATACTGCTAACGTCTATTCATTTGGTGAATCAGAAAGCCTACTAGGTCAAGCCATTAAAGATACTGGAATTCCTAGAGATCAATTAATTGTTGCCACTAAATCAACGGGCCCAATGAACGAAACCCCGAATGGTCGTGGACAATCTCGGCACCATATTTTTAACGAAGTTGACGCCTCTTTAAAAAGACTCCAACTAGACCATATTGATTTGTACCAATTCCATGGTTTTGACCCACTTACGCCACTAGAAGAATCGCTAAGTGCTTTAAACGATTTAGTTCGAATGGGAAAAATTCGATATATTGGCCTGTGTAACATGACTGCTTGGCATATGATGAAGGCATTAGCCATTTCAAAAGAAAAGAACTACGCTTCGGTAATTAGCTCTCAATCGCATTACACCATCGCTGGGCGAGATATTGAACGTGAAATATTCCCCTTGCTGAATGATCAGAAACTAGGACTCCTAGTATGGAGCCCCTTAGCTGGTGGATTTTTGTCAGGAAAATTCAAAAACAATAGCCCTCTTCCGGAAAACTCCAGAAGGAACGATTTTGACTTTCCACCGATTCATCGCGAACGTGCATATGCATGTATTGAAGCGATGGAGCCGATTGCTAAAAACCATGGCGTTTCTGTAGCTAGGGTGGCTTTAGCCTGGTTACTCTCGAAACAAGAGGTTACTAGTGTGATTATTGGTGCCAAGCGAATTGATCAATTGAATGACAATTTACTAGCTTCGGAATTAAAACTAAGCCAAGAAGAGTTGAGCTGTTTAAACGAGGTGAGTACTTTACCGATTGAGTATCCTGGTTGGATGTACGATATGCAAGGCAAATATAGAGCAACTCCCCCAGTAAAATAATTGCCGTTTTCTCGAGTAATCTCTCTTTCATCGAGGAATTATGGTAAATTGATAGTTGAATGAAACAGGGGTGCTATCGAAGGATTCGATTGGCTGAGAAATACCCTTAACCCGATCTTGATAATACTTGCGTGGGGAGTTTTCAAAACCAGTATCACTGTTCATTCCTAACCGATTTCAATGGAGATGAACGATGAGTACTGGCACAAAAGACAAATCTAAAAACACCCTAACGATTGACCATCTTGAAAAAGAGCTTGGGCAAAAGTTCGCTTACCCAGCGTCTACTAAATCATTTCTGATTGGCAGTCGACCTGATATCAAAGCGCCTTATCGATTAATCGAGCAGACGCCCACTAAAACTGCTGAAGGCACTTTATTTAACAATCCCCCTATTCCTGTATACGATACTTCTGGCCCTTATAGTGATCCCGATGTCTTTATTCATTTAGGTAAAGGATTACCGAAGTTGAGAAAAGAGTGGATTGAAGAGCGTAATGATACGGAACTATTATCTGGACCATCTTCAACATATGGAATCGCTAGAGCCAATGATCCGGCAACAGCCCATTTAAGGTTTGAGCATATAGCAGCCCCTCGGGTAGCACAACAGAATAAAAATGTATCTCAAATGTACTATGCTAAACAAGGCATTATTACCCCTGAAATGGAGTATGTTGCACTTCGCGAGTCTCTTGGTTTACAAGAGCTTAAAAAAGATCCCGCTTATCAAAAATTACTGAAACAGCATCCGGGCACTTCTCGTGGGGCGAACCTACCAGAGGAAGTAACCCCAGAATTTGTAAGACAAGAAATTGCAGCTGGAAGAGCAATTATTCCTGCGAATATCAATCATCCTGAAGTAGAACCAATGATTATTGGTCGTAATTTTAGGGTAAAAATCAATGGCAACTTAGGTAACTCTGCCGTAACATCATCAATCAACGAAGAAGTTGAAAAAATGATTTGGTCTATTCGTTGGGGTGCAGACACGATTATGGACTTATCCACTGGTGAGCATATTCACGAAACTAGAGAGTGGATTATTCGTAACTCACCAGTACCAATTGGTACTGTGCCAATTTATCAAGCCTTGGATAAAGTGGGTGGTATAGCGGAGAACTTAACTTGGGAAATTTTCAGGGACACCCTGATTGAACAAGCTGAACAAGGTGTAGACTACTTTACAATCCATGCGGGTGTATTGCTGCGCTATGTTCCACTGACAGCCGATCGGATTACTGGAATTGTGTCACGTGGTGGATCGATTATGGCGAAATGGTGTCTCGCCCATCATCAAGAGAATTTTTTATATACCCACTTTAATGAAATTTGTGAAATCATGAAGGCTTATGATGTTTCTTTTAGTTTGGGTGATGGTCTTCGTCCGGGTTGTATTGCTGACTCAAATGATGCCGCTCAATTTGGTGAATTACACACCCTAGGTGAACTCACCAAAATTGCATGGCAACATGATGTCCAAGTCATGATTGAAGGACCGGGTCATGTACCGATGCAAAGAATCGAAGAAAACATGACAGAAGAGTTAGATCATTGTTTAGAAGCTCCTTTTTACACACTTGGACCGCTAATCACTGATATTGCGCCTGGTTACGACCATATTACTAGTGGAATTGGTGCTGCACAAATTGGTTGGTACGGCACCGCTATGTTGTGTTACGTAACGCCTAAGGAACATTTAGGCTTACCTGATAAAGAAGATGTGCGTGTGGGTATCATTACTTATAAGATTGCTGCCCATGGTGCTGATTTGGCCAAAGGCTTGCCGGGTGCTCAGTTAAGAGATAACGCTCTATCGAAAGCACGCTTCGAATTTCGTTGGGAAGATCAATTTAATTTAGGCCTTGATCCAGAGCGCGCGCGTGATTATCATGACGCCACTCTTCCGGCAGATGGCGCCAAGATTGCGCATTTTTGTTCGATGTGTGGACCTAAATTCTGCTCGATGAAAATCACGCAAGAAGTTAGAGATTATGCAAGTCAGTTAGACAAAAACCCTCGTCAGGGTATGGAAGAAAAATCAATTGAATTTAGAAAAAAAGGCAGTCAAATCTATCAATAAATTTTTACGTTGAACACCTTCTCAATTGATTGAATCCAAGTGACTAAAAAACAAGTCATTATTCTCGGTGCAGGGCTCATGGGGCGACTCATTGCCCTTGCCTGCGCTAAAGAAGGCTTTCGCGTTAGTGTTTATGATCAAGGCGGTTCAGAGGTTAAAGATTCTGCCGCCTATACGGCAGCAGCGATGCTTGCGCCTTTAGCCGAGTCGGTCGCCACCGAAAATAATATTATTGAGATGGGACTGTACAGCTTAAATCGATGGCCGGAATTAATTAAAGGTTTATCCAAGCCAGTATTTTTTCAACAAAATGGTAGTTTGATTGTCTGGCATGCCCAAGATCAATCATTGGGAAAACATTTTTATTCACAATTAAATAAAACTCAAAAAATTTTTCCAGCACAATTTCAGCATGAAAAAATTACCCATGAAAAATTAAACCTATTAGAAAATCAATTGGATCATCGTTTTCGTGAGGCTTTGTATTTACCTCATGAAGGACAACTTGATAATCGAGAATTATTAGATGCCTTGTTAATAGATGCCCAACTTTATGGGGCTCAATTTTATTGGTACTCCCCCAGAGAGTTAAGCGACTTTCCAGAGTCAAGTCACTTTAAAATCATTGATTGTCGTGGTTTAGGCTCCAAACAATCGATCACTCCGCTCAGAGGCGTCCGAGGGGAAGTTATTAGAGTCTATGCTCCTGAAGTAAAACTGCAGCGACCTATTCGCTTACTCCATCCACGCTACCCAATCTACATTGCCCCAAAAGATAACGATGTGTACGTCATTGGCGCAACAGAAATTGAATCTGAAGATATGTCAGAAGTAAGCGTCCGTTCTGCCCTTGAATTGCTAAGTGCAGCGTATTCGCTACATAGTGGTTTTGCTGAAGGACGTATTTTAGAGATGAACGCCCAGTGTCGCCCAAGCTTACCGAATAACGCTCCCATCATCCTCAAAACTAATGAACGGATTATTTCGATTAATGGTCTATATCGTCATGGTTTTATGATTTCCCCGGCCCTTTTAGATGCAGCCATGGAGATGATACTGACCGATCAATCTAATTTAGCACAACAATTTTCTATAGAGTCATCCTTACCCCATGCAAGTAATCATTAACCTGAAACCGTTCCAAACCTCAGCAAAACATCTGCAGGAATTATTGGCTGAAATTAGCCCTAAGCGCCCTTTTGGGATTGCCCAAAATGGTACCTTTATTCCTAAAAGTGCCTATGATTCGACACCAGTCGCTGAAGGTGACAAGATAGAAGTGATTTCTCCCGTTACAGGAGGTTAAAAAATGACCATTGATCAGCCTGATTATCTAGAGTTATATGGCCAACAATTTTCTTCGAGATTATTGCTTGGCACTTCGCGCTATCCGTCCCCAAGCATTTTAGAAAGTTGTATTTTAGAAAGTCAGCCAGCCATGGTGACTGCTTCATTACGAAGGCAAGGGGCGAATCCAGAACCTATATCAAGTGGTTTCTGGGAAATATTAAAGAAACTACAGGTCCCGATCCTACCAAATACTGCAGGCTGTCATCGCCCAGATGAAGTGTTTCAAATCGCCCACATGGCACGGGAAGTTTTTGAGACAGATTGGATTAAATTAGAACTCATCGGTGATGATTACACCCTGCAACCAGATACCCTAAACTTAGTCCCTACCGCTGAGCGATTGATTAAAGATGGGTTTAAAGTCCTACCTTATTGCACGGAAGACTTAATTCTCTGTCAACGACTCGTAGATGTTGGTTGCCAAGCGATTATGCCTTGGGCAGCCCCGATTGGAACGGGTAAAGGTCCAATCAATCCTTACGCATTGCAATTATTACGCGAAAGAATTTCTGTACCTATGATTGTTGATGCTGGTATTGGTTTGCCCTCTCATGCCACAACCGTATTAGAGTGGGGATTTGATGCCGTTTTACTCAATACGGCAGTGGCACTTGCGCATGATCCCATCAAAATGGCATCTGCCTTCGCAAGTGCAGTGAAGGCAGGAAGAAGTGGCTATTTAGCAGGAGCAATGCCACAACTCGAGCAAGCGCAAGCGAGTACACCTAACGTAGGAATTCCATTTTGGCATCAAAATTAAATTCACAACTCCCTAAACCTTACCTCACAATACGTGATCAACTTATTGCGCAATATCACCCTCTTCAAATTGAGCAACGAGAACACCACACATTTTGTAATTTTTCAGATACGAATCCCGTTTACCAAATTGTAAAAGAGGCTTGTATCGAGTTAGGCTTCATTGAAATTGATGCGGAGGCCATTGCCCAAGCTTGGCAAAAAAACAATCCATTGATCGATCAATTCAATCATTTGGATTGGCCAGTGACCCCGGATTTATTTCAGATTAAAGGACCAAATTCCGAAACCTCATTCCCAACTTGCCCTAAAAAATTAGGCCTTTATGTGGTTGCACCAACTGCAGATTGGATTGAAAAACTCTTCATCGCAGGTGTCCCCACAGTGCAATTACGCTTCAAATCGGACAATCATCATGCGATTCGACAAGAAGTAAAAAAGGCCGTTGAAATTGCCAAGGAATTTCCAGGTCAACTCTTCATTAATGATTTTTGGGAACTCGCCATAGAATTTGGGGCATATGGGGTTCATTTAGGACAAGAGGACTTAGATACAGCCGATTTTAATGTGATCAAAACAAATGGTCTGCGCTTAGGCATTAGCACTCACGGCGTGGCTGAAATGCAGCGAGCTGATCAAATTTCACCTAGTTATATTGCCCTTGGCGCTATTTTTCCAACGAATTTAAAAATTATGCCAACCGCCCCTCAGGGATTAGCAAGATTAGATTTCTATACAAAACTAGTAGGCTCTTATCCCTTGGTAGGGATTGGTGGAGTCGATGAAACTAATTTAGACGCTGTATTAAAGTGTCGGGTAGGTTCAGTAGCAATGGTTCGATCGGTCATTAATGCACCGGATTATCGAGCGGCAATTAGCCAACTACAAGCAAAGATACAGACGACTCAAGTCGACATTTAGTCAATGGGATATTGCTTAAATGCATGCCATAAAGAGCCATGTCCTGTCCCAAGTTCCTGTTTGGCTACTCGACTAGCAGCGATGATAGCCCTCTGAGTATATTCAACCCCTTGTGCTACCGCATCTTGTAATGGCATTTTGAGGGCTAGTCCACAGGCAATTGCACTAGATAATGTACAACCCGTACCATGAGTATTTTTGGTGCTGATCCGTGGATGATGAAACTCTGTAACAACTGTCTGTTGACCAATTTTCTCGACTAGGACATCCTTTAATAGATCGTTAGATAAATGCCCACCCTTTAACAAGACTGCTTTAGCACCAAGTTTTAATAATGCATGAGCAGCATCTATCATCTCACTCGCTTGAATATCGCTAACATTTAAAAAGGCCTTTGCTTCGATTAAATTGGGCGTGATTAAGCGGCTAATGGGGAATAATAAATTAGCAATCGCATCTTGAATATTGCCCTCTCCGAGGATGGCGCCAGAGCTTGCAACCATGACTGGATCTAACACAATGTTTTGTCGAAGAGGCCCCAACAACTGACTCAACAGTTGAACGGTATGGGTGTTACCAATCATCCCGATTTTTAACGCATCAATTCGGAAATCATTCTCTATGGCTCTAAATTGAGAACTCACCAGGTTCTCTGAAAGTTGTTCAATTTGATCAACCCCTAAGGTATTTTGAGCAGTCACAGCGGTTATCACTGTCATCCCATAACAACCTAAAGAGGTGATGGTTTTCAAATCCGCTTGAATTCCTGCGCCGCCGCTACTATCGGACCCAGCGATGGACAAAACTTTAGGAATATAGCTGTTCAAATGGCAACCCATCATCTTAAAAATGTTTTCAAAACCTTAACATCAGCGCTTTAATCGATCGAAGGATTTACAATAGGCAGATTGAAAGCGTTAAATTTAAAAGGAGACTAAACATGATAAGACATTTATTGAAGAAACAAAACTTCCTCTATTTTCCAATGGTTTTTGTTGGACTTTTACTCTCTTTGATAACGCTCAATAGTGGTTGCATTCAGGCTCAAGAAATATGGCCGACTCGACCAATCACGATGGTCGTACCATTTCCTCCCGGCGGAGTAGCTGATACCGTTGGTAGACCGATCGCCGAAGCCTTAGGCCGACAATTAGGTCAACCCGTTATTATTGAAAATAAAGCTGGTGCTGGTGGCGGAGTCGGTATGGCGGCCGTGTCTAAAGCAAAGCCTGATGGTTACACAATACTAATGACACTTTCTTCAATTTCAATTATTCCTGAAGCTGACAAAATTTTAGGTAAAGAAATTTCCTATCGCACGAATCAATTTGCACCCATTGCCCGCTTCACCGCAGATCCGACCGTCCTTGTAGTAAGAGCAGATAGTCCTTGGAAGAACTATGCTGAGTTTGTCGCTGGCATGAAGAAAACCCCAGGAAAATTCAACTTCGGATCTTCAGGTAATTACGGCACAATGCATATTCCGATGGAAATGATTAAATTAAATAATCAATTTGAAATGGCCCATATTCCTTATACCGGCGCTGGTCCTGCGATTGTCGCATTATTGGGTGGTCAGGTAGATGCTATTGCTACTGGACCAGCTTCTATTGTTCAGCATATCAAGGGGGGCAAAGTTAGAGCACTGGCACATTGGGGTGATGGCCGCCTTGCCAGCCTCCCCGATGTTCCTAGTTTTAAGGAACTTGGTGAAAAAGTTGAATTTGCACAATGGTCTGGATTATTTGTACCAAAAGATACTCCACTGCCAATTGTCGAGAAACTTCGCGCAGCTTCGAAAGCGGCTGTAAATGATGAAAAAGTGAAGATGGTTTTAGAAGGTGCCGGTTCACCAATCCAATTCCTGGACGCGCCAGAATTTCAAAAGTATTGGGACAATGATGCAAAAAAAATGTCTGATATCGTGAAAAAAATTGGCAAAGTTGAATAAGGCATGACGAAATCAATCGATTCATTGAATTGGCAGGACGGGTTCTTGCAACTTGGTAATGCATTTTTTACTCAGTTAAAGCCAACTCCTTTACCGGATCAGTTTTGGGGATCCACCTCAGCAGAGGTCTCAAAACTGATTGGCCTGTCGCCTGATTGGGAACAGGATGAGCAGAACTTAAAAATACTCTCAGGTAATGCCGTTTTAGAAAATAAACCAGCTTATTCAACGATTTACTCCGGCCATCAATTTGGCGTATGGGCTGGTCAATTAGGTGATGGTAGAGCGATTCATCTCGGTACAGTGCAGCATGATGATCAAACGTTCGAAATTCAATTAAAAGGTGCTGGTAAAACACCCTATTCAAGAATGGGAGATGGTCGTGCTGTCTTGAGATCATCGATTCGAGAGTTTTTATGTTCAGAAGCCATGGCCGGTTTAGGTATTCCCACGACGAGAGCGCTTGCTATTACCCACTCTACCGCACCAGTACTTCGTGAAAAATTAGAAACTGCCTCAGTTGTCACTCGAGTTGCACCCTCGTTCATACGGTTTGGACACTTTGAACACTTTGCATCGAATCAACAATATGATCAACTTGCTCAGTTAGCAGACTTTGTCATTGAAACACAATATCCGCATCTCAAAGATGGGGAGGATCCCTATTTAGAGTTACTCAAAGAGGTGATCAGCAAAAGTGCCGATTTAGTAGCTAAATGGCAAGCAGTTGGATTTTGCCATGGTGTTTTAAATACAGACAATATGTCGATTATTGGCCTTAGCTTAGATTACGGTCCATTTAGTTTTATAGATGCCACGGATTTAAAGTTTATCTGCAACCACAGCGATAGTGCTGGTAGGTATTCTTACCTCAATCAACCCAATGTTTTTCACTGGAATTTAGTACGCTTAGCTGAGGCACTTCTACCTCTCATTGCCGCTAGTGATGATGAAGCTGTAATTGATGCTAAAGTCGAAATTTTAAAGGAAATACTTTTTGCCTTTCCGAAAAAGTATGAGCAATTCTATCAGGAAGCTATGCGCTTAAAACTTGGTTTGCCGCAAGTTGAAAATGCGCTAGTGGAAGAACTAGTTTTACTGTTAGACCGAAACAAAGTGGACTACACCTTCTTTTTCCGTGCACTATGTAATGTGGTTGACCGGCCTTCCATTCAAACAATTAGTGTTGTCAAAGATTTGTTCCTCGACCATCAAGGCTTTGACCGTTGGTTACAAAAATACCTGAGTTATATTCCCAGTGAACAAGCTAGTACAATCGCTGCGCAGATGCGCCGCCACAATCCAAAATATATCTTACGTCAATATCTTGCGCAAGAAGTGATAGAAAAAGCCGAACAGGGTGATTTTAGTCTTCTTGAAAAATTGCAGACTTGCCTAAAAAAACCATTTGATGAACAGCCAGAGTTTTCTGAGTTTGCACGCCTACCACCAGACTGGGCTGCTCAAATTAGCGTATCATGCTCTTCCTAACCTGAAAAATAGACTAACTCAAGATGCAAAATAGCCATAACAACATGACCGATGAATATGATGATGAGGACTACGGTCCAAGTAAATCAGAAATTAAACGGCAAATGTTAGCCAGACAAGATTTAGCAAAAACGCTATCTGAGTTGAGTAGTGAACAAATTAAGTCCTTGCCCGTTGATGAAAAAATGAAAGAGAAACTTCTAGAAACGGAAAAAATCAGGTCTTTTGGTGCGATTAAGCGTCATAAGCTTTTTTTGGGTAAGTTAATGAGGGCTTTGGATGAAGAAGAAATTGCTGCTATCGAAGCACGCTTAGAGGCAATTAAAGGCGTAAACAAGGTAGAAATTGCTAAATTTCATCATTTAGAACGCTTGAGAGATGATTTACTTGCTCATGATGCCAGACTAACCCAGTTAATCAATGAGAATCCCAATAGTGACTTACAAAACTTAAGAACGCTGATTAGGAATGCTAGAAAAGAAAAAGCTGACAACAAACCTCCTAAAGCTTTTCGAGAAATATTTCAAATTCTTAAAGCTCTTGAGAACATGAAACAATCTCCACTGGTTGATGAAGACGAGGTTGAAGAATAATGTTTAGTGATTGATCAGCTCCCCATAAACATAATCTTTTCTGCCTCAACCTGAACCCTTAAGGGAATCAATTTTGCCCCCTTAGGACAAGGGCCGTGAACACAGATACCGGTATCGATTTCATACAAAGCATAATGAGTAGAGCACACAATGTGCGAAAAATCCTCATCAAAAAAAATCCCCGGATTCCAGTCCATTTCCATGGGTAAATGTGCACAACGATTTAAATAAGCAACAATGTGTTCATCTTTACGAAGCACAAATGCAGGTAAGTAATCTTCAGGATCAGCATTCATCCCTACAAAAGGCAATATGTCAGAACAACGAATCTGAAAACGCCTTGCTTGATGACTTGGTAAAGCCTCTAAAAGGCAGATCATTTCGCCTTTACGAACGATCAAATCAGTTGGGATCTCACTCATTACTTCCTTTAGCCATAAAGTGGTTAAAATTGTTAAAGTAAAAAAACATTTATTCAGACAACTTATTCTTACTAATTACCATTATGACAAAACAAATTATTCCTTATTTACCGATTGACCTAGTAGAGCCAAAAGAAATTGTCGATGCTGTACGCGCACGTCGCGGCGGTACTTTGCTTAATTTGGACAGAATGCTGCTGAACAGCCCAGCCTTGATTAGAGGATGGAATGCTCATTTAAAAGAAATTCGTGAAAACCTTACACTCGACGATAAATACAAAGAAATTGGTATGTGTGGTGTTGCCATTTTAAATCGTGCTGAGTACGAGTTTATTCATCATGCGCCTGAATTGCTAAAAGCTGGTGGCACTCAAGCTCAAGTAGACGAATTGAGAAAAATTGACACAGCCGCATTCAATACCAGCTTATTTGATGCAACCGAGCTAGATGTAATTGCTTTGACGGTTGCAATGACTAGACATATTGAAGTTCCAGTCGAAGTCATGGAACGCCTACAAAAGACCCTTGGCAATCAAGAAACCGTTGAAATGGTAGCCGTTGTTGCAACCTACAACATGGTTTCTAGATTTCTAATCGCAACAGGCGTATCTCCAGAAAATCATTAATTGGAATCAATTGAATCCTTGTTTTACACTGAAGTACACCACAGCATCAGAGACATTCCGGCTGTGGAGTGGAATCAATTAATCACTGACCCAGACGCCTCACCATTCATTCGACATGAATATTTGGCGGCTCTGGAAATCAGTGAAAGCGTTTCGGTAAAAACGGGTTGGCAACCTTGTCATTTTACTGTTAGAAGCCGCCAGAATGGGGCATTACTCTGTGCTATGCCCGCATATTTGAAAAAACATTCCTACGGCGAGTACGTGTTTGACTGGGCCTGGGCTAATGCTTACCAACAAAATGGCTTGGAATACTACCCAAAACTCTTGAGTGCCATCCCTTTTACGCCCGTGGGAGGCTCACGCCTAATTGGCAGTCATCAGCAGGCACAAGAGATGATCATTGCCAGTGCATTGGCATGGATTAAAGAGCAAAAAATTTCTTCAATGCATCTGCTTTTTCCACTGATTGGAACAGAGGAACTTCTAAAAAAATTCAATTTTTTACGGCGAGAATCCATTCAGTTTCATTGGCAAAATCAGTCCTTAGATAGACCCAATGAACAACTTCAAGATTTCAATGAGTTTGTGTATACCCTCAATAAAAAAAGAAGAAATAATATTCTGCGAGAACGTCAAAGTGTATTAGACGCTGGCGTATCCTTTGAACACAAACCTGGCGCAACACTAGATAGCAAAGATTGGGATGATTTTTATACTTTTTATGAATCTAATTACATTAATCATGGTAATGCCCCCTATTTGACACGATCATTTTTTGAGTTGATTGGTCAATCGATGCAAGAGTACATCCACATCATCTTTGCCATCAAAAATAATCGTCGGATTGCAAGTTCCCTGCTCTTTAGAAACCGTGAAAAATTGGAGAGAGCCTATGGCAGATACTGGGGAAGCACAGAGTATGTAAGTAATTTACACTTTGAAACTGCTTACTACCAAACCATTGAATTTTGTATAGCTGAGAAAATTAGTGTTTTCGAAGGTGGCGCTCAAGGTGAACATAAGATTCACCGAGGACTATTACCTGTCAACCTCTATTCGATGCACTATTTAGTCGATGATCGTTTTGCGAATGCCATTGAAGATTTCCTGCAACGAGAAGGAAACTCGATGCATCGATACCTAAACGAATTAGTAGAACACCAACCTCTTAAAAAAATCTAAATCACTTCATTGGATCCGTCAACGATTAATTAATCAGACTCATCGGGTCTCGCATTCAATAAACGACTATTTTTTGGCAAATTAGCCGCTAAAAACTCCATTTGATCTGCCAGTATATTTCTACCTTTGAGAATCATATCCTCATAGAGGCTAGGAATATAAGGTGCATACATTAAGGACATTCCAGCATTTTCTGGTAGGCGATTGCCCTTTTTTTGGTTACAGGCTCGACAAGCAATCACTAAATTCATCCAAGAATAATGTCCGCCTTTCGAGGCCGGCACAATATGTTCCGCCTCCGCATCGGTCTCATAAACGACACTTGCGCAGTAGGCACACATTCCTTGATCTCGTTTATAAAGCTTTACTTTCGTAATGGCGGGAATGACTTCAAAGAGATTAATGCGAGAACTGCCCTTCGTGGCAATAATGGAGTGCAATTCAATCACCGATTGCTGCCCTGTGAGACGAGAAATGCCTCCTCGCATGACAGCGATGGGTGGCCCTAAAGTCCAAGCAATACTACCTTCTGCATAGTGTTTAGTGGCATCTTCAGCATGAATCCAACTCTGAGGAATACCACTAACGTCAAGCTTCAATATATGGAGCACGTTTAACCTCAATAATTTTTTAAAAAAATCTAGTGTCACGAATCATCTTAATAGAGAATTCATGAAATTGTTAAGATATTTTTAGTTTGCCATTACAGGAGCAAAAAAATTATTGAAGAAATTGGTGCTCCAGCAACTTAACGTTGACCTATTTTGAGTGTTTTAAACACATTTTGGTGCTCCCTAGGCAAACATCTCCAATATTGCGGAGCTGCTTCCACTTGCCCACCAAGGGCTGCGGCGGCTTCCCAAACCCAACGTGGCTTATATAAGAATGCTCTCGCTAGGGCAATTAAATCAGCCTGACCTTGCTGAAGAATCTCTTCAGCCTGAGTTGGCTCAGTAATCAAGCCAACCGCAATCGTAGGTAAACCTGTTTCTGCCTTTACTTTTTGCGCAAAATCAACCTGATAGCCTGGTTTAATCGTGATTTTTTGAGCATTGGATACGCCACCACTAGAAACGTGAATATAAGACACGTCATAGGCCTTTAAGGCATTACACAAAATTACAGTTTCTTCAGGTGTCCAACCATCGGTAACCCAATCACTGGCAGATAGTCGAATGCCTAGAACACCCTTGTAGACATTACGAATAGCCGCAAAAATTTCTATTGGGAAACGCATTCTATTTTCTGATGAACCACCGTATTCATCGGTTCTTTGATTGGCAACGGGTGATAAAAACTGATGAATTAAATAACCATGAGCACCATGGATTTCAATAAAATCGACGCCAATTCTTTCTGCTCTAATGGCAGCTTGCACAAATGCAGCTTTAATCTCTTCGAGACCGGCTTGATCTAGCGCAATAGGAAGCACTTCACCAGGGTTCTGTGGAATAGCGGAAGGTGCTCTAGTTGGCCATCCATTCGGTTGACTTGGTTCAATGAGCGCACCACCCTCCCAAGGAGCTGCACTAGAGGCTTTTCTGCCCGCATGACATAACTGAATCCCCACTTTTACAGCTGGTGCTAATGCTTTTGCCCGATGAAGACGATCTGTAATTGCAGTCTCACAAGCATCGTTATACAAACCTAGGCAATGTGGAGTGATTCTGCCATCGGCAGTAACACCAGTTGCTTCAATAATCAAGGCTGATGCACCACTATTCAGCAGGTTAGTCCAATGAAATAGGTGCCAATCATTTGCTAAACCATCAATTGCCGAATACTGACACATGGGCGCAATCATCGCTCTATTTGCTAAGGTAAAACCACCATTGGGGGCTGGGAGGGAAAACTCTGAAAAAAGTAGGCTCATAATTAATTTTTATTCGTTAGGGTTTTACTAAATTATCTAAAAGTGAATGCAACAAACACAAGTTTAATTGGAATGTTAGTATAAAGGGATTAATCGTTAATTTCGTTAATGCAAACTTTCCCTCTCAATGAATGGTCAGCTTATCCAATGAAAAACACCCCCTCTTCCTCTTTAATTCTCCCTAGTGAGATCACAGATAAAACTTTTTTTGATCATCGTCGCCAATTAATGAAAGTCGCCGCGGTTAGTAGCGTCGGTGCCTCGATGGGAGATTGGTTTACTCGGCAAGCATTTGCCCAAACCCCTGGTAATAAACTGAGTAGTATCCCGAATCCGGCCTTATCGGTGTTGGATAAAAAAACCAGTTATGAGGATGTGACAAGTTACAACAATTTTTATGAATTTGGGATGGATAAAAGTGATCCTAAACAAAACGCAAAAAGTTTGCAAACTACTCCGTGGAAAATCAGTGTTGAGGGACTAGTCAATAAACCAAAGGTTTTCGATTTGTCCGATTTATTAAAACTAGCTCCCATCGAGGAGCGTGTTTATCGGATGCGTTGTGTTGAGGGATGGTCAATGGTCATTCCATGGTTAGGCTACTCACTAGCCAACCTAATTAAGCAAGTCGAGCCTCAAGGCTCGGCAAAATTCGTGGAGTTTATTTCACTTGCTGATAAAAAACAAATGACTGGCCTTGGTAGTGAGGTACTACATTGGCCCTACGTAGAGGGCTTGAGACTAGATGAGGCGATGCATCCACTAACCCTTCTCACCCTTGGACTTTACGGAGAGGTGTTACCTAAACAAAATGGTGCGCCAGTAAGACTCGTTGTACCTTGGAAATATGGTTTTAAAAGCGCAAAGTCGATTGTAAAAATTCGTTTAGTTGAAAAACAGCCCGCCAATAGCTGGTGGTTAGCCAACCCTGGAGAGTACGGTTTTTACTCCAACGTAAATCCTGAGGTGGACCACCCCCGCTGGTCTCAAGCAACAGAGAGAAAAATTGGCGATGAAAAAGGATTTTTTGGTCCAAAACGCAAAACCCTCATGTTTAATGGTTACACGGAGCAAGTAGGATCAATGTATGCAGGTATGGACCTTAAAAAGTACTATTAAAGAATATGGCCGGTATGCCATCTACCTTTTTTGTGCTTTTCCGTTTCTTCGATTACTAGGACTCGGTTTTACTAATTCTTTAACGGCTAATCCGATTGAGTTCATTACACGTTATACCGGTACTTGGGCTATTGTTTTCTTGTGTTGTACATTAGCAGTCACACCGATTAGAAAATTATCGAATATGAATTACTTGGTCCTCTACCGAAGACCTTTAGGATTGACTTGCTTTGCCTATTCACTACTGCATTTTCTTACTTGGTTGGTGCTAGACCACCAATTAGAGTTTTCAGAAATTATTCCTGATTTTTATAAAAGAACCTACATTACAGTTGGTTTAGCGGCATTTTTACTCTTGATTCCACTAGCTTCTACCTCAACCCATCGCATGCAACGACTCTTGGGCAGGAAATGGCAGAAGCTTCACCAATTAATTTATCTGATAGCAATCTTAGCGCCCCTTCATTACTGGCTGCATAAAGCCGCTAAAAACAATTTATTTACAGTCAAAATTTATGTCGGTATTATCGGCACACTTCTAGGCTATCGCTTTCTCAGTTGGCTAATTAAAAAATATCAGCTCTCATTTTCAAAGATGAAGATTCGGTAGAGATATCCTTAAATCCTAAAAAACCATCAAAAACTGATATGATTGAGGGTTTATAGCCTTGAGAATGAGTTGTTTTGACTGAAGCAATTGCTCATCATTCATCCGACTTTCGGATTGTTTTACTAGCAAAGTACTGAACCCATCCAAAACTTTGACTGAAATTCGATTCAAACTCACGATTCAATCTCACTTAACCTTGATGCACCATTAATAGCAAATTCTTGAACTGTTGGCATGACGTCTTTTAAACCTCCCTATACCCCTCTAACAGAATTAACTGACACTCTTTTACAAAGAGGTTTTGCACTTCTAAAAAATCAGGATTTTTATTCTTTTTCACACACTAAGGAGACTCAATGGGACGATTTAAAACCAGAATGGGCCACACTGGAGTCTGATCAATATTTAAAAGATGGTGGTACGTATCGTAAACGTAAGCATGCCAGTGTGATTGTTTGTAATCAAGAAGTTAAATCCGTTAGCTATCGCCCGCATTTCCAACCTATTTCTTATAATGCCCTCCATGGTGGCATGCAACGTTGGTTTACTGAATGTTCCACGAATTTTCTAAAAAGCACACCCTTACACAATTTATTAAGTTCTCTTACACAGTTATTTGACCAAATAGAATCATCTCAAACTAATCAAGTACTGGAACCCAATCGTTGGTTTACCGAAGTTCATCAATTTAGGATTGATACGGCAAACGGCATTGGCAGACCCACTCCAGAGGGCGCACATCGCGACGGCGTTCATTTTGTAGCCGTTCTTTTAGTGGACCGCCACTCAGTCAAAGGTGGTGAATCACGGGTCTTTTCTGCCGATGGTCCCCATGGAGAACGCTTTACCTTGGAAGAGTCTTGGACACTATTAATTCTTGATGATTTAAAAGTTTTACACGAAACCACCCCCATACAACCCCTCGACAGACTTCATCCCGAAAGAACTTGGCGTGACACGCTCGTCTTAACCTTTAGAAAAGATAACTTTTTGGAAGATTCACTAATAGCCCAAAACCTCACACCTTTCAATCAGGACCAGCCACTATGTTAAGTCCATTCTGGATGAGACTTTCCATTTTCTCCATTGCAATCTCCTTTTTCATTCATCTTTTTTTTGGGTTTTATCTAGATTTTTCAGTCGATGAAGCGCATTACGCGCTCTATGGACTGCATTTAGACTGGAGTTACTTTGATCACCCCCCCCTAGTTGGTTGGGTCCAAGCACTACCAATTTATCTGCAATTTTCAGTAGGATTTATTCGACTGCTCATTCCAGAGCTTCTTTGGCTCTTCAGTCTGTTAGTGACAATGTCGTTAACACGACTGATCTTAGATACCTTTTTTTATTTTTCTGGTGATATTCACTTTAAATCTGCCCCCATCTGGTCAGCTTTATGCGTGGTCAGCTCCCCTCTTATCCACGTCTTAGCGGTAGGACTTCTACCCGATACGCTACTCATGTTAATCGTTCCTATGATGATGTGGTTGACGGTGAAGCTCCACCTGCAGATCAGTCAACGATACCCTCGTGACACATTACTTTGGATTGGCTTAGGGCTTGTTTTGGGTCTTGCAGCACTCACCAAATACACATCCCTATTTTTCGCCCTAGCAATTCCAATTTGTTTAATGATTTGGCATGGCGTGAAGATGTTTAAGCGCCCCGGATTTTGGATTAGCATCCTCATTGCAGCCCTCTTGACGTCGCCCATTATTTTTTGGAATATGGAACATGAGTGGATTTCATTTACTTACCAATTTAATCATGGTACGGGTGGAGAGTGGAAATTCAAACGACTCCCGATATTTCTACTAAATCAAATCGTTTGCTTTGGTATTTTGGGTCTTTTAGGTATAACTTGGACCTATCGTCGACACCTCAACACACCGACACCATTATTGTTGTTTTTTATTATTCCATTTTGTATTTTTTTATATTTTTCAGGCGGTGGCTCTAGCTTACCGCACTGGACTACGCCAGCTTGGATTGCCCTCACGCCAATTGCCGGCATTGGGCTTGCGAATGCCTGGGGAATGGGGAAAAAATTCTGGATACGGCTCTTTCTGATCATCCAACTCTCTATCTGCTTACTTGGGTTTTCCTTATTATTAAGTGGCGGCATTCCTCAAGTAGCAATGCAAGACCCACTTGGCAAGAAAAACCCAATTGCAGATTTATACGGTTGGTCAGATGCTGGTGAAAAAATGCTTTCCCTCGCTAAAATCAATCAAATTGAACATCTGGTAGTTCAAAACTGGACCTTAGGCAGTAGGCTCGCCTGGTATGCGAAGCCTCTACCGGTTCATGTTTTAGATGAACGTACCGATCAATTTGATTTATGGTTTGGAGATTTACCAATTGGTTCTAATGCATTACTGCTCAATTGGTCTCAAATGTCCTTTGTACCACCGGTTGGAGATACAGGCTTTCAGAGTTGCGAAAAAATAGATACTATGGTGGTTCATCATTTCGGTCGAGACATCTCTCAATTTGATTTTTTGTTGTGCAAAGACTGGCAAGGATCATTTAGTTCACAAAGAAATGACTTTGACTTTGGAGTACAGACCTCGCCAACATTAAATCCTTCTATAGAGCCAATCGCAGAACCAATTATTTCTGAATCAGAAGTAAAAACAATAAAATGATGCAAATTTAACGTTTTAACCATTTATCATTGCTCTATATCAATCGATTTAATTTATCATTTTGACGAAACCTATCACTAGAACTTGGCAGCAAAAATTCTTCTCTTGGCTAAGAGTCGTTATTTCGCTACTTCTTTTACTCAGAGCCTTCACACTCATCGATTGGCAAAGTATTCAAAGGGCGCTACCGACTATTCAGTTCGAATGGCTTTTCTTAACGCTCCTGTTGCTATGGGTTAGTAATGCAACATCTGGATTACGTTGGGGGAAAATTATGCAAGCGGGTGGTTTCTCAAACCCTTTAATTGAATATGTAAGATGGTATTTCTCTGGTGGGCTCATTAATCAAGGATTACCCACGACTCTAGGGGGTGATAGTTACCGTGCCATCAGTGCCCTTCAGCATACCGAGAGCAATCTCTCTCTGCAGACTAGCCAGACACCCAACCTAAAATCCGCCTTTTACAATGTAGCCTTGGATCGCTCTTTAGGTTTTGCTGGAAACAGTATTTTAGGAGCGATTGGTCTCGGACTTGGTGGTTATATTTTCAATGATTGGCTTGGTACGACGGGTTGGATATTAGTTGGTGTGATGATTTCAGGTGCTGGCTTTATCTCTTTCCTACTTCACTTTAAAGCTAGTAGAACACTCATTCAAAAGACATTGGAGCGACTACAAATTCATCATGGAATGCAAGCCACGATGAATGCATGGGGTTGGCCTAACATCATTGTCCAAATTCCTTTTGCGGTCCTCATTCATGCTTTAACGCTGGCAGCTTATTGGGGATGTCTTAAAGCTTGTCATGTTGATGCCCCCATTGAATCTTTATTGATTGGAATTCCAGCAATTAGTATCTTAATGATTTTACCGATTAGTATTTCAGGATGGGGTTTAAGAGAAACCTCTTTAGCCAGTATCCTAGGTTTATGGCATCTTGATACTAGTCTAGTGATTCTAAGTTCCCTTTTGTATGGTCTGATTACACTCATTACTTTTCTTCCAGGTTTATTCAGATTAGTAGTAAAAAAAACTCCACCTGAGATAATATCCTTATGACTATTCGTGTAGATACTATGCGTCGTATTGACCACCTTGCTGGTGTTCCTTTGTGCGCCATCTTAAGTCCCTTTGTGATTCTTTTTGACTGGTTTCGTTACCAGCTGGGCAAAAGCAATTTATCCCCAAAGAAAGTTTTATTTATTGAACTATCCGAAATGGGGAGTGCGATTCTTGTTGACCCAGCAATGAGAGAAACGATTAAACGAGGCGCAGAAGTCTATTTCCTCATTTTTAAGAGCAATCGAATTAGTCTCGAACTCTTAAATACCGTTCCTAATCATCGAATATTAACTATTGATGCGAGTGGCCTTCTTCCTCTAATAGTGAGTACAGTCAAAGTATTGTGGCAGATTCATCAATTAAAAATAGACACGGTTATTGACCTAGAGTTATTCTCGCGTTTTACTGCACTATTGACAGGCTGCTCCCTTGCTCAACGCAGGGTTGGTTACCACATCTATCATGGTGAAGGTCTATGGCGTGGAAAAATGTTAACGCATGCAGTTCACTATAACCCGCATATCCATATTTCAAAAAACTTTATGTCACTCGTCCATGCGGCATTTAGTCAAGAGCTGGAAATTCCCTTTAGTAAAACACTAATTAAAGACGAAGACATTGTTTTAGCTCAAGCTCAAGTAAGCGATGATCAACGAGACCATGTCAGAGAAAAGATCTTAAATTGTTTGAATGAGTCTTCAATCGATGATGAGTTAAAAAAGAGTTTCCCCAACCCCCTGATTCTTATTAATCCAAACGCGAGTGATTTGTTGCCGCAGAGGCGTTGGGCACCTGCTCGCTTTTCTGAACTAATTACTCAAGCCGCAGAGAAATGGCCTAGTGCAATTTTCCTGATAACGGGTTCTCCAGAAGAGCGACAATATGCCCAAAATGTCATGGATGGTGCTAACTGTACCAATGTCATTAACTTTGCTGGTCAAGTAAAGTTCACAGAATTACCAGCCTTGTATCAATTAGCTGACATCATGGTGACAAATGACTCTGGGCCAGGACATTTTTCTTCAATTACGCCGCTCGCAACGATTGTCTTGTTTGGACCAGAAACTCCTGCACTTTATGGCTCTTTAGGAAATTCTATTCCAATTTTTGCAGGACTAGCCTGCTCGCCATGTGTTAGTGCTGCGAACCATCGTAAGACGCCATGCCTGGATAATGTTTGTATGCAGGCAATCAAAGTACCACAAGTAATTAACGCGATGGAGAAACTATTAAACTCTCCTACCAATGAGGTTGTAGTTAACTTTGAATAAGCCTCCAGAACATACGCATGCAATCAAGGAAAAAATTCCTTTTTCGGCTTGGTATTTAATTTCTTTACCCTTGTTCATTTGGGTCATCTTGTACCAGAACAATTGGACTACTGATGTCTTTTTATTTTTAAATCAACAATTTTCTGTTTTGCCCGATTTATTTTGGACTACCCTGTCTTTAGGTGGTAACGGTTGGTTTATTTTTGTAATTTTATTACCAGTGATCTATGTAGCGCCGAGAGTGATTTTTTCCGCTCTTCTTTCTGGAATCATCACTGGCATTGTTTCTAACCTAGCCAAATCTTTTTTTGATACCCCAAGACCTGCTTTTGTCCTTGACCAAGCTAGCTTTCACATCATTGAATCTCCACTGCTTCACTCGGCAATGCCCTCTGGCCATACCATGACTGCCTTTGCTATCTGTACGTCCATCATTTTTACGATCTCAAGGCAAAATCGTAAATATGTTCATTTACTTTGGTTCTTGGCGATAGGAACTGGCCTTTCCAGAATTGCCGTTGGAGCCCATTGGCCATCGGATGTTTTAATTGGCGCTTCTTTCGGAATTTTTTGCGGCTTAATGGGTACAAGCTTCATCAATAGAATGGCAGCCACAAAATTTAAAACTTATTCGAAGGCTTCCCTTATCGTGAATCTGATGAGCCTAGTTAACCTTTATATTTTGTTAAATCAAAAACTTGATTTTGCAATCAACCAACCGGTCCAATATCTGACGGCTCTCTTTTTAACGGTAAATTTTATTATTTACTTTATTTTCTATTTCAAACATCAGCGCTTATTAAAAAATCATGTTTAGTTATCGTCATGCCTTTCATGCAGGAAATCACGCAGATGTGCTTAAACACATTACTTTATTGTTCGGCCTCAAGTTATTACAAAAAAAAGAGACCGGTATCTGTCTCATTGATACTCATGCAGGTGCCGGCATTTATAGCTTGGATGGGGAATATGCTTTAAAAAGTGCTGAGGCAAATGAAGGTGTTTTACGATTGAGTACTTATTGCTCAGAACATCCAAACGCGATACCAGAGTCTGTCAGTGATTATTTCGCACAAATCGCTTTACTCAACCCACCTAAATCAATCAAAACCTATCCAGGATCTTCTCAATTGATGCTTCAGGTGATGAGAAAACAGGACCAATTAAAGTTAATGGAATTACACTCTACCGACTTTCCTTTTTTGGTTGAAAACATTGCAGTTTCTCAAGAAAACTATCGTCCAAAAAAATCAGTTCAAATCAATCAAAAAGATGGCTTTACTCAATTGAAAGCCTATCTCCCACCACCAACCAGAAGAGGTCTTTGTTTAATTGATCCATCCTATGAAAATAAAGATGACTATCAATTGGTACTAACAGCACTTGGAGAATCAATTAAAAGATTTGCTACGGGCGCTTATTTTATATGGTATCCGATCCAACAACGACGTGATGCTACTGAGCTCCCCCAGCAACTTGCACAATTTTGTGAAGACCACCAATTACCTTACTTACAAGCTGAATTACAGATTAAAAGCCAAATACTGACCGAGGGATTGGCGGCAAGTGGTATGTGGGTAATCAATCCACCATGGCAACTAAAAGAGCAATTGGCAGAATGTCTACCGTTTTTGGTCAAGGCGCTTGGACAAGATGATTACAGCCGCTTTGAATTGAACTCACAAGATTAAGAGACTACACTTTAAGCTTAAATGGGTTAAAGTTAGTTTGGTGATCGAAATAATCCTCATTCTCTTTTTGCTTTAAAAAAGCCACAATCTTGTAAGTTACAGGAACAGCCAAGATTTCCCAGGAGGTTTTCAAAATATATTGGACGATGGCGACTTTGATGACCTGTTCTGTCGGCCAAATCGCGTAAAACGCAAGCATATAAAACAGACTCGAATCCACTAGTTCGCCAAGGGCTGTAGATCCAATCATCCGAAACCAAAGGTGTCTACCATTGAAATAAATCTTCATCTTGGCCAACACATAAGCATTCACTAAACTGCCTGACCAAAAGGCCACAATAGAGCCAAAGACAATCCGCCAAGTATTACCAAAAACAGACTCAAGTCCCTCTTGTAAATGTTGGTTATATTCACCAGGTGCTGGATCAAGATGAATCACAACCTGAGACATCAGCGCAGCAAAAATGAGGGCTGCAAAGCCACACCATACAGCACGCCGATCATAGGCATAACCATACACTTCCGTCAGAATATCGCCAAATGCATAAGATATAGGGAAAAACAAGATCCCCGCACCGAAAACCATCGTTCCTAATATTGGTAATTCAATTTGTGCTGCTTTACCCGCTCCGATGAGATTAGAGCAAAGTAAAACGGTAACAAACCCGACCAACATTAAATCGTAATATTTAAACGACCTTTTTGCAGGTGAGGCTTCTAAAGGAAAAGCCAAGCTAGAGTTTTTTTCTTTAATCATCTTTTTAAATTTAGTCTAAACTAATACGAATATCATTTTTTTATCTTATATAGATTATGTCAAATAAAACAAGATTTCAGTGGGACGACCCTCTTTTAATTGCACAACAATTAACCATGGAAGAGCGCATGATTACTGATGCTGCTCGTCAATACAGTCAAGAACGATTGCTACCGAGAATTCGTGAGTCTTTTCATAACGAAGTTACCGACCCAGCCATCTTTCGGGAAATGGGTGAGCTAGGTTTTTTAGGCTGCACAATCCCCAGTGAATACGGTGGTGCTGGACTGGGATATGTTTCATATGGAGTAATTGCTAGAGAAGTTGAACGGGTTGACTCCGGTTATCGCTCGATGCTATCTGTGCAGTCATCACTTGTGATGTTACCGATTAACGAATTTGGTTCAGAAGAGCAAAAGCAAAAATATCTACCCAAACTTGCCAGCGGTCACTATATCGGCTGTTTTGGACTAACTGAGCCAGATCATGGCTCTGATCCTGGCAGCATGGTTACTAGAGCAAAGTCTGTCCCAGGTGGTTTTGAACTGACCGGCTCAAAAATTTGGATTTCCAATGCACCTTTCGCTGACGTTTTTGTTATTTGGGCAAAAAATGACGAAGGTGTCATTCGTGGCTATATTTTAGAGAAAAACATGAAAGGCCTGTCTGCTCCTATCATGCACGGCAAAATGGGGCTACGTGCTTCGACAACGGGCCAAGTATTTATGGATCAAGTGTTTGTTCCTGCAGAAAACGAATTACCTAAGGTATCTGGCTTAAAAGGCCCTTTTACTTGTTTGAATTCAGCGAGGTACGGAATTGCTTGGGGTGCAATGGGTGCTGCCGAGGAATGTATGCGAATTGCTCGCCAATATACTTTAGATCGTAAACAATTTAATCGTCCATTAGCTTCTAATCAGTTGATTCAGAAGAAATTGGCCGATATGCTTGCCGAAATTAGCCTCGCCCTCCAAGGAGCATTACGACTTGGAAGAATGAAGGAAGAAGGTATTGATTGTCCTGAGATCACCTCCATCATGAAACGTAACTCAACTGGGAAAGCGCTAGAAATCGCTAGAATGGCTCGGGATATGCTTGGCGGTAATGGTATCTCCGAAGAGTATGATGTGATTCGACATTTATTGAACTTAGAAGTTGTCAACACCTATGAAGGAACTCATGACATTCATGCGCTAATTTTAGGCAGAGCAATCACAGGAATTTCTGCGTTTTAAAGCAATCTCAGTTTTAATGCAAATCACTTAAAAGCACTAGGCGAATACCTAGTGCTTTTTTTAGATCTCAATTTTGGCGCCAAGTTCCACCACTCGATTGGTTGGAATCTGGTAAAAATCTGAGGGCTTAGCGGCATTTTGATACATCCAAGCAAAAACTTTTTCACGCCAAATTGCCATTCCAGGAATAGCTGATGGAATGACGGAGTCCCTAGCCAAGAAAAATGAGGTATCCATGCTGTCACACTCAATTCCATAAGCCTTTAAATCATCAATCACATGCAAGACATCTGGCGTTTCTTTAAAGCCGTAAATAGCACGGACTAAATACATTTCACTGCCAAGATCTTTAAAGGTAATTCTCTTTTCCTCTTCAACAAAAGGGACATCCCAAATACTTACCTTTAAAAAAATGACGCGCTCATGCAATATTTTGTTATGTTTTAAATTATGAAGCATGGCAACTGGCACATAATCAACGTGAGCGGTTAAGAAAACGGCAGTTCCTTCTACTCGAAGTGGAGGATGGTTTTTTAAGGAATCGATGAAGCCAAGCAATGGGATACCATTCTCAATCGCTTTTTCTCTTAATAGCTTCCGACCTAAGTACCATGTCATCAGCAAAACAAAACAAACTGCACCAAGGGTTAAGGGGAACCAGCCTCCTTCGGCAATTTTCAACAAATTAGCTGCGAAGAAGGCAAAGTCAACGGTGATAAAAAGTCCAATAATTACAAAAATCAATACCGGATTCCAACGCCAGACAAAGCTCATTACAATTGCAGATAAGATGGTCGTAATGATCATGGTGGTCGTGACGGCAATACCGTAGGCCGCGGCGAGATTAGCCGAACTCTTAAAAGAAACGACTACACAGATCACAATCACTAACAACATCCAATTAATTGCTGGCATGTAAATCTGACCTACTTCTTTTGCCGAAGTATAAAAAATCCTCATTCTAGGCACAAAGCCTAACAAAATTGCCTGACTTGTCATCGAATAAGCGCCTGAAATCACGGCTTGTGATGCTATCACTGTTGCAAAGGTAGCCAAAATCACTAAAGTCAGAGTAAAGGCCTCGGGCACCATCAAGAAAAAAGGGTTACTAATTGCCTCGGGGCGGTCTAACAACATTGCCCCTTGTCCAAAATAATTCAATAGCAAGCATGGCATTGCTATAAAAAACCAAGCGTATCGAATGGGTTTCACACCAAAATGCCCCATGTCAGCATACAGGGCCTCAGCCCCCGTCAGCACCAAAAAGACCGCTCCCAGCACAATAAATGCTTGAAGAGAATGCTCCAATAAGAAACTAACTGCATGTAAGGGATTGATTGCACTAATAATCTGAGGGTTATCGATAATGTTATAAATACCCATCAAGCCAAGCACAACAAACCAAACCACCATGATGGGGCCAAACAAAATCCCTACGGTTGACGTACCCTTCTTTTGAATAAAGAAAAGTAAGATCAAGATGACTAATGTGATGGGGATCACATAAGGTTTAAATTCTTCAGATACAACTTCAATCCCTTCAACAGCCGAAAGTACTGAAATTGCCGGAGTAATTACGGCGTCACCATAAAACATACAGGCACCAAAAACTCCAAGCATGATGATTGCACTAGCTCTCTTTGAGCCTACTGGAGCTGTTCGAAGTGCAAGCGCCATCAGGGCTAAAATTCCTCCCTCACCATTATTATTGGCCCGCATAACGAACATCACATACTTGAGTGACACTACAACCAAAAAAGCCCAAAAGACCATCGAAATGACACCGAAGACTGCCTCCGGTGAAAAAGGAATGCCATGTTCGGGACTAAAACACTCTTTTAATGCGTACAAAGGACTAGTGCCAATGTCACCAAAAACGATCCCAATGGCGGCCAACATCAAGGTTGAGGTATTACCACGGGAATGGTGGGTATGAGATTCAAGGTTAATCGGGCGAAGAATCTTTGATTCTGAAAACTGGGGGTTACTTAAGGACATTTTGTACCTTGTTGGTGATCCATTGGTAAAAATTATATACCTTTAAAACTACTGATACATTAAATTTCTAATGGTTTACCCATCCATGAACCCATTCCTAGTGCATTTTGCTCGATGTCTAATTCCAGCAATTCTTGAATCTTGAAATCACCGAGTTGTGAACCATGATTTCTGAGGGCCTGAAGGTAGATATTCAGTAAGCCCTCTTTTAAAAAGTCATGACGACTTTCGGCTGTTTTCAGTTTTTTTCCCAAGCTCTCCACTTCATCGAGCATCTTTAACATGCCCTCATACATTCTAGCTACTGGCCCTACGCGCCCAAAATGAGTTAAATAAAGACAATCTGGTCTCAAAGCCATGATTTTTTTGAGAGACATTCTTAGTGCTTTGGGGTCGAATTGACTTGGGGTTGTAGCAGGCAAAATAAAGGGACCTTGGGAAGTATCTAATTCTCGATAAGATAAACCAAACGTATCCCCAGTAAAAACTCCTTGAGTGAGCTCATCCCAAATACAAATATGATGTTTCGCATGACCAGGAGTTTCTAAAATAGTTAAGATTCTTCCGGCAAGATTAATTAAAGTACCATCACCAACTTCAAGAATTTTTTTAGGATGGATCGGCACTAATTTGCCATAGTCTTGATTCACCTGACTTTCACCATAAGCAGAAACGGCGCTAGCGCGAAGTGCACGAGGGTCTATCATATGACGAACACCTCTTGGATGAACCACAAGTTTGGCATTTGGACAATATTGCATGAGTAAGCCTGCTCCACCCGCGTGATCCAAATGAACATGCGTCAAAATAATGTAACTCACTTGTTCATAATGACATCCTAAATCTTTAATCGTTGCTAAGATCCTAGGAACTGAAAAATTAGTTCCCGTGTCAATAATGGCTAGTCGATCACCAGAAGGTGCTCTTTGCGAAATAATGTAAGCCGCATCAAATTGAGGGCGAACGAAACCCGTATCTACCAAGACCACTTTATTACCAAGGTCAATTCCGTAGCGAAGGCTTCCATTATTCATTGATTTTGTTCGTTTGATTGGATGAGGACTAATCAATAAATAATACTTGAAACTAAACTAGAATATGTTATTACCCTCAGAAAAAAATCATGAAAAACCCATTCATTGCCTTGCTCAAAAAATTTAATTTAGATGATTACGTTGATTGGTTAGATTTTCTTGTAATCGTTTTTGACATAACGATTATCTTATTTGTCGCTTGGTTCATTTCACGCATTGCTAAAGCGGTCATTCGGGATATTGAAATCAAAATGACAGAGCATACTTCGGAGGATGAAGCAAAAAGAATCAAAACTTTATCTAGAGTGATTCGTTATGTAACCTCCGTAGTAATCTTTTCATTGACCGTAACCACGACTCTCTCTTCTTTAGGCGTACCTGTAGCCCCTTTACTTGCTACTGCTGGTGTTGCTGGAGTAGCAATTGGTTTTGGTGCCCAATCCTTAGTTAAAGATTACTTCACAGGATTTGTGATGTTGCTGGAGAATCAAATTCGGCAAGGTGACATTGTTGAGATAGCTGGGAAAATTGGTACTGTCGAAGAGGTTACGCTTCGGTATATTCGACTCAGGAATTATGAGGGCGTGGTACATTTTGTGCCCAATAATGCCATTTCCGTAGTTACCAACCGCTCAAGGAACTTTATTTATGCAGTCATGGATGTCTGTGTTGCCTACAAGACGGACTTAAATCACTTAAATAGCACGCTTAAAAAAGTAGCAAAGGAACTGCGCGAAGACCCTAGGTTTATGAGTCATATTTTAGATGATCTCGAAATTGCAGGACTTGAGAACTTTGGAGACTCATCCATTGTAGTCAGATGCAGAATCAAGGTTGACACTAACTCTCAAATGTTGGTTAAAAGAGAGTTTCAAGGCAGGCTGAAGTTAGCTTTTGAACAAGAAGATATTGAGATTCCATTTCCACAATTAGTGATTCAACAACAGCCTATTAAGCACCCGTCAATAACATAAATTTTCAAAGGGTTTGCTATTCCCTGTTAAACGTGTTATAGTTTATCTCTTAGTACAGAACAGACGCGGGGTGGAGCAGTCTGGCAGCTCGTCGGGCTCATAACCCGAAGGTCATAGGTTCAAATCCTATCCCCGCAACCAATTAAAGGCTTCTAATTTAACGATTAGAAGCCTTTTTGCATTTCTGGAGTCATGCGTGGGAAATTGCAATCAATTTAAAATTCATGAATTGTTAACAGTATTTGCATTACTTTTGAATAACTTGGTCTTTTTCAATCTGAAACGTCATCAAATCTTCGCCAATCACCAATGGCCCAGAGTAGGTTTTTCTTGCCCTATCAAACACTTCTTTTTCAGTGACCGCGGGTATGCCAGGACCTCCGAGCAACACAAAGTGATAAAAAACTGCAAGTTGAGGTTTAACTTTACTAAAAAGAGTACCAGCCTCCTCTGGAGAAGTGTGGTGATCTAAGATTACTTTAATCGCTGGATTTTTTAGTAAAGCTTCTTTTGCTGCAGCTACTTGGTGAATGATCAAATTAGAACCCATGGAGTATTTGATCAGGTTTTCACTATAACGTGTATCGCCAGAGATTGTGACCGATCGATTGTCATAATCAATACGGTATCCAAACGCAGGTTTTAGTAAGTCACCATGATCGACTTCAATGGCGGTCACCGTGAGACCATCTTTTTTATAGACAACACCCGCATTAACTTCAGTGACGACTGATTTGATGTTTTCTGGTTTGAGTGCTTGATCAGCGATTCTTGCTTTGATATCCCACTCATAGGCTTGTTCCAAGCCATTCATTAATTGTTGACTACCCTTAGGCCCATAAATAACAAAGGGACCATTTCGCTGTGCGTAGTTAGTCTCTAACCATCCTGTAAGCCATATGTCGGGTAGCCCCACCACATGATCAGAATGAAGGTGTGTGATAAAAACTGCATCGATCAAGCCCAGCTTAATACCCAATTGCCAAATACGCTGAGTTGTTCCACGACCACTGTCAATTAACAAATGTTTTCCGCCCGCTTGTATCAAGACACCTGGACCAAAACGTGCCATGGACGGCGTTGGACTTCCAGTCCCTAACAAAGTAACACGAAATTCTTGCGGCTCTAAGGTCGGTAGTTTACTTTGAGCTTGCGCAAAAAATCCGACTAAAGAAAAAAAAAATTAGAGTGGTGCGCAACATTTTGACCCTTTAATTGATGTTCAATAACTTGACTAAAAATAACGAGCTAGGTTGTTATTTTTAAATGGTATGACATGAGAGAAAATTTTAAGCTGTTCATCCATTTTCGGGTTTTCATTCCATGGCATAGGTTAGCCCTCCTCACCATATGCCTTCATCGGTAAAGTATGTCTCAGGTGATACAGACTTCTCATTCTACGAATTAGAAACCTTTAGTCTCTTTTAGACTTAGGAGTTCTCATCATCATTTCACAGCCTAAACAGCACAATCCAATATTCTTTTTCATTCAATTGGATGCAAGCACCATTAAACCATCAAGACCGGTCGAGTAATATCACCTTCTAAATTGAAAAGAAAAACTCTTTAAAGAAATACAAACTGCAATTTTTAGGTTTTTTTAATCATTTAATTTCAAGCCAGACTGCTGAATCAGATTTCCCCATTTAATGGACTCCATTTTCATAAATTGCTTAAAGTCATTGGAACTGGAACCTATAGTTTCCATACCCTGCTGAAAAATGGACTGCCTAATTGCATTGTCCGAAAGTATTTGTTGAACCGCTCGATGAAGATCATTGATCACGGGTAGTGGTGTTGCGCTTGGAGCTACTAATCCAGTCCAACCCTGAATCACAACTTCCGGGAAACCAAGCTCTACTAGGGTTGGCACATCGGGAAACTGCTGTACTCGCACAGGTGATGCAATCGCTAATAAATTTAATTTGCCGGACCTAATATGACTGATGGCAGAGGCCAAAGGTACAAACATTAAATCAGTATGTCCACCCATCACGTCAAGCATACCAGCAGCATCTCCACGAGCAGGAATATGAGTGAATTTAATATTTGCATTCGCAGAAAATAATTCAGCAGCTAAATGTCCTAGATTACCAACACCAGCTGAACTAAAGTTTAAAGGACGCTCATTTTTTTTAGAAAATGAAATAAGATCATTGGCATTTTTGAAAGGAAGTTGGGGGTTGGCGACCAGAGCAAAAACAATCGAAGTGGTTTGAGTAATGGGCACTAAATCCTCTAAGGGTCTAAACGGCATATTTTTATAAACATGTGGATTGACGGTCATCAGACTAGGCACAACCAGTCCCAATGTATATCCATCGGGGGGAGCTTTAGCAACCATATCAATGCCGACAATGCCATTTGCACCTGGTTTATTTTCAACCACCACATTCCATTTAAATGACTCAGACAGACCGGTAGCAATAATTCTTGCCATCACATCTGCAGATGAACCTGCGGTATTCGCAACCACTAGTCGAATCGGTCTAGAGGGATATTTTTCTGCTGCTATTACATTTGATAAAAATAGGACCAACATCAAATAAATACTAAACCGTCGAATAGTTTTCATGTAAGCTACCTCAAAATGACTTCAGGATTAATTAAACGTAAACTCTCTTTGTTAAGATAACGTACTACTTGCTCGAATGCTTCTCCAAAATAAAGTTCGAAGGTATCAATGTCCGCCCAGCCTAAATGCGGCATACAAACGACGTTTTCCATTGATAAAAAAGGGTGATTACCATCCAGAATTGGTTCATTCTCATAAACATCAACACCTGCAAAACCTGGCTGACCCTGTCGTAGAGCTTTCTCTAGAGCGCCCTCTTCTACCAACTCCGCCCTTGCAGTATTAATAAACAATGCCGTTGGCTTCATCAAACTAAGATCAGCATAGGACACTGAATTAGCTGTGTCTTTGTTGTAGCGTAAATGTAGGCTTAATACATCCGCTCGTGTAAATAAATCTGCTTTACTCTGTGCAATCTCATATCCAAGTTCTTTTGCCTTATTTAAAGAAGCCTCTCGACCCCAAACTAGAATTTGCATACCCATTGCCTGCGCAGCTTTTGCCACAATCTGACCAATAACGCCTAATCCATAAATACTTAAAGTCGAACCAGCAAGCCTGTGGGACAGGGTGATAGGGAATTTACCTTCTTTCATTCTGGTTGCCTCAAGTACCACATTTCTCCTTACAGCAAGCATCAGCGCCAAAGTTAATTCAGCTGGTGCTTCTGGTGAAGAAGAAATACCATGCGTCACAGCAACACCATATTTCGTGCAAGCAGCATAATCAATCGTTTTACTATGTCGCCCCACCAAAGAAATTAATCGTAGTTTAGGTAGTTGCCTTAATAATTCTTCATCAATCGAAATACGTTCCCGAATAATGACCAAAATATCGGCATCCTTCAGTCGATCAATTAACTCATCACGATGCTGAACCGGCTCTACATACACTTGCACTTGATGCTCAGATAACGTCGCATAGCAATTTAAATCTTTTACACAATTCTGATAATCATCAGCAATGACTATATTCATAAAATTAATCCAATATCTTTCAAAAACAATTTAAAAAAAATCTATTATTAAACGAGCGCTCACCGCATTACAAAAGGATTCCCACTCACTGCCCCACTATTAATCCAAACGCTCTTGACTTGGAGATATTCCTTGATGGCATCCTGACCATTTTCACGGCCCAACCCGGAATCTTTATAGCCACCAAATGGTGCCATATAGCTGATAGCTCGGTAAGTATTGATCCATACCGTTCCAGCCTTCAATTTTTCAGACATACGAAGCGCCCTACCAATATCCTTAGTCCAAGCTGCGGCAGCTAACCCAAACCGAACATCATTGGCAATTGCAACCGCATCTTCTTCATCCTTGAACTTGATGATGGATAGTACCGGTCCAAACACTTCTTCTTGCGCGATTCGCATATGATTTTTAACATCTCCAAAAATAGTTGGCTCAACAAACCAGCCTTTTTCACAGCCAGGAGCCCTGCCAGGTAAACCTCCAAGCAATAAAGTTGCCCCATCTTTCTTGGCAATTTCAATGTAATCGAGGACTTTTTGATATTGTGGCAAAGTAGTCACTGGACCAACCTGAGTGGTCGAGTCCATCGGATTACCCATTTTTGCTGTTCGCGCAATCTCTAGTAATTTGTCTACCACTTCATCGTAAACACTTTCTTGTACCAATAACCTTGAACCGGCAATACAAGTTTGTCCACTGGCAGCAAAAATGCCAGATACAGCTCCGTAAATAGCCTGTTTAATGTCAGCATCCTCAAAAATAATATTAGGCGATTTGCCCCCTAACTCCATGGAGGTATGCTTTAAATGAGCAGCTGCTTGTTGATTAATGAGTTTGCCCGTTGTATCAGAGCCAGTAAAAGTGATCTTGCTGACCAAGGGGTGTTCAACGAGCGCAGAGCCAACCTCGGAACCAAACCCTGTAATCACATTGATGACCCCTGGGGGGAATCCTGCTTCTTCAAATAGTCTAGCAAACTCGAGAGTAGAAACGGAAGTAAATTCAGAGGGCTTTATAACAATCGTACAACCTGCAGCCAAGGCTGGTGCAATTTTCCATGCGGCTAAAAGTAATGGAGAATTCCAGGGTGTTATGGCTGCGACAACCCCAATAGGTTCATTACGTGTAAAACAAAAATATCCTTTTTTATCCAATGGCAATGTACTGCCCTGAATTTTATCGGCCAAGCCTCCATAATAGTAATACCACTGAGGAATGTAATTTAATTGCGCAGACATTTCAGCAAATAACTTACCATTGTCTTGAACTTCGATCTCTGCCAACTTTGTAGCATCACGAGCAATCAACGTCCCAAGCCGATGCAAGAGCATCCCTCTTTGACTAGCAGTCATCTCTGCCCAGGCACCTTTAGTCAGAGCAACATGAGCTGCATTTACGGCCTTATCAACATCATTGGCCGTACACCTTGGAATCTCAGCCCAAACTTCTCCGTTAAATGGATTTTTACTTTCAATCCAAGCATCGCCAATTGGATTGACCCACTCTCCATTGATTAATAATTGAAATCGTCTCATATATAGTTATTATTGAATTACACCTGACCTTAATAGATTTTTTATTAAAAATTCACTAAGCACCAATAGTACTTTTAAAGTTTTAATAGAAAAACTCAAGTAAGTCTATTGGGGAAAAGCATGAGGAAGACTGTTTATTTTTGATTTTATTCACCATCTTTTGCACTCCTAAGCACTAAGATGATGATTATTAATCAAATATTTATTATTCCGTCGCTTTTTTGTCATCAAACTCCCCTAGAATATAAAAATGACAAAGCAATTTCCAAATATTGATGTAGATGGCGATCAATTGAGATTTGCCAGAGAGGCCAAAGGTCTAACTCTCAAAGAGTTAGGATTAAAGGTTTGCCTATCGCATCAACACATTGCCCAATTAGAAAACAATCAAGCCACTATATTTTTTACACCATCTCACAAAATACAAGTTGCAAAAAAAGTGGGGGCTGCTTTAGGCTTGAAAGAGAATGATTATCTGATTGAGCTTCCCGAAAATAAAGATGAGGTTGAAACACCTTTACCAACAAATAATCAAGCGCCGTTAAGTATTGAGCTATTGACCAAATCAAAGCAAGAAAAAAAATCCGCTTTTGGCCTTCATACTCTAGCGTTCAGTATCCTGATCATTGCTGTTGGTAGCATGATGTTTTTTAATGAGTCAACCAATCTCTATGTAAGACAACTGGTGGGTTCAGACTATCCAATCGTTATTGAACCTATCCCAAGCAACGACAATCTCTCGATTGAAAAAATTGAGACCACTATGCTCACCTCTCAGGAGCCAATAGAAGCACAAAAAGTATCGACAGTTACCGCTGCCAATCCATGTGCTTATGAAAAACAAAACGCAATGACCTATCGCACGGCCAACCCAAGTAAATCAGGGGAGATGGTCTACATGATGAGTAAAGAAACACAAACCATCTGCGTAATTGATAGCCAAAATAAAATGACCACCTTCAACCTGGAAGCTGGTCAATCCAAAACTATTTTTGGACAGGCTCCATTCACGATTGTCAGCTCCGACTTAGAAAAAATTGAGTTGTACTTTCAAGGATGGAAAGTTAAACCTCAAACGAATGAAACAAATATCATTCGTTTGGAAGCCACTGACCTTGCGCAAAACTAGGTAACACTTGCCACCACTGCAGTGAGTCCATCTAGCCCAGCGCAGCTTTAGGATCCGCGCTGCACTTCGTTTCAAATTTTTAATCCTAAAACTCGTACCGCGTTTGCACTAAGAATTGCAATCCGCTCATCGTCAGAAAGATCGGGGGTTTCCATAATATGATTCACCGGCTCTTCAGACCACGGAATCGGATGATCCGACCCAATCATAATTTGACTTGCTCCCACTTGCGCTTTCAAGTGTCTTAGGGCCTCAGAGGTAAACACCAAAGAGTCAAAATATAGTTGATTCAAATACTCAGTTGGTTTTTTCTTCAACACAATATTCGGATCACACATCGTCGGAGATACCAAACAACTATGATCTGAACGTGGTGCGTAGGAGGGTAAATACCCTCCACCATGGGCAGCAATAATTTTAATATTTGGGAACTTGTCTAAAGTTCCATCAAAAATCAAATGTTGTAAGGCAATTGTGGTGTCAAGTGGATTACCAATTAAATTAGAGAGCCAACCATTGCCTTTAAATCTAGAAGCTAATTGAGGGGTACTTTGTGGATGAATAAATAAAGCAACATTTAACTCTTGGGCTTTAGCAAATACGGGATGATACTTAGGATTTGAAAAATCATCACCGTTCACGCTGCCACCGATTGCTGCCCCAACTAAATGATATTTTTTAACGGCTTCTTCTAACTGCTTTACCGCCAAATCAGGGAATTGCATGGCAATGGATGCAAAGCCAGCAAAATGATCAGGATTCTCACCACAGAGTTTAGACATATTGAGATTATTGATCTGGCAAATGGCCTCAGTAGTTTCGCGATCTTTTTTATACCAATAAGGATTAATACTTAACACTTGCATATCGATGCCCTGCGCTTGCATGTTACTTACGCGCTCAGAAACATTAATGAAATTTTTGGTTTGACCTCGAGTGGGTGCTAATACATTCTTACCCTCTGGCCCCATCAAATCAATGGCCTCTTGAAAATAACAATGGGCATGGATATCAATTGCTTTAATTTTCTTACCAGCTATCACTATTGGTGGACGTTTAACCGGAAGATTTTGTGCATTAACGTTACTCAGTAAATGACAAGAACAAAAACTAAGCCCACCAAGGATTGCGCTACTTTGTTTTAAAAAATGACGTCTAGTTGACATGTTCTTCTCCTATCATGAGTGAAATGGATACACAATTTAAAAGTCTCTGAAAATTTTATTTATTTTTATCTAGAGTAACATGTTCGTAAATACTAAATTCAAAGAAATGTTTAATCTACCAAATTTTCAATGACAACCTTAAAAGATCGCTTACTCCTTCTTCTCCTAACAATATGGGTAGGATTTGTATTAAGCTCTTGCAGCTCCATTCAATTAGCCTATAACCAATCGGATTACCTTTTAAAGTGGTGGCTTGATGATTACATTAACTTAACCGATGAGCAAGAGAAAATATTTGATCAAGCATTACCTCTTTTAACCAAGAAACATCGCCAAGAGGAACTGCCAAAATCACGTCAAGGACTCCAACAGATTAGGCACAAACTAGATCAAGCCATCAGTGAAGAAGACGCAATCTTAGTGGTTCAAAAAGTGAAATTTTTATCAAAAGAGTCAATCTATTTAGCACAAGATGATCTTGCCAAATTAGCTGTAACACTGCAACCAAAGCAACTAGTACATCTCGAAAACACCTTCAATAAACTCAATAAGAAATTTCAATCAGATTATCTAAAAGGCTCACCAGAAGATCGGCTTAATAAACGAGTCGAAAAAATTATTGAAAGAACGGAGTCTTTTAGTGGCGACCTCTCTAAATCACAAAAATTACAACTCAAAGAAATCGCCAAAGAGAATCTTTTGGATATGCAACTGGTTTATGAAGCGAGGCTCTACAAACAACAATTAATCTTAAATAGTTTAAGAAAAATTAGTTCAGAGCAACCATCTATTGTGCAAACAAAAGCGATCCTGACCCAACTTTTCAATGATATTGAATTTGGCACTACTCCAGAACAAAAAGAATTTGAGAAAAAAAGAGATGTCCGTAGTGGCATCATTCTTGCCAAAACTACAGCTCTCTTTAATCAAAGCCAGCGGAAAAAAACGCAAGAAAAAATTAAATCCTGGGAAGATGATTTACAAGTTTTAGCTCAACAGAAAGCCAAAGATTAATCATCCTTTGTTTAAATACCAAATTCTCAGGGCTCAATCTTCAGGAATATCACCCGCTTGCAAACCTTTTTCACGAATCTCGTCCCGTGTTGGGATCGCTTTGGTATAACGCT
The DNA here is from genome assembly GCF_900176405.1 of Polynucleobacter kasalickyi. GTDB lineage: Bacteria > Pseudomonadota > Gammaproteobacteria > Burkholderiales > Burkholderiaceae > Polynucleobacter > Polynucleobacter kasalickyi. The sequence continues at coordinate 79,726 of NZ_FWXJ01000011.1, read as the reverse complement.
TACCTAGCCAAGCATATTCATTACCATAAAGACGTGCAATTGGAGAGTAGTTCTCCGGGATAACGCGTCTAGTCATTGGATCAAAAATTTCATCCTTAATATGAATGGCTAAAACCTCACCTAATACCAAGGCTCTTCTTTCAGTAAGGTCCTTAATTTCAAAAACTTTGCACTCCAAACTAACTGGCGACTCAGTGATGCGCATCACATCAACCGCTTGACTAGGACTGAGATCAATGCCAGCAAAATCAATTTCACTTTCTTCAGGTAAAAAATCAGCGGAGGCAATATGCATTGCACCAATAATACTTTTATCAATCATGTTCACCACAAATTGTCCACTTGCTCGAATATTGTTGATGGTGTCTTTACTTCTACCGTCGGGACGATGACTGAAACCTAAAACAACTAATGCGGGATCTTCGGAGAAAAGATTAAAAAAACTAAACGGAGCAGCATTATGTTTACCCTCGGCATTTTTTGTAGTTACAAATGCCACTGGACGAGGAATGACTAACGCTGATAAAAATTTATATCTTTCGTATTGGGATAATTCATTAATTTTAAAATCCATTTGGAACCTTGATGTGAATAATTATTTTGTTGATTTTTTAAGAAAGGACAGGTTAATTACATTTTTACTTCAGTCGATGTATTAACTAGATTGAAGAGGCATCGTCGATTAGTTAGCTTGCTCATCAATGAATTGCCAAAGTGGGAGACGGAGATTCTCGGCCTTCCACTGCAAAATAAGTTCTAGTTTGTGCATAGCTGCCAATGACATTTGGTCTCCTAATTTTTTAATTATTGATTTATTTTGCTATCTTAATATAGGAGTTTTTAACTTTTAAAATTTTTGATATTTTTATCATCCTTAATTAAAAATAATAGTGGATAACCCCTATTTTTCCATTCATTAACTTCAATTTCTGATATCGTTTGAGGATAAATTTTTCATAACAAAAAAGAATGAGACAAAAAATGATTGGCAACTCCTCCCTATCCTTTAAAACTATTCGTTCAGTATCCTGTGGCATTATCTCTTGCCTCATACTCGCCATGACAAATGGCGTAACTGCTCAAAATTTAACACCCATCAGAGCGGCTTATGTGCCCGTAGCCACATGGTTACCAGCATGGGTAGCAAAAGAGAAAGGAATCTTCAAAAACAATGGTTTAGATGTAACCTTAACGCCAATTCAAAATGTTTCTTTACTGCCCCCTACCATGGGAAAACAATTTGATGTGGCCGCATCCACCCCACCTGATTTGATTAAAGCGGCAGCCAATGGCATTGATGTAGTTGCCATCACAGGAGGCGTGGTTGAGTCCTCAAGTCATATGAGTATGCAATTTGTTGTGAAGAAAAATGCTGGCATTAATAGCATTAAAGATCTCTCAGGTAAAACGATTGCAACGCCTACCATCGGGTCGATCATGCATTTAGCAACACTTACTTGGTTGAAAAAAAATGGTGTTGATCCTAATTCAATCCGCGCCGTTGAAGTCCCCTTCCCGAATATGGTGGATCAACTCAAAGGCTCTCGAGTTGACGCCTTAGAACTACTCCAACCCTTTGTTGGTCAAATTTTAAGCCAACCGGAATTTATGACGCTCGGCGACCCTTTGTTATCGGTTGATGATCCAACCCTGTTCGTGATGTGGATTGCAAACGGTACTTGGGCTAAAAACAATAAAGAAGCAGTGATGAAGTGGAGCCAATCGATTGCTGAGGCTAAAGAGTTCATTGAAAAGAACTCCGCTGAATCAAGAGCAATTTTAGGAAAATATACCAACTTACCACCTGCCGTTACGGAAAAGATTCCATTGCCTTATTACGATGCCTCCATCAAGTCTTCTCAAATTGAAGTTTGGGTTAAGGCTTTGCGTGACATCGGCGCATTAAATTTACCAGTTGATCCCAATAAAATCGTATTTAAAAATTAAGCCTGCAGTGAATCTAATTTATGAAATAAATGAGCTTTTTCTAGAGCTACCAGTTGGTAAATCAAATGAAAAGCGTTCCATCTTAAAAAATATTAATTTAACGATTGAAGCTGGAAAAATTTATACGATTGTCGGTGCCTCTGGGTGTGGCAAGACCTCTCTTTTGCGAATATTGGGGGGGTTAACCAATAAAAGTACGGGCCAGGTTTTCTTTCAAAATACCGAAGTCACTGCCCCACCAGCGGAAGTGGCCTTTGTCTTTCAAGACTATGCCAATGCATTACTACCGTGGCGTACCGTAGAAAAAAATATCTCTCTACCGATTGAAGATCGTTTAAACCCAGAGGAATGTGCAGCTAGAGTGAAAGAAGCCATTCGTCAAGTCCATTTAACGGGGCGTGAACACGATTACCCCTGGCAACTATCAGGTGGCATGCAACAACGTCTTCAAATAGCACGTGCGCTTGCAACGAAACCCAAAGTACTACTCATGGACGAACCTTTCGCGGCCTTAGATGCTATGACGAAAGCAAGTATGCAAGACGAACTACTAAAACTCAGAGATGAAACAAATCTATCGATTGTTTTTATTACACACGATATTGAAGAAGCTATTTACCTCGGCGATCAGGTATCCATTATGCGGGGTCCCCCAGGGGAAATCTCTCAATCAATCGAAATTTCGTTATCCCAACATCGTGATCAACTAACTACACGTGGTCTGCCTGAATTCTTGGAATATCGTAAGTCCATTCATGAATCCATCAAGGTAAATTAATGACTTTTTTAAAAAAGTCCTCCCTATCAGGGAGGGGACTAGCAGGTGTCTTCATTTTTTTATTACTCTGGGAAGGCGTCATCCAATTTCTAATTAAGTTTGATAATCTGCCAGCACCATCTGCCATCTTTTTTTCATGGCTTGACCTACTCGTATCAAAACAATATTGGGAAGAAATTTTCCATACGCTTTTTGCCGCCTTACTCGGGTGGACAATAGCCTCCTCCCTAGGGGTCTTCATTGGTATCGCTCTTGGTTTATCAAAAACCTTTTACAAATATACCTATACCAGTATTGAGGTAATAAGACCTTGGCCTGGAGTCGCTTTTGCACCAATTGGTTTACTGTTGTTTGGTTTTTCACTACAAATGGAACTGGTTGTCATCGTTCTACCAGCTCTTTGGCCAGTCCTAGTCAATACTATGGGCGGTATCCGCAATATTCCCAACTCGCTATACGAGGTCGTCTCCTCCTTACGATTAAACAAATATTCTAGGATCTATAAAGTTTATTTACCCTCAGCCAAAGCTTCGATCCTAGTCGGCTTACGTATCAGTCTTTCACTATCAATTATTATGGCAGTTGTTGCCGAGATGATTGGAAGCCCTAATGGAATGGGCTATGCCATTGTGCGAGAACAACAAGCCATGCATCCCACAAATATGTTTGCTTACATCTTTACGATAGCGTTATTGAATGTGCTAATTAATTATTTATTAAACAACATCATCAACCAACTAACACCCGGTCAACGTAAAAAAAATACGATTGGAGCGATGACAACATGAGATCTCATCTGCTGCAAACACTCATCAGATGTGTCTTGGGTCTACTGCCCATTGCTATCTTACTTACCCTCTGGCAACTTCTATCCAATGGTCCCTCACCCCACTTTCCGGCACCTTCATTTTGGTTAAGTGCCATCACACAACTCTGGAATAATGGTCAACTTCAAAATGGTATCAAAGAGACCTTTTGGATATTTGGCATCGGTTTATCCATCTCCATCACGATTGGTTTTTTCCTAGGCATCATCATTGGCGTGAGTAAACTATTTAGGGAATGGACCACGTACCTTTTTGAATGTTTTAGAGCGATACCTCCCCCAGTGATTATTCCTATTGCCGTTCTTTTGATGGGCTACAGTGATTCGATGAAGGTATTGATTATTGTGTTTGCTACGATTTGGCCGATCTTACTCAATGTGGTTTCGAGTGTTGACAGTATGAGACAAGGTACTTTAGATATGGGCAAGGCATTACATTTAACTCAAATGCAATTCATTTTCAAAGTGATTATTCCTTCCGTAATACCCAATGCAATTATCGGTATCCGCGTAACCATCCCCTTAGCGATTGTGATTACTCTGCTCACAGAAATGCTTACCGGTAGTAATGGATTGGGCGGACTCATGATTGCAGGACAACGAAACTATAACTCAGCACAGGTTTTTGGCATTTTGATAATCGTTGGGATATTGGGCTTATCGATTAACCTATTGAGTAATTCTTTAGAAAAATATTTGACTAGAAGTTGGCCTCCGAAACAATCACTTTGATTAGTCCTCACTTGCTTTGAAAGTTACCTAGTTATGAATCCATTACAAAACACACAGATTGCAGAGGGGATTACCTCCTTTCCAGAGGGAGTCGTTCTCGATAGAAATCAAGGAGTGATCCTACTCACAATTGATCGGGAAGATGATTTCAATCGGATAAATTGGGATGTTTTAAAGAGAATGGAGTTCATTACTGAGCTCTTGAAAGAAGACCGCTCTGCGAATGTATTAGTAATTACTGGAAGGGGTAAAAGCGTATTTTCATTGGGCCTATTGAATCCAAAATTAAGGGCAGAAATGACGAAGGATTCGGTTGTGCAATTGATCAGATATGCCAATCAAGTATTTAACAACATAGAAACTCTTCCCCAAATAGTTATTTGCGCCATTAACGGGAAAGTGATTGCGGGTGGTTTCGAACTTAGCTTAGCATGCGATTTAAGATATGCTGCTAACCATGTCACGATGCAATTACCGGAAGCTGGTTGGGGAGGATTTCCCGGGGCAGGTGCTCCATTTAGGCTGCCTACCATCGTTGGTGCAGCTCGTGCACTCGAAATTATTTGCTTAGGCAATGAGTTAGATGCCACGGCATTGAAAGATTTAGGCATTGTGCAGAATGTTTTTGCAAGTGATCAATTTCTTGAAAAAGTCATGGAGATTGCCAGTCAGATCAATGAAAAAGGTCCTTTAGCAATTAAAGGGACTAAGAGTATCATTCGAGCAAGAATGCAAAGTGGCTTGGCAGAAGCTGCTGAGCTTTCTAAAGTTTTAAGGCATTCACTCGAATGGAGTGCCGATGTAGATGAGGGCATGAAAGCGCATACGGAAAATCGTAAACCAAAATTCGAGGGGAGATAACATCCGTTAGCTCCTGCCAAATTCGTGAAAAGACTTACTCAGTCAACCTAAAAATACTAAATGAACTGACCACCCAACGCTTGATGAAGTGATATGCGGTTGAGTAAATGGTCGCTTTGTATTCTCAGTAAATTAGCTTGCGAACTGTTGGCATTTAATTGCTGCTGGAGATACTGAAACATATCTCCTTTGCCGACTTCTTTTTGTATCAATGCATATTTTACAGAGGACTGTAACGCCTGTAATTGTGCTTGTAGGATCAGCTCTCTTTGCCGCAGAAGTCGATCATTAGCAAGCCCACTCTCTACTTCAGATAATGCATTTAAAGCTGATTTTTGATATTGAGCAAGACTTTGTGTTTGGCTTGCCGTTTTTGCTTCCACCTGAGCATCTAATTGACCACCTAAAAAAAGTGGCATCAATAATTGGGCGGTCAGTGAAGAGATCGGATTACTAATGGCATTCGACAACTGAATCGCAGAGTTTTCAATATAACCGATTCCACCAGTGATTTTAATGCTTGGTAATTTAGCTCTTTTAGCTGCCTCAACATCTTGGAAAGATGCCTTAAAACGTTCCTCAGCAGCAAGCACATCAGGTCTTCTCGATAGAATTTGGGAAGGAATACCAGCTGGCAATTCACTTACAATTTTAGGGAATGTTTGCCCAGCTTGAATTTGAGTAGAAGGATATCTACCTAAAAGAATTTCTAGAGCACGCTTGGCATTACCTAAAGATTGTTGATTTGCAATTAACTGGCTTTGATAATTCCTCAAGAGTGATTCATTGAGTAATATCTCTTGTTGCGAATTACGCCCAACGTTCAAACCAACTTTCATTAGATCAAGTTGTTGATTAGCGATTGCGACCATATTTTCTGATAATTGAACTTGTTGCATTAATTCACTAATAACGATCCAAGACTTAACCACCTGAGCAGCAATCGACTGCTTCGCAAAGGCCGAGTCAAGTTGCGCAGACATTAATCGTGCTTGTGACGCACTTTGATCTGACCTCACTCGCCCCCACAAGTCAAGATCCCAAGAAGCAATGAGGCCAAAGCCAGAAATAGCGGATGTCGAAGTGGGAAGCGTTGATGTGCCTGTTTGCGCACCTACACCAACATTTGGTAACAAACTACCGCCAACCGACTTTAATACTGCCCTGGATTGATCGATGCGAGCGGATGCAATTTTCAAATCAACGTTGTAAGCAATCGCCTCTTTCATGAGGGCTTGTAACTCAGGGGAAACATCAAAACCGAGTGCCTGCTGGTCAAACTCTCCCGCTGTTTTGGTGGCTTGCCATGCTACTGGTATCGCGGTTTGATTAAATGCATCCGCCACAATTTTTTCTTGCAAGGGCGCAGTCGAAGTGCAGGCATTCATACTTAGCATCAACCAACACGGAAAAGTTACCAAGAGAAATTTCTTCATCATTTCTCTTTTAAGGTAATTTAAAAATTAAATAATTGATCTTCGCATCTAAGCGAAGTACCACCATCCGCAAAAGATGCAAAGGCTTAATATGATCGGTATAAACTGCACCGACACCACGCGCACCCATTGCTAAGTAAGGTGCATCTTCAGCGTCTTCGTGATTTAACTTCAAACGCACTGCATATTTTTGTGGCAAAGGAGCATGGAGGTGTTCCATCGGTGTATTTGGAATAACGCCGGACTGGACAGACTGCCCTCCCCCATTGGCCCAAATAATCGATTCTACTTTTGCATATAATACTTTACCAGGGATGGTTCTCATCGCAATTTCCGCTTTGTCACCTGGTTTGACAAGACGTAATTCGTTTTGATCAAAGAACGCAATAATACGCTGTTCGTTCTCCACAAAACTCATCAATGGTCTAAGCGGCATTGCCACGGCATAATTGCCCGGACGCACCATGACATTAACGGCAAAACCATCCGCTGGCGCACGCACAACACAAGACTCCAAATCATATTGGGCAGCTTCTAATTGAGCTTTAACGCTAGCGACAGAAGCATTATCGTCACCAACTACTGCAGTTAGTTTCGAATTTGCTTTCACTTCATTGGCTTTAGCCGTATTCAACGCAGCTAAAGCTTTTTGTACTTCGGATCGATAAGACTCTACATCGTACTGATTGCCAGCTCCCGCTGTAGCTAATTTGGTGGACTCATCTAAGCGAAGAGTCATTAAATCAAAATGAGCCTTAGCCGATAAGGTGCCATTTTTAGCAGACTCAAGATCTTGCTTAAGATTATTCGCATTCGCCTGTACATCAGCCAATTGCGCTTTTAATTGGTTTACTTTCAGACGATATGGGGTGTCATCAATTTCAACTAAGACATCCCCTTTTTTCAGCATCACATTGCCTTCTACTGCAACGCGTTTAACTGTTCCAGGAACTCTAGTGGTTACTTCTGACACCATATTAATGACTCTGACATCTTCAGAAACAGGGGTAATCACATTTACCGTAAAAATAATCGTTGCGGCTAAAAACAAAGCTCCAGCAACAGCTCCTAACTGAGATTTAATATTCCATGGTAATAGTTTTAGCTTGATAAAAACCAACCAAATGATGGCTCCATAACCGGCAATAATGATCTCAAGCATGATGGTTATCCTTTGTTGGAGTCGAAGTTTGCTCAGAGGATCGAATTTTTTGAATTAAATCGCGTTTTTGGTTCAAGCCTGCTAGCTTTTCTTCTAATTGCATAATTTCATCATTGACAATTGCTAAATCAATCGGCGCACCCGCATGCTCGACCGCATGATGGGTGTAGTATTCATCGGACTTATCAGTACCATAAGCCATTTTATAAAAAACCGGCTTCGAATAAGCCAAGAGCCAAGCTAAAGGCCAAAATAGACCACCAAAAGCAATGGACAGAAAACACAAAACTTTGATAGTGTTAAGGTGCGGGTGGTGAACTTTTTCAGCATATTTTTCAGGAAGAATATGTATCTTCCAATAACCATACAAAAAGGCAATTGGCATCACAATAATAATGAGCCAAACCATTTTGTCTGCAATGGCCTCTTCCATCCCCTCTGGCATGGCAAATGCAGAATTAGAGATTGAACATAAAAAAAGGCCACTAAATAAAGTTAGCCAGATCTTTTTAGTTTGATTACCCAAAATACACCTCGAATGATTTTTTTAATACTTTATACGAGTTTTTAAAAACACGCGAAGTGTTCTTAAAAAAACCGATGAGGACCCTTAAGACGAGCTTAAAGGTCCTAAACGATTACTGCTTAATCGAGATTGATTTTAAGTTTAAATAGGCTTCTAAACCTTCAATCCCACCTTCTGAACCATATCCTGAATCATTAATTCCACCGAAATGCATTTCAGGCCAAGCCATTGGCGGTTGGTTTACCCAAACCATACCAACTTGCAAGTCTTGCGTAATCTGATGGGCATTCTTAAGAGAGGATGTGAACGCGTAACCAGCCAAGCCATAAGCAAGACGATTTGCTTCAGTAATTGCTTCATCTAAATGGGTGAAGGTTTTCACTGCGGCAATCGGTCCGAAAGGTTCTTCATTAAAGACTCTAGACTGCGGTTGAATATTGGTTAACACCGTTGGCGCAAAGAAGTTGCCTACCTCACCAATGCGTTGACCACCAGTGGCAATTTTAGCGCCAGTTTGTACTGCATCTTCAACAAATTGAGTAATAGCATTTAATCTTCGACCATTCGCTAATGGGCCCATCGAGGTACCATCAGCAAGACCATCTCCAACCTTAATCGTGCTAATTTGACCAACTAAAGCTTTTACAAATGAAGCTTCAAGATCTTGATGAACCAAGAAACGGGTAGGTGAAATACAAACTTGACCAGCATTCCGGAATTTTGCACCAGTGATTGCTTTTGCAGCTAATTCAACATCGGCATCCTGCGCAATAATAACGGGAGCATGCCCCCCCAATTCCATCGTGGCACGTTTCATATGCAAACCAGCCATGGCTGCTAATTGTTTGCCCACTGCAGTTGAACCAGTGAATGTGATCTTACGAATAATTGGATGTGGAATTAAATACTCAGAAATTTGTGCTGGATTACCATAAACGAGGTTAATCACACCAACAGGCACACCAGCATCTAAGAAAGTTTGAATTAAGGCAGCAGGTGATGCAGGCGTTTCTTCTGGGGCTTTCACAATAATCGAGCAACCGGTAGCAAGTGCGGCAGCGAGTTTACGAATCACTTGGTTAATTGGGAAATTCCAAGGCGTAAAGGCAGCTACTGGACCCACTGGTTGCTTAACTACACTTTGATTCACACTAAAGTCACGCGGGGGTACCACTCTACCGTAAACTCTGCGTCCCTCTTCAGCGAACCACTCAGTAACTTCAGCAGCCATCACAATTTCACCCTTAGCTTCACCTAAAGGCTTACCCTGTTCAAGGGTCATTAACGTACCAATTTCAGTTGCTCTTTCACGCAACAGGTTGGCTGCTTGACGCATGATTTTGCCTCGCTCTACCGCAGGAACCTTCTTCCACAGGTCAAAGCCAGCTTGCGCAGAAGCTAAGGCGCGGTCTAAGTCAGCAATGGTGGCATGGGCAACACGACCAATTTCAAGTCCAGTCGCAGGATTAACGACGGGTAAAGTTTTACCATCACTGGCATCACACCATTGGCCATTAATATAAAGTTTTGTGTCTACATAATTCATAATTTTTATTCCTGAAGATATAGTTACTTCGATGAAAGAGTTAAGTTAGTTAAAGTACTGCAATGCAAGAGCATCCTTATCAATCTCATTGTTTTCCGATTTAAAAGCCATTACCTAAAGTGCTTAATTCTTGGGGTCTTTTTTTACCAACGATTGTTTTAAAGCCTTGTTCGATGGTAGGACCGGTTAATACCTTGAAAGTGAAACCACAACGATGCGCCATAAACAGGTTTCCATTGGGCTTGAGAATTCGAAAAATTGCCTTTAGCGCTAATGCCACCTCATGCAGATACAAATGTTCAATATTGTGTGATGAAAATACTGCATCAACTGAATCAGCCTCTATAGCAGACATATCAGTTAGGGTTCCAATCAAATCTGGTTTGACTGATGAGTCAATATCAAAGCGAATTTCATGCCAATCAGATGAATCAAAACCCTTTATTTGCAGAATAAATTTTTTGACCCACAACCAATATGTAGAAGTTTTTTCACGATACGTTCAAGTTTATGTTTGGATATCTAAATTTTAGATTGAAAAATATTTCAAAACATCACCTTGACGTATCGCACAAACCACCACATTGATTGTGGGTAATCAATCAATTACTTTAAAACAACTGGGTTGATTGGTGATCCAACACCGCCAGTAATTGGCAATGGAGGGGCAGTAAATAAGAATTCATAGACTTTATCTTCTGCACAATCATCGGCTAATTCTTTCAAATTAAAAATTTCGCCCATGGTCATTCCCATCATTGGAATTACAATCCAGTGCCAAGGTTGACTAACACCTTGAACTTCATTTGGACGAACTTCACAACCCCAAGTATCTAGACAAATGGCGGCAACTTTCTTTTCTTGAATCCAACGACAAGTTTCAAAGCGCACGCCAGGAGCATCACCAGCCGCATAAGAATCCCAGTCTTTTCTAGCAAGACGCTCTTCCATCATGCCAGTACGAATGATGACAAAGTCACCCTGTTTGATCTCTACGCCTTGTGCTTTTGCACAGTCGTCTAAGTCTTGATTGCTAATACCATAGCCGTCAGCCAAGAAATCACCACCTTTAAAACGTGCGATGTCTAAAAGTACGCCGCGACCAATCATCTTGTCTCTCGTCTTTTCAATACCATTCTTCTTGGCACCAGTTGAATCAACCAAAGCTGCATCGTAGCCGTTCCACATTTTGTCACCGTAGAAAATGTGTCCTAAAGCATCCCATTGTGTACCGCATTGCAAAGGCATAGAAACCATATCATCAGCATATCTCAAGCCCATGTGATCTTGGTTACCTGCAACAGCATCAGTACCCGTTGCTAACATGGTGTGAATCGGGTTAAAACGGTTACCCCAGCCTGTAGTCTGTGGTCCAAACATATCAAAGTTCAGTCCTAAAGAAATAGCTTTGCCTTTTTTAACTAATTTAGCGGCTTCAACTAACTGCTCAGGCCCAATATAGTTAAGTGTTCCGATTTCATCATCTGGCCCCCATTTTCCCCAGTTACAAACTTCTTTCGCCATCGCTTCGATGTCGGCTTTCGTTAAATTTCTTGGAATATCATTTGCCGGTACAGCTTTCATACCAGGTGCAGTAGCTTTTTGCGTCATACTAATCTCCTCAGTGAGTTGTTATTATTAAATTGATACAGAATATTTCATAAAATTTACAACTAAAAATTTCAAATAAGTATAAATCTAAATTCAATTTAAATATTTATTTGATGCCCAAAAAATACCCATTAATACAATTAAAACCTACCGTTAAGGGTAAATACCTATTTAAATTTTAATCATTTGATTAAAAAATAGAAGCTATCAAAAGTAATCATAATTTAACAATATCAACATTACTAGATTGATGTGAAATTAGAAAATTGCGAGTGGAGGAGACATGCTATTTTCTGGGATATCTGTATTAACAGATCTCGCAAGGCATTGTTTTCTCGCATCAAAAAGTTTTATTAAAGAAGAAAGCAGATCACTATGACAGCCCCACAGAAAAAAGTAATTGTTACCTGCGCGGTAACAGGTGCCATTCATACACCAAGTATGTCACCATACCTCCCCAAAACACCTAAAGAAATTGAAGATGCTGCTGTAGAAGCTGCAGAAGCTGGTGCCTCGATTGTGCACTTGCATGCACGCCATCCTGTGACTGGTCAACCAGTACAGACGGTCGAAGCATTCATGGAATTTTTACCGAATATTAAAGCACGTTCTAACGTCGTCATTAACATTACTTCTGGTGGTTCACCTGCGATGTCAGTTGAAGAGCGCTTAAGACCTCACTTGACTCTCAAACCAGAAGTGGCCTCTCTAAACATGGGTTCGATGAACTTTGGCTTGTACCCAATGTTAAAACGTAAAAGAGAATATCAATACGACTGGGAAGTTCCTTATTTAGAAGGTTCAGAAGATCGTATTTTCAAAAATACTTTTAAAGATATTCGTTACATCTTAGAATCTTGCGCAGAAAATAATACGCGCTTTGAAGTTGAATGTTATGACATTGGACATCTTTATACATTAGCTCACTTCTTAGATCGTGGACTCATTAAAGCTCCCCTCTTAATCCAATCTGTATTCGGTATTTTGGGTGGTATTGGTACTCATCCAGAAGATGTTCAAATGATGAAACGCACAGCTGACCGACTCTTTGGAGATCAGTATTACTGGTCAGTACTCGGCGCTGGTAGAAGCCAAATGCCGATTGCTAGCATGTCATTGGCCATGGGTGGCAACGTACGGGTTGGCTTAGAAGATTCTTTATGGGATGGCCCAGGTCAACTCTCTAAATCCAATGCTGACCAAGTCAAACGTATCGTTGGCATCATTCATGCACTCAATCTTGAAGTAGCTACACCTGATGAAGCAAGAGAAATGTTACAGCTCAAAGGTGGCAATAACGTAAATTTCTAAGCAGCTTAATATAAAAATGTCCCCTTTACTAACGTATTGGGGACATTTTTATTTCATGGTCAATTATCTAAATGGCAGAAATAACAAATAAGCCAGTAATTGATAACATCCCAACTAACCAGCACAAACTTCTTAGACTCGCTTTGTCCAATAAATAACAAGCAATATAAGAAGCTCTGGCCAGCAAATAAGTAATCGCCAGCAAATTAATATCGACTTGTGGGGCCTTCATATAAGTTGCGACCAAAATAGCTGCGGCAAAAAAAGGAAAGGATTCAAAACAGTTCGCTTGCGCTGCATTCGCACGTGCTCTGAAACCAGTTTGATTGGCTAACCATTGCCTAGGGTTGTTATTGTCGTAATTTTCAAAACCCCATTTAGCAAAAGCTGTTGCAAAATAAGGTAATAAACCTGCACAAAAAATACTCCAAAGTCCTAAAGTCATGATGGCTTCCTTAAAAGATAATTATTTGATTTTATACTTCATTTTGTCGAAAAAAGTCGTATATTGAATAATACGTATCAACCATTTCTCCCAAAAAGGTAATTATGCAATTTCAAGATGCCATTAAAACTTGTTTTAATAAATATTTACAATTCGAAGGCCGTGCCAGTCGCTCGGAGTATTGGTGGTTCTTCCTTTTTATGATTTTAGCGATTATTGTCGCGGAAATCTTAGGTCAAAATATTGGTACGATTGTCGGACTTGGCTTGATGTTGCCGCATTTAACGGTAGAAGTTCGTCGCTTGCATGACATTAATAAGTCTGGTTGGTGGGTATTGTTAAAGTTAATCCCCCTACTCAATTTACTGCTTTTATATTGGTTAATCAAAAGAGGTGATCCAAAAATCAATCAATTTGGCGCACCATCGAATAATCCATTACATGAGGTCAGCTAACCGACATTTTCAGACCATGATCCATCGGCAATTTCCCCGAATTTTCATCTCAAATGAGAAGAAAAAGCCATCCTCAGATCAAAATAAATCAATGCACCGATTTCAGTAGCTTTTTCTTGAATTGAATTCCCCGACTGGGCTTACAATATAGGTACTAATTGTAATTTTGTGATTTTTAATCACTTCAAAGACAATTTAAAATATTAGTAAAAATAAATTTTCGTTGTAAATTTTTCAGGAGAAATCGATGTTAGAAGCTTACCGCGCCCATGTTGCAGAACGTGCTGCATTGGGTATTCCCCCGTTACCATTGTCTGTAGCCCAAACGACCCAACTCGTTGAACTACTCAAAAACCCACCAGCAGGTGAAGAGACAACTTTGGTTGATTTATTAACCTTCCGTATTCCAGCGGGTGTGGACGACGCAGCAAAAGTAAAAGCTGAGTTTTTAGCAAAAGTTACTACTGGTGAGATGACTTCTCCCCTCGTGAGCAAAGTAAAAGCAACTGAGTTGCTTGGCACGATGTTAGGTGGTTACAACATTAAGCCTTTAATTGATCTATTAGCAGACGCTGAATGTGGTTCAACTGCTGCAAAGGCACTCAAAACGACTCTACTCATGTTTGATTATTTCCATGACGTACAAGAGTTAGCTGAAAAAGGCAATGCGAATGCGAAGGATGTAATGCAAAGCTGGGCAGATGCTGAATGGTTTACAAGCCGTCCAGAACTACCAGCAAGTTTAAAAATCACCGTCTTCAAAGTTTCTGGTGAAACGAATACAGATGATTTATCTCCAGCGCCAGATGCTTGGAGTCGCCCTGATATTCCATTACATGCCGTTGCCATGTTAAAAAATGCTCGCCCTGGTATTACCCCAGATGAGCCTGGTACAAAAGGTCCATTGAAACTCATCGAAGAACTCAAACAAAAAGGCAACTTGATTGCTTACGTTGGTGATGTGGTTGGTACTGGATCCTCACGTAAATCAGCAACCAATTCTGTCCTTTGGTATACAGGTCAAGATATTCCATTTGTACCAAATAAACGCTTTGGTGGTGTTTGTATTGGTAACAAAATTGCGCCAATTTTCTTCAACACGATGGAAGATGCTGGTGCATTACCGGTTGAGATGGATGTTAGCCAAATGGAAATGGGCGATGAAATTGAATTACGTCCTTTCGAAGGCAAAGCATTTAAAAATGGACAAGAAATTGCTAGTTTTGCACTCAAGTCCGATGTGATTTTTGACGAAGTTCGTGCTGGTGGTCGTATTCCTCTGATCGTTGGTCGTGGTTTAACGATGAAAGCGCGTAATGCCTTGGGACTCCCGGCATCTACTGTCTTCCGTTTGCCTCACGCACCGGCTGGTGATAACAAAGGCTTTACATTGGCACAAAAGATTGTTGGTCGCGCATGTGGCTTACCAGAAGGTCAAGGCGTACTGCCTAATTCCTATTGCGAACCCCATATGACAACCGTTGGTTCACAAGACACAACTGGTCCAATGACACGTGATGAATTAAAAGATTTAGCTTGCTTAGGCTTCTCTGCTGATTTAGTCATGCAGTCATTCTGTCATACTGCAGCTTATCCAAAACTCGTGGATGTCAAAACACACCGCGAATTACCAACCTTCATGACAAACCGTGGTGGTGTTTCTTTGCGTCCAGGCGACGGTATTATTCATAGCTGGCTCAATCGCTTATTACTTCCAGATACAGTCGGTACAGGTGGCGATAGTCACACACGCTTCCCAATTGGTATTTCTTTCCCGGCCGGTTCTGGTTTAGTCGCTTTTGCTGCTGCTACTGGCGTAATGCCACTCGACATGCCTGAATCTGTTTTAGTACGCTTTAAAGGCACAATGCAGCCTGGCGTTACTTTACGTGATTTAGTGAATGCCATTCCGATGTATGCCATTAAGGCAGGCTTACTCACTGTTGAGAAAAAGAACAAAAAGAATATTTTCTCTGGTCGTGTTCTAGAAATCGAAGGTTTACCAGACCTCAAAGTAGAACAAGCATTTGAATTATCTGACTCATCTGCGGAGCGTTCTGCAGGTGGTTGCGTAGTCCAACTCGGCCAAGAACCAATCATCGAATATATGCGTTCAAACGTTACTCTCATGAAGTGGATGATTGCTAATGGCTATGAAGATGCTCGTACCCTAGGTCGTAGAATTAAAGCGATGGAAAAATGGATGGCAAATCCACAGCTCCTCAAAGCAGATGCAAACGCAGAGTACGCTGCTGTGATTGAAATCGACTTGAACGATATTAAAGAACCGATTCTCGCTTGCCCGAATGACCCAGATGACGTCAAATTTTTGTCTGAAGTTGCCGGTAACAAGATTGATGAAGTATTCATTGGTTCTTGCATGACAAACATCGGTCATTTCCGCGCGGCTAGCAAAATTCTCGAAGGTCGTGATGATTTACCAACGCGTTTGTGGATTGCTCCACCAACTAAGATGGATGCCATGATTTTGACAGAAGAAGGCTACTATAGTACTTTTGGTAAAACAGGTGCCCGTATGGAAATGCCTGGTTGTTCACTTTGTATGGGTAACCAAGCGCAAATTCGTAAAGGATCTACTGCCGTTTCAACCTCTACACGTAACTTCCCAAATCGTTTAGGTTTAGATACTCAGGTTTACTTGGCTTCAGCCGAACTTGCGGCAGTATGCGCTTTGCTCGGTAGAATTCCAACGACCGCTGAATACCTCGAAAAACATCATATTTTGATTAGTCAATCTGCAGAGATTTATCGTTATATGAACTTCGATCAAATCAGTGAGTTCAAAGAGTTAGCTGACACTGTTACCGAGTAAATCAACAATCTTAATTGTTGCTTATAGTAGTTGATGTAATTTCATAGGTTTTGGCATATACTGTATAAATAAACAGTATATGCCATGCCAAAAACTCTCAAATCCGAACTCTATCCCCTTTTTAGTTGCTCTATTTCAGCAGGATTCCCTTCGCCTGCGAGTGACTATATTGACCAACGTCTAGATCTCAATCAGTATCTTGGAATGCATTCTGAAGCGACATTTTTTTTGCGCGTTCAAGGTGACTCCATGCAAGGTGCCGGTATCTTTGATGGCGATTTACTGATCGTAGATCGATCAGTACAAGCAAAATCAGGTAATGTAGTCATTGCTGTTGTTGATGGTGAGTTCACCGTTAAACGCCTACAACGGCGTGGCGGTATCACTTGGTTAAAGGCTGAAAATCCAGCATACCGACCGATTGAATTCAAAGATGGTCAAGAGCTAGAAATTTGGGGAGTCGTTTCCCATGTGGTACACAAGCCATGATCTTTCCGACAAAAAAAGCCATCGCTCTGATTGATGGCAATAATTTTTATGTCTCTTGCGAACGTGTATTCAATCCTAGCTTAGAGAATAAGTCGTTAGTGATTCTCTCGAACAACGATGGCTGCATCGTCTCTCGGAGTCAGGAAGCAAAAGATTTGGGCATTGGTATGGGTATCCCCTTTTTCAAGGTAAAACCTCTCATCGCCAAAAATCAATTGCAATGGCTGAGTTCCAATTACACACTCTATGGCGACATGAGCGCCAGAATGATGGCAACTTTAGCCGAGTTTGCACCTGAGCAAGAGATTTACTCGATTGATGAGTGTTTTTTAAATTTATCAGAAGTGATTAGTCCAGATGAACAGATTCCTTATGGAAAAAAAATTCGGGCGAGAGTCCAGCAGTACTTAGGCTTACCTACCTGCGTGGGGATTGGACCATCCAAAACATTGGCAAAATTAGCCAACCACATTGCCAAAAAAAATCATCAGTTTGCAGGTGTTTTTGCTTGGGCTAGCTTACCCTTCACTGAGCAAATTGACTGGTTACAAAAAATCGCCGTTACAGAAGTTTGGGGGGTAGGTAGAAAAATTGGCGCCAGTTTAGAAAAAATGGGAATTCAGACAGTTTATGACTTACAACAAGCCGATAGTGAAATGATTCGACGTCGATTCTCCGTCGTGATGGCTCGAACCGTCAACGAATTAAAGGGCATCTCTTGTATTGCGATGACCGACATTGTTGACACAGAAAGAAAGCAACAAATTATTTCGAGTAAGAGTTTTGGCTCTCCCGTCCGAGAGCTCTTACATTTACAAGAAGCAGCGGCAAGTTATGTGAGTCGTGCAGCTGAAAAATTACGGTTACAAAATAGCGTTTGTCACTATGTCACCGTCTTTATTCACACGAATCCATTTAAATCGCAAGAACCACAATACCGCAACCAAATTACGGTTCCTCTCTCGATTGCTAGTGCGGATAGTCGACGCCTGATTAAGGCCGCACTATTTGGTTTACAACAAATTTACAGAGCAGACTTTACCTATAAAAAAGTAGGCATCATTCTTTCTGATTTAAGAGATGCAGCGCACCATCAAAACGACTTATTTACGCAGATTGATGAAACGAAATCACACCAAGTCATGCAAACGATGGACTTACTCAACCAACGTTTTGGCGCAAACACATTAGCTATCGCAGGTACCGGCATCATGGCAGCTGGCAATCAACACTGGCGCATGCGTGCCAACCATAAAAGTCAACGCTTTACCACCTGCTGGCAAGAGATACCAATCGCACGTGCTTCCTAATAGCTTCAAGCCAACTACAACTATACTAAGTAATGACTAAAAACGGCTAAAATCAAAGTAATTCTGTAAAAAATGTTAATCCAATTTTTTCGCTAAACTATTTCACTAAATTATTCCTCATAGGACCTACGTAATATGCAATTTTCTGTTATCACTAAAATACTCGGCAAACAGTTCGCTAAACTAAGCCTTGCAGCTCTTGTCGCTGGCAGCCTTAGTTTATCAATCGCCTATGCACAAAGCGCTAAGTCACTCCCACAGGTTCAATTCACAACCAACATGGGGCAATTTACCGTAGAACTAGAGCCAGAAAAAGCGCCTAAAACTGTTGCAAATTTTTTAGCCTATGTAAATAGTGGTTTTTATACGGGTACCATTTTTCATCGTGTCATCAATGGGTTCATGGTACAAGGCGGTGGTTTCACGAAAGAATTAGTACAAAAACCAACACGCGCACCGATCCCAATTGAGTCTGATAACGGCTTAAAAAATACGAAGTACTCCATTGCGATGGCTCGGACGAGTGATCCTAATTCTGCCACAGCTCAGTTTTTTGTAAACGTCAAAGACAATGCGATGCTCGACTACCCAAGTCGTGATGGCTTTGGCTATACTGTATTTGGACGCGTGGTTGCAGGGATGGAAACAATCGATAACATTAAATTTGTGGATACCAATGTACATATTCCAACGCGTATGAGTGACGTACCAGTCAAAGCAATCGTGATTGAGTCAGCAAAAGTAATTAAATAAAAAAGCACATGAAATACTGTTCTCTTTGCGGCAACTCTGTAGAATTTAAGGTTCCACAGGATGACAATCGCTCCCGCTTTATTTGCCAATCCTGTGGTGAGATTCACTATCAGAATCCTAAAAATGTCGTTGGAACGATTCCTATTTTTGAGCAAAAAATTTTACTATGCAGGCGTGGTATCGAGCCTCGCAAAGGTATGTGGACATTACCAGCCGGCTTTTTAGAGTTAGATGAAACCACAGCGCAAGGTGCGCATCGCGAAACGATTGAGGAAGCTGGTGCAGAAATCGAGATTGGCCCTCTCTTTTCCATTTTGAATGTCGCACATATTGGACAAGTCCATTGGTTTTATCTAGCAAAAATGACTAGCCCCCACTTTAGTCCGTTCACTTCTGAAAGTTTAGAAGTCGCGATGTTTGATGAAGAAACAATTCCATGGGACGACATCGCATTTTTGACAGTGAAAACGACTCTTCAATGGTTTTTTGCTGACAGAAAAGCTGGGAAAATTATTTTTTCAGACGCCATGCCAACGCATCAAATTGATTTAAAGCCACTAATTCGCATGAATGAATGAGTATCCAATTTACTTAAGCCCAGATGACCCCTTACCACTGCCAAGGCGCTTTACATCGAATCCTCAGTTCCCTGATGGCTTAATTGCCGTCACTGACTCCATAAGCCCTGAACGACTCATTGAGGCTTACCATAAAGGTATTTTTCCTTGGCCGAGTGAAGACTTTCCTATTCTTTGGTGGTTTACTTCTCCAAGAATGACATTACGTCCAGAGAATATGACGATTCGACGTAGCTTGAGAAAAAAAATTCAACAAGTTTTACACAATGCGGAGTGGGAAATCAAAGTGGATACGGCATTTGAAGAGGTGATCAGCTCCTGTGCTAATAGCCCAAGATACGGACAGAATGGCACTTGGATTACCCCAGAAATCAGAGCAAATTATATTGAACTCTCTCGCCAAGGAATTGCCCATAGCGTGGAAACCTGGTACCGAGGAGAATTAGTGGGTGGCCTCTATGGCATTAATTTAGGTCAGATGTTTTATGGTGAGTCGATGTTCATGAAAATAGCCGATGCCTCAAAAATTGCTTTAGCGGCACTCTGTGCCAAGTGTATCCAAGTGCAAATTCCATTAATAGATTGTCAGCAAGAAACCAACCACCTGACGTCATTAGGGGGCCAATTAATGGATAAAACCTCATTTTTAGATACGATTGAAGTATTAACTACAAAACCATCACCACAGTGGGGGTTTGATAAACAAGTATTGGCATATTGGCTGTAATACTTGGTAAAATCATTTATGACGAATCTTCATGACTTCCCGATTAAATCGTTGCAGTTTTATGCAACGTCCCCTTATGCGTGTAGTTATTTACCCAATTTAGAAGCTAGATCACAAGTCGTCACCCCAGCCCAATTCATTACTACCGAGGTTTATAACAACCTTATTCTCGCAGGCTTTCGTCGGAGTGGTCATTTCACCTACCGACCGTACTGTGACCATTGCAAAGCCTGTATTGCCTCCAGAGTCAGAGTAGATCAATTCAAAGCAACTCGGAGTCAAAAAAGAGCCTTTCATAAGCACCAACACTTAACTGCACACATTCTACCTTTACAGTTTGTTGCCGAACACTTTCAACTGTATCAACAATATTTAGCAACTCGCCATACCCCGATGGACGATCAGACACCACCAACAAGTACGAGTGATGAAGAGGAGCAATATCGACAATTTCTCATTCAATCTCATATAGACTCCTATTTAGTAGAATTTAGAGAGGGCTCTACTCTACGAATGGTCAGTGTCATCGATCAAGTAAAAGATGGTATCTCCTCCGTCTATACTTTTTTCGATACAACGCTCGCACATAGCAGTTTTGGTACGTACGGTATTCTTTGGCAAATTGAATATGCCAAAAAACTCAAGTTGCCCTATGTCTATTTAGGATACTACATTGAACAAAGCAAAAAAATGTCCTACAAAATGCAGTATCAACCCTTAGAGGGTTTAATTGATAATCAGTGGACGGTATTAGCTCATCAACTAGCCTAAATTTATCAGCTTCAAGTACAAAATCCATTACACTAAACACTATGGATCCATATTCGTTTATTCGCCCTATTTTATTTCGTTTTGCCCCTGAAAACGCCCACCATCTCAGCTTAGATAGCTTATCTTTTTTACATCGACATCAACTCTTAAGCCCATTTATTCATCAACCGAGCTCTGTACCTACGAATTTATGTGGCTTACAGTTAGATAACCCGGTTGGTCTTGCCGCTGGTTTAGATAAAGATGGCAAATATATTGATGCACTAGCTGCACTAGGTTTTGGTTTTCTAGAGATTGGTACTGTTACACCGCGCCCACAGGCTGGGAATCCTTTACCTAGGATGTTTCGACTGACTAAATCAAAAGCAATCATTAACCGCATGGGATTTAATAATGATGGTGTAGAGGCTTGTATTAAGCGAGTTGAAGCTTCTTCCTTCTACCAGGAAGGTGGCATTCTAGGATTAAATATTGGGAAGAATGCTACGACGCCAATTGAAGAGGCGCACACTGATTATGTGATTGGATTGAGGTCCGTATACCCTTACGCATCCTACATCACCATTAATATTTCTTCACCGAATACAAAAAACCTTCGACAACTTCAATCAAATAATCAGTTGTACTTTTTGTTAGAGCAAATTTCAATTGAACGAGAAAAACTCATTCAACAATTCGGCAAACGTACGCCTATCTTCTTAAAAATTGCTCCAGACTTAAATCTAGAGGAAATAGATACCATTGCTCAATACATTGAACAATTTCAAATTGATGCGCTGATTGCGACCAACACAACGATTTCGCGCGACAAGATTGCCGGTGAGAAACAACAAGCAGAGGCTGGAGGTCTCTCTGGCGAACCTCTGTCAGAGCTATCCAACAAAATCATTAAACAATTCCACCATTTACTCCACGGTAAAATTCCAATTATTGGCGTCGGTGGAATTATGACTGGCACAGATGCTCTCGAAAAGAAATTAGCTGGAGCGAACGTCATACAACTTTATAGCGGATTAATTTATCGGGGTCCCCACCTCATCCAAGAGTGTATTTCAGCGATGGACCCAAATTAAAGAAAGAACCATCAATACCGAGAATTAATCATTTCAAACTTTTTTATCGTGAGTTGACCTTTCATGATGTGCAATTTTCTATAATGAAGTTACAATAAATGAATGATTAACGTCAACTCAAATTTCAACTATGACTACCGGTAAGACTGCAATACAAGTCATCGAAAGAATGATGAACTTGTTGGATGTTTTAGAAACTTTTGACGAGCCTTGCTCTTTAAAAATTTTGGCTGAATCCACAGGGTTACACCCCTCTACAGCCCATCGAATATTGAATGACATGGTTGCCTGTCGATTAGTAGATCGATCTGAAGGTGGGTCTTACCGACTAGGTTTGCGTCTTCTAGAGCTCGGTACACTCGTTAAGGCACGCTTATCAGTACGGGATGCTGCTCAACTGCCAATGAGAGCCTTACATAAATTAACCGGTCAAACCGTTAACTTGTCTGTGCGGCAAGGTGATGAGATTGTTTACATTGATCGTACCTATAGTGAGCGATCGGGTATGCAAGTTGTCCGTGCAATTGGTGGCCATGCCCCACTACATTTAACCTCAGTAGGAAAGCTATTCTTAGCACAAGATGATACGTCTCGAGTACGTGCTTATGCGACCAGAACTGGACTAGCTGGGCACACAAGAAATAGCATTACTCAGATAGCAGAATTAGAAAAAGAACTGGCTGAAGTCATGAAAAACGGGTCTGCTAATGACGATGAAGAATTGGAATTAGGGGTTAGTTGTATGGCCGCAGGTATTTATGACGATAGCGGTAAGCTAGTTGCCGGGCTATCCCTGAGCGCCCCAACCGATCGACTCCAGCGGGATTGGAATAAACCTTTATTAGAGACTGCCTTACAGATCTCGAAAGGGATCGGATTTAAAATTCGCGACGACAAATAGAACCTAAAAATCATGATAAAAATATATTCTTCAACTGCGTTTAAATCAATACTCCCTACTTTACTCAATGAGTTTGAGAAACAGAACGGTATTTCAACTTCCGTTGATTTTGGCACATCGAACAACATTCTCGACCGCCTTCACCAAGGTGAATCTGCCGATTTAATGATCTTGACGCATGAAGCAATCAATACCCTGATTGACACAGGTTACTGTAAAAAAGGAACCTTGAAAGATCTTTGCAAAACCAGTATTGGCTTAGCAATTGCGGCAGAAGCTAGCACACCAAATATTCAAACTACCGAAGATTTTGTCCAGGCAATTTTAGCAACATCGAGTATCGCTTTTACGACAAAAGGTGCCAGCGGCGTTTATTTTAGAGGTTTAATTGAACGCCTAAATGTTTTAGATCAAATCATACCCAAAGCGATTACTCCTGAAGGAGGCTTAGTTGCAGAACTAATTCTTGCTGGCAAAGCACAGATGGCAATTCAATTAATCAGTGAACTCAAAGCGGTACCTGAGGTTCAACTCGTTGGTCCACTACCTCCAGAGATCAATCAAACCACCGTATTTACGGCTGGTATTGGTATTCATTCAGTTCAAACCGAAGTGCTTGAAAAGCTTTGCGCCTTTTTAACCAATTCGTCAAATCAAACGCTTTTAATTGAAAAAGGCTTACATCCAATTTAAGCTCCATTTGATCTTCAAACACTGGTAGCAAACGCATGGCAGCAGTTGTAACGCATGCCCGCGTTAGTGGTTGTTTTGTAAGAGACTCTCAATCGTCTGATGACTAAACGGCTGACTAGCAGGGGTAGATGTATTCGATAGACTCGGCATCAAACTACTCGAGCCAATGCTTCCACTCCCCTTTAAGGCCAATTTACGCATCGCCTTTACATCTGGCTGATCATCAATCCACTGTTTTACACGAACTGCATCGGCAAAGCGCGACTGACTACCCTGTGAGTCTAAAAAAACCATAATGTAGGGCTTATTATTCACAAATGCTTGCATCACCAAACATCTACCAGCCTCAGAGATGTAACCAGTTTTCTGGAGGCCAATGAGCATATTCCCAGAACGGACTAACCGGTTACTACTAATAAAATCTTGCATGCGGTTATTAATGAACTTCGAATACTCTGGCGTAGTAGAAAATTCCCTGATCATTGGGTACTGTGACGCCGCATGCACCATGAGCGCTAGATCTTCCGGAGAGGACACATTTTTACTCGTTAATCCAGTCGGATCTTGAAAGGAGGAGTGTGACATCCCAATTTCTTTCGCTTTACGATTCAGTGCATCCATAAAGGCATCGATACCACCTGGGTAATTCCTTCCCAAGGTATATGCAGCGCGATTTTCTGATGACATTAAGGCTAATAAAAGCGCTTCTCGACGAGTTAGCTCTGTGCCCTTGACCAAACGTGATTTATGATAAATGGCTACATCTTCATCATTAATTTTTAGGGTTTCGTCTAAATTTAAATGACTATCTAAAACCGTCATCGCCGTCATTAGTTTAGTAATAGATGCAATTGGTAAGATTGCATTTGCATTTTTTTCAAATAGAACTTCTTGGTTCAGTTGATCAACCACAATCGCAGCATTTGATTTAAGATTCAGGACATCAAAATGCTTGCCTAAACCCATGGCAGTGCCTAAAGAAACTCTCTTTGTTAGAGTATTTGAAGTTTCTCGAGGTAATACTGAGGTTCTAACCTCCCTGACATTTTTAGGTCTCTTCTCTGCTTTCTTACGTTCAGTCGACTGTTTTGTATTGGTTACCTGCTTATTTTTAGTTGGCGCAGTATCTTCCGCTGATTTCGATAAACCAGGTATGGGGAAAATTACGGTAAGGCAAACGGTAAGTAGTACAGGAAGGATTAAATATTTTTTTTTCATTCGCTCATCAAATGTATTAAGAAAACTACGGTGCAATTTTAAACGCGAAACAAGATTCTTTTTAAATTTTGTAACGAAATATTCTGATTCACGATTAAAACCCCTAACATGGTGATAAAAGTCCCAATGATAATCAAAATAGAGAGTTTTTCATCAAATAAAACCCAGGCCATTAAAGCAGTAGTAGGCGGAGTTAAATACATTAAGCTACTCACCTTCGTCGCATTCCCCTTTTGAATTAGAAGAAATAACAATGTCATTGCTCCAATCGAAATACAAACAATACCCCACACTAAAGCACCAATCATGGAAACTGTCCAATCAATTTGCCTGGTTTCAAATAAAAAAGCACCGATCGTTGCGAGCAACGCACTGGTTGCAAATTGAATCGTCGAACCAGTCCGCAGATCAAATTGCGGACAAAATTTCTTTTGATACATAGTGCCACCCGTAATGGCTATTAAAGCAACCGCATTAAAGAGTAAATTCATCACGGAAACACCTGCAGTATCAATCTTTGCATAAACCACCAAAAAGACGCCTAATAAGCCAAGCATGAGCCCAACCCATTGGGTTCTGGAAACTTTTTCGGCTAAAAACGAAGCAAAGACAGCCGTTAAAATCGGTTGTAACCCCACAATAAGAGCCGATAAACCAGCAGGCATGCCCTGCCGAACCGACATCCATACACCGCCTAAATAAAAAAATTGGATAAGGGCACCTGCCACCGCAAGATGCCTTGCTTGCTTCCAAGTTGGCCAAGGTGCCTTAAACCACAAGATAAAAGGAACTAAAATCAGCAACACACCAGTAAATCGAAGAGCTAAAAATGTCATCGGTTCTGAGTATGGCATACCGTATTTTGCAATGATAAAGCCAGTACTCCAAATAATAATAAAGACTGGGGCAAACCAATTAGGATTTTTTATTTCCACAAATTTCCAATAGCAAGTTCAATTGTTTTTGTATGTATCGCAACCGTCTCTCTGATTTCTTTACCATAACCTCCGGCCATTGCTACGGCAATTGGCAATGACAGCTCTTTAGCCCAATCGAAAACTAGACGATCTCTCTGCGCCAAACCCTCAAGAGATAAATTTAAACGCCCTAATCGATCTCCAGCATAAGGGTCTGCACCAGCTAAATAAATAACAAATTCAGGACAGAATGATTTTACTTGATGGAGTCCTCTCTTTAACTCACTGAGATAAAAAATATCATTACAACCATCTACCAATGGAATATCTAAATCACTCAACTCTTTTCGAAAGGGAAAGTTTTTTTCACCATGCATTGAAAAGGTAAAGATCGAAGGGTCCTCTTTTAAAATCGAAGCAGTACCATTCCCTTGATGCACATCTAAATCGACGATAGCAACTCGCAAGGCATGCCCCAGCTCATCGGACAGATTTTTTTGCATGACTCTAGCGGCAATCGCGGCATCATTAAAGACACAAAACCCACTACCTTTATCTGCGTATGCATGATGAGTACCGCCAGCCAAATTAGCAGAAACACCGTCATACCAAGCGGCTTGGCAAGCGGCAAGGGTCGCCCCTGCGGATCTTGCCGAACGTACCACCATTTCTGGGCTCCAGGGAAAACCAATTTCACGAATTTGAGCATCAGATAAAGTTCCGCCAAAAACAGCATCTATGTAATGTTCATCATGCGCTAGTGCAATTTGATCTCGCGACGCCAATGGTGCCTCGACCATTTGAATTGGTGATAAATCCTCGACAGATTTGCGCAGTAAAGCATATTTCTCCATCGGGAATCGATGACCATTTGGTAAGGGTAGTACAAACTGATCCGTATAAAAAAGAGAAATTTTGCGCAATGGAGTCGAATTTTAAAGAAATGTTGATAGATAGGATGAAGGTCTTTAGATTATTTTCCCATATTCACGGTTTCAGTATTACACTGAGGTGGTATATAAATCAATCTTGTTATCCTTGTTCATCTAATTTCAAAGGACTTATGATGGTTCTCACGCCAGAACAAATCATTGCAGCGAACAAAGCTAACTTAGAAACGCTCAATAGCCTAACTAAAAATGCTTTTGTTGGCGTTGAAAAACTTTTAGAGTTGAATTTGCAAGTTGTCAAAACGGTGATTCACGAACACCTAGAGCATATTCAAGCAACCGCCAATGTAAAAGATGCACAAACATTACTCAGTATGCAGGCACAATTTCTGCAGCCCTTCGCAGAAAAAATGACGTCGTATAGTCGACACCTTCAAAACATTAGTAATGAAACGCAATCTGCAATGCGATCGACAGCTCAAGAAGAAATGAGGGCACGCTCAACTAACCTTAAAAATTTAGTTTCAGAAATCTCAACGACTCCTCCGACCAGTGGTGAACAGATGGTCGGATCCATCAAGCAAGCGATTGCAAATGCGAATCAAGTGTATGAGTATTCGCAACAGGCGATTCAGCAAGTGATTGAGATTTCGTCTCAACAGAGACAAACATTAAAAGATACGGCCTTCAAAGTAAGCGAAGAGTTTTCCAAATTAACGACCAAAAAATAAATAATTCGTAACTCAAGAAGGTAAAATTTCCAAGCGAATTTGATAGGTAGTTATCGGTAATTGCTCTTTTTCCCAAGGTCGAATATTGTGCCATTGCAAGACATAAATACCCGGGCAATTATTTGCTAGTATTTCCCATTCCTGTAGTCCCGGAGCACCAATTTGTGGGATTGAATGATTACTTGGCGTATCTTTCACAAATACACCATCTCTCAATACAATCAAACAGTTCGCAGCTTTTGGCGGCAAATTTAAGAACCATCGAAAACCTGTTGAAGGATTACTAGGTACTTGAATCACAAGGTGCGATGTTGCAGACAGCACCACGGTTGAGATGCCCGAGCCTAATAATACGGGGCCAGTTGGTCGATACACAAGAGACTTTCTACTATTCTCAAAACTAGAGCATGAGCCCAATAAAACTAGCACAATCAAGCAAATAGTTAGTCTGCTCATGATGTTTTCATTAAACCGATGGCTTTTTGTATCAGTAATCCACGATAAATCATATACCCGCCAGCGAAGGTAAAAACAGTTACAAACAACTGTTCAATGAACATCGGCGATTGAATGACATAAAAATAAATATAAAAAGTGAAGCCAAGAAGGAGAACACCCAAACTTAAATTTAGCCACCAAATGGAACTATGTTGTGAAATGTTTTGAGTATGATTTTTAAAGCTTAATACATGTAGTTGACCATTTTTTTCCGTCCCACAGACAGAAATTTGATCCCCATTTTTAATCATGACTGAATCTGAAAATTCAGCCACAATTTGTTTTCCTTGAATTCGAAATTGAGCTCGATAAGTTGTTCGAATACTATCCATTGTCGACGGATCGTTTGAACTCGGATCTTTTTGAATTTCAATGTCTTCTGAAAAATGATCAACAGTCCCTGAGTAAACTAAAAGAGATGATCCAGTTAAAAGTTCAGGGTTAAAAAATTTCACAAAAATTCCTAATAATGGTAATCGATTTGAAAAACCCTTATTTCAGCATTTAAGGACTTGATGGCTTCACAGTTTGGATACTAGCACTTGCCAATTTAGCAACTTCTCGCGCGCGATCAGTATCCTCGGCACTCGCCAAAGCAACACCCATCCGACGTTTTAAAAATGCCTCTGGTTTGCCAAAAAGTCTAATGGCAACTTTTGGTAAGGAAAGCGCTTTTTCAAGGCCAGAAAAGCCAATCCCTTTTTCATTCATACCACCATAGATTACTGAACTAGCGGCTGGAGTTTTGATTGAAACATCAACTGGGAGACCTAATATCGCCTTCGCATGTAATTCAAACTCACTCTGCGTCTGACTAGCTAGGGTAACAAGGCCGGTATCATGGGGTCTTGGACTCACTTCGGAGAACCATACATCATCACCTTTAACAAACAATTCCACCCCAAATATACCTCTGCCACCGAGATTATCTGTCACCTTTTTAGCAATTTCTTGCGATTTTTTTCTAGCTGATTCAGTCATCTGCATAGGCTGCCAGCTTTCCACATAATCACCATTTTTTTGTACATGACCGATTGGCTCGCAAAATGCAGTAATCGCTTCACCACTCGCATCCAAAGTTCGAACGGTTAATTGTGTAATCTCGTAATCAAAATCAATCATCCCTTCCACAATGACTTTACCAGCATCTACTCGGCCTGCAGAAGCCGCATATTCCCATGCCTTCGCAACATCTTCAGGACCATCTAATTTTGACTGACCTTTTCCTGACGATGACATGACTGGCTTCACAAAACATGGATAACCAATACCGTTGTCAATCGCCTGCTGTAATTCATTGAGACTAGAAGCGAAATGATATGGTGAAGTAGGCAAGCCCAACTCTTCGGCGGCAAGCCTTCTGATCCCCTCACGATTCATCGTTAAAAAGGTTGCTCGTGCGCGAGGAATCACTTCAACCACCCCTTCTGCCTCTAATTCCATTAAAGTTTGTGTAGCAATGGCCTCAATCTCAGGCACAATCATATGGGGTTTTTCAAGCAGAACCAAAGCCTTTAGAGCCTGACCATCAGTCATATCAATCACATGTGAACGATGTGCTACTTGGTGACCAGGTGCATTTGGATATCGATCAACGGCAATCACTTCAATGCCAAAACGTTGCAATTCAATAATAACTTCTTTGCCAAGTTCACCACAGCCCAACATCATTACACGAATAGCATTCTGAGTTAATGGAGTGCCAATGATTGGAAAACGCGGATAGGAATGTTCAGCCATGATATTTCTCATAAAAAAAAGACATGAGGTTATTTTCCCATGTCTTTACTGACAACATTCAATTTTCGAGTACTTCACACCATTTAGAGCACTTATCCGTTGTTATTTCTTCCGAGTTGGTGGTAAATCCGTACAGGAACCATGAGCAACTTCAGCCGCTAATCCCACTGACTCACCCAAAGTCGGGTGCGGATGAATGGTTTTACCAATATCAACAGCATCAGCGCCCATTTCAATTGCTAAACAGACCTCTCCAATGAGATCACCTGCATTGGTACCAACAATCCCGCCACCAATGATGCGATGAGTTGCCTCATCAAACAAGAGTTTGGTGAAACCCTCACTCCGCCCATTTGCAATTGCACGGCCACTTGCAGCCCAAGGGAATAGACCTTTGGTATAGGCAATCCCCTTCTCTTTACATTGTTCTTCAGTTAGCCCTGCCCAAGCCACCTCAGGATCTGTATAAGCCACAGATGGGATTTGCTTGACCTCAAAATAAGACTTGAGCCCGTTTGCAGCTTCTGCAGCAACATGCCCTTCATGTACAGCCTTGTGAGCCAACATTGGCTGACCAACAATATCTCCAATCGCAAAGATATGCGCTACATTGGTTCTCATTTGCTGATCAACTGGAATAAAGCCACGCTCATCAACCAATACGCCGGCTTGATTCGCAGCAATTTTTTTGCCATTTGGCGTTCTACCAACAGCTACTAATACGAGGTCATAACATTGTGCATCTGAAGGCGCCTTATCCCCTTTAAACTGCACCCAAATACCATCTTCTTTCGCGGTAGCAGAGGCGGCACTAGTATTTAACATGACTTGATTAAAACGGCTCAAGTTCATTTTTTCCCAGACTTTCACTAAATCTCTATCAGCGCCGGCCATCAGTGTATTGGATAATTCGACAATATCAATTTTGGCACCGAGGGAACTATAGACGGTAGCCATTTCCAAGCCAATAATTCCTCCACCAATGACTAACATACGCTTTGGAATAGATGAAAGTTTTAAGGCACCGGTACTATCAACCACTCTTGGGTCAACTGGCAAGAAAGGTAACACGACAGATTGACTACCAGCCGCAATAATCGCTTTCTCAAAGCGCACTACTTCTTTCTTCGTTGTTAAATCCCAGCCACTACCTTCAGTGAGAGTCACTTCAAGGTGATTGGCATCCAAAAACACCCCAACACCACGAATCGTCTGTACTTTACGCGCCTTCGCCATCCCAGCCAGACCCGAGGTCAATTGACCAATAACGGCATCTTTATGAGCTCTTAAAGCATCTAAATTCACCTGCGGCTCGCCATATGAAATACCGTGGCTAGACATTGCTTTTACTTCTTCCATTACCGCTGCGGTATGTAATAGGGCTTTGGATGGAATGCAACCAACATTTAAACAAACGCCACCCAAGGTTGAGTAGCGTTCTACCAAAATTGTTTTCATTCCAAGATCAGCAGCTCTAAATGCCGCACTATAACCACCAGGACCAGACCCTAAAACCAGTAATTGACATTCATGCTCAACAGGACCTTGGTAAGCACCAGCTTGAGCTACAAAAGTTGCAACTGGTATAGGGGCAGTAGGCGTTGGCGCAGTCACAGTTGTCGAATTAGGAGTCGCTGTCGCAACTGCCGGTTTACTTGTGTTAGTTGTTGCCTCTTGACTTAAAGGCTCAACATGAACTACCACTGTGCCCTTACTAATTAAATCGCCAATTTTCACATCAATGGATGTCACTTTACCAGCAACATCACTTGGTACTTCCATCGTCGCTTTATCTGATTCAAGCACCATTAAAGGCTGCTCTACTTGAATCAAATCACCGACTTTTACTAATATTTCTATCACCGGTATCTCGGCAAAATCCCCAATATCTGGTACTTTAATGGCGAAAGATTCCATAATGATCCTTATAAGGTAACGCGACGGAAGTCACTTAAGAGTTCAGCGATATAGGCATTAAAGCGCGTCGCTAACGCACCATCAATCACTCGGTGATCTGCGGTCAACGATAGCGGACAAATTAATTTCGGATTAAATTGTTTACCGTCCCAAATGGGCTTCATAGCGGCTTTGCTCACACCTAAAATGGCTACCTCTGGCGCATTAATAATTGGTGCAAAATAAGTACCACCAATACCACCTACCGATGAAATCGTAAAACAAGCTCCCTGCATCTGATCCGGTTTTAACTTACCATCTCTAGCTAATTTCGCCAATTCACTTGTTTCCTGGGCAATTTGCATGACACCTTTTTTGTCTACATCCTTAATCACAGGAACAACTAAGCCATTCGGTGTATCTGCAGCAAAACCAAGATGAAAATACTTCTTCAAAATTAGCTCGTCACCATCTAAAGAGCTATTAAACTCTGGATATTTCTTAAGGGCTTGTACACAAGCCTTCATTAAAAAGGCCAAGAGGGTTACCTTCACACCAGACTTCTCATTGCTCTTATTCGTCTCAACCCGAAAACTCTCGAGCAAAGTAATATCAGCATCTTCGTGATAGGTCACAGCAGGAATCATCGCCCAGTTTCTGGCCAAGTTAGCCGCAGAAATTTTCTGAATTCTTGATAGTGGCTTGGATTCAATTTCACCAAACTTTTTAAAATCAACTTTTGGCCAAGGTAGTAAATTTAACCCTCCAGACGCAGGAGTTGGACTCGTTGCGCTGGTCGTTTTTGGACTTGTTAAAATTTGTTTTATAAAATCTCTTACGTCATTTTGCGTAATTCTGCCCTTTGGCCCCGTACCAGTAATTTGACGAATATCAGCGCCTAACTCACGAGCATATTTTCTAACCGTTGGACTAGCATGACTTACCGTTGCATTCACAACAGGCATAGAAGTCACAGCCGTGGTTCCAGATGTTGCGACTGGAGATGACTGAACTTGCACGACAGGTACTGGCGGCTGGTTAGCTGATGGGTTTGCCACATTCACAGGAGCAATAGTAGGCGCAGGTGCTGCCGAGGTACTAGATGCTGCTGACTCTAAAAGAATTACTACACTTCCTTCGGATACCAAATTACCCAATTGCACTTTCACTTCTTTAACAACCCCAGATGCTGAACTTGGCACATCCATCGTAGCCTTATCAGACTCCAAAGTAATCAGTGATTGTTCAGCTTTGACAACATCTCCAACTTTGACATGAATTTCAATGACGGGAATATCTTTATAGTCCCCAATATCAGGCACACGAACTTCGATTGCTTGATGAGCTGTGGAAGCACTTACGGCCTGTGCAGAAGGCACTGCGACTGGAGCCGCCTGCACGGGAGTTGCAACTTGAACTGTAGCACTTACTTCCTCGAGGACTAACACAACAGTTCCCTCAGAAACATTATCACCAAGTTTGACTCGTAATTCTTTCACAACCCCAGATGCTGAACTTGGCACATCCATAGTTGCCTTATCAGACTCGAGGGTAATGATGGATTGCTCTGCCTTTACAGTATCGCCCACCTTGACATGGATTTCGATCACTGGAATATCCTTGTAATCGCCAATGTCAGGTACTTTGATTTCGGTTAAATTCGTCATGACTATCACTCCTTAAACGGACATTGGGTTTGGTTTACTAGGATCTAATTCATACTTAGCAATCGCTTGCGCCACCACTTTGGCTTCTAGTTTGCCATCATCAACCAACGCCTTTAAGGCAGCGACAGTAATCCAACGACGGTCAACCTCAAAGAAATGTCGTAGATTCTCACGGGTATCCGATCTACCAAATCCGTCAGTTCCCAAGACTGTATAACGTTTACCAGCTTGTTGAATCGCTGGACGAATTTGTTCTGCAAATGCACGAATGTAATCAGTAGCTGCAATCACCGGGCCAGCATGATCCTTCAAACAGGATTCGACATGAGATAACACCGTTGGCTCAGTAGGGTTTAATAAATTGGTTCTAGCGACCCTTTGAATATCTCGTCCTAATTCGGTAAAGCTTGGACAACCCCAAATATCGGCAGCAACGCCCCACTCTTCTAATAACATTTCAGAAGCGAAAATTACTTCTCTGAAAATGGTGCCACTACCTAATAACTGTACCTTTAATTTAGCTTTTGCAGTCCCAGTACTTGATAGGTGATACATACCTTTCAAAATGTCTTGCTCAGCGCCCTTAGGCATTGCTGGATGAGCATAATTTTCATTCATGAGAGTAATGTAGTAATACACATCCTCTTGTTCAGTTAGCATTCGGCGCATACCTTCTTGAATCACCACTGCTAATTCAAAGCTAAAGCTTGGGTCGTAACTCACGCAGTTAGGAATTGTGGCACTCCATAAATGACTATGGCCGTCCTCGTGTTGGAGACCTTCACCATTCAAAGTTGTTCTACCAGCAGTACCACCTAGTAAGAACCCACGTGAACGCATATCAGCCGCAGCCCATGCTAAGTCGCCAATCCTTTGGAAACCAAACATTGAGTAAAAAATATAAAACGGCAACATCGGTACGCCATGAGTTGAATAGGAAGTCGCTGCAGCAATCCAATCGCACATGGCCCCGGCTTCATTAATCCCCTCTTGTAATATCTGTCCAGTTTTATCTTCTTTATAGAACATTAACTGATCACGGTCTTGAGGTTCATATAGCTGACCAATATGACTCCAAATACCTAATTGACGGAACATACCTTCCATACCGAAAGTTCTAGACTCATCCGGGACGATTGGTACTACCCGTTGGCCAATTTCTTTGTCTTTGATGATCATATTCAGCATACGGACAAAAGCCATCGTCGTAGAAATTTCTCTACCCTCTACTGTAGCCTGACACAGCGCTGCAAACGTTTCTAAGGTAGGCACATTCATGGATTCCGCTTTAGAACGTCTTTGCGGTAAATAACCACCTAACTCCATCCTGCGATTACGCATGTACTCCAACTCTGGACTACCTTCAGCAAATTTCAGATAAGGTACGTTTTCTAAATCCTCATCTTTTACTGGCAAACGAAAACGATCTCGGAATGCTTTGACATCTTCCATGCCCATTTTTTTCTGCTGGTGAGCAATATTCATCGCCTCGCCAGAACTTCCCATGCCATAACCTTTGATTGTCTTAGCAAGAATCAAGGTTGGTTGACCTTTATGATTTGCAGCGGAATGAAATGCCGCAAAAACCTTATGGGGATCATGTCCGCCACGATTCAAATTCCAAATATCTTCGTCGCTCCAATCAGCGACTAGTTCTGCTAGCTCAGGAGTATTAAATACCTTAGCTCTTACATAAGCACCATCTTTAGACTTTAAAGTTTGATACTCACCATCAACGATTTCACCGAGTCTTTTCATTAAGATACCCTTTTTGTCTCTTGCAAAAAGCGCATCCCAATGCGTACCCCAAATCACTTTGATGACATTCCAACCGGAACCGCGAAACTCTCTTTCTAGTTCCTGAATAATGCTACTATTTCCGCGGACTGGACCATCAAGTCTTTGCAAATTGCAATTAATCACAAAGATCAAATTATCCAAATGCTCACGACCAGCCATACCAATGGCACCTAAGGATTCAGGCTCATCCGTTTCGCCGTCGCCTAAAAATGCCCAAACCTTACGGCCTTCTGTTTTCGCTAAGCCACGGTCATCCATATACTTCATGAACCTAGCTTGATAGATTGCCATGATCGGACCAAGGCCCATTGAAACAGTTGGAAACTGCCAGAAATCAGGCATCAGCCATGGATGAGGATAACTAGAAATGCCTTTTCCGCCGACTTCTTGACGGAAATTATCTAATTGCTCCTCAGTTAAACGTCCCAACATAAAAGCTCTGGCATACACGCCAGGAGCAGAATGGCCTTGAACAAAAATTAAATCACCACCATGTTGCTCAGATGGAGCATGCCAGAAGTGGTTATAACCGACATCATAAAGAGTTGCTGCCGACTGAAAAGAAGAAATATGACCACCCACATTAGTCGATTTATTAGCCCGCAACACCATCGCCATGGCATTCCAGCGGGTATATGATCGAATCGTATGTTCAATTTCTTGATCGCCAGTAATACGTGCTTGTCGTTCTACCGGAATTGTATTGATATAAGGAGTCTCGGCATGAAAGGGTTGGTCTACACCATTAATCCTCGCATATGAAATTTGTTGATCAATTAGAAAAGCAGCTCGACTGGTACCCTCAGCTTGAATGACCCCCTGAATGGCTTCTAACCACTCTTTTGTTTCTACTGGATCAATGTCAGACTGATTATCAATTGAGCCCAATTGCTCTGGAATTGTTGCCATTTTAATCTCCACTTTAAGTTGTTGAATTAGTCTAAGATTTGGTAAAAAAAAACACAAGAACTATTTCACATTCCGAAGTTATTTTTTATATTATGAAATATAACTATTATTCAATGAAGTTATTCTTTGCATCTTTTGAAAAAAACTTCTCGAAGATTCGCGAATGAAGCAAAATGACTAGATGATATTTAAACTTAAAAAAATACTGCCACTTAGGCTTTGGTCGAAGCGAACAAAATCAACGCAACTTTTTTCACATCAATCCGTAGATTATCTTTACACACCTATTATTGCAAGCATGCTTTTTATGGTTGCGATGTTTACTATTTTGTGGACACTCAACAATCAAGAAACTAGACAAGTAGAAATCACTTTATTTCGAGATGTTGATTATTCAGAACAAAGAATTCAAGTGAACTTTGATGAAAACGAAGAAGAGTTTTTAATCCTCAGTAAGGTATTTAACGAAAACGTCTCCAGTTCAACCATAGAGTTTTATCAACGCACTGGAGATTTACTCTCTAGACATACTGAAATTTTACAAATTAGAGCAATCTCTACTGATAATACGAGCACTCTTAAATACCCAATTAATGGTGCAGCAGATTGGACTACCGGACCTGTAGTCAAAAACATCATCCAAGATAACTATCAGGAAACTCTTCAAGA
This sequence comes from Polynucleobacter kasalickyi, assembly GCF_900176405.1. Lineage (GTDB taxonomy): Bacteria > Pseudomonadota > Gammaproteobacteria > Burkholderiales > Burkholderiaceae > Polynucleobacter > Polynucleobacter kasalickyi. The sequence goes on along the minus strand of NZ_FWXJ01000011.1, from coordinate 43,027 downwards.
GGCATTGAAGTCAGGCAATGGGCAATATGGGCATCTATTTAGCCTTGACTCAGTCAGTTCTAATCAAGCGATTAATCGTAATCGTTCATTAGTCTTTTGGTATGTCCAACCAGCTCAAATATTTAGTACTACAAACCACCATATTGCTGTTTTGTATTCTATGCCAGCACTTTTAAACCGTATCATTCCCAAAGATATTTTGAGTCGTCATCGCTTCACGGTGTTGAATGAGAATCGCCAACCGATCTTAAGTTTGTCTGAAAAAAACCTAGCAAAGGTGCATGCCAGTCATCAAGTTCGATTATCTAAGTTTCCAGAAAGTATTGCACTCCAAGCCGAAAGCTACCCCTCTCCAAGTAATATTAATTATCAAATGCTCTATTGGTTGGTGATCGGCTTAAGCGCTTATGTAATATGGAGTTTTTGGTCAATCTGGCGACACATGAAGTCACGGCAGGATATTCAAAAAAACCTTATCAAGGAAACTAATTTTCGACGTGCTATTGAAGAGTCCAACCCTGTTGGGTTAAGAGTACACGACATGGACGGGAAAATTAATTATGTAAATCCTGCATTTTGCAAAATGGTTGGCTGGACTGCAGAGGAACTATCCGGAAAATATCCCCCTTTCCCATTTTGGTCCAGTGAAGAAGAAGTTAGCAATAACATGCTGAAGCTTGATGATGCCTTTAAAAACAAAACTGGCTCGGTAAAAGGAATTGAAGCTACGATTACAGCTAAAGATGGTAAAAAAATTGCTGTCAGAAATTTTGTATCCCCCATGATCGATGCAAGAAATCGTCAAACGGGGTGGATCAATTCCTTAATTGATATTTCTGAACCACAAAGAATTCGTGAAGAATTAGCGATTTCTCAACAACGATTTATTACGGTACTGGAAGGTTTAGATGCCGCCATTTCAGTAATTAATCCTAAAAATGGTGAATTATTATTTACGAATGGCTTATATCGAGAAATGTTTGGTAACTCGGCAAAAGCGCATATGCAATTAATTGGGAATGAGTCGAACCTAATCAACAATGATTTGGCGGATGACGATAGTATTGATATTTATGCTGGCTTACCATCAGTTATGCTGACACCAATTACGGGGGACTCGATTGAAGTTCAACTGCCATCCCATAATGAAAACTGGTATGAAGTACGCAGGCGGTATATCCCCTGGACCGATGGTCATTTAGCTCAATTGCTAATTACAACGGACATTACCCTGAGGAAACAGACGGAAGAAAATTTAAGGAAGCAAGAAGAAAAACTGCAATTCTCTAGTCGTTTGACAACCATGGGCGAGATGGCTTCATCGATTGCCCATGAGTTAAATCAACCTCTCGCGGCTATTAATAATTACTGTATGGGAGTCATTACACGGGTAAAGAACTATGCAGATCCCACGTTTCAGTCAGAGATATTACCCGCCCTCGAAAAAGCTTCCGCACAAGCATTACGTGCTGGGACGATCATCCAACGTATTAGAAATTTCGTAAAAAGAAGTGCTCCGCAAAGAATTATTTGCCGAATCGAAGATATTATTCAACAATCTATTGAACTTGCAGAAATTGACTCCAAAAGGTATAACCTAGAAATTAGGTCACTGTTACCTACTGATTTACCAGACTGTTTTGTTGACCCTGTTCTCATTGAACAAGTCATTGTCAACTTGCTAAAAAATGCGATCGACTCGATGCGGAGTTCAACACCTGTGCATCTGAGATCCATGTCACAACCAATTTATTTAATTGTCGATTTCGATAAGTCATCACCCCATGAAATGTTAAGAATTCGAATTGTCGACAATGGTCTAGGGATCAATTCAGCTTTGATTCCCCGTATTTTCGAACCTTTTTACAGTACTAAAACTGAAGGTATGGGCATGGGCTTGAATATTTGTCGCTCAGTGATTGAGTCTCACCAAGGTCGCCTTTTTGTGGTCAATAATAACGATGAGGCAATTCAAGAGGTTAATTCGGAAAGTTATTTAGCCCGCGAGAGTGGCTGTACTTTTGTGGTGCTCTTACCAACAGAGACTATTTCTTAACAAAAAATACTTCAATGTTTAAGGCTTTAAGTAAATGCAGTTGTTTTATGTGGTGTTTTTTTTAACAATTTTTCAAAATCGTTTTAAACTAAGGTTAAATTCACTCTAAATCATATTAAATATGTCGACAAATGAAAAAACGCGTGAAATCATTTATGTTGTAGATGATGATGAAGCAGTCCGTGATTCCTTAAGCTGGTTACTAGAAAGTAGTGGCTATTATGTAAAGTGCTTTAGTAGTGCTGAGCGTTTTTTACAAACAGTCGTTGGGAATGATCGTGAGATTACTGCTTGTGCCATTTTAGATGTTCGCATGCCTGGCATGTCAGGCCTAGAGTTGCAAGAACATTTATTGGCTGAGTCCATACCAATGCCAATCGCTTTTATTACCGGTCATGGCGATGTTACTATGGCCGTCTCAACGATGAAAAAAGGTGCGATTGATTTCATTGAAAAACCTTTTAATGAAAATGAACTCCATACTTTAGTTGAGAAAATGCTCATTCAGGCACGCTCTTCCTACAAAAACGCGAATTTACAAAAAAATAATCAAAATTTACTGAGTAAACTCACTGGACGAGAAAGACAAGTTTTAGAAAGAATTGTTGCTGGTCGATTAAACAAGCAAATTGCCGATGATTTAACCATCTCAATTAAAACTGTCGAAGCACACCGAGCCAACATTATGGAGAAACTCAACGTGAATACTGTAGCTGACTTACTGCGCTTAGCGCTGTCAGAAAAAACTTCTTAAAAATGAAACTATGCCCGCAAAAATAATAGATGGTAATGCCCTATCGAAACAACTACGCACTGAAATAGCTACAAACTCCGCAATATTAACTGCAAAAGGAACAAAACCAGGATTGGCTGTAGTTCTGGTCGGCAGTAACCACGCAAGTCAGATTTATGTCAGAAATAAAATCAAGGCCTGTCACGATGCCAATATTTATTCTGAACTAATCAATCTTGATGAAAATACATCCCAAGTAGATTTACTCAGAATCATTCATGAATTGAATGAAAATCCCAGCATTCATGGCATTTTGGTACAACTTCCACTTCCGGCTCACATTGACTCTTATTCCGTTCTTGAATCGATTAGCCCCAATAAGGATGTTGATGGCTTCCATGTGGCTAATGCTGGGGCGTTAATGACCGGTAAACCATTATTTATCCCTTGTACACCCTATGGCTGCATGAAGATGTTGGAAAGCATTGAATACCCGATTCGTGGCGCAAGGGCGGTAATTGTAGGCGCTTCCAACATCGTTGGGAAGCCAATGGCAATGTTACTGTTACAAGCTGGGGCAACAGTCACGATCTGCAACAGTAAAACCAAAGATTTATCGGCTCACACCAAGGAGGCAGATATTCTAGTGGTGGCGACCGGCAAACCAAAAATGATTCTTGGTCAGATGGTCAAACCAGGAGCTGTTGTGATTGACGTAGGCATTAATCGTTTACCGGATGGCAAACTTTGTGGGGATGTAGATTATGATGAAGTGAAATACGTTGCTGGTTGGATCACCCCAGTACCAGGTGGCGTTGGACCAATGACCATCACAATGCTGTTACAAAATACGCTTGAAGCCGCTGAACACTTTCATCAAACAAGATAATCACTATGCAAAACCCATTACTGGCAATTGGGCGGGGTGTACCTGCCTATGATCAAATTCTTCCAGAACACATTCAACCAGCTATTGGTGAATTACTGAGTAAAGCTTACGATGTTTTAAAAACAATAGAACATTTAGAAGCAAAACCAACTTGGACAAATTTGATTTCACCCATGGAAGACATCAATGAAGAACTGGGTAGAGCTTGGGGAGTAGTAAACCATTTAACGAGTGTCCTTGACTCACCAGAGTTACGCACAGCCCATGCTAAGATGATCCCTGAGGTGACCGCATTTAGTAGTTATTTTTCCCAAAATTTAACTATTTTTGAAAAAGTAAAATCACTGAAAAACTCATCTGAATGGCAAACGCTTAGCGCAGCCCAACAAAAAAGTATTAACAACACCATCAGAGATTTTCAATTAGGTGGCGCAGAATTAACTGATGATATAAAACCGATTTTTGCAAAAAATTCTGAAGACCAAGCGAATACCAGTAAAGACTTTTCTGATCATGTTTTAGACGCAACTGATCAGTTTATTCATTTGGTCACCAACCCAGATGAGCTAGCTGGACTACCCGACGATGTGTTAGCCGCTGCAAAGGAATTAGCTACTGAAAAAGAATTAACGGGGTGGGCTTTTAGTCTCAAATTTCCGTCGTACTTCCCCGTTCAACAGTTAGCCAAGAACCGCGCTCTTCGTCAAACTTTGTATCAAGCCTATGTGACCAGAGCTTCAGAATTAGGGGTGACTTTTGGGCAAGGCAAAGCGGAATGGGATAACACGCAATTAATGCTCGAAATCTTGAGGTTACGTCAGCAAGAAGCCAATTTACTTGGCTACCCAAACTATGCTGCACTCAGTATCGTTCCCAAAATGGCTGAACATGTTGATCAAGTTAGCAACTTTTTAAACGAGTTTGCAAAGCGTGCACATCCCAAAGCACTATTAGATCTCCAAGAACTGGAACAATTTGCTCAAGCAACTTTTGGGATTGAGCAACTAGAACCATGGGATATCTCCTATGTTTCAGAAGCATTGAAAGAACAAAAATATTTATTTTCAGAAAATGAAGTAAAGCAATATTTTCCAATCGACCAAGTATTGAATGGTCTCTTTAATGTTATCGAAACCGTATTGCAAGTTAGGATTGAACCGATTGAATTGCCTAAATGGCATGCCGATGTGAAGTCCTTTCAAGTTCGTAATGAACGCCAAGAAATAGTAGCGTATTTTTATTTAGATGCCTATGCTAGAACAGGTAAACGTGGCGGTGCCTGGATGGATGACGCTCGGGGACGCCAATTACTTCCGAACGGAACCGTGCAAACCCCAATTGCCTATCTTGTATGTAATTTCCCTGCCCCACTCAAGTCAACCGATGGCATGGTAAAACCAGCCACTATTTCTCATGATGATGTGATTACGTTATTTCATGAATTTGGGCATGGGCTTCACCATATGCTCACTCAAGTCGATACGCTGGGCGTATCAGGCATCAATGGCGTCGAATGGGATGCCGTAGAGTTACCTAGCCAGTTTATGGAAAATTTCTGTTGGGATTTCGAGGTAATTACTAAACTTTCTAAGCATGTTCAAACAGGTGAAACATTACCTAAAGAGTTATTTGAAAAAATGCTCGCTGCGAAGAACTTTCAAAACGGCCTATTCACCCTCAGGCAAATGGTACTCGCCTTATTTGATTGGGAACTCCACGCAAGCTTTGACCCCAATACACACAATGCAACAGATATCCTAGCACTGTCAAAAAATATCAATGAGCAAATTCATGTATTGCCGCAAGCTGAGATCTCGCGCTGGCCAAATACTTTTAGCCATATTTTTTGTGGTGGATATGCAGCTGGTTACTATAGCTATAAATGGGCCGAGGTTTTATCTGCTGATGCATTTGCAGCATTTGAAGAACAGGAAGCAAGCTATGGCTCTGTACTCAACCCTGAAGTCGGAATTAGATATCGACATGAAATTTTAGAAGTTGGGGGCAGTCGATCTGCAACCGAGTCATTCTCTGCCTTTCGTGGAAGAGCTCCAACGATTGATGCGCTATTGAGACATGGTGGCCTAATTTCTGAAAGTGAAGGGTCGTCTCTGTGAATCAATACAGAATTGCCACATGGAATGTAAACTCTATCAAAGTCAGACTGCCACATCTCTTGCAGTGGCTTGAGCAACAATCTGCCAAAAATCAGCCTATCGATATCATCGGCCTGCAAGAACTGAAGCTTACCGAAGATAAATTTCCTTTTGATGAGATTGAAAAAGCTGGTTATTACAGCATCGTATCTGGTCAAAAAACATATAACGGCGTCGCCATCTTAGTTCGTAAGGAAGCGCTTTCTCTGGTAACTCAAGATCGGGAAACGGCCTTCCTCGATTTCCAAAAAAATATTCCGGGATTTGAAGATGAACAACAGCGACTCATTGCCGCAACGATTCACCTAAAAAATATCCAGCCATTGCGTTTTATCTGTGGCTACTTCCCGAATGGGCAAGCGGTTGGCTCAGACAAATTTAGCTATAAATTAAAATGGCTTGAAGCACTTCAGTCCTATTTGCATGCGCAATTATTGCAACATAGTCGCCTACTTCTGGTTGGGGACTACAACATCGCTCCGAAGGATGAAGATGTTCATGATCCCGCTAAGTGGATAGGTCAAAACCTGGTGTCAGATGACGAGCGAAAGTACTTCTTCCAGATGGAAGAAATGGGACTTATCGATAGCTATCGCCTATTCGATCAAATTCCAAAGTCATTTAGTTGGTGGGATTATAGGATGATGGGTTTTAGGCGTAATGCAGGACTTCGCATTGATCATATCTTGATCTCACCCGCTCTAAAAGAAAAAGCAGCATTATGTGCTATCGATAAAACACCTAGGACATGGGAGCAACCATCAGATCATGCCCCAGTCATTATTACGATTAATCAATAACTTCTATACCTTTTTTGAAAATTTTTACGATACAAGTACCACCTTATTCAGGTAGTACTTGTAGAAAATCAATCGGCACCAAAAAAATCGAAGTTAATCTATATTTAATTCCTGCAGTTTTCGAGTGATTGTATTACGACCAATCCCCAAACGCTCAGCGGCTTCTACTTTTCTGCCCCTGGTAACTTCTAATGCAGTTTCAATCAATGATTTCTCAAATTTGTTCAATAACTCCTGATAGACACCCTCGTTATTTGCTTCTAACATTTTTTTGGCAACTGACTTTAAGCCTGTTTCCCAAGGAGTATTCTGCTGATTAATGACCGGAATTGGTGCAGAAGGAACTGGAGAAATCATTTCTGAATGCACATACTCGGTTTTTTGCACTCCAACTGTACTTGGGGGCAATTGATTGAAGTCTTTCGGCAAGTCTTTTGGCATGATTTCTTGGGAAGAAACCATAACCGTTAAACGATGACAAATATTTTGAAGTTCGCGGACATTGCCAGGGAACTGCATCATCGAAAGAATATCTAAAGTGAGAGGATTCAAAATTTTAGGTTTGACGTTTAACTCTCGTGCACTCATCATTAAGAAATGCTGTGTCAAAATTGGAATATCTTCCTTACGATCTCGCAGTGCTGGCAACCTTAAACGAATTACATTCAGCCGATGAAATAAATCTTCTCTAAATTGTCCACTAGCTACCAATGCCTCTAAATTTTTAAAACTAGAAGCGATAAACCGCACATTACATTTCAGCTCTTGCTGACCACCGATACGATAGAACTTGCCGTCCTCAATCAATCTGAGTAGAGTACCTTGTAATTCAAGCGGTAAATCACCCACTTCATCTAAAAAGAGAGTACCTCCATCCGCTAGCTCAAAACATCCACGCTTCATCGTTGGAGCATTGGCAAAAGCACCCCGCTCATATCCGAACAACTCAGCCTCAATCAAGTCTTTTGATATTTTCGCCAAATTAAACTCTATAAATGGTGCAGCTGATCGATCACCATGACGATGCAGAGCTCTAGCAACCAACTCTTTACCCGTTCCAGACTCTCCAGTAATTAAAATACTTGCATTGGATTGGGCAAGTCTACCCACAGCTCTAAAAATTTCTTGCATTGAGGGCGCTTGGCCAATTAACTCTGGTGGCATCGTGCCACTTGCAACCATATTGGGAGCAAATTGCGTCCTGACCACTTCTGAGCTAAGACTCTCATTAATCGCACGAGTAATTAATGCAATCACATCTGCGATGTCAAATGGTTTAGTGATGTATTCAAAAGCGCCACCTTGAAACGCAGAAACAGCAGATTCCATATCAGAGAAAGCCGTCATAATGATGACGGGAATCTTAGGGAAGTCCTGTTTAATTTGTTGCAACAAAGTGATACCACTACCTTTGGGCATACGGATATCAGAAATAATTATTTGGGGTTTCTCTTTTTCTAGAAGATCTAAAACATCATCAGGATTAGAAAAACTTTTATACGGAATTCCCTCTCTTGCTAAAGACTTTTCTAAAACCCAACGAATTGATTGATCATCATCTACAATCCAAACCGCTCTCATTGTGAACTCCTTGAATCAATACTTGTTATAAAATCTGCTGAAGTATACGGAATTTGAATATGAAATTCCGTCTTACCTGGAATACTTTGGACGCTTATAAAACCTCCATGCATCTGCACAAAAGACTGTGCTAACGTAAGGCCTAATCCACTCCCAGAAGGTCTACCGGAGACTAATGGTAGAAAAATTTGGTCAATAATTTCTGAGGGGATACCTGGTCCGTTATCAATAATGTTGATATTTAGGGCCAACTTAAAACGTTTTTTTGCAATCGTAATATTTCTGGAGATACTTGACTGCAGTTGAATTAATGCATCTCCATCACGTATTCGATCTTCAAGTATTTGGGCAGCGTTATGAACAATGTTTAAAACTGCTTGAATCAACAATTCTTTATCACCAATGAAGTCTGGCATGCTCACATCATAAAAGCGCGTAATTTGCAAACCTTTTGGAAACTCCGCTAAAACGATGCTTCGAACTCGCTCTAGAACCTCATGAATATTGACTTGAGTAACTTGTTTTTGCCTTTTCTGAGGAGCCAAAAGACGATCCACCAACAGTTGTAGACGGTCAACCTCTTTAATCATGACCTTGGTATATTCTTTTAATGAAGGGTCAGGTAACTCATAATCAAGTAATTGTGCAGCACCCTTGATACCACCTAGAGGGTTTTTAATCTCGTGCGCTAAATTCCTCATCAAATCTTTATTGGCCCTTGCTTGCATGATCAGACGCTCTTCTCGAACACTTTTATTACGCTGATCAATTTCAAACCATTCCATTAAAAACAAATCCGAACCTTCCATGGGAGCCAAAATCAAATAGGCAAGACATTCCTTTTGATCTAAACGCAGCGATCCGATTCCTAATAACACATCCACCCGTTGAGTAATACCAGTTTTCTGAAAGATTTCTAGGGACTTATAAAAAGCACCATCATCGCCAAATAAATCACGAATTTCAAAACCAATAAATGACTTTCTCGATAATTTAAGGAAGACTTCGGCAGCCGTATTTGCATAAAGCACAGCCATCGTCTTCTTATCAATGATAAGAACCGAGTTAGGCAACTGATCTAGAGCCTCTTGGGGATTAAAAAGGGCAGCCGAAGCTGCCCTAGTCGGTAAAATGCGCATGGGCGCTGTATTCGAAAAATTAAAGTGAATAATACATATCAAACTCAACTGGGTGAGTCGTCATACGGAAACGTGTGACTTCTTCCATCTTGAGTGCAATATATGCATCAATCATTGAATCAGTGAATACTCCACCACGAGTTAAAAACTCACGATCCTTATCAAGATGCTCCAAAGCTTGATCTAAACTGCTACAAACTGTTGGGATCTTTGCATCTTCTTCAGGAGGTAAATCATACAAGTTTTTATCTGCAGCTTCACCAGGATGAATCTTGTTTTGTACACCATCAAGACCCGCCATTAGCAATGCGGAGAAAGCTAAATATGGGTTTGCAAGTGGATCTGGGAAACGAGTCTCAATACGACGGCCCTTAGGATTAGCAACGTAAGGAATACGAATTGAAGCAGAACGATTACGAGCTGAATAAGCGAGTTTTACTGGAGCTTCAAAGCCTGGAACTAAACGCTTATAAGAGTTTGTACCTGGATTTGTAATCGCATTCAATGCACGTGCGTGCTTGATAATTCCACCAATGTAATATAAGGCAAATTCTGATAAACCTGCATATCCATTACCTGCAAAAAGATTAATACCATCTTTCCAAACAGATTGGTGAACGTGCATACCAGAACCGTTATCGCCAACTACTGGCTTAGGCATAAATGTTGCAGTTTTACCATATTGGTGTGCGACGTTATGAACAATATACTTTTGGAGAATTGTCCAGTCAGCGCGTTGAACCAAAGTGCTGAATTTAGTACCTAATTCATTTTGACCTTGACCAGCTACTTCGTGGTGATGAACTTCGACAGGAATTCCTACAGATTCCAAAATCAAGCACATTTCAGAACGCATATCCTGGAAAGTGTCCACTGGAGCAACTGGGAAATAACCACCTTTTTTACCTGGGCGATGACCAGTATTGCCACCTTCAATTTCCAAACCTGATGACCATGGAGCTTCTTCAGATTGGATCTTGTAGAAAGAGCCTTGCATATCAGTATTCCACTGAACACCGTCAAAAATGAAAAACTCTGGCTCTGGTCCAAAATAAGCTGTGTCACCTAAACCTGTGCTTTTTAAATAAGCTTCGCAACGTTTAGCGATTGAACGAGGATCACGATCATAACCCTTGCCATCTGAAGGCTCAACAACATCACAAGTCAACACAAGTGTTGGCTCTTCATAGAATGGGTCTACATAAGCAGTTGTTGGATCTGGCATCAACAACATATCAGATGCTTCAATACCTTTCCAACCAGCGATTGAAGAACCGTCAAAAGCGTGACCGCTTTCAAATTTGTCTTCATCAAATGCTGATACCGGAACGGATACATGCTGCTCTTTACCTTTGGTATCGGTAAAACGGAAATCAACAAAAGTGATTTCTTTGTCTTTTACAAGCTTAATAACATCTGCTACTGCTTTACTCATTTAATTCTCCTAAAAACATTACAACTAGGTTAAATAATTCTTAATCTATTAAAACAAATTAAGGTCTTGCTCGAAACTCCTTAGGCACTATTATCGTGCATATTTAAAAACATGCCCCAAAATCGTACCAGGCTTACTACTCGATATCATGAGTAATGGAATTTAAGGCCTCAACCCCATTCCGCAACTCAATTAAAGATTTTTCTACCAAATCAGCACTTCCCTTGACTCCTAATTCAATATGGCGTGATGCATAAATACCACCTCGAGAAGGATCACCAAGCGAAGGCAAACTAAATACCTTAATTCCGGGATACTTCGCTTCAATGTGCTCCATGACAGGAGTAATCGTAGCTTCAATGGCACCTTGCACAATAAAGCTCTTCTCTACATAATCATCTTTGTGAAACAAATGACTATAGAAGGTGTCCAATACCCAAGTCATCATGGGGTCTGCCATCACTGGAAAACCGGGCATAAAGTAATGCTCTTTAATGTAAAAACCTGGTATTTTATTATAAATATTAGGAATGATATGACTTCCTACTGGAAACTCACCCATCTTGAACCGATGCTGATTGCCTGGTGTGCTCAAATCCGCTTTAACTGGATCCCCTTCCGCCATGTCAATAATTCTTTGCCCAATTAACTCTTTTGCCTCTGGATGCAAGGCCAAGTCTAAATGCAAGGCTTTTGCCACACATGCTCGCGTATGATCATCAGGCGTAGCCCCGATTCCTCCCGTACTAAAGACGATATCAGTCGTTGCAAAGGTACGTTGCAGTGTTTCTACAATCCGCTTTGGATCATCCCCAATATACTCAGCCCAAGACAACTGCAATCCCCTAGCAGATAGATGCTCTACTAATTTAGGTAAATGTTTATCAGTCCTACGACCTGAAAGGATTTCATCCCCAACGACGATTAATCCAATTTTTTTTAAAGCATTACTCAAAGACTTTCTCCTCTTAACTGTCGATCAACTCTTAAAGCGAACAATAAATAATGACCAAACCATAATGATACAAATATAAAAATTACAGAATACACCCACATCATAAACAAAGAAACAAATGGAAATAAGATTAAAACAAAAATTGAAGTTAGCCAGAAAAAAGTAGGAATCGCTCCTAACAAACCAGACACAATCCCCATGAAGAGCAAGCCATAACGTTTTTCATAACAAATCCTAACCCTCTCCTGCCTATCTGCATGCGTGATTAACACGTCGTAACCCATTAATTTTGCAGTAAACCATCCCCAAATACAGGGAGGTATTATCGAAAACAATGGTGGAATCCACCATAATGGAAAGGATACCAACATCAAAAGTAATGCAAAAAAACTTAAAACTACCGTATTCCAAAGACTACCTAGGAAAGATCCTCCTTGGGCTCGACGGATCCCTTGATAACTTTTCTGCCGTTCTAAGAATTTTATGACGGCCGTCATAGATGAATAGGAAACGACAATAATTAATGTAACAACAATCAATGGCATTAATATTGCAACTGCCAGATAGGGGCTTAAAACGGTCCTAACACCTTCCCAACCAACATTCGTTGAGATTTTACTAATCCATAAAGATAACCAAGACTGCGTAATAGTGAATTTTGTCCAATCCAATAAGGGATTCCAAGTAAACCAAAGAATGAATGACCAAAGCACACCCGTGATGACAAAAGGTCGTGTAGTCAACCATAACATCCTAGGGTTCAATATATCTCGGCAAGCGAGAAGGAACGCTCTACTGACATCCCTCATAAGGTCCCTTTTTGACTCAGGCTCTTTTTAATCTCATGCAAACTTCTTTGAAAGAACTGCAACTGCTGTTTCAAAAGATTGTTTGCAGGCTCGATTGAATCCACGCCAGTAGGATGATACGAAGAATCGAAAACGGCAGTTTGAAATAAAAGATCCCACCATGGAAATAACACACCAAAATTACATCCACCTAAAACACCTGGTTTTCCCGGTAATTCATAACCAAGGCGCATTGCATGATGGTATCGATGAAAGCTCGGAGTGACAATTAAATATTTTAAAAAGTGAAATTTACTTAAAAAATAACCATGTTGCCAACTTTGGATTAAATGACTCAAGGCAAGGAGTAGCACAAATTGACTAGGCTCGATACCAATCATTAAGGCGACGCTTGAAAAAACAACGGCTTTGAGTAAATCATCGATTAGGTGGTTTCGATTATCAGACCAAGTGGTCAAGTACCGTTGACTATGGTGTAAGGCATGCAATTGCCACCACCAATTAAAACGATGAGAGAGTCGATGGTACAAGTAGTCCACAAAATCCAAAATAATCAAATAAATTAAAAAACTCAATAAAGGTAAAGAGCTAATTCCAGGAATGAGATTTTCTAGATTAAGACGTTGAAATCTTAAATCATGTAATAAGGAGCCAAATCCAATAAAAATCGGCTCCAAAGTGAGAAAGAAAAAGAGCCGAAACAGCCCTAATCGATGAAAAAAAGAATAAATAATATCGGACCGTATAGCGATTTCACCTCGGCCATCCATACCTGATTGCTTCAACTCTTTTGTTTCTAATGGCCTAAAAATAAAGGCAATGATAATTAGCTGAATCACCCCAAGCATGAACCAGTCAAGCCCTAGGCTACTTTCCTCGATATAGTTCATTAAATCTAAGTCAAAAAAAAGAGGCGCAACAATTTGTTGCATTAACCATTCGTGTAAATCATCATAGAAATTCATCATGATTTCTCGCCAATTTTTTTAAAACAAAATCCCTTACTTTTCAAACCAATAATTAATGGTTCAAGAACTGCAGGTGCCCATGGGTCTTTACGGGACCAAATTCCTAAATGCGCCATGGTGATATCGTTATTCTCTAGATGAGCCAAAGCACGCTGCAGCAAAAAAGGATTCGGGAAATCATCCGAAGGTAGTTCATCCCCTAAAAATCCAGCTTTAGACCAGCCAATGTGATCAAAACCACATGTTTTTCCATACTCGACTAAACGAGGAGATGTTTTCCCCCCGGGGGCTCGCCAAATTTTATCCAACCCCCTACCGGTTAAAGTCCGAAAACGCTGATCCACCGCAGTAATTTGTTGGCAATACGCGTTGTTTTGCATTTGAATAAGTTTATTAGCATCAGGCCCAAATTGAGACTTGACTAAAACTGTATCTTTGCCAAGATCTTTTTGCCAATAGGTATGGTGGAAAGTATGACTGCCAAACGCATGTCCATCTTGTACAAGAGTATTCCAAAATGGTTTCCAAGCATCGTCTAAGGCAAAGTCATGACGAAAAGTCTTCTCATTTGCTAAAAAAAAAGTTGCTTTTACTTGGTGCCGATGCAAAATCTCGGATACCTGCTCAGCGACAGACATATTCCCTGTATCAAAAGTCAAATAAACAGTTTTACTGCATTCACCTGAATAAACAGATTGAGTAACAACTAGCAAAAAAAAACTAAAGAACCCTCTCAATAAGTATTTAAAACCTATTTTGAAACTACTTGAGGGATCAGACTGCTTGCACACGATTAATTCCAAGCTGCATTTGGGGTGAAAAATATTCCATGTGGACTTTTGCCAACTTTGATAGTTGTCTCTAATGTATTGTTGGTAAGATTGATTACGCCAATCTTTTTAGAAAATCGAAAACTTACCCACATTTCTTTTTGATCTGGCGTAATGTCCATACAATCAGGCCCGGCTGGCAAGCCCTTAATATCTGCGACTTTTTCCAGGGTATCCATATCAATCTTACTAATGGTTGAATCAACGCGATTAGAGATAAAAATATGTTTACCGTCCCCTAAAGGCCTAAAGTTATGAGCTCCTCGACCGGTTGTAATCGATTTAACAATCCGTCTTTCGCGCCAATCAATCACCTGCACCCGATCTTCACCAGTTAGTCCCACTAACAAATACTTATTTCCGGGAGTTACCCAAACACCGGCAGGCAATTTACCAACTGGCATTTTCCATAAAATAGTTTGTTGCTCCAATTGAATTGCGACGAGTTCATTGCTATCTTGCAAAGTGACGAAGGCGATTTTGCTATCACTGGTAAAGTTAATATGACTGGGCGTCTTTGGTATTTTCAAAATTTTTGGAGGCTGTTTAATTTCACCATTCACCACGGAGTAAATATCCACGCGATCCAAACGGTTACCGGCCACCACAAACCATTTACTGTCTGGCGAGAATCCTAGTTGATATGGGTCGTAAATATTTGGAATGGTTTGTTTTTTTTCACCAGTCACGGGATTAATCACGACTAGATTATCGCTAGCAGCATTGGCTACTAGCAAGTTTTTTTGGTCAGGAGTCATCATTAAGTGATGCGGTTCCTTACCAACTGGATAATCATCAATTACTGCCCTTTTTTGCATATCAATCCGGCTGATTGAGGCAGAGCCAGAATTCAAAACAATCGCTAATTTAGGAGCCGAAAGAGTACTATTCGTCACCAAAACTGGATTAGGTTGAACGACTGGTTGAGCCATTACCAAGGAAATAGCTGGCAGGCAAAGGAAGCAAATAATCGTTTTGTAGGTAAGATTGAATGTTGTGTTCATAAGACCATTTTACCCCTGAAAACTATTGATAATTTTTTCTACCCTCTTAATAGACATGGGTACTGGAGTCTTTAGTTCTTGTGCGAAAAGAGCTATACGAAGTTCCTCAAATTGCCAACGAATCTCCAGCGTTTTTTGATGCTGATTATTCGTCGCAAAACCCTGATTTTGTTGAATTTTGAGCCATTGTCTTTTTAATTGACTAAAATTTTGCTGATTTTCTTGATCCCTTGCTAAAGCGCCTCGAAGTTTTTCAACGCGCACCACAATGCCTTTCAAATATCTGGGTAAGTGAATCAACTGCTCATAAGGTGTGTTCATCACAAAATCAGGATAAATTAGTTCTTCTAATTGTTGAGATATATCAGTATGTGCTGTGGGCGAAATCAACTTCACTTGAGAGATTTTTTTCTGCACATCGTGGTAATTTTGCAGGCTAGCGCTCACATGACGGGCTATTTCCTGTGCAATTAAAGATAGTTTGGTTTTGCCAGATTGCAGACGTTCTAAGAACTCTTCCTGATTTTTCGGGAGCGGTTCATTAAGGCACGCTCGATTAAGGGCCAAATCAATAATTTGTTGCATTAAATGTTCAGGCGTACCTATTTGTAAAAACAGCAAGCCTAACTCTCTAGCACCAGGTAATTGCTTCTGGAGTGCTTTGATGGAGTCCTTTTGGGCAAGTGAAAAAAGCCTTCTAAGCCCCTTTAAATGAATCGCTCTAGCCTTAACGGGGTCATCGTAAACATTGAGTTCACAATGGGTTAAGTGGTCCTCCAAGGCGGGGTAACCCAACAAAATTTGACGGTTTTTTTGTATTTCCAATATTTCAGGTAGCTCACCAAAGCTCCATTGTGTGATTTTTTGAGAAGCCTCTGCAGGGCTTACAACTTGAAGATTTGTTGGATTTTGTTCATTAGGTAACGATTGTGTAGCGGCTTTCTTGGGTTCTAATTGAGAAGTTGTGGGAGAAATAACCTGCTGCACTACTTGAGCGGCAGCTTTTGAAAAAATTTCTCGAACTTCATTGACATATCGGCCTTGTAAAAGACTTAAATTTCTTTCCAATTCAAGTTGCCGACCATGCTCATCAATTAATCGATAATTCATAAAACAATGAGGAGGTAAATTTTCCGGTCGAAAATCTGCTCGCTGCATAGCAACCTTAGTTATTTCTCTAATATCAGCGATTAATGCATCAATTAACTCCCCTTTGCCAAATGCATTGTTCTCTAAAGCTCGATCAATAAATTGTTTAGCATATTCGGGCAATGGGACACAATGTCGCCTTAATTTTTGTGGCAAAGTCTTTAAATACAAATGTACTTTTTCAACACATAATCCAGGCACCAACCAATCACACTTTCGCTGATCTATTTGGTTCAATAGGGCAATGGGAACGATTAAGGTGACTCCATCCTTTGGGCTCCCAGGTTCAAAGTGATAGCTTAGGGTAAGGTTTGAGCCCATCATCGTAAATGTTTTGGGGTAACGATCATTGGTAATCGCATCTGCGCTGTGTCGCATCAAGTCAGCTTTAGTGAGTAACAGTGCGGCCCCATTTTTGGGATCTTTATCTAACCATGCTTGTAATGTGCTCCGACTGAGGACTGATGTAGGCAAAATCTTCTGGTAAAACTCAAAAATCATCAAATCATCAACTAAAACATCTTGACGCCTTGATCGATGCTCAATTGCTTCTACCTGTCTAATTAGCTGCTGATTTAACCAAAAAAACTTAAACACACTACCAAATTGTTTTTGAATTTGGGCAATTTCTATCGCGCCAAATAACTCTCCCTCAACCATCGCTCTTTGAATAAATAACAACCTCGCTTCATCGGGCTGCATTAAAGCAAAGCGTACTTTTCTGCCGTTATAGAGAGTTAAACCATATAAGGCACCCTGCTCATGGGCCATGATTTCTCCAGTACGCTGATCCCAAAAAGGATCACTCCAACTTTTTATCAAGCGATGTTGACATATTTTTTCTACCCATTTGGGATCGATTTTGGCAATCGTTCTAGCGTATAAGCGATTGGTTTCTATCAATTCAGAAGCTACTAACCAATTGCCAACCTTTTTAGATAAATTGGACCCTGGCCAAATATTTAATTTAATGCCCCTAGTACCATCATAAATTTTTTCCAGCTCAGATTTTTTCGCGATATTGCCAAGTAATCCCGTTAATAGGGAGGTATGAATTTGCTCATAGGTTGCTTCTATTTTATTTTCTCGCCAACCCTGATCAGCTAAAAGGCTCTGCAATTGCCGATAGACATCTAACCATTCGCGCATTCGTCGTGGCGAAATGAATTGTTTCTTACATAAGTTATCCAATGCTCTATGACTTAATTTTTGACTTAGCGCATGTTGATACCAGTCCATCATCTTGATATAGGACAAAAACTCTGATTGATTATCAGCAAAAATTTGATGTGCTTGATCAGCAACTTGAGCTTGCTCTAAGGGGCGATCTCGCGGATCTTGAATTGCTAAGGCTGAAGCGATAATCAAAACCTCCTTTAAGGCTTGATTATCTCTGGCAGCGATGAGCATACGACTTACTTTTGGATCCAAAGGTAATTTAGCTAATTCTTTACCAATCGGGGTCAGCTCAATACTTCTGCCTAGAGAGTTTTCACTCGATTCAACGGCCCCTAACTCCTCAAGTAACTGAACTCCATCACTAATAGCTCGTCCAAGTGGTGGTTGCAAAAACGGAAAATCTTGAATCCTCGACAATTTTAAAGCGGCCATCCTTAAAATAACAGCAGCTAAAGAGCTTCTGAGAATTTCAGGGTCAGTTTGACTAGGCCTTGCTAAAAAATCTTCTTCACTAAACAACCGAATACAAATGCCGTCAGATACGCGTCCGCAACGTCCGGCTCTTTGTTTAGCGGCCGCTTGTGAAATCGGCTCAATTTGCAATTGCTCAACTTTATTCCTATAGGAGTAACGCTTTACTCTAGCTTGGCCCGTGTCGATCACAAAACGAATTCCTGGCACTGTGAGCGAGGTTTCTGCAACGTTGGTGGACAAAATAATTCTCCGACCACCACCATGACCAAACACTTTTTCTTGTTCAGTAATTGACTGTCTTGCAAATAAACTGAGAATCTCTGGCTGATACTTTTGCATTAAACTCAAATCTTTTCGTAAGACTTGTTCGCACTCCCTGATTTCCCGCTCTCCTGGGAAAAAAACCAGAATATCACCCGCCCCTGAAACCCCTGATTGCCATAATTCTAAAATTGCGTCTTTAATCGCCTCGGATTGCTCTTTACCATCTTTCGACTCTCTACCATCTTTAGACAACGTTAAGTCAATCGGACGATAACGTACCTCAACCGGATAAAGCCGACCGCTCACTTCAATAATCGGGACATTGGGATCAATCGCAGAAAAATGCTTCGCAAAGGCACTCGCATCGATCGTAGCGGAGGTTATGATAATTTTTAAGTCGGGTCGCTTCGGTAATATTTGCTTCAAATACCCTAATAAAAAATCGATGTTAAGGCTGCGCTCATGTGCCTCATCAATAATGATCGTATCGTAAGCTAACAGTAGTGGATCGTTTTGAGTTTGAGCCAACAAGATACCGTCCGTCATTAGTTTGATAGATGCGGTAGCGCTGGTTTTATCGCTAAATCTCACTTGGAAACCAACATCTTGTCCTAGCGGTGTTCCTAATTCTTGTGCGATTCTTTTCGCTGTGGCAGTAGCAGCAATTCTTCTCGGTTGAGTATGCCCAATCAGACGATTCGTCTGATTCATCCGCCCCCGACCAATTGATAAACAAATTTTGGGTAATTGCGTTGTTTTACCAGAACCGGTCTCTCCACAGACAATCACGACCGGATGCTCTTGAATTGCACGCGCAATGAGGTGCCTTTGGCCACTAACTGGCAAAAGTTCTGGGAATTCGATGTTTATGTGAGGTTTTTCCAACTTTAAATACTTTTTTTTAGCAATTCAATCGATAAGCATCCTATAATTTTCGCTTATGTTGAATAATTCCACACAAACTTCAAATTCTGACCAGCTAGACAATGCTCAATCAGAACTAGACACCTTCCCTTTCGTGAGCTGGTTAAGGACTGTTGCGCCCTATATTCACTCATTCCACGGTAAGACTTTCGTGATTGCTTTTGCAGGTGAACTAGCCACCGATAGCGAATTAGAAAACTTAGTGGAAGACATCGCGATGTTACATGCAATGGGTATGCGCATTGTACTAGTTCATGGATCGCGTCCACAAATCCAAGAGCAACTAGCACTCCACTCTATTGATGCAAGATATGGTACTGGCCAAATGCTCGGTTATCGGATTACAGACTTAGCAACAATGGAGTGTGTTAAAGAAGCGGTAGGTGAATTACGTCTAGACATTGAAGCTTGTTTTAGCCAAGGATTACCCAATACACCAATGGCTGGTTCAAGAATTTCGGTAATTTCTGGTAACTTTATTACTGCAAGGCCCGTCGGAATTGTGAATGGCGTCGATTTTGTGCACACTGGATTAGTTCGTAAAGTGGATCATGAGTCCATTAAGATGTCTTTAGACCACAATAAAATTGTTTTATTATCGCCACTTGGATTCTCCCCTACTGGACAAGCATTTAATCTAGCTTATGAAGATGTTGCATGTTCGGCAGCGACGGCATTAAAAGCTGATAAATTGATTTTCTTATCCAGTGTTCATGGGCTAAAAGATACATTAGGTGAGCATCTGGCTGAGATCTCTTTACCGCAACTCACGCCAATGCTCGGCCCAGACGGAATGGAGCCAGGTGAACTAAGATCATTACTACATACCGCAGTGAAGGCAATCAAGCTAGGTGTAAACAGGGTTCACATCCTGCCACACAACCGCGATGGAGCATTATTAGAAGAATTATTTACCCATGATGGTATAGGTACCATGATTGTTGCTTCCGATATAGAAAACTTAAGAGAAGCAACGATGGATGATGTTGGTGGGATTCTACAAATCATCTCTCCATTGGAAGACGAAGGTGTACTTGCTCCACGTGGCCGTGATGTTATCGAACGTGATATCTCATGTTTTTCTGTGATTGAACATGACCATGTGATTTTTGGGTGTGCAGCCTTATTTCAGTTTTCCGGTGGCTTAGGTGAACTAGCTTGCCTCGCAGTAGACCCCGAAACTCAAGGTACTGGGGATGGAGAACGGTTATTAAAGCGGATTGAAGCGCGCGCTAGAGAAATAGGTATTAAAAGACTCTTTGTACTGACTACAAGAACGGAACATTGGTTTTTAAAACGTGGCTTTATCAAGAGTTCCGTTGACGAACTCCCCAAGGAAAGAAAATCTCATTACAACTGGGATCGAAAATCAATGGTTTTAATTAAAACTCTTTAAAAAATAATATTGAGGTATATATGTCTAGAATGGTGCAGTGTATTAAATTAGGTAAAGAAGCAGAAGGCTTACAATTCGCTCCTGTACCTGGTGATTTAGGTAAAAAGATTTGGAATTCAGTATCCAAAGAAGCTTGGGCAGCATGGCTCAATCAACAAACAATGCTAATCAATGAAAATCGCTTAAACATGGCTGATGCTAGAGCTCGCCAATACTTGCTGAAACAAACAGAGCAATATTTCTTTGGTGATGGCGCGGACTTAGCAACAGGTTACGTTCCACCAGCTAACAGCTAAATAAAATGATTGAAACTAAAAGCTAAAAATAGCTTTTAGTTATCTTAAGTTCATTTGAAAATGGTTTTTTGCACTTGATCAATTGCTGAAACCAGTAACATATTGGCGGATTGGATGGCAAAAATGCCATTACAAATGACTCCAGGAATTTGGTTTAGTTTAGTTTCGAGGGCTAAAGGATTCTCAATCGCCAAGCCCTTTACGTCTAGAATCCAGCCTTGATTATCTGTAACGAACGGCAAATTTGGATCGACTTTAGAGTTTCTGATTCTAACTTGGCCACCCAACGCTTCCAATACTCTTTGAATTTGGGCGCTCGCCATCGGAATTACTTCAACTGGTAAGGGGAACTGACCCAAGACTGGGACCAGTTTCGTGGCATCACAGATACAAATAAACTGACTAGCTAGCGAGGCAACAATCTTCTCTCTGGTTAAGGCGCCGCCCCCACCCTTCAACATATTTCCATCTGGATCAATTTCATCGGCACCATCAATATAAAGTGGCAGAGATTGCACTGTATTCGCATCTAACACTTTAAAACCATTACTCAGTAAACGTTGGCTGGTAGCATCAGAGCTTGAGACAACGCCCGAAAAATAGTTGGCATACTCTTTGAGCTCATCAATGAGAAAATTTACAGTAGACCCTGTACCCATTCCGAGTAATGAATGCTCTGGAAGTAAATTCAATATTTCTTGTACTGCAGCTTTTGCTACTAATTTTTTTAGTTCGTCCTGAGTCATTCGCATTACCCTCTATATAGTTTTGGTATTTTAACTTTCCTGAATTGGAAATTCATCAATATTAGGTAAAATAGTTTGATGAACTTACTAGACCAACTTAAAAATGTAACTTGCGTAGTAGCCGATACTGGCGACTTTGAGCGTATGAAAAAATTTATGCCCAAGGATGCAACGACGAATCCTACGCTCATTTTAAAAGCAGCCCAATTACCGGCTTATCGCTATCTCATTGATTCGATAATTAAAAAACATCCCAATGCGACTACTGACGAGTTGATTGATCAGTTGCTGGTAGCTTTTGGGGTAGAAATCTTGCAAATTATTCCTGGTCGAGTTTCTACAGAAATTGATGCTGAACTCTCTTTTGATATTCAAGCCTCAGTTACGAAAGCACATCGAATTATTCAACTCTATGAGGCAGTAGGTATTAAGAAAGATCGGATTTTGATCAAAATTGCAGCGACTTGGGAAGGTATTCAGGCGGCCAAAATCCTTGAGAGTGAAGGCATTCACTGTAACCTTACTTTAGTGTTTAATTTGATACAAGCCGTTACCTGTGCTGACTCAAACGTACAATTAATCTCTCCATTTATTGGTCGTATTACTGATTGGAGTAAGAAAAATCTAGCTGAGCAATGGAATGAAGCATCGATGTCTGGTGTGAATGATCCTGGCGTATTGTCGACATCAAAAATTTACAATTACTTTAAATATTTTGATATTTCAACTGAAATCATGGGGGCAAGTTTCAGGAACATTGAGCAAATTCAATCCTTGGCTGGTTGCGACTTACTCACCATTAGCCCTGAATTACTAGAACAACTTCAGCAAACTGAAAGTGATTTAACCACACAATTAAGTGTTGCGACAGCTAAATCCATGTCGTTTGAACCAATAAAAACTGATGAAATTTCGTTTAGAAAAATGATGAATAGTGATGCCATGGCAACGGAGAAACTTGCCGAGGGGATTCGTAATTTTATTGCTGACACAAAAAAATTACGAGAGTTATTAGAGACCTTGCGGTAAAAATAACTCCCGGGGTAATGAAGCGTATTTTTACTTTGGTAAACGTTGACGCAAGGCTTCGTACAAACAAACACCACTCGCAACTGAAACATTCAAACTTTCAACTCCACCAGACATTGGGATATTCACCAATTCGTCACATGTTTCCTTCGTAAGACGTCTCATACCTTCTCCTTCAGCGCCCATCACAATCGCAACTGACCCCGTGAGGTCATGCTCATAAATTGTCTTAGGCGCATCCTCAGCAGTACCAATAATCCACACCCCAAGCTCTTGGAGTTCACGCATCGTTCTAGCTAAGTTTGTTACGGCAATGAAGGGCATTGTTTCAGCGGCACCACTGGCTACTTTACTCACGGTAGCATTAAGTTGTGCGGACCGATCCTTTGGAACAATGATGGCATCTGCACCAGCCCCATCAGCAACCCTTAAACAAGCTCCCAAATTATGCGGATCAGTAACACCATCTAAAATCAGTAACAAAGCCTTCTTATTACCTAGCGAGTCCATCAATTCAGGAATCGTCCGAGCCATGGAAGTTGGCTCTGCAAAAGCCACAACTCCTTGATGACGATCATGCCCAGCTAACTGTCGTAAACGGGCTGTATCGGCCTGATGAAACTTTCTACCAAGTATCTCATTTGCTACTTCGATAAAGTCTTTCATCCTACGATCTCTTCTAGAGAAGTCATAGTAGACCGTCTTAAGACTATCTGGAGCTTGGCGAATTCTAGAAATTACCGCATGAAACCCTACTAAAATTTGCTGACTCATTAACGACGACTCCGTGTTTTACTGGTTGGTGTTGAAGAAGTCTCAGTTTTATCAACTGAGCTTAAGGCTCTTTTGGAATTACTTTTTGATTTTGATTTATTACCGCCCTTCGAAGCAGCGGATTTTTTAGAAGCTTTTGCTCTAACAGGTTGAGGCGCTTTTTCTGGTGGCCTAGTATTTTTAGACGCAGCTTTTTTCTGTGGTTTACCAGAGTCATCCATGGTGAGTACAGGAGAATAACGCCCCCTATCTTGACTATTTTTAACTAAGCTAAACTCAATTTTTCTAGCATCTAAATCAACTCGACTCACCAAAACATGAACTCTATCACCGATTCGGTAGCGAATCCCTGTGCGCTCTCCACGCAACTCCTGCCTTGCCTCATCATACTGAAAATAGTCTCCGCCCAGTTCAGATACATGAATTAAACCTTCGACAAAAAGAGTCTCTAATTGCACAAAAAGTCCAAAGGTCGTTGCACCTGTAATCGTACCGGCAAACTCTTGACCCAATCGATCTCGCATAAAGTAACACTTTAACCAAGACTCCACATCTCTAGAAGCCTCATCAGCTCTTCGTTCATTTGCCGAACAATGAACACCTAATTGTGCCCATGCTGCAATATCGACGCCATCACTTACATTTTTTTTACGGGATTTTGAAGCACCTGCCCCATTAGAATGATCGGTAGCAATTTGTTGCTTCACTTGGGCTACATTCACTCGACCAGGGCCTTTTCTAGGCATGGCTAAATTCAACGGCACCTCTTCAGGAATCGTAGGCTTATAGTTTTTCTTCGCCAAAATAGCTTTAATGGTGCGATGCACTAGCAAATCCGGATATCTACGAATCGGACTAGTAAAGTGGGTATACGCTGGATACGCCAGGCCGAAATGGCCAAGATTTTCTGGTTGATAAACGGCTTGTTGCATCGACCGAAGAATCACCGTTTGCAACATCGAAGCATCTGGCCTAGGTTTAATAGAAAGAATGAGCTTGGCATAATCCATGGGATGAGGTTTTGTCCCCCCCTCTAAATTTAAGCCCGATGATCTCAATACATCTCTTAGAGCGGTAACTTTTTCAATCGTTGGCTCACCGTGAACTCGAAATAGACTTGAGTGATTTTTAGCGCCAATAAAATTGGCAGCACAGACGTTCGCAACTAACATACATTCTTCAATCAAACGATGGGCATCATTACGAATCCTTGGCTCAATTCGCTCAATTTTGCCAAATTCATTACTAATAATCTGCGTCTCCGTCGTATCAAAATCGATTGCTCCACGTTTTTCTCGAGAGCCTTTCAATACGTGGAATAACTTATACAAATTTTGTAAATGCGGCTTTAATTTTGAAAACTTTGTTGCTTCTGGACCACTCGTATTACTTAAAATTTCCCAAACGGTATTGTAGGTAAAACGTTGCACCGAATGCATAACTGCAGGATAAAACTGGTAGGCTAACACTTGCCCTTTATGGTCAATGATGGCATCACTCACCATACACAGCCTATCAACTAAAGGCTTTAAGGAACATAAGCCGTTCGAGATTTTTTCTGGCAACATCGGTATGACCCTTCTTGGGAAATATACTGATGTCCCTCTTCGAATCGCATCTGAATCCAAAGGATGGCCAGGCTTTACATAATGGGATACGTCTGCGATAGCGACAATTAAGCGAAAACATTTTGACCCTTTATAGGTCATAGGCTCACAATAGACCGCATCATCAAAATCTCGAGCATCTTCACCGTCAATCGTCACTAAAGGAATATCTCTTAAATCTACTCTACCTTCAAGATCTTCTTCCTGCACTTCATCCGGCAATGCTGCGGCTTCTTTGGCAGTGGCCGCGGAAAACTCATGAGGAACGCCATATTTACGCACTGCAATTTCAATTTCCATCCCTGGATCATCGATATCACCCAAAATTTCAACCACACGCCCAACCGCTTGTCGGTAACTATCTGGGTAATCAATAATTTCTACGCTAACTACCTGCCCTAACTTGGCATTCATATAGCCTTTAGGTGGGATCAAGATGTCATGAGATATTCTTTTATCCTCTGGAGCAACAATCAACACACCATTTTCATTCAGCAAACGCCCAATGACAAACTGATTTGCCCGTTGTAAAACATCAGAAATTTGTCCCTCAGGTCTGCCTTTACGATCCGTGCCGGCAATTCTGACAATCACTCGATCGCCGTGCATGACTCTGGCCATTTCTCTTTCTGAAAGAAAAATATCAAGCTGACCATCATCTGGAATAACAAATCCAAATCCATCTCGATGTCCTTGGACTATTCCAGTTCGTTCATCTTTTTTTTCTTTTAATGGAGTGGCTTGTTTTATCATGTGTTCCGAGGGTTGAGTTCTATACTATCTACGATGATAACAACTAATTTAACTGATTTCGGAGAAGATTGAAAATTGTCTGAAAAAATACGAATCGTGATTGATACAAACATATTACTAGACATTGTTTATTTCGATGATCCAAAGATTCAAATCCTAAAAAAAGCTCTTGAAAACAAGCAAATCGAGGCTTGGTCTTGTGCCTTGATCTGGGATGAGTTTCTGGATGTCCTTCGACGTCCAGCATTTTATACCGATGAAGTCAGCTACCTAAGAATGATGGCACAAGCTCGATGTTATTTTCAATTTGAAACCAACAATATTCCGCCATCCCCATTTAAATGCAAAGATAAAGATGATCAAATTTTTATTGATTTAGCTGTTTCAAAAGCACCCTGCTGGCTCATTAGTAGAGATCTAGAAGTACTAAAGTTAGCCAGAAGGTTACTTTCGGTAAATGTCTATGTAAGGCAAGTAGAAATGTCTAAACTCTTTTCTACAACACCTTGGTAAAACTTGTATCGATTTCTATGCTTCATCGATACCAAATTAGCTATATACTATTTTCAAGCCTTTTAACGATGATGCAACAACACTTAACAAGATAATTAAAGTTTTTTATGCCAAGAATTCAATGGATTCCAGTAAATTTGAATGACCATAGTCAAGAGCCTATGAACATTACTTATTTTCCTCCTGAACCTGCTTTTGCCTACTATTTAAAGCAACGAAAAGATTCTTTGCTCATGAAGTGCCCAGCTTTTTCAGAGCAACTCAAAAACACCTATGTCATCAAAAGCCCTTACGATATTTCATTCAAGTACGACAAAGAGAGCAAAAAGTTAAAAACCAATAAGGTAAATCAAGAGTTTTACAATGACAACATCAATTTTAGGGTCTCAGAAACGGACCCAATCATTGTCCATTTTTTTCCACGCTACCTGTTTTTAACGGATAGTAAAAACCCGTTACAAATCATTCAAATGCCATTAATTCTTCGACCTACGAAGATTGGAATGGTGACAGGTGCATTTGATATTTCTAAATGGGTGCGTCCGATTGAATTTGCCTTTGAACTTTACGATGAAAATCCGATTCATATCTTACGTGGGGATCCATTGTTTTTAGTCAAATTCATTAGCTCTGATGCTACTCCGATTCATTTAGAAAAGGGACTGATGACTCCAGATATCTTGGCCTTAACTAAAAATTGTATTCGCGTTAAAAAACTAATTCCGCAGATGAACCTAAAAACTCTCTATTCTATGAGTGAAGACTACGTCAATTTAATGCAGGATAAAATTTGGGAAGATAAAAATTAAAATGGAGTTGATGCCGATAAAGGACTCCATAGACAACAAAAAACCCTAAAAGGCAAAATTGCTTTTTAGGGTTTTCTATGTGGCAAACCTTACTTTACTCAGGTTTTTAACTTTTAAAAGGATGTCTCAACAAAATCGTTTCATCCCTGTCTGGTCCTGTAGAAACCATGTCAATTGGAGTCTGACTAATTTCCTCAACACGCTTTAAATAACGCTGGGCTTGGGGTGGTAATAAATCCCAATTAGTAATACCAACAGTACTTTGTGTCCAACCTTCAAAATACTCGTAGACTGGAGTGCAGTTTGCAACTAGTTCTGCACCTCTTGGCAATACATCCCAAAACTTCCCATCAAGATCATATCCAACGCAAAGTCCAATCTGATCTAGGCCATCTAATACGTCTAATTTCGTGATACATAAACCATTCACACCATTAATTTGTATGGAACGTTTCAACGCAGCAGCATCCAACCAACCGGTTCTTCTCGGACGACCTGTTACAGAGCCAAACTCCTTACCGACTTCAGCCAAACGGATACCGATTGGGCTATTCTTTTGTGGATTATCAAAATCATACAATTCGCTCGGGAATGGTCCAGCGCCAACCCTAGTACAGTAAGCTTTGGTAATACCTAAGATATAGTGAAGGCTACTCGGCCCAACTCCAGAACCCGCAGCAGCATTGCCAGCAACGCAGTTACTAGAAGTTACGTAAGGATAGGTACCGTGGTCAATATCCAACATAGTTCCCTGCGCACCTTCGAACAACAAGTTTTTGCCAGCACTTTGTGCCGCGTACAACTCACTCGATATATCTGAAACCATTGGCTTTAATAGTTCAGCAAAACTCATGGCCTGATCATATGTCGTCTGATAATCAACCGGAGCAACGCCATAATACTGCGTTAAGCAAAAATTATGGAACTCTAAAATTTCTTTCAGTTTTTTGGCAAAATCTTTTGGTGAAAATAGGTCTTGAACACGAAGTGCTCTTCTAGCTACTTTATCTTCGTAGGCAGGTCCAATGCCTCTTCCCGTAGTACCAATTTTCTCTACACCGCGCTTTACTTCACGAGCCTGATCAATCGCAACGTGATATGGCAGGATTAAAATCGCTGCTTCAGAAATTTTCAAACGTGAACGAACATTTAAACCTGCTGACTCTAACTCACCGATTTCTTTAAATAAAGCCTCAGGGGATAGAACAACGCCATTACCAATGTAGCAGACCACTTCAGGATGCATGATGCCAGAAGGGATCAAACGTAAGATTGTTTTTTTACCGCCGATGATCAGCGTATGTCCAGCATTATGACCGCCTTGGAAACGAACGACGCCCTGCGCATGATCAGTCAACCAGTCAACTACCTTACCTTTACCCTCATCTCCCCACTGAGTTCCGATTACAACAACGTTTTTACCTAAATTTAACTGTTCCATGTCAAGTCTTTACTCTTTCGTTCGGTGATTGCCATTATTTAATGGCCAATGTTACATTTTACTGTGTTGTACCGCTCATTAGATAGAAACTACTTTCCACTGATCATCTACGAGCACTAGTTTTCGATCAAACTCATAAATTGACTCTGAATTTAACTCATTTGGAAATAATTGAATAACAACCTCTCCAGAGTTTCTTAGCTCACTAATTGCCTGCCTTAAGTCATGACGATTATCCCAAGGTGCTTGAATAGCCTTTAGCACAAATTCCAATTTCGACACATTGCTAAGTGCAAACAAATCTAAAGAGAAACCGGTGGCTGGACGCTTCCTACCAAACGCACTTCCAACCTGATCATATCGACCACCTCTGGCAATAGCGACTGGGTAATCCGCCACATAAGCTGCACACATGAGGCCCGTGTGATACTGAAAGCCATCCAAATCAGCCAAATCAATATTTAACTGAGTTTCAGGTCGAATTTGATGAATCGTCTGACAAAACTGCTCTAAAGCACTCATCGCATCTTGGAAGGCAGAAGTATTGGGCAAGGCCTTACGAGCACGTTCAATCACACTAAATGCTTCACCACTCAAATCTAGCAAAGAAATCAAAGTTGTAAAGTTAGCTTCAGGCCAGTTGGCACAAAGAGCTTGAAGTAATTTTTTATTTTTTGCTTGTAATGCACCATAGAGCGATTGAATATCATCGGCTGACATAGCCACATTCTCTAATAATGCTTTAAGAATCCCAGCGTGACTTAAATCCAAGGTAATTGTGCCTACATTGGCGCAATTTAAAGCATCTAACATCAGAGATAGAATTTCAATGTCAGCTTCAATCCCTTGATGACCGTATATCTCAGCACCAATCTGTAACTGCTCTCGAGAGAAAATACCCGGCACAACTTTCGTCTGTAGAGTAGTACCTGCATAACAAAGTCGACTTACCCCAGACTGATTAAGAATATGAGCATCAATTCTCGCGACTTGAGTGGTCATATCTGTCCGAAGGCCCATCGTTCTTCCCGACAACTGGTCAACCAATTTAAAAATTTGGATATCCATATCACTACCTCCAGCTGTTAATAGAGACTCTAAGTACTCTAACACTGGGGGAATTATTAATTGATAGCCATAGGATTTAAATACGCCAAGTAGAGTAGCTCTTAGGAACTCTACTTTAAAAGCTTCGGAGGGCAAAACATCAGAGATGTTCTCGGGAAGTAACCAACGATTCGTCATTAGATTAAAGTTTTATTATTTATTTTTTTTCATGAATTTTAAAAATTCATTGTTCGGCTCAAGTACCATGATGTCTTTTTTATCATTAAAAGTATTTCTATAAGCTTCTAAGGATCGATAAAACTGAGCAAATTGAGGATCACGATTAAACGCTTCATTATAAATTGCATTCGCCTTTGCATCCCCTTCACCCTTGATCTTTTGAGCCTCACGATAAGCTTGGGCAAGAATGACATCTCTCTGGCGTTCTGCATCTGCCCTAATCTTCTCGGATTCAGCTGCTCCAGTCGAGCGTAACTCATTTGCCACCCTCTTGCGCTCAGCTTCCATACGGCGATAAACGGAGTCACTAATTTCAGCTAGTAGGTCCACACGCTTGAGTCGAACATCAACGATCTCAATACCAATTTCACGAGTATCTTCAATTACTTTTTTCTTAATGCCTTGCATCACTTGTTCGCGTTGCTCGGAAATTAGTTCACGCACAGTTCGCTTTGTAAACTCCTCGTTCAGTGCAGATTTAACCAATTGCGATAATCTATCTTGCGCTAATCTTTCATCACCTTTAAAACTAATGAAGAATTTTCTGGGATCAACAATGCGCCATTTGACATAAGAATCAACTAAGAGATTTTTCTTTTCAGAGGTAATGAATCTCTCTGCCTCAGGGTTATCAATCGTCATAATACGACGATCGAAAAACAAGACATTCTGTAAAGGAGATGGTAGCTTAAGACTTAAACCCGGTTCTTCAATAACGCGTTTAATTTCACCAAAGGCAAACACAACAGCATACTTACGTTGATCCACAACAAACATCATGGAATTAATTAAATACAGTACGCCCAATAAAAGAGCTGAAATCGGAAATAGTTTCTGGTTCATTTTTTATCTCAATTTCTCTCACGATTGCGAAAAAGATCGCGTTTATCTGAATTTAGATTGCCTGGCACAGCAGGTAAACTTCCTGAGGATGGATTATTAGCTGAGTTCAGAGGAACTGTCACAGACCCACTTGGTGGTTGAACAGCTGAATTCGGATTTAATGTACTAGGTCCAGTTGGAACAACAGTATCACGTGGGCTTACCTGTTGAATCAACTTATCAAGTGGTAGGTATAACAATTGATTACTTGAGCGGGTATCAACAATGACTTTCGTCACACTTTGATAAATTTGTTGCATGACGTCAATGTACATTCTGTCACGGGTAATTTGTGGAGCTTTAGCGTATTCCGCATAGATTTGTTTAAATCTAGATGCATCACCTTCAGCAGTTGCAACTACTTTTGCTTTGTAACCCTCAGCCTCTTCAATTAAGCGTCCTGCAGCACCCTTGGCGCGTGGCACGATATCGTTTGCATAAGCTTGGCCTTCATTTTTTTGACGTTCTTGATCTTGACCTGCTTTTACAGCATCATCAAAAGAAGCTTGAACTTGCTCAGGCGGTTGCACATTTTGAACGTTAACACTGGTAATAAAGATACCAGCTTTGTAACTGTCTAAAATTGCTTGAATAGAACTAGCTAAATCTATACCAATACGTTCTCTACCAACGTATAAAACGTCATCCATCTTACTTTTACCGACTATTTCACGGATTGAAGTTTCTGCAGCCTGAACCACTGCAGCATCTGGATCTCGATTCAAGAATAAATAGTCAGTTGGATCTTTTAATCGATACTGAACCGCAAATTTGACGTCAATAATATTTTCATCTTCGGTCAACATTGAAGAGTCTTTTAAATTAGTCGCCTGAATCACAAATGATCTGCCAATTTCTACAGATCGGACATTCGACACATTCACAATCTCATGCGATTGAATTGGATAAGGGACTCTCCAGTTAATACCGGGACGGGTAGTATATTTATATTTACCAAACTGCAAAACAATGCCAGCTTGACCTTCCTGAACGATAAAAATCCCACTAAACATCCACACCACAAAAATACCTAAGAGCACGATCCCTGCACCGAGTTTAGGGAAGATTAGATTAGGCTTTTGACCATTTTTATTAGAGTTATTGATATTTCGCTTAATCCAATCTTGCGCTTTATTACCAATATCTTTCTGATTATTATTTGAATAATTTTGACTTAAAGGCTCAGATCGAGGGGCCTCTGGCTTAGAGTCGCTAACACTATTCGTTGGCTTTTGATTTTTACTGCCAAACATACTACCAAGCTTACGATTAAATTCATTCCACAACTCGTCTAAATCAGGTGGTCCATCCTCGGGACGTTGATTTGATTTCGAGTCGTTATTGGGCTTAGTCGCTTTAGGGGGATTGGATGAATCAGTAGATTGTCCATTGTCCCCCTTATTAGAATCGTTCTCTTGACTCAATAAGGGCAACTGGGGTTTTACTTGCATAAATCTGAACAAGGCCCACAAAAATTGGTTACGTAGCAATAGTATTTTATTCATCAAAGATTCATTTAATTTTTCGTTAAAAGACCACATTATTTATACATCTCTAGGCAGGATGCCCTTACCCAATTCACTGAGGTCATTAAAGTAATCCGCTTCAGCAGGCCTACTTTCCAAAACCTCTGACGCTTCAGCTTCATTTTCCATTAAATCGCTATTAAATGTGATTTTATCAGTGTCTTTAGAAAATTGACTCAGCACATTCCTTAATAATTCTATTCCATCTCCATTTTGAGCGGATAAGTAAATACTAGATACCCTACCATCTTTGTGGTATCTAATTTCAGGTTCACGCCCCACATATTTAGGCAACAGATCAATCTTATTCATCACTAAGATAGTTGGTATCTCACTAGCACCAATCTCCTCTAGAACTTTATTTACCTCTAAGATTTGTTCTTCCCGCACTGGGCTGGCAGAGTCAACCACATGAAGCAGCAAATCCGCATGGACAGTTTCATCTAGGGTGGCCCTAAAAGCCTCCACTAATTGATGAGGTAACTCTCGAATGAAACCAACCGTATCAGAGATGACGGCATTGCCATAATCCGGCAAATAAATTCTTCTAGTCGTAGTGTCAAGGGTTGCAAACAACTGATCAGCGGCATAAGTGCCGGCTTTCGTTAAGGCATTAAAAACAGTAGACTTTCCAGCGTTGGTATAACCAACTAGGGAAATTGAAAAGACATCTCGCTTCATTCTGGAGCGTCTTTGGTTAGCTTGCTGCTTTTGTAATTTTGAAAGTTCTACGGAAAGTCTTTTAAACCGATTCTCGAGCATTCGTCGGTCTAATTCCATTTGAGTTTCACCCGGTCCACCACGTAAACCAATACCGCCCTTTTGTCGCTCTAGATGGCTCCAAGCCTTGACTAATCTCGACATACGATATTTGACGTTGGCTAATTCAACCTGAACTTTACCAATATGGCTTTTTGCTCTTTGAGCAAAAATGTCCAAAATCAAGCCAGTTCGATCGATCACATGGTGACCCAAGGTTCTTTCGAGATTTCTTTGTTGGGCTGGCGATAATGGATCATTGAAGATAGCTATCTCCAAATCGTGCATTTCCATTAATTCTTTAATTTCGGAGGCTTTACCAGAACCGATAAATAAGGCAGGATCAGGCTTTTGGCGTTTAGTGATAACGCTTTCTACAGGAGCAGAACCAGCTGTCTGAGTTAAAAGTTTTAACTCAGACATACTCTCAGGAAAATTATCTTGACCTGAATCAACGCCAACGATTACTGCCCTGACGTTTTCAGTCTGTCGTGGTGTACTAACTTGAAACTTCCTCGTCGGGACGGAACGTTACAGATTTAGCCGGAACAATTGTCGAAATGGCATGTTTGTAAACCATTTGTGTAACTGTATTTCTCAACAGGATCACGTATTGATCGAATGAATCGATGTTTCCTTGGAGTTTAATACCGTTAACTAAGTAAATAGAAACTGGAATGTGTTCTTTGCGCAATGCATTCAGAAATGGGTCTTGGAGGAGTTGGCCTTTATTAGTAAGCATATTGCCTTCTTATAGTTATTTATTGTTAAATTATTTTATTATTTTAAGAGATTGCTCAAGTGTTACAAAAAAAATTTCCATGTCATTGTCGCAATTTAACGATGAGTAATCTTTGGTTCGATGATAAACCAATTTTTAATGAGATTCAAGAAATGGATTCTTACTGGATCGGAATTCAATCCTCAACGGAGTCCCTCTTAATTTAAATTCTTCTCGATAACGCCCCTCAAGATAGCGCTTATAACTATCTGTGACACCCTCCAAGCCGTTACCATGAATAATAACAATCGGTGGGTTTGAGCCACCTTGATGAGCATATCTCAGCTTAGGACGGAATCGACCAACTCTTTTCGGTTGCTGATACTCAACGGCATCCATCATGATTCGGGTTAATTTAGGTGTTGGCATTTTCACCATTGCAGCACCAAATGCCAAATCAACGTCCTTAAATAACTCTTTCAAACCAAACCCTTTGATTGCTGAAATAGTATGGACATTTGCAAAGTCCAAGAATC
Source organism: Polynucleobacter kasalickyi (assembly GCF_900176405.1). Lineage (GTDB taxonomy): Bacteria > Pseudomonadota > Gammaproteobacteria > Burkholderiales > Burkholderiaceae > Polynucleobacter > Polynucleobacter kasalickyi. Next base: position 8,607 of record NZ_FWXJ01000011.1, on the reverse strand, counting down.
GTAATTTTCTAGCGATATCGTTTCGACAGGTTTCTTTTTGATGTGCGTCTAGACCATCCCATTTGTTAATTGCAACAACTAATGCCCTACCAGCTTCAACAATAAACCCAGCAATATGGGCATCTTGTTCAGAAATATCCTGTTGAGCATCCAACATCAGTATCACCACATTACAGTCAGCAATCGCTTGCAAAGTTTTAACTACTGAAAATTTCTCGATAGCCTCAAAAATTTTGCCTCTTTTTCTTAGGCCAGCTGTATCAATTAAGGTATAAGGCTTGTTACCTCTGACAAATGGGATTTCAATCGCATCTCTCGTTGTCCCAGGCATATCGAATGCAATCACGCGCTCTTCGCCCAGCAATGTGTTAATTAAAGTAGATTTACCCACATTCGGACGACCAACAACCGCAATCCTGGTTGATCGATCTTTTTCTTGCACTTCATCATCTGGTTCAGGTATTTTTAGGGCATCAAGCGCTTCATCCAACATCGCTCTGACACCATCACCGTGAGCAGATGAAATTGCGATTGGCTCACCGAGTCCAAGTTCAAAGAAGTCCGAGGCAACCACATTCGCAGACATGCCTTCAGCTTTATTGACTGCCAAAATAATTGGTCTACTCGTTTTTCTTAAAAAATCAGCAATCACTCGATCTTGCGGAGCAAGTCCCAAACGTCCATCTACTAAAAAAACGACAATATCGGCTTCAACAACCGCCTGTTTAGTTTGTTTAGCCATTTCGGCCAAAATACCAGTTTTAGCAATTGGTTCAAAGCCACCAGTATCAATACAAATAAATTCTCTATCCCCTAAACGACCATTACCATAATGCCGATCTCTAGTCAGTCCAGAAAAATCCGCTACTATCGCGTCCCTCGATCTAGTTAAACGGTTAAATAAAGTTGATTTACCAACATTGGGACGACCTACAATTGCGATAACTGGTTTCATCAAATGGTGCGAGAAATCCAGTCCTTTTGGGCTGGAAGGGATAGCACGGCTTGCATTGCAAGCCCTTTTTCTCGACTACGTTAGCTATCTTGGTTAAACAAGTACCCATAACCATCTGCACTCTGAATTACCTTGCAGTGCTTATGTGATATACCTTGAATCACTACCATTTTTGGTCGTGATATTAAAACTAGCCGACTCTCAAATAGCAACCTTGCCAAAATAAGAGCCTATCTTTTTACCTTAAATAACTTCGGCTTTCACCTAACCTCCAGTTTGGATGCTTTTGACCATCTATTGACGTCGGCAATAAGCTCTAGCACATCCACAACTTTTTCATTTTGTACTAGCTTAAGCACCACGTCCAGAACATTGAAGGAATAGAGCTGGCTGTTGCCAAATTGGTCACAGATTGAATCTCTGCAATGCCAGCTAAGGTATCAACAGTTTTATGTACTAAGTGTTCTAAACACAGCAATCCTAACAGTTGTTCTCGCCAGTTCCGTCCTTGAAGATGATTTATTGAATCCTGTAAGCCGCTAAAGTTCCACCTTTAGATTGAACGATGATTAAACCGTTTGTCGGGACTGGAGGAGCTTCAATAGGGGTACTATCTACTCTAACTCTTCCTAAAATATTACCATTGTCTTGTCCAAACAGGTGTAAATATCCTTCTGCATCACCAGCAAGAATAACTTTTCCAACAGCTAAAGGCTCTCCAAGATCTCTCCAGACAAGCTTTTCATTCCGCCATAACTCCTGACCATTTAAGGCATTAAATCCGGTTAAGTATGATTTATCATTAACGGCAAAAACAGCATCTGCACTCTGCGTAGTTCCACTGTAGCTAGAAAAATCCTTCGTCCAACTCATCGCAGCATTCTTAATTTCTCCACAGCCAATTTTGCCTTGGTAAGAAACGGCACACATCCTAGATCCAAGCAAGGTTGGTTTAGCAGCAACATCACTTAAACGCTCTATCTCAGACGCACCTTTGGGTGGCGCTAATAAACTTTCCCAAATTAAATTTCCATTTGATAAAGCAAGTAAACCAAACTTACCGCCGGAAAAACCTGTAAAGATCACCTCATTATTGATGGAGCCCATACTGTAGCTTGCTCTCAAGCTTAAAGTAGATTGACCACGTTGATTCACCCACTTACGTTTACCGGTTGAGGCATCAAGCGCTATAAAGCGATTATCAACGGTTCTAATCACGACCATACCAGCCACAACCAATGGCTCAGTAAGGACCTCGGTAGCAACGCTAGTATCCCAAAGGGGCTTGCCCGTCATTGCGTCAAAGGCATAAATAGTCCCCTTAATCGACGGAATAACCACAATTTTGCCATCCGAGCCAGGTCCTGCAGATAAAGTCTCTTTGACGTTTACTTGCCATAAAGATTGGCCATTTTGACTATTAAATTTATAAACCTCACCTGCGGTTGCAGCGGTGTAAATTGCATTACCAACCAATACCGGCTTAAAGTTGTATGGTTGTGACTTACCGATTGATACCGACCAAACTTTTTGCAAGTTGATTGGATTGGCGATTGGCGTGAGTTCAGCTGCCAACCTACGCTTGCTACCAGAGCATGAGCTTAAGGCAACTGTAATTAGCAACAAACTCAGTACACAACTAAAACTCTTCAAAAATTTCATTAAAACCCACCTAAACTATCAATTTTTACTTTTAACAAGCGTTGACTTTCACCAGGATTTCTCTTTTCCATTTCTTTCGTCATGGTATCTAACTCTTTCAAACCAGCCTGCTTTGCTTTTTGAGTATCGAGTAACTCCCAACTCTGAAGATATGCCTTTTTAGCCTCATCAGTCTTATTTTGAACGAGGAATAAGTCACCTTGCCTTTCAGCAGCAAGAGCTTCATATCCAGGGGCTACTTTTTTCTTTAAAAGTTCACTCGCCTTCACCATTGAACCATCATCCTTTTGATCGATCAAAATAGCAACTAACCTCAATCTTGCTAAAGACTGGAAACTCGAGCTTTTAGCTTTTTCTTCTACCCAACGCAATTGGGTACTAGCTTGCTCAACATCACCAACGCTATAAGCCAAATTCGCAGCTACCAATCCGGCCATAGCTGAATAAGTGGTTTGGGCATAATTTTGCTCTAAGCTTTGTGCTTTTTTAAGAACCTCAGGGAAGTCAGATTTGGTCGCAGCTAAGACTAGCTCCTCATACTGCTGAGATGCTTCAAGGGCTACACTTTCTTGATGTTTTTGATAAAACCAATACGCACCATAACCAATGAGGGCAATTAAGATACCAACAGCAAGCCAACGACCATAGTTAACCCAAAAGGATTTTAAATTGGCTAACTGTTCTTGTTCTTCTAAATCTAAATGCATAACAATTTCTTTCGTTGATATTCCAAATTTCTTTAATCATTCTCTGAAACAATGGCATCAATTACTTGGTCAAGTAATTCTTCCATCGGATAACTAGATTGATTGCCGCTTCTTCTTAAATCCTTTAATAAGAAAGAATTTGCTTCTAACTCATTTTCACCAATAATCAATGCAAAGAGCGCTCCACTTGCATCCGCTTTTTTCATTTGTGACTTAAAACTGCTTACTTTGCCATCAGGACTAGCGTGCACCATAACATCGACACCAGCAGAGCGCAACACCTCTGCACCAACCATCGCCGGAATAATTGTTTTGCCGCCTGAGTGAACAACATAGACATCGCATTGTGTTGTCTGCTCATCTGTCAGGCCTTGTTCCTTCATAAGCTCAACAATTCTTTCAATTCCCATCGCCCAACCACATGCAGGTGCCGGTTTACCACCCATACGCTCAATTAAGGGATCATATCTTCCACCACCGGCAACAGTTCCTTGAGCACCTAATTGATCAGTAATCCATTCAAATACTGTTAGATTGTAATAGTCTAAGCCCCTTACCAATCTAGGGTTAATTTTAAAAACAATATTATTGGCTTTTAAGATTTGTTGTAACTGTTCAAAATGGGCTAGAGATTCCTCGCCAAGGAAATTGATTAATTGAGGAGCAAGTTCTACCAACTCCTGCATTGATGGATTTTTTGTGTCTAAGATTCGTAGAGGATTTAACTTTAGACGGCGAACTGAATCTTCATCAAGTAAAGAAATATTGCTTTCAAAATAGGTAACTAAGGCTTGTCGATGTGCGAGTCTCTCTGACTCATTACCTAATGAATTGATTTCAAGTCGCAATCCAGAAATACCAAGGTCATCCCATAAGCGTTGACACATCAAAATAATCTCAGCGTCAATTTCTGGTCCAGCAAATCCTAAAGCCTCAATACCGAACTGATGAAACTGACGGTAACGCCCTCTTTGTGGTCGCTCATGCCGAAACATCGGGCCTATATAGTAAAGTCGGCGTGGACCATCATATAAAAGATTATTTTCAACACATGCGCGCACAACTGCTGCCGTTCCCTCTGGCCTTAAAGTAAGTTGCTCACCATTTAAACGATCTTCAAAAGAATACATTTCTTTTTCTACGATATCAGTTACTTCGCCAATCCCCCTAAGAAATACTCCGGTATGCTCCAGAATTGGAGTACGAATATTTTGGTAACCATAGGTTTTTGCAAGTCCAATGAGACTTCTTTCTAACTTTTCCCAAATGTAGGAATCTGGGGGTAAAAGATCATTCATGCCTTTTACACCAACTAATTTAGAAATTTTTACTGGAGCTTTCTTGATTGGCTCAGGAGCATTTGGAATCAAATCTGACATTCTATCTAACTATTAAATATTTTTAGGTGTGTATCTTTGTTGTACGTATTCTTGAACAATTTGTTGAAACTCACCAATAATGTTATCGCCTCGGAGAGTCTTCGCTTTTTGCCCATCGATAAAGACAGGGGCTGAAGGCGTCTCACCCGTACCCGGCAAACTGATACCAATGTCAGCATGTTTGCTTTCACCTGGACCATTTACTATACACCCCATCACTGCAACGCTCATGGATTCAACGCCTGGGAAATCTTTTTTCCACAATGGCATTTGATTTCTGAGATAGGACTGAATCTCAGATGCTAAATGTTGAAAATACGTACTAGTTGTTCTTCCACATCCAGGACATGCAATGACCATCGGCGTAAAATGACGTAAATTCATTGTCTGTAAAATTTCTTGAGCAACAATCACTTCATTATCTCGTGATGCCCCAGGCTCTGGTGTCAAAGAAATACGAATCGTATCACCAATGCCCTCTTGCAAAAGAACACTAAGTGCTGCTGTGGATGCAACGATACCTTTACTGCCGATACCCGCCTCGGTTAGCCCCAAATGAAGTGGATTGTCACAACGATTAGAAAGCTCTCTATAAACACTAATTAAATCTTGCACTGCGCTGACCTTACAGGAAAGAATAATTTGGCTTAAGGGCATACCAATTTCGACTGCTTTTTGAGTAGACTGCAAAGCAGACTGAATCAGGGCCTCTACCATAATTTCCCGTGAATCTTTAGGGGTGGCAAGTGCAGCATTTGCATCCATCAATTGAGCTAACAAGTCTTGATCAAGACTCCCCCAATTGACTCCAATTCGAATTGGCTTCTCATAGCGAATAGCCGCCTCAATCATCTGAGAAAACTGAATATCTCTCTTTGCGCCTTTTCCAACATTACCTGGGTTGATTCTATATTTTGAGAGCGCTTTAGCACAATCGGGATAATCTTTTAATAAAGTATGACCGTTGTAATGAAAATCTCCAATTAAGGGAACTTTCACATCCATCTTGTCTAACTGCTCACGAATATAAGGAACAGCCGCAGCAGCCTCCGGGGTATTCACTGTAATACGAACAAGTTCCGAGCCAGCTCGCGCTAACTCTTTGACCTGAATAGCTGTACCAACCGCATCCACCGTATCCGTATTGGTCATGGATTGCACACGAATAGGAGCATCTCCACCAATGGTGACGATGTTATCTCCCCAAGAAACGACTGCTTGCTGAGTCTTTTTTCTAATATAGTTGGTTAATTGCAAACTTGAATCACTCATATCAATTAAGTTTATTTTTTTTCCATCCAACGAATTTCACGTTGGGCTAAATTCGTACGATCTTGCACCTCACCTGCTAACTGTCCACAAGCAGCATCGATATCATCGCCACGTGTCTTACGAACTGTAGTGACCATTTTGGCATCTAAAAGTATCTTTGCAAACTGTTCAATTCGAGGTCTTGTTGACTGTTTTAAACCAGACCCCTCAAACGGATTAAACGGAATTAAATTAATCTTACATTTAATTGATTTTAATAACTGAATTAATTCATATGCATGCTTATCTGTATCGTTTACCCCATCAAGCATACAGTACTCAAAAGTTAAAAAATCTCTGGGCGCAAACTCCAAATAACGGCGACAAGAATCCAATAAAACGGCTAATGGATATTTGCGATTAATGGGGACTAACTCATTTCTTAATGCATCATTCGGTGCATGTAAAGAAACGGCTAAAGCCACAGGTAGATCCTGAGATAGCTTATCTATAAATGGCACAACCCCAGATGTTGATAGAGTGACGCGTCTTCTGGAAAGGCCGTAAGCATTGTCATCTAACATCAACTTCATTGCACCTAAAACAGGTTCGTAATTCAATAAGGGCTCACCCATGCCCATCATGACAACATTGGAAATAACCCTTCCATCCAAGTGTTCCAAGGGCGTTTTATCGTATGCATCAATTCTTTTAATCGATTTCGGGTCATTTTTGAGATGATGTTCAGCAAACCATAACTGGCCAATAATTTCAGCAACCGTTAGGTTTCTCGAGAACCCCTGCTTGCCAGTGGAACAAAATCTACAATTAACAGCACATCCAGCCTGCGAAGAAATGCAAAGTGTTCCTCGGTCCTCTTCCGGAATATAGACCATTTCAACCGCGTTACCTTCACCAACATCTAGTAACCATTTGCGGGTGCCATCAGAGGCAGTTTGATCTGAAATAACTGGTAGAGATTTGATTTCAACAATGTCTTCCAGCTGTGAGCGAAAAGTCTTCGCTAAGTCGCTCATTTGATGGATATCAGAAACTCCGCGTTGATGAATCCAACGCATGAGTTGTTTAGCTCTGAAAGGTTTTTCGTTCAGGCCGGCAATAAAGCTTGCCAGCCTGTCCCCGTCAAGATTGAGAAGATTAATACGGGGCTTATTGGTCATCAATTAACGTGTATAAACTTGCATGCCTGGGAAAAAGAAGGCAATTTCAGCTGCAGCAGTATCTGCACCATCAGAACCATGAACAGCATTAGCATCAATGCTTTGTGCGAAATCAGCACGAATAGTACCTTTTTCAGCTTTAGATGGATCTGTAGCGCCCATTAATTCACGGTTTGTCAAAATTGCATTTTCACCTTCTAATGCCTGAATCATTACAGGACCAGAAATCATAAAACTTACCAAATCTTTGAAGAAAGGACGCTCTTTGTGAACTGCATAAAACTGACCAGCTTCTACCTCAGATAAATGAACCATCTTTGCAGCAATCACTTTTAAACCTGCATTTTCGAAGCGACTATAAATTTGTCCGATTACATTTTTTGCAACTGCATCTGGTTTAATAATTGAAAGTGTTCTTTCGATTGCCATGGAAAAGCTCCTGATAAATGATAAAAAACATATTATACCTAGTTAATCAGTTAAAACCCTTACAAAAGAATTAAACTAAATGACAAGTAGATGATTTTCATGTTGATCACTCAAAAAAATAGGGTTTTTAATTAAACCCACACTTGAAATCTGAAATTATGCCTATAATTAATTATCAAGTGTATATAACCACTTTTTTAGGAGAATAATCAAATGAGTGAATTAAATAGTTTTGGTTACAGCAGTCGTGGTGGCTTGTCGGATGCTATTTCACGTAATCGTGTGTTGCGCAATACATTTGCCTTATTAGCCCTTTCAATGTTACCTACGATGCTAGGTGCTTGGATTGGAGTAACAACAGGGTTTTCGTTCTTTAGATCAAGCCCGCTAATGGGAATGGTTATCTTCATGGCAGTAGCATTTGCCTTCTTCTGGGGTATTGAGAAAAACAAAAACTCTGGTACTGGCGTCTTACTGCTACTAGGCTTTACTTTCTTTATGGGATTGATGTTAACTGGATTACTCACCCATACACTTCAATTCCGCAATGGCGGTCAACTAATCATGATGGCCTTTGGGTCCACTGCCCTAATTTTATTTGGTATGGCTAGCTGGGCTGCAACTTCAAAATCAAATTTCGAAGGCCTTGGAAAATGGTTGTTTATTGGCGTAGTGTTGATGATTCTTGCCTCCGTAGCTAACATCTTCCTACAAATTCCAGCTTTAATGCTAACTATTATGGTTTTTGCTGTGGGAATTTTCTCAGCATTTATTTTGGTTGATGTGCAAAGAATCGTGAACGGTGGCGAAACAAACTATGTAATGGCAACTTTGTCTATTTACTTAAATGTTTATAACATCTTCACAAATCTCCTAGCTATTTTCGGCATTGTCGGTGGCGACAGAGATTAATTGATTAGATAACAAGACCTCCAACTAAAAAAGCTGCCTTCTGAACTGACCCATAAAAGTTGGACAGTTTAATTAGGATAGCAGAAGGGATTGATTTCGGTAATTAACCGGACTCAATCCCTTTAACTTTT
>NZ_FWXJ01000030.1 GCF_900176405.1 Polynucleobacter kasalickyi | reverse complement strand
AACAGCAACTGCAGATAACTTGGTAGCAGTCGCTGGCGCAGGTACATCATTATCGAACTACAGCATTACGACGACGAATGGCTCCATTCAAGTTAGCCCACTCGCAATTACTGGAACAGCCCAAGTGAACGGCAAGGTGTATGACGGTACGACAGTTGGAACTGGAACAATTACCTTAACTGGTCTATTGCCAGCAGACGTAGGTTCAACATCAGCAAGCGGAACGTTTACATTTGCTAATTCAAATGCTGGAACTAAAGCAGCAACGGTATCAGGTGTAACGGTTAACAATGCCGATTATTCAATTACAGTTCCAGCATCAGCAGGTAATGCAACGATTACTGCTGCAGCACTCACAATTACTGGCGGTACTACGACTACAACCTTTGACAACACAACGCATACTAATACTTACAGTATTACGAGTGGAGCACTGTTTGGATCTGATGCAATTAGTTCTGTCAGTGGTTTAGGAAGTGGATTGCACGCGAATACTTATATTGACTCTGCCTTATCAGCAAATGGAACTGGTTTATCGAACTACGCGATTAGTTATGTACCTGGAAGTTTGACAATTAATCCAGCAACTTTAAGTGCATCAGTAACGCCAACTGTTGCGACCTATAACGGCACAAACATATTAGCTAACGCGACGGTATTGAGCGGTGTAATTAGTGGTACGACAGTAAGTGGTACAACTTCACTTACCTTGAGTGCAACGAATGCAGGAACACAAACAATTACCAACAATGGCACAACTCTATCTGGAGCGAATGCGGGTGATTATGTGATTGCTAGTACATCAATTGCGAATAATGGTGGTGTTGGTGCGGCTAATAATCAAGTCATCCCTGGAAGTGGTCCGAATAATACTGGTTCAACGATTGTGATCGTTCCTAAAACATTGACGATTACTGGTAACACAACCACACCAACCTATAACGGTAGTGCTCAAACTAATACTTACGTAGTGACTGGTGTAGTGGGCGGTGAGACGATTACTGCAACGGGTTCAGCCCAAGCAACCAATGTCGCACAAGGTGTGGTAACTGATAGTTTGGTACCTGTCGCAGGAACAGCAACCGCACTCTCGAACTACAGCATTACGACGACTAACGGCTCAATCCAAGTTACACCTTTAGCAATTACTGGAACAGCCCAAGTAAACGGTAAGGTATATGACGGTACGACTGCTGGTACTGGTGTAATTACCCTAAGCGGCGTGTTATCAGCTGATCAAGCATCAACATCAGCCAGTGGTAATTACACATTTGTGAATGCCAATGCAGGTACACAATTTGCGACAGTGTCCAACACAATCGTTAACAATAATAATTACTCAATTACTGTTCCTTCATCTGCAGGAACGGCGACCATTAATCCAGCAGCACTGACTATTACTGGTAATGTAACTACACCAACTTACAACGGCAATTTGCAAACGAATACTTACACCGTGGCAGGTTTAGTTAACGGTGAGATGATTACTGCAAGTGGTTCAGCTCAAGCGACACACGTAGCTCAAGGATCAATCTCTGACAATTTAGTGCCAGTCGCAGGAACAGGATCACTATCCAACTATAGCATTACAACGACTAACGGTTCCATCCAAGTGTCACCATTAGCAATTACTGGAAGTGCACAGGTAAATGGTAAAGTCTATAACGGCACGACCGCTGGAACTGGAACAATTACCTTAACTGGTGTATTGCCAGCAGACGTAGGTTCAACATCAGCAAGCGGAACGTTTACATTTGCTAATGCAAATGCAGGAACTAAAGCAGCAACGGTATCAGGTGTAACGGTTAACAATACTGATTACTCTGTCACGGTTGCACCGTCAGCAGGCACTGCAACAATTACTACTGCAGCACTCACAATTACTGGCAGTACTACGACTACAACCTTTGACAACACAACGCATACTAATACTTACAGTATTACGAGTGGAGCACTGTTTGGATCTGATGCAATTAGTTCTGTCAGTGGTTTAGGTAGTGGCTTACATGCCAATACTTATACTGACTCTAGCTTATCAGCTAGCGGTACCGGTTTATCGAACTACGCGATTAGTTATGTACCTGGAAGTTTGACAATTAATCCAGCATCACTCACTGCTGCAGTAACTCCAAACGTAGGTACTTATAGCGGCACAAACGTCCTTGCCAATAATACTGTTTTAACAGGTGTGATTAATGGTACGACAGTAAATGGTTCCACCTCACTCACTCTAAGTGGAACTAATGTTGGTACGCAGACGATTGCGAACAATGGCACAACTCTATCTGGCGCGAATGCGGGTGATTATGTCATTACTAGTTCAATCATCTTGAATAATGGTGGTATTGGTGCGGCTAATAATCAAGTCATCCCAGGTACTGGCCCGAATAATACTGGTTCAACGATTGTGATCGTTCCTAAAACATTGACGATTACTGGTAACACAACGACCCCAACCTATAACGGAAGTGCCCAAACTAATACTTATGTAGTGACTGGTTTAGTGAATGGTGAGACGATTACTGCTACTGGTGCTGCGCAAGCAACCCACGTATCACCAACAGCAACTGCAGATAACTTGGTAGCAGTCGCTGGCGCAGGTACATCATTATCGAACTACAGCATTACGACGACGAATGGCTCCATTCAAGTTACGCCTTTAGCAATTACTGGAACTGCTCAAGTAAACGGCAAGGTGTATGAC
>NZ_FWXJ01000001.1 GCF_900176405.1 Polynucleobacter kasalickyi | reverse complement strand
AATAAGAAAACACACCGAGCTTATTTATGGGCTTACGCACCTGGAGTTCATGAGGAGTTGAAGGCAGTCATCTACGATTTTGCAGAGAGTCGATCTGGTGAGAACGCGCGTAACTTTGTAGGGGACTGGCGAGGGAGTTTAGTTTGTGATGACTTCAGTGGCTACAAAGCGATGATTGCCAATGGCGTGACCGAAGTCGGTTGTATGGCACATGCACGACGCAAGTTTTTTGAGTTGCATGTGGCGAATAAAAGTCAGATTGCAGAACATGCCCTTGAGCTCATACGGCAACTTTATGAGATAGAGCGAGAAGTAAAAGAATTGGACTGCCAGAGTCGACAAAACATACGCCAGGAACGATCTCGCCCAATTACGAATGTACTCTTTGAATGGATGCAACTACAGCGCATGAAGATCACCGATGGTTCTGCTACGGCACGGGCATTAGATTACACCTTGAAGCGATGGCCAGCACTCACGCGTTACATCGATGATGGTCAATTACCCATTGATAATAATTGGATTGAAAATCAGATTCGTCCGATTGCCATCGGCCGGTCGAACTGGTTGTTTGCGGGTTCGTTACGTGCAGGAAAGCGCGCTGCTGCCATCATGAGTTTGATCCAGTCAGCGAAAATGAATGGTCATGATCCATATGCCTATATCAAAGATGTTCTAACCAGGTTGCCGACCCAAAAGAACAACCAGATCGAAGAATTATTGCCTCATCGCTGGCAACCCAGTTCGCCTTAACACAAATCCAACAAAATGCGACATGTGTTCGCAACACGCTTACGCTTTATCGTCGCGGTGAACTGAGTAAAACTGAAAAGACTGCTAGTTTCATACCGATCAAGGTTTCTCCAAAGACTCAGCCTGTACCCAAAACTTCTGAGATCCGTCAAGAAAACCAAGAAGCCCACTTGGAAATTATACTCGGTGATGCGAGAGTCTTAGTACATGGGGCAGTATCTCCAGAAGTACTCAGTAATGTTCTAAAAGTCCTCAAGTGCTGATCGGCTTCCCTACTGGAGTGCGTGTTTGGCTAGCTGCAGGCATTACGGATATGCGACGTGGCTTTGATGGTTTAGCTAGTCTCATTCAAGGTAGTTTGCTAGAAGATCCATTTAGTGGTCATTTATTTGTCTTCCGAGGACGTAAAGGAGATCGTATCAAAGTACTTTGGTGGAGTGGTGACGGCATGTGTCTTTTTACTAAAAGGTTAGAAAGTGGTCGATTTATTTGGCCTGATGCTTCTTCAGGAGTAGTCCATTTAACCCAAGCTCAACTCTCGATGTTGTTAGAGGGTATTGATTGGAGAAGACCCATTCGGACCCAAAAACCGAGCCAAGTTTAGGTTAAAAAGAGGTGCTATAAAATCGGCTCAGAGCCAATGATTTATTGAATTATTTAGTGTTTTTTATTGATAAAAAACGACGAATTTGATAAAATAAATCCTATGGAAATAAGTCGCCAACTCCCTGATAATGTTGCTGAATTACAAGCGATGTTGTCGGCGCAATTAGTGCAAATAGATGCTTTAGCATTAGAGCGTGACGCCTTCAAAATGGATGTCGAAACACTGAAGTCAGAGCGCAATGCCCTCAAGATTAGTCAAGTTCATGACAACGAAGAAATCAAACGATTAACTGATTTGATTGCCAAACTTCGACGGGCGATGTTCGGTCAAAAGTCTGAAAAACTGAATGCCCAGATTGATCAGTTCGAACTTGAGTTAGAAGAATTACATATTACCCAAGGGATGCAAACCCAATTTACTGAAGTTGCTGAAGTGAAGGAACGCAGTGCGCCAAAGCGTCGTCCGTTACCAGATCACTTACCACGACAAAATGAAGAGCATTTACCAAGCGAAGCTGCTTGTCCGGATTGTGGTGGTTCTTGGGAGAAGATTGGCGAGGATGTCAGTGAAGTTCTCGAGTATGTACCTGCTAGCTACCGTGTCATCCGTCATATTCGACCAAAATTAAGTTGTACTTGTTGTGACCGTATGGCGCAAGCCCCAGCACCTAGCCGTCCGATTGCAAGAAGTTCCTTTGGTCCTGGCCTGATGAGTCATGTGATCATCTCCAAGTACATGGATCACTTACCGATTTATCGTCAATGCCAACAAGCCCTGCGTGAAGGCATTGAGTTGAGCGAAAGTACCTTAGGTGATGTGGTGGGTGGAGTACATCAATTATTGCGCCCCCTGATAGAATCTTTACGGCGTTATGTCTTTGCAGCAGGTAAGTTGCATGCGGATGATACCCCCATTAATGTGTTGGCTCCAGGTAATGGTAAAACCAAGCAAGGTCGTCTCTGGGTATATACGCGAGATGATCGTCCTGCTGGTGACATCACGGCACCAGCCGTTTGGTTTAAATACTCGCCGGATCGTAAAGGGATCCATCCACAGACTCACCTCAAAGATTACCAAGGCATCTTACAAGCGGATGCTTATCCAGGTTATAACGCCCTCTTTGAAACAGGTCGGGTGATTGAGGCTGCTTGTTGGGCGCATGCGAGACGGAAGTTTTATGACATCCATGAAATGAGCCCGACGCCGATTAGTACTCATGTTCTCAAGACAATTGGTGAACTCTATCAGATTGAAGCTGGTATTAGAGGAAGTCCACCGGAACGACGACGAGAAGTACGACAAGAGCTTGCTAAACCAATCGTTGAAGCTTTACATCTTTGGCTCAAAGAACAGTTGAGCACGGTATCGCGTAAATCCTTGACTGCGGATGCCATCGGCTATGCCATGAATCAATGGGAAGCATTATGTCGGTACCTGGATAATGGTTTAATCGAGATGGATAACAATGCCGCTGAACGAGCATTACGAACAGTCGCTTTAGGTAGAAAGAACTATTTGTTCCTAGGTTCTGATGCAGGTGGTGAACGTGCAGCGACCATGTATAGTTTGCTTGGCACCGTAAAGCTGAACGGTATCAATCCAGAAAAATATCTAAGGCATGTCTTAAGTGTCATTGCAGATTATCCGGTCAACAAGGTTAGCGAGCTGTTGCCTTGGAATGTCACCATCCCAGAGGATAACTGTCAACCGAACAAGGTGGAACAATGAGCTCGAATCACACCATCCTTGATCGTGAACTGTTCACCCAAGCCTTGCGTCAAATGAGCGAGGAAGACCTGCGATATTTGAATCATATGGTGGTTGAGCAGCTAAGACATCTTGCCCAAGCAAAGAATAATCACCAAATGGCCCAGTTTAGACCGGGAGATAAGGTGAACTTTACTGCCAAAGATGGCGATACTAAACAGGGTACGGTGATGCGGCTTAACAAAAAGACCGTTACCGTTTGGACTATTGACAACCAAGAGTGGAAAGTCTCACCACTGTACTTACGCAAAACAACTTAACAAAACAAATAACTCAAGCAGCGGGTATATTAATATCGTTGGTAATGCAAGACGGTATTGACCGAAGGGTTACCTTTACCTGGAATCATAAGCGTATTTATCGTATTTACAGAGAGTTAGAGTTGAACCTACGGATCAAGCCACGTAAGCGTCTGGTGCGTGATAAGCCGGAGGCCTTAACTGTTCCACTAGCAATCAACCAAGTATGGTCAATTGATTTTATGTATGATCAGCTAGAGGATGGGCGCAGCATTCGGTTGTTTAATATCATTGATGACTTTAATCGAGAGGATTTAGGAATTGAAGTGGATTTTTCATTACCCTCCGAACGAGTGATAAGGAGTTTGGATCAAATTATTGGTTGGCGAGGTAAGCCCTGTGTGATTCGAGCAGACAATGTACTATGGTCCCGAACTCATTAGTGGCAAACTGATGGAATGGGCAGGCAAGCATCAAATCCAGATTCAACATATCCAACCAGGCAAGCCACAACAAAATGCGTATATGGAACGATTTAATCGCACTGTTCGATATGAATGGTTATCTCAGCATTATTGGCAAAGTATTTACGTAGTTCAGATGTTTGCAACACAATGGATGTATAAATATAATCATCAACGTCCAAACATGGCATTGGGCAGTTTTACCCCGAAACAGCGGCTGGCTATTGCTGCTTAAATTACTCTACTTTTGAGTTCAGTTATTAATGGGGAGATTACAATGGGATTTAAGAAAAAGACCGTTACCATTTGGACTATTGACAACTAAGAGTGGAAAGTTTCACCGCTATTCTTACGCAAAACAACTTTACATAACAAATAACTCAAGCAGCAGGTATATTAATTTCGTTGGTAATGCAAGACGGTATTAACCGGAGGGTTACGAAATTTCATTCAATAATGTTCGAAGTCTTTTTTGCAACAATCCGCAATTTCACGGCTTGAAACCAAATCCAAAAAATTCATGAGGTTTTGAGGCAAAAGGAGTTTGAAACATTTTTCCCGAACCGCAGCTACAGGCCGCAGTCGGGAGCACAAAGCTATTAGCTTAATATACGTATTCTATTTGGATTGCTCACCCCATCCTTTGATATCGTTTTTCTATTGCCGACTTTGAAGTGGATACTGGTGGCACGAAACCATACTCATTTTTAATGTGTTGTATTATGCGACTCCAATACATTTTTTTTGCTTCTGGAGTGTCTGTCTTAATCAGATCATTTATTACAGCGAATTGCAAATAATCGTTGCGGTAATTCATGTACTCCGAATAGCTTAAATTTTCTATTGATTTGAATAACAGATATTCATCCAGCTCGTAAGATATTTTTTGGAGAAAGATGGAGTCATTAAACATAAAATTATTCTACTAAAAAAAAATTAAAACTCAAAATCGTTTGAGCAGATTAGAGTGTAAGGTGAATTAGGTACCATCAAGCCAATTTTAGGCGGTGGGGGTACTGCGGCGGGGGTCAGGATACTCAAAAAGAGCAAGGCGTACCCCTATGTCAACAATACAAATCAATTTACACAACCCAACAGATCAACAACAGCATGAACTAAGAAGCCGTCACCATTCAAAACTGTTTGGTATGTTTTATGGTATGTATAAATAAAAAAAGCCCGTAAGGGCTTTATCTATAAGTACTACTGGCGGAGACGGAGGGATTCGAACCCTCGATCCAGTTTTTGACCAGATGCTCCCTTAGCAGGGGAGTGCCTTCGACCACTCGGCCACGTCTCCGAACAACATAAAACTTTTGCTGACGCACAAAGTGCAATTAGCAGCTAAACAAACAACCGTTATTCTAACGGATTTATCAACCCTTTTGAAACTTTTAGCGTTGAATCTTTAATTCTATCGATTAAAAAGAACGATTATTCTAAATCAAAAGCCTTGTGCAGAGCGCGAACCGCTAATTCCATGTATTTCTCGTCAATCAATACAGAAATCTTAATTTCGCTCGTAGAGATCATCTGAATGTTAATCCCCTCTTCAGAGAGAGTTCTAAACATCTTGCTAGCGATACCAACGTGTGAACGCATACCAACACCAACTACTGAAACTTTAGACACTTTTGGATCGCCAGAAATCTCTCTCGCAGCGATGTGCGCTTGGACTGTTGACTTCAACAATTCCAATGCCTTTTGGTATTCGCCACGAGGGACGGTAAAAGTAAAGTCTGTGAAACCATCAACGGATTGGTTCTGGATAATCATATCCACATCAATATTCGCTTCTGCGATTGGGCCTAGAATTTGATAAGCGATACCTGGTTTATCCGGCACCCCTAAAACCGTAATTTTTGCTTCATCTCTTGCAAAGGCAATACCTGAAATAACTGCAGCTTCCATTTTTGGATCTTCCTCAAAAGTAATCAATGTGCCAGACTTCATTTCAATGTCGAGCGGTATCATTGGGTCAGTCAATGATGAGAGAACGCGGGTTTTAACGCGATACTTACCAGCAAATTCTACAGATCGAATTTGTAACACTTTCGATCCTAAGCTGGCCATTTCCATCATCTCTTCAAAAGTAATTCTGTCGAGGCGTCGAGCTTCATCACAGACTCTTGGGTCGGTTGTATAAACGCCATCCACATCGGTATAAATCAGACATTCTTCTGCACCCATGGCTGCAGCAACCGCCACAGCTGAGGTATCGGAACCACCACGACCTAAAGTTGTGATATTGCCTTTTTCATCTACCCCTTGGAAGCCAGTAATGACAACCACTTTACCAAGGTTCAGCTCAGCTAAAACCTTCTCTTTATCAATCGATTTAATCCGCGCTTTCGTGTGTGCCGAGTCCGTTTGAATCGCGACTTGCCAGCCCGCATAACTCACAGAAGGGATGCCTTCTGCTTGCAAAGCGAGGGCTAACAAACCAGAACTAACCTGCTCACCAGTACTGGCAATTTGGTCTAACTCTCTCGGGTCTGGTTGATGCGTAATCTCTTTAGCAAGACCCAAGAGACGATTGGTCTCACCGGACATCGCAGAGGGAACCACCACAATCTGATGACCGGCTTTTTGCCATTTAGCAACGCGTTTTGCGACGTTTTTAATGCGTTCCGTAGAACCCATTGAGGTACCGCCGTACTTGTGAACAATTAATGCCATAAATATGTCTTTGTCTTTTGCAAACTGCTGCAATAGATGCTCAATTTAATAAAAGAGACATTTTACACCTTGTCGCAATATTCTGGCAGGTTTGCAAAAGGCTCCCAGAATTACCCTAGATGCTTTGTTTGCAGTTAGAGTTATTTTTCAAGTAATTCCCAATGTGCTACCCATCGTGGACCGGCATTCATACAAAGATCAACATTCATGCCAACGCCAGCGACGGCAAGGATTTCCTCACCTAGCATTAAGAGGGGTGCAGTTCTTTCCCAAGGTGGCACGGATAATTCTTGAAAAAGATTTTTTAAAGTCTTTCTGGCAGACTTCGGTGCTATCCGTAATTTTTCGCCACCCACTCGCTCTGCCTCATGAAGACGCTGGGTAGCAGACGCTTCCTGATAGTCTTTCTCAGACAGGCCCCAACCTTGCAGAGGATCTGCCAATGGCTGAAATACCCAATGCCCTTCGATGTTTTTATCGACGATCGATAACTGCTGCCGCCATACACGTAGTACATGACCATCGTGTTGCCAAGATAAGCGTTGATCATCCAGGTCTTTAAGCCGGTCCATATCTAACCACCAGGCATTCAAACGTTCCTCACTAGGCATCCGCAGACCCTGCATTGCCAACCATCGACGCAGTGCATTGGTGGCGCGATCGACATCTGCAGATCGTAATTTGATGAGAGGCTTGATCTGTAAACTCTGTTTGACTTGGATGGTGGCTAAGTCGATCTCCGCTAACTGATCAAGCAATCGCTGTGCTCGACTAAAGTGCTTCGCAGAACGACTCAAATTACTACGAAACTGTGGTGCCACCTCCTCAATCAAAGGAATGAGTTGTTGACGAATAAAGTTTCGGGTAAATTTTTCATCCTGATTACTCGGATCTTCAATCCACTCCAGTTGATAGAAGCGTGCATACGCCTCAAGTTCTGCGCGCGTAATTTCCAAGAACGGTCGCCAAACCGTGACCTTCCCCATACTTACCTCTTTTTGCGAAGGCATGGCGGATAAGCCCTGCACTCCAGCCCCTCTGAAGAGTTGTAAGAGAATGGTTTCTGCTTGATCATCTTGATGATGTGCTAACAGTAAATGTTCGATTTGGTGAACTTCGCACATCTCAAGGAGGGCTTGATACCTGACGGCCCGCGCACGCGCTTCAAGATTATTGAGTTCTGTAGTATTTTCTTTCCAAGAAATTGAGCGATGATCAAATTCAATATCGTAGTCTTGGGCAATTTTGGCACAGTGTGCAATCCAATCCTTGGCGATTTCCTGCAGACCATGATGCACATGTAAGGCCATCACATGCTCATGACCATGGGCTGCAACCATACTATGCAATAGTACGGTTGAGTCCAGTCCCCCACTAAAGGCAACCGCAATCCGGCCACCCATTTCAATACCAAATGAATTATTGAGCGGAAGTGTCTTTAAACTTGCCATAACTTAAGAATCGTTCATGGCGACGTTCTAACAGTTCCTTGACAGTCAAGCCTGTAAGTTGTCGTAATGAATCCGCTAAGGCACGTTTTAGAAGCACCATCATGCCAGCATGATCACGGTGAGCACCACCCACCGGTTCACTCACAATCTTATCAATCAGACCTAAAGCCTTAATCCGATTGGCAGTGAGTGCTAATTGCTCAGCAGCTTCCGGTGCCATCTCGGCAGTTTTCCACAAAATGGAAGCGCAGCCTTCAGGTGAAATCACGGAATAAGTCGAGTACTGGAGCATCATGACCATATCCCCCATCGCAATCGCCAGCGCACCACCAGAGCCACCCTCACCAATAATGGTCGAGATAATTGGCACTTTTAATTCGGCTTGCGTGTAGAGATTGTGTCCGATAGCCTCTGATTGATTCCGTTCTTCCGCATCAATCCCAGGGAATGCACCCGGCGTATCCACAAAGGTAAAAACAGGAATATCAAATTTTTCGGCAAGACGCATCAAACGCATTGCTTTACGATACCCCTCAGGTTTACTCATGCCGAAATTACGCATCGCGCGCTCTTTCGTATCACGGCCTTTTTGATGACCAATCACCATACAGGAGGTACCATTAAAACGTGCTAGGCCACCAATAATCGATAAATCATCGGCAAAGGATCGATCGCCATGTAACTCATGGAAATCAGTAAACAAATGTTGGACGTAATCGAGTGTGTAAGGTCTTTGCGGATGACGGGCAATTTGTGAGACTTGCCATGGCGTCAACCTAGAGTAAAGATCCTTGGTTAATTGTTGGCTTTTATCTGCGAGCCTTGAAATCTCGTCTGAAATATCAACTGCAGATTCATCTTGAACAAAGCGTAATTCTTCAATTTTGCTTTCCAGTTCAGCGACGGACTGTTCGAAATCTAAGAAAGTGGTTTTCATGGGAGCATTTTACAACTGTTCTATGAGGATTTGAGGTCAAAATTAAAAAAACTTTTCTAAATGAACAACAAATCAATGACTTACAATCATATTTCGGGAGAAGGGAACTTTTTTGCCAAGCAATCAGGTATCGACACAGGAACTTGCCCAGCGATTTTCAATAATCGACAGGGACTGGATCAAGACTACGCCACATATACCAAGTGGCTACTGAGCGGTAAGGTGCCCAATTATCAGCTACTTCACGGGCTTCGCTTCTAGTTACCGTCTCACCACTAAAGTAATTTTTCGAAATTGCCTTGATCAGACCCACATCATCTAGTGGCAACACATTCGGTCGTTTTAAGTTAAACATTAAAAACATCTCTGCCGTCCAACGGCCAATACCCCGAATCGCAGTCAGCTCTTTAATCACCGCTTCATCCTCTTGCAGGTACCATTTCACCTTATTTAAACCTTTGTTTTGAAAATGATCTGCCAAGTCTTTCACGTACTCTACTTTTCGGAGTGATAAGCCCGCAGCACGCATCAATTGCGCATCAAGGGCCAAAATGTTTTTCGGTGTCACCTTCGGCGTCAACGCCTCGAAACGATTCCAAACCGTTTGCGCAGCGGCTACAGAAATCTGCTGTCCCACGATGGAACGGGCTAAGGTTAAAAATGGATCGCCCCTCGAAGTAATCCCCTCATCCCGCAACTTAGGAATCAGTTTTCTTAAAATACGGTCTTGTTTCATGAGCACCGTACAGGCCTCATCCCAATACTCCGGTTGGATCAACTCTTCAGGCATTAGGACTCTTTACGCCAAATAGTAATGCCACCAGCTTGATCCTCTAGGACGATCCCTTGAGCTAATAAATCACTACGAATTTGATCCGACAACTTAAAATTCTTCTCTTTTTTCGCTTGAATACGAGCGGCAATAGCTGCTTCAATCGCCTCAGGAGTGATTGATAGATGACCACCTTGTAAAAATTCTTTGGTAGAACGCTCGAGCAATCCCAAACCATTGGCTAAAGACTTTAAGGTAGAGGCTAATTGCAAATAACGGGCAGATAACTCGCTTGTATCTTTCAGGCGATCTTTTTCTTTATTCGTCTCGGTAGAGAGATTGAATAACACCGCAATCGCCTCTGGCGTATTAAAGTCATCATTCATCGCAGCCGTGAAGGTTTCTACAAAGGTAGCGTCCAGCTCGACACTTTGAATATCTGTATCGCCGAGCAAGGCTAAGGCAGTATAAAGACGCTCAAGACCTTGTCTTGACTCATCTAGCGTAGCGTCACTGTAATTCACGGGACTACGATAGTGGGCTCGCAAAATAAAGAAACGAATCACCTCAGGGTCATACTCTTTTAAAACATCGCGCAGAGTAAAAAAGTTATTTAAAGACTTTGACATCTTTTCATCGTTGACGCGTACATGCCCGTTATGCATCCAGTAATTGACTAACTCCGGATCACTGGACTGGCCATTGGCATCAAAGGTACGAAACACGCCTTCGGACTGGGCAATTTCATTCTCATGATGCGGAAACTGCAAGTCAGCACCACCGCCATGAATATCAAAGTGACTACCTAAGAGGTCACAGGACATCGCCGAGCACTCAATGTGCCAACCAGGACGTCCTTCACCCCATTTAGAGAGCCACCGGGTATCGGCTGGCTCCTCTGGCTTGGCTGATTTCCATAGCACAAAATCTAGCGGATCTTTTTTATCCCCAGCGATGATCACGCGATCACCCTCTTCTAATTCATCTAATGATTTACCAGATAGCTTGCCATATCCCGGAAAGTTACGAACGGCATAAATCACATCGCCTGAATCCGCTTGGTAGGCTAAATCTTTCTCAATGAGCTTACCAATCAAGCCCTGCATTGATTCAATATAATCGGTCGCTCGTGGCTCTGCATCCGGATCTAACACGCCTAAAGCATGCGCATCCTCATGCATGGCATCAATAAAACGCTGCGTCAACGATTTAATCGACTCACCATTTTCTACCGCACGTTTAATAATTTTGTCGTCAATATCCGTAATATTGCGCACATATTTCACTTCATACCCACTAGCGCGCAACCAACGCACCACCATATCAAAGACCACCATCACCCGAGCGTGACCAACGTGACAAAAATCATAGACCGTCATGCCACACACATAAATCGAGACCTTTCCCGGTTGAATAGGGTGAAAGTCTTCTTTTTGACGATGGAGCGTGTTATAAATTTGCAGCATATGGACGTTTAAAGTTGTAGTTGAGGCGGTTAAGTAAGATGTCTAAATGATAGTAGTTTTTGAAAAACCTTTAAAGAATTTGAGGTTTGAGTCCAAATCCAGGTCTTAACAGAAAAACTGCCACATTCGCATAAAAGTAATTAACAATTGTCTATTGTAAAATGAGAATTATGAAGGTCAGGTAGTATATTTGAATTTGCGTGTTGCAACGAGTGATTCGATAAAAAGATTCATTTGCCTCATTTGCCTCATTTGCTTTTTGGGTAATCTTAAAAATACCGCAGCTTTTGCGGCATCTGAGTAAAACAATACTGCCGCCCGAACAACTTAGACTATTATTTAGGTAACCTTACTTTAGAATCGCCTTAATTTAAAAACAAAACGCCGTACTTTAAAATCGACAAGTCATTTGATCTCTTTACATATTCTCTCCCTAAACAATTTGCATGGCGGTTTTCGCCAACGGCTCAAACATTCATGCTTTAGTTTGTTCTTGGGTTTAGGTTTGACAATGCTCCTAGGCGCTTGTTCTACGCCGCTAAAAAGTTTGTTTAGCGAAGATCCTTTAATCATTGCTAGGTCCAATCCCGTGGTAATGAACCCTGATCATGTGATTCCAAGCTCACTCGAAGAGGCGACCAATTTACCGCCACAAAATTTAGGTCTTTACTCGCCAACTGGCCTATCCACCTCCATGACGGCAAACAATACCGGCATGCAGTCTACGCCCATGACTCCTTCTCTCGCAACGCCCTTCATGGCACTCAAAAATGCGGAGATAACCCAAACATCGCAAAGTGCAATCCCTTTAAAGATCAATAATTTCATCAAACAGAAAATGTGGGACGAGGCACTGCAGGAAATCGAACTAGCAGCGAAGAAAAATCCAAAAAATATACAGTTGTTATTTGTGAAATCGCGCATCTTGATTGAAAAAGGTCAGCTCGAACAAGCGAGGCTGACGCTATTAAGCATGATTGATCAATATCCTGAGTTGCCTGAACCCTATAACAATTTAGCGGTACTGTATGCCAATGCCGGCAAACTTGAACTCGCTCGTGAAAACTTAGAAATGTGCTTAAAGCTTTCTCCCAAGTACGCCACAGCACTGCAAAACTTAGGAGATGTGTACACGAAGATTGCTGCCCAACACTATGCAAAGGCTTTTGAAAATAATCGTAGATTATCTGAGGCGCAAAGGAAGCAAAAACTCGCTGAAGCAATCACCCAATAAGTTGAAGGTGTCCTCCATGCAGTTTGTTGGAGTGTTTTATACTCAATCGAGATACCGATTCATTGGATAATTCAGGTTTAATGTTGTTAGTTTGATTTTTTAAAAAGGAAAATAATGTCTTCAGTTCAATTTACTACCAATCACGGTAGCTTTACTATCACTTTAAATGAAGAACTCGCGCCTAAGACTTCTGCGAATTTCTTAGAGTACGTTAATGCCGGTCATTACAACAACACGATTTTTCATCGTGTGATCAAAGATTTTATGGTGCAAGGTGGCGGTATGGAGCCTGGCATGAAACAGAAAAAAACCAATGCTGAAATTGAAAATGAAGCCAATAATGGTTTAAAAAATACCCGTGGTACGGTTGCCATGGCAAGAACAAGCGCACCACACTCTGCTTCCTCACAATTTTTTATCAATGTGGTTGATAACGCCTTTTTAAATTATTCTTCACCAACTCCACAAGGTTGGGGTTATGCAGTATTCGGTGAAATCACTGATGGTATGGATGTCGTTGATGCGATTCGCAAAGTACCTACTGGTAGCAGCGGCTTCCACCAAGATGTGCCAAAGGAAGATGTGCTTGTGATCGAAGCTAAAGTCATTTAAATTCTAAGATCGCCTATCTATGATTGCTTATGAGAGCGCGCTGATTATCTCTGATATTCATTTAACGCCAGCTTATCCTTACACAGCGAAACGTTTTATTGAGTTTTGTGAAAATGAAGCGCGCACTACGCAAGCAGTATTTATCATCGGCGATTTATTTGAATTTTGGGTGGGGGATGATGCACATTTGCATACCCCTTTCCACTTAGATATTGCCCAACAGATTAAAGCCCTCGTACAAAGCGGGGTAGCGGTTTACTTTATGGCGGGTAATCGCGACTTTATGCTCGGCGAATCTTTTAAGACGCTAGCAAATTGGCAAGTCATTCCAGATCCAAGCTTAATCACCATAGGTGGTGAACAGTGGTTGTTAACCCATGGTGATGCTTTATGTACAGCTGACCCAGCTTATCAATTTTACCGCCGGATGACGCGCTTGCATTGGCTACAAAAGCTCTTTATGCGTATTCCAATTCGTTATCGCAAACAGATGGCGGAAAGACTCCGTAGAAGAGCCACGATTAAATATCAACGGAAGCAATATTTTGATCTTGCCCAAGCGAATCTCAAAGGAGATGTTACTTTAGACGCTTGTGCCAAATTAACCAAACGACTAGGATGTGCCAAGCTCATTCATGGTCATACCCACCGCCCGAAGTATCACAAAGAATCTCTAGCGGATCAACATTGGCAACGCTGGGTGTTATCAGATTGGGATTTTGACCATCCTGAGATGCTGCCGCATGCCAGTGCTTTTCGCATCAACGCGAGTGGTCTTCAGGTCTTAAGTCTGGCTTAAGTTCTCTCTGGTATCCGTATTCGTGATTGAAATTTCGTCGGTAGCTTTAGCCAACAACTCACGTTTTGGCGGATGATTCACCTTACCAACAAAAACACAAAATGATGAGCAGATTTCCTCTGCCAGTTATCTCGGCGCTGATCTATCTGTAAAGTTTGGTAACGCCTGCGCATTACCAAACAAAATGCTTTATGCCAAAATTTGCGCCATTTGAGCAAAAATTCTTGGATTAGCTGCCATGATTTGACCCGTATGGAAATAGCTTTCATCCCCTTGGTAGTTGCCAACGAGACCACCGGCTTCTTGAATCAATAGAACTCCTGCCGCCATATCCCAAGGCTTCAAATCTGCCTCAAAGAAACCATCAAAGCGACCTGCCGCCACATAGGCCAAGTCCAAAGATGCTGCACCTGGACGACGCAAACCGGCACAGAGTCTAGTCATTTTTCTAAAGTTCTTGGTGTATTGATCTAAATCTTGATCATCTCTGAATGGGAAACCCGTACCAATTAAACACTCGGATAATCTAGTTTCAGTAGCAACCCGTAAGCGACGATTGTTCAGGTAGGCACCTGCACCCTTGGTAGCCGTAAACAACTCATCACGACTAGGGTCGTAAATACAAGCCTGTTGTAATACGCCATTCACCGCTAAAGCGATCGATACAGCGAACTGTGGAAAACCATGAATAAAGTTTGTAGTACCGTCAAGGGGATCAATGACCCACACATGGTGATCCTGTTCAGGATCATCTTGACGAATTGCATCTTCCCAACTCATTGCGCCTAGTTGTTCTCCATCTGACCTGATGTAACCCGTTTCTTCTGCTAAAAAATGATGATGCGGATACGCTTCGCGGAGTACGTCAATGACCGCGGCTTCGGCAGCACGATCCACTTCCGTGACGTAATCATTTTGTTGTTTACGTGCGACTTGCAGACGCTCAATATTGAGGGCAGCACGACTAATAATCGTACCGGCATTACGGGCGGCTTTAACAGCCACGTTCATCATTGGATGCATAAAATTCTTTATAGTAAATGAACAACTTGTTGCGCAAATTGGTAAAGAGCAGGTTGGTGAGTTATTTCCAACTAATTTGACATTTTAACTACTTTTACCTGAAAAGCCAACTTGATTCAAATGCAGTGGCCCATAAAACGGCCTGAGCAATCAGGCTAGTGCTAGCTCGAACGTCAAAACATTCGTTGTTACAATCAAGTTATCGCTTTCACTAGATAAAAAAATGAGCTCAGTCCATTGGATATTGCACCAAACTTCGCATAACGGTAATGTTGGTTCGGCTGCCCGGGCTCTCAAAACAATGGGTTTTAATGAGCTCGTGTTGGTGAACCCCAAAGATCCCAATGCCTCAGCGAGTGCCGAGGCAATTGCCCTAGCGAGTGGCGCTGAGGATCTATTGCAGAGCTTAACCGTTGTCAAAGATTTGCAGGTAGCCTGCGAATCACTCCCGCTCGTATTCGGTTTAACCGCCCGCGATCGTGAATTTGGTCCACCCGCCATCTCCCTGCCACAAGCTTGTCAAATGGCGCTGCAAGCCTTAGAGAATGGTCAGTCCATCGCTTATTTATTTGGTACAGAGCGAACCGGCCTAGAAAACGAGGACTTGCAATACTGTACCCACCGGGTGTGGATTGATGCCAACCCAGCCTACTCTTCTCTCAATCTAGCCCAAGCAGTCATGATTTGTGCCTATGCATTACGTCAAGCACAAATTCAGCAAGGGCTGATTCAGACCTCTGTGCACAACAGCGCTCAACTCGGGCGAGAGAAGGCAAGCATTGGTGCTGTCAATGCGGCCATGGAGCATTTGAAAAGTGGTTTAGAGGCCATCGAGTTTTTAGATCCAAAGCATCCCAAGAAACTCATGGAACGATTACGCGCCCTGTTTGACAGAGCTGAACTCGAAAAAGAGGAAGTAGATTTAATTAGGGGTATTGCCAAGCAAATGCTCTTAAAAAGCCAAAAGCAGTAAAATAGCTTATGCCCTTCAAAATATTCGAAACCGTAGATTCCATCATTGCTCGTGATCCGGCAGCTAGACATCGCTTAGAGGTGATTACCTGCTATCCGGGTTTACACGCGATTGCTCTGCACCGGTTAAATCATTTTTTATGGACCATCGGTCTCAAATGGCTAGCCCGGTTTTGTGCTCATCTAGCCCGTTTTTTTACCGGTATTGAGATTCACCCTGGGGCGAAGATTGGTAAACGGGTGTTTATCGATCACGGTCTAGGCGTAGTCATTGGTGAGACAACCGAAATTGGCGATGATTGCACCATTTATCAAGGGGTGACACTTGGCGGCACTTCTTTATACAAGGGGGCTAAACGGCATCCAACCTTAGGCTCTAAAGTGGTTATTAGTGCTGGCGCAAAAGTCTTGGGTGGCTTTACGATTGGTGATGGCGCCAGAGTGGGTTCCAATGCCGTCGTCCTCAAAGAAGTCCCTGCTGGCGCCACCGCGGTGGGTATCCCCGCACGCATTATCAAAGCAGAATTACCAAGTGTTTCCAATCCTAGTTCACAAGCGCAATTCTCAGCTTACGGGATTACGCCCGAAGCAGATGACCCGATGTCACTGGCGATGAAGAGTTTGATTGATGTGACCTTGGAATTGGAAGCAAAGATTCATTTGTTAGAGCAGTCTCAACATATCAAAAATGAAGCCTCTTCGCCTGAGATTGAAAAAGAGATTCATCAGCTACGTGACTGGTTAAAGAACTGATTGTTATGTCAGATGCATTTGCTGGTCACTCCCCTGCCATGCAACAGTTTTTGCGCATCAAAGCGCAAAATCCTCATGCCTTACTATTTTTTAGAATGGGTGATTTTTATGAATTGTTTTTCGAGGATGCCGTCATTGCTTCACGGATTTTGGGCATTACCCTCACCCAACGAGGCGCCTCGAATGGCGCTCCGATCAAAATGGCGGGTGTGCCTTATCACTCTGCCGAGCAATATTTAGCCAAACTCATTCAAGCAGGTCAAAGCGTCGCTATTTGTGAGCAAGTAGGCGATCCAGCGACCAGTAAAGGTCCAGTTGAGCGCCAAGTGATGCGGATCCTCACGCCAGGGACACTCACCGATAAGGCCTTGCTAAGTGAGCGTCAAGATGCTACTTTGATGGCGTGCTTTGTACATCAGCAACAGGTCGGGATTGCGTGGCTTACTTTAGCCAGTGGTGACCTACGAATCACTACTTGCCCCCAAGTTGACTTTGCCCAACATATTGCGAGGATTAGTCCTGCTCAGTGGCTTTGTATGGAAGAGCAGGCAGAGTTGCTCTCAGGCCTTACTGAAGATATCCCTGCACTCGTCTCCCCTGATAAAGGACTCGTGCCTGCGTGGATCTGGAATGCGGATGAAGGTAAAAGCCGCTTAACGCAACTGTTAAACTTACCAGATTTACAAGCTATTGGGATTGATAACCCGAGTGAGCACATACTTGCCTTTACGGCCGTCTCCGCTCTCCTCTCCTTTGCTGCTTATACGCAAGGTTTGGGTTGGGAAGGGAAGCTGCCGCACATACCGACCTGCGTGGTCGAAAATCATCAATCGTTTATCAGTATGGACGCAGCAACGCGGCGGAATTTAGAGTTAACGCAAACCCTCCGCGGTGAGAGTGATCCAACCCTATTTTCCTTACTTGATGCCTGCGAAAACCCGATGGGTTCACGTTTATTACGGCACTGTATCCACCATCCCTTACGCTCGCAAGTCGAGACAGCTAAACGCCATCAAGCGATTGAGCTTTTACTAAGTGAGTATTTTGTTTTACAAGAAATTCGCAGCTTTTTAAAGCAAATTGCTGATATCGAACGTATTGCAAGCCGCATTGCCCTGAAAACGATTCGCCCACGTGATTTAGCGAGTTTAAGAGATACGCTACAAATCCTTCCTCACGCCCAAGAATTACTTCGCTCTTTACCCCAAGAGGACTCTTTACTGAGTCAGCTGACCAATGATTTAAACACTCCTACTGAACTTTCAGAACTACTCCAGCAAGCCATCCTACCGGAGCCCGCGGCGATTCTTCGAGAAGGCGGTGTGATTGCGGATGGCTATGATGCCACCTTAGATGAATTACGCCTCCTCAGTGTGAACACAGGACAGTTTTTAATTGATCTAGAAGGACGGGAGCGGGCTCGTACCGGCATTAATACCTTACGGGTGGAATTTAATAAAGTGCACGGCTTTTTTATTGAAGTGACGCACGGTCAAACCGATAAAGTACCTCTAGATTACCTGCGTCGCCAAACCCTCAAAAATGCTGAGCGCTACATCACTCCAGAGTTAAAAGCTTTTGAAGATAAAGCCTTATCCGCGAAGGAGAAAAGTTTTGCGCTAGAGCGTCAATTATTTGATGAGTTGGTGGAGCGCTTACAAAGCGATGTGCCCAGAATTCAAACGATTGCTAAAGCCCTCGCCCACATTGACATGTTATGTTCCTTTGCGGTCAAAGCACGGGTCTTAAATTGGGTCAAACCCGAGTTAGTAACGCAGGGCATCGTGCAAATTGAGAATGGTCGCCACCCGGTCGTTGAAGCCCAACTCGCTAAAAAGTCTCTGTCCTTTAGTGGCAATGATTGTGTGTTTAATCAAACACGACGCATGTTGATGATCACAGGTCCGAACATGGGTGGTAAATCGACCTATATGCGCCAAGTGGCCTTGATTACCCTACTAGCCTACCTCGGGTCTTATGTACCTGCTAGCAAGGCGGTGATTGGTCCGATTGATCAAATTTTTACCAGAATTGGCGCCTCCGATGATTTAGCAAGCGGCAGGTCAACCTTCATGGTAGAAATGACCGAAGCGGCAGGGATTTTGCACCGTGCCACACCCAATAGTTTAGTGTTAATGGATGAGATTGGCCGGGGTACTTCGACGTTTGATGGCTTAGCCTTGGCCTGGTCCATTGCCAAACATTTACTTGAGCAAAATCAAAGTTATTGTTTGTTTGCGACCCACTATTTAGAGCTTGCAAGCCTCCCAGCAAATTACTCGCAATGTACCAATGTCCACTTATCAGCGATGGAGCAAGGGAAAAATCTCATTTTCTTACACCAAGTCAAACCAGGACATGCTAGTCAAAGTTATGGCTTACAAGTCGCTAGTTTAGCGGGTGTACCCAAATCGGTGATTGTGCAAGCCAGGAAAAAATTAAGCCAATTAGAGGCGCAAAGTGCCGCGGAAGGCTCGAGTTCACAAGCCGATTTATTTGCTCAGACTACCCATGAAGTAACAAGTTCAGATTCTCTTGAGAACTATTTTGCACAAGATCAACTAGACCAAGAACCCAGTGAATTGGAAATCGCCATCAAAGAACTTGACCCCGATTCCTTGAGTCCCAAGCAAGCTTTAGAGGCACTGTATCAGTTGAAGAATTTACTCAACTAACCTTCATTTAAATTACATAGAAAGAAGATTAAATCTAAACTAGACTGAAAGGATAAGAACTTATTTTGAGTTCTACTTTTTACTACTTAAATCTTTAAAAGCTCAAGCGGAAGCATGTTTTACCATCTTATACAGTTCGGGTAAATCATTGCAAATGGTCTTCCAAACCACTTCAAAATCTACCTTAAAATAACCGTGAGCCAATGCATTACGCATTTGATATGCTGACGAAAGCGGCAACTCAGGGTGAGCCTCCACAAATTCGGGATAACGCTTTTCAATATTGTTGCTCGCTTCACCAATTATTTCAAAATTACGAATCACAGCGTCTTGAACTAACTTGTTTTTCAAAAAACCCACCTCGTCAATATCAGCTACGTAACTTTCAATTCGCTCAATTGACTCCAAAATATGTTCCAAATAATCGGACAGTCGTTGCTCTTGATTATTCATATGAGCTTCGCTTCAGAAATAACTTGGTCTCTGAATCGATCTGGCAAAGCATTCGGCGTAAGAACGTCCACAGGAACGCCAAGTAATATTAATAACTCATGCCTAATGGCACCAATATCAAACATTGTAGTATCAGGGGTTGGGTCGATTAATATGTCTAAATCACTGCCTTCAGAATCATTTCCGTGAAGGACTGAACCAAATACACGAGCATTTCGAGCGCGATGACGCTCCACAACAGCACGAATAGCAATACGATTCGACTCTAGAGCATGCGAGGGTTTCATCTAATCCTTAAAAAATTTCTACTAATTTTAATTTTACGACCCAATGCTTTGGCGAGCAACTCAAAGACCTTAACTATCGATTAGCTTCTAATCCGACTCCTTGAATTGATTAGTGCAAAGTACCCGGACGATCTAAATCCGGAGGTAAAAGATCATCTAAATTCTCGTCATCTTCATCGTCAAATTGATCGACTTGTAGTCCAATTTGATCATCCGCACGACCATTTTCAATTTCTTCTGGCGATGCAGGACGCGTATCAGTGACTTGTAGCCAAAACCGAATAGCCATTCCCGCTAGCGGATGATTGGCATCTAAAACGACCCGATCTTCCGCTAAATCGGTAATCGTATAGATTAAAGAATCGAGATCTTCTTCCTCTTCAAGATCGGCAAATTCAGCGTTTTCTTCCTCTTCCTCAGTATTCGGAATTCCTTCAAACTGCATGCCTACTTCTAGAGGCTCTGGGAAACGATCACGATTCTCAATTCTTAAGAGTTCCGCATCATATTCGCCAAAAGCGTCATGCGGTTCAAGCTGAACTCTGGTTTCAAAACCAATTTCCTGACCTTCTAACAACTCTTCAATTTTCGGAAAAGTGCCAGCGTATCCACCATGGAGATAGACCATTGGATCAGAAGATTCTTCAATAAGATTGTCTTGCGCATCAGTTAGACGGTATATTAACGATACGACAGTATTTTTTTCAATTTTCATCATTAAAGATATTTTACTTGAAACTACCCTACACTCCCCCAACTCCTCCATTTCCCCTGCCACTGCGTGATCCCTGGGCCTTACTAGGTAACCTTACGCCAAGTGAATTCATGCGTGATTACTGGCAAAAAAAGCCCCTACTAGTTAGGGGTGCTATTCCCGCCTTTGGCCTCACGCCAGATTTGCAAAGTCCCATTAGTCCAGCTGAACTCAATGATCTCGCCACGCATGACTTAGTAGAGTCAAGACTGATCCAAAGTAAGCCTTGGCGCCTTAAACACGGGCCACAAAAAACTCGTGGCATTCCTAAAATTACTGAAAAAAATTGGACGATGTTGATCCAAGGAATGGAAGGCTGGCATCCAGCCGCGGCCAAAGTGTTGTCTTGGTTCCGTTTCATTCCAGACTACCGTCTCGATGATTTAATGGTCAGTATTGCCGGTCCTGGGGGTGGCGTTGGTCCACATCTTGACTCTTATGATGTATTTTTAATTCAGATGTCTGGCCGTCGTAAATGGGAAATCCAAAGCAATCCTGATAAAGGCTTCATTGAGGATTTACCATTAAAAATCCTTGAAAACTTTAATCCCACGGATGAATGGGTGCTGGAACCTGGCGATATGTTGTATTTACCACCACAAATAGCCCACAATGGTGTAGCCCTAGATCCAGGCACGCAAACCTGGTCAGTGGGCTTTAGAGCGCCAAGTTACCGTGAACTGATTCAAGAGACGCTCTGGCGTTTAGCGGATCAATTAGAAGATGATTTAAGCCTTTCAGATCTGTTAACCGATGCGGGTCAGATTGCGACCGATCGTCCGGCGAAGATTCCTTCACCCGTGATTCAATCCGTCAAACATCGCTTCCATGAACTGCCGTGGCATGGGCAAGAGTTAGAAGAATTGCTTGAATTCACCTTAGGCGAAATCCTGAGTGAACCCAAACCTACCGTTGTGTTCTCACCACCCTTTGAACCCTTGAGTGAAGCACAGTTTAGAAAAGTGATTGTGCAAGAAGGACTGGTAGTGCATCCACAAACTCGCCTGAACATCAGCGGGGATTACTTATTTTGTAACGGTGCCTTACTCACTTATTTAGATAAAAAATCGGATGCCTTTGAATCTTGGCTACTATTTGCCCATCAACGGGGCTTTTCGCCGAAGCAATGTAGAAGATTTTTATCCTACGCCTCAATGTTCGAACCGGTGTATGAAGGTTACTTAGATGGTTGGTTTGAATTAGGAGCTTATGCGGCGAGTGAGTAAATTTTCGCATCATAAAATTTAATTCACCAAAATCACACCTATTTACAGTAATGAAATATCTTTTCGCTATAATTCTATTTGGGTTATTTTTTATCCAACAATAATTACCGGTAATTACTGTATTTTTAATATTAATAAAGGATTATTCAAATGAACAAGTCACTATTACTTGCAGCACTATTCGCATTAACTATCGCTGCTTGCAGCAAAACAGAAAAGCCTGCTGAAGCTCCTGCTGCAGCTCCTGCTGCTGAAGCTCCTGCTGCTCCTGCTGCTGAAGCAACTAAAGATGCTGCTGAAGCTGTTAAAGATGCTGCTGCTCCAGCACCTGCTGCTAAGTAATTCATTACTTTGTCTGCTGAAAAAGCCGCTTACGCGGCTTTTTTTTCGTCGATGTTTTTAGTAACTACCATCCCCTTCAATCAGACGGGGTAACACCCACCGTCACGTCATGGCAATCGATCCAAGTTCACCTTAAGGAATTTGATCAATTGGGATAATATCAATGGTCTTTTTAAAAGCTGGCTTGATGGGTTTGACCTCTTCGAAGCTTGGCGTCACTTTGTCTACGATGCTCGTCTCCTGCAAAGATTTCACTGAGGAGTATTTCGAACTTTTCGGTGAAATCGGCAAAGCTGGGGGGATGATAGGAGTGGGTGCAGGATCAGAGGCCAACATTCGATACTTCACTGGTTCAGGTACATATACCAAATTCGCAATCTCAGGATCTGGTGCCGGTGGTTTTAAAAGTGTAGTTTTGGCAGTACTTGCTTTACTAACGGCCGGTTTGGCACTTGGCGCTATAGTTGTTACAACCGGCGCAGAGGGTGCTAATTCTGGCTTTGCTAGCGAAGTTTTACTGCTTGGCGCTGGCGTAACTGGCGACTCTTTTGAGCTATCTTTTAGACTCTCAATCGTCACTAGACTCTTATAAGCACTGGCAGGCTTTTGGCTAGGGGGCATATCAATCGTCGACGCAACCGCCGGTGCAACCCCGTACTGAGCTACTTTTCCAGCTTGATCAAAGTTTTCTACAATATTAAATTTATTATCAGAGGGCTCTTCTTTCTTAAACATGGCAATACGAACCGGCGGTCTCGTCGGGTCTTCAAAGTATTTGGTGATTTGTTGAAAACGATCTAGATCAAGCGTCCCACTTAATTGACCTAATTTCAGAAAAGCGATTAAATAATTATATTTTGCCTGGGCTAAATCCCGGTTGTTGTTCGATAAGGATTTTTGCGCGTTCAGTAAATCAACGTTTGCTCTTTCGCCGAATTGCACACTTTTTTGCATGGCTTTGACTAAGGCTACCGTGGAATCTACCGCTAAGCTAACTGCATTAATTTTCTCAAGGCTAGACTGGACAATATCGTACTGCTTTTTTAATTCAGTAATGGTTTGATCACGATTCGCATCAAAATCTGCTTTCGCCTTTTCATAGGAGGCATAGGTTTGGGCTATCCTCGCATCACTCTCACCCCCAGTGTAAATCGGCACACTGACTTGTACCCCAATATAGTTTTGGTTGTAACCAATACCAATGGACGTTAAGGTAGAAGAGGTTTGACTAGATAGCGTACCAACGAGATTGACGACCGGGTATCTACCAGCAACCGCTTTTTCATACTCTCGCAGCGCTACTTCTGTCTGAAATGCTTGTGCTTTAATCTGCGGACTATTAAGCATCGTCACGTCACGCCACTCTGTAAAACTTCTAAACTTAATGGGCAATGCCTGAAATTGACGGTCGAGTGGGGTAATTTCCTTACTATCTGCTGGATACCCGATGATGTCGACTAGCTTTCGACGATTGTTTTCCAAGGTATATTCAATATCGATGATTTTTGACATCGACACACGATACGCCGCTAAAGCTTCTAATACATCCGTTTTAGAACTTTCGCCATTCACAAAAAACTTTTCCATGAGTTTTGACTGCTCTAAGAGTGCATCGCGCTCCGTCATCTGAAACTTTAATGAATCCTGTGCGAACAAGGTATCTAAGTAAGCTTGCGTGACTCGAATGAGTAAATCTTGTGCGTTATATTTGAACTTTTCTTCACTAAAATTTGCCTGTGACTGCCCTTGCCGATAACGCGCAATCGCATCCATACTAAAGAGAGGCATGGTCAGTTGTAATGAACCATTTTCACTGGGGTACTTTGACTGAGTAGCACTCGCACTAGCCCCTTTCGTCCACTGCATCGTATCATTTTGATAGTAGTAATAGTTTGCAGACAACTTCGGCATCAAAGCAGACAAACCGATGTTCTTATTCGCCGCACCTGATTCAAAATCTTTGAGTGCGGAACGATAAGTCGGATCATTCATTAATGCTAAATCATAGGCTTCCGTCAGGGTCAAGGCGTGGCACGTTACACTAGCCAATGCCACACAAGAAATTACTAAAGCCTTCATACGCCAATGCTGCATGGTTAGTCTTCCCGCAAAGCTGAGTGGAATCGATCTGTGACGGGCTTGAGTATATATGTCATGGGTGATTGTTCACCCGTTTTAACAAATAAATCGACGGGCATACCAGGGCGTACTTTATAGCTACCCAATAATTTTTTACCTTGTTCTGTCGCTTTTGCTTGAATTTTGTAATAGGGTTGACCAGTTTTTTCGTCGACTATCCGGTCTGCTGCAATCGATAACAAAATACCCGGAATATGCGGAGTCCGATTGGTGTTAAACGCCGTAAACATCATTTCAACCTCTAAACCTTCGTGCACCTTATCCACTAAATGAACGGGTAACTGCGCGTCAATAATTAAGTCATCATTGGTTGGAATCACTTCCATCAAACGCACGCCAGGGGACACAACGCCACCTTTCGTAAAGACTTGTAAGTTCACCACGCGACCGTCAACCGGGGATTTCACATCGGTATTCGCTAAATCTAATTCCATTGGATTTAAGCGTTCTTTTGCTTCACTAATTTGCTGCCTCGTCCGAATCAGGTTACCTTCATCATCCGAGATACTGGTTTTGAGTTGCAATTCTTGACGTTCAAACTCAAGGACTCTGTTCGTCGCCATATAACCATCTTTACTCAACTCTTGCATATTCTTTAATTGCTGAGAGAGTAAAGCATATTGTCTTTTCTTTTGCTGAATGGAGATTTCCAAAGCTCTTGCTGTGGCCTCAAAGCCCTGAATCGATTCTTTTGTACCCTGAGCTTGCGATGCGGCAGCAATGGGGTTAATCTTCAGCAATACTTGCCCCGCTGTAACCGTCTCACCCTCTTTGACTTTAATGTCATCAATAAAGCCTGACAGTGGAGCTTGAATCGTTTTACGATTCGAGTCCGTCATCACATAACCAGAGGTGGAAACACCCTTATCGATAGTGGCAAAAGTCATCCAAAGGAAAGTACCGCCCACCCCAACCAGTAAAAAAAGCCAACCTAAACGCGCGTAATACTTTTCGTCTTTCGAATCATCTACGGCTGCCTCTTGTTGTCTTTGCTGCAGAATGGCAATATTCTGTTCAGCTTTTTCTTCAACAGTAATTTCTCGGGACTTTTTGCTTAAAAAACTCATGCTACTTGTCCTCCACCGTTTTCAATCGCCATCGGGTCTTGGGTTGCCAATTGTTTTTTATGTGCATCCTGTATGTCTTGCATAATCTTTTGCGTAGGCCCAAAAGCCTTCATCATTCCATCATCTAATAGTAATAGTTTACTGGTTACTGCCAGAATACTAACGCGGTGGGTAACAAGCACCACAGTAGCATTGCGTTCTTTGAGTTTTTTAATCGCCACAATCAAACTGTCTTCACCAATGTCATCTAAATTCGAATTTGGCTCATCTAATACGATTAAGTTTGGCTTACCATACAATGCTCTGGCTAAAGCAATCCGTTGCTTTTGACCACCTGACAAACCGAATGTCGCATCGCCGAGTTTCGTATCGTATCCTTGAGGAAACCGTAAAATCATCTCGTGCACACCCGCAGTTTGAGCGGCCTCAATCACATCCTCAGGCGTGAAGTCGTTAAAACGAGCAATATTTTCACTGACTGTACCAGGGAACATATCAATATCTTGAGGCACATAGCCAATGCTAGAACCTAATTCATCTTTGTTCCATCGGTAAATATCTGCACCATCTAACCTGGCACAATTTGGTGCCCCAGGCCATAACCCCACCATCACTTTAGCCAAGGTAGATTTGCCAGAAGCACTTGCGCCAATCACACCAAGTACATCCCCAGGTTCTAATTTAAAAGCAACATTTTTGATCACTGGCTTGGATACTCCAGGAGGTGCCGCGTACACACCTTCCAATTCCACATATCCTTTTGGTTTGGGTAAGCTCATACCAACCACTCTTGGGGGGTTATCCGCCAATAATTTATCTAAGCGGTTATAAGCACTTTTCACGCCACTCCATTGACGCCAGACGCCAATCACGGCTTCTACCGGACCTAAGGCTTTGCCTAATAGAATACTAGCGGCAATCATCATACCTGGTGACAATAGATTCTCAAGAACCAGGTAAGCCGCAAAGCCTAAAGCTAAAGACTGGAAGCTCGTTCTAAAAAACTTCGTTAGAGAAGTCATGTTAGAAGATCTTTGACTAGCGACTTCTTGTAGCGTCAAAAATTTACTGTGCAAGTCATACCAACGTTTCCGAATACCTGGCAACATACCCATGGTTTCTAAAACGTCTGAACTTCGCAGGTTGTTGGTAGCTAAATTACTGGAGGCGACCGCTAAATTGTTTGCTTTACCCAAAGGTTCATTGGTAATAGATTCATTAATCACTGCAACAGTTAACACGATCAATACGCAAACCGTTGAAAAAACACCTAACCAAAAGTTAAAGATAAAAATTACGATCAAATAGATTGGAAACCAAGGTACATCAAAAAATGCATACAAGGCTGGTCCTGTGACAAATTGGCGCAGCGTCGTCAGATCGTTTAAGGCCTGGCCAGCATTCCCACCTTTTTGTTTTAAGTTTTGCTCAAAAGCAGCCGTATAGGTTCTTTGGTTGAGTTCACTATCAATCTTTTTACCAATCGCAATGACGGTATGACTACGAATCGACTCTAAGCCTGCATAGAGCAAATTAAGAAACAATAAAAATGCGGTTAACATCAATAAAGTGTATTCATTTCTGGAAGTCAATACCCTGTCATACACTTCCAACATATAAAAAGAAGGTACCAATAACAGCATATTCATTACTGCTGTAAAGGCAGCCACAGACCAAAAAGTACTTTTAAATTTATAAAGGGAAACTAAGATTTCGTTTTTAGCTTCTGGAGCCTTTAGAAAATTGAACATTTTTATATGATTTTATGTAAGTTTTGAGATTGCTTTGGTTAGGTATTACTGTAATTCACCCTCTATGATACCGAATTTTTATGTTGAATTCAGAATTTAAAACATTCATATAGTTTTTGCTAAGTTTTTATTTCAATTAGCATTTTTTTATTTTTTACTGTTTTGACAAGTGCTCAATCCATTGCAACTGTCTTGGCAAACAGACACGCTGTAAATCATAATGATCAATGACAAAATTCCTGGCATTTTGCCCAATGATTTTGGCATGTTCAGGATACTGTAAGAGTTGGATGACGCTATTTGCTAGCGCTTGCGAATCGAAAAAATTCACCAACCGCCCCGTCATATTATCGATAATGACCTCATGTAATGGCGCAGTATCTGAAGCAACCACACAGGCCCCCATACTCATCGCTTCCATTAAGCTCCAACTGAGAACAAATGGGTAGGTTAAATACACATGTACTTTGGAGAGTTGCATCACCGTGATATAAGCAGCGTACTCTAAACTGCCGAAGAAATGGACTCTTTGCACATCGAGTTGATCCTTGACTTCATCAAAGAACTTCTCTTTCCAAGTGCCTGATGCTGGTTTACCACCATAACTGACGCCATCGCCACCGACAATAAATACATGCGCTTTCGGTCTTGCTGCAAGAATCGCTGGCAAGGATCGCATAAAAATATGGTAACCGCGATATGGCTCCAAGTTGCGATTCACAAAAGTGATAATTTCATCATCTCTTGTAAACCTCAGGACCTGTCCCCCCACTTTCAATGAAATAAAAGCATCTGGATTCGGCTTTAACAAATCAGTGTCAATCCCATCATGAATCACGCTCATCTTATTACGAATGGTTTCTGGATAAGTGCTCGCTTGCCATTGTGTTGGGGAAATGGAGGCCTCTGCCTCATGAAAATGTAAATGGTTAATCGTGTTTTTAAGAGCAATGCGACAAGAAAGTGATGGGTCACTATCGATAAACTCAGGATCGAAATTAACGTCGCCCCCTTCTGCATGATAGAAAAACTCACCGTACAAGCCAAGTTTAGCGGTAGGCCAAACTTGTTTGATAAATAGACTTTCGCCCCAACCCGGATGTGCCACGATGATATCCGGCATCAATCCTTGTGCTTTTAATTCCTGTGCCTTTATAAATGCACCCTGTGCACGAATTAATTTTGTTTCAAAGTCGGCTGCCCACGGATGGACCCCGGTAGTCGATCCTTGTGATGGGTGATAGTAATGTACTGGAATATCCAACCATTCTTGTTGCACAACTTTCCGGTCCGTGCTGCAAGCTATTGCCACTACCTGATGATTTGCTTTGAGTGCTTGCGCTATATGTTTAAATTGGCCTGGAAAGTTTTGATGGATAAAGAGGATTTGCATAAGCGACCAAAGTATTAATATTTAAAGACTATTTTTTATTTTACCAATAAAAAAGTCCCTGAATTGCTTCAGGGACTTCTTATGACTTCTACAACTTTTCAGTACTACACGTATTTCTTCTTCGTTCTACTTGATTAAGCAACGTGTACATCAGTGCCAGCTGTAAACTGACCAACACCAACTAAACTTGCTACTTGATCTACGTGCATTGCTCCACCACTATAGCTTACGTAGTACATCTTGTCAGTACCTGTATTGTTACCAGTAGTACCTTCAATCAATACCGCTTTTTGCGTATCATTTGTGAAAGCACCTAAATGACCAGCACCGTTACCGAAAATACCACTCCAGTTTGCAGAGTTTGACAAATCAACTGTTGAATTAATCAATACAACGTGTTGGTCATATGCAGAAGCAGCTACGTTTGCGGTAGATGATCCATTACTGAAAACATTCGTCGCATTTAAATTCGTCAAGAATGATGAAACTTGCAACGTATCGAAAGCTGCACCTGTTTTAGTAAAGCCGGTAATAGTATCTAAACCGTTACCTGCTGCAGTTGTCTCGAATGCAAAAGTATCATGTCCAGTTCCACCTGCTAGGGAGTCATTACCTGCACCACCGACCAAAGTATCACCAGTATTCGTTGTAGCAGTATTATGAGCAGCCAAAGTATCAGCAAATCCAGAACCTACATACTTGAGGGTAGTTGAGTTAGCCATGTTAGCCATACGAACTGTTACACCAGCATTAACGCTTGAGAAATCTAATACTTCGATATTCAATAGTCTTGCCGCTGTCGCATTAGATACGTTAGAAGCATCAGTCGTTGTGAATACTTTAATCGTATCGGTACCAGCTCCACCATCTACTGTTGCTGCGTTTGAGTAACCATTAATCGTATCGTTACCAGCTCCAGCATAGATTTTGTTAGTAGTAGAAGTAGCGCCAGTAATCATGTCAGCAAAAGCGCTACCATTAATTGAAGTAAACGATTCAGTCTGATTCGTCAAATCAATAGTTACACCAGCAGCAGCATTTGCAGCGGAGATGACTTCAACGTTCACTACAGCCGCATTAACAGCTGCTGAGATTGCTAAAGCATCTCTTGCAGAGTTGATTTCGATTGTATCTGTCTGTGTACCACCATCCACCGTATCACCAGCTGCAAAACCTACGATCGTATCGTTTGCACGACCAGTCGAGATGGTTTCTACACCAGTACCAACGGTAATCTTATCGACACCGCCAATCTGAACAATAAATGTTCCACCATTACCTGTAGTATCAATTAATAGGTTCTCAGATTGCTTACTGAGGTCCAAATTAAATTGCGCTACACCAGCAATACCAGTGCTAGAGTAGATTTGCTCAATACCAGTCAATTGTGCATCAGTGGCATTACTTAAATCGGTTGTATAAGCACCGTTTAATAGTCCAAGATTCAAGCGGTCTGTACCAACACCACCATCGACTGTATCAGCACCTTGGAAGCCGTTAATTACGTCGTTACCAGCAAATCCTAGGATGATATCTGCATTCGCTGAACCAGTAATGTTATCTATAACAGCATTGTTGGTACCGAGGATAGTTACACCAGAAACAGTCTTCGTATCATTGGTTGAATTGTGAGTTCCAAACACATCTGTATAGCTTGTAGTCGTACGGTACTGGGTAACCGCATTACCAGAATTTACAGATAACGCAGGGTTCGTTTGAAGATTAACGTTTGTCCAAGTTGTACCGTTGGTAGAAGACTGCCACTGATACGGATTAGACGTGTTGACTGGTTGTGGATTTGCTCTGCTGAGAGGCTGGTCAACTACTAAACCAGTCGTTGCACCTGCTCTGACTAGATCAGGGTCGAGTAAGGCATTGAGCGCATTTACAGTCACAGCAACAGAAGAACCAACTGCTGCAGTAGAAGCTGTATACGCACCTGTCAACGCAATACTACCAGTTGCAGCTTCGTTCACGTTAATTGCTGATACGGCGATATTCGTCACGTTATAGGCACCTGAAACCGTATCAGTAGCAATAATATCTACGTTATAAGGAGTTGTACCAAAGTGCGTTAGATTCTCATAGTTCAGACCAGTACCGTTCGCCTTCAATGAATAAGTACCGTTACCATTATTCACTAATGTGAAGTTTGCATCATCAGCGGAATTACCGAGTCTTACGCTTAGTGGGTTACCTGAAGCTAATGAAACTCCAAAAGTCTCAATGGTTGCAGTTGAGTTTTCGTTAATGGACGTTGAAGCTACTACGTTAGTAAATCTTGGACCTAATAATTCAGAAACCAATACTCTTTGATCAGAGAACTGAATATACGTCATACCAACTAACAAGTCAGAACCACCAGCAGTACCGCCGTTTTCGACCACAACGTCAACTTGCTGACCACCAACGCTCGCAATCTTGTCACTAATTAAAATACCAAGCAATGAACCTTCATGTGAAGTATTAACTAGTACACCTTTGAAATTATAGTCTTGGAATCTACCAGTATAGACAGCAGTATCTGCACCGAGACCCGTTCCATTTGAATTCACCATATCATTGCCGAGCACTGTATCTTTAAACATTGCTGACTTCAACATGTCAGTGAAATGCTTATCAAACAAATGTGATCCAGCTACTGCATTTGCTTGATCAATCAAGTCGCCAGTTGTTGCTAAAGTTGCAGCTACGCCACCCTGACCGTAAACTCCAGTACCAGCTCTATGAGTGGCCGTATCGAAGGCTGTGTAATCATAAGTCGCTTGAACACCACCAACTTGATAGTTACCAATTAATGAATCTAAGCGAACATGATTACCAACGATGATGTCGTTACCACCACCACCACTAATTGTGTCATTACCAGATCCACCGATTAACCAGTTACCAACATCATCACCAATGATTGTGTCATTGTTAGCTGTTGCCACAATACCTTGAATCTGGAACCATGCTGGGAAGTCTGTTGCAGTTCCTTTGATGGATACAGCAGGAGCAGCTTGTGTAGAGAAGTCAGCCACGACACCAGGAGCACCAGCACCCCAATCTGACAAGTCCATAATATTGAAGCCAATGTCAGCCGCAGTTTCAGTAGTAATTCCTAAACCACCAACAACTTCATCCACACCAGCACCAACTAAAGCTTGTGAAGGAGCACCTGGACGAAGAATGTCATCACCAGAACCACCAGAGAGTACGTCTTGGTCAGCACCACCAACAATTACGTCATCTCCAGCATCACCCCAGAGTAAGTCACCACTTGTACCACCATCAATGTAGTCGTTACCATCACCAGCATGGGTGAATGGGTCTGTATCAGCACCACCATAAATCACATCATCGCCAGCTTCGCCAGAAATTTTATCAATACCAATACCACCGTAGATGGTATCGTTACCAAAACCACCAATTAACTGGTCAGTTCCGTTCATCGCTGTACCAGATGCGTCACCGAAAATGACATCATCACCAGCACCGCCATCAATCACGTCAGGGCCTTCGCCACCGTACATCGTATCGTTACCGGCACCACCATACAGTTTGTCCATACCGCCACCACCGTAGATGATGTCATTGCCACCATCACCATAAGCAGTATCATCACCCTCACCCATGAAGACAACATCGTCATAGTTAGTACCTACTAATACCTCATTGGAACCATCACCTGACACTGGCATGCCATCAAGAGCAGCTTGACCGTGCATCACATCAGGACGCACGTCATAAACATACTTCTCAGAAATCGTTGATAAGACAGCACCTGCTAACTGATTATTAACGTCAGAAACTGTTAAGTTTTGGGCACCATCGTTATGAATTACTGTTGTGATCGACTTAATAACGCCATTACCTAATTCAGCATTCACACCACCAGTAGAGCTTGAACCAACACTATAAATACCTACATGTTGTTGAGGAGCAGTAGTATTGGCTGCTTCGTAAGTCGCCATGACATCAGCATACTTGTGTTCACGACCTTGAACAACAATATTGGAGGAAGAAGCTTGTTGACCCATATCATAGTAGGCATCTGCATAGGCGAATACGTTACCATTCAAATGGGTTAAACCAGTATTACGTTCAACGATATCTTTGAACTGCTCGTTGACCATCTGTTCGTTAATCTGTAAACCAGATAATCGATACAAGTAATAGAAGCGATCACCGTCCATCAATCTTTCGATTTGATCAAGGAAGATGTAGTTGAAAGTTTCACCTAAAAGACCACCAAGCACGTGTTGTTCGGCTAAGCCACCTAACCAAGCATCCACTTGATTGACGTCATGATTATTCGTCATGAAATCGTTAGCACTTTGATATGTGTAACCATATACGCTGTCAACACCGCCGTTATAAACGTCGATTAACGCATTAGCACGATCAATGTCACCATCCATTGAGTAAGCGGCAATAAAGCCAGCTAAATTGGACGAGTGCAACATGTGGCTACCGAAATCTGACCAGTTCTGATAGGCAGCTTTACCGATTGCAACTCTCATATCATTCAAGGTTGGTAAACCCATATCACGGCCACGAGCAATATTAATTGCAGCGAGGTCGAGTGGTTGACCGAGTAAACCTTGGTTCATCGCTGGAGTTAAGAACTCATCGACTTCATTCATTTGTTGATGGGTCATACCGAGGGTAATCGCACCAGCACCAACTTCAGAATAAAGAGCAGGATTTAAGAATGCATCTTTGAGGGCATAGCTCATGATCTTGCCAGACAAACCACCTGTAGGATCCATTGTGTCAATGGTTTCACGTAGTGTTGAGTGACCGAAACGGAAGGCTACTTGACCATACTCGTTGGTAACGTTGGCATTTAAGCTAGAGTTGTAACCAACAAACTCAGGAATATCTGGAGTAACGGATCTTGAATATTGGTCCACTGCAACGTGCTGGTATTCCATTTCAACAGTAATTTTTGCAGCGTTGAAAATCTTCTCAGAATC
Organism: Polynucleobacter kasalickyi; assembly: GCF_900176405.1. Classification (GTDB taxonomy): domain Bacteria; phylum Pseudomonadota; class Gammaproteobacteria; order Burkholderiales; family Burkholderiaceae; genus Polynucleobacter; species Polynucleobacter kasalickyi. The sequence goes on along the minus strand of NZ_FWXJ01000001.1, from coordinate 390,275 downwards.
CCAGTTGATTGCACCATTAGCGCTTTCCAAATAATTACCATTTGCATCTTTAAATGCAGTAGCGATTTGCCATTTGTGTAATGTATCGTGACTTGTATCACCATTGATTACAGCTTGTGTATCTTGATCTTGAATCGACTGCTCAATCACCGCTACTTGATAGTTATGCTCTTCGTGCCATACATGGTGAATGGAAGTTAAACCAACGTTTTCGTTCGCACGACCGTCACCAGCAACGTAGTGATCACCAATCGACTCAATTAACAACTCTTTAACCAAAGCAGTCATTGCAGAGGATAAACCTGCTTTCGGTTGGAATGTTGCAAAGTCAATGATGTCTGAAAGGCTGGCCATTCCTGGACCTGCACCAATCATGATGTTACCCATAGAAATAGTGCCGACAGGATTGCTTGCACTGTAAACACCACCACCAGCTGCGAACGCAAGTTTATCAGCAATCGCTTGTGCGTTAATCGCCTGAATAATGTTTGTTGCAGTAGCCACTCCAGCAGCTGCACCAGTTAATGTAGCGAGTACTGGAGGCTTCGTTGTCCAAGTTGCAAAATGTGTCGCATCAAAGTGCGGGTTCATATCTAAAATAATGGCGTCGCCGGTACCTGCGCCAGCGCCCGTAATTACATGACCACTTGCATCACGGTTTCTGAGGCCAGAGATATCATCCCAGTTCAAATCATCACGACCAGTTGCAACTAAATGGGCACGGAGCTCATTTAAGGTTGGCAAGGTTGAGTCAGTTACTTGACCTAATCCATCTGTCCAAGTTTGCGCAGTATGACCATCCAATAAACTAGCACCTGCGTGGAATGTTTTGCCACCATCTGAACTTACCCATTCACGGAGAATAGAGATTTTTGAATTGTCTGAACCATAAGTCTGTGACTGATCAATATAAGGTGAAGAATGGTTGACATAATTTGGATCACCAGCAGTTGGGCCTGTTGTATCAAAGCCAGCAACGTTTGCACGGTTAATCGTCATGGAAGTGTTACCTTGACCACCAAAACCATCCAATGGATTACCTGGGGCAATATAAAGCGGATCTGAAGTTGCTAATGCAATCTTCACAGTAGTTTGTTGAGCACCCTTACCAATAAAATCAAGGCCATGGTCAAAGAATTGACCAAATAATGCAAAGTAACCGTTGTTTGGAGCAACACCTGGGTTAATACCACCGATGAACTGTTCTTGATGAGCAGCAATTGCACTTAAAGTAATAGGAGCATTGGTTGGCTGGAATGTTTGTGGATTTAATGCAGTTGGATCAGTGATAGCAACACCATTTGAATAGTGAGCTGCGGCACCATTTGTAAATGCAGTTGGGGTAACTGCACCAGTAACAGGATCAACCATTAATAAGTTGGAACCATCAATTACGATTGGATTGTGTGTAACAGGATCGATAACTACGGAGCCATCAGCAAAATGTAATGCAGCTTGAGTATTGGTAATTGTAAATGGCGTCTTTGTGGCTACCCATGTACCACCTTGTAACACATGCTTGAACACAGTTAAGTTGTGATTAGTCACCACTGTATTACCTGACAAGTTTTGATAATCAACTTGACCTAAACCAGTCGTTGCATCTAATTGCCCCCAGTCAGTGACCTGTGCTACCCCTTCATTAAATACAATCTTACCGTTGGCATCTTTTGCGAAAGTCACACCAGCAGTTGTTGTATCAAGACTGATCATACGCGGCGTATAGTCCACTACACTTGCTTGGGTAACAGATAATGGAGTTGTTGTTGCTTGACCTTGTGAACCATTGCTTGAGTATCCGCCAGAACCAGTGGTTAAATAGTCAGTAGCGAAAGTAACCTTGGTGTAGTCGAATTGTTTTGCGAAGAAAGCACCTGAATCAATGTAAGTAGCACTGTTTGCTTGAGCCGCTGCGGCTACATCAAAAGCAGATCCAGAGTTTGCTGTGGCAATTGGCGTTAAGTTTTGATTCAGGCCACCAGTTAGAGTAAATGCACCAGTACCAGCAGTTAAGATCGGGTTTCCAAGCGCATCTGTCATTGCATAGCCATACGAGTCAACTGCTTGCACTTGAGCTCCACCAACATCAGTTAACGTAGGGCCACCAACTCCTGTAGTTGGATCTGCTGGTTTTAAATAGTTACCAAAGTCAGCTGCCACAATTCTTGGGAAAGGTAAATTCACTTGACCCCAATGTGTTTGACCAGCTGTTAAATTATTGTTTTGACCAGTTAAATTTCTAAGTCCAGAAATATCAGTTACTGAGACGTATGAAACACCGTACTGGTTCACGTTGAGGTTGTTGCCTGCTGCGTCAACTCTAGTAGTTCCAGGAATGAGTGTACCGTTGGAGAGGTATGCACTCGTCGTACCATCCCAATTGATAATGGGATTACCGAGGGAATCAAACAACGGAATAAAAGTTGCTTGACTGTATAAAAATGACATATCGCCAGTGTTAAAAGACCAAGGGCGTAGTGCGTAGGTAGTAGATCCAGCCATGATTAATCCTTAATTTAAAAGTTTTATAAAGAATGCTTTCAATCCAAACAAATTAAATCAATCAAAGATCGATTTAATCTTTAAATCTTGTTGTTCTAACCTTGAGATTTTTCACAGAGCGAACCATATAGAAATGGTTTGTGAAATTATTGAAATTTAATTGAAAAAATACCTGCTTTTGTACAACCTTGCTAACAGATTTTCTTTGATTAAATTTTTTATAATGTCAAAGTTAAAAAAACGTTACTGCAAAATGCAGGGCAAAAAGTAAGCCCAAAAGTACAACAATTTCTAATATCTGAAGTTCAATACAAAAGAAAAACGCATGTAGGACTTCTATGATTTTGATAATACGGAGGGATGAGTGCCATGAATATGGGCTTGTACTACTTATTTTTCTGCTTTAAATAACTACTATTTTTAGTAGATTTAATTACTTAAATTATTTAATTCAAGCAATTACACTTCAATATTTCCCTTATCGCCAATAAAATAAAGGAAATAACCAGCAACTAAAATATAGTACTTTTGTACTATAAAATTTAAATCCAATAAAACTTATTTATTACTGTAATAAATAATTAATATAAATTTTTAAATTAATTTGGAATTTGTTGCTTTTTTTTAACTTTTTACGCAGTACCTACTTGATTGAATACTAAGGAATAAATTAGAAAATCTTCTTAGGTATTCTTTAAATGATCTAAACAAAACACATAAAGTTCCATACGACTCTTGACACCAACTTTGCCATAAATGGCAGCAAGGTGATTTCTCAAGGTATGTTCGGAAATATTCAGTTCACTGGCAATCACTTTATAACTCTTATCAGAACTCACAACAATGGATTGAATAATTTTGTGCTCTTTTTTTGTTAAAGACTCTAGTTTTACCTGTTCTTCCGTTTTTGGTTTAGGCGTACTGGCCTTAGCAATTTCTAAAAGGATTCTTGAGGTTGCATTTCGGTTCACCCAAATTTCACCCGCATGAATCCGATCAATTGCCTTAAGTAAGGTTTGAGCGGTATCGTTTTTATTCAAAATACCTCTAGCACCTTTAATCACCACCAGATCATGCAATTCATCTTCTAGAGTACCCGAAATAACCAAGATATTGGTTGGAGCATACTTTAGGATTTCAGGAATCAATTCAATCGATTCATTCTCTAACATGGCTGCATTAATCAGAACAAGGTCTGGTTTTTGAGAGGCTACTGCTAAAAGAGCCTGCTCATGGGTGTTAGCTACGCCAACTAATTCGATGTTCTGATCACTTTCAATCAGTTTTTGGATACCCCAAATAAGTATTTGAAAGTCATCAACCAACAATACCCGAATCGTCATAATATTTTTTTACTTTTCCAAAAGAAAATAACTAATGAAGTCTTTAAAGCCATCAACAAGGAATAGCCCAGTTCATGAACTGGGCTATCAATGAATCACTAAGTGAATACTCTCAATATACCACTTGTTGATCAAGGATTGTTAAGATTGGCTTTGCAACCTCGGTAGTTGTTTTATTACCAAGTTCATCCAACACAGTCACCTTAGTAGAGTTGTTATCGACACTCTTCACGATTACCTGATATTTTTTAGCCTTCTTTAAGTCTTCTTCTTTTGAAGAACTAAATAGACTTGAGAACCAGCCCTGTTTAGCAGCAGGCTCTAAATTGGAACTGACATAACGAACATAAAATACCCCTTTAGAACGATCTCGATCTTCAACTGAGAAGTTTGACCGATCTAAACCCAATCCAACTTCACGCCAAGCGCGATCAAAGCCTTGGGCAATCAGTAGCGCATCAACTTGATCAATCACTTGCAATCTAGAAACACGAGCTTTACCAGTATCAACAGCAGTCTTTACGGCAACTTTAGCCGACTCATTACTACTTCCTAGATAAACCAACATTCTTGCCAACAAATCTGCTTCTAACTCAGGATCTGATGGCCTAGAAGTCCACTTAGTCATATTTTTATCGGCACCAGTGATTTCTTCTCTGGCTCCCTTATGAGAAATATAAATTTCTGTCTCGCCCTTTGGAGATTTTTCTAAACGAGTTCTAAATTTATCTCTTTCGCCGGTTGAGTACAGCGTCTCCAGGGTCTTACCAAGAAATCGACGAACCATATCATCAGGAATATTTGCCCTATTTTCAGCCCAATCCGTTTCCATAATGCCAGTATTGGGTGAGTCTGTCGCTAATAAAAAGCCAGTATCTTCCCAGAAGTTTTTAATTTTAGGGTAGAGTTCGGTGGTAGATTTTTGAGTAACAATCCAACGACGATTACCCTCTCGCTCGATCCTAAAACCGGCTTGCTCAGGGGTTACTGTGTTTTTATTGACAAGGTCCTTAACCCTCACGGAAGATGCGTTGTACTGAGATAAGGTGGCTGAACCATCTGCCACACCATATCTTTTATCTACCGTTGGGATTGATAAATCAGGGGGAATACTTAAGTTAGGTGTTTTCTTTTCGCCCTGGGACTTATAGTCAATCGATTCATTCGTCAATGAAGTCGTGCAAGCACTAATAGATAGTAGTACTAACAACATCAAGCCATATTGGGTGGACTTTGTAATACGCATTAAAATTCTCTTTCCATAGTTTGCATGTAGTTATTACACGACGGTTTATTCATAATGCAGGTTCAGCTCAGTTGAAGTTCAAGCTACTGAATTTATTCTTTTAGTAACCCTAATTGAGTTAACTCATTTTTCAAGTTTTCTCTTAAGGACACCGACATGGGCAATAAGGGCAGGCGAATTCCAGAATCCACTTTACCCATTTCATGTAAAGCCCATTTCACGGGAATCGGATTGGGCTCAACGAACATCAATTGATGTAATTTTAATAATTTCAAATGAATTTCTCTAGCAGTCAGCAACTCGCCGCTAATGGCCGCTTCGCATAGCATTGACATTTCTTTAGGAGCAATGTTGGCTGTTACAGAAATATTGCCATGACCACCCATCAACATCAAGAAAATTGCAGTTAAATCATCGCCTGAGAAAACCGCAAAATGGTCGCTACCCTGTCGCTTCAAGCCATTAATCAGATCACAAACTCTTTCTAGATTGCCAGTCGCATCTTTCAAGCCATTAATACCAGGTACTTGAGCTAGTCTGAGAATCGTGGCGTTACTCATGTCAGCCACTGTCCTACCAGGAACGTTATACAAAATGACTGGTAAATCAACTTTTTCAGCAATCGTTTTAAAGTGTTGATAAATTCCCTCTTGGGTAGGCTTATTGTAATAAGGCACCACCTGCAAAGAGGCATCGGCACCAACACTTTTTGCATAAGAAGTGAGTTCAATCGCTTCTAAAGTGGAATTTCCGCCAGTACCAGCAATCACGGGGATTCTGCCAGCAATATGTTCTACCGCTACCTTAATTAGTTCACAGTGTTCTTCGACATTGACTGTCGGTGACTCGCCAGAGGTACCAACAATCACAATACCATGGGTACCTTGTTCAACGTGCCAATCTAGCAAAGATTTAAGGCTTGGTAAATCTAATTTACCATCAGCAAACATAGGTGTAGCAATCGCAACGATGCTACCTAAAATAGGGAGTTTTGGATAAAGTGCTTTAATATTCATGTTGTAATTGTAGCCCAATGATGTTTTGCTTTACAGCACAAATCCTTTGAATCATGGCAGGTTTTGGCACTTCTAAATAGCCTTGCTCAAAAGATACGACGGAAAAATCATTTCGTGACTGAATATATTGCCACAATTCGTCCTTTTGCAATAAAAACGCCGGATTTGATGGCTTGCCAAAGCGCTCATTACCGACAGCAAAGGTTTCATAGATCAAGATTCCGCCCGGTGCCAAAAGATCTAATACCTGATGAAAATGAGGGCGGTTGAGATAATTTGTTACGATGATCCCATCAATGAAGTAATCTTTTTTGAGTGCCGGAAACTCAGGCTGTTCTAGATCTAACTCCATGACTTCAATACGATTTTTCAAGTCGAGTGGTAAGTTTTCCTGTAGTTCAAGAAGCGGGCCAGTTCGCAAATCAACCGCAAGTACCTGATATCCCTGCTGAGCGGCATATAGACTATGTCGCCCACTACCACAAGCCAAATCAAGCACCCGACCTTCCTCGCGACGAGGAATCAAATGGATAAATCGTTGAACCCAATCGGAGGGCGGGGACATACTACTATGAGTAATCAAGGCCCATTGCCTCGCGAACATCTCTCATGGTTTCTTGCGCAACTTTTCTAGCATTATCACAACCATCAGCAATAATAGCTCTGAGTAAACTTGGATCATCTAAATACTTTTGAGCTCTTTCCAACATTGGCTGTTGCTCAATTAAGATGCTTTTAATCAATGGCTCTTTGCATTCAATACAACCAATCCCAGCACTTTGACAACCTTGTTGTACCCATTTTTTGGTATTTTCATCGGAATATACTGCGTGCAATTGCCATACTGGACAATGCTGGGGATTACCAGGATCAGTTCTTCTAACGCGTGCCGGGTCAGTTGGCATCGTCTTCACTTTTTTGGTAATGGACTCTTCACTTTCTCGCATCGAAATCGTATTTTGGTAAGATTTCGACATTTTTTGACCATCTAAGCCAGGCATTTTGGAAGCTGGCGTCAATAATGCTTGAGGTTCAACGAGAATAATTCTTCTCGCTCCCTCAAGATAGCCAAACAATCGCTCACGATCACCCATGGATAAGCTTTGATCTTCATGGACAATCGCCTTGGCAGTTTCCAAAGCATCCTGATCACCCTTTTCTTGGAAGGCCGTTCTTGCTTCTAAATACAGTTTCGTTCTTTTTCCACCTAATTTTTTCGCCGCTGTAATCGCTTTTTCTTCAAAGCCCGCTTCACGACCATACAAGTGGTTAAATCTTCTAGCAACTTCGCGTGTCATTTCCACATGAGGAATTTGGTCTTCACCAACCGGCACATGTTGAGCTCGGTACATCAGAATATCTGCTGCTTGCAGTAAGGGATAGCCCAAGAAGCCGTAAGTCTGTAAGTCTTTTTCTTTTAATTTTTCAATTTGATCTTTATAGGTCGGCACCCGCTCTAACCAACCAAGTGGTGTACCCATGGATAACAATAGAAATAATTCCGCATGCTCGGGTACTTTACTTTGAATAAATAAAGTACTTTGGGTAGGATCAACCCCCGCTGCGAGCCAATCAATCACCATATCCCAAACGGAAGCCTCGATAATTTCAGGGCTATCATAATGCGTGGTTAAGGCATGCCAGTCAGCCACAAAGAAAAAGCATGGGTATTCGGATTGCAGGCGAATCCAATTTTTTAACACACCATGATAGTGGCCCAGATGTAACGAGCCCGTCGGGCGCATTCCAGAAATAACGCGTTCAGCAAACATAATTAATTAAAGTTGAATAATGACCAAATTGGTTTTAAAGAAGAAGGCAACATTGGAAGTGTACCTAAATCTGTGTGACTTTCATCTGGTGAATGAAAATCAGACCCCCTCGACGCATGAAAACCATAGCGCAAAGCTACTTTCTCATACTCATGATATTGATATGGTGCATGACTTCCAGTAATGACTTCGATGCCCTGACCACCATATTCTTTAAATGACTTATACAACTCATCTTTTTGTAACTCATTCAGTCGGTACCTGCCTGGATGCGCAATAACGGCAACGCCACCAGCCGCATTAATCCAAGTCACCGCTTCTTGTAAAGTTGCCCAAGCATGGTCGACAAAGCCTGGTTTGCCTGGCGTCAAATAACGTGTAAAGACTTCTTCGATATCCTTACAATAATTTTTATCGACTAAAAATCTTGCAAAGTGGGTGCGTGAAAGTAATTCGGGGTTTCCACAAAATTGCATCGCACCTTCATAAGCACCTGGCACACCAACATTGGCCAACTGGCGAGCCATTAAATGTCCGCGCTCGATCCTGCCATCACGTGTTTGGCGTAAGCCGTTGACCAACCCTAAGTGGTCGGGGTCAATGTTTAGCCCGACGATATGAATCGTTTGGGACATCCAACTGACTGAAATTTCAACGCCGCCAACGTAATGCATCCCTAATGCAACTGCTGCATTACGTGCTCTGTCTTGACCACCAATTACATCGTGATCAGTGAGCGACCAAAGCTCTACACCGTTAGACTTCGCCCGGCTAGCTAAATCTTCCGGGGAAAGAGTGCCATCTGAAACTACCGAGTGGCAGTGTAAATCGGCATTTGTTATGTTCATGGACTTATTTTAATGGTTTTGCGATCCGCAAGTACAAGAAAATCATCATTCACCCTAAAAAATCACCATAAATCGAGAGAGAGGGCTAGTCGCTAACTCAAGTGAGTGAGGTATCGACGACTCTTCTTGGCGCGGCTAAGTATTCTTTCGATTGCATTTCAATAATCCGCGAGACAGTACGATGGAATTCATTGGCCATTTGCCCTTCCACATACAAGGCGTGAGCTTCAACTTCTGCAGACATAATTAATTTGATCTTGTGATCATAAAACACATCAATGACCCAAGTAAATCGCCTTGCCTCACTCGACATCCTAGGGGTCATCACGGGAATATCACTCAAAATAACGGAATGAAACATCTCTGCTATTTCGAGATAATCATTTTGTGACCTAGGGCCACCACATAAGGTCTGAAAATCAAACCAAGCAATCCCTCCAGCACGACGTTTACAAGGAATCGTACGATTTTCGATCCGTAATTCCTTCTCTTCATCCGTATGTGCGCCCGCCAAACTTTCGAATGTGTTGACTAGTTGAAGATCAACCTCAGGGCTTAATGGGTATAAATACACTTGCACTTGGTCCATTAACACCTTACGGTAGTCCACTCCGGCATCCACATTAATAATATCGAGTTTTTCTTCTAACAAACGGATAGCCGGAAAAATACGATCGCGATGCAGTCCATCTGGATATAACTTATCTGGACGATAGTTGGAGGTCATGATGAATTGCACATTATTTTTAAATAAGGCGTCTAGCAATCGATAGAGAATCATGGCATCTGCAATATCGCTGACATGAAACTCATCAAAACAAATCAGTTGATATTTTTGCCCTATTTTCTTCCCAAGAATCTTTAGAGGGTCAGCATGTCCTCTTAAATCTTGCAGTTCACGGTGCACTTCCCGCATAAATTCGTGGAAATGGAGACGGGTTTTTTTCTTAATCTGAATTGCCTCATAAAAGGAATCCATGATGAAGGACTTTCCGCGACCTACGCCGCCCCAAAAGTAGACACCTTTGGGCGGAGTATTAGTTTGACTTCTTAACTTTGCAAAAATACCTGTGCTCTTGGGGTGATAAGACTCCCACTCATCTTGAGCGGCTTGGAGACGAGCAATTGCAGCCTCTTGGGCTGCATCGCTCGAATATCCTTTTTTTTGTAAAGCTTGGTGATATAAATCAGTAACGCGCATCAGAACAGCTTTTAGAAATTCAAAGCGCGATTATCCGTTGCTGCCAGAGCCGCTTCACGCATCACTTCTGAAAGACTTGGATGAGGATGACATACGCGCGCAATATCTTCAGCTGCCGCTTTAAACTCCATCGCCACAACCGCTTCAGCAATTAAGTCAGAGGCTGCTGATGCAACAATATGGACACCTAAAATTTCATCCGTATTTGCATCGGCCAATACCTTCACAAACCCATCACTAGCACCCATACCTAAAGCGCGGCCATTGGCTGCAAATGGGAACTGACCTGGTTTATAGGCACGACCCTCCGCTTTTAATTGCTGTTCTGTCTTACCAACCCAAGCAATTTCAGGGGATGTATAAATGACCCAAGGAATGCAGTTGTAGTCAATATGTGGCTTCTGCCCAGCGATAATTTCAGCTACCAACACGCCTTCATCTTCTGCTTTATGTGCCAGCATTGGACCACGAATCACATCACCAACCGCATAAACACCAGCGGCCGCAGTAGCACAGGTATGATCATCGACCGGAATGAACCCACGCTCATCCGTTTTCAGACCAATGGCTTCTAAATTGAGGTTTTCAGTATTAGGAACACGACCAACAGAAACAATTAAACGATCAACCACGAGGGATTGGGCATTACCTTGATCATCCGCATAGCTAATTTTCACATTGTTTTTACCAGCTACAACGCTCTCAATTTTGACGCCTAAATTAAACTTCAGCCCTTGCTTGGTGAAAAGCTTTTTCGCTTCATTGGCAACGCCAGTATCACAAGCTCCTAAAAAGGTTGGCATCGCTTCCAAGATAGTGACGTCGGCACCGAGTCTTCTCCAAACAGAGCCTAACTCAAGACCGATTACACCTGCACCAATCACCCCTAGTTTCTTAGGTGTTTGATCAAACTGTAAGCCACCTTCATTGTCACAAATCAATTTGTTATCCACCGTAATGCCAGGCAAATGACGTGCTTTAGAACCCGTAGCAATAATGACTTGCTTGGCGCTCACTAAACCAGCATCTTTACCAGTAATTTCGACTTGATAACGATCACCCTCTTTAGCTTTGAAGGCAGCATAGCCTTTGAGTAAAGTGATTTTATTTTTTTTGAACAAATACGCAATACCACCGGTCATTTTCGTAACGATGTCGTTTTTACGACCGACCATTTTGCTTACGTCAATCGCCAGATCTTTCACCGTAATTCCATGTGAACCTAAATGATGGCCGATATTTTCAAACTCTTCAGATGACGCCAAAAGCGCTTTTGATGGAATACAGCCAACGTTTAAGCATGTGCCACCTAAACGTGGATCACCCTTAGGATCATCATAGGCATTTCCTTCGGCACAAGCGACTTTAAAACCTAATTGAGCAGCACGAATGGCCGCGATATAACCGCCAGGACCTGCGCCGATGACTAGAATGTCAAATTCTTGACTCATATTCAAACTTTCTTAACAGTAATTAAATTTCGAGAAGGAGGCGTGAAGGATCTTCTAACGCTTCTTTCATCGCAACCAAACCGAGCACGGCTTCACGACCATCAATAATGCGGTGATCGTAAGACAAAGCGAGATAGTTCATTGGACGAATCACAATTTGACCACCCTCAACCACAGCACGATCTTTCGTGGCATGGATACCTAAAATCGCTGCTTGTGGCGGATTGATAATTGGCGTAGACAACATAGAGCCGAAAATACCACCGTTTGAAATCGAGAAAGTACCGCCCGTTAAATCTTCGAGTGTCAATTTGCCATCACGCGCCTTAGCACCATATTCTGAGATTTTCTTCTCAATATCAGCCAAACTCATTTGATCAACGTCACGCAAAATTGGTACCACGAGACCACGTGGAGAGCCAACAGCGATACCAATATCAAAATAACCGTGATACACAATGTCGTTACCATCAACAGAGGCATTCAAGATTGGATATTTCTTTAAAGCGTGTACAGCAGCTTTCACAAAGAAAGACATGAAACCGAGCTTTGCGCCATGCTCTTTTTCAAAGACATCTTTATATTTGTTACGCATGTTGATGACTGGCGCCATATTGACTTCATTGAAAGTAGTCAAAATTGCATTCGTAGCCTGTGACTCTAAAAGACGCTGAGCAATTCGTGAACGCAAGCGACTCATTGGCACACGCTCTTCAGGACGATCACCCATTGGCACTTGCACTGTAGGTGCAGCAGCAGGTTTTGGCGCTGCAATTGGTGCGGCAACTGGCGCTGGAGTTGCACCAGCAGCTAATGCATCACCCTTGGTAATACGACCATCTTTGCCGCTACCAGCGACAGAATCTGCAGAAATATTTTTCTCAGCAAGAATTTTTGCAGCAGATGGCATGGCCACTGACGAGGATGCTACAGCTGCCGGAGCCGCTACCTGAGGAGCAGGAGCAGCTGCCGCTGGAGCAGCAGGAACCGCTTTGGCATCGCTATCAATTTTTGCAATCACTTGATCTGATACAACTAATCCACCACTTTGAATCAAGATTTCTGACAAGACACCAGCTGAAGGAGCTGGCACTTCTAACACAACCTTATCTGTCTCAATTTCGATCAAAATTTCATCTTGAGCGACCATGTCACCAGCTTTTTTCTTCCACTGCAACAATGTTGCTTCTGCAACCGACTCAGACAACTGAGGAACTTTTACTTCATGCGTAGCCATGCTGTTTATCCTTATAGTAATAAATTTATATTATTTAGTTAGGTTGACGCCTTTTAATTTCGCGAAAGCAGTATCAACCAAAGATTTTTGTTGTTCCTGATGTAGGTGAGAGTATCCACAAGCTGGGGATGCCGAAGCTGGACGACCTGCATAACCAAGCTTTTGACCTTCACTCATATTTTCAAAAATATTGTGTTGAATGAAGAACCATGCTCCTTGATTCTGTGGCTCATCTTGACACCAAACCAACTCAGATAAATTAGGATATTTCTTCATTTCATTCGCAAATGCTTTGTGTGGGAATGGATAGAGCTGTTCCACACGAACAATTGCTACATCTTTGGATTTCTTCGCTTCTCTAGCTTTCACTAAATCGTAATACACCTTACCTGAACAAATAATCATGCGCGTTACATTCGCAGCAACCACTTCTTTATTTTTCTCTGGTAAAACAGTGTGGAATTCACCCTTGGTAAATTCAGTAATTTCAGATGTCGCATCTTTGTTCCTGAGAAGGGACTTCGGCGTCATAATGATCAATGGCTTACGGAATGGACGAATCATCTGGCGGCGTAACAAATGGAAAATTTGTGAAGCCGTCGTTGGCTGTACCACCTGCATATTCATGTCTGCGCACAACTGCATAAAGCGCTCTAACCTAGCGGATGAGTGCTCCGGGCCTTGACCTTCATAACCATGTGGCAACATCATCACAAGACCATTCACACGACCCCACTTTACTTCACCAGAGGCGATAAACTGGTCAATTACTACCTGGGCACCATTCGCAAAATCGCCGAATTGAGCTTCCCAAATCGTCAGCGTGTTTGGCTCTGCAGAAGAGTAGCCGTACTCAAAGCCTAATACCGCTTCTTCAGACAAAATAGAATCGATGACCGTAAAGCCAGCTTGACCGTCAGCAACGTGTTGCAATGGAATGTACGTACCTGTATCCCATTTTTCACGATCTTGGTCATGAATTACCGCATGACGATGGGTAAATGTACCCCGACCACTGTCTTCACCTGACAAACGAATCGGATAACCACTAGCAACTAAGGAGGCGAAAGCCATGTGCTCACCCATACCCCAATCGACACCAATTTCGCCGCGGCCCATTGCACCACGATTGCGCAAAACGGTCTCGACCAATGGGTGGGCTTTAAAGCCTTCAGGTAAGGTCGTAATTTTTTCAGCAATACGCTTCCACTCAGCTAAAGGAATCGCGGTATCACCACTGTCAGTCCATTTACGGTTGAGGAACGGCGTCCAATCAACGGCATATTTACCTTTAAAGTTGGTTAATACTGGATCTGAAGTGCGTTGACCAGCTTCTAACTCAGCACGATATTTTTTAACCATATCGTCGCCACCACCAGCGGCAATGACGCCTTGTGCTTCTAACTTGTCAGCGTATAACTTTCTAGTACCAGGGTGAGCTGCAATTTTTTTGTACATCAATGGTTGAGTCATTGAAGGTGTATCTTGCTCATTGTGACCTAATTTGCGGAAACAAATTAAATCGATCATGACATCTTTTCTGAACTTGGTACGATATTCAACAGCCAACTGAGTTGCTAACACCACGGCCTCAGGATCATCACCATTGACGTGCAAAATTGGCGACTCAATGGTTTTCATGATGTCGGTGCAATACAAAGTAGAACGTAAATCGCGTGGATCAGAGGTAGTAAAACCAATTTGGTTATTAATCACAATGTGAATCGTTCCACCCGTGTGGTAACCACGTACTTCTGATAATGCCAAGGTTTCTTGCACAACCCCTTGACCCGCAATCGCAGCATCGCCGTGCACGAGAATCGGTAAAACTTGGCTACCGGTTTTGTCACCGCGACGATCCATCCTTGCTCTCACAGAACCCTCAACGACTGGATTCACAATTTCCAAATGGGATGGATTGAAAGCGAGAGACAAATGAATTGGGCCACCAGTGGTTGAAATATCACTTGAAAAACCTTGGTGATATTTAACGTCGCCAGAAGGTAATTCCTCCGGTGCGGTGTGATCAAATTCAGCAAATAAGTCTGTTGGCATTTTGCCTAAAGTATTCACTAGCACGTTTAAACGACCGCGGTGAGCCATACCGATCACAATTTCTTGAACTCCAGCTAAACCTGCGGCGTCCAAAATTTCATCCATTTGCGCAATAAAGCTCTCGCCACCTTCTAAGGAAAAACGCTTTTGACCGACATACTTGGTATGCAAATAGCGCTCAAGCCCTTCGGCCGCTGTCAAACGATCCAAAATGTTTACTTTTTTCTTAGCATCAAAATTAGGCTTCGAACGAATTGATTCTAATTTTTCTTGCCACCATTTTTTAATATTTTGGTCAGTAATATACATATATTCTGAACCAATAGAACCACAATAGGTTTGACGGAGATTCTCTAATAAATCTCGCAAGGTCATCTTGTCCTTGCCGAAAAACGTATTGCTGATATTAAAGACGATATCCATGTCTGAATCAGTAAAACCGTAAAAGGCAGGATCTAATTCAGGAATATTTGGACGTTCAGTCCGCTTGAGGGGGTCTAAGTCCGCCCAACGAGTACCAACATTTCGGTAAGTCGCAATCAATTGTTGAACTGCGACACGTTTACGTCCCATTTCAGAATCAGCAGAATCTTCTACCGTTCTAATTGGACCTTGTTTTGCTCTTTCGGCAAAGGATGCAATCACCGGCGCGTGGGCCACGTCTTTTGCATCGGACCCATCAACTGCTGGCAAATGCTGCACAGAGTCAAAATAAGTACGCCAATTATCTGCAACAGAGTTGGGATCTAATAAATAGGCTTCGTAGAGCTCTTCTACGTAAGGGGCATTGCCACCAAAAAGGTATGAATTACCTTGATAAGACTTCATCATATTGCTCACCTTTTCCTCGGGTATTCCGAAATGAAGTGGGTTGAAAACCATCTGCTCTTCGGCTCCACCGACGCACAGATTGCGATAAAAAACTAAAACAGCTGAAGCAAACAATATTTAGAACACTCTAAATCAATGAATATAGACTTCAGTTGATTCAGATTTTAATTCATTTATTGAAACAAAAAAATATTTGAGGGAAAAAAAGGCTCAAGTGGGTACATTATTAGGGTAAACCTTAGTAAGACCTGATTCTTGATTGGAGAATTTGTAGGATAAATCCTACAAATCTTTCAGATTCTTCTGATTCATTTAATTTTATCAAATAGTTATATTTAAGTTTTCAACCAAAGAAACAAAACATGAATCAATTTGACGAAAACCTGAATAAAAAATATATCAGCACCAAACAATCTGCTGAGTTGCTAAATGTCTCGTTGGGCACTGTCCAAAAAATGGTGGAATCAGGCGAGTTATTAGCTTGGAAAACTAGAGGTGGGCACCGTAGGATCCTCGTAGCATCCCTACAAAATATGCTCAATGATCGTCAACAATTATTTGATTACCTCTCAAAAAAAGAAAACTTGCTATTAAGTTTTCACCGCAATCAAGAGGATCAAGCGAACTTATCTTCTATTTTATCTAGATTTATTAAGCCGTTTGAACTCAAGACAAGTTTTAACTATTTAGAGGGCTTAATGTTAGCGGTAGAACTAAAACCGAATGTAATCTTTATTGATAGCAGGCTACCCTCCCTAGAAAAAATTCTATTAATTTATTTTCTAAGTCAAAATGCCCAAACATTAAAAATTCCAATATTGATTAATAAAATGTTTATCTCACTAAATCAGGAGGCTATTTCTTTAACCGAAGAAGAGAAGGGGTTCTTAACCACTAACTTATTGAAAGATCAGCAAATGATGCTAACCCCAGATTGTATTTCTAATCATACCGAATTAATTGAGTATGAAGATGACTATTACGAATCTCACCCAGACTTAAACTATATCTATTTTGAGGAGTTAATGACGAATATGGCAACCAACTAATCTTGATAATATTGATTTTCTTCACTACTTGGTTTAAAGGCCCATATTTTATAAGCCTTTAAACCTTTAACCCCTTAGAATTGTCTGCTTAGATAAGGAACAGTGTGCGATCTTTACCTGCAATCCAAGTTGGCTCTTTTCCTCTACCCGTCCAAGTATTACCATTTTCAGGATTTCTGTATTTAGGGGCTACTTTATTGATACTAGAATCAGATCCTTTTGATTTAGAAACTCTATTTGGGAAAATATCATTAATCTCTAAATCATATTCCTCTAAAATTGCCTTTATTTTTTCAACCCCTTCAAAGCGTCGACGTTCTTTTTCTTCGATTATTGCTTTTTCAATTGCTTCTTTTTGTTTCAATAATTCCTGTATTTTTGAAGACATAATCATCCTTGGCTTTAAATAATTTTAAAAACTAGAATATAGTATAAACCAAAGCAGCATTAATCAGAAAAAATAAAGACCTTCGAATATAAGCAATTTATATCATTAATAAATATATTAATGATATTGCTATCAATAATTTAATATTATTAACTTAATAGCAAACAATGTTATTGTTCTTTTAATCTATCTCTTACTTAAATAGTTTAAATAAATTATGTCAAACTCAATTATTGGTTACTGCGCTGCGTTTCTCACAACCACAGCGTTCATCCCTCAAGCTATCCACTCTTGGAGAACAAAAGACCTATCTAGCATCTCACTAAGCATGTATCTCTTGTTTACCTTAGGCGTAGCATTGTGGGTTTGGTATGGCTATGTCAACGAAAGTTGGCCTGTGGTGGTTGCCAATGCAATTACCTTAGTCATCTCGACCTCGATTCTTTATCTAAAAATTAGAATCGACTTTTTTAAGATTTAAAGCCACTTTTGGGGGGTGATATCGATTGATCGATCACCATCACTAAACATGACCTGCCCCTCTTGAATAGTTGCCTGGAGTTGCAGGGTACGCTTGGCCATAGACTCTAATTGGGCAGAAAGCTCGTAGTCGATGTAATAAATTTCTAGGTTGTTTAAACGGGTCAATTTCGTTTCTATCCCTTTAAACCAAACATGTGAAGCATGCTGGTAAGCATACACAAATGCTTTCTCTGATTTATTACAAGCCTTAATAATGGCTCGATCATCGGGTTGACCTACTTCAATCCAAACCTGAAATTGATCGGTAAAATCTTTAATATAGACATCGGGTTCGCCGGCATCTGATAAACCTGGACCAAATGCAATTACTGCGTCTCCATTACACATCGTATCGAGTTGGTGTGCTTGCATCGCAAAAGCCAGTAAACGAATCATCATCCGTTCATCCGTTTCACTAGGATGCTTGGCAATAGTTAAAGCATGGTCAGCATAATAACCATGATCGATATCTGCAATACCAATGTTTACTTTATAAATTACCGACTTGATTGCCATTTTATCCTTGAGTTCTTTCTGAAAGCGTTTGCGATGTATTACATCAGCAAAATAGCATTATGAACGATTATTTTCGAAACCCGAGAATTGATGGGCGCTAAAAAAATACAGCGTAGAACGAGTAAAATAGAAATAAATGAAAATGCGAAAAAAATCAGACCTTCCTGCGAAATTATGCCAACATTGTGGACTGTCATTTTCGTGGCGCAAAAAATGGGAGCGAGATTGGGACTCAGTGAAGTATTGCTCAGACCGGTGTCGTAAAAGTTCAAAATAATGAAGACACTTCGACTGATTCTCGGTGATCAACTCAATCGTCAACACTCTTGGTTTCAGACCGTTCAGTCAGATACCTATTATTTATTTGTAGAGGTGCGGCAAGAAACTGATTATGTCCGGCATCATGCCCAAAAGGTATTGGGAATATTCGCCGCAATGCGCCAATTTGCCGAGGAATTAAAAACCCAAGGTCATCAGGTGATTTATCTACCCATCTTAAAAACAGTTGCCAATCACCAATTAACTTTTTGGCTAGATCGAACACTTCAAGACTATCAGTGTGACACCTTCGAATATATCGAACCAGATGAGTATCGCTTAGATCAACAATTACATAAGTTTTGCCAAACTTTAACCATCCGACATCAAGTATTTAACGCAGAGCATTTTTTAACGACACGCAGCGAAGTTGCCGAATTGTTTCAAGGCCAGAAAAAGTGGCTCATGGAAACCTTCTATCGAAAAATGCGCGTACATTGGAATATGCTCATTACAGGTGACAAAAAGCCTATTGGTGACAAGTGGAATTACGATGCTGAAAATCGTAAACCTTATAAAGGACAACCCCCTGAGCCAGCAGATCACAGAGCAAGCCAAGATCTTTCAGCAATCTGGCGAGAAATAGAAGCTGCCGAAATCAAAACTTTTGGAACACCGGCAGAACAAGCCTATCGTTGGCCAACGAGTCGTATTGCGGCGCTCAAAGACCTTGATCATTTCATTACTTATCGCCTCCCCTATTTCGGGGATTTTCAAGACGCCCTGACGCTCCATGCTTGGCGTTTATTTCACTCGTTTTTATCCTTTGCTCTCAACACCAAAATGTTACATCCATTAGAAGTGGTTGAGCGCGCTGAGGCAGCTTACCATTCCGGACACGCTCCTCTTACAGCGGTGGAAGGATTTATTCGGCAAATTTTGGGTTGGCGCGAATATATTAGGGGGGTTTATTGGTCACAGATGCCAGGCTATGACTTACAAAATTTCTTATCCAATACTCGAGATTTACCTACTTGGTTTTGGACTGGGGAAACGAGAATGCAATGCCTTTCCGTCACCATCAAACAATCGCTAGAACACGCTTACGCCCATCACATTCAACGCTTGATGATTACAGGAAATTTTGCCTTATTAGCCGGCCTGAATCCTCACCAAGTACACCAGTGGTATCTTGGCATCTATATCGATGCCTTTGAATGGGTGGAGTTACCTAACACTTTAGGGATGAGTCAATTTGCTGACGGTGGCCTACTCGCAACCAAGCCCTATGTATCTAGCGCAGCTTATATTAACAAGATGAGTGATTACTGCAAGACCTGCCAATATGATGTAAAAACCAAAATAGGCGCGAATGCATGTCCAATGAACTCCCTATATTGGGACTTCTTTGATCGCCATCAAGAGCAATTAGCAAAGAATCCTAGAATTGGGATGGCATATCAAACTTTAAAGAAAATGGATCCTCAAGATTTAGTGGCCATTAAAAACCAAGCTAAAATTAACTTATCTAAAATCAACGAACTATAAATTTATGTCTGCACAATATACTGATTTAATGTCCCTAGATGATACCTTTGAGGGTGAAGTGGTTCGCGTAGAGCATGGGGATAAAAATCTTGCCGTCTACAGCGTTAATGGTGAAATTTACTGTACTGATAATCTTTGTACACATGGCAACGCCCTTTTGTCGGATGGATTTTTAGAGGGATTTGAGATTGAATGCCCATTTCATCAGGGTAGATTTGACATTCGGGATGGTCGCGTTACCTGCGAGCCAGCCTCAAAAGCAGTGAAGTCATACCCAATAAAAGTCTCAGATGGTAGGGTTTTTGTCGATTTAAGCTAATTTTTGTTGGCTTTTTCGAGATTTTACAAAGCTAAGCGCACAAAATGGGGCTAAAAGCGTTAAAATTAGCCCTATGAAAAAACCTGAACTTTTAGCCCCTGCTGGCAGCCTTGCCATGTTAAAAACCGCTTTTGAATTCGGTGCTGATGCCGTTTATGCTGGTCAGCCACGCTATTCATTGCGCGTAAGAAATAATGATTTCGGCGATATTAATGTCCTCGCAGAGGGCATTAATCATGCGCATGAACTCGGTAAGCAATTTTATTTAGTCTCCAATATTCTGCCGCATGGTGGCAAGGTCAGAACGTTTATTAAAGACATCAGTCCAGTCATCGAGCTCAAACCTGATGCCTTGATCATGTCAGATCCTGGCCTCATTATGATGGTTCGCGAAAACTTCCCTGATATGCCGATTCATTTATCCGTTCAAGCGAATACAGTCAATGGTGCCGCAGCACGTTTCTGGCATAAAGTGGGCGTGACTAGAATTATTCTATCGCGTGAGTTGTCTTTAGATGAGATTGACGCCGTGCGTCAAGATTGCCCCGAAATGGAATTAGAAGTGTTCGTCCATGGTGCCCTTTGTATTGCTTACTCAGGTCGTTGCTTATTATCAGGCTACTTCAGTCACCGCGATCCAAATCAAGGCGCTTGTACGAATTCCTGTAGATGGGATTACAAAATATACCCAGGCTCTGAAGATGCCACTGGCGACATTTATCTTTTAGAAGAAGGTAATCGTCCAGATGCTCTGATGCCAATTGAAGAAGATATGCACGGCACCTATATTTTGAACTCTAAAGATTTGCGAGCTATTGAGCATATTGAAAAGCTCACGGCGATGGGGATTGATTCGGTCAAAATTGAAGGTCGAACAAAATCTCCTTACTATGTTGCTAGAACTTGCCAATCCTACCGCGCAGCAATTGAAGATGCGGCAGCTGGTCGTCCATTTAATCCGGTCTTACTTGGCCATTTAGAAGGCCTTGCGAATCGTGGTTATACCGATGGCTTTTACCAACGTCATCACGATAATGAATATCAAAATTACCTCAGAGGCTTTTCCATTTCTGGTAGAAGTATGTACGTAGGTAATGTTTTAGAAATTGATCCCGTTAAAGGCGTGAAGATCGAAGTTAAAAACCGTTTTGCCGTTGGTGACAAGGTGGAAATTATTGAACCAAATGGCAATACGGATTGCGTCATTGAAGCATTGTGGAACTTGGATGGCAAACCGATTCAAGTAGCTCCAGGCGCAGGTCACACGGTATATGCCAAGATTCCTTGTCAAACGAGTGCAGCATATATTGCTCGTTACGTACAAGGCGATCCTCGTTCCAAACTCGAGAAAATAACGGTCTTAGAAGTTTAAGTAGGCGTTGATGCCTCTCTCAAAGACTTTAGGGGTTGCATACAAAGCCTTAGTGATTGGTGTCAATGGGGCCATTGGAAGTGCTTTGTTCGAAGCCTTGCAAAAGGATCCTCATTGCTCTCAAGTCATTGGGGTTTCACGTACAAGTGATATTCCAATAGATATCACTGACGAATCATCTATCCAAAACGCCTACGGTAAACTTTTCACGCAGGGGCCGTTTGATTTAATTCTCTTGGCTACGGGCATCTTGCATGAAGATGGCATTGCCCCTGAAAAAAAATTAGATGCTTTGCAGCTAGATCATCTACAAAGGATATTTCAAGTCAACACCTTTGGTCCGGCCCTCATCATCAAACACTTTCATCGTTTACTCAGTAAACAAAGATCCCTCTTTGTTTGTGTTTCCGCCAAGGTTGGTAGCATTGAAGATAATCGATTAGGTGGTTGGTATAGTTACCGCGCCTCCAAAGCAGCTCTGAATATGCTGATTAAAACTGCTGGTATTGAGGTGCGCCGAACGCATCCGGAAACCAGCTTCGTTGCCCTGCATCCTGGCACCGTAAAAAGTCGCTTATCCTCTCCTTTTGGTAGCCAAAAAACCGGTCAAATTCCAGCCGAGGCGGCGGCTAAAATGCTCGTCGCATTAAGCGGTATCCCGGTTACAGCGCCTTCCATTTTTTTGAGTTACGATGGCTCAACGATTCCTTGGTAACTGAGTCCCCTCCTTTAAAGTAGATCCTATGCAATTCATGCCTGATACAAAATCTTTTGAGCGAATTCTTGGTAAAGTAAATATCCAAGAATATGAAACTAGTCGCAATTTTCTGAATGGTGCAGTTACTTACTTATCACCCTATATTACCCATGGCTATGAGTCGATGCCAAACTTGGTTTTTCAGTTTAAAAAACAAGGTTTAACTCCGCAACATAAGTTGTATGCGGAATTTGGCTGGAGAGAGTACTACTATCATGTTTGGAGTCACCTAGGAAATGGCATCTTTCAGGACATCCGCCCTGCTCTGCCTGAGGTAACCTATCAAGCTGCCTTGCCGAAAGATATTCTGCAAGCAAAAACTGGCTTAGCGCCCATTGATTTAGCGATTAGCACCTTATATGAAACTGGCTATTTGCACAATCATGCGCGGATGTGGCTGGCTAGTTATTTGATTCATTTCCGTAAAATCCATTGGCGTACTTGTGCCGATTGGATGTATGGTTATCTTTTAGATGGCGACTTAGCGTCCAATCATCTTTCCTGGCAGTGGGTAGGAAGTACGTTCAGTAGTAAGCCCTACCTTTTTAATGCCGAGAACATTACAAAATACGCGCCTGTTGAATGGCATTGCACCAACTCCATTCTCGATCAATCCTATGAAGCCTTAGATGCGATTGCTCGCTCTAACGAGATCCTTGATAACTCTTTTGTACTCAAGCAATTAGCTAGAAATAATACTTGGAACGAAACGCAAACTCAAATTCCTCCATTACTATCATTGCCACCTGAGGCCCTCTTAAAAAAATATCAAGTAGTCGCCGATTTGAAGTTATTTGATATGAGTAAAAGTAACAACTTCAAATTAGTTCACCCCTGGAATTTAAAAGGCACTAGGGATCAAAAGGTGCAACTTGGCATCCTTCACACGCCTTTTTTTCAAGAATTTCCTTGGTCAGAACAGCGCTGGGAGTTTGTCTTAAATCGTCTTTCGCAATTATGTGATGTGATCGTATTAGGAGATTTGCAAAAGATCCTGATCCCCTATTTAAAAGCTCACAAATCGATTCGGATTGATGTACAACATACTTACAACCCTCATTACGCCGATTTACTTTTAGAAATTTCTAAAACAAACGATACCTTGATGCAACCGATGGATCGGTTTTTAGCTAATCCCGATCAATTCTGCCCCTCTTTTACCAAGTTTTGGCAACTCGTTGTGAAAAAAGAAAAATTCCCGAAGCACTAATAAAATAGCTATAGTTAGGCAAGATGCATCTCATCTATATACTTCAACCTGGAGCAGACATGAAAACAGCAATAATACGTATTTTTAAAAAGGTATGCCTGTTAGGTTTTATTGCACTTTTTTTAAGTTCCTGTGCGGGTCCGAAAGTGGAGCAGTATGCGAATGAAAAACCTACTCTTTTGTTGTCTGACTATTTCAATGGGAAAGTCAAAGCCTACGGTATTTTTACAGACCGCAGTGGCAAAGTAGTGAAACGTTTTACCGTGGACTTGATCTGCGACTGGAAAGAGGTAGATGGCGTAAAAACTGGCACCCTCGATGAATCCTTTCTCTACTCAGATGGCACTACCCAAAAGCGTATTTGGACCATCAAACAAACCAGTACGAACCAATATATTGGCACAGCAGCCGACGTCAAAGGCAGTGCCATTGGAGAGTCAGCGGGTAATGCCTTGAACTGGTCCTATACTTTACTTCTGCCAGTGGATGGTAAAGAGATTGAAGTCCAATTTAATGATTGGATGTACTTGATCGATTCCAAAGTCATGCTGAACAAAGCGCAGATGAGTAAATTTGGCGTCAACCTCGGTGAAGTCACTTTATCCTTCTTCAAAGAGTAAAGGTGATTTTGTTTAAAACAATCCTCATTATTCTTGGTTTCCAAATTGTCTGGTTTGCTTGTGCTTTGGGGGCAGCAAAAGAGGTTTATTATTTACCCGCGATCACTGGTTTTTTATTTATAACCGGTGTTGTACTAACGACCGAACAGAAAAAATCATTAGTCAACTTGATACTATGTGGCACTTTGTTAGGTTTTTTGGTCGACACCATTCTGTTACAACACCAATGGATTGCGTTTAAAAGTTTAAATCCTTATCCAATCAACCTCTACCAGCCTTGGTGGATGACTATCTTATGGGCATCTTTTGCATGTTCATTTAGGGCCTCATTTAAATGGCTGGAACATAAATATCTATTGGCCGCAGTGCTGGGGGGAATCTTTGGCCCCATTGCTTATTATTCTGGGTCGCAATTGGGAGCTATCGCCCCCATCTCCCATCAAGGCTTAATCTTAGTAGGTTTATTTTGGCTGATTTCGATGCCATTAATG
Source organism: Polynucleobacter kasalickyi (assembly GCF_900176405.1). GTDB lineage: Bacteria > Pseudomonadota > Gammaproteobacteria > Burkholderiales > Burkholderiaceae > Polynucleobacter > Polynucleobacter kasalickyi. The sequence goes on along the minus strand of NZ_FWXJ01000001.1, from coordinate 365,723 downwards.
GTATGGTTATCGTTTCGAACAACAATTTTAATTAACCCGAAATAATATTTTTTCGTCAATTTTGCTTTAATGCATGATGGATGTATCAAATATTGATTCACTAAATAGGAGCTCTCATGTTGAAGAAGCTTTTTGTAGCAATCCTTGGTCTTACCTGCTCTCTTTTAAATACACAATCTTTTGCCCAAGAATGGCCTACGAAGAAAACCGTACGTCTCATTGCCGTTTTCCCACCGGGTGGTTCTGTTGACGCCGTTGCAAGGGTCATTGCCCCTGCCCTGCAAGAACAATTAAAGCAGAATGTGATTGTGGAGAACATCGGTGGAGCATCTGGTGTGATTGGCACCAGTGCCGTTAGTATTGCAGAACCTGATGGTTACACTTTTGGCGTAGTTTTTGATACGCATGGCGTGAATCAAGCGTTAAAAGATAAGCTCCCTTACGATACGAAGAAAGATCTTACCCACGTGACGTTAATTGGAACCTCACCCATGTTAATTGCCGCTAGCAAAGCATCGGGTATAACCTCCATTAAACAACTAATCGATGATTCTAAAGCTGGTAAACCAACGAGCTATGGTTCTATTGGTACCGGTAGTTTGGGTCACTTAGCAATGGCAAGTCTTGCCCTGAAGTCGAAGTTTGAGTGGACTCACGTACCCTACCGCGGTGGTGGACCAATGATGGCTGATGCCTTAGCTGGTCACATCCCCTTGGCGGTTGGTTCTTTGTACCTCATTAAGCCGCATGTTGACTCTAATAGAGTAGTTCCACTAGCTGTCACAAGTCCAAAAAGAACGCCTGAGCTACCGAATGTGCCAACCATTGCTGAAAGTGGCTTCCCAGGATTTGACGCACCAGCTTGGTGGGGAATTATTGCTCCAGTAAAAACACCGAAAGAAATCGTACAAAAAATGAATGTGGCGATGATTGCCGTATTGAAGCGTCCTGATATTGCTAAAAAACTAGACGATCAAGGGATTGATATTGTTGCAGGTGGTCCAGAAATTTTTAATCCTTTCTTGGACAAGCAAATGAACACCTGGGGCAAATTCATTATTGAAAACAAAATCAAAGAATCGAACTAAGCTTGTCTCTCTGCTAGAACAAATTAAAACGCTCTAGCAGAGAATTCCCCCCTCATCTCAACGAAATACCCTAAGAGTGCTGTTTATCCTCAAGGGGGCAACCACAACATCCTTTAGCCTAGCTACTCCAACAGTGAAGGTCATCACAACTCTTTAACGCCTCTTTCGGGAGAGTGTAATTTTTGTCTACTACCTCAATAGATCATCATTTCAATTGATTTTAAATCTTCCCCTAGCCAACTCGGCTCGATTACCCAGAACCTTGCTACTCATTCTTTTTGAATTTTTAGTTCTTTTTTCATCTGAATACTGTCCCATATATTTTATAAATTAACCCCAAAATAACTTACAAGTTATTGAATTTAAACAAATATTAATTAATTTTTACCTTAATTAAATTTAGCGAGAATCGAATTCCTTTGGTGCAGTTTGCCAACGAGAAATTATTAAATAGATGACAAGGATATTGTGTATACCCTTTAATCATTTAATGGTACGGAAGGGGCTGCTCGGTGTTTTTTAGAATGGCTTAACGAACTGAAATCAATACTTCGTTCGTTGGTAGTCTCAGTGCTTCAAATTCCTGGGTTGAATCGCACCGATTTTTTAATCAAGTGCTATCCATCCACCCCAGCCCAGAGTATTTGAAGAAGTCATTATTTTTATCAAGGAAAGATTCATGCCAATGTACTTTAACAATCGATATGTTGCACCTTTAGAAAGGAGTCAATTTGTTCAGCAGTTTTCTTCTCATGTACCTAGCCATGGCCTCCCTCGAGGTAATTATTTCGCACACCAGTTTAGAAAACCAGTTTCGTCAACTTGCACGAGAAAGGATCGATGATTTATCCGAGTTGATTAATTTTCTAGCTCAAAAAAGTGTCTTACTTTTAGAGCGATTAGCCAGTATCTTGCAGGAAGAAAGATACTACTTTTATTTTGATGGTCAACAATTTATCCCCTCACCTGAATTTTCTTTATCGACTTTTCAGCACTTCATAGAGCGTATTACCCACTCAGATCTTTTTCTACGATTGCCGATGTATTCAATCGTTTGAAATTTTTTTATTTGAAACGGCTTATGCCAAGGGAGTTAATATGACTGTAACTATTTTTAATCGTTTAATTGTTTCACCCGGTAAACAACATCGCCAAATCATTCATTTCATGAGCAATGAATTAGCGATTCACCCGATCGAATGCTATAAGAAAAAAGAGCATTTACGTTTTGATTTTATCACCCAAGATCATGCGGCTTCTTTAGAAATAAAAACATTATCCAATGCCTTTCCCTCTTACAACTTTGATTTAATCTGGCATGAAGAGCCATGCACTTATGTAAAAGCATTGAGAGTGATGGAGTCTAATTTTTATTCAACATCCTATATTCGCTGGGGATTAAGTGACTACTTCAATGAAGACACACATCCGGAGCAAGAAAATAGTTTGTTGAACTATGACTGGACGGCACTTGAGTATGATTTGTTAAAGGCTTCTTATCACGGGGGGGTCTTAGAAAATAGCAAAATCATTCCTGACTTACAGCACGTGGAGGCATTAGATATTATTGCCTCTAACCAATTTGCACCAGATAGTTTATCTGCACAAGCTCTTGTGATGCACTGTCTTTCAGGGGGCATTCCGGTTCAAGATCTACCAACTGATTATTTATCACCCGAACTGTATATCGCAGGTTTTCAACAGCAACTCATCCCTTTTGAACGCCTCCCAGACACCGTTCTCTCCGAGGAATTTTTAGAAGATGCTTGCTTCCGAGAGGGTAAAGATATTTTTATTAAGATCAATCCCAAACAACTCTCTGAGGATATTTGCTTAGCGGCAATCACTGCTATTAAAGCCCCAATCTCGCTAAAAGATATCCCTAACTCTTTAAGAACTCAAATCATTTGCGAATTCGCACTGCAACAGGATATTGATCAATTTCGATTTGTGCCTAAAAAATTGCTTAGTCAAGATTTTTGTATCCAATACCCAGAGGCATTACGTTTTATCCCGGGAGATTTCAAGACTTTAGAACTTTGTAAATCAGCACTTCGTTCAAGTGAAAGTAATTTAGCATTTGTGCCTAGGCATTTCATTACTAAATCACTACTCAATAAAATTATTCGGGAATCAATCCAACCTGCGGCGTTTTTAGAGTTTGTTCCTCCCGAATTAGTTACGGCAAGACTCGTTAATTTTTTTATCAAGAAAAATCCTAGAGAATTTAAATTTATTCCAGAAGATTTTAAATCGTATGAGACGACCAAAAGATATGTGATACGTGATATCGAAAATTTGGCCTTTGCATCCCATGAGTCTTTAGATGGTCTTTTAAAACACCGTACGATTAAAAAACAATTCATGAAGCATGAAGATAGTTTAGGTTTACTACCGAAGTCTTATCTCACGAAAGAATTCGTATTTGAAATATTTAAAAGTAAGGGGGTTAGCCTTGATGAGATACCAAACCATTTAATTTCTGAACCGCTGATGTTGCTAGCGATACGAAGAATTAAAAAGTCTAGTTTAGAAACGAATTCGAACACGCTTCAGTATGATGCCATCGCTCACAATTGCTCCAAACCTAAAGTATGGCAACTAGTGCCCAACAAACTCAAGGATTATGAATTTTGTAAGCTTGCAATTATTGTGGCCCATCCATCGGTAGAAGCAGATATCTTATTGCATCTGATTGACAACACTCCTAGAGAGATTGATGCTTTTAATGACTCGATTCAGTGGCTTTATTATTTTATTGAGAACCGTTTATCCTTTTCTTTCAGAGATGAACATTTATTCCAAATCGACCTCTCTGATTACCTAGATAAAGTGCTTGATGGTAGTGCGAGGGGGGAGGACGAATTAAATATCTTTGTGGAGTTTTTAAGGCAAGATATTGTGCAAACACCCAAACAGCTTCAAGCCATTCAGGAGATCGGTTCAGCGGCTTGGCGGCTGTGGATGGAACTTTGCTCTAAGATGTACCCGAACTTTGAAGATACGCAGCAAACAGGCTCTACGCGTTTTCAGGCAACACGATTTTTACATTCTTCAAATCAGATGAAAATCTTGAATCTATATTTAAAAATAGCGGATGAGGTAAATATCTCCCAACCAGTGGAGGAGCAAATACCGTCCAACACTTAAATCTTCACCTGATTTAAATCAATAATCGAGTTATTTTTATGGATTTGGGAGCTGGTCCCAAATCCTTTTTATTTTGCTTCAGGCAGCATGGTATATAGAAACCAAACGATTCCACCAACTCCGCTAGTAATCCACTTGTTTTTGCCAGTAAAAGGTTTTAATTCTAAGAATTGGCGGTATACCTTCTTTTTTTGTCGTTGATTTAACTCTACTTCCTTTGATTCTTTTCGTATATTGGGATTTTTCAAAAATTCCAGCACCGCTTCATCAAGCAATACATACAATGGCTGGTTTCTAGCTTTGGCGACTTCTTTTAATCGTGATAAGGTGTTGGCATTAATTTGGGCGGTAGTTCTTCGATTTTGCATAGGCTTTCTCTCTTGGATCCAAAACTTTAATCTACCTTGAAATCCTCCTACATCAGTCTGATAAATTGTCAGATATATCTGACCTATAGAATCATTTCGCAACCACAACGACACTTAGATGACACATTGAATCGCCCTGTCAAAACTGTATCTTTTTTACAACTCATTCTTCAAGCGAATCAGGGATTGAACGAAATAAACACCCACAGAAAACCTTATTTAAAGCCAAACTGATAATTGCATTGGAAGTAAGTGTTAATTAGCATCAAAACTTGTAGGTTGTTTATCTTGAAACACCTCCCTCGTTCGAGGGAATATGAATAAATTTTTACCTTATTTGTTATTACGTAAATGTGATGAGACTAAAGTCGATGTAAACCAAATTGGTGAAATTTATTTTCAGAACCCCAGTTTGATGTAAATATAACTTCAAAGTTTGAATGTAAATGTAAATTATTTGATATTTTCAAGAATATTATAAAAACCATAACATCGAAAAATATCCCATGGCTAATCAATATTATATAAATCTACACACTAAAAATCTTATTGAATCTATTCGGATTTTTCATCAAACTTTTCCGCTTAGCTCATCTGTTTCTAGTATCGAAATATTAATGCAGATTATCATCCTAACATCGAAGGATGAAGTGATTTCATTAAAAAAGATATATAACTCAGTACCTTATGCAGAAAACACCGTAAGAACATATCTCCGAGGCCTATTTAAATCAGGCTGGATCACTTTCATCGATGGTCATGACGATAATCGCGTTGTATGCATTGAGATTACTCCAAAGTTTTATAGGACGTTAATCCAGTTGAGTGACTTAACGATGCCAATATCGAACACTTAAATCATTCAATCTTGAGTAAATCTACGCAATTAGCTCTTCTTTAGTTGCAGAACTAGTTCATCCTGTAACTAGTCAAGCCATTTAAAAAAACAGATAAACCCATATGAATAAAGGGTCTAGCAGTTATGCTAGACCCTTTATGGTGATGGTGCGGCTGGCAGGAATCGAACCCACGACCCCTTGGTTCGTAGCCAAGTACTCTATCCAGCTGAGCTACAGCCGCGTAGCCTGCTATTATGCCATAGATGGAAACAAAAAACTACATTACTCCCTTAGGTTATCAAAAAATTCGTGAAGAATTACTACATTTACTCAATATTGAGCGACCTGATATCGTAAAAATCGTCCATTGGGCCGCTAGCAATGGGGATCGATCCGAAAATGGTGATTATCAATATGGTAAAAAACGACTGCGGGAAATTGACCGCAGAATTAGATTTTTAAATAAGCGACTTGAATTTGCGGTAGTTGTTGATCCAGCTACGCGAGAAAGTACGGATCAAATCTTTTTTGGGGCAACGGTGAGCTATTGCAATATAGAGGATGGTACCGAAAAAATCATCAAAATCGTTGGAGTTGACGAAATTAATATTGAACAAGGCTTAATTAGTTGGATCTCGCCAATTGCCAAAGCTATGATTAAAAAGAAAATCGGTGACGAAGTCGTTTTAAATACACCTGATGGGCAACAAACTTTAGAAATTTTAGATGTGATGTACGAAGAAATAAGCTATTAATGGCTCTTCGTTCTTGAAACTCTAACGACATCCATATTGTGACGCAGGGTTCGAATGACCCTTGCCAAATGAACCCGGTCCTTAATCTGCACACCAAACTTAATCGTTGCAGAGGACTCGGAAAAACTATCGTCCATGCTAACGTGAGTAATATTTGCATCCGCCGAGGTAATACTATTGGCGACTTTGGCTAAAACTCCTTTGGCATTGGTGACATCCACCCGGAGTGGCACCTCAAATTCACGATTGACTTCAGGCGCCCAATTAATTTCAATCCAATTATCTGGATCTTTTCGATGGGCCTTTCTGAAGTAACTGCAATCATCCGTATGTATATGCAGCCCTTCACCCTTACCTAAGTACCCAATGATCGTATCGCCAGGAATTGGGTGGCAGCAAGTAGAGTAAGCCACTGACATACCCTCTGAACCATCAACGACCAAAATGGGATGAATTGGTTTGGAACTAAGCTCTTTTTCTTGCCAATCCTGCTTATCCAATCTCAATTGTTGATGATTTCCGGCATCTTCTTCAACAAATAACTCGATTCGTTTCGCTAGTACCGGCGCAGATCGTCGACCAAGGGCGATATCACCTAAAATTTCATGTCGGTTACGCGCACCCGTCCAATGTAGAATTTTTTCCCAAATCCCCTCAGAAATTAAACCAAGGTCAACTTCTTGATGACGTAAACTTTGCAACAACAATCTCTCGCCTAATTGAATCGATTCGCCAAGACTCTTCGTCTTGAGTGCATGTCGGATGGCTGCTCTTGCGCGACCGGTTCGAACAAAAGTTAACCAAGTAGGATTAGGGTGTGAATAGGGGGCTGTAATCACCTCTACAATGTCGCCATTTTTAATTTCGGTACGTAAGGGTAGCTGATTGCCATTCACCTTCACAGCAACGCAATTATTCCCTAAGTCACTATGCACAGAATAGGCAAAATCGAGTGCTGTAGCACCCCTAGGTAATCCACGAATATGGCCTTTCGGCGTAAACACATAGACAGAGTCTGGAAAAAGATCAATTTTGACGTGTTCTAAAAACTCTTGTGAGTCATGACTAGCATCTTCTAAGTCAATTAAAGATTGGAGCCATTGATGAGCACGCTTTTGCACTTCGGACATTTCTTCTTTACCGTCCTTGTACACCCAATGCGCAGCTACACCAGCATTGGCCACTTGATTCATAATTTTTGTACGAATCTGAAACTCAATCGGCATACCAAATGGTCCGACCATCGTTGTATGCAAAGACTGATAGCCATTTAATTTGGGAATAGCAATGTAATCTTTGATTTTTCCAGGCATGGGTTTAAACATTGCATGCAATATACCCAAAGCTCGATAACATTCATCATTGGTGCTGACAATCACACGGAATCCATACACATCGAGGACATCTTGAAAACTCAAGTGCTTCGATTTCATTTTGTGATAAATACTCGCCAGTGTTTTTTCACGGCCATAAATCTCAACCTCTAGGCCCGATTTTTCAAACCATTTACGAACATCTTCTAAAATTTTGTTAACAGTTTCTTTACGATTGCCACGTGCTTTTTTAACTGCTTTTTTCAACACTTCCGACCGCATCGGCCAAGCATTATGAAAACTCAGTTCCTCGAGCTCTCGGTAAATCATGTTCAGGCCTAGACGGTGCGCAATTGGCGCATAAATCTCACTCGTTTCAATCGCAATTCGGTGACGCTTCGACTGCGACATGACACCGAGTGTACGCATGTTATGGGTTCGATCCGCCAACTTTACTAAAATGACTCGAATGTCTTTGGCCATCGCCATAAACATCTTACGAAAACTCTCAGCCTGCGCTTCAGCGTGACTTTGAAACTCTAATTTATCTAATTTGGTGAGACCATCGACTAGTTCAGCTACTTTAGGACCAAACGTTTCAACGAGTTCCGCATGCGTTCTCCCCGTATCTTCGATCACATCATGGAGAAGTGCAGACACAATGGAATGGACATCTAGTTTCCACTCGGCACATAACTCAGCAACTGCCAACGGGTGCGTAATGTAGGGCTCACCACTTTGTCGATATTGGCCAAGATGGGCCTCATCAGAAAAGTGGAATGCCTTTTTAACGAGTTTTAACTCAGCACTCGTCAGGTAGCTTAATTTTGCGGTTAAATCCGCAATACTAATAACCTGTTGCTTGGGAGGTTGTAATGGGGCAGAAGTCGGCCCGAATAAATGTCTGCCAGACTTCTCAAGCATCGCCGCAATGATCCCATTTGAATCTGGGATATTTGGCGATTTATTTTTAGTTGTGGTGGATGACAAGTGTGCCTCCACGAGAACACTCCTTATAGAGGAACTTTAGAAAGCATATCTCTATCCGTCATACCAGCAGCGATTTCACGTAAAGCGATCACCGTCGGCTTATCTTTTGATTGAACACGTGGCGTATGACCTTGTGCCAGTTGGCGGGCACGATAAGTCGCTGCGAGTACTAAATCAAAACGATTAGGAATAATTTTTATACAATCTTCAACAGTAATTCTTGCCATGATATAGATTCCAATTCTTAATTGACCCTGAAGCTAAAATACAATCAAGGTAGTAATAACTTACATTCTACTCCAAACAACACCAATTTGAACGAGAAGCTGATTAACCTTGCAGTTCGTTGACCAAATAGCGATGTTTACTGAGTTGTTGATGCGTCCTTAACCGACTAGCAGAAACGATATGGCGTAACTCTGAAAGTGCCGCCTCAAACAGATCATTAATCACCAAATAATCAGCCTCATCTAGGTGCATCAACTCCGCATGAGCCGCTGCTACTCGCTTCTCAATCGTCTGTGCATCATCTTGCCCGCGCTTACGTAAGCGATCTTCAAGAATTTTAATAGAGGGTGGCAAAATAAAAATCCAGAGTGCTTGGGGCACAAGACCTTGAATTTGCCGAGCCCCTTGCCAATCAATCTCAAGAATCACATCCTGACCTAACTGCATTTTCTCCAAAATCCAAGACCTTGAGGTGCCGTAATAATTACCATGGACTAGAGCCCACTCTAAGAAGTCGCCACTCTCTTTGCGAGCTAAAAACTCAGCCTCAGAGATAAAATAATAGTTTTTACCATCCACTTCCCCAGGTCGTGGATTTCTAGTGGTAAAAGAGATGGATAATGTAAGGGTTGGATCCGTAGCCATTAAAGCATTGACCAAGGATGATTTACCAGCGCCTGAAGGCGCTACCACCATTAACATACTACCGCTGTAAATCATCTTACAATCTCCTCCACTGGTCACTCTAAATTTTGTACTTGCTCACGAATTTGCTCAACGAGTAGTTTCAACTCCATCGACGCATTACTTGTCTCCTGATGCACTGACTTCGACCCAAGCGTATTACTCTCTCGCTGTAACTCCTGCATCAAAAAGTCTAATTTCTTACCGACCGGACCGCCCTTATCTAGAGTATTTCTGACTGCGGCAAAGTGTGTTTTTAAGCGAGCAATCTCCTCTTCAACATCGATTCGGACGCCATACAACACTACTTCCTGACGAATGCGATCGGCCAAGTCTTCTCGATTAAAACTTCGTCCTTGTTGGTCTAAGCCATTTAGCACAGCCAACAATTTTTCGGTTAATTTTTGCTGATAAGTCTGAATAATTTTAGGTAGTAATGGCTCAATGCTCGAAATCATTGCGTCCATTTGATCGACTTTGGTACCAATCACATTTTTTAAGGAGTTCCCTTCAACTGCCCTACTTTGCATAAAAAGCTTGAGGACTTCATCAAGCGCCAACATGATTACTTCGAATAACGCTTCTTGATCCAACTCTTCTTGAATCATCACGCCAGGCCAATGTAAGACATCTTTGACAGATAAAGGATTTGAATGGGGAAATTCTTTTAATACTAAGGCCTCAGATTTTTTTAAGGCTTCAATTAATTGTGTATTTAATTTATGTTCATTGGTTTTGGCCGCAGAATCTTGCGACGAGACATCCGGCTCTTTTTGGATGAAGATTTTAATTTCAACCTTGCCCCGATTGATTTTCTTGCCAATGGCCTCTCGGATTGCATGCTCTGCAAACCGAACTTCATCAGGCATCCTGAAGCTTACATCTAAGAAACGAGAGTTGACCGAGCGAAGTTCGATATGAACTTGCCCATAATTCTTACCTCTCACTTTTAAGGGGTGACGATAAGCCCCAAATCCTGTCATGCTATTTATCATTAGAATATTGTAAAGTGTTGTATCTTCAAAGGCATTAAAATTGTTAAATTAGTGCAAGACGCACCACAACCCTTACTCTCCTATTAAAAAGATGATGACAAACTCCATTCGACCTAGCAAAAGACTCAATAACGAACTTCGTAAGGTTCAAATCCAACGAGGATTTACGAAACATGCTGAGGGTTCTGTCTTAATTGCCTTTGGTGATACCCAAGTACTTTGCACAGCGAGTGTTTTAGAAAAAGTTCCGCCTCATCAAAAGGGCAAAGGCGAAGGTTGGGTCACTGCTGAATACGGCATGTTGCCCAGATCCACCCATACTAGAAATGACCGTGAAGCAGCTAGAGGTAAACAATCCGGACGAACCCAAGAGATTCAACGTTTGATTGGCCGTTCTTTAAGAAGCGTTTTTGACTTAAAACTGCTTGGAGAGAGAACCATTCATATTGATTGCGATGTTATTCAAGCGGATGGTGGTACCAGAACGGCATCAATTACTGGTGGTTTTGTGGCAGCTAGGGATGCAGTCAATCAATTATTGGCCAAAGGTCTCATCACGCAGGATCCAATCCTGGATCACATTGCGGCGATCTCCGTTGGTATTTATCAAGGAACCCCTGTGACCGATCTCGATTACTCGGAAGATTCTGCTTGCGATACCGATATGAACATCGTCATGACGGGCAAAGGTGGAATTGTTGAAATTCAAGGTACCGCTGAAGGATATCCCTTCTCGCAAGCAGAACTTTTGCAATTATTAGAACTTGGCACCCAAAGTATTAAAAGCTTAGTCGAAATCCAAAAGGAAGCGCTTGCCCAACATTAAATGATGACAACAGAATTAAATAAGCAAGCGATTATTGATTTCATTGGCTCTGAAAAGATCGTCTTGGCTAGCAATAACCAAGGCAAAGTGGAGGAGTTTTCTCGTCTATTGGCGCCATTAGGATTCAATGTCGTTCCTCAGGGAGATTTACAAATACCGGCTGCAGACGAACCTTTTTTGACCTTTGTCGAAAACGCTCTAGCAAAGGCCAGACATGCAAGTCTGGCCAGTGGGTTGCCAGCATTAGCAGATGATTCGGGGATTTGCGTGTCGGCCTTAAATGATGCGCCTGGCATTTTTTCAGCCAGGTATGCGGGAGAGCAAGCTAGCGACCAAGCAAATAATCAGCAATTAATTAGGAATCTACAAGGTGTCGCCAATAGAAATGCGAGATATGTCTGCGCACTCGTCTTGATTAAACACCCCAAAGATCCAGAGCCGATGATTGTCACGGCACAATGGCATGGTGAAGTGATTGATGATGCACGTGGCCATGGTGGATTTGGCTATGATTGCCATTTTTATTTGCCGGCTTTCGAAAAAACCGTGGCCGAAATCTCGATGGAGTTAAAAAATATTTTGAGTCATCGTGCTTTAGCCACTGAGCAACTGATTCAGGCGTTAATGGATCAATCCGTTCGATGAGTCAACCCCTTGAACAACCGATTCTTTGGTTAAAAAAAAATGCGCGCAACGCAGTTGGAACGCAATTAACTTCTTTGCCTCCGCTGGCACTATATATTCACTTCCCTTGGTGCGAGAAAAAATGTCCCTACTGCGACTTTAATTCGCATCAGGCCCCAGCTCAAGACCAATTTGCCAGTCAAGAGGCGCGATACATTGATGCCTTAATTTTGGATTTAGAGCACTCCTTACCTTTAGTATGGGGCCGGCGGATTCGTTCCATTTTTATTGGTGGAGGAACCCCTAGCCTGATTTCTGGAGCAGGCTTAGACTATTTACTCGCCGCTGTCAGGGCACGTATCCCGATGGATGCAGATATTGAGATCACTTTAGAGGCTAACCCAGGTTCTGTTGAATCTGAAAATTTTGCCGCTTATGCTGCAAGTGGTGTGAATCGTATCTCACTGGGGATCCAAAGCTTTAATGATCAACACTTAAGTCGTTTAGGACGTATCCATCGCGCCGATGAGGCCAGAAAAGCCATTACGCTGGCGAAACAATACTTCCCTAAAGTCAATATCGATTTAATGTACGCTCTGCCGGATCAAACCGTTGAGGAAGCACTTGCAGATCTCGAAGAGGCCTTGAGCTTTGATACTGGACATTTATCTTTGTACCATTTAACGATAGAACCTAACACCTATTTTGCCAAATTTCCACCATCAATTCCAGATGAGGACACCGCCTATGACATGCAAGACAAACTATTAGAAGCCTTGCAAATTGCTGGATATGGACGTTATGAAATTTCAGCCTTTGCAAAGCCCAATGCACGTTGTCAGCATAATCTGAATTATTGGGCTTTTGGAGATTATTTAGGGATCGGTGCTGGAGCTCACGGGAAAGTCTCATCCGCTCAGCAGATTTTACGCACCGTCAAAGAACGTCATCCCGAAACTTATTTAAAAGATATTTACTCACCAAGTAAAGCCTTGATTGAGGAGAGAGTTGTTCAAGGCTCAGAACTGCCGTTTGAATTTATGCTCAATGCCCTACGCTTAATTGATGGTGTGCCAAGCCATTACTTTAGCGATCGAACCGGTATTGAACTCACTCACATCATGTCAGCCATTAATGATGCTATCGAAAAAAAGTTATTAGATAGCAATCTCAATCAACTCAAAGCCACGACACTTGGCTTACAGTTTTTAAATGATTTGCAGGAAATTTTTTTAGATGAACCAGATCTTGAAAATTAATTTTGGCTGGCAGAACCCATGATTGCTATTCTTGGTGCCGGTGCTGTCGGTTGCTACTATGGCGGTTTACTCGCTGCCAGTGGTCAAGAGGTCTTATTTTTCGCAAAATCCAAGCGCGCCAAAATATTACAAACCGAAGGGCTCAATATTCGATGGTCTACTCATACCCAACATCTGAAGATTCAGGTTACTGATGATATTCAACGCATTCGAGAAGCGAATGCTCTATTGATCTGTGTGAAAGCAAATCAATCGACTGCTATCGCCAACCAGATCAAGCCATTTTTATCCACCAATACCATGGTACTTAGTATGCAAAATGGTTTGCAAAATGCGCAGCGACTGTCGGAAGTATTCGGTCGTCCGGTTGATGTTGCCATGATTTATGCTGCCCTTGCAATGACCTCGGACAATACAGTTTCATACCAAGGTGGGGGGCATCTTGTACTGGGTCGACCAGGTGACACAGCGGCTCATCAGGATGCGTTGCAAGCACTTGCCGACATGTTTCATAAAGCCAATATTCCGGTAAAGATCTCAGCGAATATCACCCAAGACCTATGGAGTAAATGGATCATCAATTGTGCCTTTAATGCGCTTTCTGCACTTGGACAAATCGCCTATCAAGATTTAATGCAGCAAGCGCATCTGTCAGAAATCATCAACTCTATCGTCAACGAGTGCTTCGCGCTTGCTAAGGCTGAGAAGATTACTTTAGATGAGGCAGCAATCTCCCATCAGATTCAACAAGTAGCCATCCAATGGCCTTTGCAAAAATCCTCTATGGCTCAAGATGTCATGGCAAAACGACCCACTGAAATTGCCGAGTTAAATGGCTTAGCCCAAGCAAAAGGCGTCTTATTGAACTTACCAACGCCAATCAATACAGTATTGACTAGTCTGATCAAAATGCAAGAACGACTTTACTGAAACTGTTGATTTAAAAACTGACCTAAGTCTTTAGTTGCTGTAGTTGCCTCGGGCATCATCCCCGTTAGCAATTGCCAGACATGCCACATTTTTGGCCAGATTTGAATCTGTGCTTGCACACCTGCCTCAATAGCTAGGCGATGTAAAACAATTGCATCATCTAAAAGAGCCTCATAATCGCCGACTTGAATCAGCATCGGTGGCAAATTTTTTAAATTAGCAAATTGAGCTGAGATCAGTGGATCAGATAAGGAGTGTTCGCCTGCATAGGTTTTTGCGGCATTCACTAAGCGCTGAGGATCAGAAAAAAATGGATCTACCGCTCGCTTCGTTTGATGGGATGGATTGCTATGGGTTAAATCTGTCCATGGGGACAATAAGCCCAAGGCCACTGGCATCACATCATTCGCGTCTCTTAAAACCAATGCAGCGCCAATGGCTAGCCCCGCCCCAGCAGAGTCTCCAGCAAAGGCAATCGGTCGATCAATAAAGGCATGTTGTAAATGGCGATACAGTCCAACTGTGTCATATAAAGCGGCTGGGTAAGGTCGCTCGGGCGCAAGCGGATAATCAAACATAAAGACATCAGCCCCACTCTCTTTTGCTAAATGAGTCCCAACCGCGCGGTGCGATAATGCCGACCCTAATGCATAGACACCACCGTGCAGATAAATAATAATCCCACGGCTTTTATGTACTTTTGCTTGGATCATGTCACCCGCATAGATCCCAAAACTTTTCCGCTCGATCGTCACTTCTTTAGCGAAATTTCCGCGCTCTAAGGCCAGTTGATCATAGGCTAATCTACGCTGCTCAAAAGTCAACGTTTTCATTTGCGCGAGTTTGCGTTTCAGTTGGTAATAATAGTATCTTGATCGTAAACTTTGCATCCTCGGTACCTTATTAAAAATTTATGGTGCGGATTTTTTAAGCGCCTGAGACATTCTCTCTAAAGCTTGCTTTAAAACGGCTTGGCTGGTGCCAAAATTGAGACGAAAAAAATCATGTGCGCCAAATTGCTGACCTGGTGAGATCGCTACTCCAGCATTTAAAAAATCTTCTGTAAGCTGTTTAGAATCAACTCTACTCGCATCAATCCAAGCCAAATAAGTCGCATCTAGCTCCGCCATTCTCAAGTTCGGGTGTTGATCCACCCACTGTTGCACAATACTTCGATTCTGACGAAGATATTCTAGTAATTCCACATGCCATACCTGTCCACCTTGCATGACGGCAAGACTTACTTCAAAAGCGAAGGCATTGGGACCAGGGATCAAGGTATGTAAATCTTTGGCAAATTGTTTGCGTAAAGTCGCATTGGGTATTACCGCCCAACCGAGACCAATACCTGGAAAGTTAAAGGTTTTATTGAGTGACATTAAACTCATCGTGAGTCCATTCGTTGCTTCCTCAGGATCCAGACCTTTGCCAATTGGCACATGTATCTTATTGGCATCCAGTATCAAATCCGCATGGATTTCATCGGCACAAATCATAAGTTGATGTTCTCGTGCAATCTCATTGATCTGAGCAATCTCTTCGGCACTCAAAACGGTGCCGCCTGGATTATGCGGGTTACACAACATGAGTAAGCGAGTATTTGGCTGAATGAGGTTCTTTAATCCATCAAGGTCTATCAGCCAACGATTATTTTGCAAGACATATGTGTAACTACTATAAGAATGCTTCGCCCCCTCTAACGCCATTTTAAAGTGATGGTATGCAGGTCTGGGGATGAGGGCATGCTCACCCTCTTTGAGTAAATTTCTAGCGGTCATGTGCAGTCCACTCACCACACTTGGCAGAAAGACTAACCAGTCTTTTTGAATCACATACTGATAGCGCTTGAACAAATAATCTTGAATTGCTTCTTTCAATTCCTCTGAGGCATAGGTATAGCCATAAATAGGATGCTTGATACGTTTTTCTAGTGCCGCAGTGACGCACTCTGGTACCGAAAAATCCATGTCGGCGACCCAGAGTGGAATCACCTCTTTGGCGAATTTATCCCACCTTACGGAGTTAGTTTGATAGCGCGAAATAATTTGATCAAAGCGACTCATTGGCAGATCTTTTCAAGAAAAAACCTGCAAGGATATCGAATCTGTGCAGGTTGGAAGATAAGCGACAAACAACTATTATTGGTGTTTTTTATATTGCGTAGCACCAAATAAATTTTCTTTTGACTGAGCATCATGGGTTGGCGCTCTTAAACTTTGCAAGACTTCCACACCGCGCATCACAGCTGGTCGCTCACTAATTTGGGTAAACCATTTATATAAATGAGGATAGTCCGTAATTTCTACGCCTTGATTTTTCCATGAACGTAACCATGGGAAAATGGCAATATCAGCGATCGAGTATTCGCTCCCAGCGATGAATGGATGTTGTGACAATTGTTTTTCAATCACGCCATAAATCCGCTTAGTCTCATTCGAGTAACGATTGATTGCATATTCAATTTTCTCTGGCGCATACATTCTGAAATGGTGGGTTTGGCCCAACATCGGACCAACACCACCCATTTGGAACATTAACCATTCGAGTACTTTGAAACGATCATGATCATTCTTTGGCATGAATTTCCCTGTTTTCGCAGCCAAATACATCAAAATAGCGCCCGATTCAAAAAGACTAATCGGTTGATTATTCGGTCCTGCAAAATCAACCATGGCTGGAATCTTATTGTTAGGGCTGATCTTTAAAAATTCAGGCTTAAATTGATCCCCTTTACCAATATCAATCGCATGGACATCCCAGTCGCGGCCAAGTTGCAGCCCACACTCTTCCAACATGATGTGGATTTTATGGCCATTCGGGGTTGCCCATGAATACAATTGAATCGGCGCTGGTTGTTTTTGGGTTTCAGTCATTGTTTGATTCACAATCCATCAGTAAGGTACAAGATAGGTTATAAGAAATCGTTCTTAAGCGTTTGCAATCGGGTTGCTGAGAATACCAATTTTTTCAATCTCAATCTCACAAACATCCCCTTCTTTCATGAAAATAGGAGGTTTTCTAGCATATCCAACACCTGCAGGTGTACCAGTGATGATGACATCACCAGGTTCTAAAGTCATCACTTCAGTCAAAATCACGAGTACTTGAGAAACTGAGAATAAAAAGTTAGAAGTATTACCATCTTGTAATACTTGACCATTCAAACGCGCTTGAATTTTCAAACCATCACCACCCGCTGGCAACTCATCTTTAGTCACTAACCATGGACCAAAGCTACCCGTCTTGTCAAAGTTTTTACCCAAAGTCCATTGCGTACCCTTGCGCTGGAAGTCTCTTACAGAGCCATCGTTATAGCAAGAATAACCAGCCACACAATCCAAGGCATTTTCAGCCGTTAGGTGACGCGCTGTTTTACCAATCACTACAGCCAACTCTGCTTCATAATCAAAGCGCTCTGAAGATTGCTTTGGTACTAACATTGGTTGGTTGTGAGCAACTTGTGAAGAGTTCACGCGAATGAAAAAACTCGGGTGATCAGGGATCGCATGACCACCTTCTTTAGCGTGGTCCGCATAATTGAGACCAACGCAAATAATCTTGCTTGGGTTCGCCACCAAAATATCATATTTTGTGCCAGCAAGCGGCTTAATAGAAGCTGCTGGAGCATTCTTCTGAATTTCTGCTAACGAAGTTTCCCAGTCTGCTTGGGAGAGTAACTCAACCATATCGTTTGCATGGGCATAGCCAGCTAACTCTAAATCAATATATTCTTGCTCATTCTTTAACAATCCAATGGTGGACTTTCCAGCTTTTTCAAATGTAAAAATTCTCATGTTGCTCTCTTAAAAAAAGACTCTTTAGAAACTAAAGAGTCTACTTGTCAAAAATAAAATAATTCTTATGCTTCGTCGATGACTGGGTTACTTAAAATGCCCATGCCTTCAACTTCCACTTCACAAACATCACCAGCTTTCATAAATACAGGTGGCTTTCTTGCGAAGCCAACACCTGCAGGTGTGCCTGTAATAATCATATCGCCAGGATGCAATTCCATGCCTTCAGAGCAAGCAGCTACTAAAGTAGCCACATCAAAAATCATATCGCGAGTATTGGCTTTTTGCATGACTTGACCATTCAAACGGGTCACGATATCTAGACCAACCACACCTGGAGGTAATTCATCAGCTGTAATAAATTCTGGTCCAAAACCACCACTACGATCAAAGTTCTTTCCCCACATCCACTGACTTGAGCGGAATTGGAAATCACGAATGGATCCGTCATTAAACAGACTGTATCCAGCTACGTGATCAAGTGCGTTTTCTTTAGAGATGTATTTACCACCCTTACCAATGATGGCAACAATTTCGCCTTCATAGTCAAACTCAACCGAAGCCTTTGGACGCTCAATGGCAACGCCATGAGGAACCCATGAAGTTGGATAGCGATGAAATAAAACAGGTTGGGTTGGGGGTGTGAAATTACCTTCATGTGCATGGTCAATATAATTTAAACCGATTGCAAATGCTTTATGAGGATGGTGTAGCGGAGCCATTAACTGTACGCTAGATAAAGGCAGACGTGTAGTTGCTTTTTCTAATGCAGCTTTTGCAGAAGCCATCCCTGCAGCACCGTGACGTAATAACTCGTCAAGCGTTCCAGGTAAACCGAGTTCGGTTAAGTTAACAACTTCATCACCAACTCTAGCGCCAAGTGCAGGATGACCGTCTGGGGTCTTAAAACGTACAAATCTCATTGTAATTCCTTATAAAAAATGAAAAATCTAAAACTATAAAAAGCGAATCCTTAACTCATTTTCAATTTAGCTTTTAGTTAATAAAGCCTGAGCATTCCGATATTTTATCTGTTCAAGTAACTCTTTACTAAACCCTTGCTGATTTAATGCTTCAACTTGGGTAGCAATTGGTACATAAGGATAGTCACTACCATAGGTAATTTGGGTTGGTGGAATCAACTTCAAGAGTGCTGCCATACTGGCAGGATGCGTCGCATTCGCCGTGTCATAATACAGTCGCTTCAACTCTGCCTCAATCCCATCTGGAGCAAATTTTGCCGTAGATTCTTTATTCCCATGGAAGTAGTTAATCCGACCAGCGAGCATTGGAATCGTACCGCCAGCATGCGAAAACAACCACTTAATATCTCTAAATTTGAGCAATGAGCCAGTTAAAAGTAAATTCACTACTGCTCTGGTGGTGTCATGTGGTACCTCAATCACGGAACCGTAAGTACCGGTATTCAATCTGCCACAACAGGTTGCGGTTAAAGGATGGAAATAAACGACCGCTTTACGACGATTTAACTCCTCAAAAATGGGTGCAAAAGAGGGATGACCAGGCCATTTATCGCCGTAATTCGTTTGAATACCAACCCCATCGGCTTTGAGCACATCAAATGCATACTTGATTTCACGCAAAGAGCTTTCCACATCAACCATTGGAATCGCCGCAAATAGCCCAAATCTTCCAGGATATTTTTTAACCATCCCAGCACCATACTCATTGACTTCGCGAACAATATCGATAATCCGGGGCAAATCAAAGTTAAACCAAACTCCAGGAGTCGAAGCTAAGGATAAAATTGATTTTTTCACGCCACCAGCATCCATCGCTTCCACCGCTTTATCTTGCGTCCATGCTACTTGGGTTGGGAAATGCGGGATATTATTTTGATCATCCCAATCCAACCAAGCTTTTTGATAGGAGGGCGAATAAAAATGATGATGCGTATCAATTACTTGAGTATCAGCCGCCAATGCGGAACCAAAATTCAGAGCACTCGCACCACCAATTGCAGCGCCGGCACTGATACCCCCCAATTGCTTCATAAAACTTCTTCTAGTTGGCTTGCTTTCTTGACCATCATGCAACTGAATACCGTTACAAGAACAACTTAACTCACGACACTGTTCAAAAGGGTTGAGCATCTTGTTATTTCCTTTTATAGGCTTGGTGGAAATCCAACTTTTTGGGGCCATAAATTCTCAAATGGATATACGCTCACGGTGGCATAGACACCCGCTTTCGTAAATGGCTCATTACGAATCCACTCATTGGCAGATGCACGATCCGGGAAGTCAATCGCTAGCATGCTGCCAACCATTTCTTGGTCATCATCAGACTTTAAAGGGCCCGCGAAAGCAACGCGGTCCGCCATTTTAGCGAGATACTCTTTGTGAATAGGACGTAACTCTAGACGCATAGCGCTAGCATTTGGCTTGTCAATCAAATGAAATACAAAAATCATTACTATCTCCTAAAAAGGTTTTTTAACTTATGTTATGTGTTCTTTGCAGCAATCATCCTGATAAGAGTTTGATCACTTCTCTACTTGTTTTTAAAATTAGGCCCGGTTAGAAACAAACTCTTTGCCGCTTGCTTCATAATTCAAACCAAAGTCAGGCTTCACATCCGGACCCCAGGCGTATAAAGAGTCATCTGGTGGATGGTTCGCGGCAGGCCAATCAATCGTATGGGGCACAAAATCGATATCAAAACTATATTCACAAAAACCGCCCCATGGATCTTGAATATAACGGAAGTAATTCGATCCCAACACATGACGCCCCACACCCCAGCCTTCTTTAAAGCCCGCCGCTGCCATCTGCATGGACCCTAGGCCAACAGCATCAATCGACTCAACGGCCCAACTCGCATGATGAAAGCCATAATCGTCGGACTTTAGAAAAGCGAGTAAGTGATGGTCACTGCCGTGTGGTGAATGTACAAAAGCAATTAAGTCATCGCCAGCAGAATCGGAGAGTCTTAAGCCGAGTACATTTTCGTAAAAGGCCAATGACGCAGTCACTGATTTGGTAAACAACAATACATGGGATAAATACTGCGGATGAACTTTTTTTACCTTGGATTTATTCGGGGATCTACCAGCACCATTTGACTCTGGAGCAAAAGTTCTCATCGGTGGCATGGAGGGAGATGATTTTTGACAAGCCTTAATTTGCACAGGAAAGCCATCTGGAGTTTTAATCCAAATCCCATCAGAACTCGTTGGATCCAATGATTCGACAGTTTGAATACCTAAGGACTTGAAATGCTCTTTGAACGCATCAAAATCTTCCGCATACACACCCATCGTTAACCACTGAAGACGTTTCTTCGCGCCCAAAATGACTCGGCCATAACGGTGCGTTGTATCGAAGGTATAAAGTCCGAGAGCATTGCCTTCACGCTCTACCCGCAAGCCAAACAACGAATAAAATTCTGCAGCAACTTCTAAATCAGGCACGGCAATGACAAATTCATCTAGCGAGTGAACAGCTAAGACGCCAGGTCTCTTTGTTTGCGCCATGGTTAAAGGCTTATTCATGTCATATCCCCCTTTATATTTAAATATATTTTGTCTATTTTAATAATTGTTCTACTTTACTCCAAAATAGTTGTTTAAATGAAAAAAACCGCCTGTTTAAAGCGGTTTTTATCTGGTTTTGCTGCACCTAATCTTGAAAACGATCTGGCACATACATCTCCATAGGGATTGGCCCACGAATGTAATCGGGGTTATGCACCCGTTCTGGTAATTCAATATGTAGATGTTCCACTTCCTCATATGGAATTTGGGATAAAAGGTGGCTAATACAGTTAATTCTGGCTCGTTTTTTATCATTGGCGGCGACTAGCCACCAGGGCGAGGATGGTGTATGAGTTTTTTCCAACATCGTTTCTTTTGCTTTTGTATACATCTCCCAACGTGCTCGAGATTCCAGATCCATCGGCGAAAGCTTCCATTGTTTTAATGGATCGTTAATTCTCATCATAAAACGCAGGTGCTGCTCATCATCGGAAATTGAAAACCAATATTTGATCAGAATAATGCCAGATCGAAGTAACATATTTTCAAACTCAGGCACGTCGTTATAAAACTGTTCGGATTGTTCATCCGTGCAAAAGCCCATGACCTTTTCAACGCCAGCACGGTTATACCAACTTCGGTCAAACAAGACAATTTCACCGCCAGCCGGTAAATGGGACACATAACGCTGAAAATACCATTGGGTCCGTTCGCGTTCGTTAGGAGCTGGCAGCGCTGCCACTCTACATACGCGTGGATTCAAGCGCTGGGTAATCCGTTTGATCGCCCCACCCTTACCGGCTGAATCGCGTCCCTCAAATAGAACGACAACTTTCAACTTTTTATGCACTACCCAATCTTGCAACTTCACTAACTCGCCTTGTAAGCGCAACAACTCTCTAAAGTAGGTTAGTCTTTTTTCACGGGATTCAACTGAATCAGGATCGCCAAGACGTGCATCATCCAACTCCATCTCAAGCTCTTCGTCAAGACTGTCCAGCATTTCTTCATGCATTCGCTTCGATATATCAGAATTCGGCATAGCATTCCTCAAATTAGTTCAAATCTTCTTAAGTTTCCCAATTATTTATTACACTTTAGTGAAATTTAATAAAATGCATTTTTATGGCACATCATAAAAGGCTACTTTGCATGGATTTTGATATCATCAAATAATAGGGGAGCGGTATATTTTGTCTGCTTCTCCTCTCAATTTTTCACCATTTTGCGTCATTCAAAAAAAGGAAGATTTATGTCGAATGCTAAAACTGTTTTAGTTACTGGTTCAACGAGTGGTATTGGTGAAGGAATTGCAAAACATTTTGCTAGCCTAGGTCATAACGTGATTTTGAATGGTTTTGGTGATGCAAACGCCATCGAGACATTACGCAGTAGTATTTCAGAGCAATATGGTGTCAAGGTGCGTTACTACGGTGCAGATGCTGCAAAAGTTTCAGAAATTGAACAGATGATTGCGTCGATTGAAGCTGAATTTGGCTCTATTGATATTTTGGTGAACAATGCCGGCATCCAACAAGTTGCACCCGTTGAAGACTTTCCAGTAGACAAATGGGATGCTATCTTAGCCATTAATCTTTCGGCAAGTTTTCATACCATTCGCTGCGCATTGCCAAAAATGAAAGAAAAAAAATGGGGGCGAATCATTAATATTGCATCAGCTCATGCCTTGGTGGCTTCTCCCTACAAGTCAGCGTATGTAACCGCGAAACACGGTATCGCAGGGCTCACAAAAACTGTAGCTCTTGAAACGGCAACCTTTGGCATTACCATGAATGCAATTTGTCCTGGTTACGTTTGGACCCCACTTGTCCAAAAACAAATCCCAGAGACAGCAAAAACCAGAGGTATTACTGAAGAGCAAGTGATTAATGATGTGATGTTACATGCACAACCCACTAAAAAATTCGTGACGATTGAAGAAGTTGCCGCATTAGCAGGGTTTTTAGCTTCCGATATTGCGTCCTCCATCACTGGCTCGATGATTCCGATTGATGGCGGATGGACAGCCCAATAATGAATCCAGTGATGATGGATGAGATTTTAAAAAATCACGTTGCATTGATTGATCCATAATAATTTCATATGGTGAATCGATTTAACAAAATAACGTGATTCATTTAACCGATTTAACAGATTAATAGATGCATTTTTCTTGAATTAGTTTTAAAATATATAAAGGTTATTATTTATCGATTAATATATTATAATAATCAAAGTTTAAAGCTACATTTTTTTACTTTATTTTCAAAGACTTACTTAGGTTTCAAAGACGAATTAAAAGGGTCCCCTTATTAATCAAAAAACAGTAGTTTTTTGATTAATAACTTACAAAATATTCTAAAAAAATATATACTATCTACTAGTAGTATTTTTTTATCAAACACAGGGTTTGATGTAGTTCGTAAGCAGTATCAAGGGGGGTATTTCATGCTAACAAATAAAACTTATATGCAAAAAATAAACGAGCAGCGACAAGATTTAGAGTTACGCAATTCGGTAGACAGCTATCTTGAGTGGATCAAATCGCATTTCAAAGAAAGTCTCTATTCTTCTGGATCATGGGATGAAGACAAAGTGAAGTTGTACTGCGATGGTGTTTCTATTGCTAGTAGAGATAAATTCTTACAAGTCGTCGTCGGTAAAAACAAAACGCACATTTTTATTGCGAAGAGTAATAGCAATAGCAATGGTAACGTTCTTAAGCGTGGCGATTTAATTAAGAAAACTTTGCTAGGTAGTCCAAATCCAAAGGTTGTCATCGGCAATATCCTAGAAGATAACTTCGCGTTTAACTAATTCAATTTAGAAAAAACACCACAAGACTAGCAATAACAAATCTTATAAGCCCAGTCTGTAAAGTTTTTCTCGTCAATACCCAATAATTGTTGCTTCAATTATTACTCAGTAAGTAAGTCCTCTGTAACACCATCCTCAGTAAGTCAGCCAATTCAAAACAAAATTATTCTCTTCATTACCAATGGGTAATTAACGAAGCTCGTCTCAAAACTGCGCACGCCTATTTCTGTTTAGAGCTCCGTCGTATGCTTGATCCTACTGGCGTATCAAACCACTAGGCATCTGGCTGGACACTAGGTTGAGCCCGTTGGAACTCTGGCATACTTAAACAGTGTTGATTGATATTTGCAATGATTGGCCAAGCAGTGATGTCCACATTAAAGCGTAAGGCACTTTCAACTTGTGGAATCAAATACACGTCTGCTAAGCTTGGAGTATCGCCACAACAGAATTTTCCATAGTATCCGTGCCTACTGAGCTGGGCTTCAAAGGCATTGAAACCATCAATAATCCAAGTTTGACACCATTCATTAATCGCTGCTTCATTTTGACCTAAGACCTTACGCAGTCTCTCGAGGACCCTACGGTTGTTTAAGGGGTGCATATCGCAAGCCACAATAGCCGACAAAGTACGCACATAGATTCTTTGCTTACTATCGCTTGGTAGTAATGCAGGGTTTGGATACGTTTCTTCTAACCACTCAATAATTGCTGGAGTTTGTGTCAAGACTTCATCACCGACAATTAAGGCCGGTACAAAGCCCTGCGGATTGATTTGCCGAAATGCTTCACTAAAGTGTGCCTCTTTGCGTAAATCTACCGGTAAGTACTCAGTTTCTAAACCTTTTAAATTCAAGGCAATGCGTAATCGATGGGAAGTACCACTTCTAAAAAAACTATATAGTTGCATATTCGACTTTCAAATGTTATCGGGCTTGTTTGGTACGATTTTCAAACACCCCAAGTTTTTTATGAAGGGGGGTTTCATCCGTAATAAAAATAAAACAAGGTTGTGAACTCGATGGGTTTTCAATTTGAATCGGCGTATAACCTGGGGCACAACATGTGTCAGCTTGACCCATTTGATAGGTTTGTTGGGCAATCGCGACGACCGATTCACCTTCAATCATATGAAAGACCATCGCCGGAGACCTTACCGGTAATGAAACCTTTTGACCAGGGCGAATCATCATTGCGTAAAAACCTAAGATATTTTCAGCATCTAATCCTGTCTCTGGATTAATGTAAGTTACCTGTATTAAATCTGTCTCCGGGAAGTCTTGTCCCATGGTCACCAAGGTTTGGCGAACGTCGCACCATGGATATCGGTACATGGAGTAACGCTTCTCTGAACGTTCAAACATCGGCGTAGGTACCACGCCACCGAAACGATATTTAGATTCGTCAGATTTCTTAATCTGTTCTTGTTTACCACTTTCTTCATGGTAAGAAGCTTCAATGTAATACACAATCGGTAGATCCAATACATCTAACCAAAT
Organism: Polynucleobacter kasalickyi; assembly: GCF_900176405.1. Taxonomy (GTDB): domain Bacteria; phylum Pseudomonadota; class Gammaproteobacteria; order Burkholderiales; family Burkholderiaceae; genus Polynucleobacter; species Polynucleobacter kasalickyi. The sequence continues at coordinate 340,068 of NZ_FWXJ01000001.1, read as the reverse complement.
CACAGGCTCCGTACCGTCATGGCCATGTTCATGCCACATACCAGTGGGTGTAAGGATCAGATCTCCACGACTCATCGGGCACTTTTCTCCCTCAACAGTTGTGTATGCTCCCTCCCCCTCTACGATCATTCGAATCGCATTTGGAGTATGTCGGTGAGCCGGCGCCCATTCACCAGGTAGCAACAACTGCATCCCTAAATAAATCGCTGAGCTTGCCTGCATTTTTTCCAGAGTATGCCCCGGATTTGCTAACACTAAGACTCTTCTTTCGGCTTTTTCAATCGGCGTTAACTCGCCAGCCTCAATCAGTAATGGTTTGATATTGGCATAACGCCATACTGTCGCCTGGGTTCTTGGTTGTGGCTTGTGAGGAGGCATGACCCCTCGCAGACTTGGCCAGAGTGGTACCAAATTTTGCTCGGTTAACGCATCACGATATTCTTGAGGTAAATCTTCTAACTTTCCTAAGTCTCTCAAACTATTCTCCCAAATGAGTTAACTTTTAACTAAACAATTATCCACTTTCCAGCCATATAACCACTGACAGGCTTGATAAAACTCTTGTTGCGTGCGCCCTGCCCACAATGAGTTCCGTACTAATCTCTCCACCCCACTAGCATGATAAATACGCCCCATCTCCCTAGACCCCAGAACAATTCTAGCGGTTCGAGTGATGCGGGAACGCTGATATAAATCAAATGCTTTAGCAAAATCTAAATCATGGATGGTATCGCAGACTTTTAAGGCTTCGCCAAGCGTTACAGCATCTTCAATCGCCATACAGGCGCCTTGAGCAAGGTATTGGAGGGTGGCATGCGCTGCGTCGCCGAGAAGGGTGACATTACCAAAGGTCCACTGGGCAATCGGATCGCGATCGGCCGTGGCCCAGCGCTTCCAAGACTTTGGTAATTGAATCAACTGTCTCGCTTTAGGGCTAATTCCTTGAAAGTAGGTTTCAACTTCAGCATAACTACCCGTCGTTACACTCCACTCTTCTTTTTGACGACTATGGAAAGTAACTACGACGTTATATTGCTCTCCGCCACGCAGCGGATAATGCACGAGATGGCAATTGGGCCCGACCCAAATACTGGCCGAATTCCATTGCAAATCGACTGGAAAATCTTTTTTATCCACGACCGCGCGATATACCACGTGACCAGAAGCTCTCGGCTGATCTCCCACATATTGCTCTCGAATCACGGATTTCACGCCGTCAGCACCAATCACGGCTAAACCCTCATAACGATGACCTTGCGCATCAATGACCGTTACGCCCTGTGCATGTTGCTCAACGCGCTCAACCGTCGTAGCTGTCTTCACTTGTATCCGATCGGTCTCTAACGCACCTTCATACAATGACAAGTGCACATCAGCACGATGACAAACTGCATAGGGATTGCCAAAAAATTCAATAAATTCTTTACCAGTTTGAATTTCCCCAACTAATGATTCATCGACGGCATCATACATCGCCATGTTATCGGTATAAACAGCGCGAGCTCGTCCACGCTCACCAACCCCAAGTGCATCTAAGGCAGCAAAGGCATTCGGCCCGAACTGGACTCCAGCACCAATCTCACCCAGCTCAGCAGCTTGCTCTAAAACTAACACTTTAAAGCCTTGTTTTGTCAGGGCAAGTGCTGCGGCAAGACCACCAATACCTCCACCACAGACAATGACTGGTTTAGATAATGCATTAGACATCTGATTCTTTCCGAAAGTAATGAAGTAATTTTTCTAAAGATGATTTTATTCCAAACAGCTCTAACTCACCCAAGAAGCAGGTGCAATTCATCTAACACTTCATTTTCACTACGATGGCTGTGGCGATTGACGATTTTTTCTTAGAACCTGCAGAACAATTACCACAATAAAACCAACGATACCAACGATGTCAGCTTCGAAGGATGGGTAGGCTAAAGCAACGCCTGACAAAATCAACATCCAGCGTTCAACGAAATTATCTTTCACAATAAACCACCCCTGCAAACCACCCGCAAGTGCAATGACCCCAATCACTGCCGTCGCAAAAGATTCAAAAATCATGAACCAGTTCGCACTTGCAAGCGCGGTGGTTGAACCCATCAACAATAAACTGACACCAGATTTATCCAACACAAACATAAACGGTACCAAGATTGCTGGGGCAACATATTTCCAGGTTTGTAAAGTCGTCTTGTAGGGGTCACCTTTACAAATGGCAGCGGCAGCAAATGGCGATAAAGCAGTTGGTGGGGAAACCTCGGAAAGTACTGCGTAATAGAATATAAACATATGTGCAGCAAAAGCTGGCACGCCTAAATTAATGAGGGCTGGAGCGGCAATCACCGCACAGATAATGTAGGAAGCGGTCACTGGCACGGCTAGGCCGACAATCCAAACAATCAGCGCAGTGAAAATAGTGGTCAATAATAAAGAGCCGCCTGAATATTGGATCACAATACTACTAAACTTCAACCCTAAGCCCGTCAAAGTGACAGTACCGACGATTAGGCCAGCTCCCGCACAAGTCACAGCAATCGCAAGTACCCCAGTTGAGCCACTCGCTAAAGCTTTCACGAGGTTCGATTGATACAGACCCTTCCAAAAGGGTTCTTTACCTTTCATGAAAGCCCATGACAAGATTGCAGTATCAGCGCGAATCATACTTGAAATCGCTGAAGTAACCGTCGCCCAAAAGACTGCCATTACGGGTGAGAATCCAACCAACATAAAGACCACAATAGAGATCAACGAAAAGAAGTGGTACCAATATTTTTTGGTCAAATTCCAGGCCGTATCGACGGCATCAATTTTTTGTAAATGGAGGGAATATTTACGTACATCAATTTCTACCATGACAAACAAACCCAGATAAAACAAGATTGTCGGGATCGTCGCCATGAGCAAAACATCTAAATAAGATATTTTAAGAAAATCAGCAATTAAGAAGGCTGCCGCACCCAGAACAGGTGGCGAAATAATAGCCCCTAAACCACCAGCAGCTAAAAGTCCGCCCGCCGCATTTTTATCGTAACCAATTTTATTCAACATACTAGCGGCAACGGAACCCACTGTCACGGTCGTCGCAACCCCAGATCCTGAAGGACCGCCCAGTAAAAAAGAGGACATCACAATCGTGCGTCCTACTCCTGAACTTTTACCACCCATAGCAGCAAAAGAGAAATCAATAAAGAACTTACCAGCTCCCGTGAATTGTAAGAAGGCGCCAAAAATGGTAAACAGAATGATCAGGGTTGAAGAAACATCAATCGCCGTACTAAAAATGCCCTCCAAGGTCATATACATATAACCCACTAAGCGAGACACATCGTAGCCCTTATGTGTCCAGGGTGCTGGCAAATAGTTACCAAGTAATGCATAGGCTAAGAAGCTCAAGGTCACCGCTAATAAAATCAAACCGTTGGTACGTCTCAACGCTTCTAAAATGAGAAAAATAAAACCTAAACCAACATACAAATCGAAGGGATCTGGACTAGTATTGCGGTCCATAAAATCATCCCCACCTGACAAAATATAGTAGACCACCCCAAGTGATGCAAAAGCCATCAAAATATCCCACCACATTAATCGATTTTTAAATCGTGCGGCAATTGGGAAACTTAAATAAACTAAAAACAGGACGATACCGACGTGCACAGTACGCAGAACTTGTGTCGGCACGATCGAGTAAGCAGCATATAAATGAAATAAAGACATCCCCACCGCAACGAGCGTAATGACGACACCAATCCACCCCCTGTAATCGTTTGCATCTCCCTCTTCTTGTTTAATAAAAGAATCAAGTTGTGCTTGCGTTAAATCATCAATCTCCGTTGATGCAGTCGTCTGTGTCGTCATAGTTTTATTGATATGGGTGCTAATTTAGTGGGGATCATCCAGCAAATACAGATGCGTTAATCGACTTTAACCCCTTTTTCTTTAAAGTACTGCAAGGCCCCAGGGTGAAATGGGACAACTGCTGCATTCGATTTTTGAGCCTCAAGTTTGATATTTTTGTACTCTGAATGCACGTTAATTAATTCAGGCAATTTATCAAAAATGGTTTTTACAATGGTGTAAGCATCTTTATCTGACATACTGGCATTAACGAATAAGATATTTGCTACAGAAGCAATTTGATTATCCTTTGCCATACCAGAGTACATCGCTTTAGGAATCACATCTTTGAAATAAATGCTGCCGTACTTCTGATTCATTTTGGCGACATAGTCATCATGATCCACCATGGCAATTTTCATGCCAGGCGAATTAGCAAGGTCAGTCACTGCTGCCGTTGGTAAACCACCGACCCAGAAAAAGGCATCAATCTTGCGGTCTTTGATGGCGTTCACCGACTCAGCAGCACCCAAGCGCTCTCTTTTAATGTCTTTATCTTTATCTAAGCCCGCTGCTTCTAGTAATCTGAAAGCCATTACTTCTGTTGCACTACCTGGGCTACCTGTACTGACATGCTTCCCTTTGAGATCCGCGACAGATTTCACACCCGTACTTTCCACACTCACTAAATGCATCCGATTTGGGTACAGCACTAATAAGGCACGAATATTTTGTTTCTTATTAACGAATTTTCCTTGACCAGCAAAAGCATCTTGAGCAGCATCGGTCATTCCAAAACCAATATACGGCTTACCTGAGCCAACTAAATTAATATTATCTACGGTACCGCCAGTTACTTCGGCGGTAGCTTGCATCGTTGGCAAATACTTCGAGAGGACAGCTGCTAGACCGCCACCCATCGGATAGTAAACCCCGCCAGTACCACCGGTAGCAATCGAAACATTTTCAGCTTGAACATGGCAAGTTAAAGCGGTGAACCCTAAGGTAATACCCACGATAGTTTTAATTATTTTGAATTTCATGAACGTCTCCTAAGCATGATGAATTGTAAGAATCTAAATTAAAGGCCTGGCATAGCAAATTGAATCGTATCTAAATCCGTAAAAAGTTTTTCCTGAGTCTCTTGCGGTAAGGTCAGGAGTGGGGGGCACAATTGAGACCATTGATTGTTACCTGAGTATCTGGCACATGCAGCTTTCATGGCTGGAATCATCGGGTATTTAGCAAAGGTCGTTCTCACCACGTCTAAACCAGCTTGTAACTCATCGGCATTGTCATCTTGCCAATGGGTCGCTAAATGGGCAATTGCGGCAGGATTCACATTGGCAGTGGCAGAAATGCACCCGGCTCCACCAGCTCTTAATGTTCTCAGTAAAAAACTTTCGCTACCAGCGTAAACTCTAAAGCCTTTGGGACTTAAAGCATCTAAACAAGCTTTGGTATATTCCCAATCGCCGGAACTATCCTTCATGCCCACGACCGTATTCGGGTAAGCAGCGACGAGGCGCTCTAATAGCGTGACTGGAATGCCAAACTTTACAACGGGTGGAATGTTGTAAACATATATTTTTAATTGGTCACTGCCAATCTTTTCAATGATTTGGGCATAGTAAGCAAATAAGCCATCCTCTGCGGGATCCTTGTAATAAAAAGGCGGTAACATCAAAGCCCCTGAACAACCCAGTTCAAGAGTAGCGCGGGTCATGGTAACTGCATCCGCTACTGCACAAGCTCCCGTACCAGGCATCATTTGATTCGCTGCTAGGCCATGATTCACCAAATATTCTAGGGCATTAATCTTTTGAGATGCAGAAAAAGAATTCCCTTCGGAGTTGGTGCCAAACACCGCTAAACCGACATTGCTTTTTTGCAACCAACCACATTGCTTAGCAAAGAGTTCTAATAAAATTTCGCCATCACTTTGCACTGGTGTCAAAACTGGTGAAAGAACTGCGGGAAGGCTGCTAGGATGTAATGCCACTTTGATCTCCAAATAGATATTTTTTCATTAAGATTACACTAGTTTATTTGAGTTTTTTAGGTTATTTAAAAAATTAACCATAAATTCATTCAATTCAAGATTCCGCTTACTATTGCTCTGGCTTAATGTTGGCTTGTTTCACAATTTTTGACCAATTATTCGTTAAATTCTGCACCTCAGAGGTCCAAAGTTGTGCGCTTCCGCCATTCGGCGTAAACCCTAACTCGGATAAGCGTTGCTTCATTTCCGGCGACTGTAGACTGGCATTAAATGCCAAGTTAAGTTTTTGCACAATTTCTTTAGGAACACCAGCCGGTAAAAATATTCCCCAAACAATATTGGCATTGACTTCCGGATAACCTAATTCAGCAAAAGTGGGGACTTGAGGTAAGGCCTCTGAGCGCTTATCACTCGTAATTCCCAAACCCTGTATTTGACCAGCTTCCACGTAGGGTTTTGCTGCGCCAACGGTAGTGAAGAGAATACTTACGTGGCCGCCTAAAGTGTCTGTCATCGCAGGACCTGCACCTTTGTAGGGGATATGTACTAAATCAATCCCACCCACTACCTTGAGCATCTCACTAGCCATATGACCACCCGTACCAAAACCAGCAGAGGCGTAACTTAATTTACCAGGAGCAAGTTTGGCTTGTTGGATAAACTCCTTTAGATTTTTGAAAGGCATCTTCGTGGATGCCAACATAATGGAAGGTGTTGAAACGAGCTGTATGACAGGAATAAAGTCTTTTTGACTGTCATACGGCAACTTCGTAAATAAACTTGGATTGACTAAAAATGCCATATCGACAATGAGCGCTGTATAACCATCTGGATTACTTTTAGCAACCAAATCAGTTCCTAAAATCGTACTTGCGCCGGGCTTGTTTTCCACAATGATGGCTTGCCCCAAGTTTTCCGCAAGTTTATTCTGCAAAGCCCGAATAATAATATCGGACCCACCACCAGGGCCATAAGGCACAATGATCTTTACAGGTCGAGAGGGATAGGAATTCAGCGTTATTTCTGCCGCTAATACCATTGAATGAAATACTGTGAATGCAATGAAAGTAATCACTTTCATTAGAAAAGCTTGCCTCATGATTAATCCCCGATATTTTTAATATTTGAACTATTTTGTTCAGTTTTAGTTGTTCTTTGGGAATACTTTAGCATTTTTAGATCGGGTGATCCTGTAATTGAAATACATACGTAATTTTCAAACCATGGTAATTCATCAACTCCATAGACTAAAATAGGTATCTAATAATTAATTAATCAGAGACTAGCGCATGTTAAAAAGCTTCAAAATGAATGCCTTGCATTGGGTACTATCCTTTTTTTTATTCGTGTCCATGTCAAGTCACGCAGATCCTAGTTACCCGAACCGCTCAGTCCGTTTAGTGATTCCCTTTGCAACGGGTGGCAGTAATGATATTGTAGGCCGATTTATCGCTGATCAACTTACAAAGCGCTTAGGTGAGCCATTTGTGGTTGATAATCGTGGTGGTGCAGGCGGTACCATGGGGACCGATTTGGTTAACAAATCAAAGCCAGACGGCTATACCCTGCTATTGATTTCGACTCCGCACACGGCGAACGCATCTCTTTATAAGAAACTACCCTACCACCCACTCAAAGATTTTGCGCCAATTGCTCGGATTGGCACAGCGCCTCAAGTAATTAGCGTTTATCCTGGGCTACCTGTTAAAACCTTACCTGAATTAATTGCTTATGCAAAAGCTCGTCCTGGTCAAGTCAATTTCGTCTCTTCAGGTGTTGGTAGTTCTCAACATTTAGTCACTGAGATGTTCGCTAGTCAAGCTGACCTGCAATTAGTCCATGTTCCATATAAAGGGGCAGGGGCTGCCCTAGCAGACGTTGCAGCAGGTCATGCGCAAATTTCTGTAGGGACAATTTTGCAAGGCTTATCTTTAATCAAAGGTGATCGATTACGACCACTCGCAGTCAGTGGCAATAAACGTCAGGCAGTGTTACCAGATGTACCCACTGCCAGCGAAGTTGGTTTAAAAGGTTATGACGCCGATAATTGGTGGGGTATTTTGGCACCGGTTGGAACGCCACCAGAAGTCATCCAAAAATTATCAACCACTTTAGCCGACATCTTATCCAAGCCTGAAACCATTAAAAAATTAGCGGAAGAAAGTGCCACTGTAGCTTACCAGGGACCTGAAGATTTCAGCAAATTTATGGAAGCTGAAAGCCAAAAGTGGGCACAACTGATTAAAAAACTAAAGCTACAACCTGAATAAAGTATTTGGAAAACACATGAGCAATCCACACCCCCTCGTATCAGCAAAAATCATCAGAATTGAAACGATTCCACTCAGAGTAAAGATGGAGCGTTTAGCAACTGGCTCCACGCTCAAACTCTCACATCGTTGTACTATATTAACTCGGATTCATACCGATACAGGCATCATTGGTGAATGTTTTAACGGCAATGACGATGCTCTCCAAGCATCAGTGATTCAGATGATTCAAGAAGAAATGGCGCCGGCTTTAATTGGCAAATCTGTATCCTCGCTTGAGGACATTTGGGCACTTACCAGAAAAGCGACAGAACCTTTTTTACGGGATCGTAGAATCGCCTTGCGTGCTCAATCCTGTATTGATAGTGCCTTACATGATGCCATCGGTAAGTTGGTCAATTTACCGATTAATATTCTGTGGGGTGGCGCAAAAAAAGAAATCAAGGTATTTGCTTTAGGCGGATATTATCGTGAAAAAAATGATTTAGAAGGACTGGTTCAAGAGGTAGAAGAACTAAAAGCCTTTGGGATTTACGGCATCAAATTAAAACTAGGCGGAAAATCACCGAGCGAAGATGCCAAACGAGTTGAAGTCGTGCGCAAAGCCGCGGGTGATGACTTCATCTTGGGCTGTGATGCGAACCAAGGATGGACCATTGCACAGGCATTGGAATTCACAAGAATCACCAAAGATTTAAACATAGATTGGTTAGAAGAACCCTGCAAATGGGATAACGATCGAGCAGAAATGCCTTTAGTGCGCTCTATCTCTGGCGTGCCAATTACTGCTGGTCAAAGCGAGCTAACCCGCTTTGGGTGTCGGGACCTCATGCAAGCCAATGCGATTGATATTTGTAATTTTGATGGTAGCTGGGGAGGTGGTCCGACAGAGTGGCGCCGAGTTGCAACTCTTGCCAATTGTTTTGGTGTCAAAGTCATGCAACATTTAGAACCGCAATTTGGCCTCATGATGTCAGCAGGGGTTGCCAATGGTTTCTATGGTGAAGTGATGCTACCTTGGCGGGATCCATTTTTCTATCAGTTGATTGCAAATCAAGCACAACGGCCATTTAATCATGGTATTTACACATTGCCAACAGAACCTGGTTGGGGAATGGTGATTGATGAGGACTATTTAAAATCTGTCACGAGAGTCTAGTTTTTGAGGCAGGCTCAGGCAGAAAGCATCCCTTGTTTGAACAGGAGATGCATCAGAAACGTGTTGTCAAACGGGCTTGCATGAAATTAGCATGAATCGAATCCTTAGCTACGGGCATGAAGGTATATTGAAATGTTAAGAGGGAGTTAACTGAGGGTAACGGAAACACCACAAACGGTGAAATTGCCGTAAAGGTAGTCTTTTGCCCATCATCAATTGGTACAGAGGTCCCTAGCAGAGATGCCAAGCCACCAGGGCTTTGGGTAGTTGAAATACTAGTCACGGCACCTGAAAAACTATCCGCTGTGAGTTGATTGAACTGAATCACATTGACGCCAATGTTTGCCCAAGCAGCCATACGATACGCACCCAATAATTCAACGGCTAGAAAGTCTCCACTTTTATAACTGGTACTATTGTTCGTAGTGTTATATCCATAGGAAGCCCGCCCAGCCAGCGTCCATTCTTTCTCTTGGTAAATCACTGCCATCGCAGGTAGGAACGTGTAATATCCAAATCCGATATTGACCGGGTAATTTTCATTAAATGTCCCGGTTGGAGTTGTGACACTGAAGCTTGCCACATATTTGGTATTCACGCCATTAAAGTGTGACCAAGCTCCTGTTAACTGGATATCACCCAATCCTTCAGCGTTGCCAGACTTGCTTGCAGCCAATGATGCGGCCTGTGAAGTTAATGCGCGTATGGTGTTATTAACGTTGGCGGCAATACCGGGGTTGGCTACTGCATAAGCTTGCAACTGAGCAATTTGATTAGGATCAACCGTTGCGGTTACTTGACGACTCACGTTGGCATAGGGAATGTTAACCGCACCGATCAATTTTCCGCCCCAATACGAGTCTAAACTCACATATCCACCAATCAAATTGACTTGCCTCTGGGACTGTGTAAATGCTTGTCCAACACTTAAGGTGTTAGAACCCGTTGCATTTTGAAAAAGAGTGGCTATGCTTGGAAAAGATTTGATGTAAACACTCTGATTAGCAGCGTTATTACCCTCCTTATCATTAAGCTGATCGGTATTGATGAATGAGCCTGTCATTATCCCAAAAAAACCTGGTCGATCATTTAAGACCACAGCTGCTTCGCCAGTTAAGGCACCCGCTGGAGAGTAATGCGTACGAAACCCCTCTCCTGCAAAGGTTTTAAAGCTAATAAACAGAGAAAATACGAATAGTCCTAAACTTAAAAAAAGCTTCATAGAACGGTGCATGGAGTTCGATTATTTTTAAACAATTAATTCAATTAATTTTATCTTAATCCATATATTGTTGGGCAACTCGTTGGAAAGCCTCTGCTTCGACAATAAATGCGTCAACAATCAGCGGTTCAAATTGGGTTCTTCGCTTGGAAAGAATATACTGATAAGCCTCTTCATGTGACCAAGCTTTTTTGTAAGGGCGATCGCTGATCAGTGCATCGTACACATCAGCCAGCGCCATGATTCTTGCCTCTAGCGGAATAGCCTCTCCAGCTAAACCTCGAGGATAGCCCGTACCATCCCACTTTTCATGATGCCCGCCAGCAATCTTAATCGCCTTAGCAATCACCTTAGACTCACTAGCATTCTCTGGATTCGCTGCCCCTAGGACCGATTCACCAATGAGAGCATGCGTTTTCATGATTTCCCACTCTTCTGGATTCAATGGGCCTCCTTTCAGAAGGATGCTATCAGGAATACCCACCTTGCCAATATCGTGCAGAGGAGCCGCTTTAAATAACAAATCGATACAATCATCGGTTAAATAATCGGTGTAATGACCATTTTCTTTGAGGCGCACAGCAATAATCTTGACATAATTTTGGGTTCGAACAATATGGTTACCCGTTTCATTGTCACGAGCACTTGCTAGCGCATTGAGTGTGACAAGAAATTGCTCTTCAGATTGCTTCAGCTTATTACTTGCCAACTCTGCCCGAATTAAATGATTTTCAACCATCAATTCCCCCTTGGCAATAGACTCAACGGAGGCTAATAAACTGAACATACCTACATAACGTAGCAGAATCAGCCCAATAATCGCTCCATAACAAATCAGATTCGAGACCGTATTTACCTCTGGAGGTTGTACAAAAAAATAAAGGACGATACTAACTAAGTGAGTTGCACAAATTGGTAAGGCTACACTGAGTTGGTATTTTTGATAGGTTTTAAAGGAAAGAAATGCGAGGATAAAATTAAACACAATTCCACAGAAACCAACTAGATATTGAACTTTAGCAAAGCCAATTTGATCAAAAAGAACCTTTACTAAAATCACATAAACGGTGCCGAACAGCAAAGACCTTGTCACCAATCGTTTAAAAGAAATTTTATTACCTAAGAGAATTTGATAGGAATAAATAAAGCAAACCCATGAGGAGGTAGTAAAAAAGAGTCCCACTCTGTAGGGTGTATCTGCATAGTGCGGTAAACGAATGGCAGTGGATAAGCCTGCAAGGCCCGCTAATAAGCAACCCAGTGCAAAGGCATCTGCAGAGTATTTTTCATTATTTTTGAATGCAAATAACAGCAAAATAGATACGCTTGCTGAAAATACCCCAAAGAATATGAGCAATGTGAATACAAGGTTGCTAACAGATAATTCCATAATGCCCCACTTAGTCATCTAATTTATAAGTTTTATTGTGATGTATTCTAGCAAAGCTCCATTCCTTGAACCAAAGTAGTGTTAATTTTTTATAGTAATTTTCTTTAGGTACTATTGCAATTAATTGATTAATTTGATTAATCTGGGGAAAAAATCATCCCCAAAAGTACTCTTTTCAAGTTAATACCTATTGTTGTTCGAGGGTGGTAATTTTCAAAATCTAACGAAATCACAGAGTTTTTCTATTTTTAAATGAAAATGATTTTTTGAAGAGCTACTGGTTTTAGGAATTTCCAAAACTACAGACCAAGATTCTTCGTTTTAGGCTCCTGGTATGGAAAGGTTTCTAATTATGCTCATCCCCCGATGATGGTGATGAGCCATTTTTAGTTGGTATTTAATTCCCAAAACTTTTCCAAGGATTGATGACTTTAAGACCAGCAGCCGCGAAAGGTGATGTGTCGCGAGTGGCAACCGCAAAATTATTTGCCGCAGCAATAGCTGCGATATATCCATCTGCGGTAGCAATAGCGAGTCCAGAGGCTCGAGCCCTTGAGCGAAGGATTGCATAAAATTGAGACGCGGCTTCATTAAACGGCAGAATGCGCTCAGAGAACAAAGGTAACACTCGTTGCTCGAATGTAGAATGAAGCGTGTCACGACGCTTCCCATCCGGCAAAACCGCGATACCAAAACGAATTTCAGCCAGACTGATTGTCGAAAGGTACAGAGTTTCAATCATTTGTGCATCCAACCAAGCAAGAACGCTTTGGTCTCTGGCTGTTTTAAGAGCTTCAGAAATAATATTGGTATCAAGCAAGATCATTCAAAACTCATCGGTTCGCTTGGCGTTTTATCACGCTCTATCTCAATATCAAAACCTCCAACCTCACGGCCAATCTCAGCCAGCAAGCTACCTAGCTTAATTCTACTCTCTGGGCGGACTGCGCCTTCGAGGATTGATCTGATTTCAGCCTCCGTACTACGACCATGCATAGCAGCACGGACCCGCAAAGCACGATGCGTTTCATCAGATAAGTTACGAACAGTGACAGATGCCATCGTATTCACCCTAAATTTGATATCAATGATAGCATTATAGGTGAAATGATTAAAGCTAACAAAACCAATAGAGAAAATAAGGTTAAATTGCTTTGTTTAGATGAAATGGACTCAACGTATCAATCAACGCCCCCACCCAGATGATGGTGAAGAGCCGATTTTTTATTCTTTGGAATAAGAGGTAATGGCGGAAGCTGTGAGATTCGAACTCACGGAGGACGTTAATCCTCGTCAGTTTTCAAGACTGATGCATTCAACCGCTCTGCCAAGCTTCCCGCGTAGGATAAACATCGTATTGAACAATGATTGGTTTGCACTACAGTGAAGTATTATAACTGTAAAAATATTTTTTAGTCTGTATTATTCTTATTACTGGTTAAGTTTTGCACAGTTGTGCTGTTTTATTGAGTTTTTTATCTTTAGATTTCAATGAGTAGCAACAATAGATTGCTAGAATAAGTACACATGACAAATACCGCACACAATACTGAATCCCCACTTTATGTTGATACCCTTTATCAAGGCATCAACAGTTTTCAATGGCGAGAATTATTTGATATTGTTGAAAAAAAAGGCTTCTCTGAAAAGAGGAAGGCCCTTTTCTCTGGCAAAAAAATCAATCAATCAGAAAACCGTGCAGTACTTCATACTGCACTGCGTAATTTGCAAGGTGATCCCGTCCTAGTGGATGGCGAAGATATCATGCCTGCCATTCAAACAGTTTGGCGCCAAATAGAACAATGTTGTAATAAATTTGTCGGTATTACTGACATTATTCATATTGGCATCGGTGGTTCTGATTTTGGACCACGCTTGGTCTGTGATGCATTGTGGACTGATGACTCTGTAGCAAAGACCTCCGTAAATGTTCATTTTTTGTCGAATATTGATAGCGCAGACTTAGCAAGAACGCTTGCGCGGGCAAAACCACAAAGTACTAGGGTGATTATTGTCTCGAAAACATTTACAACCCTAGAAACCATGCAAAATGCCCAGTCTGTTTTGAAGTGGTTAACAGAAGCCAAGCTCACAAAAACTCAACTTTCCAATTTGCTGTATGCAGTGACCACCAATACCGATGCGGCATTACAGTTTGGTGTCAAAGAAGAAAATATTTTGCCCTTTTGGGATTGGGTGGGCGGCAGATTTTCTGTCTGGTCAGCTGTCGGGCTGCCAATCGCCTTAAAGTTTGGGTTTGATACTTTTAAACAGTTCTTGGCAGGCGCTCATGCCATGGATCAACATTTTTTAAATGCTCCGATTGAACAAAATCAACCACTAGCATTAGCGCTATCTCTGTATCGTAATCAATTAAAGCGTGACGTCAAATCGCAAGCGATTATTCCTTATGCCCAGGCTTTGAACCTATTCCCAACATGGCTTCAACAGTTAGAAATGGAAAGCAATGGAAAGACTTTTGGGCTAGATCATCAACCTGTTGCCACGAGTTCAGTTAGCGTGTTTGGTTCAGCGGGTACTAATGCGCAACATTCCTACTTTCAAATGCTTCATCAAGGTACTCAAGTGGTCCCCGTTGACTTCATCGCAATTAAGGCACCCTTGAGTAATTTACCCTGTGCTGAAGAACATCATCGTCAATTAATTGCTAATTGTTTAGCCCAGTCCCAAGCACTCGCCCAAGGTTTTCGGCACCCCACTGATCAAAACCACACTTATTCTGGGAATAGACCAAACACTCTCATTTGGTTAGCGCGTTTGGATGCCTATAACTTAGGTGCATTAATGGCCTTATATGAACACCGCACATTTTGTCTCGGGGTTCTCTATGGAGTGAACTCCTTCGATCAACCAGGAGTTGAACTCGGTAAAAAATTAGCAAAACCAATTGATCAAGCTTTAGCAAATCCTGAAGATACCAATTTACTGGCTGGTTTTGATGACATTACCAAATCGCGTATTCAGTGGTTTAATCTCCCATAACTTATTTCAAATACATTTAGGAAAATCATGCTGTCACTATCACCATCCATTTTTAAAGCCTATGACATCAGAGGCATCATTGATAAAACACTAGATCGCCATGTCGCAATGCAAATTGGCCAGGCCTTTGGTTCATGCATGGTTGAAATGGGTGAGAAGACGGTAGTCGTTGGTCGCGATGGCCGTTTATCTGGTCCTGATTTAATGCTAGGATTAACTGAAGGACTGATGTCCGTTGGTTTACATGTGATTGATTTAGGGGTGGTTGCTACACCGATGGTTTACTTTGGAACAAATGTGCCTATTAATGGCGTCCAAGCAAAATCGGGCATCATGATTACCGGTAGCCATAATCCTCCTGACTACAACGGCTTCAAAATGGTTTTGGGTGGTCAAGCAATTTATGGTGAGCAAATTAAAGCCCTCTATCAACGCATTATCGACCTAAAGTTTGCGCCAACGATGGATGGTACTCGGGAAGATTTTGATATTTTCCCAACTTATTTGGCAAGAATCACGAGCGACGTCAAGCTCAAACGCCCAATGAAGATTGTGGTTGATTGTGGCAACGGTGTAGGTGGTGCTTTTGCTGGGAAACTATTCCGTGCCTTAGGCTGTGAAGTGACTGAACTATTTTGCGAAGTCGATGGAAACTTCCCAAATCATCATCCAGATCCAGCGCATTTAGAAAACCTACAAGACCTGATGGTGGAATTAACCAAATCAGATGCTGAACTTGGTTTAGCCTTTGATGGGGATGCAGACCGTTTAGGCGTTGTTACTAAAGATGGATCAGTGATTTTCCCAGATCGTCAAATGATGTTGTTTGCCAAAGATGTTTTATCAAGAAATCCCGGTGGCGAAATTATTTATGATGTGAAATGTACGCGTAACTTAGGTATCTGGGTTGAACAACATGGTGGTAAAGCCACGATGTGGAAAACGGGTCACTCTCTAGTAAAAGCAAAACTCAAAGAAACTGGTGCTCCTTTAGCGGGTGAAATGAGTGGTCATATTTTCTTTAAAGATCGTTGGTACGGATTTGATGATGGTTTATACACAGGTGCCCGTCTTCTTGAGATTCTGTCTCAAGAACAAGATCCAAATGCCACGCTCAATAACTTACCGAATGCTATTTGCACACCAGAGTTACAGATTCCATGCATGGAAGGCGAACCCTTCAGCTTATTAGATACCATCAAAGCCAATGCAAGTTTTGATGATGCATTGACCGTGAACACCATTGATGGTATCCGGGTTGAATATGCAGATGGTTTTGGCTTAGCAAGACCCTCAAACACGACCCCAGTAGTAGTCATGCGCTTTGAAGCGGATTCAGAAGTCGCTATTGCCAGAATTCAAGCAGATTTCAAAAAAGTGATTTTGGCAGCTAAACCAGATGCAAAACTACCTTTTTGAAAACCACTAAGTTGTAAAGTCATGAGAAAATAAGACTTCGATAGATGCTCCACTTTTGAAATCTTATTCTTATGACTTTATCAGCAGAACCACAAGCAATTAGCTACGATTTTTCACTACCTAGCGTGGATGGACCGACTTGTATTGCAAGTGCTTGGGCGAAAACGCCAACACCTTTAAATGCAGCGGAAAAATCAGTCACCAAAGATAAAATTAAACGTCTTTTAAAAGCACAAAATGCTGTGATTGTCGCTCACTATTATGTGGATCCTGATATTCAGGATTTAGCGCTTGAAACAGGCGGCTGTGTTGCTGACTCACTGGAAATGGCCAAATTTGGTCGGGAACATCCTGCACAAACCTTGATTGTGGCTGGGGTTCGTTTCATGGGTGAGACTTCAAAAATTTTATCTCCCCAAAAAAAGGTGTTGATGCCAGATCTTGATGCAACCTGTTCATTAGATTTGGGCTGTCCAAGCGAACAGTTTAATCAATTTTGTGATGCCCACCCCGACCGAACCGTGGTGGTTTACGCCAATACCAGTGCTGCTGTAAAAGCACGCGCCGACTGGATGGTTACTAGCTCTTGTGCACTAGCCATTGTTTACGAACTTAAAAAACAAAACAAGAAAATACTGTGGGCGCCAGATCGACACTTAGGCAAATATATCCAAGAACAAACTGGCGCGGACATGATTTTGTGGGATGGCGACTGTATTGTGCACAATGAATTCAAAGCGGAAGAGTTACAGTTATTAAAAGAACGCTACCCGAATGCGCAAGTTTTAGTGCACCCAGAGTCTCCCGCAAGTGTTGTATCGATTGCCGATGTGGTTGGTTCCACAGCTGCCATGCTCAAAGCCGTCGTAGAAGGAACTGCCTCTGAGTATATTGTGGCAACTGACCAGGGCATTTTGCATCGGATGCGTCAGTTGGCACCCAATAAAACCTTGATTGAAGCACCAACTGCTGGTCAAAGTGCAACGTGTAAAAGTTGTGCAAATTGCCCTTGGATGGCGATGAATGGACTCGCCAATTTATTAAATTGCTTAGAAAACGGTGCTGGTGCAATTAGCGTCGAAGAATCTACTCGTAGTAAGGCACAGGCCTGTATTGAGCGGATGTTGGACTTTACAAAAAATCATCCGGATTTATTAGCGAAAGCTCAACATGGCTTTGTTAAAAATATTGGTGCTGCCTAAATCCATTTTTTAAAAGAATAATTTATGTTTTCCTACAATGAAACACTAGAGCAAGCGATTGAACGTAATGTTAAAGATGCTTTGCTAGAAGATATTGGTATCTCTGACTGGACAGCCATGCTGGTGCCAAGCAATGAGATTGTCGAAGCTCACGTCATCGTGAAGCAAGATGGCGCCGTTTTATGTGGCCGACCTTGGTTTGATAGGTGCGTTCTCAGTTTAGATCCACAAGCTAAAATCACTTGGAATTTTGCTGAGGGTGATGTGATGCCTGATCGTGCCGTTGTATGCACGATTATTAGCAATGGCAGAGCCATTCTTTCGGCGGAACGGCCTGCTCTGAATTTCTTACAAACATTGTCCTATACAGCTAGCGTTACCCATTCCTATATGCAAGCGATTGCAGATATCCAAGTGAATCCAAAGGGTTGCAAGATGTTGGATACCAGAAAAACCTTACCGGGTTTGCGCCAGGCCCAAAAATATGCCGTTCGAATTGGTGGTGGACACAATCACCGCATGGCCTTATGGGATGGCATTTTAATTAAAGAAAACCATATCATGGCAGCGGGTAGTATTACAGCGGCCGTTAAGGCTGCAATTGGTTTAAATGCAAATGTAAGTATTCAAGTTGAAGTGGAATCTATTACAGAAATGGAAGAAGCTTTAGCTGCTGGTGCACAAAGTATTTTGATTGATGATTTCAGCTTAGAGCAAATGCGTCAAGCAGTCGAAATCAATCAAGGACGCGCTCTGTTAGAGGTTTCCGGTGGTGTCGATATCGAGCAACTGAGAAAAATTGCGATGACCGGAGTCGATCGGATCTCAAGCGGAAAACTTACCAAAAATGTGGAAGCGATTGACTATTCAATGCGAGTCATTGCTCGCATTGAATAAGCTATTTATGCTTCTTCAGCAACTTTAATACCATCTTTCTTCCGAACAGGGGTCAGGATGGTTGGGTAAGAGACTGCAAATGTATCAGGGTAGTCGCGGTTGTAATGTAAGCCACGACTTTCTTTTCTAGCAAGTGCTGAGCGAACAATTAATTCAGCGCAATCTAACAGGTTGCGCAATTCGATTAAATCACGGTTCACTTTAAAATTCGAATAATACTCATCAACCTCTGTCTTCAGAAATTCAATGCGGTGTAAGGCACGTTCAAGACGACGTGTTGTTCTTACGATGCCAACGTAGTTCCACATGAGAGATCTGAGTTCATCCCAGTTATGTGAAATGACCACTAATTCGTCAGCATCCTCCACTTGACTATCATCCCATTGTTTTACTAAGGGAATGGAAGATTGATGCTCTTCCAAGATTTTTTTGGCCGTAGATTTGCCAATTACCACACACTCTAATAAAGAGTTACTAGCCAAGCGATTAGCGCCATGTAATCCCGTGCAAGTTGCTTCTCCAACCGAATACAAATGTGGCAAGTCGGTTTGTCCATTTAAATCAGTCACTACCCCACCGCATGTGTAGTGTGCTGCAGGAACGACTGGAATAGCTTGTTTCGTAATATCGATCCCAACCGATAAACACTTTGCATAAATCGTTGGAAAGTGTTCCTTTAGAAAGTCAGCTCCCAAATGGGTGGCATCTAACAAGACATACTCAAGACCATGCTTTTTAATTTCAAAATCAATTGCACGAGCCACAATATCCCTAGGCGCAAGTTCCATTCTCTCATCATGGTCCGCCATAAATCTCGTGCCATCAGGTAACTTAAGTTGACCGCCCTCACCTCTTAAAGCTTCGGTAATCAGAAAACTTCTTTCTTCAGGATGGTATAAACAAGTTGGATGGAATTGCATGAACTCCATATTGCCAACCCGACAGCCAGCACGCCAGGCCATGGCAATTCCGTCGCCAGTAGAGGTATCTGGGTTAGTCGTATATTTATAGACTTTACCAACGCCACCAGTCGCTAAAACCACGGCATCAGCCGTTAATGTCTTCACTTTGTTTTCTTTAATATCTAAGGCGTAAACCCCTAAACACTGATCTTTTTGAATTGATTTTTTATAGTCTTTATTCGGTTTTTGTACTAGGTGTCGGTTCGTGATTAAATCGAGTGCAATCCAGTGCTCAAGCAAATCAATATTGGGATGATTTTTTACTTTAGCAAGGAGTGCGTCATGGATAGCCTTACCAGTAGCATCAGCCGCATGCGCAATTCGACGATGGGTATGTCCACCCTCTCTCGTTAAATGCAAGCCTAATGGACCCTCTGGATCCGTAGTAAATTCAACGCCCTGCTCAACTAACCATTCAATCGCGTTGAAGCTATTTTCAGCGATATAGCGTGCGGTTGATTCTGAAACAATCCCAGCTCCCGCCTCAAGCGTATCCCCAATATGAGACTCAAAACTATCTTTTTTATCCAATACACCGACGATTCCACCTTGTGCCCAAGCTGTTGCTGCTTCGGTTAATTGACGCTTGGCTAAGATGGCGATTTTCTTGTGAGAGGCAACTTCAAGAGCTACAGTTAATCCAGCTAAACCCGCACCGACCACAATTAAGTCATATTGATCGTTTTGCTGACTCAATTGCATTTGATTTTTATCTTTCAAACTCTTCACCCTAAATTTTTTATCTAAACGACTTGATTGTGTATTTGGAAAGTACCATTACTATTACCAAATATTTCGATTTCTCTAGGATAAACCATTCTTAGAAGAAGGATTTAAGATGTGTAAATTATCAGAGCCAGTTTTTTGCAGAGAAATGCTTTAATTTCAACAAGATAAGATCTCAGGCCACCAAAATTTGCACAAAATGGTGTTTTTGGACAAAAATTAGGCCATTTTTCGTGCTACAGCACCAACTAAACTAGACATTCCTGCATGCCCACTACCTTCGGCAATTTCCGATTCATAGGTTTTTAAGACTAGGAATTCGAAATTTGGTAATAAATTGAGTAGCAATTCTTCTTCGTACAAATGATCTAACTCCCCAGGTCCTCCGGTTTTAAAGCGCAATTGCTCTTTGCCATAACCTTGCAAAATGATCAAACCTCCTACTTTTAAAGAGTTAATCATCTTCTGGAAAAGTTGTAAGCGTTTTTCTGGGTTTACAAACTGAAAAAAGATCCCTACAACATAGTCATATTGTTCTTCTGGCCATAAAAACTCTTGCCATGAGGCACAGGTAAAGTTAACACTTACTTGGTGTTTTTGGGCTAATAAATAGGCTTTTTGCAAGGCTTTCTCAGAAAAATCAAAAGCATCCACAGTCAAACCTAAAGTCGCCAACCACACGCTATTACGTCCCTCACCATCTGCAATCGACAGGACTTTGCCACTTTGTAAATAGGACTGTTGTTGTTTTAAAAATTGGTTTGGTTCTTCTCCAAACAAATAATCCGTAGTTGCAAACCGGGAATTCCAGCGTTCTAGAGGATTTGCAAACTCCGCCATTAATCTTCCTCGATATTTACTTTAGAAGGGAACGAGGAGGATGCGTAGCGCACCACTAAATTAGCCAAGGCAAGTACCAAAATGGTTCCTCCCAAGAAAACAACCTCAATACTTGCCTCATGCTTGACATTAACCAAATCAATAATTAGCCTTGTTACAGCAGTAATGGCCAAGTAGATTAAAAAGCGCACTGGCATATGATTTGTTTTAAAGTAAATCCCCACCATTGCGCCTATTTCCAAATAAATAAAAAGTAACAATAAATCTTCAATTGAGGCATGTGATTTTTTTGCCATATCAATCGCTGCATAAGCAGCTGACCACACTGTAGCAATTCCAATCACAAATAAAGCGAGATGGTGAAATACCGACACCAAAATATTGCCGACAATTTTGACCCAATGTTCTAAGTTACGCTCGAAGCGTGCCAACTTGGAGTCTATTTGATTATTTTCAGGCTTATTCATATTAATATTAATGACCTCAATCTATGTATTTACTCATGATAATTCAAAAATGGTTTAATATTCAACTCAAGGAGAAGTGGCAGAGTGGTCGAATGTACCTGACTCGAAATCAGGCGTACTAGCAATAGTACCGTGGGTTCGAATCCCACCTTCTCCGCCACCAAATTGCATGTTTACCATCACTTGAGCTTGGGTATCAATAATTACGATTGGTTCCGGCATACCAAATTAAGAATACTAATAACAACATTCAGTTTTAAGTATTCCAAACTCACTAGTCTTTTTCAATAACGCTTCAAGACGAAGTTAGAAATCTTTAATTAATAAAATTATCAAATAGTAATCGGTTCTACAAACAATGATTTGAAACACAACTTAGGTTGCACTCCTGAAACACTGCTATCTCGCATACTTCTGTATAAGATAAAAAATACTCTAAAGCATCGTCAAGCCCAATTTGAGCTTTAGTCCTATCTTAAATATTCTACATCTCAACTCATTGCTATTGATTTGATATTTCTCAATATTATTTTTTCATAAATATTTAAATTATTAATTCATCTCTAACTTTTATTAGGAGATTCAGCAATGAGATATTTCAAAGAAAAAATGATGTGGTGCTATGAATAAAATTTTCACACCCATAATGACCGATAGAACTCTTCATGAAAAGAGGGAATATCTAGTATCCGACGTAGAAAACGCCAATCTGAGTATATTACCTGTTCAAGTTCAGATAATTCTGCAAACGCCATACGCATCTGATTACATTCGAATTAATCAATTTATCAAAGATGTAATTAACTACTGTCATTTTTCTAGTAATTCTATAACTAAGGTAAGGATAAAAAATTGTTCCATCAGACTTTCTGGAACTATAGAGGGAAGTTTGATCAAAGATCTATTTGATCAAAGAATTAATGATTTAAATTCACTGTTCAAATTCAAGAATAATTCAGCAGTAGAACCAATCCTATTCAGAGTAGAAATTAAAGAAGATAGGATCCAAGAATTGAAACGCCCGATGTTTAATACAGAAAATACTATCGATGTTGTTGTGCATGATGAAATTGTTATTATGAAGGGCAATCTTTTTAACAGATACTCCTCTAAAGGAATTACATGAAAAGTAATAATTTTATGGAACACATTCAATCTACTAAAGCTGTAGCAGCTGTTGAATTTGCTTTGATACTTCCAATATTGCTCATTATTCTATTTGCAACTGTAGAACTCAGCACCCTTCTTTATGATAAGAGCGTGATCACTAACGCCGGAAGGGAAGCAACTAGAGCTGGCATAGTAAGTAGTTCAAAAACTGATGCAGAGATACAAGCATATGTACAAAATTACTGCCTTAACCGGTTAATTACTTTCGGAAGTAATGCAACTCCAACTGTAACAATTACTAGGCCATTAGGATCTAGTTCAGGTAATCCACTAATAGTTACAGTCACTTATTCATTTACAGGATTGGTACTTGGTCAACTTGTACAACCCAAAAATTGGACGCAAATGTTAACTTCAACAACCATCATGAATTATGAATAAAAGACGTCTATTGCTCTAACTAAGAACAAGAGTGGATCAACCAGTATGCAAGACACATGATCCGAAGATAAGTTACAAGGATCATCTTAGAATATGTATAAGATTTTTTTGCAACGAGTGCTCTTGTTTTCTATTTACTTATTCATATTTTTTAAAGTTCATCTCTCACCAAGACGCTGGAAAAAAGATGTTTAAATATCTATTTTTTTGATTCTTAGAAATTAAAAACTACGTCATCAAATTTTATGACGGAGAAAAATACTTAGCGTAGATTGCATTAAAGATAATCAAAACACTCCATAATTATTTGCCCAAAGGATTTCCAGTATTTTGAAGCGTATTAAACAAACTAATAATTGCAGGGCCAATAATTACCACAAATAGGGCTGGAAAAATACATAAAATGATTGGTATTGAAATTTTAACGGGTATTTTAGCTGCTAATTCTTGAGATCTAACTTTACGTTTTGCTCTTAAGTCCTCAGCAAAAACATGCAATGATTCGGTCACGTTAGTACCAAAGCGATTAGCTTGTTTTAACATTGCAACCAGTGCCTCAATATCTTTGATTCCCGTCCGAATCGCTAAATTAGTTAAAGCATTATCTCTAGAGCTTCCAGCTCTAAGCTCAATGCTTAGTTGCTCAAATTCTTCAGCCAAAATAGGACTAACGATTCTAACTTCATCACCCACTCGAGAAATTGCGGCGTCTAATCCTAAACCAGTATCGACACAAATCCTTACTAAGTCTAGGGCATCCGGAAAACTATTAATTAATGCTGTTTGTCTTTTACGAATTTTATAATTGAGCATTAAATCTGGAATTATGTATCCCACGATTGCTAAAGCGGTTGCCAATAGAAAAGCATTAGATATGGTGTGCCCTTGCTTATAAGAATAAATAAAAGAGGCCGCAGGAATAATGAGTGTAAAAAAAGTCTTAGAGGCATAGTATATTAATATTGATTTTTCGCCATGTAGCCCTGCGTTTAATAATCTAATTTTAATTTTTGAGCTCTGCCAAGCGTCAACTGGCATTGAAAATTTCCCTAAGAGATTTAAAATTCCTGTGAATGATTCTCCACTTAATATAGTGTTATTTGATAATCGTTCAACCCGTATTTTTTTAAACGAATCTAACCGATTATCAAAGTTAGGAATTAATAATCTCTTAATCACAACAAAAGCTATTCCTGTGATTGTTAACCATATGATAATTAAAATAAGTGCATTTTTCATCTTTTCATCCTTTATTATTCTTCAATAACACACATTCTATTTATCCAAAAATACCCTATGAGCATTAAAACTCCGGCATACATAAATAGTTTTCTTCCAAGGGGATCATGAATCATCAATGTATAAGATTCAGGATTAATATAAAAAATAAGAGCGCCGATCACAAATGGTAAGACCCCTAGGACCATTCCGGATGCACGACCTTCCGACGTTAATACCCGAATTGTTTGCCTTAGTTCCATACGCTCACGAATTAATTTACTTACTTTTCTTAAAATTTCAGCTAAATCACCACCTATTTCACGATTTACAACTACAGCAATGACAAAAAATCTAACTTCTGCGCACTCAATGCGATCTGCTAATCCCGATAAAACTTTTTCAATTGGCAAACCATAATTTAATTCTTCAAAAACTTTTTTAAACTCTCCTGATATTGGCATTGGGGATTCATTTGATACCATCTGTAAAGAATTATTAAGCGAATGTCCGACTTGCAAAGACCTCGCCATAAATTCAAGTAAGTCTGGTAATTGACTTTCCAATAAGCTTTGACGGCGTCGAACCAAATATTTAAGAATTAAATACGGAAAAATAAAACCCAAAAAAGCTGATACAAGAACGATTTGAATGTTACCTACTAATGCGTATGAAAGAAGTGATAAAAATATTCCTGCTAATAAACTTAACCCTAAAAATACATCAGCTTTTAGCACCAAACCACTTTTAAGAATCTGATCGTGAAGATTTGAATATAGTTTTGTATTGTGTAAATTTTCTATTAGTACAGTCTGAAAATCCTGCGCATCAATATTTAAAGGGGTGTAGCCCATCGATTGGTTTGCCAATAATATCTGCCTCGTATTAATCCTCCTTACTTTCAAACCTAAATAGGTATCGATATATTTGTAGGTAAACCAAAGTAGTGAAATTAATGATAGAAGCCCGGTGCATACTAAAGCAGTAGTTATCATGAATTGCATATTTAACCCCCAACTTTTAAAAACAATGCATCGGGTAATGGAGACCCACGTGCAAGCAATTTATCTGCAAATCTGGGTCGTATCCCTGTAGCAATAAATTTGCCCATTACGGAACCATCTGAATCTACTCCGGTTTGTTTATATCCATAAATTTCTTGCATGACGACAACATCCCCCTCCATCCCCGTAATTTCATCAATGCTTAATATCTTCCTACGACCGTCACTTAATCGCGCGATATGAACTACCACAGAGATAGCAGATGAAATTTGTTGTCTTAACGATTTTTGTACAACAGGAACTCCTGTTAAACCGACCATATTTTCCACCCTGGTTAAGGCATCTCTTGAAGAGTTAGCATGAACGGTAGTCAATGATCCTTCGTGACCAGTATTCATCGCTTGTAACATATCAAGTACTTCTGCCCCCCTAATTTCACCAAGAACAATTCTGTCAGGTCTCATTCTCAAAGAATTTTTTACTAAGGCACGTTGATTAATTTCACCTTTTCCCTCTAAATTTGGAGGTCTTGTTTCTAAACGTACGACATGGGATTGTTGAAGCCTTAACTCTGCAGCATCTTCAATTGTTATGATGCGCTCGTTATTGGGAATAAATCCTGACATAATATTTAGCAATGTAGTTTTTCCGCTACCAGTGCCTCCAGAAACCAAAATGTTGGTCTTGGACTTTACTAATGCTGCCAGTATCAATGCCATATCATGGGTTAAAGAACCAAATTGAATGAGATTTTCCATGGTGTATGGTATATCTGAAAATCTTCGGATAGAAAGAGCCGGCCCATCAAGTGCTAGTGGAGGAATAATTGCATTTACCCTAGAACCATCAGAAAGTCGAGCATCCACCATCGGACTAGACTCATCAATTCGACGTCCAATTTTTGCAACGATCTTTTCAATGATTTTTAATAAATGGTTATTGTCATCAAACTGATAATTTACTCGCTCTAATCGACCAGCTCGTTCTACAAAAATTGTGGAATATGTATTTACTAAAATGTCAGAAATTGTTTTATCTGCTAATAATGGTTCTAAAGGACCAAGGCCGAAAATTTCATTTTTGATTTCGTTAACTATATTAATTAAGTCAATCTGATTTATTACTAGTTGATCTTTTTTTACAATACGCTCTATTGCATTAACTAACTGGTCAAATATTTGTCCCTCACTTAAATTCTCCATACTATTAAAATCGACGTCTTCTAATAATCTAGAATGTATCGTTTGTTTTAGTTTATTTTGATCAGAATGATTTCCTTTGACAACAAGGGGCTTAGTAGTCTTTGATTCGACTTCTTTCTGTGAGAGAGTTTGCCTTAATGACACAATTAGCTCGCTTTCAAATGGAATATTTTAGAAATAATAGATTCGGACTTTTCAGCAATATTATTTCCCTCTAGAGTATTTACTAAATTCTCAATTGCATGTGAAACTGCATTCATCTTAGCCATTTTGACGATTGGGATGCCAGCATTGAGAGATTCATCAACAACTGAAGATTCATATGGAATTTCAGAATCTACTTTTCTACTAAATAATTGATTGATTTTTTCAACCGGTAATGCAGCATCAACGTCACATTTATTCATAACGAGTTTCATACGTTGTGAAGGATAGCTTAACTCGGAAAATACTGAATATATATTTACTAATGCCTTTAAATAAGCCAAGGTTGGTTGAGTAATGATATAAATCAGATCACTGCGATCTAATGCTCTCATTGCAATAGAGTCTAATGTATAACTCACATCTAAAAATATATAATCATATTCATAGGCTGCTACCGATAAAAGCGTATCGATATGATGTGGTTGAATGCCAGAGGACTTTTCAATACTGTTAGAAGAAGGCAACAAATAATAATTATCAGAAACTTGAATTGCTGCTGCCGCTATCGTGACCGAATTCAGATAGGGTTGGGCAACGATATCTGCAACATTGCTAGCTGCAATAGTATCAGTTAGATAGTAAGCTGCATCTCCATATTGGGGGTGTAAATCAATAAATAATACTTTTTTGTCATATTTTTCAGAAAGGAGATAAGCCATATTTACACCTACCATCGTTGCCCCGGCTCCCCCTTTACAAGAAATGCAACTAATGATTTTTCCTCTTTGTTTATAATATGACGCAATATTTGCTTTCTGACGAATACGCTCTATTGCATCTAATAAATCTTCACTAGTACCGTTCAAAGGTAAATGGATTACTTCATTGACACCAGCTCTCATTAATTCGATAAGTTGATCTTCAGACCAAGCCGTAGCTAAGTAAATAATTGTTGGAGGAATTCGTTCTTTATTCAATAAAGAGATATCATCTAAATCTTTTTGTGAAATTTGCTCAGAGTCAACTATTAAAATATTACTTTTTTCTATATTAATTCTATTTAAACGTAATTCATGATCGAAACGCGTTAAGTAAATATATTCATCATTACTGGGTTTTCTTGCAAAAACTTGTTGTAAATTTTTAACCATCTCTTCATTGCTTGCCACCACATTAATTATTAATTGTTTATTAATATTTTTCATATTAGCGTCCTGTAATAGAGGGTAAGGAACTATTGCTAGATCCCATTGGGTTTACAAACGCACCTGAATTACCACCGTATACCGATGATCCTCCAACTTGCTCAAATGATCTTTGATAGTTATCGATGGATGATTTTGCTGTAGGTCCATCCATTCCCATTGAGTCTCTATCTACAGATTCAGGAGAATTTTTATTAGCAGTTTGGTCATAAATAGCCTTATTTACTGTAGAACCAAAATTAGACTCTGGATACCAGCCTGCTTGACAACCTTGAAGAATAATCAGCACTAAAAAAAATCCACCTAATTTGTAACTAGTAAGTAGTTGTAAGCCGTATTTCATCATCTTCATTTTTTAACTCCATCATTAGATAGTTCAACATTACGAGGGGATTGCAAGCTACTTTTAGTTTCCGATTCTGGTAAGGTTAAAACTTGACCCTTATTGGGTTTTTCTTCCCGAATAATCTCTTTAGTTGGAGGTGGATCGCCTTCTAACTTGCCATTGAATAGAAATTCATTTTGTGAAGGTTGAATAAACTTATCGGTTGGTAACTCAGGTTTATTATTTAATGGCTTAACAATCCTAGGGGTCACAATAATTAATAATTCAGTTCGATCATTTTGGAATGAACTACTTCTAAATAATGCTCCTAAGATGGGCACATTTGCCAACCAAGGAAATGCACTGATTACTTCGACCACATTATTCTTAATCAAACCACCTATTGCAAAGCTTTGTCCATCATTAAGTTGAACTGTAGTGGAGGCTTGTCGAGTATTAATCGATGGTAAAACTGTGGTTGAACCATTTGAAGAAACTGTAATTCCTGTAGGATTTACTTCTGATACTTCTGGAGCTACCTTAAGATTAATTTTTCCACCACGCAATACCGTCGGTGTAAACTTGACTCCAACACCATATGGTTGTTGTTGTAAAGTAATAACCGATCCACCGCCCGTACTACTACTTTGCGGTATTGGTAGAAAAACAATCCCACCTGCTAAAAACTTACCTTCTTGTCCGCTAATTGCAACAATATTGGGTTCAGCCAAAATCTTGACCAACCCAGATTGAACATTAGCTTGTAAAAAAGCATCCGTCGAACCTATTGAACCAATCAAATTTGAAGTAGCTGTTGCAGAAGCGGCACCAAGAATACCAATCGGATTAAATGAAAAATTACTGCCATTAATTTGAATGCCTAATTTATTAGCAATGGTTTTGTCGATCTCAGCAACTTTTACTTCTATTAATACCTGGGGTAAATCTTCAGTTACCAACATATTTAAAACTTTTTTTCCAGAGTACTCCTCTGAAATTTTTACAACTTGCTGAACTCCTAGAGCATCACTAATTTTTCCACTCAAAACAAGAAAATCACCGGCGGTAGAAACACTGTAAGATTTTTCGGTTGGGAATAAGTTATCTAGTAGGGTTCGTAAAGATAAAGTGTCCGAACCAACCGTTACATTAAGGACTAATATTTTTGAACCTTCTTGCCAGATTGAAATATTCGTAGTTCCTGGTTTTTTACCTAGGACATAAATTTCTTTATTACTAATCAAACGAACATCCGCAATTGACGGATCTCCAACTGCCACTCTATATGCGGATTCACTGAGATCATACACAGCAGATTTTCCAATCGCCACAGGAAAGTTGGCATGAACAACACGATTAATTGGACGGTTTTCAACTCCATAAGAGTTAGTATGTATCCCTAAAATGCTAAAAGAGAGAATATTAGCAATGGCAACTGATATTACCGACTTAGATATATTATTCATTTGCATCCTTTAAATTAATTTGCAGATTCTTTTGATAAACCACGAATCACCTCAACAGATTTCCCCTTAATTTCTTTGATGATTGGTGGTTTAGTTTGTGCAATATTAAATACCAAGTCTTTTTTAGTAACGCCACTACTTTCCCAATAGGAGTTATCATTTTGTTGGCGTAAAACCAAAGAGACAGATCCAATTGATCTAGCCAAATCTAATATTTCGGCTTGGGATGGTGTCAGTTCAATTGTTATTGCATTAACGACCTTAGGTTTACTATCATCTGATAAACGGTCTTGTGCTACAGCTAGTACTAAGATCTTATGTATGATAATTCTTGATATCTCTTGGCTGTTTTGATCCTTGCTATTTAACATCACATCAACAAAATTTCCTGGCATAGCAAATCCTGCAACTCCAGCAGCTTCATTGACACTCATTGTGAAGGCGCGTTTACCTGGTGAAATCTGTACTGATAAACTACCATTTGAACTAATAGGAAATAACATTCTTTCTAGAATTACCTCACCCTTCGCTATCTCCATCTTCGGTGTTCTATTTATTAATTGATCAATACTTTTAACTGCTCCAACAGGAATGTTACCTTTTGGCCAGTTACTTAATTGCAAGTCTTTCTTATCCAACTTCACACCTAAATCTAATTTATCCGCTGCCACAACAATTTCACTCATCTCAACGGAATCAATTTTCTTCAACCAGATGGCAGCGACAATTACTACAGAAACTCCAATGAAGGCTGAAGCTAATATTGCAATTAAAAACTTATTATTTGGCAAAATATTCATGCTAATCTTTCTATTAATAAAGTAAAAATTACTCCACCAAAAATTGCTACAGCATAAGGAATTTCAATAGAGCGAAAATGCATTAATTGAAATTTATTTCCTCTTAAAAACATAAGAAATAAATCATTCAATAAGTAGATTAATGCTAATAACCCACCAAAAATTGCGATATTTAATGCGACTGTGAAAACCTTATCTGCGCCAAGAAAAAAACCAGATGCTGCAAACGCTTTTACATCTGCTGCCCCCATCACCCTCACAAAATATGGCGGAAGGAATAAAGCAAAGGCTAATAAACTACCTAAATAGGAATTAGTAACCTCGCTCCATCCTCCAAATATCCATGGGAAAATTAAACCAACAATGATTGCAAGGCTAATCCAATAATTTGAAATTTTTCTACAATAAAAATCATTTATTGCGGAAACCCCCAAAAAGATGAGCAAAAGATAAGCAGAGAAAATCATCATTGACTAATCTTCTTTTATAGTGCGGTAGCAATACTTTGGAAAATACTAGCTAATGAGGTTTTAATAGATCCTAGAGCCACGATGATTGCAACAGCGGTTGCAGCGGCAATAAGACCATACTCAACAGCAGTTACTGCTTTTTCTTCATGAATCAAAGTTTGTGTACGAAACTTAATAAGTTGAATAATGTTTTTCATTTGATATCCTCTCGATTAATAAAAGTGAAGTACTACGAGATCAATTTATCAATGAAGAACAATTTCAATTTGACTAATATCAATTTATGAGAATTAAACTTATTTAAAGAAATAAATTTATAAATTTATCGTACCGAATAAATATATCTGGAGTCTGAATACAACATTCAGGCATTTGAAATATCAATACATAAGCCAATAGAATTAGAAATGTATATGATGTCTTATTAATTTTTAACTTTGATTCAACTAAAATTAAAATTAGTCGTTGAAAGAATGTCGTTCTATTCTTAAAAATTAACGAGTCTTTAATGGCAAATGCAAATAGTAAAGATAAATTAGAGGCGCATGCAATCCATCTTCCGTAATCAGATGCAATCAATAACATTGATAACGAGATAACATAACTAAACATCACAACAATGAAATAGCTGGAATTTATATTTTGCTTTTTATTTTCGTTTGATTTTTCTTGTTCAAATTTATTTTGTATCTGAAATACAATCCAACCCAAGAGCCATCCATTCATTAAGATAAAAAATATCCAATATACCCAAGTTCCAGATATAAACACCCCGTAAATGGTTGATAAATGTTGCATCAATGTCCAACCAAGTCCACCAGTTGCAAAGCTTGAGGTATATGGCGCATAGGGGGCTAAAGTCAATCGATCTGCTAAGGCATACGAGTCCCATATCGTTTGTGCTATCTTTGGGTCGCCATGATGAACGGAACAAATGATAAATACAAATGGAATTAAAAGAGCATATATTCCAATCAACCACTTTAACAAGATTGAATTTTTATTTTCTATTACCGCAATTGCCATCAATAATATTGTGATGGGAAATGCCATGAACATATATGGCTCATGTATTAATGTTAAAAAAGTCCCGCCAATAATTGCATGTAGACCAAATATCCACTTTGACAATAAGTTCTTGTCAGCTAAGTTTAAATAAAAAACACAAAGTATCCCAAAGTGAATTAGGAATAATATTTCTTTTCTGGTAAAAAAAATTGCACCAATAGCCATATGAAATATTCCTCCAGGCATTAACAATGCAATAACGAATACAGCCGTAGATTTCACTCTCGATCTCAAATACACGTAGGTAAATATTGTTATATATGCATAGAAGAACCCAAGTACTAACTTATTCAATAGTGGTATTACACCATTCAACAGATGCAATCGATGTAATATTTCTCCAAATAACCCCCTCCGCACGAACCCGGCTTGATAATTAATTAACCATTCTGAAATTGGCCAAACATTAAATCTTTTTATTTCATAATCTCCGAGCATCCAGAATCCTGTCAAGAAGATTGAAAATTCAATAATGACTAGTGGAATAAATACTTTCAAATACTCTTTATTTACTTTCAAGATTCATATCCTTATAAGAATATCTATAGCCAAGATACCTGCAAGAATAAGCTCCGCTAGATATGATTTTTTTATCTTCTAAGGTTCGTTCCTCATCAAAAAATAAGAAACCTGTGTTTTTACTGAGAACACCTTCCCTTTGATACTCTTTTAAGACACCATTCTGATCTTCCATAGAAGAACAATTGGGATATTTAAAAATGACTTTTTCTGAATTATTGATACAAATTTCATATCGACCAAATGTAGCTGGTGCTGCAAATTGAGAAAGTGATTGATTAAAAATTTCTATCATTAGAACCTGACGCCCCTCGTAAATCTCTAATTTATTTTTGTTTTTATTAATTACGACTTGAGTATTTGTGCCATGACAATTCCAATATTCAGGTTGTTTTGGATATCGGCATGAATCCAATAGGAAAGACATGCATAATAAGATTGATAATTTAAGCCACATAAACCTTAGTGGAAACAATACGCGTTGGGTAGATTTTTGAATTTTTTTCACTCGAGAAATTTTCATTAAATCAGTATTCAGTATGTTTAAATCCAAAATTTGAGATTTATCAAAATTTTAAAAACACAAATGAAAAACCTATTGCCAAGTAAGTTCTAATAATTTGATTATTGTCAAACTTTAGGTAGGGAATCAATTTACATTGAGTAAAGATTCTTAAGTTCTAAGTTAAATAATTTTTTTAGGAACTACTCAATAATGATTTCACATCTAAAAAAGATTCGAACTGAGGAAAATGCCTCTGTAATTGTAATTTCAGCGTTATTGCTTGCAATTCTGATTGGCTTTATGGGTCTTGCCATAGATATTTCATATGCTTTTTATGCGAGGACAAAAATGCAATCAGCTGCGGATGCCTCTGCTTTAGGAGCTGCTTCTAGCCTAGCGAATGGTGGTTCAATTGAAAATGCACTTTTAACCGCACAGTCACTATCAGCAGGGAATGGATTTTCGAATGGATCCTCTTCAGTAATCACTACCCCAACGATTCCTCCAGGCCCTAATCCTGATGGATCAGTACCAAGTTATTCTAACGACACCTCTTACGCAAGAGTCAAAATTAGCCAAAATATTCCTTTATTTTTTGCTCCTGTTATTGGCTTTAGTAATACATGGGCAATACAAGTAAATGCTGTTGCTGGAATAAAATCATCTCCCGCTTGCCTTGTTACCATTGCTGGTTTTACGATAAATGGCACGAACATTGCTAATTTAAATAATTGTTCAGCTGCCATTGGTAGGAATTTACAGGCAACCAATCAGTCGAAAATAGTTATTAGTGGAACAGGATCAACAAGCGTATTCAATGGTGGCTCAATTAACTGTAATTCTTGCTCACCAACACCAGTTAGTAAATCTGGAACACTACCAACTTTGCCTGTTGTTAATATTCCTACTGGTCTTTCTCCAGTGGTAGACCCGACATGTTCGAATCATATATGTCAACCCGGTATATACAATGCCCAACTGATTCTTAACAAAGGGGTTAGCTACACTTTTACTTCAGGATTCTATTTATTCAATAATGGAATATCTACAAATTCGGCAATTGTAACTAGCGCTCCAAATGGAGTAACGCTCTATGTCGCCGCAAATCAACCGATTGATTTATCTGGCACTTTAAATCTCTCAGCTCAGACACCAAGTGGCTGCACTCCCGGCAGTGGTATTTTGATTTATCAGAGTCCTTCTACTATTACATCGTTTGCCCTCGCTGGTTCAAAAGATCAACTCAATTTTAATGGGATTATAGATTTGCCGTCCCTTGATATTAAAGTAAGTGGTACATCAAGTAACCTTACTTTAAATGGAAGCATCATCGCTCACTCGTTAGATTTAAACGGAAATATGAGTCCAAGTGCTTCTTCTAATTCTTGTAATAATTTCATATCTGAAAATAAAGTTTCACTCTTTCAATAAATCTTGAATACCTGATTTAATTTTGATTTTTTTTATAGCTTTATTTACTGATGCATGAATTCGATTTTAGTTTAGTCACCCATTTACATAACATTGTTAGATTTTGATGATATGCGAGAAATTAATATTGAACATCAGAAATATGCTCCTAATAATTTTAGGATTTTCACTAATACTTATCATGTTTCTAATTTTTTAATAAAGTCACTCTCAAGAAAAACTGTTTTCCAAGTTGATATTGATACTGTATTTATATATTTTAAAAAGCACGTCGATGTAAAGTCTGCGCTTCAAACAAAAAATAAGATTTATTTAACTTTTTTATTCGAATGGTAAATCATGAAATCCTATTCTAATCATATGAATAACTCTTTTTTTCATATTCTATATTCAAGAAGGTCCATTCGAAATTTCAAACCAGATTCCATTGACTCTGAGTTGATTGTTCAATTATTAGATGCAGCTACTCAGGCGCCATCAGCTATGCATGCTCAACCGTGTGCTTTTGTAATTATTCAAGATCCAGCCCTCCTCAAAACAATATCTTCAGATGTCAAAAATAACATACGCGGCCAATGTAAAAAGTTGAATGAAGTTTCAAACCACACTTTAGAGATTATTAACCAAATGAATTATGAAGTATTTTATAACGCACCCGCTTTGATTCTTATTTGTAGTCAATTTTTTAGTAAGTTTAGCGCTGCAGATTGTTGGCTAGCGGCAGAAAATTTAATGCTGTGTGCGCAAGCAAAAGGACTAGGGAGTTGCATCATTGGATTATCTATCGAAACGTTTAATTTGGATAAGTGGAAGACCCTATTAGATATTCCTGATAATGTAGAGGTAATTGTTCCTATAATAATTGGTAAGCCCGATGAAAATCCTCTTACTCCACAGAGAAGACCTGTAAAAATTATTTCCTGGAAAACTCAAACTTTAATCGATTAGTTT
Organism: Polynucleobacter kasalickyi; assembly: GCF_900176405.1. Classification (GTDB taxonomy): domain Bacteria; phylum Pseudomonadota; class Gammaproteobacteria; order Burkholderiales; family Burkholderiaceae; genus Polynucleobacter; species Polynucleobacter kasalickyi. The sequence goes on along the minus strand of NZ_FWXJ01000001.1, from coordinate 304,825 downwards.
TTTTAATTAAATTTGGGCTTTAATATTTTTTAATCTGAATATATTCACCATCGCCTCAAAGATGAAGATGAATATATTTGATGTTTTACTTAGTCAAACGATCTCTTGAATTTCCCGTAAAACCTTTTGAACTAATTGCTTCATTAGCCTCAGGCTCCATAGAATTATTGATATTTTTTGATAAATTTACGACTTGCTCTAAACCTAGGAGCGTAGCATTAATTACTGACTGATAGGGCTTTATGAATAAACCATTTCCATTAGGCACATTAGCGATTGTTATATTAAACCATTCGTCTATACCTGTCTTAGTTTGCATTAATAATTCATCGGAATATTCCGACATATCCTGAGTATATTTTTTAAAAATATTTTTCAACTCATTTTGATATTCATTCATTTCCTTCATAAATTCATTCGAGCTTTCATTATTCAATAAATCAACAATCGCGACTGGTGATTTGATTGCTAATATTTCAATTGATTTTTTTTGCAAATTCTTCACTACACTATGGGTCAATGAGGAATGAGCCAAAGATATTTTCTTTGCGCTTTCTCCAGCTTTTTTAGAAAGGTCTTGAGACGCCTTAATTGTGGTATTTTGAATTTTTGCAATTGTTTCATTGTATTGATTTTGAGTCATTTTCTTCTCCAAATATCTAATGCCATAATAATGAAATGATGCTAATAGTTTTAATTAAAAGATTTTACTTTTTTAGACTTTTCGATTCATTTCTATAAAGTTTTCAATTCTTTTTAATTTTTAGTTGTAAGCTTAAATTTTGAAATTACATCTGATAATTAATTCATCAATGCAGCAGTAAGAATAAAATTGACGAATAAACCGTCTCAGTAATGTATCTTTCTAAGTTCACCCTACATTTATATATTTATCAATAATTTTTATCTTGATAAATATCAATTTTATTTCGACTGACTATAAATTTTTTTTAAATTTTGTTGTTCTTTTTTTTTTAAGTTAATTCGAATTTTTCACGATTGTGAAATACAACAGGCAATGGTTTCAAAGAACTCTTTTTTTAATTTTTATTGAGTTTAGTCAAAAATATTTTCTGTTAAAAATTCATCATGTGAGTTATTGACAACTACATGGAGTCTAAGTAATCATGACTTTTCGAACAAATGAATCTATTCATACCTCAACCAATAGATTTTCAAAAGATGTTGGAAATCATGTAACAAATAATTTTATTCTTGATAAATCAAATCTTCATCGGAGAATTCAATTCATTAATAGTCTTCATTGTGCATTTTATGAGGGTGACATTAGTTTTATTTGTAATTATCTTGATAGGCTTAGAGAAGAGAATGGGGGATGGCAAATAAATAAAATTGAATATGTAGATGTGGAAATTTTTTATCGCCATTATTTAAGTCAACATCCTCCAGATGGGATTTTACGAACAGCCCAATTTATAGTTGCTGCTATTGATCGTTTTTGTTAACTGTTCCCATTAAATCTATTGAGCAGAGTTGTTCAATGAGAAATGTTTTAACGCCTACATAAAAGATCTTCTTTAAACCATGTTGAGAAACCACCTTGGTTGAGTGAATGGCATTCACTCCATGTATAAGATTTATCCGGATAAATCTTCTCGACGGTTTTTTGTTTCAGACACTCGTCTAAAAGCACCTAACCTCCTAAACGTTTTACTTTCTATATTTGTTCCATAGAAGGATATTTCAGACTTTAGTGAGATATTTATCTTTTTTTTCAAGAAATAAACCTTCAATAATTGAGGTATTTAGGTTACTTTATTATAGATTTAATAATATAGAATCTAAAATATTGATTTATATCATTTTTTTCATTTTAAATTTTATTAATCTAATTTTGTTGTCATTCTAAAATTTATAATTTTAAAAAATAGAAGGGTCTAAGATGGAATCACTCCAACTAGGTAGTACCGTTACGATCAATCTTTTAACTGAAAAACGTAATTTAAGCCCGTGTACATGCTGCATTAGTAAATCAAGCTGCCTGCATAAACAACTTGATATTTATCAAGTAGAATCATTAACTGGCCAGTACACCCATAAATTTAAAGTTAAAGCTGGAGATGCAATTTTTCATAATGGCGACCCGATTGCATCTATATATAGTGTCCGAGTTGGGTTTTTGAAAGTAGAGTTTAGTCTCCCAAATGGTCAACATCAAGTAACCCGTTTTGTTGGGCAAGGGGAATTATTTGGAGTTGATGGCCTTGCAGATGGCAAACACCATTTAGATGCTTATGCGCTAACCGATGGTGAAGTATGTGGCTTGAATAATGCGCGACTTCATGAACTCATGAAAAGGGATGACGCTCTGAATAAAGCGCTTGAATGCGCAATGAGTAATGAATTAGTTAGATCTCAAGAGCATCTTTTTTCTTTAGGTACGCACACCGTTGAACAAAAGTTGGGGTATTTTATTCTTGAGATATTCCAAAAAATGGGTAAACATCACTCTAAACCTAATTACATATCTTTACCAATGAACAGGGAGGATTTAAGAAGTTATTTAGGCATGACTACTGAATCTTTGAGTCGAGCTTTAACAAGTCTTGAGAACAAAAATTTCTTTAAAGTAAAGAATCGTGAAATATCTAACATTGATGTTGAAGCTCTTACAAAACTCATCGACATGGCTGAAATCAATCAAAACAATATCGCCTCAGGACTCTCAGATCAGTCGTACGGCAACCATCAACACCCAACTTTTCATCAACAGCTTAAATTGAATTAATAAATCAAGAAAAGTAATTTTGGCTTGGGTTTATTTGACTATCTTCGATAACATGTGCTTCTGGAAAAATCGAAACACTTAATTAGAAGATGGAAAAATCTATTTGAATTCAATTGTTTAGTATGCTGAATGGATTTTAATTCAAGCATACAATTATTCTAAAATGAAGCATTCTGCTTCAAATTAGGGGATTAAAGATTAGACATTCTTAATCTTCCTTACGCTGCTTGTTTATTTCTTGACACATTGGATGAAACTTATAGCACCCAAATCCTTGATTTTATTAGCAGCAACCAGATGCTAGCTTTTATGGGTAAAACATTTCTAAGGATGAATCACCAAAAGTGCCTTAGTTAGTGAAAATTGTTTTAACCTAGCAATTTAATGAGGATCCCCTTTATTTTGAGAAGGAAAACGAGGTCATCCAGTTTTTGAGGATTAATGCGACTTCCACAGCCAATCTTTTAAATGATTACAATCAAAGATAATTATTATAAATAAATGAGATTAGACAAAGTATGAAAATATTGTCCATTAACTCCTTGTTTTTTTCATACGCGTTTCTCCACCTTTTTGTGGGAGCGTTGCTGTTAGCATTCTTAAAAAAAACTAAAAATAAATCACTGCAATTCATTGTATATAGTTGTTTTTCTCATGCCACTCTTTACTTCCTTCTGGTATCTAGGCCAAGTATTCCTGATTTGATCGGGCTGACTCTGCCAAATTTTCTTTCAGTTTATACATTGTATTTTTTTTATAAAGCCCTCAATAATGATTTATTAGACAACCAAGATAAATCAACCTTTAATTTCTATATTTTTGTTTTTGCGATTGGATATGCAACGAGCATTTATCTTATCAGTCAAACCCCCTATCAGGCATTTACTCCTTTAATCGTTGGGCTTTACCAAGGAGCTGGGAACTTAATCATAGCAAGGGCTCTTCTTAGACTAAAGAAAAAGACGCAAAGTTTTTTCATTCAAAACATGTACCTCATTAGTGTAATGATCACGATGCTTTGGATTACAAGAGCAATACTGAGTTTCTTTTTTGAAATCAGATTAGCTGTAGATCAGACTCTGATTAATTCTTTATTTTTCTTAGTGATTCTTTTGTTGGTTTTTGTCCGCGTTATTTGCTTTATTGGACTACATCTCGACAATTCAATTCAATACCAATTTCGTTTAGAAAAATACAACGGAACATTACTTCAACTGGTTGAGGAAGTAAAAAAGGTTGAAGGCTTTGCTAAAGGTATTGAAGATGGCATGCTTAATGTTTTAAACCAACTTTCAAAAGAACGGGATAATGAAACAGGAAATCATATCATTCGTACCCAACATTTTGTAAGACTGATTGCGAATCGATTAGATGAGTTAGGAAAATTTGAAATTAAACAATCAGAAGATTGGCTCAACATCTTATTCAAAGCAGCACCACTCCATGATATCGGCAAGGTTGGCATACCAGATAATATTTTGTTAAAAAATGGCAGATTAAGTCCTGTAGAGTGGGAGGTAATGAAATCACATGCGTTGATTGGAGAGAGAATCTTATCTTCTATGGACGCTGATGGTCAAATAAGTTCTCAAATCATCAAAACAGCCATTGAAATTGCGGGCTCACATCACGAAAATTGGGATGGCACGGGTTATCCAAGAGGACTTAGCGGAAAAGACATCCCGCAGTCAGCAAGAATCATGGCATTAGCAGATGTTTATGATGCATTACTTTCTACGAGGCCGTATAAAAAACCGTGGAGTTACAAAGAAACCGTAAATTACATCATCTCATTAAAAGGAACTAAATTTGATCCCGATGTAGTAGATGCGTTTATAGATTTAAAAGCTGAATTTAGGTTAATAAGAAAACAGTTTAAAGAAGATTAAGCAAACGCATCATTCTATTAAAGTCGAATGAAGTAGTTAAAATCTTTTATACCTTTGGAAAGGCATGTGCTTAGCATCTTAGACCTAAAAATTGAATACTAGGTCTAAGAAAAAAATCAAAAGGACTGTGACCTGCCTCAACAGTTACCTCATTTTTTATTTTTTGCATCCAAGAATAAATCGAGTGGAATTGAATTTCCCATGATTTGATATCCAATTCGATTAGGATGTAATTTATCACCAGCTCCACCAGTTGTACTTTCGGGTACAAACTCAGGCTTCATCTCCCCAGTTTTCATATCCACAATAACTGCATCAAAATCGATAACACCATCAAAGATTGGGGAGGATTTAATAAATTGATTGAGTGATTTGCGTTTCTCATCTTGCTCTTTGAAACCATGGGCCGCGCTTGAACTGCCCAAAGCCGTAGTAACGGTAGCACCAATAACACTAATACCTGCTTTTTTTAAGCGCTTTACACCCTCAGTCATTTTTTCAATAACGAAGTCTGCACTTGCATTCCCATTTTTACTAAAGTCATTAATCCCCTCTAACCAAATTACGGTATTAATACCAGACATACTTAAAACATCACGCTCAAGACGCATCACAGAAGATGGACCGCCCAAAAATGGCTTTGTTAGCGAATAGTCACTTGGACCGGCAATTTGATTTCCGCCAATTCCAGCATTCACCACAGCAAATTGATGGCCACCTACTTTTCTTAATCTTCTATTCAGAACATCTGGCCAACGATCATCGCCGTTCATCGTCGAGGCGGTACCATCGGTAATAGAGTCGCCAAAAGCCAAAATGCCAATCGTGTTTATAGGCACAAACATATCTAAGGCATCAACGAAAAACCAAGAAGCTGTACTAAACGGAAAATCCGCTTCAACTTCGCTTTTAGAGACATCTCCTGCACCAGGCAATGTGACATATGAGGTTTGTAAAGCTTTTGCATGCCAAGTCATCGGTCCACTCGCATTAGGGACATAAAAGCTAATGGCAAGTTTTTTGCCAAATAAATATTCGGGATCTATCCTCGAGACAAATGGCAAAGTAGTTGGATCACTCCAAACAGACTCGCCAGGAGCAACCGTGATGGTGTTTTTACCGGAAAAAAGTAAGGGGCGGTTGGTTCCTTTAACGATTTCTGCTCCACCAGATTGCAAACCAACAAATACATTAGAAAAAGTGACTGGCTGTGTACCAAGAGCATTAGATAATCGGATACGTGTCTTACTTGACCAAATACTAGGTTTAACAACCATCCTAAAGCTTTGATTTTCAGCACCACTTTCAGGCTTTGGGAAAACTAAAGACATATTTGGTTGGGCTGATGGATTGCCAAATGGATAGGGGCCTTGCACAGAACCCGTCCAACTGGTCATCCATTTGTAAGTTGGCTGAGCATACGCACTAAACATACTACTCAGAAGAAAAACTGCACATAACCAATTTTTACTCATCTTTACTCTCCATTAAGAAGGTGCTAACTCATCGCTCTCAAAAAATTACGGGCAATGGTCAGAAATAAGTGACATTCGCCCACAACTATTGATGACAAACTGTTTAGTTTATTAAAACATTCAAACTCGGAACCTATGGCAAACCCTTAGATGAAAAGTTTGGAGTAATATTTAATAAATTAATTTTAATATTAATCACATCGGGGACCTTTGGGCATGCGCAGTTTTTTTACTGTCATCTTCTTTATCATCATTTCAACATTTTGTTCTGCACAAAATGTAAAAGCTATCGACCTGCCTGCTTTGACTTCGACATCTAATTTAGAGTTAAAAAACCTCATGGAATGGCTCATTGATCCTGCAGCAGATGCTATTTGGGATTCCGTTTCAACTATTATTGATAGAAATGGTACAACGAATATTTCACCAAAAAATGATGCGGAATGGGAAACCCTGCGACAACAGGCAGCAGTATTAACTGAAGCAGGGAATTTATTGATGATGTCTGACAGAGTTCGGCCCGGCAAAATTTGGCCACTTGCAGCTAAAAAATTAAAGACCTCTGGTCTTTTAGCCCTGCAAGCTACGATGAATAAAGATCCGGATTTGTTATTTAAAGCTGGAGAAGAAATTTATAAATCTTGCGCAGGTTGTCATCATGCCTATGCTAATTTTGAAAAGTCGACTAGCTCCATTCCGCAGGGAAGTAATAGTGTCCTTCACTTAAGTCGTCAATCTCAACCATTCCAGTTTGCTAGTCACTAATTCATGATCAATCCCTTTCTAAAACAACTCTCCTTAACTATCGAGCAAACTGCGATGAGCCAGTCTTTGCAAGGAGTTGAATGGGTGGTTGCTGTCGTACAAACAATCCATATTTTCGCGGTTTGCACCTTAATGACAGCAATGATGCTGAGCAACTTTAAAGCCCTTGGGGTATTGAAAAGGGGGCATGTTTTATACCCTCTAGCAAGCGCCCTCAAAGGACCAGCGCATATAGCGCTTTTTATCTTACTGTTAACTGGACTCGTAATGATTATCGGTGAGCCAGCACGTGCCTTACTGAATCCAATTTTCCAACTCAAGATGCTATTACTATTAGTTGCTACTGTTTGTTCAGTGAATGTCGCAATTCAACAAAAGAAATTTGAAAATAATTTTTTTTCTAACTCTGGTAACAACCTTTTACAAAAACTTTTAGCACTTATTGCAATTTCTCTCTGGATATCGATCCTTTTTGCTGGACGCTGGATTGCTTACACTTAATATGAATTTCATCTCAAACATCGCAAACTTTCTGCAGGATTTACCGCTTGCCATCCTCATTAGTGAACATGAATCTCTATTTCCATGGATAGAATCATTTCATGTACTGGCTATTACGATGGTGATTGGCTCCATCTTTTTGGTCGATTTCAGACTTACTGGTATTGCTTTTAAAAGTTTTGAGTTCAGCACCTTCTCTCGGGCTTTAACTCGAGTCACTTGGCTTGGCTTTAGTCTTGCCGTGGTTACTGGATCTCTATTGTTTATTTCGAATGCCAATACCTACCTGAACAACACAGCCTTCCAGTTGAAGTTTTTATTTCTGTTTTTGGCAGGTTTAAATATGCTATTTTTTCAATTCATCTCTTCTAGAGAAATGAGTGTTTGGGGACACCCGGATTATCGAGTACCGCCGCTTGGAAAAATTGCAGGATTTTTCTCTCTCACCTTCTGGTTGATTGTAGTTGCTTGCGGAAGGTGGATTGGTTTCACCTTGTAATTTTGCGATATTTAAGTAGTATCAATAATAGTCAATATTAAGGAGATCATTGACATGAAAAAAAGTCTGAAAATGATGTTGGGGATCACTATCGCCTTTGGTTCTGTGCTTGGTGGAGCTGTTGCTTACGCGCAAACTAAACCGAAAGCACCCGTGATTATTAACCCGGCCCCAACTGCAAAAGATTGGGCCGATATTGCTAAGCTACCAGATTGGAGCGGCGTTTGGAATCCAAATATCACAGATCAAGATAAAAAAGCTGTTACAGAAATGCCACCATGGCAAGAAAGACAAGCTAAGATCATTGCCTTTCAAAATGCTGAAGAAAAGGCTGGTAGACCAACTCCTTTATTTACCAATTGTCTGCCAGAAGCGATGCCTTCATGGATGTTAATTACCCATAATGCAATGGAGATCCTATTTACTCCTGGAAGAGTCACTATGCTGGGAGAATCTGACGGCAATCGTCTTCGTAGAATTTATACAGACGGCAGAGATCATCCCAAAGATCCTGATCCTACTTTTCATGGTCACTCAATTGGTCACTGGGAGGGGGACACTCTCGTAGTTGACACAACGGATATCATCCCAGAATCGCTATTAGCGATCAGCGAAGCTGCTGGTGTGCCAAATAATGGTGATATGCGCATTAAAGAACGTATTTATTTAAAAGATAAGGATCTATTAGTCGATGAAATAGAAGTGATTGCGCCAAAAATCCTCACAAAACCATGGAAAACTACTCGCTTTTTCTTTAGACAAAGAAACCGTAAATTTGATATCGTTGAAGGTGTATGCTTGGAAGGTTATTTTGTACCTAAAGTCGATAAGAATGGTGATCATGTTTTTGAAGCGATCAAACATGATGTTGGTGGTAACAGATTAGTCAATTAAGGAGAATATTTATGAAATCATTCAATAAAATTATTGGTAGTACGATCGCTGCAACTGCAGTAGTGGCATCTTTTGCAGCTTTTGCACATCACTCAACCACCATGTTTGAGCACTCAAAGACTCTGCAAATTACTGGCGTGGTTGAACAAATGCACTGGACGAATCCTCACGTCGCGGTCATCATCAAGGGTAAAGAAGCCGGTAGTGCAGAAGAGACTACTTGGCTCATGGAAATGACTAGTCCAGGTAACTTAATCCGTGCCGGTGGTTGGTCTCGAAATGCCGTGAAGCCTGGTGATAAAGTGGTTGTCGACTTTAGTCCTTTGCGTGATGGGAAAAAAGGTGGGGCCCTTAAGAAGTTAGTGAAGTCTGATAGTGGGGAAGTATTCACTGCGAATATTCGTGCACAAGAAGCAGCTAATTTAGAGTAACTCTCTTTATTCATCACAAGCAACTAGGGTTGAAGTCCATTCAATCCTAGTTGTTTTTCTTTGTAAATTAAGTCCTTCAATTTCAATCAAGGGAAAACGCCTATTTTCTTTTTCCTCTGCCTTAGAAATAATATTTATTCTATAAATCACTTAGCAAGCTTTGTATTTTTTTATGAAAATTCGATTAAATTTTTTCAACAAGAAAGTGCCAAGTCCGTTTCCCAAAAAGCTCTATTCTTTTTTTCAAATAGGTATCAAATTAACGCTAGTTGGTTTCATTATTTTTGTTTTATTTAAAATCATTTTTGAAAATAATTCAATACACTAGTTTTCATCTTGAGATGAGTGACTTTGCAGTAAAAGAATCATAAAAATAACTCATCATTCGATTTCAAAATTTAGGCGATAAAATAAAATTCAACAGAATTTTTACTACCGCATTACTAGGTTGTTACCTTTCTTTGTCAACGCAGACGTCACTGAAAGAGCCATTGAAGAATTAAAAGTGGAATCGCAATTAAGGGCTGATCGCACAGCCTACCCGATGGGTGGTATTAATTCCGCAGATGCGCAAGAAACGCTAGCATGGATCTCCACTCGTGACCGTGAAATGAGCTAAGGGCTGGAGTTAAGTTGCACAAAAGTATTTAGATGAAGTTGCTAAGGCTCCTGATCAACAAAGTGCAGGATGTTCTCAATAAACCTTCAGTGCCAATGCTGATTATTGGTGGTACCAATGATACCCAAGTACACATCTCAGACCTTGAGCTGGTGACACGTTCTGGTACCAACCCCAACTACTCTTGGGTTAATCCAAAAGCTGGGCATTTAGGTCGTGAGGCAAGAGGATGGACTGACCCAGTGATTTTTGAGAAAGTCATTATTCATTGGGAAGTAGACCTCTTCAAAAATTATTTAGTCCCTAAAAAATAATTTTTGAAGTGTTGTAGCAAATGGTATCGAATCATATTCAACCCCATTTGCCACCTTCATCATTTTTACACCGGTATGATGTTAAATTTTCTTTAGTCGCCTTGTATAGCTATGTAGATGGTAACTAATCTGCAGTAGCGCCAGATTCTTTTACTACCTTACCCCAGCGCGTCAGTTCAGTTGCAACAAATAGTTTTGCGGCCTCGGGAGAAGCAGAAACTACTGCGTTTGCACCACCATTTGAAATTTTCTCTTTAATTTCTGCTGAATCTAAAGCTTTCGTAATCGCTATAAACAGTTGATTAACAATTGCTGGCGGCGTGCCGACAGGCACAAAAATACATTGCCATGAACCAGTCACCAAGTCGGGATATCCTTGCTCCAGCATCGTCGGAACATTCGGTAAGCCTGGTTGTCGAGTGGTACTTGTCACGCCATAACTTTTAACCTTACCAGCAATCATAAATTGTTTAACAGAGGGTAAGGTGGTGAACATGAGTTGGGTATCTGTGCCGATTAATCCAACCACAGCTGGGCCCGCTCCACCCTTGTAGGGTACATGCGTCATCGTACTACCTACAAGCTTCATGAACACTTCCATCTCTAAGCGATTAGCGCTACCTGAACCAGGAGAGGCATAGTTAAATTTATTAGGATTGGCTTTTAAGTAGGTCGCCAACTCAGCGGTATTTTTTGGTGGGAAGTCCACGTTGGCAACCAGTGCGCTCGGCACATCCGCCACCTGAGTAACCGGGATAAAGTCTCGTAGTGGATTGATATTTAAATGAGGATATAGGGCTGGGTTAATTGCAGAAGTACCAATATTACCTAAGAAAATAGTATATCCATCTGGTGCTGACTTAGCAGCCATTTCCATGCCCAGATTACCAGCAACTCCCGTACGATTATCAATCACAATTTGTTGACCGAGAATTTCTCCTAACTTAACCGCTAAAATTCGGCCAATAAAGTCTGAAGCTCCACCGGGTGCAAAGGGAATTATCATTTTAATCGATTTACTCGGATAATCAGCTGCAACGCTTGGGCTGGCAATACTGATTACCACGAAGGAACTTATCAACAACTTCAACCATGCACCGTGGAACATTGATTTCATTTTGTCTCACCTATCATTCTTTTTGAAAGGGCCACTGATTCATGGAATGAACCAGTTATTTGAATTTAATAAATATCGTCTTTTGCATCAATTGGCAGAGAGATTGGTTTTTTCAATCTTGCTGATAAATCAAATGCTTTAGTCATCATTAAATTAAAATGCGCTTCTTTGGCCGTAGCAGCTGGTGTTGGGACATTGAGTGCGACCCGATTGAGCCAAGACTCTGTCTCTTCTCGCATAGGGCCACGTAATTCACCCAAAGCCATATCGCCAGGCGGATAGCTACCCATAAAATCGACCCGCCTTGATTGGTCTGGCGCATACCCCTCACTTTGTGATTTGCTCGTGGCGAGAACGATATCGCGGTGTGTATCATCAATCGTCAATACCCCCTCCGTGCCGACAATACCAACATCTAAACTATAGACCGCGCCAGGCCAGACCACTGGTAATGCCCATGAAATCGTGGCTTGATAAATCGTGCCGTCGGAATAAGTAATGACCCCACTCGTCGCATCAATCCCCTTCCAATCAGGTCCCAAGGCTTTATCAATAGAGCGGGCATAAATCTCCACCGGTGTTTTTCCTTGCATCATCCACATGACGATATCTAGTGCATGCGTACCAGAAATTACCATGGGGGATATCTTTTCAGGATGATTGGTACGCTTATAGTTATCGATAGCAACTAAGCGGTTCATAAATGCTCTTGAGGTTACAAGCGTGACATCACCTAATTGGCCGGAGGAAACTTTTTCTTTGGCTGCTAGCCAACGACGACGAAAACGCTGGGTATAGCCGACCACCGCGTCGACGCCGGCCTTCTCAATCGCCTCTAGAACTCTGGCAGAATCAGCAAGATCAGTTGCTAAGGGTTTTTCAATTAAAAGAGAATGGCCACGTTCCGCAGCTTTTAAGATGGGGTCGACATGCAAGTGTTCATCCGTGGCAATAATAGTTGCGTTTACCTCCGGTCGATTTAATAACTCTTCGTAGGAATCAGTTACAAAATCGGCTTTAATTTTTTCCGCAACAAACTTTGCTCTTTCAGGATTTTTTTCAGCAATACCAATCCATCCCACTTGTGCATGGCGAGCAGCTACTTCACCACGAAATAAACCGACTCGACCTGCACCAACAATCGCTAATCCAATATTTTTTGCTTGACGATCACGCATACTTTACCCTGCCATTCAATTGATTGAAGAACTTGATCCAAATAAAACCACCCAATCAGGATGGTTTAACCATTCGCTGCTTTAAGGATCTCGTTAGGCAGTGGTAAATAGACAGGCTCGCCAGTTTCTGCGGATAAGTCAGCAGCCATATAGACCTCCATGACTTGACGCGCTTGTTCACCCGTCACGAGTACGTCACGATCCAAGGCAACAGCTTCTAAAAAATGTACTGTTTCGTAAGCCATTGGGCCGGCATAAATATGATCGACTTGCTCGCCTGGCATCGTTGACATTGGTAATTGCATACCATTCTTCATCGTGTTCAAGACCACATCCTTGTGACTATCATCGACCATTAAGGCACCCTCAGAACCAACAAACTCAATCCATGTAGAGGAGAAGTTTGGATATCCTGGAGGCAAACTCCAGCCGCCGCCAACCACAAAGGATAAGCCGTTATCCATCGTCACCATCATCCATTGCGTATCAGGGATGTCACCACCCGTGCTTTCACGCATCGCACCATAATTCACTTGTGAATATACTTTCACTGGTTTTGCTGGCTCTAAACACCAGAACACAAAATCTAAGTCATGGGTTGATTCCATCGCCGCTGGCGAAAGTTTTACACGTCCACTGATTTTTTTACCTAAACTACGAGTGATATGACGACTGACCAAAATACTCACTGGTTTGCCAATCGTACCGTCATTAATAGCCTTTTTTACATAGGCATATTTAGGGTTAAATCGTTGTGAATAACCAATGGTAAATTTCAGATTCTTTTTCTTGGCCAGTGCAATTAACTCATCAGCTTGTTCGAGTTCAATCGCAATAGGTTTTTCTAGAAATACATGCTTACCAGCAATCAAGGCGTCTCTAGCCATTGGGAAGTGGGTTGTTTCTGGAGTTGCCGAAATAATGACAGCATCAATGCTATCAATTTTCAATAAATCCTGGTAATTCGTGGTGGCCGTCTTGGCGCCAACGAGCTGGGCCATTTCGTGCAAACGAATCTCGTTCGTTTCCGCAATGTGGATTTCATTCACTAATGGATTTCTGCGGGCAGTTTCGGTCCGAATACCACCACACCAGCCAGTACCAATAACACCAATATTGATTTGTTTCATTTTTGTCTCCTAAAGGATTTGTACCTATTATTTAATTAACTATGATGCTAACTTTTGTACTAATACTTTACAACAAATTTAAACCAAATCTGTAATTTTTAGGGGGTTAATACTGCAATTCCCGCCAAATATGGTCTCAACGCGACTGGAATCTTAATGCTGCCATCAGCTTGTTGGTTATTTTCCAATAAAGCAACTAGACAACGGCCAACGGCTAATCCCGATCCATTTAAGGTATGAATTAATTGTGGTTTGGCTTGTCCAACTTTAAAACGAGCCTGCATCCGACGCGCCTGAAAATCACCCATGGTGGAGCAAGAACTAATTTCACGATAAGTGTTTTGTGAGGGTATCCAAGCTTCTAAATCGTAAGTTTTAGCACTCCCAAAGCCCATGTCACCGGTACAAAGTAGCACTTTTCTGTATGGGATTTCTAACTTTTCTAAAACTGCTTGAGCGTGACCAACCAGTTCTTCGAGAGCAGTTAAAGAATCTTCGGGTTTAACGAACTGGACTAGCTCTACCTTTTCGAACTGGTGCTGTCGAATCATGCCCCGGACATCACGACCATGACTTCCTGCCTCAGATCTGAAACAAGGGGTATGAGCAACATATTTTTGTGGCAATTGCTCTTCGCTAAAGATCACATCACGAGCCATATTGGTGACAGGGACTTCAGCAGTAGGGATGAGGTAGAAGTTTTCAATCCGAGCTTCACCAGCCTCCCCTTCTTCAACGCCACCCATTTTGCGAGGGACTTTAAATAGATCCTCCTCAAACTTTGGTAATTGTCCGGTGCCACGCATACTATCTGCATTGACGATAAAAGGAACGTTAATCTCTTCGTAAGCATGATGCTCACTATGCAAATCCAACATAAATTGTGCTAAGGCGCGATGCAATCTTGCAATGGAGCCTCTCAACACAACAAAGCGCGATCCGGTAATTTTCGTAGCTGATTCAAAATCAAGCCCGTACATGGAGCCTAAGTCCACGTGATCTTTAATCGGAAAATCAAAAGAGGGAACATCACCCCAACGAGAAATCTCTACGTTATCAGTTTCATCTTTGCCAAAAGGAACCGTCTCATGCGGCAAATTCGGAATACCCATGACAAACTGTTGAATCTGTAATTGCAGAACTTCTAACTGTTCTGAACTTGTTTTTAACTCTTCATTGATTTGGTTAGAGAGGGCTAGTTCACTCGTCGCATCCTCCCCTTTACCCTTTTTCATACCAATTGATTTTGCTAACTGGTTACGCTTCGCCTGCAATTCTTCGGTAGCCGCCTGTAACTGTTTACGTGTATTTTCTAACTGTGAGAATTTTTCACAATCAAGGATGAATTTACGGTCGGCTAAACGTTTGGCTACGAGCTCGATATCTTTACGAAGTAACAGGGAATCAATCATATTGTCAATCTAAGGTTTAATTTGAAGAGGAGATCATTTTAATTTAACGATTTCTGCATTTGGTGGAACGCTAAAGTTAAATTCGTCATTGCTAATCGGTAGATTTGTTTTTACTTGGGAAAACGTCAGCAAAATCGTATTATCCAGCGCATCTCTTAACTCCATAGCAACTGGTAAATTATCCTTCATTCCTATCCCAATTTTATTAAATGCTAGATCATCGAGACCTTTTTTTGCGGCTTTTGGTATCAGTTCTACCCAAGAAATACCGTTATTCTCACCTTTATTCATCAATTCAAAGAACTCATCTAATTGATTTGTGCCAAATAAAATAGCGATTGGCGTAGTTGCCAAAGCCTTACCTGCTGGACGATAGGTCACTTGATTGAGATCTTTATCCCACATGATTAATTGCTTACCATCCGAAATCAACTTTTGTTCATAGGGCTTGATCGTTATCCAAGTAAATTTACTTGGCCGCACAAAGTTAAATTGTCCAGAAAATTGCCGTAAGATTTTTGGCTTATTATCAGCGCCTAATTGATTGGCAATTTGTTGTTGTAGAAATTCACCGCGAGCAGATTGAACGGTTTTCGTAAATGTCTTGAGTTGTGAAATGCCGTCCAATGCCTGAACAGGGGTATTCAGCAATAGGAGGCTAAAAAATAGAAGGATCGACTGGAAAAGTTTTTTCATAGAGTTTCTAGAAACAAAGATCTCAAAGATGCTCTGAGCGGGGAGCTAAGATCTCACGTGTCCCAGATCCGGACATTTTCGACACTAATCCAGCACGTTCCATATCTTCCAGTAATCTAGCGGCTCGGTTATAGCCAATCCTTAAGTGGCGTTGGACAAGTGAAATTGACGCCCGCTTATTTTCTAAAACAATCGCCACGGCTTGATCATATAAAGGATCAGATTCACCACCGGCTTCACCACCAGCACCCTCAGCACTTTCATCGCTACTACCATCGATGATCTCATCTACATAGTTTGCTGTTCCTCTTTCTTTAAGCCAGTTCACGACGCGTTGCACCTCGTCATCCGAGACGAAAGCGCCGTGCATTCGCTGGGGATGGCCACTGCCTGGCGGCATAAATAGCATGTCGCCCATCCCTAAGAGTGCTTCGGCACCCTGTTGATCTAGAATCGTACGACTATCAATCCGGCTGCTAACCTGAAAGGAAAGACGAGTCGGAACGTTAGCTTTAATTAACCCTGTAATCACATCAACGCTTGGACGCTGGGTGGCAAGAATTAAATGGATACCTGCTGCCCTTGCTTTTTGAGCAATACGAGCGATTAATTCTTCTAATTTTTTACCAACCACCATCATTAAATCAGCCAACTCATCAATGATAATTACAATCGTCGGTGCTTTTTGTAATGGTTCTGGATCTTCTGGTGTCAAGCTAAAGGGATTAAATAGGTGTGTGCCTGCAGCTTGCGCATCAGCAATTTTTTTATTAAAACCAGCTAAATTTCGAACGCCAAATTTACTCATTAACTTGTAACGCCGATCCATCTCTTTCACAGCCCACTGTAAGGCATTAGACGCCTGCTTCATATCGGTAACCACTGGCGTTAACAAATGAGGGATATCCTCATACATAGCCATTTCCAACATTTTTGGGTCAATCAAAATCAGCCGAACTTCATCTTGTTTGGCCTTAAATAGCAAGGAAAGAATCATGGCATTAATGCCCACAGACTTACCTGAACCGGTAGTACCAGCGACCAAGCAATGCGGCATTTTTGCCAAATCAGCCACCATCGGCTGACCAGCAATATCTTTACCCAAAGCCAAGGTAAGTAAGGATGGACTACCGTTATAGACTTGAGAGCTTAAGATTTCCGACAAACTAATCATTTGTCGTTTTGGATTTGGTACTTCAAGGCCCATACAAGTTTTACCGGCAATTGTTTCAACCACCCGCAATGCTTGCGTACCTAGCGCTCGATTCAGATCCTTACTAAGATTGACAATCTGACTACCCTTCACGCCTACCGCTGGCTCAATCTCGTAACGTGTAATAACAGGCCCAGGATAAGCAGCAATCACTTTTACTTCGACCCCAAAATCTTTTAATTTGCGTTCAATCAGTCTTGAAGTAAATTCTAAGGTGTCGGCTGAAATCATTTCCTGTCTACCAGGAGCCTCGTCCAATAGAGCTAATGGAGGTAACTCAGAGTCTGGAATTTCTTCGAATAGATTTTTTTGTTTTTCGCGCACAACGCGATCGCTAATTTCAATCGTAGTACTTTGCCTGACTATCTGAATTGGTTCCTCTTCAACATATTTCTCTAACTCTTCTTCGACAAACTCTTCTCTTTCCACCGCCGCAACTTCACCAATCTTGCGATCCTCGACCGTTTGCCTTTTATTTCTTAGGCTAAGAAACATGATTTCCAAATAACGGCCCACTTTTTCTGAAAATGATAGCCAAGAAAAGTGTAAAAACAGGGATAAGCCTGAAAAGAAAACGAACAGTAAAAACAGGGTTGAACCCGTGAAGCCCAATAAATCTTGCAAAGGATCACCAATCATTTCCCCTAAAACACCACCCGGATGATCGTTGGGCAATGGAATTTTTAAGGTGTGCAAGCGAATTGACTCCAAAGTCACGCTAGAAATTAGCGTCATCAGAAAGCCTAACCATCGCACAATGAGTACTTCTTGATTGGACTTCTGATCTTGAGCTTGCGATTTTTCCTGTTCTTCTTGCAACCACTCCGGATTGGCAATTTTTGTCCAACCTTGAGTTACCCGCCTTGCAAACAGAATTACCCACCAATATGCAGAGGCGCCAAATACGAAGAGTAGGAGATCGGCGACGAAAGCACCAGCCCGGCCTCCCAAATTCTTAATTTCTCCACCCGAATTATTCGACCAAGCCGGATCATGTTGGTTGTAAGTAATTAATATGAGCAACAAGGCAACACAAGCAGCCAGCGAAAGAAACCACTTAATCTCGACTAGCAATTTGGTAAATTTGTCTTTACTTTCAGTAGGAGAGGGGTATACCCCCGCATGAAGAGGTGATTTCTTGTTAATGTTTGGTCTTTGAACAGAGTTTTGTCCCATATTGCCATTGTAAACTGCATCCTTATTTTTTAGCAGAATTTCCACGACTCAAATGCAGTGAATTTTGTAAAACCTTTTGCAGAATCATGAAAATTATCGTTATTTCTTATAAAATAGAATTTATGACTGATAAAACAATTAAACACGCGAAATTACTCATTTTGGGTTCTGGGCCCGCAGGATACACTGCGGCTGTATATGCTGCGAGAGCTAACTTAAATCCAGTATTAATTACTGGCTTAGCACAAGGTGGTCAATTAATGACAACTACCGATGTGGAGAATTGGCCAGCTGATCCTCTTGGGGTTCAAGGACCCGAGTTAATGCAACGTTTTCTTGAACATGCTGAACGTTTTAATACTGAAATGATCTTTGATCATATTCATACAGCAAAACTCACTGAAAAACCAATTCGCCTTGAGGGTGACTCTGGGGTTTATACGTGCGACTCACTCATCATCTCTACTGGCGCTTCTGCTCAGTACCTGGGTTTACCTAGCGAAGAGCAATTTATGGGTAGGGGCGTTTCCGCTTGTGCTACTTGCGATGGGTTTTTCTACAAAAACCAAGAGGTTTGCGTCATTGGTGGTGGTAATACAGCGGTGGAAGAAGCCCTTTATCTAACCAGTATTGCCAAAAAAGTAACCGTGATTCACCGTCGCGACAAATTCCGTGCTGAACCTATTTTAATTGACCGGTTAATGGCTAAAGTCGCTGAAGGAAAAGCTGAAATCAAATGGCATAGCCAGATTGATGAAGTACTTGGCGACCAATCTGGAGTTACTGGTGTTCGGATTGTGAAGGCGGATGGCACGAAAGAAGAAATTTCCTTACATGGTATTTTTGTAGCGATTGGCCATAAACCCAATACCGATATTTTCGCTGGTCAACTTGAGATGGAAAATGGCTACATCAAAACCTTAAGCGGTACTTCAGGTAATGCCACGGCCACCAATATTCCAGGCATTTTTGCTGCTGGCGATGTACAAGATCACATTTATCGTCAGGCTATTACCAGTGCTGGCACTGGTTGTATGGCTGCTCTTGACGCGCAAAGATATTTGGAGTCCATTGCTTAAGTTGTAGATCTTTACTTTCTTTCTTCAGTCCCCAGACGCCAGCATGCTTTCAGTTAAAATGGTGGCGTCAATCAACAAAATCCCCGTCCTTTGGAGAATTCATGAGCTTAAATCTAGTTGCAGCCGGTAAAAATGTTCCAGAAAAATTTAATGTCATTATCGAAATCAGTATGAATGCTGATCCGATTAAATACGAAGTGGATAAAGAGACTGGTGCAATATTTGTCGATCGCTTTATGGGTACTGCGATGTTTTACCCTTGTAACTATGGCTATATTCCACAAACTATCGGTTTAGATGGAGATCCAGTTGACGTGTTAGTGATGGCGCCTTACTCATTGCCGCCAGGAGTAGTGGTAAGTTGTAGAACCATTGGGGTCCTCAATATGGAAGATGATGGTGGTGTAGATGCAAAGCTACTAGCAGTACCTGACACCAAACTTTTACCAAGTTATGCCCACATTAATGCACTAGAAGATGTCAGCCCACGGACACTGAACCAAATCAAGCACTTTTTTGAACATTACAAAGATCTTGAAGAAGGCAAGTGGGTTAAAATTCAAGGATGGGATAATGCAGATGCTGCTAAAAAAGAGATTTTGGCCGGTATCGAGCGTTATCAATCTGCCAATAAAGGTTAATTCATATATCTAGATGGGTATTGAAAAATACCCTCTAATTTTTTTGTCTACTCGATCAGCTTAAAGCCAATGCAACATACGCCAATAAAAATAGCATTAGCCCAAATCAATTGTGTAGTTGGTGATTTAGCCGGTAATGTTGTCAAAATCGTTGAACAAGCGAGAAATGCCTACCTTCAGGGTGCAAAGCTACTAATCACTCCGGAACTTTCCATCACTGGTTATCCACCCGAGGATCTGCTATTTAGAGATGCCTTTATCAAAGCCAATGACAAGGCACTCCAACAGTTATGTAAAGAGCTTGCTGAGTTTACTGATTTACATGTAATTGTTGGCCACCCACATCGTGGAGAGACTCCTGAGTCAAAACATTTGCTATTTAACCAAGCGAGTGTTTTGAAAAATGGGGCGGTGGTTGCTAGTTATCAAAAACAAATGCTGCCCAATAACGAAGTTTTTGACGAAGTCAGATACTTTGCGGCGGGGAATGAGGCCTGTGTTTTTGAGATTGAGGGTCTCAAAGTTGGCGTTTTAATCTGCGAAGATGTTTGGCACGCCGGACCTGCTCAAAAAGCAAAAGTTGCGGGAGCGCAGATCCTTGTAATCCCGAATGCTTCGCCGTTTCATATGGACAAGTTAAGTCTTCGCAGTGAAGTGACAAGGCAACAAGTGCTGGCCACTGGACTCCCTGCTGTTTATGTCAACTTGGTTGGTGGTCAAGATGAGCTTGTTTTTGATGGTGCCTCATTTGTCCTAAATCGCGATGGTCAAACAGTTTATAACGCGCCTCAATTTAAAGAGGATTTGGGAATTATCCAGGTTATCAACGGTGAGCCTCAAAAACTGCCTTTACTAAAACCCTACTCTGAACTTCAACAAGTGTATGAAGCGCTTGTTTTAGGTGTGAAAGACTATCTAGGAAAAAATGGTTTTCCTGGTGCGATTATTGGACTATCGGGTGGGGTTGATTCCGCCCTAGTTTTGGCAATTGCCGTTGATGCGCTTGGCGCAGATAAAGTAAGAGCTGTGATGATGCCATCAAAGTACACAGCGGAAATTTCTTGGGTTGATGCGAAAGAAATGGCAGATAAGCTAGCAGTTCAATACGACGAAATTTCTATTTTGCCAATGATGGAAAGCTATGATGCGGCCTTAAAAGATGAGTTTACTGGTTTGCCGCTAGATGCTACTGAAGAGAATATTCAGGCTCGAATTCGAGGTACCTTATTAATGGCACTATCAAATAAATCAGGTCGTATCGTGCTAACGACAGGTAATAAAAGTGAGATGGCGGTAGGCTATTGCACCCTATACGGAGATATGGCCGGGGGATTTGCAGTTATTAAAGACGTCTCAAAAACTCTGGTTTACCAACTTTGTCATTACCGTAATAGTGTCTCTCAAGTGATTCCTGAAAGAATTATTACGAGACCGCCATCTGCCGAACTCAGGCCGGATCAAAAGGATCAAGATAGCTTGCCATCCTATGATATTCTTGACGGTATCGTTCAACATTACATGGAAAATGATATTCCGATTGAATCTCTCCCAGCTTTAGGATATAAACGGGAGGATGTTGAACTGGTGACGCGCTTGATTAAAATTAATGAGTATAAACGTCGTCAGTCCCCGATTGGGGTAAGAATTACTCGCCGAGCATTTGGTCGTGATTGGAGATATCCAATTACCTCTAAGTTCCGAGCTTAGACTTCAAGTTGTTAATTGCCACTTAAGAACTATCGTATTAAATTAAAAATCCAACATTCGGAGAATCATGATGAAATTAGTAACTGCAATTATCAAACCATTTAAATTAGATGAAGTACGTGAAGCACTCTCAGATATTGGGGCAAGTGGACTCACAGTTACGGAAGTTAAAGGTTTTGGCCGTCAAAAGGGTCATACCGAACTGTATCGTGGTGCTGAATATGTGGTCGACTTCTTGCCGAAGGTTAAACTCGAGTTGGTTGTGGAATCTAGTCAAGTCGATCAAGTGATTGACGCAATTGTTAAATCGGCTAAAACTGGAAAAATTGGTGACGGTAAAATTTTCGTAACAGAGGTTGAGCAAGTCATTCGTATTCGTACTGGCGAAACCAACGAGAACGCCGTTTAATCGTCCACTAAGCTCTACAAAAGCCAAAGGAAAATTCCTTTGGCTTTTTTTATGCATTCAATTTAGGCTACTTTTTTGCAGCTGTAAAAGTGGTCTTTGCTTTTTTAGTAGCGGTTTTTGTCTTTTCACTCATTTCATCCAATTGCTTATCGGCAGCTTCTAAAGCGTGGTCAATCGTGCGACGTCCTTCTTTATACACTTTGTTGCTTGCCTCAGAAACTTCCTTAACCATCTTAGAAAACTCAACGCCACCAACTGGCATTTTCTTACCAGCATCTTCTAACCAATCTTCCAAAGCATTTTTTGCTTTATCGTAATGTTTTTCTGCTTCATCAGCAGTTTCTTTACCCATTTGCTTGAGCAAACCCTTTACTTTCTTTTGATACCCTTCCATCCGATCAACCGCCTCTTGAGCAGCTTTTTCTTGGAATTCTTTTAATTTTGTGAGGTCATTTTTTGCAGTTAATTTTGCAAACTCTAATGCTTGTGTCATATTCGTTTGTAGCTCAGCAGCATGATGTTCGCTCAGTTGCTTCGCAACATCCATCAGTTTATGAGAAAGTGCAAATAACTCTTGGGCTTTTTCTGCTGACCAGGGCTGGAAATCTTTTTGGCTCATAACAACTCCTTCGCTCAATGGAACAATTTAAAGTGACTACTCTTCACTTCATGCTACACCAATTTTGTGCTGTGAAGAACACTTGATTACAATTAATTCATTCTTATGTCGATAAATCATCCTTCTCAACGCATCATTGGCATCGTCATTGCCTCTATTGCCACCCTCTTTTTTGCCATTTTGGATACCAGTGGTAAATGGTTGGTGCAGTCGTTTCCAGTGATTGAAGTTGTCTGGGTTCGCTTTGCCGTACATATGCTGCTCGCGCTGATCTGCCTACTTTATGCAGAAGGTTTTAAAAAGTTACTGATCGAAGATATTCGACTACATGCCTTACGGTCTGTCATGTTATGCACGATGACCGCACTCAATTTCTATGCTCTGCAGTACTTACAATTAGCGCAAACAGCGGCCATTTTATTTTCTTCGCCAATTATTATTGCGCTGATTAGTTCCTTCAGCCAACATGAACGATTGACTGCAGTAAAGTGGGTTGCCATCATCGCCGGATTTTTAGGCGTCTTAATCATCTTGGATCCACTTGGCTATCACTTTCACCCAGCCATGTTGTTAGTCTTAGCGCATGCCACCATCTTTGCTTTATTTAATTTTTTATCCAAACGGATCGCCGCAAAAAGTAGCCCCTTAGTCACCCAGTTTTATTCAGCACTAGGTCCCACCATTCTTTTGTTACCCTTTTTATTCAATCACTGGCAAGCACCTAGCCTGCCATTAGAATTTGGCGTATTTTTCTGCGCGGGACTTTTTGGGTTTTTAAGCCATAACTTGATTAGTGTGGCTTATCGCTATGCCAACCCAGCTACTATTGCTCCATTCTTTTATCAACAAATGATTTGGATGGTCTTACTTGGTTGGTTGATCTTTGATCAAATCCCAACCTGGAATGTTTATGCCGGAACCCTTTTAGTCATTGGTTCTGGATTATATTTAGTGTTACACGAATTAAAACAGGAGAAAAAATGACCTCTCAATTCCCTATCGCTCTCGTCACTGGCGCAGGTACTGGCATCGGTAAAGCCTGTGCCCATGCCCTTGTTCAAAATGGCTATCATGTTATTTTTACTGGTCGCAGAATCGAAGTACTCCAACAAGCGATTACTGAGCTAAAGGATCTATCCAATCAAGCAACTCCTTATGCTTTAGATATATCGAAAATAGATCAGGTGCAAGGATTATTCCAAATGATTGACGATCGATTTGGACGCTTAGATGTCCTTTTTAATAATGCAGGCAGAGGCACTCCCGTCATGGACTTTGATGAAATTCCGCACGAATTATGGGCTGAAACCGTTGGTACTAATTTGATGGGAGCGATTTATTGTTCTCAGGGTGCTTTTAAACTCATGAAAAATCAATCTCCCCAGGGAGGCAGGATCATTAATAATGGGTCAATTTCGGCACATACGCCGCGTCCCTACTCCGCCCCTTACACCAGTACTAAGCATGCGATTACTGGGTTAACCAAATCATTGGCGCTCGATGGTCGTAAGTACAATATCGCTTGTGGTCAAATTGATATTGGTAATGCAGCAACCGAAATGACCGACAGAATGGCCGCTGGAATTATTCAAGCAGATGGCAGTATTGCCGCTGAGGATCGCATGGATGTGAATCACGTAGCTCAAGCAGTTGTGCAAATGGCGAAGTTTCCGCTTGAGTCGAATGTTTTATTTATGACGATTATGGCTACCAAAATGCCGTTTGTCGGCAGAGGTTGATTCGCTTTATCAAGGAATTGAAAGAAAATAGGCTGAAATAATAAAAATATTGGATAATAGAAGTATTCAATTTATATTCAAGGATTTGACATGAACGAATGGCACAACGAACCCAAAGAAGAAATCAATAAAAAGATGATTACTCTTATCTCTATGTTAGCTGGTGCAACTTGCTTGGCGATTTTGTTTGCTATTACTGCCGCTCATATTGGTTATGTTTTTGGCTAAGCCCTAATTGAATCAAAAAGAATTGGAAATTTAATCCATTAATATTTTCAACTTCGCTTAAAGAAAGCAGCTTTTAGTTGCTTTTTTATTTGGTGCGAACTTGGTACCAACTCACCGAGATTATTTGGGTGAGTTCAGACTTTTCATCACAATCCCCACCATCATCAGCACGAGTGGGCGATAAAAAATAATGGCCATTGCCGCCAGCGGATACGCAATCGGCCACAACTCCAGCCACTTTTCAAGGAAAGCCCCAGAAAAGCCGAGTAAGTACAAGCTAATAAATAAAGTGAGGGTTAATGACATGAAAAACCCCATAAAAACTGCAAAAAGCACTGCTGGTAATTTAAACATTCTAAATCCTTGATAAATTTAGCAAAATACGACTTCAACGCATGAATTGTACTTTTGAAATTTCCAAGCCCGTAGATTTTTTTAACATCTATTGAATTTATAATAAGGTTCTTAGGTAAATTGAATAATTTCGATTATCCTAAAGCATTCACGGGATCATTTTCCGAGGGGAAAATACCTGGCTAATTTAAGGAAATTCATATGCTTTACAAACGTCTTGCCAATGACCGTGGCTATGGTGACCACGGTTGGCTAAAATCTTTTCATAGTTTTTCTTTTGCTGATTACTATGATCCAAACTTTATGGGCTTCGGGCCACTACGCGTGATCAACGAAGACTGGATTGCCTCTGGTAAAGGTTTTGGTACACATGGCCATCGTGATATGGAAATCATTACCTATGTACTAGAAGGTGAACTTGCCCATAAAGATAATATGGGTAACGGTCGTGCCATCTTGCCCCATGAGGTACAGCGCATGAGTGCGGGTAAGGGCGTGATGCATAGTGAATTCAACCATGCGGAAGGCGAAACTACCCATATTTTACAAATTTGGATTCAACCGGATGTTTTGGGTGTGCCCCCTAGCTACGAACAGACCTATTTTGCTCCTGATGAAAAAAGAGGAAAACTACGCCTGGTAGCCTCGCCAAACGGACAAGATGGTTCTGTAACGATTCATTCGAATACACAACTATATGCTGGTTTATTTGATGGTAATGAAGCAACCTCCTACCCACTCAAAACAGGTCGGATTGCTTATCTTCACCTAGCAAAAGGTCAAGCTACCATCAATGGTGAAGATTTGGTGGCTGGCGATGCACTGATGTTTGTGGAAGAAAGTGAAGTGACTATTACCAATGGTATAGCTGCTGAGGTCTTACTATTTGACTTACCGCTTGCACCTTTAACGAATCAATAACTATATCTTCATTAGTCACCATCAAACGAAAAGGTAAAAATGTTTCCTAGCTGGATTTATCAACTGATCATTGATGCACCGCCACTCATTCTGGCGATTACATTACATGAAGCTGCCCATGGGTATGCCGCCAAACACTTTGGCGACTACACTGCTTATTCGCTGGGTCGGGTCACCTTAAACCCAATCAAACATATTGACGTGTTTGGGACCTTTTTAATTCCATTGATTTTAAAGTTGTCTGGTTCACCCTTTCTATTTGGCTACGCGAAACCCGTACCGGTGAATTTTAATGCCCTAAAAAACCCTAAAAAAGATATGATTTGGGTTGCCTTAGCAGGGCCTGCTTCCAACTTTATCCAAGCCATTGGATGGGCCTTGATATTTAGTTTGATGCTTACTGTCGGTGCGGATGAGCTTCTGTTACAAATGGCAAAAGCTGGTATCTATTGGAATCTCGTCTTAGCGGCCTTTAACCTCTTCCCGATTCCGCCCTTAGATGGTGGGCGGATTTTAGTAGGTCTGCTGCCACGCGCTGTTGCGTCAAAATTTGCTCGGATTGAGCCGGTTGGGATTTTTATTGTGATTGGCTTAGCAATGATTGGTGTATTGGGTCAATTTTGGATGAACCCACTCATTGATGCTTCTTATGTCATCATCAAACAGTTTGTGTTTTAGGTTGATGACCATTTGGCCAACTTGCACGAATTAAAAAAGCTGATTCTGAGACAAGTGCACCACAATCAGCTTTTGTAGCATCTTACTGCTTTATAGTTCAGTCTTAGCGAGGGGCAGTTGGCCAGTTAGTTTTTCTCGGACTAAATCAATATGCGATCGCATATCGAAAATTTCCTCTGCCTCAAATTTAGATTGAATCACTTTGTTTTCAATCAAATTCAAGCGCGTAATAATGAAATCTTTTTCGCCATTTTCAGAAAGTTCTTTTTCTAGATGACGTAACTCAATATAAATTCTTGCTTTCTTCTGTTTTTCGAAATATTCGAAAACACCTGGCAGAAAATTATAAAGTGGTAATAAAACAGCCAATAAGGGTAATACCACTCGGATTAAACGATCAAACCAAACTGCCACCCAAAACGGTAAATACTGATCAACGATCGAGAGGCCGTTTTTAACATACTCTTCAGCGTCCTCATTCACTTTAAAACTTAAATGATTAACATTTGGAAAAGTATTTTCTACCGCAACAATGGTTGGATCGTTAATCACATCATTCATTTCATTCATCAATAAAGTAGTGATTGCAGGGTGAAACCTTTCATTAATGACGAGTTCAGCGACTGGTGAAATCACTCGAATTTCTTTTTCTGGGGTATCTGTAGGTATATCCAGGACACTGCGTGGGATATTAATCACTGTCAAGCTAGGCATTGCTTGTAAATAGCCATAAGCCTCACCAAACGACATAAATTTAATATCATGGTCTTTAAATACTTTACCTATAAAGGGTGCCTCTGCTTTATAAACAAAAATGGCGACATCTAATTCATGTGCTTGTAATTTATTAAATAACGACTCTGGGTCAGCAGCAAAAAAATTAGGACTCTTAGTACTAACGCCATTCAGCTCAAAAATTTGATCAGTAATTTTTCTTGTACCACTGCCAACCAGAGCAATACCGATTCTTTTGTCTTTAATCTCAGCGATTGATGACGGCGTTCCTTTTGGAAATGCTTTCGGCTGGAAAGCTACCCAAACAGGTTCATAAAAAAGACCGGTTAATGACTCAAGATTAGGTCTTTCTTTTGCATTACTAATCCCTGATTGAACGATGGCAATATCTACCCCGCTAGTAGGATCATTGAGTAACTCTAGGTTTTCAACTGAGCCTTGCGTCTTTCGCACTTCAACGGTGATCCCACTATCCGCCAAACGACGTTTGATCTCTTGCCCCATTGCATAATAAGCGCCTTTCTCACCCCCAGTTGCAATAATAATTTTCTTGGGTGGTGTAGGGAAATACAAATGCAAAATAATACTAGCACTAGCGATAATAAATAAAATAAAGATGATTAATCTTTTTGGAGATGCTAATTCTTTCATTGTAATTTTTTCCTTTTATCGCTTCTGAATAATTACAGTAATTGCGCTTTGACAAACTGAATATTTTCCCTTAGGTCAAAAATACTTTTCGTATCCAGTTCTGGTAAATGTAATTGGGTTGCCTTCATTTCAACAGAAATTAAACGTTCAGTGAGTGACAACTTGTCGTGATGCATTTCGACATCATGCTCGATTTGATGTAGCTCCTTATAAATCGCATGTAGTTTTTGCTTCGTTCTAAACGCCACAATTTGAGGGTAAAAATTAATCACTGGAATTAAGACCGCCAGGATAGGAATTAAAATTTTAAGGAGTCTATCGCCCCATACGGCCACCCAAAATGGTAGGTACTTATTGAGAAACGATGGACCATTTTTAAAATACCTTACTGAATCTTCATTTTGCTCAAAAGATAACTCTCGATCGTTCGGGTATTCTTTTTCTTTTTGCAAAATACTACGCGGAGACTCTGTTCTGGCAATGATATCTAACAGCAAGCCTGTGATGGCAGGGTTAATCCCCTTTTGCGCAACTAACTCTGCGCTCACACCAATCGTTCTTATATCATTCGGTGGAATATTATTCTGTAAGCTAAAAGTTGCTCTAGGTATTTCAATTACTTTTGAAGTCTTAATTCGACTTGGATAAGCAAAAGCTTTTGTTAAATTAAAAATTCCAAAATTAGGATTTTTCAAGGCCGCCAATAACTCCTCCTCTTCATCGGGTCGCTCAACAACAAAAAGGACATCAATTTGTTTTCTTTCTAGGGCTTGTAAGGACTTTAAGATGTCGTAATCTTTTTGTACGCCAGTCACAAATTTTCCCTTAGCAGCGCTCAGTTCAGTGAGTTGACGAAATAATAAACTCGCATTCCCTTCAGCCGGACCAATCGATATGTTTTTACCTACAAAATCGCGCATAAACTCCGGTTGTTTTTGGAAAGCATCTTTACGATAAATAGCGAGCAGTGGTGTTAAATATAAATTAGCGATTGACTCTAGTTCTGGATGCTCGACCTGCTTAAAAGTTCCCGACTGAATAATCGCTAAACTCACCGAAGATTTTGGCTTTTCTAATAGCGCAACATTTTCTAAATTCCCCTTGGTAGTAATAATCTCAACCTTGATTCCGTATTTTTCAATTTCATTTTTAATCCGATTGGCTGTAACAAAGCTGGAGCTATCTTCAGATCCAGCGGCAATGCGAATGAATTTGGGAGGTGCTGGTACGATGACAGTCAGGCCGATGACTAGGGCGACCAAAAAGCCGATAACAATAATTACGATCGTTTTAAAGTTCATTTGTTGTTTACTCTATTTTTTACCATTGATGAATGTCTGCCTCTAACCAGTACTTACCCAACCCAGCAAAATGACGGTCCAAGTGCAAATCCGCTTCTTGAGATAAGAGTTCGCCCTCTTCTAATGCCAGTAAAGAGTGACTCAGGGGCGCAGCTTTACCACTTTCAGTTCTCCGAATTACTGACTCCGCGGATAATTCACTAGGATGTTGATATCCTGCTGCGCTCAGTAATTCGCCTAAGGCAATTAATGTATTTTGGTGATAATGAAACACTCGATGTGCTTTGTCTTCTGGATCCAAAGCTTTTTGACGCATGGCGTCTTGCGTGGCGACGCCGGTGGGACATAAATCCGTATGGCAAGTTCTGGACTGG
Organism: Polynucleobacter kasalickyi; assembly: GCF_900176405.1. Taxonomy (GTDB): domain Bacteria; phylum Pseudomonadota; class Gammaproteobacteria; order Burkholderiales; family Burkholderiaceae; genus Polynucleobacter; species Polynucleobacter kasalickyi. The sequence continues at coordinate 275,331 of NZ_FWXJ01000001.1, read as the reverse complement.
ATACAACCCACAGCAAACATGAAACCGCGCGCTGAGTTACACCAATCAGCCCCAATCGCGCAGGCTCTGGTGATATCAAATGCTGAAATAATCTTCCCCGAAGCCCCTAATTTAATTTCCGAGCGCAAGCCAGCACCCACTAAGGTCGCATGGACCAAACGCAAGCCATCTCGCATTGGGGTTCCAACATGATCCACAAACTCCACTGGCGCAGCACCCGTACCACCTTCACTGCCATCAATTACGATGAAATCTGGCGTAATGCCCGTTTCCATCATTGCTTTTACCAAAGCAAACCACTCTCGAAGCTTGCCGATACATAATTTGAAACCAATTGGTTTACCATTCGACAACTGTCTTAACTCGGCAATGAAGTACATTAATTCCAGAGGATTCCTAAATGCCGAATGGGCCGCAGGAGAAACACAATCCTGACCGAGGGGAATACCTCTCGTGATCGCTATCTCAGGAGTAATTTTAGCAGCAGGTAAAACACCGCCATGACCTGGTTTAGCGCCCTGCGACATTTTAATTTCAATCATCTTAATTTGAGGATCATTGGCAACCTTAGCAAATAAATCTCGATCAAAAGTGCCCTCTGCTGTTCTACAACCAAAATATCCAGAACCTAACTCCCAAATTAAATCTCCGCCATGTTTGCGATGGTATGCAGATACTGAGCCTTCACCAGTATCATGGGCAAATCCGCCCATCTGTGCGCCTTTATTCAGAGCCATAATGGCATTAGCCGATAAAGCTCCAAAACTCATCGCTGAAACATTAAAGACGGAGATAGCGTAAGGTTGCGTGCAATCTTTACCCCCCACTAGGGTACGAAGCGCATTAGGTGCTATATGACCAGTAGGATTTGCGGTATGAGCTAACCACTCAGCGCCACTTTTATAAACATCCTCAATGGTACCGAGAGGCCTTTTATCCGAGGCGCCCTTTGCTCTTTGGTAAACAAGAGCCCTTTCATTCCTGGAAAAGGGGAGTTTTTCTGTATCTGACTCCAATAAATACTGCCTAATTTCAGGGCGAAAGGTTTCAAATAAGAAGCGAAGATGGCCTGAAACTGGGTAATTTCTTAAAATGGCATGATTTTTTTGGAGTACATCGGATAAACCTAAAAAACTCATCCAAATGAAAAAAACTGCAAAAAGCCAGGTAGGTAAAGAAGCTTCTAAGGATAGCCGACTAACAATCAGAAGCGCGGACAAGATACACAACCACCAAGGCGTATATCTTGAGTATGCACGAAGCTTAGCAAGCATAAAGGTCCTTCGAAGAAAACCTAGAGCACCTCAAATTACTCGCCAACGGATTCCCTAACGCATTTCTTAATGTGCGCTTCTTTGGCCGCACCATTGGTTCTTTTACTAATATCATCAACCTCACATGCCGCACGAGCATCTTTTTCGCACTTTTTCATAAAGCTGGCCTTGGCAGCTCCGGCTAATTTCTTTTCTGCGGCCCGAGAAGTGCAAGATTCCTCAGCTTGAGCGTAAGACAATGAGAATAAAAATAAAGTAGCAATTAAATATTTCATGAGCAGATCTCCTTCGTTAATAGAATAAAAATAACATAACAAAATTAATATCTTGTAAATACTTACTCAATATTTTTGACAACCATACAGCCCTTGGCCTTTTCATCCTGAATCTCTACTACAAAAAACCTTCGTCAAATGATGCCTCGGAAGGTATTTTCGAAGCAACTCACTAGACTGCATTTTTAGTTACCGAAAAATATTTAAATTTCCCCTTCCATTTTTACATAAGTGATTGAAAAAAAATAACTTATCCTCAATAAAATAGGGTGTATAGGTGTTATTACTAGGGTAAATGCCGAGTCTAAAGAGTACTATGAAGGTTGATTTTTTCAATCGAGGGCTTCTATTTGGTATCCTATCCCTCCTAAAGAATAAAACTAATCGATAAAGTTAAAAGGATAGGCGCTATTCGATCAGATCATGATGGACTCTATAAGGACTTTGAATTGACTTTTTTTTCACGTATTACTTTAAGTAATATTTTTTTGACAGTTTGTATGATTTTCTCTTCAGTAAATGTATTTGCTGCCGAAAAGAAAGTTTCTACAAACGCACCTGTTGTAAAAAAGGATTCTGGTGCCAGTGAGAAAAAATCAAAAAAAAGCGCTTCTAACAAACCTAGCAATAATTCATCTGGCGTGCAACTGAAGCCCAGAGGTAGCAATGGCTCCGGATTTCTCAAGTCATATGATCGCTTAAATTTCCAAAACATTGTCAGTGTGAATGGGGAACCATTACCCACCCCTAATATTTTAGAAAATATCTTACAAATGCCCACCCCTGAGGTTGTCAAACCTCAATCCAAATTAGATTCACTAGCGCTCATTCGGCAAGGTTGTGCCGCCAAGGCCTCAAGTATCCGAAATTTTTTAGAGTCCATCAATCTTCAGGATAGTAATTTTGAAAGTAATTTCAATTTTCAGTTGCCGAATTTTTTTAACGCAACCACTGGAAAATGCCTACCCTTTGCTATCGCTTTAGATAGTTTTGGAAAAATACAATCGCTTTCTATTGTTAATAATGACAAAAGAGACGCCAATTCGACCATGACCACCATTCATAGGTCTGAGACGTCATTTGTTTATCTCGTTGAATCACAGAATTTAAATAGTGGTTTTGAAAATTATCTCGAAGTTGTTTTAGATTTAAACGACCTCATCGTTTATAAATCAAATCAAGCAAACTCCTCCATACCCCCAGAGTTGATTTGGGAAATTAGCTCATTGATTAAAGAGCTCTACTCAAAGGTGAACAACAATGAGCGTTATTTAGCTCGGATTATCTACAACGCCGGGGATAAAAATAACTGGGCACAAGTAGTGAGTTTAGAAATATTAGATGCTGTCAATAAAACCGTTGTTGCTGATGCCTTTTGGGTCGATCGAGATGGTTTACCTGGGGGCTTTTTCACGTCGAGTGGCACTGAATTAGAACAAAATTTTTGGATTAGCCCATTAAATTACACGCGGATCTCAAGAGGTGTTGGACGTTCGTCGATTGTTTTATCGAAGTCAAAACAAGTCAAAAAAGGCAATGCAAATTCTGTTGTGACCCAAAATTACACTTACTCAGCGAGTCACCAAGGTATCGATTTTGCTGCGCCTATTGGCACGCCAATTTATGCGGTTGCGAATGGAAAGATTATTCATTATGGCCCCTACCCCGCCTACGGCAACCTAGTGATTCTTGAACATGAGGGGAATTACAAAACCTACTATGCCCATTTAAGCTCTTACAATCCTGAGCTAGTGGTTGGCAGTGAAGTTCGCCGCGGTTTAGAAATTGGTTATGTAGGCTCAACAGGGCGTTCAACCGGCCCTCACCTCCATTTTGAACTCAGAAAAAATAATGCTTATCTCAATCCATTAGCTAGTCGTTTAGAGTTGGATCTTTGGACACTTCGTAATGATGACCAGTACCACTTAACGCGGAATATGGTTTTATTTTCTAGCCAAGTAGTACCTAAATAGCTCACTGATTCCTTCGTTAGAAGTGCCTCATTATTAGTATTTATAGTGCATTTTGGTTTATATTAGTCGAATGAAAAAATTACTTAAACTCTTCTTATTTAGTTACTTAAGCACCTTTTGTTTATTCAGTAGCGCTCAAAATAGCACTATTGGCTATCCGCTCAAACCGATTAAGATCGTGGTACCTTTTGGTCCTGGTGGGATTGCGGACTTAACCGCACGCGTTGTCGGTCAAAAATTAAGCGTCAAATTAGGCCAATCCGTCGTGATTGAAAACCGTCCTAGCGCAGGTGGTATTGTAGCTGGCGAAATGGTGGCAAAATCCGAACCCGATGGATATACCTTGCTTTTAATGTCAAACGGTACAGCTGTTAGTTCTGCCATCTTCCAAAAATTACCTTTTGATCCAGTGAAAGACTTTGAACCAATTTCTACTTTAGGGTACTTCGATATCGGGTTCTTTGTGAACCAGTCATCACCTTATAAAACTTTACCAGAGTTCATCGCTGCGACCAAAGCCCATCCTGGCAAAATGAATCTTGCCTCCATTAATATCGGTAGTACTCAGCATCTTTCCACCGAGCTCTTTAAAAATTTAGGTGGGCTTGATATTCAAGTGGTCCCTTTTAATGGCACTCCTGCCGTGGTCACTGCATTGCGTGGTGGGCAAGTAGATGGTGCATTAGAAATCCTCGGTCCGATGGTTCCTCAGGTCAAGTCGAACGCAGTCAGACTATTGGCCGTCTCCAGTAGAAAACGTTCTGCCTTTTTCCCTGAAACCCCAACGATTGAGCAATCAGGCATTAAAGAATACGCCGCGTCCTCTTGGAATGCGATAGCAGCTCCAGCAAAAACTCCTGAAAAAATTATTACTTCCTTAAATCAAGCCATCAATGAGGTGGTGAAAGATCCTGAAGTCAAAGCAAAATTGGATGAGATTTATGTCGAATCACAAGGATCAACGCCAAAAGAATTAAAAAATCTATTAGAAAATGACATTAAAAGGTGGTCAATGGTGATCGACAAGGCGCATATTCCGAAACAATAATTGACGAAAATCTAATTAACCCCCATTACCATTGTGGGAATTCCATACAATATTTGTTGACCGTACTTAAAGAGCTTATTTAATGCAAAAATCAATACCTACCTTATTTATGCGCGGGGGCACTTCTAGAGGTCCTTTTTTCTTGGCGGAAGATTTACCCCAAGATATTCCTAGTAGAGATCAAGTGCTGTTAGCAGTGATGGGATCCCCTGACCGTCGACAGATTGATGGGATGGGGGGGGCAAACCCGCTCACCAGTAAAGTGGGAATTGTCAGTCGAGGTACATTGCCCGGTGTCGATTTAAACTTTTTATTTGCGCAAGTAGTCATTGATAAAGCATTCGTTGATACCACGCCTAATTGCGGCAATATGCTGGCAGCGGTTGTGCCATTTGCCATTGAGCGCGGGCTGATTCAAGCGCAACCTGGGACAACTACGGCAAGAGTCCTGACACTCAATACCGATATGCAATGCGACGTTACAGTACAAACGCCAAATGGCCTAATTGAATACGAGGGCGCCGCCAATATTGATGGCGTACCTGGCACCTCTGCACCGATAAAAATCAACTTCCTAGATACTGCAGGATCAGTGTGTAGCGGTTTATTACCCACGGGTAAGATCTTAGATGTGATTGATGACTTAGAAATCACTTGTATCGACAATGGTATGCCGATGGTCTTATTCAAGGCCGAGGATGTAGGTCGAACAGGCTATGAGTCGGTTGCTGAAATGAACGCTGACGTGGAGTTAAAGGCGCGGATTGAAACACTTCGAATTAAAGCAGGACACTTAATGGGACTAGGTGATGTGACGAACAATACCTTCCCAAAAATGTGCTTAGTGGCTAAACCGAACGCTGGCGGTAGTGTTACGACAAGGTGTTTCATTCCACACGTCTGCCATGATGCGATTGGTGTCCTTGCAGCAGTGACGGTGGCGACAGCCTGTGTAATGGAAGGTTCCGTATGCGATGGTATCTGTTCACTAGGCGAAGGGATTGCAAAAACCGTTTCTGTCGAACACCCTACTGGCGAATTTAGTGTTGAACTCGCTTTAGATCCAAATAATCCGCAAAATGTGACCCAAGCGGCCTTACTTCGTACAGCTCGCTTGATTATGCGAGGTGAAGTGATGGTTCCTTCCCATCTATCCAAACTCTTTTAACCTTTAAACCTCTTTTACTATCTCTGGACAAAATATGATTATTGATTGTCATGGCCATTACACTACGGCTCCGAAAGCACTTGAAGATTGGCGTAACCAACAGATTGCTAACTTAACAACGCCTGAATTAGGCCCTAAAGTTAGTGCTTTAAAAATTTCTGATGACGAGTTAATTGAATCCATCGAAAAAAATCAATTGGCAAAAATGAAAGAGCGCGGCAGTGATCTAACCATTTTTTCACCACGTGCAAGCTTTATGGCGCATCACATTGGCGACTTCAACACCTCAGCAACTTGGGCTGCAATTTGTAATGAATTGTGCGCCAGAGTTGCCACACTTTTCCCAGATTATTTTATTGGGGCAGCGATGCTTCCCCAGTCGCCTGGCGTGGATCCGAGAACCAGTATTCCCGAATTAGAAAAGTGCGTAAAAGAATTTGGCATGGTAGGTATCAACCTCAACCCGGATCCATCTGGTGGACATTGGCGTGAACCGCCATTATCTGACAAACATTGGTACCCAATTTACGAAAAAATGGTGGAATATGAAATTCCTGCCATGATTCATGTCAGTACCAGTTGCAATGCCTGCTTTCACACTACCGGTGCCCATTACTTGAATGCAGATACGACTGCATTTATGCAGTGTCTGACGTCTGATTTATTCAAAGATTTTCCGACTTTAAAATTTCTAATTCCCCACGGTGGTGGAGCTGTTCCATATCATTGGGGAAGATTTAGGGGGCTCGCTCAAGAGTTAAAGAAACCACTATTAGATGAGCATTTATTAAATAATATTTTCTTTGATACTTGTGTTTATCACCAACCAGGGATTGATTTACTGACCACCGTAATCCCTGTAAAAAATATTTTATTTGCTTCTGAAATGATTGGTGCCGTTCGTGGGATTGATCCAGAAACCGGTAATTATTTTGACGACACCAAACGTTACATTGAGTCCAGTAACATTCTTACTGCACCTGAACGTCTCCAAATTTATGAGAAAAATGCTCGTCATGTATACCCAAGGCTAGATCGAGCGCTCACCAATAAAGGTCTATAACTCATTAAGAACATAAAGGAAGTTACCATGCAAGCATTCGGAATTGTAAATCGTAAAGTACCAAGAGCAGATCCTCTGCAAGTTGCACGCCTCAGTCACTTTGGTGTTGCCACCATTCATGAAGCAATGGGACGAGTGGGGTTAATGCATACTTATATGCGTCCCATTTATACCGGAGCGCATATGTGCGGTACGGCCGTGACTGTCTTACTGCATCCTGGTGATAATTGGATGATGCATGTGGTGGCAGAACAAATTCAACCAGGGGACGTGGTAGTTGCTGCATGCACAGCAGATAATACCGATGGATTTTTTGGTGATTTACTCGCGACTTCTTTTAAAGCAAGAGGTGCAAAAGGTTTAATCATTGATGCTGGCGTGCGTGATATCAAAGATTTAACAACAATGCAATTTCCAGTATTTAGTAAGGCGATTAGTGCCAAGGGGACTGTGAAAGAAACGGTTGGCTCCGTCAATGTGCCGGTTGTTTGTGCTGGCGCCCTCGTCAATCCAGGTGATGTCATTATTGCCGATGATGATGGTGTGGTAGTGGTGCCTGCTCACCTCGCTTTAGAAGCAGCGGATGCATCAGCCAAGCGGGAAAGTAATGAAGCTGAAAAACGTCAGCGTCTAGCCAGTGGTGAACTCGGTCTAGACATGTATAACATGCGTGAAAAATTAGCGAAAGCTGGCTTACGCTACGTGGATTAAAGATGACTACATTTGAAAAAACTCCAGGCTGGCTTGATTGGTATCAAGGTCCTAGCAAACCAAAATTTCAACTTCCTTTGGGGAGTGTCGACTCTCATTGTCATGTATTTGGTCCTGGCCACCTATTCCCATATGCCCCTGAGCGCAAATATACGCCTTGTGATGCCAGCAAAGATCAATTATTTGCCTTGCGTGATCATTTAGGTTTTACTAAAAATGTGATTGTTCAGGCTACCTGTCATGGTGCAGATAACAGTGCTCTGGTGGATGCTCTAACCCATAGTAACGGCCTAGCTCGAGGTGTCGCTACTATCAAACGTAACATCACCGACGAACAACTGCAAGAATTACATGACGCAGGTGTCCGAGGTGTCAGGTTTAATTTCGTCAAACGTTTAGTTGATTTCACGCCAAAAGATGAATTATTAGAAATTGCCCATCGCATCAAGCAACTCGGTTGGCATATTGTGATTTATTTTGAAGCCGTTGATTTACCAGAACTTTGGGATTTTTTTACGGCGCTACCAACGATTGTGGTGGTTGATCACATGGGTAGACCTGATGTGAGTCAAGCAGTGGATGGACCAGAATTTTCCTTATTCATTCAATTAATGACTGAACACAGTAATATTTGGAGCAAAGTCACGTGTCCAGAAAGACTTTCAGTCACTGGTCCGAAAGCTCTCCATGGAGAACCACACCCTTATCAAGATGTAATTCCTTTTGCCAGAAAAATTGTCGAGTTATTTCCGGACCGTGTTTTAACCGGTACTGATTGGCCGCATCCTAATTTAAAAGATCATATGCCGGATGATGGCTTGCTCGTTGATTGGATTCCGAATATTGCGCCAACAGCTGCCCTACAGCAAAAGTTACTAGTAGACAATCCAAACAGGCTGTATTGGGGAATTTAATGGAAAATTATTACGACGCGTTTAAAAAAATCCCAGGTACTGTGATTTTTGATGCCACCCAGTCGCGGCTTGGCTACCATCTCAATATGTTTGCGATGTCACTCATGAAAAATGAAAATCGTCAGGCATTTAAAGCCGATGAAGTGGCTTATTTGAATCGATTCCCGATGAGCCCAGTGCAGCATCAGGCTGTCTTAGACAGGGACTACAACAAAATGATTGGTCTTGGGGGCAATATTTACTTTTTGGCAAAAATTGGGGCCACCGATGGTCACTCCTTTCAAAAGCTCGCTTCCTTGATGACAGGGATGCCAGAAGATGATTATCGCAATATGATGATTCAGGGTGGTAGAAACCCAACAATGCCAATTGGCCCGGTGGAGAAATAAAATGGCGAAAATTATTGCAGGTGTAGCTACTTCTCATATCCCAGCGGTTGGCGCAGCACTTGATTTAGGTAAAACAGAAGAACCTTACTGGCAACCTGTTTTTAAAGGATATGAAAAAGCGAAAGAATGGTTTAAAGAAACCAAACCTGATGCCATCATTTTGATTTATAACGATCATGCTTCAGCATTTTCCTTAGAAATGATTCCTACTTTTGCGATTGGTTGTGCTGATCAATTTGCCCCTGCAGATGAAGGCTGGGGACCAAGACCAGTGCCCGTAGTACATGGTTACCCTGAACTCGCATGGCATATCGCCCAAAGTACCATCTTAGATGAGTTTGATATGACCATCATTAATAAGATGGATGTTGATCATGGTTTAACAGTCCCTCTGTCTTTAATGTTTGGGCAACCAACCGAGTGGCCGTGTAAAGTCATTCCCCTAGCTGTCAATGTCGTACAGTACCCGCCACCAACAGGAAACCGTTGTTATAACTTAGGTAAAGCCATCCAGCGAGCCGTTGAATCTTTTGAGTCCAATGAGCGAATCGTCATCATGGGCACGGGTGGTATGTCCCATCAATTACAGGGACCACGTGCGGGCTTCATTAATTCAGCATTTGATAAAGCCTTTTTAGATGGCTTAACCCAAGACCCAGATGCTTTAGCAAAAATATCGCACTTGACCTATGTACAAGAAGCCGGTTCCGAAGGGATAGAGCTCGTCATGTGGTTGATTATGCGCGGCGCACTCAATCAAGATTTAAAAGAAGTTCATCGTCACTATCATGTCCCAGCCTCGAATACGGCGGTGGGTCATATTATTTTGGAGAATGTATAGTATGAAAGTTGCATTAGCTGGAGCTGGCGCGTTTGGAAATAAACATTTAGATGCGATCCAACTCATTGATGGGGTTGAAGTGATTTCCTTAGTCGGTCGTGAACTTGGCAAGACTCAAGAAATTGCTGACAAATACAAGATCCCTCATGTGACAACGAATCTAGCCGATAGTCTCGCTATTCAAGAAGTTGACGCCGTTATTTTATGTACTCCGACGCAGATGCACGCCGCTCAAGCAATGGCCTGTTTGAGAGCTGGTAAACATGTGGAAGTAGAAATCCCGATGGCTGATTCACTTGCTGATGCGAAAGAATTAGTTCGCTTACAACAAGAAACCGGTAAAGTGGCGATGGTAGGACATACGCGGCGCTTTAACCCCAGTCATCAGTATATTCATAGAAAAATCGTTGCTAACGAATTTAATATCCAACAAATGGATGTGCAAACCTTTTTCTTCCGTCGTACGAATATGAATGCGCTGGGTCAACCTAGAAGTTGGACCGATCATTTACTATGGCATCACGCGGCCCATACAATCGATTTATTTAGTTATCAGTGTGGCAGTCCCATCGTCAAGGCGAATGCCATCCAAGGGCCGATTCATCCAACTCTAGGGATTGCGATGGATATGTCGATTCAACTCAAAGCGGCCAATGGTGCGATTTGTACCTTAAGTCTTTCCTTTAATAACGATGGTCCACTTGGTACCTACTTCCGTTATATTGGTGACAAGGCAACGTATATTGCGCGCTACGATGATCTATTTGACGGCAAAGAACAAGCCATCGATGTCAGCAAAGTAGATGTCTCCATGAACGGTATTGAAATTCAGGATCGTGAGTTTTTTGCTGCTATTCGCGAAGGTCGTGAGCCGAATGCCAGTGTTGCCCAAGTACTCCCCTGCTATGAAGTAATGCATGAACTCGAATTACAACTTAAATAAAACATGAGAGACTAACATGACGAATTCAACACTTTCCAAACGCAAAATAGGTCCTTTCTCAGTAACGTCGATTGGGCTTGGCTGTATGAATCTGAGTCATGCTTATGGTACGCCTCCAGCCGAAAAAGATGCGACTAAATTACTCTACGAGGCCTATGATCGTGGCATTAATTTTTTTGATACTGCTGCTTTATATGGCTTAGGTCACAACGAAACGCTCATGGGAAGTGATTTCATAAAAACGCATCGTAACCATATTGTGTTGGCCAGTAAAGGTGGGGTTGGTCCGGCAGAAGGAAAGCGCGTGATTGATAGTCGTCCAGCTTCTATCCGTAGAGATTGCGAAGGCAGCCTCCAACGACTGAAGACCGATGTGATTGATTTATATTATCTGCATCGTTGGGATAAACAAGTGCCAATTGAAGACGCCGTTGGCACGCTCGGTGACTTAGTTAAAGAAGGTAAGATACAAAAAATCGGCTTATCAGAAGTTTCAGGAGCAACCATTAGAAAAGCGCATGCAGTTCATCCACTAAGCGCCGTCCAAACAGAGTACTCGCTTTGGACCCGAAATCCTGAAATCGCAGTGTTGCCAACCTGTCGTGAGCTAGATATTGCCTTCGTCGCTTTTAGCCCTATAGGTCGAGGATATTTCAACGCCTCTCCCCTAGATATTGCCAACTTTGCAGAAAAAGATATTCGTCGTAGCATGCCACGTTTTCAGCCGGAGAATTTTTCTAAAAACATGGTCTTCTTCGAAGCACTGCAGGCAGTCGCGAAAGAACAAGGTTGCACAATCGCGCAATTAGGTTTAGCTTGGTTACTGCAATTAGGGCAAGATATTATCCCCATTCCAGGTACCACTCGAATTGACCATTTACAAGAAGATATTGACGCTGATCAAATACGTTTAACTCCAGAAGTGCTAGCAAAGTTGAATCATGTTTTGAATACGATCCCCGTCCATGGCAGTCGTTATAACGCAGTCAGTCAGTCAGAAGTTGATACTGAGCAGTAACAAAAGTCGCTATAGTTTTTCTGAGCCCTGGGTGCACGTCGCGTCTCGTTGTTTTCGATGTGCATCTTGGATTATTAATCAATGTTCTTCTTTATGACTACTTCAAACTCTCAAGTACTTAAATTATTGGGCAAACTGTGTCAGATCAGTGCCATCTTCGGCGGTCTCATATTGGTAGCCTTAGCACTCATGACCTTAGCTAGCGTGATTGGTCGGGCTTTTTTTTCATCCCCAATCCAAGGTGATATTGAACTCGTACAGTTAGGTTGCGCTGTTTGTGTAGCGTGTTTTTTACCCTACACGCAATACCAACGTGCTAATATTATTGTCGATTTTTTCACGGATAAATGCTCTGATAACACGAAGCAATTTTTAGATGGTTTTGGCACTCTTTTGATTGGCCTTTGTTTCAGTCTTCTAGCATGGCGCTTGGCAGTTGGCGGCTTAGTAAACAAAGAAAATGGGGAAACATCCATGTTAATGAGCATCCCAGTTTGGATTCCTTATCTACTCATGGTCCCTGGCTTTACATTGACGGCTTTGGTCAGTTTTGCCCAATCGATTCAATTATTATTTTCTAAAAACCCGGAGTCAGTATGAGTAATTTAAATATTGGCATTGGTGTTTTTATCATGATGCTAGGACTGATGGCAATTCGGATTCCGATTGGCTTGTCAATGTTCATTCCTGGCGCTCTTGGCTATATGATGATTGCTAGTGACTTGGCTCTTTTAAACCATTTAAAGGGTGCGGTCTATGCCAGACTTTCGGTCTATGATCTGTCCGTGATTCCTTTATTTATGCTGATGGGTGCTTTTGCCATGCATGGCGGACTATCCAAGGCATTATTTGAATTTTCGAATGCGATCTTAGGACGATTCAAAGGTGGTATGGCGATGGCAGGAGTACTCGCTTGTGCTGCATTTGGTTCCATCTCAGGCTCCTCGGTGGCAACTACTGCCACCATCGCTCAGGTAGCTTATCCGGAGATGCGTAAACTCAACTACTCCGGCCGATTAGCCACAGCAGCCTTAGCGACTGGCGGTACGATGGGCATCTTATTACCCCCATCAGTCACCTTGATGATCTACGCCATCATTACAGAACAAAATATCACCAAGATGTTTTTAGCTGCTTATGCGCCGGCATTATTAGCAGCGATTGGTTACCTATTAGCGATTGCTGTCTATGTGCGTATTTACCCAGAACATGCGCCAGCTCCTTCTAAACCGACCCGTCAAGAATTCCTCGCCGCAGCCAAAAACGTTTGGCCGATAGGATTGATTTTCACCTTAGTATTTGGCGGCATTTACGGAGGCATCTTTACTCCCACGGAGGGCGCTTCGATTGGCACTGCGATGACCTTTTTGATTGCCACGATCCGAGGAAACATGAGTGTTCCAGTGTTAAAGAAAAGTCTGTTATCAACTGCCCAGACGAGTGGCATGATTTTCATGATCTTCATTGGCGCTGACATGATGAATGCTTGTTTAGCACTATCCCAGCTCCCCAATGAACTAGCCAGTTATGTCGCGAATGCCCATATATCCCCAGTGGCTGTAATGTTTGCGATCATGCTATTTTATGTCATACTTGGTTGCGTTATGGATGAAATGTCCATGATTTTATTAACGGTTCCGGTCATTTTCCCGGTCATTATTGGACTTGATTTTTTTGGTCTGCCCCCTTCTGATAAAGCACTTTGGTTTGGGGTCTTAATCTTAATGGTTTGTGAAATTGGGATGATCTTTCCACCTGTAGGATTAAACGTTTATATTATGAATGGTTTAGCCAAAGATGTCCCGATGTCTGAAACTTACAAAGGCGTCATTCCTTTTTTAATTTCAGATGCCATTAGAATGGTTTTATTAATAGCGTTTCCTGGTATTACTTTGTGGTTGGTTCACCGATTAACTTAATTGAATTGAAGGGTATTTATGAAAAAAATTAGCATTTTGCTCGCAACCTTATTTGCAGGTTTAAGTGTATCTTCCGCGAATGCCGTGGTGACCTTAAAAGTTCATCACTTTTTACCAGCAGCTTCTAGTTTTAACGTACGCGTGATTCAACCTTGGTGTGAAAAAATTGCCAAGGAATCAAGTGGTGAAATGGTCTGTCAAATTTACCCTTCTATGCAATTAGGTGGGACTCCCCCACAACTCGTCGATCAAGTAAAAGATGGTGTGGTCGATATCGTTTGGGTCATTCCAACCTATGCGGCTGGTCGTTTCACCAAGTCGGAAGTTTTTGAATTACCTTTTTTAACGGCGAGTGCAAAGCAAGGTTCACAAGCGCTATGGGAGTATGTACAGAAAAATGCCATGGATGAATATAAAGGGATTAAGCCTTTATTCATGCATACCACGGAAGGCTACGTTCTCCACTCAAATAAACAAGTGAAGACTTTAGAAGACTTAAAAGGCCTCAAGATTCGGAGTGCCACCCGTATTAATGCAAAATTAATCGCCTCCTTAGGTGCTACCCCCGTCCAAATGCCTTTACCTAACGTAGCTGACTCCATTTCTAAAGGGGTCATTGATGCTGCGATGGTACCTTGGGAAGGTGTGCCGGCCACGAAGATTCATGAAATTGTAAAGTACCATTTAGATGCTCCTGCAGGTGGCCCACGTTTCTCGAATTCGATTTTTCTGTTTGGTATGAATCAAGCAAAATATGAGAGTCTCACGCCGGCGTTGAAAAAAGTCATCGACAATAATAGTGGGCTCGCCACTTCAGCTTGGGCAGGTGCTACAGGCTTTGATGCGATTGTTGAACCGTTTAGTAAAATGGCAAAAGATCGCGGTAATACAGTTGCATCCTTAGCGCCCGCAGAACTCGAACGTTGGAAAAAAGCGAGTGATAACGTTGATGATGACTGGGTCAAAGAAGCGAATGCGAAAGGTGCAGACGGTGCAAAATTACTAGAAGAAGCACGTGCACTTTTGAAAAAATACGAAAAATAATTCTATTACTACAGACGATTCAAAGGGAGCGAACGCTCCCTTTTTATTGTAAAGTAGAACCATTTTCCACTTCATCTTTATTTCATGAAAACTCAAGTTGTCATTATTGGAGCAGGTCCTGCTGGTTTACTGCTAGGTCAATTACTGCATCTTGCTGGAATTGAGACCGTCATCATAGAACGTCAATCGCAAGAGTATGTTCTCTCGAGAATTCGTGCGGGTGTTTTGGAGCAAGGTACAGTAAATCTGCTGCATGAGGCTGGTTTAGGTGCACGATTAGCCAAAGAAGGCTTAGTCCACCATGGCTTTGATTTAGCTTTTGGCACACAAATTCTCAATATTAATTTACATCAATTGCTCGGGAAAGAGGTCACTGTCTATGGTCAAACCGAAGTCACGAAAGATTTAGCAAACGCCAGATCTGCCGCTCATTTAACGACGATTTACAGCGCTGAAAATGTTTCAATCACAGGCTTTGATTCCAACCATCCGAAGGTGCAATACCAATTGGCTGGCAAAACGCATGAAATTGATTGCGACTTTATTGCTGGATGTGATGGTTACCATGGCGTATGTCGGGCCAGCATTCCTCAAAATGCCATTAAAGAATATGAACGTGTTTACCCATTTGGCTGGTTAGGCATTCTGGCCGATACCAAGCCCGTTCAAGAAGAACTAATTTACGGCAACCACCCTGATGGTTTTTATTTATGCAGCATGCGCTCCCCCACTAGAAGTCGCTATTATTTACAATGTACTCTAGATGACCATGTCAATCATTGGAGTGACGAGCGTTTTTGGCAAACCCTCCAATCGCGCTTGCCTGAAAATCTCCAGGCAGCTCTAGAAACGGGTCCTTCCATTGAAAAAAGTATTGCTCCCTTGCGTAGTTTCGTTGCCGAGCCTTTGCGTTTTGGCCGGCTATTTTTAGCTGGGGATGCTGGTCATATTGTGCCTCCCACTGGCGCCAAGGGGCTAAATCTAGCTGTCTCCGATGTACGTTACTTATCTTGGGCGCTCATGGAGTATTACCAAGAAAAGAATGAATCAGGTATTCAGCATTACTCACAAAGAGCACTAGCGAGGATTTGGAAGGCGGAAAGGTTTTCTTGGTCACTGACGAATTTGATGCATCAATTTCCGGACATGTCTGGTTTTGAAAAGAAAATGCAAATTGCCGAGTTTGATTTTTTAATGAGTTCGGAAAGTGCGCAAAGAGCCATTGCGGAAAACTACGTAGGCTTAGCTTACTAAAAATTAACTAGAAAAGTACTGCTTTTCTAGTTAATAAAAGCCACCCCCATCGGAATGCCGTCCGACTCGGCTTTAACATTTTTGATGACATCGACCTTCACCCGATCTTTTAGATGAGGGTGATTTTTCGCCATATCCTGTTGCACTATCGCGGCTCTTTGATGCGCGAGCTGTTGAAGATCTGCCTCTGTCACTTTGACACGTTGAATCAAGGTTTGGTGCAATTCTGCAAAATATTTTTCGGTGGCGATTCCTGGGGTCACACCAGCACTATTTGGTAGCGGGATACCACCCTCCTCAAACAAGCGTTTAATTGCTCTTTGGATACGATCATCTGATAGTGGGATTTTTGGCAGAGGTTCATTCGGTAATACGCTAAAACCACCGCGTTTGAAAATCTGTCGATTGACCTCCGAAGTAGCAAGTTCAATAGTATCTACGGATGCATCAAAGGCCCCATTGATTCGAAATAGTAATTTAGGTTTTTTATCTAAACCAGTAGCAATTTTTTCTAATTTAAGCGTCTCTGAAGGGCGGAGTTGATCGGATCCTGGGCTAAAGTAAATGCCATTGAGATTCTCAAAACCAAGTAATCGACCCACACCAATAAATGGTGATTTCACCACATTACTAATAATCGTGAAAAATGCATCCCACAATAATTTACTAATTTGAAATTCAGGGCTATCGACATTACCTTGTACTTTTAAATTCAAGTCAATCACTCCATCCTTATCTTCTAAGAGCGAAGTAATTAATTTCATAGGAATAAATATACCCTTATAGTTTGGATTGCGATCTCCCATTTGAATTTGGTTAATCACAAAGCGGTTATCGCCAACTAACTTGCCATCTTTTGTCTGATAGGAGGAATCGTACGATAGAATCCCATCCACCACATCATAACCAGCCAAACTAGAGTAATAGGGGTTAATCGTGGCTAACGGAATTCGTCTAAATGACAGTTGTATGTCGTTATTTCGGCGTGGGTCTTCAAAGGCAATTTGTCCCCTAATTTTGACGTCCCCTTGTGGGCCTACTAAACCATCAAAAGCAGCAGTAGCATACCGCTTTGGCTTAGTACTAATCCCCACTACAGTACCGCGCAGACCAGTAATTTGTGTTTTAAACACTGGTAAAACAGAAAAGTCCGTGAAGTTCACCGCACTATTTTTTATAGCAATCGATTTAATATTGGCATTAAACTGACCACTATTTTTATCGACCAACTGCCCCTTACTCACCTGCAGTTGGAGGCTCTTTAAGTCTTTAATTTTTTCACTTTGATCATTGTTTTCTGACTCTGCTTGGAGAGTCGCTATTTGTCTAGCTAACTCGATTTTCATCGCCTCCTTCGCTGAAGGAGGAAACATTCGCATAAAGTTATTACTTTTGTCAGCGTAAATAGTCACCCTTGCTTTTAGTCCATCCAACAAAACCTCATCCATGCGTAGGCGACTATCCTTACCTACTTCCTCGTATTCAAAATGTTTAATGCTACCGATTTTCCAGGCTAACAGTTCATTCGTTTTATCCGTTTCGAAAATAGCTAAATCCTTGACATTCACATTGCCACTTACTTGGAATTTATTTTGAGTGTCTTCGATCGTCAGAATACCATCCGCTTTGCCAGACTTACCGACTAATTTAATATTGGCCGGTAACAACTCAAGTAAGGGGGGAATATTTACATCCTTAACAGTGAACTGTCCCTTGAAATGATCCTCTTTAAGATCTGATAGGTAATGTAATGCACCAGTTACAGAACCCGACTTTAAAGTCCGTGCACTTTTTGGCGCTGCCATCTGCAATAGTGGCACCAAAGAAACGTCGGCTAATTTCATCTCGATATCGAGATGATCAAATTGATTCGACATCGATAAGTTGGTGGAAGCTTGCCCACCTTCTACATCGGCCTCTAGATTTATTTTTAAATTTGCTTGTTGATCCAATAATAAGTTACCAACAAATGCCATCGGGCCGGTTTCAAGGACTTTGGGAGAGTTCGGTAGATTGAGTTTTAAATGTTCTAAGTTGATTTGGAACTTCGACTGGAATATGCTGTCGATCATTTTCTTCGCGTTGTAATTCCCGATATTGGTTAAATTCAAGTCTTTAACCACAAACTCATTCTTAAAATGTTTGGGTTCTAGATGAACTTTAAAAATAGCATCATTGACGTGGAGATGATTCACGCTATACAACCACTTACTCGGCTGATTCGCCAACTTGGGATCAGATGGGTATATTTTTTCAATTTGCGCAATGAACTTTGAAAAATTGAGCTGAGGATCTTTATGAACATTCAGGACCAAGTGACTAGCGTTAATCCGCTTGATTTCAATTTCTTGAGACAATAACGGCAAAATTCTATAACTTACTTCCAATTGACCAATGGAGATGAGCTCCTCTTGGTTGGATTTTTGGACGATCTTGAAGTTTGAAAAACGAATTTTAGGGTCTCTAATCGAGTACTCAAAGTCCTTAAAATCAATGACATAGCCCGCTTTATCACCAATTTCCTGCGCTTTTTCGTGCAACCATACGGGTAATTGCGAGAAGGCATAGATCAGTCCCGTACCGACTAGGACTAAAGCAACAGCAAAAGTGCTAAAAATTATTTTTAAGTATTTCACAAAATACATCTCAAACTTTTAAAGTTAAATTTTACAGAACAAAAACAAAAACTTGTAACCATGAAAATTAATTTGAATTTTCTTTAAATTTTGTCAACTTTAAGTATTTCTAGGCGTTTAATACACAAGGTTAAACAATCTTCACAGTTTTAATAGTTGCTTAACCACCTGATTAAAGACGGAGAAATTCTATGAAAACCAATGATTTACCAACTTCTACTCTCAATGCATTTAACGGTGCTAATGTAACCCAAGAATTAGAACAGTTTAATCGTAAAAGAACTGCCCGTGGATTGATTCCTGTTTCTTTAGAAGAGTTTGCTGAGTTATCCCTCAAAGTAATGGGCTTTGGCAATTGGACTTCTTCATCAGCGATGGTACATTAATTCATCCAACTGCCTGAGGCGTAAGAGTAATTTTATTCCTAGATCGAATCACCTAAAGGAGACCTTGGTCTCCTTTTTCAATGTCAGCTAATTCTAAAATGGCTAAAGCAGATTTCACTTTTACCTTTCCTTTGCGTGTCCGTTGGTCAGAAATTGACCAACAAGCCATTGTTTTTAATAGTCATTATCTAACCTACTGTGATATCGGATTTACTGAATTTTGGAGAATTCTACCTCTACCAAGCTTCTTGGAGATGAGTGATTTAGGCAATGAGTTTTTCGTCAAAAAAGCCAACCTCGAATACCACCAATCTGCAAAATTTGATGATTTACTCGATATTTGCGTGAGATGTTCTCGTTTAGGGAACTCATCGATGCAAATCACTACAGAAATTTACCATGGGGATGAACTACTGGTGAATGCCGAATTAACCTATGTTTACGCCAATACAGCGACCAAAAAAAGCACGTCAATACCAGCAGAATGGCGGGAAGTATTACTTCCCACACTGCGCTGAACTCCCGCTGTCATTCTCAAACAGCCAACATCTGAGTCAGATTAGCGGTTGTAATACCAAGTTACTTTACCGGCACTACCGTTACTTTTTTCATTAATTCAGAAATTGCTTCTTGCTTACGGCGATTAAAGATGGATTGGGAAATAGCGCCTTTGGACTCTTCAAAAGTCGGTAATTTAAATTTCCGCATATCATCCAAACGAACCACGTGCCAACCCAAATTCGTCCGAACAGCCTTTGAAGCCACTTTACCCTTTGTTAGGGCAATGACTGTTTCGCCTAGCGGAGGCACTAATTGATCAGGCAGAATCCAGTTTGGAATTTCGCCGCCATTGACCGCACTTTGTTTGTCTAATGACTTTTCTTTTGCTAACTGGCTAAAGTTTCCACCGCCATTGAGTTTATTGACCACATCGCTTGCATCACTCTCCGTGGCGAGAATAATTTGTGAAATTTTATACTCATTGGAATTCTTACCATCTTTGGTTAAAGCAGCCTGTCGATCATACTCGGCTCTTAGCTCAGGCTCATTAATTGGGTGCGCTTTCATGAACTCAGCAAACCATAAATCAATCAAGATATTTTGATTGGCAATTTTGATACGAGCCTCGTTATCAGCTCGTTTTTCGAGGTTATTCTTTTTGACATCTTGCAGAATTGCTTCACGGATCACGAGGTCGTTTAAGATGGCATTGCGCAAGTCTGGAGAATCTTTTGCACCCGAAGCCTCAGCAGCTTTCACCATTGTTTCAAGCTCTTTATTAAAAACCTTAACGCCATTCACCGTGGCAACTACTCCCGAGTTTGCGGTGGTTTGCGCAACCGCAACACTTGAAATACTCATTGCCAACAAACTACCTAGAACATATTGATTGATTTTCATACTCACCTTCATTAAAAACTGCTATGTATATACCGACCTTATAAGGCCGTATAAATTTAAATAAATTAATCTTCTTTCATATTCGTAGCTTTTACGATTGCACCTAAACGCGCTCTTTCTTCCTCGATAAATTTCACAAAAGAGGCGCGTGTTCCACCAACAGGTTCAATCCCTTGGCTAATGAGACGGTCTTTAATTTCTGGTCTTTTTAAAGCTTTATTCAGGGCGTCATTCATTTTTTCTAAAATGTCATTCGGTGTGCCTGCAGGGGCAAGCAACCCAGCCCAGTGGCCAATAAAAATATTTGAGTAACCTAGTTCTTTGGCAGTTGGCACATCTTTCAAGGCGGCAATCCTTGTATTCCAGGTCGATGCTATTGGACGTAGCTTATTCCCAGCAATTTGTGGAATAACTACGACGCTAGCCTCAGAGGTAGCATCTGTTTGGTGCCCTACAACAGCGACCATTCCCTCAGAGCCACTTTTATAGGGGATGATGTCAAACTTACCACCACCACTGATTTTAAGCATTTCAGCGACAAAATGGGGAGTGCTGCCAGTACCTGCTGTAGAAAAATTAAGGCCCTGTCCTTTTTTCGAGGCTTCAATGAGTTCTTTTAAATTTTTAATCGGTGAGTCAGCTGCCACCACAATGACAGAAGGACTCACTGCAATCATACCAACGGGAGTCAAATCTGCATCCTTATAGGGCATTTTCGCTTTAATTAAGCTATTCGTTACCAGCCCTGCTGCTGCAATTAAAAAGGTGTAACCATCCGGTGTTGCCTTAGCAACAAAATCAGCGCCTAAAGTTGCACCTGCCCCGGGTTTATTTTCGACCACAATACTTTGACCTAATTCTTTTGACATGCCCTCGGCAGCTGCGCGAGCAATTAAATCATTAGCTCCACCTGGCCCAAAGGGCACAACAATTTTAATCGTATGAGTAGGCCAAGCCTGCGCAAATGCACTCTGAGTAGTTAAAGCGGTGATGGCTAATAAAGCGATCAATACAGATTTCGCTAAAGGGCGAGAGATTTTATTCATGGTTTGCATCATAACTCCTTAAAATTACATTAGATGAACTAATTAGAAACATTTTGCATCATATCGATAGCGACAGCTTGGGCAACTTTAATGCCATCAACGCCGGCAGATAAAATTCCACCTGCATAACCAGCACCTTCACCAGCTGGATAGAGGCCTCGAACATTGAGCGATTGAAAATCTAAGCCACGCGTAATACGTAAAGGCGCAGAGGTTCTTGTCTCAACCCCAGTAAAGATGGCATCATTCATGGAAAATCCAGCAATTTTTTTATCAAAATGGGGGATCGCTTCTTGGATTGCCTCGATGGCATAGTGAGGGAGCGCTTGGGTTAAATCGGTCAAATGTACGCCTGGTTTATAGGAAGGTAAAACGCTCCGAAACTCTTGTGAGACTTGGCCTTTTAAAAAATCCCCGACCAATGATCCTGGCGCTTCATAATTACTACCTCCCATGATGAAAGCTTTGGATTCAAGGTCACGTTGGAATTCAATCCCAGCTAAGGGGCCACCGGGATAATCCTCTGGACTAATACCCACCACAATTGCGGCATTGGCATTCCGCTCATTTCTAGAATACTGGCTCATACCATTCGTCACCACTCGATTGGGTTCAGAGGTTGCAGCAACCACAGTCCCACCTGGGCACATACAAAAACTATACACAGAACGGCCATTTTTGGCGTGATGGACTAATTTGTAATCCGCAGCACCTACGATAGGATTACCCGCATGCGGACCTAATCTGGCACGGTCAATGATTGATTGCGGATGTTCAATGCGAAAACCCACTGAAAAAGGTTTCTGCTCTAAATACACTTTCGCTTGATGTAAGGCTGTAAAAGTATCTCGGGAACTATGGCCTAGGGCTAAAATCGCTCGTTGGGTTGCAATCGTTTGACCATCTTCTAACTTTAGCCCCTCTAACTGTCCATTGTTAATCAAAAACTCGGTGACCTTACTAGAAAAACGAACTTCTCCACCGAGCGCAATGATTTCTTCTCGCATCTTTTCAACGACACCAACGAGTCGAAAAGTACCGATATGAGGTTTGGCGACATATTGAATTTCAGCAGGTGCTCCCGCCTTAATAAATTCGGCGATTACCTTACGCCCTAAGAATTGAGGATCTTTAATCTGACTATACAACTTACCATCCGAAAACAAGCCAGCTCCACCTTCACCAAATTGCACATTCGACTCAGGATTCAGGGTGTTTCTACGCCATAACCCCCAAGTATCTTGTGTTCTTTCTCGAACAGCCTTGCCCCTCTCCAACACAATAGGTTTAAAACCCATTTGCGCTAGAACCAAAGCAGCAAACAAGCCGCACGGACCAAAGCCAATCACAACCGGTCGCTGATCAAATAACTCAGGTGCTTTCGCCACAAAATGATAGCGCGTATCAGGGGCTGGTCGCACCTGTGGGTCGAACGACCATTTAGATAAAACAGCCGACTCATCTTTGACAGAGACGTGAACGGTATAAGTTAAAGTCAGTTCAACATTTTTACGGGCATCCACACTTCGCTTAAAAATTTCAAAGCGAATCAACTCCTCAGGGGCTAATTGAAGTCGATGAAGAATCGCCTGTTCTAGTGCTTGCGGCACATGATCAATCGGCAACCTTAATTCATTTATTTGAATCATTATTTTGTCTAAAATTAAATTACCTTAATTATCCACCGATTAACGAGTTTGTTTTAATTCCGGCACTACCTAAGCAGCTTTATTTCAGCTAAAATTAAACAAAAGATTAAAAAAATAGATCAATTACGGAGGCTACAATGATTTCAATGTTGCAAAAACATCACCAAACCAAATTCAGCAGAGGCTTGCTCTCATTCAGTTTATTAGCTCTTTTTACCACTTCACCAAGCATCGTTTACAGTCAAACGGATACCTATCCGAATCGTGCCATCACGATGACACTCCCCATGGCTGCTGGCGGTACATCTGATTTAGTAGCCAGAATGTTAGCGCCGGCTCTCAATGAAGAGTTTGGACAGACAGTCATTATCGAAAATCGCCCAGGCGCAAATGGCGCAATTGGCGAAGAGTTTTTTTCACGGGCCAAACCTGATGGCTATAACATCATGCTGGAGTCTACCTCCATTGCGACTAATCCTTGGATGAGTAAGCAAACTTATGATGCTAGAAAAGACTTTATCCCTGTCATCCTAATGGCTTCAGTCCCACTCGTATTAGTCGTCAACGAAAAAGTTCCAGCAAAAAATCTCGCCGAATTTATTGAGTTAGCAAAAAAGCAACCTGGCAAGATCAGCTACTCTTCTTGGGGTAATGGCAGTATTGGTCATTTCGCTGGGGAATCTTTCAAGATCAGTGCAAAAGTCGATATCCTTCATGTACCCTATAAATCTACTGCGCAATCGATTAGTGATGCTTTAGCAGGTCAAGTGAACTCTGTTTTCCCGACTTTACCCTTAGCGATTCAACACCTAAAATCAGGCAAGATTCGTGCCCTTGCAGTTCTTTCTGCGAAGCGCTCACCAATGGCTCCAGAGATTCCAACTACTGCAGAACTTGGTTACCCAGGTTTAGAAATCGAAACTTGGTTTGGTTTCTTTTTGCCAGCAAAAACTCCCGATGCTATCGTGCAAAAAGTCTATCAAGTTGCCTCAAAAGTGATTCAAAGACCCGAAATCAAAGCGAAATTAGAAGAACAAGGATTTCGCATGATCAACAGCCCACCAGCCGAATTTGCAAAATACTATCAAGCTGAAATTGCACGTTACGGAAAAATTGTGAAAGAAGCAAACTTGAAAGATGCTGATTAATATGTCTCCTATACAAATCGCTGGAAATGACAGCGTTGAACAAGTCATTCAAAAAACCAATATAGCTAGAGCATGGCTTGACGTTCCTGCTCAGGATTTAGTGTCGGTTGAACCACAGTTTGTTTTGCGCGTTAGTGCGCATATTCCTGGCAGTTCACCCGCGGTAGTGGATGTGTTTGAACCTGCGTTTAAACGTCTTCATCAAATGACCGCTGGAGCAATCCAAGTAAAAGCTTTTTGGGGTGGAAGTTTGCATAAAGAGCGTGAAGGTATCGAAGCACTTAAAGCCGGTATTACAGATATGTGTCCGGTCTATTCCGCATGGGATGCAACCATGTTTCCTGCAGCTCAGGCGTTAAGCCTCCCCTTTATCTTTGATAGTGCGGAAGGGGCAACTGCTGTCTCTGAGGCGCTGTATCACAAACATTTCAAAAAAGATTTTGAGAGTCAAGGCGTTTTGATGGGCCGCATGGTAGCAACGAGTGAATACAATTTATTCAGTCGCGAACCTATTAGAACCCTGGCGGATATTGCCGGAAAAAAAATCGCCTGTAGTAATGGCGTTGAGTCCGACCTATTTTCTGCGCTAGGTGCAATCCCTGTTGGCTGTAGTACCCCAGAGGGTAAAAAGGCTTACGAAGGAAATGAGGTTTTTGCCATCTCTATTTCTGATAGTGCCGCACATACTGTTGGACTCTATAAACATGCCAATTACCGCACTAGTGCAAACTTAGTACGCGTCAACCTTGAATATGGTTTGTCACCTACGTTTTATCAACAATTACCTGAAGATTTAAAGATCATTCTCAATCAATGGTTAAGGGGCTTAGCGCAAGCAGGCGCGCAACTTTTTTACGGCCTAGCTGGTGCAAAAGCTTGTGAAGCGTTTTTAGAAAATGGCATGGAATTCATTTCCTTAACCACTGAAGAACAAAGTATTTGGCGCAATCAAGTAGCGCCAGTAAAACAGCAATTAATTGACCAACTCACTGCCCAAGGTTACAGTGGCGATGAGATCGTCGAAGATATTTTGCAATGGGCTAAACACTATGCTGAATTTACCTCCGATGAATTAATGCAGGAATCGCTGGATCATCCGTTTATGGATTTGTTACCATGAGTACCCCACTGTCTAACCATGTGGGAGTAATTGGTCTTGGACTGATGGGCAATGCACTCGTCAAAAGATTAGATAGTGCTGGCGTCCAATTGCTGGGCTATGATGTCGATTTAAATCGCTGTAAAGAGTTTGGCGCCGACCGGATTCGTACAATTCCAGGTCTAGGGACTGCTTGTCGAGTGATTTTTTTGGCTGTATTTAATACGGCACAAGTCGAGGCAACCCTATTAGGAGCTGATGGCTTACTAAAAGACCAACCTAAAGAACCGATTACCGTCATTTGCACAAGTACCTGTGACCCTGATGAAATCAAGCGTATTGCCAAAGCCTTTACCGATCTTGGCCACCACTTTTTAGAGCTACCCATTTCCGGCACTAGTCTGCAACTTGCGCGAGGTGATGCGCTAGGCTTGATGGGAGGAGATGAAACTCAGTTTAGTCAGGTGAGCGCTCTACTAGATATTGTGACACCTAAACGTCAACATATTGGCGAAGTAGGCGATGCTGGTAAAGCGAAGTTAGCGATTAACTTAGTACTAGGCTTACACCGTGCGTCGATGGCTGAAGGACTCGTATTTGGTCAACAATTAGGGCTAGATCCAGCAAAATTATTAGCGACCTTGCAACTCTCCGCTGCGGCTTCGAGTGTGATGGGAGTAAAGGGTAGTCTGATGGTGCAACGCCAGTACCAGAATCCTCAAAGTAAAGTCGATCAAAGCTTGAAAGATTTTCATTTAATCTGGGATCTTGCGCAGGCTAAGGATCAACATCTCCCGTTAGCGCAGCGCTATATCGAATTACTTGAAACAGAGTTAGCACAGGGTAATGGCCATTTAGATAACGCCATTATTTTTGAAGCCATCCTGAAAAATAGTTTAGTAAAACCCCAATAAACCATTGAACCTGCGGAAATAAACCTATGGATACAAGTACACTCTCACCACTCATTATCAAAAAAGTTGAAGCATTTGCAGTATGTTTGCCGATGATTAAGCCTGTTCTCATGGCTGGTGTCGAATTACGGGAAGCCGAAACCATGTTGGTTCGAATCGAGGCGACAAATGGTTTGGTTGGCTGGGGAGAAACTACTTCAGCCCCAAGTCACGGTGGCTCTACTTTAGCTGAATTAATGAGTGCCTTTAATGACTCGATCAAAGATCACTTACCTGGCAAAAACGCTCTGGATTTATCTGGTATCACAAAG
The DNA here is from genome assembly GCF_900176405.1 of Polynucleobacter kasalickyi. Classification (GTDB taxonomy): domain Bacteria; phylum Pseudomonadota; class Gammaproteobacteria; order Burkholderiales; family Burkholderiaceae; genus Polynucleobacter; species Polynucleobacter kasalickyi. The sequence continues at coordinate 248,907 of NZ_FWXJ01000001.1, read as the reverse complement.
TCTCTTTACCCGTTCGTCAAACAAGGGAAAAGCGCCATTGCTGCCATTGATATTGCCTTATATGACCTCGTGGGTCGCTATCTACAAGTACCAGTACACGTGTTAATTGGTGGTAAACAACGCGAAAAAGCCGAACCTTTATGGTTAATCGGTAATAAGAGTGTGGAAAAAGATGTGCATGAAACAGGCAAAATGATAGAACAAGGTTACCGCTTTTTCAAATTAAAGCTTGGCGTAAAATCCCTCGCTGATGATATTTTGCTAACGAATACTCTACGTGCTGAGTATGGTGATGAGATTAAGTACTGTGGTGATGCCAACATGGGCATGAACCTTGAACAAGCCTCCAGCTATGTCGTAGGGGTAAAAGATGCAAATTTATCTTATTTTGAACAGCCGTTGCAAAAATCAGCGATACAGGATTTAGAAAAGCTGATTGCCTTAAGTCCTGTCAAAATTGGTTTAGATGAATCCGTAACCGATATGGCCGCTGTTTTGGCACATTTGCCCTTAGGTATTGCTGGGGTATCGTTAAAAACCTTAAAGTTTGGTGGTATTAGTGGTCTCATGGCCGCTGGACATGCCTGTGCAGCGCTGGGCCTAGAACTCAATTTGGCAGGAAAATTAGCTGAATCCAGTATTGCATCAGCGGCTTTACTGCACCTCAGCGCCGCCCTGCCTCATGTCAGATGGGGTGTAAGTCCAAGCCACTTGTCATTGGCGCAAGATATTGTGCAAGCCCCGATCCAAACGGTGAATGGCATGCTCTATGTACCAAATACTGCTGGGCTAGGTATTGAAGTAGATGAAAGTTTAGTCCAAAAATATCAAATGAAATAAAGAAATTATTAACCTAAGAGACTGAGTATAAAAATGATTAATGCAGCACTTGTTGGAATGGGCTGGTGGGGAAAAAATATTGCCACCGCAGTACAAAATAAAAGTACAGAAATTCGCTTTAGTTTAGGGATCACGAAAGAAGTCACTGAGACGCAAAGCTTTGCCAATCAACATGGCATGGCTTTAGCAAGCGACTTATCTGACGCACTACAAAACCCAGAAATTAAAGCGGTTGTATTGGCTACGCCACACTCTTTACATGCCGAACAGATTATTGCCTCAGCGAATGCTGGTAAGCATATATTTTGTGAAAAACCATTAACTTTAACTTTTAATGAAGCAAAATCGGCCATTGCGGCCTGCCAGCAAAATAATGTAGTTTTGGCTGTTGGCCAAAATAAACACTTTTGGCCTTCGATGGCAAAGTTAAGAGAACTTGTAAAAAGTGGCATCTTAGGTGACGTGTTACATATCGAAGGACATTACAGTAACGAGCACTCGACTAAATTCTTTTCAGACTGGCGTGAATCTCCCTACGAATCTCCAGCAGGTGGACTCACTGGCACAGGGATCCACATGATTGAAGCGTTTGTGAACATCATTGGCCCAGCAAAATCCGTTACTGCCATGGTTTGCAGCCAACGTAAAGGGCATGATCCAAGAGATTCAACGACCGTTACTGTCAAATTTAATAATGGCTTAAGTGGTTATTTTGCAATGGTACGAGCCACACCAATTTTTTGGCGCGTTCATGTGTTTGGTGACCAAGCATCGATTGAAGCCTTAGGTGAAAACGAAGTAGTGGTTCGTTATAAAGGTGGTCGGGTTGAACGTTTTGTGATGCCACCTCTTGACTCTGTTCGTGCCGAATTAGATGCTTTTAGTCTAGCCATTCCGAGCGCAGCCCATACAGGTATTGATAGTACTAGAGTCCCTACCCCCTACCCTATTTCCCCATTGCAAATGGAACAAACCATTGCGATGTTTGAGTCAATTGTTTTATCTGTTAATAACGAAGAAACTGTGAAGGTACCACAATGAAAAAATCCCTAACGATTGCATTTATTCTTTTTTTAAACTTGCTATGTGCTTTTACCGTCAGGGCTGAAGACCCTTATCCAAGTTCGCCAATTAATTTAATTGTGGCGAACCCACCTGGTGGCGCAGCCGACTTAAACGCACGGATTTTAGCCGAACCTTTAGGCACCGTTCTAAAGCAAGCAATTGTGGTGCAAAATAAACCTGGCATCGGTGGCGCTTTAGGAACGGCTTATGTAGTAAAGTCAAAACCCGATGGCTATACATTAGCCATGTCACTTTCTTCGGTTGTAGTTCACCCAGAGGCAGAAAGAATTTCTGGTAGAAAACCACAATACGAAATTAATCAACTTGAACCGATTGCTTTACTCTCAAGTGATCCAATGATTATTCTTGTGAAAACAGAATCTCCTTTCAAAACCCTTGAAGACTTAATTAAAGCAGCGAAGGCAGATCCTGGAAAATATAATTATTCTTCTTCTGGAAATTTTGGTCCGATTCATCTTTCGGTCGAAATGCTTGCCTATCAAGCAGGTGTGAAATTTACACAAGTACCATTTGGTGGTGGTGGTCCTTCATTATTGGCTCTACTTGGTGGTCAAGTTGACTTTACTACGGCAGCACCTGGCGTAGCAGCGGCGCAAATTGCATCGGGTAAAGTTCGCCCCTTAGCGGTTTCTAGTGCAAAGCGGATTACGGCATTTCCAGATGTTCCTTCTTACAGAGAAGCTGGTTATGATGCGCAGTACTATATTTGGGCAGGCATCTATGCGCCTAAAGGCACGCCAGCTCCAATTGTACAAACACTTAGAAATGCTATGAAAGATGCAGTGAAATCACCCCAATTGATTTCTGGATTTCAAAAACAGAATATCGTCATGGACTATCGTGATGCGCCAGACTTTGAAAAGTTCGCCCAAGAAGATGGCAAAAGAATGCTCACTTTACTCAAAGCAATTGGCAAAATTGATTAAATATCCTGTAGTTATCTCTTTTTAGGGAATCTCTTCTTAGGCAAGCTCTTGAATAGAGCTGCCTATGATTTCAATTAATGTAGTAATTTGCGCTTCAGTAGAAATAAAGGGTGGACATACGGCAATCGTATCCCCAGAGATGCGGACCAGTGCCCCCTTTTCTAAACACTTTTCTAACATTTGCATACCACGCTTGCCTGGCTCACTTGCGATTGGCTCAAGATCAATCGCAGCAGCTAAACCAATATTACGAATATCTAAAATCTTACTCTGGCCTTTTAAGCTATGAATTGCTTGCTCTAAAATTGGCTCTAAAGATTTACTCCGGTTCACGAGATCATCACTCTCAAAGATATCAAGCACTGCATGACCTGCAGCGATAGCCATTGGATGACCGGAGTAAGTGTATCCATGAAAAAACTCAATCCACTGTTCTTGGCCACCATGATTCATGATGGTCTCATAGATATCGTCACGAACAATCACTCCACCTAATGGAATCACACCATTAGTAATCGCTTTAGCAAAAGTAATCATATCTGGGACCACGCCAAATCGATCTGCGGCAAAAGTCGTTCCTAAACGTCCAAAACCTGTAATGACTTCATCAAATATTAATAAGATGCCATACTTTGTACAAATTTCACGGATTCTTTGTAAATATCCCTCTGGTGGGACGAGGACACCCGTGGAGCCTTGCATCGGCTCTAAAATCACTGCCGCAATTGTGCCCGCATCATGCAAAGCCACTAATTTTTCTAACTCGTCAGCTAAATGCGCACCCCAAGTTGGTTGCCCCTTAGAGAAGGCCATTTGTGAAAGATTATAGGTATGGGGTAAATGATCTACGCCATTCATCATCATTGAAGCAAACATTTTTCGATTGGCGACAATACCACCAACCGAAATACCGCCAATACCCACCCCGTGATAGGCTCTTTCTCGGCCAATACATCGAAACTTGTCACCCCGCCCTGAAACTTTATGAAAGCCAATCGCAATCTTTAATGCGGTATCCACCGCCTCTGATCCGGAATTCGTAAAAAAGACCTTCCCAAGTCCATTGGGTGCCATGTTTGCAATGCGCTTTGCGAGGGTAAATGTATCCGGACTAGCAATTTGAAACGCCGTACAGTAATCCATCTTCTCAAATTGTTTCTGCAAAGCTTGACCAATCCTTGGATCTCCATGACCGATCGGCGAGCACCATAAACCAGAAATCCCATCAAAAATTTGATGTCCTGCGGTATCAAAGTAATACGCACCCTTCGCGGATGCCATGAGTTTTGGAGTTTTCTTAAAGTAGCGATTGGGCGTGTATGGCAACCAATAAGCTGACATATCGAGCGCTGATGCTGATAACTGAGAGTCACTACCCATAAATACCTCTACCTAGAAACGAATTGGAGTGCAACTACACGTTGCAAGTCGAAAACAATGAGTATATTCAATTCAATGGGATTTGAAACAAAAATAACCCGAAAAAAAGTATTAAACGGTTTAAATCGACTAAATTTAAACCGTTTTTTCCATCAATTTCATGAACTTATACGAATACAGAGTATCACTGAATAATCTTTTTTTCTTTTAACTCATCGAGTTGCGCATCACTGAGTTGTAAGTATTTTTTCAACAGTTCATCCGTGTGTTGACCCAACATGGGTGGCGCCATTCTCACACTGGTTGGTGTTTGATGCATCTTCAATGGCGTACCAAGACTTTTGAAGGTGCCAATTTTTTCATGCGCAATGTCTACCACCATTTCCTTGACTTTGGCATGTTCAGAACTTAATGCTTCAGCGACGGTGTTAACCCCACCTACTGGTATGCCATTTTTTCTTAAGGTGGTGATAATGTCTTTTGATTGCATCGTTTTCAGAGACTCTGCGACCATCCCATCAACAATTTCACGATGTTGAACTCTGGCGGTATTCGTCCTGAATCGTTCATCCTGTGCCCATTCAGGATGACCTAAAACTTCTGCTAATTTTGCAAACTGCCCATCATTACCAACAGCTAAAGCAATCATCTTGTCCGCTGCTGGAAAGGTCGTGTAAGGAACAATCGTTGGATGGCCGTTGCCAAATCTTCTGGCATCTTTACCCGTGGCCAAGTGACTACTGCCCACATTCGCCAGTAAGGCAGTTGAAGTGTCAAACAAACTCACTTCGACATGCTGCCCTTTACCCGTTCTGTATCTCGCTAATAATGCCGCTTGCACAGCATTACAGGCCATCATGCCGGTCGCCAAATCAACAATCGCAACACCATATTTACTGGGTACACCACCCTCTTCGCCACAAATACTCATTAAACCGGATTCGGCTTGCAAAATAAAGTCATAACCGGGTAAGTGAGAAAGTGGTCCATAGGTACCATAGCCAGTAATTGAGCACCGAACCACTTTTGGTGCGTTGGTCTCAAACCACTGTTGATCAAAGCCCCATTTTTCTAAGGTGCCATTTTTGAAGTTTTCTACCACCACATCAAACTGTGGAATAAGCTTTGCTAAAAGTGCTTTGCCTTCAGCAGAACCAAAATGAATACTCAAACCTGACTTGTTTCTATTTGCGCCTAAAAAATAAGCAGACTCGCCTTCTAAGAAGGGTGGCCCCCAACCTCGGGTGTCATCACCCGAGCCTGGAGATTCAACTTTTACTACTTCGGCCCCCAAATCACCGAGTAGCATTCCACACCAAGGACCCGCAAGTACGCGACTTAAATCAAGCACCTTAAAGCCTGTCAAAGCACCTTCTGGAAGTTGGTGTTGTGAAGTAGTAGAAGTAGTAGTCATTTTTTAATCACGCATATCTGGAGGTGCATTAAGATTCTTGTGGAATCCATCCATGTAATCAGCTAACGCTGCTTTGTTCGCTAAACGGAATTTTTGGAAGTCAGGCTTACGACCTTCCAAGAATGCATTCATACCTTCTAAGCACTCCTCAGAGCCCCAGACATAAGCCAACAATTCCATACCGTGCTGCCATGAAGCATACAACTGGTCTGATTCAAAGTTCAGACTCTTCTTCGTCATGCGGATAGTTTGTGAACTATTGCTCTTAATGTTTTCACACCAAGCTAATGTCTCCTCCATTAACGTCTCTTCTGGAACACACTTGTTGATCAAACCAATGCGCTCTGCCTCTTTTGCATCAAAACGTTTTGCTAAGAAAATCATTTCTCTTGCGATACGCTCGCCAACGATTCTTGGCAAATACTGTGTAGCACCAACAGTTGGACATGCGCCAACTTTTGCACCTGTTTGACCTAAAACAGATTTTTCGGATGCAATCACCAAATCACACCAGAGTGCTAATTCGTGTCCACCACCAACACACCAACCATTCACCATAGCGATCACAGGAATAGTTACGCCACGGATAGCCATTGCTAAACCGAGCATACGATCATTCCACATAGAACCATTTGTAAACGTTAAACGTTTCATGGCATAAAAGTCACCGCCTGCTGAGAAAGCACGATCACCAGCACCACGGAATACGATACAAGCGATTGATGGGTCTTCTCTAGTTGCCATAACAGCACTAATCATTTCATCCAAAGTTTGCTCTCTGAATGCGTTGAGTACACGTGGGCGATTGATCGTAATCCAAGCTACCTGATCTTTTACCTCAAACAAAATATCTTTAAAGTTCTTACCTTGATCTACTGACATACCTTCTCCTAGTTATAAAAATGAATGCGAATCTTATGATTCGTCTGGTTCTACTTGTAAAACGTTAAAGGCCGCTTTGAGTCTAGCATTATATTTTTTACGCATTTGCATGATTTCCTCATCGCTCCAAGTCCTAAATCCCTCTTTGGACTTCATCCCATATTTTCCTTCTGCAATCAGTTTAGCCATACTGGGTTGTAATTCTTTTACGTTATATAAATCAGGCCAAATTTCTACTGATGCACCTGCCATCCCCTCCCAACCACTAATTTCTTTCTGCGTCATTGGACCTACTGCCGCATACCGGAAACCGAAACTGTATCTTACAGCAGCGTCCACATCATCTGGTGTCGCAATGCCAGCATCCACCAATGACAAAGCCTCACGCATCAGAGCATGCTGAATCCGATTAGCTAAAAATCCTGGAATATCTTTTTTAACGAGCACTGGCTTCTTGCCAGCTGCACGGTACATCTCACAAACTTGTTCACCTATTGCAGGGTCAGACTTTTCACCCAAAACTACTTCTACCAAAGGCACAATATGCGCCGGCATAAAGTAATGCGCATTCAGCATGCGATTTGCGGTACTTAAACCCGCCGCAATTTTAGAAATAGGGAAACCAGAACTGTTACTACCAATCGGAATATGCGGCGGTACATGTTGGTCAAGCATCGCAAAAACTTGTTGCTTTAAAGCCATGTCTTCACTAACCGTTTCTATCACCCAAACAACATCGCTCCAGTCAGACCAAGTGTTCATCTCACCCGTAATGATTTGTGCGCCAGTTTGTTGCCAAGCCGGGTTAATGGTTGTTGTGAGCTGTTCAATTTCATTCACAAATTCTTCAGCACGCGCCTTACTGCGACCCAAAAGAATCACACTCAGATTGGTGGCTAAAAAGCCCGCTGCGATACCAACCGCCATAATACCCGTGCCAACGACAACAACTTTTTTCATGAGTAGCCTTTAACTTTATACAACTTGTAATAACAAGTTACATTAATTAATTTTAAATTAATATAAGTAATTTAACAATTAAACAAGTATATACTATCGCTTAAGTTGAATTCCAAAATTTAATTTATTAAGCATAAAATATTATTGTTAACCTGTCACAACAAGTTAGGAGAAAAAATGATCAATCCATTTAAGCCCGTTGAGCTCATTAAAACTGAAGTTTTTATGTCCATGCCGGCAAAGTTTCGTAATGCTAAACCAACTTCTTGGGCTATCCCAAATCGTCAAGGTGCTGAAATCGAATGTTTCTTAGAAGGTCCCTCTTTTGATAGAGAAGGTAACTTGTGGTTTACCGATATTCCTTATGGACGTATTTTCCGCATTTCTACCAAGGGTGAGTGGGAGTTAATTACTCAGTATGATGGCTGGCCTAATGGCTTAAAGTTCCATAAAGATGGTCGTGCATTTATCTGCGATTACAAAATGGGCTTATTAGAATTAGATACCAAAACTGGCAACATCACGACGATTCTTGGCTCTATGTACAGTGAGTCTTTTAAAGGCTTAAACGATTTACATTTCGCATCCAATGGCGATTTATATTTCACTGACCAAGGTCAAACTGGTATTGCAGATCCAACTGGTCGTGTTTTCAGATTAAGTGCAAGTGGTCAATTAGATCGTTTAGCAATTAATGTCCCAAGTCCAAATGGTATTACTCTAAACACTTCAGAAAAGCATGTATTTGTGGCTGTAACTCGTGCCCAACAAATTTGGCGTTTGCCTTTAATGGCAGATGGTTCAGTATCTAAGACTGGCGTTGCGATTCAATTGTCCGGTGGCGCTGCTGGCCCTGATGGTATTGAAATGGACTCTGAAAATGGTTTGTTAGTTTGTCATTTAGGGGTTGGCGTTTGGCGCTTTGATAACAACATGTTACCAACTCACCTCATTTACTCAGAAAACAAACATCATCATCATTTAGCCAATATCGCTTGTAGTCCTGATGGTCAAGATTTGTACATTACTGAGTCCATGTCAGGTGATATTTTGAAAGCAAAATTACCTGTTCCAGGTAAAAAATTATTTGGTTTAAGTTAATCAGTCGCCTTGATACAAACAACAAATAAAAGTTAGCTAGATGGAAAGTTCTAAACGCCCTGTACTGTATAAAAAAGCCTCAAAAGACTTACTTACAAAGATACAGTCAGGCGTTTGGGCGGTAGGAGACAACTTACCCTCTGAAGCGCAGTTATGTGAAATGCTGCAGGTCAGTCGGCAAACCATTCGACATGCCTTGCAACACCTCCAAGAAGCGGGCTATATACACCGTCAACAAGGTGCTGCAACCCGGGTGATTTCAACCTCATCCCCCAGAAAATTTAGTCAAAGTTTCAACTCTTTAGGAGAGATCCTAAATTATCCTCGCAATACCTATCGTAAAAATCACATCGAAGAATATGTTGAATGTGATGTACAACTACAAAAATTATTAGATGCGCCCATCGGCTCAGCTTGGTATCACATTGGTGCCGTGCGACTAGAGGAAGAGTCTAATTTGCGATTAGCTTGGACAGATATTTATATTCTTCAACAATTCGCCAAGTTAACCCAAAATAAAAACCATGGCCAACATATGGTTTATGCTCAGATTGAAGAAGAGTATGGTGTCAGTATGGCAAAAGCAGATGTTGAAATTTATGCTTCCACTTTTTCAAAGCTACATGCTGATTTATTAGGCGTCGAAGTGGGTTCACCCTGTTTAGTGGTCGTGAGAAAATATTACGATAAAGATGGGCAACCATTTGAGGTAACCTTGACGCAACATCCTGAACATCGATACACGTTTAAGATGAGTTTAAGAAGTTCAAACACGGAAAATAATTAACGAAATTCAATACCTGGAGACCCTTTATGTCGATCATTGAGTCCATTGAAGTGATGAATGTTGCAGTACCTTTAGATAAAGTAACTTCCTTTTCTACCAGAACAGTTACGGAACGACATTATTGTTTGGTCAAAGTTAGAAATAGCGTCGGTGTTGAAGGTATTGGTTTTTGTTATGTTGGCAGTGGTGCGGGATCTATCGCACGCGTTGCTGTTGAAGAGTTATTAGCGCCAAAACTAATTGGTCAGAACAGTCACCGCACTGAAGGCTTATGGCAAGAAATGTATGCTGAAGCAATTCTGCAAGGTCGTTCAGGCTCGGTCATGCGCGGTATTTCCATTTTAGATAATGCCATGTGGGATCTAAATGCCCAAATGGCAAAATTACCGTTGCATGAATATTTAGGAGCCGTCACTTTAGATAAAGTGCCAGCATACGCAAGTGGTGGTTATTATGTTGACGGCAAAACTCCAGCTTTGCTAGCGAAAGAGATGGAAGCCTATGTTGCCCTTGGCTTTAAAGCCGTCAAAATGAAAACCGGACGCTTATCACCAGCCCAAGAGGAAGAGCGCTTGGCAGCGGTCAGAGACGCCGTCGGCGAAGATATTTTAGTGACAATGGATGCTAATAATGCCTGGGCAGACTTACCAACAGCGATGGAATATATCAAACGCTTTGAGCAATATAACCCTTATTGGATTGAGGAGCCTTTCTCTCCAGATGCCATCGACTTACACGCCAGACTAGCTGCTAGAACGTCTATTACGGTTGCCACCGGAGAAATTGAAGTAGGTCGTTGGCGCTTTCGGGAGTTGATTGAAGCGCAGGGTTGCGAAATACTACAAACCGATGCTGCAGTTTGTGGTGGCATTAGCGAATGGCGCAGGATTGCAGCTTATGCAAGTGCCAAAGGGGTCACGGTAAGTCCACACTGGTTTCATGACTTACACGCACCACTAGTGGCAGCAACCCCCAATGCAAGATTTGTAGAATACTTTACAGATGATCAAGTATTAAACTTTAGAAGATTAATTAGCCGTCAGTTAGACTTTAACAACGGCGATTTAATGCTGCATCAAACTCCTGGCTTAGGCTTTCATTTTGATGAAGTAGCAATAAAAAAATATAGCAACGGACAATCATGGGTAAAAATTAAATGAGTCACACAATAACAGCACAACAAGCAGAAGAATTTATCACACGCGTCTATGTAGGACTTGGTATGCCTGCAGCCGATGCAAAAATCATCGCAGAATTAATGGTCACAGCCGATTTATCAGGTGCTGATGGCCATGGTATTTTTCGCTTACCCCAATACTCAAAACGGATTGTAGAAGGTGGCATTAACCTCCATCCACAGATGAAGTTATTAAAAGATGCGCCGTCCATTGCTCTCTTACATGGCGATAACGCGATGGGCCATTTAATTATGCATCGCTGTACCGAGTTAGCGATCGAAAAAGCTAAGAAAAACGGCATTGGTTGGGTTGGCTGTTGCTATGGCAACCATGCTGGAGCCGGCTCAATGTATACGAACTTAGTCGCAGAAGCTGGTTTAGTCGGGATGTATCTAGCGGTTGGCAGTGCTAATCATATGGCACCTTGGGGTGGTATTGATATGTTACTTTCCACTAATCCAATCGCTATTTCAGTGCCAATGGGTGCAGGCAAACCACCCGTTCTCCTTGACATGGCGACAACGGTTGCAGCTTATGGCAAAGTCAAAATGAAAGCGCAACAAGGTGAAGAAATGCCGGTTGGTTGGATGATCGATAAACAAGGGAATCCACTCACCGATCCGAATAGATCCCATGAGGGGATGTTAGTACCTATTGGTGAATACAAAGGTTACGGTCTTTCCCTGATGATTGCTTTGTTAGCAGGCTGTATGAACGGTGCAGCGGTCGGTTCTGAGTTAGTCGACTTTAATGCGGATTCCAAAGCGGTCACCAATACTGGTCAAACGATCGTGGCGATCAATCCTGATTTCTTGGGTGGTACGGAACATCTTGTCCAAGATGCAACTCGCTTGGTGACTGAAATCAAAGGTTCACAAAAACTGCCAGGAGTGAGCGAAATTCGAGTCCCCGGTGACGGCATTGCTAAATCAAAAGCAAAACGGACCGCTGCTGGCATTCCGATTCCAGATAACTTGTTTAAAGCTTTACAAGAAACAGCCAAACTGGCTGGCGTTGCGCCGTTGGAAGGATAAAATGCAGACAAAACTCTATCGTAGGTCAACTCAGATATTACAAAACTTACTTTTGACGAGTAGTATCTTGTCAGGGATGGTATTTGCCCAATCGAATTACCCGAACCACACGATTCAGGTAACGATGCCATTACAAGCAGGATCTGCGGTAGATGTTCTGATGCGTCCGTTCAGTCAAAAGATGTCTGAAGTCTTAGGGCAGTCGATGATTATCGAAAATATTACCGGTGGTGCTGGTTTGATTGGTGCCAATAAAGTTGCCCAAGCAAACCCGGATGGTTACGTCCTTGGCGCCTTTAATGACAGCATCTTAAATATGGTCCCGAACCTATATAAAAAGGTGGACTATGACCCACTCACTAGCTTTACTGGAATTTCGCAAATCGCTGGTATTACTTTCGTCTTAGTGGCGAATCCTAACTTTAAGCCGAACAACATTAAACAACTGATTGAATACGCTAAAGCAAACCCCGGAAAGCTGGACTATGCCTCGGGTGGCAACGGTTCACCCCAGCATATTGGGATGGAAATGTTGCGACAGATGACTGGCGCTCCTTTAGTTCACATCCCCTACAAGGGAGCTGCGGCTCCAGTCACGGATGTAATGGCAGGTCAAGTACCGATGATGATTAGTGCCTTAGCGGTTGTGTTACCCCATATTAAAGCAGGCAAACTCAAAGCGATTGCGATTACTAGCTCAAAAAGATCACTATTGTTACCGGATGTACCAACTGTCGCTGAGACAGTACCTGGCTATGAATTAATGGCATGGGCAGCACTTGTTGCACCCAAAGGCACCCCCAATGACGTGATCAACAAGCTCAACGATGCTATTACACAAGTTCTCAAAGACCCAAAAATGAAAGAGCAAATAATCGCTCAAGGCTTTGAACTCGTGCCAACCGGTCAAGCTGCATATAATCAGGCAAATAAAGATGGCTTTAATCGCATGAGAAAAATCATCAAAGATGGTGGGATTAGCTTAGATTAATTTTTCAAGAAAATAAACCCGCGAACACTTGCTCAATTGGCAGGTGTTTTGCGATTAGAATAAGTATATAAATTACTTCGACGTCTTTGGACTGTTGGGGATAAGAATCACTCAGTGATTACAACATAAGACTTTTAACTGGAGATATACATGACTCGTCAATTGATTAATCGGTTTTTACTCGCCATCTCCATCAGCTCAGGCTTCAGTATTCAAGCACAAGCTAATGACAATAAAACAATTAGAGCGTATGTCGGCTATGTCGCAGGAAGTTCTACGGATATTGCAGCAAGAATTGTGAGTCAAGCCTTAGGTGATGAACTCAAACAAAATGTTATCGTAGAAAATCGTGGCGGTGCAGCGGGAAATATTGCCGCCGATGCAACAGCAAAAAGTGCTGGTGATGGTAGCACCATCTTGATTGCACAAAATGGTCTTGCGATTAGTGTTGCTCTCAATACAGCCTTACCCTTTAATGGCACTAAAGACTTAATTCCAATTGTGGGATTTTCTGCTACACCACATATTTTAGTTGTTGGTGCGAATTCGCCTTATAAAAATGTGGGGGAAATTATTGCCGCTGCAAAAAAAGAGCCAGGTAAGTTAACTTACGCTTCTTCAGGCATTGGTAACTCAGATCATATGGCTGGTGAAATGTTTAATGTGCTTGCTGGTTTAAATACGATTCACGTCCCTTATAAAGGTGGCGCACCAGCTGCCACCGATACCATTGGTGGCCAAATTGATTATTATTTTGCCGGCATGCCGGTGGGCCTAGCTCAATATCGCGGTGGCAAGATGCGCGCCCTTGCAGTAACGAGTAAAGAACGTTTTTCAGGAACACCAGAAGTCCCAACGATGCAAGAATCTGGTGTGAAAGATTATGAGATTACTCTCTGGCAAGGTATTTTTATGCCTGCAAGCACACCAATTGAAATGCAGAAAAAAATTAGTGAAGCAACCTTAAAGGTATTAAGCCAACAAAGTGTAAAAGATAGCTTTACAAAGGCTGGCATCAATATGGCTCCTCTTAATCAAGACGATTTTAAAAAATTATTCTTAGTCGATATTGGTCGTTGGAAAGATATTGCGAAAAAATCCAATATCAAGCTCAATTAAGTCCTGAAATAACAATTAATCGCAAAAGATTCTGAAAGGTTTTTCTATGCAAAAAGTTAGTATTTCTAGCCTAGTTATCGCCACACTGAGTCTCTTACCCACCTTGGGCAATGCCCAAGATGCTAAAAATTTTCCGAATAAGCCAGTTCACATTATTATTGGTTTTGCTGCAGGTGGCGGCTCGGATACGACCGCAAGAGTATTGGTACCCAAGTTGTCGGAAATTCTTGGGCAAACCGTCATTATTGATAATAAGCCTGGTGCCGGGGGTAACCTTGCCAGTGACTATTTAATGAAGCTCCCGCCTGACGGATACAACATTGCGCTCACCACCATTGGTTCCCTAGCCATTAATCCTCATATGCCAGGTGGTACCAATTTCAATCCTTTAAAAGACTTTACATTTTTATCGCAAGGAGTCGTGTTTCCAAACGTGCTTGTGGTGAAGGCTGATTCACCGATTAAAACTTTTAAAGACTTTGTCGATGCAGGTAAGAAAGCGGGTAGTTTTATTACTTTTGGTTCATCGGGGCAAGGTAGCACTGGACATCTGGCGGGTGAATTATTAAAAGTTCGTTCTGGCATGAATGCTCAGCATGTGAACTATAAGGGTGGTGGCCCGGCGATGAATGATTTATTAGGTGGAAATATCGTGGCAATTTTTGCTAGTACGCCCACTGCCATTCCTTTCATTGAGGCTGGTAAACTCCGCGCCTTAGCGACTTCCGGAGTAAAACGAGCTGATTCTTTACCGACTGTTCCCACGGTTGCTGAACAAGGCTACCCTGGCTATCAAGCACAGAACTGGTACGCTTTTATTGGCCCAGCAAAAATACCAACCGACATACAAAACAAATTAAATCAAGCATTAGTCGCCACCCTGAAAGATCCTAGCACTGCTGAAAAATTGAGGAATATTGGTGTAGAACCTGCGCCTTCAACGCCCAATGAGTTAGCCGCCTACACCAAGTCAGAGTTTGAGACCTGGGGCAAAATTATCAGTAATATTCAGTGGGAAAAATAATCATTTAAGAAGGTAGCCATATGGGTTCAACAATCTCTGAAAAAATCTTAGCATCGCATGCCGGAGTTTCACAAGTAAAAGCTGGTGACGTCGTTGTTTGCAATGTGGACTTTGCCATGGTCACGGATACGCGTGCTGGCAATGCCATGCAAGTCATGAAAAAATTAGATAAGCCCTCTTTAAACTTTGCTAAAAACACGGCAATGGTGTTAGATCACTATTCACCACCACCCCATGAAGAAGCTGCCCAAACGCATCAATTAATGCGCAACTTTTCAAAGCAAGCTGGCACTCACTTATACGATATTGGTGATGGCATTTGTCACCAAGTATTACCCGAAGGTGGTCATCTCACCAGCGGTAATTTAATCGTTGGTACTGACACGCACTCCACGACGTATGGCGCTTTTAACGCTTTTGGTACTGGCATTGAAGGTAGCGATGTCGTCGGTGTAATGGCTAGCGGCAAAATCTGGTTAAGAGCGCCAGAAACCGTCAAAGTCCACTTAGATGGCCAACTTCAACCTGGAGTATGGGCCAAAGATATCACTTTACAGATGCTTGGCAAATTTAAAGCCGAGGGTCTCAATTACAAAGCGATTGAATACGTTGGTAGTGCAGTGAGTGCGATGGATATTGATGACCGGATGACTCTGTGCAACCATGCAGCCGAGTTAGGTGCCAAAGCGGCTATTTTAGAAGCTGATCAAAAAACGATTGATTGGTTACACGCCCATGGTGCTCAAACACCGCAACCGGTGTTTGCCGATGCCGATGCACACTACGAGCAAGAATTTCGAATGAATATCAGCGACTTAGTTCCTCAGGTTGCTAGAAAACATGCTGTGGATGACATTGTTGGCGTCAATGAAATTGTTCAACAAAAAATTCAGTTTGCGTTAATTGGTACCTGCACCAATGGTCGTTTGGATGATATTCGTCAAGCCGCAGCTATTTTAAAAGGCAAAAAAATTGCCGCGGGAGTTCGCATGATTATTACCCCTGCTTCTCGGCAGATTTATTTAGCCGCGCTACGAGAAGGATTAATTGAAATTTTCACGATGGCCGGTGCCTCTTTCGAAGCTGCTGGTTGTGGAACTTGCGTAGGCATTACGAATCATTTAGTCCCTGGCGATCATGAGGTGGTCATCTCCACTGCCAATAGAAATTTTAAAGGTCGCTTAGTGAATCCTAATGCAGACATTTGGCTAGGATCTGCCGCCACAGTGGCAGCGTCTGCCCTAACCGGTTTTATTACCGATCCGCGAACCATTGAAGGTGGTTCATGGAGGGCGGTAGCATGAGCATCATTCATGGACAGGCTTTTCAATTAGGGGATGATGTCAATACCGATATTCATTGTTCTAGTAAGTACGCTCCTGGTAAAGATAGTCAATTTATCAGTACGATTGCATTTGAAAAGTTAAGCTCAGGGTTTAGTGGGCGATTAAAGCTTGCTCAAGGAGGCATTATTATCGCCGGCGAACACTTTGGCATTAACTCTTCACGCGAACAAGCTATCGCCATATTGCACCTGATGCAAGTTCGCTGTATCTTAGCTCCGTCATTTGGACGTCAGTTTTTCAGAAATGCGATTAACAATGGGCTCGCGATCCTTGAATGTGACACCAGTCAAATCCTTGACGGCGCAGAACTAACGATTGATTTACAAACTGGTATCGTGCAAACGAATCACCATCAAACCATTCAGGCAAGCTTATTACCAAAAGAAGTGTTAAAAATCATTTCGATGGGTGGACTCATTCCGTTTTTAAATCAACACCCTGACTGGAATTTTGCAGCATGACCAAAAACAGTGCGCACCAAAAGAGACAAGCATTACGTCATTTAATGACCCAACAGGAAACGTTAATTGCGCCTGGTATCTATGATGGTTATGGGGCAAAGTTAGTAGAAAATGCAGGCTTCGCTGCCGTCTATATGACAGGTAACGGAGTATCAGCGTCCCTTCTCGGCAAGCCGGATATTGGCCAAGTGGATTTAACTTTGATGACTGATCATGCCAGGCGCGTTGCACACAGCATCAATGTGCCGTTAATCTGTGATGCAGATACTGGTTATGGTGGAGTTTTTAACATCCAACGTACGATTGAAGAATTTGAAGCATCCGGCGTGAGTGGGATACATATTGAAGATCAAACTTTCCCAAAAAGATGTGCGCAATTTGAAGGGGCTAGGACAGTACTAGAGCGTCCAGCGGCCATCTCCCAAATCCAAGCAGCAGTTGCAAGTCGAGTGGACTCCAGCTTCATGATTATTGCTCGAACCGATTGTGCAGAAAGTTTAGGCCTTGATGAAGCAATTCTGCGGGCAAAGATTTTTATAGCGGAAGGCGCAGATGCAGTTTTTGTTGAGTTAAAACCCCATCCGGATACCTTAGCAAAAATTAGTCGTATCAAAGCAGAGGTCAACGCAACATGCCTATATAACCTTGATGTAGGTGGGCCCATCTCTCAATTAAAGGCAAGCGAAATGAAATCCCTTGGGATTGATATTGGTATTCGACCAGGACTCGCTCGAGGTGTCTTTGGCTTTGCGATGTCACAAGCCTTAAATAGCTTAAAAGTACATGAGAATTTACAAGAGATGCAATCCCAAATTTGGAGTGGCAAGCAATACAATACAGCTCTCGGACTGGCGGAACTTGAGGAATGGGAAAAGAAGTTTAGTTAAGCAAATAAGTGGCTTTTGCCCCTGGTTATAGCACTAAATTGGTGCATATTTTAAAGGGTTTTTAGCATAAAAAACCCGTTGAAAAATACTTGAAGCAAGTATTTATATAGAAGAGATGGCCAATCTTAGCCTGTTCGTTATTGACCTCTTTGGCTTTCAAGGTTTCTAAGTCATCGCACCATTTCGGCACCTTTCCTGATCGTCTTCTTTACGGCCTCCACTATATTGGAAGGACGATTTAAGGAGAAATCATGGCAGATACTAAAGATCAAACATCAGTTTCCATTATCCCTTCAGTAAATACTGAGCAAGTAACTGATTCAGGGCGTCGCAAACTCATACAGTCAATTGGTGCTGCTAGTATTTACTCTCTCGTTGATCCATTGGTCAAGTCAGGGGCATGGGCAGCTGGCTCGGATGCTCCAGAAAAAACAGATGTGAAAGTGAGCTTTATTGCTTTGACCGATTGCTCCTCAGTCGTCATGGCAAACCATTTAGGCTTAGATAAAAAATACGGTATCAAAATTATTCCAACCAAGGAAGCATCTTGGGCAGCTATCCGTGACAAGTTAATTAATGGTGAAAATGATTTATCTCATATTTTATATGGGCTTGTTTACGGTCTGCAAATGGGTATCGGTGGGCAACAAAAGGATATGTCTATTCTCATGTCCTTAAATAATAACGGTCAGGCTATCACCCTATCAAAAGCGCTTTATCAAAAAGGTGTTACCGATGGGGCAAGTTTAAAAACATTGATGGATAAAGAAAAGCGTGATTACACCTTTGCGCAAACTTTCCCAACCGGCACCCATGCCATGTGGCTCTATTACTGGCTAGGCAATTTCGGCATTAATCCGATGAAAGACACCAAGATTATCACTGTCCCGCCACCACAAATGGTTGCTAATATGCGCAGTGGCAACATGGATGGCTATTGTGTAGGTGAGCCATGGAATGCCCGCGCAATCATTGATGGTATTGGCTTTACAGCAACGACGACCCAGGCCATTTGGCAAGACCACCCAGAAAAAGCACTCGGCGCAACAGCGGAATTTACAAAACGTTATCCAAATACTTGTAGAGCAGTGATGTCGGCCATTTTAGAAGCTGGTAAATATATTGACTCTTCAGTAAGTAATAAACATTCAACTGCAGAAGTTGTTTCGGCTCCTTCCTTTGTCAACACAGATGTCAATGTGATTCAAGACCGGATGATGGGTCGTTATAACAATGGTATCGGTAAAACTTGGGATGACCCCAATGCCATGAAGTTTTATAACGATGGGTTAGTAAACTACCCTTATTTATCAGATGGAATGTGGTTCTTAACGCAACATAAGCGTTGGGGATTATTAAAGGATCATCCTGACTACTTAGGGGTGGCGAAGAAAGTAAATAATATTGCGCTTTACAAAGATGCTGCAACTGCCACGAAGACCCCTTTGCCGAAAAGTGATATGCGTTCAAGTAAGTTTTTTGATGGTGTTACTTGGAATGGATCAAATCCTGCAGCCTATGCTGATAGCTTTAAGGTTAAAGCATGAGGAAGCAAAAATTAGTATTAATTGGTAATGGGATGGCAGGTGTTAGAACGGTTGAAGAATTATTAAAATTTGATCCTGAGCTGTACGATATTACGATCTTTGGTGCTGAGCCACATCCTAATTACAACCGTATCTTACTCTCTCCAGTGTTGGCTGGCGAGCAAACGCTAGAGCAAATCGTTCTTAATGATTTGGCTTGGTATGAAACGAATGGGATCCATCTTCACCTGAATAAAAAAGTAGTGAAGATTGACCGTAAAGAAAGAACAGTTACCACCGATGATGGCATTATTGAGAGTTATGACAAGTTACTCTTAGCGACTGGTTCGCTACCATTTATTTTGCCAGTACCCGGTAACAACTTACCTGGAGTAATTGCTTACCGAGATATTAAAGATACCAACGAGATGATTGACGTTGCCACTCGTTATAAAAATGCCGTGGTCATTGGGGGTGGACTCTTAGGTCTTGAGGCAGCGAACGGTTTAGCGCTTCGGGGAATGAGTGTTACTGTAGTGCACCTTGCACCTTGGCTGATGGAACGTCAGCTCGATCAAGTAGCGGCTGATTTATTGCAAAGCTCTTTAGAAGAAAAAGGTTTGAGATTTTTACTCAGCACTTCGACCGAAGCAATCTTACCGAACGCTGCCGGTGATCGCGTTGGCGCTATTCGATTTAAAGGTGGCTTAGAAATTCAGGCTGATCTCGTGGTAATGGCGGCAGGTATTAAACCGAATACCGCTTTAGCAGAATCTGCGGGACTTTATTGTAATCGCGGCATTGTTGTGAATGACACGATGCAAACCTTTGATCCCCGTGTCTATGCGGTGGGAGAATGTGCGAGTCATCGGGGTATCGCTTATGGCTTAGTTGCGCCATTATTTGAGCAGGCTAAAGTCTGCGCCAATCATTTAGCAGAAATTGGTATTAATGTATATACAGGGTCAGTCACTTCCACCAAACTCAAAGTAACAGGCGTTGATCTCTTTTCAACGGGTAAGTTTATGGGCGGTGAAGGTACAGAAGAAATCACGCTAGCCGACCCCATTGGTGGCGTTTATAAAAAACTAGTCATCCAAGATGATCGTTTAGTCGGTGCTTGCATGTTTGGCGATACCAGTGATAGTACTTGGTACTTTAAGCTGATGCGAGATGCAAAAAATATTTCAGAAATTCGTGACTCTCTCATGTTTGGTGAATCGAACATTGGCGACGTTGGACATCAAGGCCACAACAAAGCAGCTGGCATGAATGATGCAGATGAAGTATGCGGTTGTAATGGAGTAACAAAAGGGACTATCGTTAAAGCCATTCGTGAACAAGGTCTGTTTACGTTAGATGAGGTCAAAAAATGTACCAAAGCAAGTAGTTCCTGTGGCTCGTGTACTGGACTCGTTGAACAAGTGCTGATGAATGTTTTAGGTACTGATTATTCGGCAACACCGCGTAAAAAATCTATTTGTGGCTGTTCAGAACATTCTCATGAGGAAATTAGAGAAGCGATTCGTGCCAAACATCTGATTTCTCAAGATCAAGTTCGTACTGAGTTAAATTGGCGGACACCCAACGGTTGTGCAACTTGTCGCCCTGCCCTCAATTATTATTTAATTTCAACTTGGCCCCATGAGGCACAAGATGATCCACAATCACGCTTTATTAATGAAAGAGCGCACGCAAACATTCAAAAGGATGGGACCTACTCCGTAGTGCCTCGGATGTATGGTGGCTTAACAACACCAGCAGAACTCCGGAGAATTGCTGATGTCGCTGAAAAATATAAAGTGCCAACTGTCAAAGTCACTGGTGGTCAACGGATTGATTTGCTAGGTATCAAAAAAGATGATTTACCAGCGGTCTGGAAAGAGCTCGATATGCCATCAGGTCATGCCTATGGCAAATCCATTCGTACGGTAAAAACCTGCGTGGGTGATGAACATTGTCGTTTTGGCACCCAGTCATCGATGAAAATGGGCGTTGACTTAGAACGTATGTTGTTTGGAATGTACTCGCCTCATAAAGTCAAACTCGCAGTCTCTGGTTGTCCTAGAAATTGCGCTGAGGCTGGTATCAAAGACGTTGGTATTATTGGCGTTGAGTCTGGCTGGGAGCTTTATATTGGTGGCAATGGTGGCATTAAAACGGAAGTTGCTGAGTTTCTTTGCAAAGTCAAAACCGATGAAGAGGTCCGTGAATATTCAGGAGCCTTTTTACAGTTGTATCGTGAAGAAGCTTGGTATTTAGATAGAACCGTGCACTATTTAGCGCGGGTTGGCATGGATTACATTAAACAAAAAGTCGTAGATGATGCTCAAAGTCGTAAAGCACTGTATGAACGTCTCTTATTTGATTTAAAAGATGCTCCAGATCCTTGGAAAGATTTTGAACAAGCTAAAGTGGATATACGACAATTTAAAACGATACCAATTGTTGAGGTAAACAATGTCGAATAATACGGACAACACCGTTTGGAAAAAAATCCTACCGGTAGATGATATTCCTGTGATGGGCTCCAGAATTTTGCAAGCTTCAGTTGGGCCAATTGCCATCTTTAGAAATGCACAGGATGAGGTATTTGCCATTCTCGATGAATGTCCTCACAAAGGCGGCCCCTTATCTCAAGGCATCATGCATGGTAAAACAGTCACTTGCCCCCTACATTCTTGGAATATTGATTTATCAACTGGCTGTGCTCAAGAGCCTGATGAAGGCTGCGCAAAATCATTTGCTCTCAAAATTGAAGCTGGTCAAGTCTATTTAAATCTAGAAGAAATACAAGCCCCTCATGCCTGAAGTTAAAAGTACCTGCTGCTATTGTGGAGTGGGTTGTGGCGTAATTATCGAAACTACTGCAAATCAGTCTGGCGATTTAGTAGTGTCTGGCGTCCGAGGTGATCCTGCTCATCCAGCCAATTTTGGCAAGCTCTGTAGCAAGGGCTCCACGCTACATTTGACGGCTCAGCCTCACCTGCAAAAACAAGGACGTCTAGGATTTCCAGCTATTCGACAAAACAGAGAAGATGACCCGATTCAAGTGACATGGCCAGAGGCCATAGATACAGTCGCCCGTCGCTTTGCAAAAATTATTCACCAATATGGTCCTGACTCGGTTGGGATTTATGTCTCAGGTCAACTACTGACGGAAGACTACTACCTATTTAACAAATTGATGAAGGGCTTGATTGGTTCTAACAATATTGATACGAATTCAAGGCTTTGTATGTCCAGTGCTGTGGCTGGCTATAAGCAAACTTTGGGGATGGATGCTCCCCCCTGTTCCTATGAAGATATCGAGCTAGCTTCAACCATTTTTATCACCGGCTCTAATACCGCCTTCGCTCATCCGATCTTGTATCGTCGCTTAGAAGCTGCTCGTCAAGCGCGTCCTGAAATGAAAGTGATTGTGGTGGATCCGAGAAGAACGGATACGGCAAAAGATGCTGACTTATACCTTCAGATCCAACCTGGTACGGACGTGGCTTTATACCATGGCATGCTCCATATAATGCTTTGGGAGAAGTGGCTGGATGAATCTTATATCGCAAGCTTCACAGTAGGCTTCGAAGAGCTGAAAAATTTAGTGAGGGACTTTACTCCTAAAGCAGTCGCAAAAATTTGTGGCATTGAGGAAAAGGATTTATATCAAGCAAGCCAGTGGTTTGCACAATCGCCGGGAACCTTATCTCTTTACTGTCAAGGACTGAATCAATCGGCCTCTGGAACCGCAAAAAATGCAGCCTTAATTAATTTGCATTTAGCGACGGGGCAAATCGGCAAACCGGGAGCTGGACCTTTTTCTTTAACAGGTCAACCAAATGCTATGGGTGGACGAGAAGTCGGTGGCTTAGCTAATTTATTATCAGCTCACAGGGACCTGAGCAACCCGGTCCACCGTAGTGAAGTCGCCAACTTTTGGGGGGTTGAACAAGTCCCTGAAAAACCAGGTTTGACGGCAATCCCTATGTTTGAAGCACTCCGTACGAAGGAACTAAAAGCCATTTGGATTGTCTGTACGAACCCCGCACAATCCATGCCTGACCTCAATGCTGTGCATGAAGGATTAAAAAATGCTGAACTCGTGGTGGTTCAGGAAGCCTATGCAAATACTGCGACGACTCTGTATGCGGATATCCTTTTACCTGCGACTACTTGGGCAGAAAAAATCGGTACTGTAACCAACTCAGAACGCACTATTTCTAAAGTAAACCCGGCCATTGCGCCCTTTGCGTCAGCAAAACATGATTGGCAGATTGCTCTAGAGATTGCACGTGCACTTGAGCAATTACTCACTAATCACAAAAAAGATGGCCTTACTACTTTATTCCCCTACAACAGTGCAGAAGATATTTGGAATGAACACCGCGCTACTACAGAGGGACGTGACTTAGATATTACCGGTTTAAGTTATCAAATTTTGGAAGATCATGGTCCACAACAGTGGCCCATGCCGAAGGGTGCTGCGCACGGCAAAAAGCGACTCTATGAAGATGGTATTTTTCCCACCAAAGACCAGAAAGCACACTTCATAGCTACGCCATACACGGCAACAGCTGAAACGGTAGATGCCCGCTATCCATTCGCATTAAATACTGGACGTCTGCGAGATCAGTGGCACGGGATGAGTCGGACGGGGACCTTGGGTACCCTGTTTGCTCATGCTCCTGAGCCGAGTATTGAGATATCCCCCAAAGATGCCAGTCGCATGTTACTCACGAATGGTGATTTAGTGCACGTGACGAGTCGCCGCGGTAGTGAGATCTTTCCTGTCAAAATTTCAGAAGATATTGCTAACTCCCAAGCTTTTATCGCCATGCATTGGGGATCGGAGTTCATCTCAGGATCTGCTGGCAAACACCCTAGTCGTGGAGTGAACGGGCTGACCTGCAGTCGGATTGATCCAATTTCTGGGCAGCCCGAGTTAAAGCATGCAGCAATTAAAATTCTTCCAGTCAATTTACCTTGGCAATTGGTGGCTTTTGGCCTTTTTCCGAAAGAACAAGCTTTTACTCTTCAAAATGCCTTGCGCAAGCTACTGCCACAATTTGCCTCCGCCCATTGCGTTCTTTTTGGCAGAGAGCAAGATAGTCAACAGATTGGTGTGTCTTTCAAAGCGGCACATCCAGAAGATCCCTCAAACGAGGTGGATTTATTAGCGGCCAATGCGGTGAAAGAAGTAATGAGACTGTTTCAACTCGACGAAACTGCGACTGACCCGATTATGCGTTACTCAGATAAAAGACGCGGTGTCGTCCGCTTGGTTCGAGCGAAAGAGAAAGTGCTGTCAGCAATGTTAACTGGCTCCATGGATAGTTTAGCGAGTACCGTTTGGCTTAGACAATATGTCGAACAGGGATTGGATGCGAAACTTCTCGGTCGTTCATTACTAGTGCCCTTCAGTAAGCCCCCTCTTGAATTAAAAACCGCAGGTAAGGCGATTTGTAATTGCTTTAATGTGAAAGAAGATACGATGCTCGATATTCTTCGTGCTGCTCAGGTGGACACCACTGATCAAGCCATGAATTTATTGCAAGAGAAAACACTTTGTGGGACGAATTGTGGCTCCTGTAAGCCGGAAGTCAAACAACAAATATTAAAGTATTTCGCCGCCCTACCAGTGGCATAATGCCTGAATGAGTATATCTTCATATTTAAAGATTATCGGTCGCGGGAGCAAGGGCTCTGGGGACTTGACGCGAGAGCAAGCACAAGCTGTTTTTTCTAGCATTCTATTGGGTAAGGTCAGCGACCTTGAGCTTGGTGCCTTTTGTATCGCCATGCGCATCAAAGGTGAAACCGTTAATGAACTCCTTGGCTTTATGGACGCTGTAGAACCTCATGTGATTTCACTAGAAACCAGCGCAAAACCAACGATTATTCTGCCCAGTTATAACGGTGCCAGAAAACAAATCAATTTAACGCCCTTACTAGCTGGTCTTTTAGTTAAAAATGGCTTTCATGTCATTGTGCAAGGAGTCACCGAAGATGCGAGCCGAGTCACTAGTTATGAAATCTTTCAACAATTAAATTGGCCGATTTTAGGTACCTCAGATGATTTCAAGCAACTATTGAACCTTAATCAACCCATCTTTTGTCCATTACAAGTACTCTCACCCCAACTGCAGAAGATGCTAGATTTGCGGCAGCAAATTGGTCTGCGTAACTCGAGTCATGTGCTTGCTAAGTTAATCAATCCGTTTAAAACGCCGGTTTGGCAGGTCTCTAACTATACGCACCCAGAATACCCACTCAAGCTACGCGAGTATTTTTTCGCTCGTTGTGCGAGTGCGATTTTAATGCGAGGAAATGAAGGCGAACCAACCGCTTCTATCCATCGACTCCCTGAAATGAGTTTTTTATATGCCAATCAAAGTAGTCGTCTGACACCAGAAGAACGTTTTGAATTTGCCTTGCCATTGACAGAAATTGACGCAGCTTCGACAGCGACCTGGACGACTCAGGTGCTCCAAGAAAAAACTTCTGCTCCGGATTCGCTACTGCGACAAGCAGAGCAAATTCAAGAACAAATTGGGCAGTGAGGTGGCCCTTGAAATGGGATGTTATTAACGTTAAATCGATTGCACCACTGGCTTTGCAAGTCCAGTTTGCAGATGGGACTGTTGGAAAGGTTATATTTGAAAGTAGTCATTTAACTGGTGTATTCGAAGCATTGAAGAACCCAGTTACTTTTAATCAGTTCCATATTGACAATGTTGCTGTTGCTTGGCCTGGAGATATCGATCTTGCGCCTGACGCAATGTACGCCCAAATTAAATCACATGGTGAATGGGTTCTGAGATGAAATCGCCGTTTTAAGATGATTATTATGGCCTTTGCCCACCAGTTTTCTCAACAATGGATATCCTCTTGAAAAGGACATCAACTTGGAACAATCTTAACGCTCAAGGTTGAAATGATTCAAGCAATGAAATGGCGACGAATCGCTTTTTCAATACCTGACTGATCCAGCCCACACTGCGCCATGAGTAATGCCACATCACCATGGTCAATAAACGCATCTGGCAAGCCGAGTTGCAACAGGTTCACTTGAATATTTTCACGGTTAAAAAACTCTTGGACAGCGCTACCGGCACCACCTGCGATCACACCATCTTCAATGGTCACAAAACCACGATGTGTCAGTGCTAATTCCTTTAGCAATTCTTCATCAAGCGGTTTCACAAAACGCATATCAACTAAGGTTAAATCGAGTGACTCACTCGTTGCTATACATTGCTGGAGTAAGGTACCAAAAGCAAGGACAGCTATCTTTTTAGCATTCTCTAAGGAAGAGTGGCGACGAATAACTGCTTTACCGAGTGGCACTGGTTCAAGACTATCGGTAATTTGTACGCCAGTTCCAGAGCCTCTAGGATATCGTACAGCACTAGGATGTTGGGAATGATAGGCTGTGTTTAAAAGCAGACGCATCTCATTTTCATCACTAGGTGTCATTACCAAGAGGTTGGGGATGCATCGCATATAAGCAATGTCAAAAGATCCAGCATGGGTAGCACCATCGGCGCCCACTAAACCGGCTCGGTCAATGGCGAATACCACTGGCAAATCCTGCAAGGCGATGTCATGAATCAGCTGATCATAACCACGCTGTAAAAATGTCGAGTAAATCGCTACGACGGGCTTGAGTCCTTCGCAAGCTAAACCACCAGCAAAAGTAACGGCATGCTGTTCAGCAATCCCCACATCATGATACCGAGTAGGAAATTGTCTTTGAAAATTGCCCATTCCTGAGCCCTCGCACATTGCCGGGGTAATACCAATCAATCGCTCATCAGCGGCTGCCTTATCACAGAGCCACTGACCAAATACTTGTGTAAAGGTCGGTTTGCTGGCTGGGGCTGATTTTTTAATCCCTACCAATGGATCAAACTTACCTGGCCCATGATAAAGAATTGGATCTTCCTCAGCCTGAGGGTAACCTTTACCTTTTTTCGTTACTACATGTAAAAATTGCGGACCATCTCCCTCTAGTGACATCCGTTTAATATTTTCAAGGGTCGGTACTAGTGAATCTAAATCATGGCCATCAATTGGGCCAATGTAATTAAAGCCAAACTCTTCAAAAATATTTGCTGGAACTAACATCCCCTTGGCTTGCGTTTCTAATCGTTTCGCAAATTCCTTGAGCGGGGGCAGAATTGATAAAACATTACCAACCCCATTTTTGGTGGCCTCATAAAATGGACTACTGATGAGACGCGCCAAGTAGCGGTTCAGAGCACCGACAGCAGGGGAAATCGACATATCATTGTCGTTTAATACAACCACTAATGGGAGTGTACGGTTGGTACCAGCGTGATTCATCGCTTCAAAGGCCATACCACCTGTCATGGCACTATCCCCAATAATCGCAACCGCAATTCGTTTTTCATGTTTTAACTGAGCGGCATAAGCCATCCCAGCTGCGGCAGAAATACTGGTTGAGGAATGGGCTGTGCCAAAAGCATCATAATCACTTTCGGAACGCTTTGGAAAACCAGAAATACCTCCCAGCTGACGCAAACCGGCCATCTGATCTTGACGACCTGTCAAAATTTTATGCGCATAACTTTGATGTCCAACATCCCAAATGAGTCGATCATCCGGAGTATTAAATACATAATGGAGCGCAACAGTCAGCTCCACAGTACCTAAATTAGAGGATAAGTGGCCACCTGTTGAAGATACCGAGTTGAGAATATATTGTCTTAACTCCTGAGCAAGGGCGGGCAACTCAGATCTCGAGAGTTTACGAAGTTCATGCGGGGATTGAATCGATTTTAAGGGACTAGTCATGGCGAAATAATACTGAAATTTTAATGCTTACGTTGATTTGCCATAAAGATTTGAGTCAACATTTTTTGATACTCTTCCATTGACTCGACATCTGACTGATGTAATGAATGCAAAGAACCATGCATAAATTTATTCGCTAGGCCTCTGGCCAGCTCTGTCATCACTTGCATTGGGTCTTCGCCACGAGCCAGTCGTCTTTTAGCTTTTTCGATTTCAATTTGCTGCAGTGCTTCGCTTTTCTCAATCAAACTATTGATAAAAGGTACGCTTGACCTTTTTTGCAACCAATGCATAAATTGGCTCACTTGAGTATCAATAATCCCTTCGGCGCCTTTAACAGCATTTGAGCGGAATTTCATCCCCTCTTTCACCACTTCCCCTAAATCATCCACGGTATACAAATAGATATCTCGTAAATGGTTAATTTCTGGTTCAAAATCACGTGGCACCGCTAAATCAACTAAGACCATCGGTTGATGTTTTCTAAGTTGCAATGCTGTCGTTATCATCCCGAGACCAATAATGGGTAAAGTACTCGAAGTACAAGAGACAACAATATCAAACTCATGCAAATGTTTAGGCACATCCGACAGTGGTAAAAACTTTCCCTGAAAACCTTGGGTACTTAGGGTTTGGACTAATGCTTGGGCGCGTTCTGCAGTTCGATTTGAAATCGTAATAGACTTTGGTGACTTCGCCGAAAAATGGGTGGCGCACAAATTAATCATCTCACCAGCGCCAATAAATAAAACGCGTTGGTTTTCCATAGCACCCAAGACGCGAGTACTCAATTTTACGGCTGCACTCGCCAACGAAATGGCGTGAGTACTAATTTCAGTGGTAGCTCGCACTTCTTTCGCGACAGAAAACGTTTTATTAAATAATTGGTTCAAATACGTACTTATAGAGCCTGCCTTTTGAGCATCTGCTGCGGCTTGCTTCATCTGGCCTAAAATTTGCGTTTCACCTAAGACCATAGAATCCAAACCACAACCAACTCTAAATACATGCCTAACTGCTTCAGAGGCAACGGAGGTCTGCACAAAGGGCATCAACTCATTCACTGAGAGCTGTTTTTGAGCGGCTAACCAGTCGAGCGTCTTGATTTGAATCTGGTTGTCAGAAATTTGTTGATCGTTGGCGGCACAGTAAACCTCCATACGATTACAAGTCGACAAAATAGCGACTTCCGAAGATTGATCAGCAGTTTGATTTAAGTAATTTTTAAGATCCGCTAGTGCATCTTGCATCGTATCAGGGGACAATGCTACTTTCTCCCGAATATCGACAGGTGCAATCTGGTGGTTAATGCCGATTGTTAGAAGATTCACAACACTCCTTCAACAACGATTGGCAAATAGGATCTATCCATTTTCATAAAAAAATTTGTGCAACTTCCTCAATTTGATGATTCCAAAAATTACCGTGAAAGGAATCTGGTAAAGATTGAAATAAGATACTGAATTTTATCCCATTTTGCACCTATTCAGCGCTTTGCGGGCGTTTCAGTCCGATTCAGTCCGCTAACGCGAACTTTCTAGTCCAATTACACCTTGAATTACAAGTAATTACTCTGTGAGATTAAAACCATGTAGCTCAGATTTTCTGTTTTACCGAGGTGA
Source organism: Polynucleobacter kasalickyi (assembly GCF_900176405.1). Lineage (GTDB taxonomy): Bacteria > Pseudomonadota > Gammaproteobacteria > Burkholderiales > Burkholderiaceae > Polynucleobacter > Polynucleobacter kasalickyi. Next base: position 219,532 of record NZ_FWXJ01000001.1, on the reverse strand, counting down.
TTTTACTTCCACGAATCTTGACGTTGAAGGTTATACTTAAACCTATGCCTGAATGCACTTTCATTACCTTACAAAAGACGATTCAAGGAACTACAAACTTGGTAGATGGCCTGACATTGTATTTTCTTGAGTCAACCCCATGTTGAATGCTAATTTATCTAAAATCCCTAAAGATTGGCCTAATTTAAGCTTAAGTACCAGTATTTTAGTCAATCAAATTCAGTGGCATGTGCAAATTCATCGGCATCCGAATCCTGAAGCGCGTACCATCCTGCTGATTCATGGCGCAGGGGCAAGTACCCACTCATGGGAAAATATCCTACCCAATTTAATGCAAGAATTTACGGTCATTGCACCAGATTTACCGGGGCATGGGTTTACCACCGGATATGATCAAAACTTACTAAAAGTGGACGATATTGCCTTTGACCTACATTTATTGCTCGAGGAGTTAGGTTTCCCGCACCCGGATATTTTGATTGGTCACTCTGCCGGCACCAACATTTGTTTAGCCTTAAGCGTGCTCTGTGAGGTGCCACCTCAGTTGATTATTGGCATGAATCCCGCGCTCGTCCCACCACCTAGTGCTTACAATATGTTTTTAGGTCCGTTGATTCATCCGATTGCAACCTCGTCCATCATGGCTCACTTTTTAGCGAGTACCTTACGCCTATCGGGCTCGATTGATAAAATTTTAGATTCCACGAACTCCGCATTAACGCCCCTACAGCGTTCGCGTTATAAGTTTTTATTTAACGATTCGAACCATATTAATAGTGCTTTGAGTTTTGTTGCGGCGATTAATATTCCCAAACTACTTAAACAAAGTAAGGAAGTGAATAGTCAGTTGGCATTTGTCCTAACCAAACAGGACTCATGGATTCAGTTGAACTCGGTCAGGGCCGTGATTAAAGAATACTATCCGCAAGCAATCCTTTTTGAGGAGGAAGGTGGGCATTTGTTCCACGAAGCGAATCCACTCCGAGCCTTAGAAATTATTCATACTACAATTCAAAATGTTCATTTTGATATTAAAGTTTCAGTTTAAATTTCATGCTCAGTGCTAACCATATTTCCTGTCAAAGAGGTCGTCAGATACTTTGGAAAGATTTAAATTTTCAAACTGAGCCTAGTACAATTACTTTTATTCGCGGCGCCAATGGACAGGGCAAATCATCCCTATTAAGAATCCTTGCCGGGATTAGCACCCCATATGCCGGAGAAGTACTTTGGCAAGATCAAGCCTTAAAAAAGAATCTCGAAGAATTTCATCGATCAATCAGTTATTTCGGTCACACGATGCCTTTAAAAGGAGATCTCAGTGCCATTAACAATTTGAGCTATTTAATGCAGATTCACGGCTTGAGTTACCACCATCAAGTCATTGAAGAGACGCTGCGAAATTGGGGTTTATCTACCAAAACGATTCATTTACCAGCGAAATTTCTGTCACAAGGTCAAAAACAACGCGTTTGCTTAGCGCAACTGAGTTTGTGTCAAAGTCTTGTTTGGATTCTTGATGAGCCATTTAATGGCTTAGATACCAACGGCTCCCACTTATTAATCACCGCTTTCGCTAAGCATTTGGAAAAACAAGGCAGCATTGTTTTAACTAGTCATCTTCACGCGAGTTTGCGCTCAGCAAACTCCTCTTTACATGATTTTGCAGAAAACATCATTGAACTGCAGGGGCGTGACGAATGATGACCAAGCCATCTATTAGTTCAAACTTAGTGATTTTATGGTCAGTCTTTAAAAGAGATATTGGGCTCGCCTTAACCCGTAAAACAGATACTCTGGGAGCTATTTTTTTCTTTGCTCTCGTGGTGAGTCTTTTTCCATTGGGAATTGGTTCAGACCCAAACCTTCTGCGCCAAATTGCACCGGGGGTCATCTGGGTGAGCGCCCTATTAGCTAGTATGTTATCGACCAATCGTTTATTTAACGATGACTTTCAAGACGGCATCCTAGAGCAGTTATTACTATCCCCGTGTCCTCTGGAATTGATTGTGCTGATGAAAATTTTGGCACATTGGTGCTGTACAGGCTTGATTTTGTTGTTAGTTTCCCCCATCTTAGCCTTGCAATTCGATATGAGCGAGCAAACAATTCAAGTATTAATGATGGGTTTAGCGATTGGTACCCCCATCTTAAGCTGTTTGGGTGCAATTGGTTCCGCCCTTACCCTTGGTCTCAAAAGCTCTGGGGCGTTAATTTCCCTCTTAGCTCTGCCACTATTGATTCCAGTCTTGATTTTAGGAACTTTGGCGGTAGGTGCTGTGGGCTCAAATATATCTTTTTCGGTATACTTGAATTTGTTAGCGGCACTGTGCGTGGTATCGATTTTTTTTGGTCCCATTGCTAGCGCTGCAGGTCTAAGAATTGCCTTGGACTAGCCCAATCATTTGACATAATAATGGATAATTCGCCTTTCAGTAATTCTCAATCCGTAAAAAAAGTAAACTGGTTTGCATTTTCTGCACCTAGTCGTTTTTATGCACTGACCCAAAAAATCATTCCATTCTGTTGGTTGATTGCAATCACGACCGGCATCGCTGGGTTAGTGATAGGGCTTTTATATGCACCAACGGATGCTACGCAAGGGGATTCTTATCGCATTATTTTCATTCATGTTCCAGCGGCCTGGATGTCGATGGTTCTGTACACCGCAATGGCCTTTTGGGCTGCCATCGGTTTAATCTTTAACGCTCGCCTAGCTTATCGACTGTCGATTTCGATTGCTCCTACAGGTGCTTTAATGACTTTCATTGCTTTATGGACGGGCGCTCTGTGGGGTAAACCAACTTGGGGTGCTTGGTGGGTTTGGGACGCACGTTTAACCACTGAGCTCATACTTTTATTTTTATATATCGGCTATATTAGCCTCTATCAAGCGATTGATGATGAACGGAAAGCCGCAAAAGCAGCTTCTTTATTAGCCATTATTGGCGTCATTAATGTACCTATTATTTATTTTTCAGTGAAGTGGTGGAATACCTTACATCAAGGCGCCACCATCACCATGACAAAAGCACCAAGTATGGAGCAATCGATGCTTCTCGCCCTTTTAATCATGACGATTGCTTTTTGGGCGTATGCGTTTGCCGTAGTTTTCACTCGGACTAATCAAGCTTCTCTGTTAGAAGACCACCACGCCGATTGGGTCAAAGGCATATTACAACCTTCAAAGGGGGCATGATGATTTGGGAATCTTTTTCTGAATTTATTCATATGCGTGGCTATGGCCTTTATGTTTGGGGTTCATTTGGCGTTACAGCTTTGTGCATCGCTTGGGAAGTTTTCCAATTGCGCAAAAAGAAACAAGAACTCTTTTTAGGGCAGGATCAATGAAACCAAGAAGTAAACGTCTCCTATTGGTATTGACTGGACTGATGGTCCTTGGTGTTGCGACCTTCTTTGTATTACGTGCCTTTAATGAAAACTTAGTTTTTTTCTATACACCTTCACAAATTGCGAATCATGAGGCACCTGCCAACAAAAGCTTTCGGATTGGCGGTATGGTGGTGGACAACAGTCTCAAACGCGAGCCCGGTGGCTTACAAGTCGAATTTATCGTAACCGATACGGTGAAATCGGTGCCTGTTCAATACTCGGGAATATTACCGGACCTCTTCAAAGAAGGTAAAGGGGTCGTTGCCGAAGGACGTTTAAATGCGGCAGGAGTGTTTATTGCTTCCCAAGTATTAGCGAAACACGACGAAAACTATATGCCACCTGAAGCTAAAGATGCCATCAAAGCAGCGCAAACTAATGCAAGCAATGCGGCTAAGACACTACAAAATACGGATACAAACAAATGATTCCAGAAATTGGTCACTTAGCACTCATCATCGCTTTAGTTGCGGCCCTGCTTCAATGTGTCCTACCATTATGGGGTGCGCATAAGAACCAAATCCAATTAATGCAAGTTGCACGCCCAACAGCCTATACACAGCTCTTTTTTGTAGTGATCGCCTTTTCATCACTCATGATTTCTTTTATTAATAAAGATTTCTCGGTCGTCAATGTAGTTCAAAACTCCAATGCAGATTTACCAACCATTTATCGTATTTGTGCAACCTGGGGCAGTCACGAAGGATCTATCTTGTTATGGGGACTGATGTTGGCCCTTTGGAGCAGTGCAGTGGCGCGATATTCCAAACATTTGACCTTGCCAATCCTAGCAAGAACGCTTGGGGTATTGGGATTTATTAGTTTTGGGACGATCTTATTTACCCTCATGACTTCTAATCCTTTTTTAAGGATGGTTCCGGCGGCCAATAATGGCACCGATCTCAACCCATTATTACAAGACCCCGGCATGATTATTCATCCACCGATGTTATACATGGGTTATGTAGGAACTTCGGTCGTTTTTTCTTTAGCCATTGCTGCCTTACTCTCTGGCAAGCTGGATACGGCTTGGGCTAGGTGGTCAAGGCCTTGGATCACGATTGCATGGTGTTTTTTAACCATCGGCATCGCTCTTGGCAGTGGTTGGGCTTACTATGAATTAGGTTGGGGAGGCTGGTGGTTTTGGGATCCAGTAGAAAACGCCTCGTTTATGCCTTGGTTACTGGGTACTGCGTTGATTCACTCTTTAGCTGTTACTGAAAAACGTGGTGGTTTTAAAATGTGGACCGCCTTACTCGCAATTCTGACTTTTTCAATGTCCTTACTGGGCACTTTTTTAGTTCGATCTGGCGTGATTACTTCCGTGCATGCTTTTGCCACAGATCCTGAGCGGGGAATTTTTATCCTTGTATTTTTAGCTATTGTTATCGGTGGTTCTCTCACACTGTTTTCGATTAAAGCCCCTAAAGCAGTGGCTGGAGAAGAGTTTGATATGGTGTCAAAGGACGCCATGTTGCTAACCAATAATATTTTATTATTAGTTGCTGCCGGAGCTGTTTTACTTGGCACTCTTTATCCTTTGATTTTAGAAGCCTTGGGGCTGGGTAAATTGTCAGTTGGTAAACCTTATTTTGATGCGGTATTTGTGCCCTTAATGACCCCGGCTCTCTTTCTCATGGGGGTTGGTCCGATTACCCGTTGGCGCAGTGCTAAACCCATTGACCTCATTACCCAATTAAGATGGGCACTCGCGGCTACTATCGTTAGTGCGGCATTTGCCCCCTTCGTCTTACGTAGCTGGTCACCTTCGATTGGATTTGGCTTATTTTTGGCAGCATGGATCGCCTCTGCGAGTTTCTTAAACCTCTTTAATCGTCTCAAATCCCATCCGTTACCTCTCATGCAAGCCGTGCGCCAACAAAGTGCTAGCTATTACGGTATGTTGATTGCGCACATTGGTGTAGCTGTATTTATTTTTGGTGTCACGATGGTCAATGGCTTTGAAGAAGAAAAAGACTTAAGAATGTCTGCGGGTACTTCAAATTCTCTCGCTGGTTACGATTTTGTGCTGAATAATGTCAAACAAGTACAAGGTGAAAATTATGTTGCAGCTCAAGCAAACATCACCGTTACTAAAAACAATGAATTCATCACCATCATGCAGCCAGAGAAACGAAAATACTTTTCTTCGCAAATGCTCATGACGGAAGCTGCCATTCATACCAGCTTCAAAGGTGATTTATACATTTCGATGGCCGAGGCGATTAGTAATTCAGAATGGGGTGTAAAAATCCAATTTAAACCATTTATTAATTGGATTTGGGGAGGTGCATTCCTCATTGCGCTTGGTGGTTTTTTTGCCGTAATGGACAAAAAATATCGCTTCAAAAAGAACAACAACTTCAATAAGAATTGATCCTGATGAAACGATTACCCGTCATTATTTTCGCCATACTCGTTGTGTTTTTAGTCATCGGGCTCACGCTCAAGCCCAAAGAGATTCCTTCACCATTTATTGGTAAGCCAGCACCAGCGTTTGAACTGGGTATCTTGAACCAAAGTGATCGGTTCGAACCGAAATCAATGCTCGGTAAAGTTTGGTTGCTAAACGTATGGGCTTCATGGTGTACTTCCTGTCGCGAAGAGCATCCTTTATTGATTGAATTTAGTAAACAAAAGTTGGTACCGTTGATTGGTCTGAACTATAAAGATAAAGATCCAGAAGCAATTGAATGGCTGAAAGAGCTCGGCAACCCCTATGATTTTTCAGTAGTGGACGCAAAAGGTAAAGTTGGCATTGATTATGGCGTCTATGGAGTTCCTGAAACTTTCGTGATTGATAAAGCAGGAAAAATTGTCCATAAACAAATCGGGCCTTTAACGCCTGAGGCGCTCAACAAGGATATATTGCCGTTAATCAAAAAGCTGAACTCTTAACATGCGCTTGTTCAAATTACCATCTCTCAAAAACACGCATTCCTGGCCGATGTATTCCATGCTGGGAATCATTACCTTAACTATTTGGATGACTTTCACACAGTCTGTTTATAGTCAAACCAATACTGCTCAGCCCCTAGCTAAAGACCCAGCAATGGAAGCTCGGGTCATGGATATTGCAAAAGATTTAAGGTGCTTGGTTTGTCAAAATGAAACAATTGCTGGTTCCCATGCAGACTTAGCCATCGACTTACGTCATCAAATTCAAGATCTTTTAGAAGCTGGAAAATCAAAATCAGAAATCATGCAATATATGGTGGATCGTTATGGTGATTTTGTTTTATATAAGCCCCCCGTCAAATCCTCTACCCTGGTTCTGTGGGTAGGTCCTTTTTTATTGATGCTACTTGGCCTGTGGGCTCTTAGAAATTTTGTTAAAAAACAAACTGCGTTAAAAAAAGTAGACGATTTTTCTGTTCAAGATTTATCCCATGCACGAGCCATGCTCGAATCTAAAGACTTTTTAAAGAAAGATACTGAGTGATTCTCTTTTTAGTGATTGCAGTACTCCTCATTGGTATTGGTACAACTCTATTGTTATTGCCATTTTTTAGATCGCCTCAACTTGATCAAAATAATATGGCTCCACAATCCCAGGCAAGCCTTGCCATCCTTCGTGAAAGCTTGACACAGTTACAAACCGAACATCAATCCGGTTTAATGACCGATGAAGAATTTTCTAAACAAAAGGAAGAGCTTGAACGTCGCACCATCGATGAAGTGGTTTTAGATGGACCACCGACGAAGTCTTTAGCCTCTCCCGCCATAAAAAGATTACCTGTATTTTTAGCTATTTTCATTCCTTTAGCAGTAGTAGGCTTGTATTTTATTATCGGCAACCCGAATGCTATCAATCCCCCCGCCAATCCTCAAGAGCAACAGATTTTGGAGATGGTTAAACAATTAGAAGGTCGATTAAAGACGGATCCCAATAATGCTCAGGGTTGGGTATTTTTGGCTAGAACTTATGGCGCCCTAAATCGAATTACTGATGCCAAAAATGCCTTTGATAAAGCCTTAACTTTGGACCCCAAAAATAGTGATACCTTGGCTGATTTAGCGGATCTCATTGCCTATGAAAATAAAACGATGAATGGACAGGCACTTGATTTAATTAATCAATCCTTACAAATTAATCCTAAGAATCCCAAAGCACTTGCACTTAAAGGTACTGCAGCCTTTGAAAAAGCGGATTACGCGGCGGCGATTAAAAATTGGGAGCTAGCAATACCAAATTTAGGACCCAATGATGCTGCCTTTGCTCAAGGATTAAATGCCAGTATTGCGGAGGCTAAAACCCTTTTACGGCCAAATGCCAAAGCTGATATCAATCCAGCACTAACCTTATCTGGCAAGGTATCCATTAGCCCAGGACTCAAGGGGCAAGTCAGTCCTAGTGATGTTGTATTCATCTATGCGAAGGCCATTGATGGACCAAGACTCCCACTGGCGATTATCAAGTCGACGGCTGCTCAACTGCCCATTACTTTCAGCTTGTCGGATGAACAATCGATGTCCCCCCAGTTCAAGTTAAGTCAGTTTAAAGAAGTGAGCTTAACTGCCAGAGTTTCTAAAACAGGCAATGCGATTCCAGAAAAAGGTGATCTGATTGGCGTTATCCCTAAATTAAACCTAGGCGAGAAAAATATTCAGCTGATTATTCAAGACGTGCAACCGTAACTATCCAGTCTTGCAGAGTGTATTCAGAGTAGTTGTGGTCAGTTTATAATGATTACACAACTACTATATAAAGACTTCCGTAATGACCAATGCGAATGCAGTACCTCAATTTTTCAATAAAAATCTCTTCTTACTGATTCTATGTCAGGGTCTTTATTTAACAAATAATGTAACTTTTATCGCTATTAACGGCCTGGTAGGTATGAGTTTGACGCCCATCCCGTGGATGGCAACATTACCACTCATGGCATATGTTGTTGGTGCTGCTTTAGCCACCTCTTTGGTCGCTAAAGTACAAAATCACTTTGGTCGTAAGACGTCTTTTCAGATTGCCTTAGCAGTTGCCTCTTTTTCAACCGGACTTTGTGCCTACGCAGCGTATAGCAAAAACTTTTGGCTACTGGCCCTTGGTACCGCAATTGCTGGATATTACAGTGCGAATGGCCTACTTTATCGCTTTGTCGCACCAGAACTTACCCACTCTAGTTTTAGAGAAAAGGCTGTCTCATTAGTATTGGCGGGTGGCGTGATCGGTGCCGTAGTTGGCCCCAACATGACTAATTGGACTAAAAATCTTTTACCTACACCGTTCTTAGGTCCTTATCTCGTCTTATCAATGGCCGGCCTGCTCGGTATTGTTATCATGCATTTTATCGACTTTCCTAAAGAAATTAAGACCGATAAAAATACCAATACAGGTAGATCAGTCAAAGAAATCATTTGCCAACCCGTTTTCATCGTCACTTTAATTTGTAGTGCTTTGGGTTATGGCGTAATGAACTTACTCATGGCAGGCACTCCACTCGCCATGGAAATTTGTAAGTTTCCCTTTTCTGATACGGCGATTGTGTTGGAATGGCACGTCATCGGCATGTTTGCCCCAGGCTTTTTTACGGGACATCTCATTAAAAGATTTGGCTCTCCAATCATGATGCGCACTGGGGTGTTATTAGTATTTATCAGTATTGGTATCCTTCAGCTAGGTAGTGGCTTTTATCACTTCCTCTTTGCCCTGGCAATTCTTGGTTTAGGCTGGAACTTTATTTTTACGGCAGCCACCACATTGGCGATTACGAGTTATCGTCCAGAAGAAAAAAATAAGGCGCAAGCAATTATTAACTTCTTTGTATTTGGCACCATGGCTTTTAGTTCGATTGGATCAGGTGCCATTATTGCTTCAGGCGGTTGGAATATTCTTACCTTGGGTTCTATTATCCCTACCGCGATCATGGCTCTTTCATTGGTTTATCTCTATTTTTACCAAAAAAAACAATCTGTATCAGCAGCGTAACTTCTCCATCACTCACGAATCTAATTGCAAAAATAGGCTTATTTTGCAATCACTACAGAGGGTTCGTGAGAAAATACTTCTTTAAGCTTTAATGAGCACCTAAATGAAGTCTAGAACCCATGTTGATATGACTCAGGTTCCTACCTTCGATGAAATTATCGATGTAAGAACTCCAGCAGAATTCGCCTTAGATCATATTCCAGGCTCAATCAATCGTCCTGTCCTCAGCGATGAGGAACGCGTCGTTGTGGGAACTATTCACAATCAAGAGTCACCTTTTGCCGCTAAAAAGGTTGGTGCGGCTCTCATTGCAAAACGTATTGCCGGCCATATTGAGGAAGATTTCTATACGCGTCCTAAAAACTGGCGCCCCTTAATTTACTGTTGGCGTGGTGGAAAAAGAAGTAATTCGATGGGGCACATCCTTCGTGAAATTGGCTGGAATGCCCACATCCTAGATGGCGGATACAAGGCTTATCGGACCAATGTTCTTGCAAAGTTAAATGACTTGCCAAATGTCTTTGATTATCGGGTGATAACAGGTTCGACGGGGAGTGGTAAGAGTCGTATTTTGGAAGTGCTCCACGAACTCGGCGCACAAGTATTGGACTTAGAGCAAATTGCGAATCATAAAGGCTCAGTATTGGGTAATATGCCAGACTCGAATCAGCCGAGTCAAAAATACTTTGAAAGTTATGTGCTCGATCAACTCGAAAGTTTTGATCCATCTCGGGTTGTTTTTATTGAGGCTGAGAGTAAAAAGATTGGTAATATTCAGGTTCCAGAAACCTTACTTCTAAAATTTCGACAAAGTCCCTGTATTCGGATTGAGGCCACCACCGAAGCGAGAATTGAATTTCTCATCAGAGATTATGACTATCTGATTAGCAACCCCAATCAACTGATTCAAAAACTATCTTTTTTAAGAGAGTTACATGGGCACGAAGTTTTAGATCGATGGACACACTGGATCAATCATCATGCTTGGCAGGATTTAATCAGGGATTTATTAGTTAGACATTACGATAAGCTCTATGAGAAATCTCAAGGTAAAAACTTCACGCAGTATTTGCAAGCTCCAAAAATACAAGTCGACGATTTAAGTCCTGCTTCTATCCAACTAATCGCTCAAGAAATTAATCGTCAATTTTCTTCAAATTAACGAACTAAGTAAAAACGCTGATTGTATTAGTGGGTTTGAAGAGTATTCTTTAATTAATAAACTGTTATTAAAGGAGACGTGAGTGAAATCATTTATTAAATTATTTTTTTGTAGCTGTGTTGCATTCTTCTCAATGAGTGGCAGTATTTTGAGTGCAGCGGATATTCAGTTACCGCCTGGTGTAATGAATATTCCCCCAGAAAAAATCAAATGGGAAAAAACTGCATCTGGTCGTGAACAATCTTTCTTGATGGGCAACCCTAATAAGCCGGGCCCTTATTTATATCTAGTCAAGTGGACTCCATTCGACAAAGCCTATGCCCACAAGCATCCTGAAGATCGTTACGGCATGGTTATTGCTGGCTTACATTATATTGGCTACGACACAAAGTTTGACGAATCCAAACTGCACGCTCATCCAGTAGGTAGCTATTTCACAGAACCAGCAAATACTCCACACTTTGGTAAAACCAATGCTGAAGGCGCTATTTTACTTTTTTATGGTATTGGCCCAACCGGTAGCACGCCTCTAGAAAAGGACCCGAGAGACACTAAGTAGTTGTACTGCTAAAAAAAAGCCATTTTTAAAAATGGCTTTTTTTCATTAATGCTACGGAAATTAGTTATCTTCTCATTACGCTAAATAGAACTGAATCAAGCCTTGAGTACCATCTTTGCTGTGGCCATTGGCTGCAAGCTGATCGTACAATTTTTTAGCTTGGATCAAGCCTGGTAATTCAAGGTTCATTGCCTTTGCTTCACTTAACGCAATGTTGAGGTCTTTGATGAAATGCTCAATATAAAAGCCAGGAGCAAAGTCACCGGCAATCATTTTTGGTCCAAGGATATTTAATTGAAAACCAGAGGCTGCCCCACCGCCGATGGATTGCATCACGCTACTTGGATCTAAGCCAACTTTCTTCGCGTAAGCAATTCCTTCTGATACACCCATAATGGTAGAGGCAATCACAATTTGATTGCACATCTTCGTATGTTGCCCCATTCCAGGACCACCCTGTAAAACAATGCTACCACCCATTAATTTGAGAACTGGTAAAGCATGGTTAAATGTTGCAGAGTCACCACCAACCATAATCGTTAATTTTGCATCTCTGGCACCAATATCACCACCTGAAACCGGGGCATCAATCGCGGCTAAACCTTTCGTTAATGCTGCCTCACTGATTGTTCTAGCAAGTGAAGGGCTTGAAGTGGTCATGTCAATCAAAGTTGTTCCTGGTTGGGCGTGATGCAAAATGCCCTGCTCACCCATATAAACTTCTTCAACATCAGACGGAAAGCCCACCATGGTAATCACTAAGTCAGAATTTGCTGCAATCGCACCTGGGGTATCAAACCATTTCGCGCCTTTAGCAACAATCGCATCCGTTTTAGCTTTAGTGCGGTTATATACATTAACGCCATAACCAGCGGCAAGTATGTGTCCCGCCATACTATTACCCATAATGCCAACGCCAATAAAGCCAACAGTTTTAATTTCTTTTAAGTTTGTCATCATTTTCCTAAGTGAATTTTTAATCTATGGTTAATAGTTTAACGAAAGATTAAAAAATTCACTTCATTTCAAGATATTGTGTGATTAGGCGTTCCAACGTGGCATCAATTTGACGGCATTACCACGCGTAATCAAATTCATGTCTTGTTGATTAAAGCCATAAGCTAACAAGCCCTTGATATTGTCTTCACTGGTACGGTATGGATAATCTGACCCGAATAATACTTTATCCTTTGAAACCAAAGCCAACAGTGACGGTAAGGCATAACCATTGGAGGCCCATGCAGTGTCATAGTAAAAGCGTTGCAACTCATGCATGACACCATTTGGCACCCGCTCAACTAATTTTTTATCAATCACCGGCATTTTTTGTAAACGCTCAGTTAAAAATGGCAAAGTACCACCGGCATGGGAGAAAATAAATTTAATATCTTGGCACTTGGCTGCAGTTCCAGAAAAGACAATATTTACAATCGTTCTGGTTGTGTCAGTACCGTACTCGACCACCGTAGGCGGTGTATCCGGTAATAAATTATTACAACAATTGGCAGAAGTAGGATGGGTATATAAAATGGCCTTACGACGATTCAACTCTTCCATGACCGGCGCAAAAAATGGATGACCTAACCACTTATCACCATAGCTTGTTAACAAGCCAATACCATCAGCTTTTAAAACATCCATTGAATATTCAATCTCACGCAAGGCATCATCCATATTTTGCATTGGTAGCATTGCAAAGGATCCAAAGCGCCCTTTGTGATCGCCCGCAACTTTGGCGGCATATTCATTATTCTCACGAGCAATCTTTTTCGCCATCACCGGATCTAAAAAACTCACTTGCGGGGTGGTTGCCGAAAGGATGGAGGTTTTGGTGCCCGCAGCATCCATGTCATCGATTGTATTTTTCACAGACCAATCGAGTGCTGGTTTTTGTGCCAATTTTTTGGAGACCATTTCTGCAACCAAGGTCGGAGCAAAAAAGTGATGGTGCGTATCAATTCGATCGCGATTACCAATGATGGCTGGCGATGATTGTGCATTGGCATTAGTTGGCAAAACAGTTGCCGCACCCAAGCCAGCTAAACTACTTAAAAAATTCCTACGCGTTACGCCGCATGAGCAATATAATTTTTTCATTCTTTAAATCCCTTATGGTTTTTTCCAGCCAGATTGTTCTAATAAGCGCAATTCCCAAGGAATAATCACCTTGGAAAAAATGTTAGCATCGGTCCATCCTTTGACTTCACGGCCCAAATGCCCTCCTTTTGGGTTAATCCAAAAATCCTTTGGTACATCACCCGCTTCCATTAACCTCTTGACGTCATCTAAAGGAACTTGGGTATCGTTTGCCCCAGCCAAAATCAGCATTTGGGTTGTTGGTCTCTGCAATAAGTTTTGATCTTTTAAAGACATTTTTGGTACATAGGCCAATAATTGCTCTAAATTAGTAACCCCTTCATAGACGTTGATACTCGCTGGTAAGTAATCAAACAAATATTCTGGTGTACTCAGTTTCTTTTCCACAAACTTAGCATCAAAAGTTTGGTGGACTGGTGGAGATTGTGCCACTGAGCCAAGTAGGCGATCTTTTTCAAGAATGCCCATTTTTGTTGCCCAATATGCGCCAAAACTCACCCCTGAAAAAATAATCCGCTTCTGATCAACTTCAGGTCGTGTCTGTAAATAATCTAATGCAGCAGAGAACATTCTTTCTGCTGTTGGACTTACTTTAATGGGTGCTTGACCAGTGCCGGGACCATCCACCACAAAAATACCAACACCATGTTGTAAGATTTGGCTGTAGCTATCTGCCACAGTTTCTTTGCGACTATCTAAACCACTCACAGCAAAAACCATTGGCACCTTTTGATTGGGATTCGCACCCTTTGGCAGACGTAAATAACCAACAATTTGCTTTCCCTCAAAAGGAATTTTGACCACTTCTAATGGAATGTCGAAGGTTTGCGCATATTTCAAATAGGCATCCAAGGCTTTTTGATAAGCAACTTCTTTGCCCTGTGAAGTTGGTGCTGGCCATTGACCAAAGAAATATAAACGCCAAGCCTTTTTATAAAGAACCCCTGCTTGCTCTTTAGAGCTTGCTGATTTTGCCTGTTGCATGTATTTTTCTGCCACTTGACTCCAAGCAGCGGCCCACTCATCAGGATTTCTTGTTTTAATCAGAGCAAGAGCTTCTTTGACATCGGACAACTCAAGATTAATGAGTGGATAGGCTCCGCCGTTTTCAGCGCGGTGTAACGATTCTTGTTTGATTTCCTCAATATTGCGATCTTTCACTTGGGCAGAGGCCTGTATTGAAAAACCTACCAAGGCAATCATCAAATACTTGATGAGGAATTTGCTCACCGTTGTCTCCATGAAGGTGTTTTTATAAATTTCACCTATGAATATACCTCGATTTATTCTATTTATTGCAATAAATCAGCGTAAATCCTAATAAGAATAGTTCTAATCAGGAGACTTTTTTACAAATCAGCGATCTTCAATGGAATTTAGTAATCTTTGCGCCAATAAAACTACTGGGCGATCAATCATTTTTCCATCTAGTTGAACCGCTCCACCTTGCGCTGTTTCGAAGGCCGCAACGATACTGCGCGCTCTGAGAACCTCAGCTTCAGTTGGCTGAAAAAATTGTAATGTAGTTGGAATTTGTTTCGGGTGTAAACATAACTTCCCAAGAAAACCGATCCCACGAGCACGCTCTAGATCCGCTAGTAACTGCGCCTCATTTTGTAAATCTACCGTCACTCCATCAATCGGCGGAGCAAGATCAAACAAGCGACTAAGTACCGTCATCTGAAAACGTAACCCCTGTAATTCCGACTCGGTACTATCACAGCGCAAACCTAAATCTGCTTGTAAATCAATATTACCGAGGGTTAATCGAATCGTCTGAGGATGGGCTGCGATAGCACGTAACTGATCGATGCCTTTAGCAGATTCAATCATGGGAATAATATAACTATCAGCTGACAAATACCTACTAATTTGATCTAACTGTTCACTCGACTCTGTCTTTGGATGAATTAAAGCCTTTAAAGGTAAGGTTTTAATTAAATCTAGATCTAAGGCAGCTTGATCGGTACTTAAACTATTCATGCGTAATAAAATACGATCACCAAATGTTTCAAACAGTGGCACCAAGTTTTGCACAATAGATGCTCTTGCCTGTGGTTTATCCACCAAGCCAACGGCATCTTCTAAATCCACAATAATATGAGCACCCGTCTCAAGTGCTTTGATAAAGCGTTCAGGTCGACTAGCTGGAACGAATAAAAATGCTTTAGCTAACCCACATGGAAGGCTTGCTTTGTCTTGAATCATAAAAGGTTCCCTATTGTTGCAAGTGTTTCAATTTTCCAAAGTTGCTCAATCACGTCACGCATTTCTGCTTCTGTAGCAGCGTTACTAAATAAGGCCAGACGGATGGCTTTCGTTTCAATTTCTAATCTAGTCAGCGTATTATCAGGATCACCCTTCGGATCATCTACACGGCCAGCATAAGTTTTTCCATCTTTGGCGATCACAGTCACTTTTCCAATCCACTTGCGGGGATACGCTTGATCAACCTCTGGGTCTAAGACCATTTCAACCTTCTGACAGAATGCTTGAATATCGTCGTTTGAAAAAGAGGATTCAAACTCATTCAAGCCCGCATAACCAAAGCGTGCGGCTAATGCCAAGACTGTTCCCATGGAGAATTTTGATTGGTGAACCGTTTTGGGATCGACTACTGGACCCAGCACATCAATCGCGCCCTGATGGACATGAGTAATCACTTTAGCAATTTGATCAATTTGTAATTGGTTCTCTTGCATGACTTTTAATAAGGCATCTGCCGCAGGGTGGGTATGTCGGCAAGAAGCATGATATTTAAAGGAGGTTTCTTCGGTAGCAAAGCGTGTACCTAAACCTTCAGTCAGTTTACTGACATCAGCATCGGTTGACATCCCAGCGGCCATCCCTTGGGGACCTTCTAAAATATGTTTAGCGCCCGTGAAACCATCTTTTGCCAAATAAGCTGACATCAAGCCTGTACTGGCAGCGTGGGCTGTATGCAATTGCTTAGAATCTGCTGCATCTCTTAAAAATTCCCATAAGCCTGCTGCTTGAGTACCTGCTGAGCCAAAGGCATTCAACATTTGTTCAGGGCTCAGATGTAACAGTCTTCCTACGGCAGCCGCAGCGGCTAAGCTACCGGCTGTTCCAGTCGTATGAAAAATTTTATAGTGTGAACGACCTAAAAATTCACCAACACGAATGCCCACTTCATAGCCGGCAACACAAGCCGTTAAAAACTCTTGACCACTCGCACCAATTGCCTGTGCTACAGCAAGAGCTGGGGAGAAAACTACGGTAGCTGGATGGAACACGGAAGCATTATGTACGTCATCTTGTTCAACCACATGAGAAGCAGCGGCATTGACCATCGCCGCAAACATGGGGGATGAGTAACTACGATGAATCAATATTTCGGCACTGCCAGGGTAAGCTTGCTGTTGGATGGGGGCCATATTCCCAGCAAACCTAGCAATCGATTCAACCGCTCTAGCACCTTTACCAGCAAGTGCTGAGCCCACCCAATCCACGAACAAGTCTTCTGTTTTACGAACGACTCTCGTTGGGATATCTGTAAATTGAAGGTTTGCCGCATACTTCGCCAAAGTTTGGGAAGGAAAATCTGTCTGTGTAGTCATCATTGTTTTGTTATAAATAAATTACATATGTTTAGTTATTAATATCCTAAAGTGAAATCTTAAATCACTAAAAACCAGTTACTCATCAATTTCGCTGCAATAGAATTTTATCCACTCCCTCAACTAAAGCGAGATACTTCTATTTTTTAAAAAAAACTCTTACACTTTTAGGAGTTTAACTAGCAAGTTTGTCGTAAAAATTCTGCGAATTGTCCTTCATCTAAAGCATCATTCACCACTAATACTATCCACTTACCTAAATCATTATTATCAAAATTTGGCGAATAGTTATGGGTCAGTAAAATCAAATGCACTACTGCAGCAGCCGTTCTTTTATTTGCGTCGTTAAAACAATGTGCTTTTGCTATAAATATTCCTGCACAAGCAGCATATTGGAAAACATCATTCATTAATCCGTAATTAATTCGATTCTGCAACCTAGCCAAAACACCAGACAAGGATTTATCAACTGCCAACCCTTGCAATTCGTGAGACCCTATCACACTGTCATGGATTTCGACTAGGTCAGACTCATCTAATAGATGAAAATGCAATTACTTATCCTTTAGGTAGTCAATGACATGATGAATCTTTGGTAAGCCATTTTTTATGTATTCTCGCAACTTTTCTTTACCTAATGGGGCTGCTGAAATGTCACTCAAAGCTCCTACGGGCACAAGATAAGCAACAACTTCGTTTCGATTAAGAATTGCTGTAGGTTCATTGCCTGATTTAGCCAATACCTTACCAGGCTCCCTAAATTCAGTCAGTGAAGCAATATTACGTGTTAGAAGCTTTTCCATATTCATTCCCTATCATATAAAACATACTTTAACATACATTTAAATACATATTTACCATAGGGAACAGCTATTCCTCAAAGAACTTAAATTTCAAACACTTCTATAACTATCTAATCAGAAATTACCGAGTATCTTGAGAAAATTAAATAGCTTTTGAACTTCGCATTGCTTTGATTTGTTCTGCGCTAAAACCAATTTCCGTCAAAATTTGCTCTGTATGCTCACCGATTGCTGGAATTGGATCCATCCGGTAATCATAAGCACTATTTTTGCCTGGGGGTAGTAAAGCTGGAATTTCACCAACTGGAGATCCGACGGATTGCCAGCGATTCCTGGCCTTTAATTGTTGATGATCCCACAGTCCTGCCATATCATTCATTCTGGCATTCGCAATTTGAGCATCCTCAAGGCGTTCTTCTACTTGAGTAATGGTTAGGGCAGAAAAGCATTGATCAATGATTGCTTTCAAAGCATTTCTATTTTCATTACGCTGTGAGTTATTAGAGAATCGGCTCTCTTTTGCAAGTTCTGGTTGAAACAATACTTTTTCACAAAACACTTGCCACTCTCGCTCATTTTGTAACCCCAACATCACAGTATCATTTTTTCCCACTGGAAATGGTCCATATGGATAGATCGTGGCATGTGAAGCTCCATTACGCGGTGGCGGAGTTGCCCCTTGATAAGCATAATAGAGGGGGAAACCCATCCATTCGCCCAGAGACTCTAACATCGACACATCAATATGAGAACCTTCTTGGGTTTGATTACGAAGTAATAACGCAGATAGCACATTCGTATAAGCGTACATACCAGCCGAGATATCTGCAATCGAATTGCCCGCCTTAGAAGGAACGTCTTGCGTGCCAGTAACGGATAAGAATCCAGCCTCACTTTGGATTAATAAATCGTAAGCTTTTTTATCCCGAAAAGGACCATCATTGCCGTAGCCAGAAATATCACACACAATCAAGCGTGGATTTAATTTCTTCAAGTTTTCATAACCTAGACCAAGTCTACTTGCGGCGCCTGGTGCTAAGTTTTGTATAAAAACATCCGCCGTAGATAACAATTTCATGATGGCTTGTAGTGCTAGAGGTTGTTTAATGTCTAGCGTTAAACTTTCTTTAGACCGGTTGGTCCAAACAAAGTGAGACGACATCCCCGCCACACGTTGATCATAGTTTCTAGCAAAATCACCGACTTCAGGACGCTCCACCTTAATTACTCTGGCGCCCAAATCGGCTAACTGCCTTGAACAAAATGGTGCCGCAATGGCGTGCTCCATGGAAATGACGGTAATACCAGTTAGTGGTTTCATGTTTAGAAAGATCTAGGCAAACCGAGGATATGTTCAGCGACGTAAGAGAAGATCAGGTTCGTTGAAATCGGCGCAACTTGATACAACCTTGTTTCACGGAATTTTCTTTCAACATCATATTCACATGCAAAACCAAAACCACCATGCGTTTGCAAACAAACGTTAGCAGCTTCCCAAGAAGCCTTAGCCGCAAGGTATTTCGCCATATTCGCTTGTGCACCACAAGGTAAATTCTGATCAAATAATTCACAGGCTCTAAAGCGCATTAAGTTAGCCGCTTCAGTTTCGATATAACTATCTGCAATCGGGAACTGCACCCCTTGATTTTTACCAATCGGACGATCGAATACCACGCGCTCATTGGCATAATTACGTGAGCGGTTCACAAACCAGTAAGCATCACCAATACACTCCGCTGCAATTAAAGCTCTTTCCGCATTTAAGCCATCCAAAATATATTTGAAACCCATGCCCTCTTCACCAATCAGATTTTCTGCTGGAATTTCTAGGTTATCAAAAAAGACTTCATTCGTTTCATGATTCACCATATTTAAGATTGGCGAAATCGTCATCCCACTAGCAAGCGCTTCGGCGATATTGACAATAAATATAGACATTCCTTCTGATTTTTTCTTTACTTCAGCAAGCGGGGTGGTTCTTGCTAGCAGAATCATTAAATCAGAATGCTGAATGCGAGAGATCCATACTTTTTGACCATTCACAACGTACTTATCCCCTTTTTTAACCGCCGTCGTTTTAAGCTTGGTGGTATCTGTTCCAGTCGTTGGCTCAGTAACAGCCATCGATTGCAAACGTAATTCGCCAGTAGCAATTTTGGGCAAATAGAGTTGTTTTTGAACTTCAGAGCCATGACGCAATAGCGTCCCCATGTTGTACATTTGACCATGACACGATCCGGCATTGCCACCTGCCAGATTAATTTCTTCCATGATGACAGAGGCTTCACACAGTCCTAAACCAGAGCCACCGTATTCAGTTGGAATCAGCGCTGATAACCAACCAGCCTTCGTCAATGCATCCACAAAAGCCTCTGGATAACCTCGAGCCTCATCCACTTTTTGCCAATACTGAGAATCAAAGCTACCGCATAAATCTCTCAAAGCCTCACGCAATTCTTGGTACTGATCTGCTGCAGGAATGATCATCGTCATGTTTTTTATCCGTTAAATGTTTGTAAAAGTTGCTCTACCTTGCATAGTGAGCCAACCTTCATGGTCTTTTGCCCATAAATCAACTGTTGCATTCGTTTCATCCACTTTGCCACAGACAAAGAAATGATTGATGTCAAAAGTAGGTCGCAGGGCTTTAAAGTCGAAAGTGACTAATTTTTTATCAGGAAATTGCAAGCGGAATTGGTCAACTAACATGGTTGAAATCAGTGGGCCATGCACTATCAACCCTGGATATCCTTCCACTTCAGTGACGTATTTACGGTCGTAATGGATCCGATGACCATTAAAAGTTACCGCGGAATACCTAAATAACAATACGGGGCTAGGATCAATTCGCACTTCCCAATCGGCTCCAGTTGGTGCCAAGGTAGGTGCTGGAGGAGCGTCACTTGGATTAGCCAAAGGGCGGTAAACGATATCATGCTGTTCTGTTAACGCCAGTCCTTGTGAACCATGCAATTCATGTTGCACCATCACAAATACCAAATCACCTGTCCGTCCCGATTTATGAGTGACTGATTTGACCTCTGAATGACGTGTTAACTCTTGTCCTAATTGAATTTCCTGATGCCAGGTATATCGACCACCGGCCCACATTCTGCGTGGAAGAGGTACTGGTGGTAAAAATCCACCCCGTTCCGGATGGCCGTCTGGACCAATTTCCGATTGCTTTGCCATTGGCAAAAAATAGAGCCAGTGCCACAACTCAGGGAGGCGATCTCCAAGCACAGGATCGGGATCATTCCGATCCAAAGTAACGGCAAGCGCTTTTACAGGAGCCAAGGTAATTTGATCAGTAAACGACTCTGTTTTGCCGATCCACTGTTTTAAGTGCTCAATATCCAGGATTGTCATGGTTTTTATTATCTTTATCTAAGTGTCAATAAAACCACTATTTTAACCTTTAGCGGTTTCGCTTGTTTAAATCACAAAATAATTGCAAGATAATGATTAAATGATCAAATCCTAAAGATAAAACCCCTTAAAAGTGTTAACATTTATCACGTTTTTCATCATTGTAAAAATTACCAATGGAGTAGTTATGAAATCTTTTATTAAAAAAATTGCCCTAATCACACTCATTGGCTTGAGCTCAATTGCCCAAGCTGACGTGTTTCCAAGTAGGCCAATCACTTTAGTAGTTCCATTTGCAGCAGGTGGTCCGACTGATGTGGCAGCCCGTATGATTGCGATCCCAATGGGTAAATCACTCGGACAAACAGTGATTGTCGAAAACACCGTTGGGGCCGGTGGCACTGTAGCTACCCAACGGGTTGCCAGAGCAAATCCTGATGGTTACACCATTTTCATCCATCACATGGGTATGGCAACAGCTCCTGCACTTTACAGAAAACTTTCATTCGATCCTTTAAAAGATTTTGAATATATTGGTCAAGTGATTGATGTGCCAATGACCATGTTGGCCCGTAAAGATTTCCCAGCAAATAACTTGCAAGAAATGATTGCTTATGTAAAAGCCAACAAAGACAAGGTTTCATTAGCAAATGCTGGTCTTGGTGCGGTTTCACATTTGTGCGGTATGTTATTTCAATCAGCCATTGGTGTTGAATTGAATACGATTCCTTATAAAGGGACCGGTCCTGCGATGAATGATTTAATGGGTGGTCAAGTTGACTTACTCTGTGATCAAACAACTCAAACTGTTCCTTTGGTTAAAGAAGGCCGTGTAAAGATTTATGGCGTAACAACCCTTAAACGCTTGAGCGCATTGCCCAATGTACCAACGATGGACGAACAAGGTCTCAAAGGTTTTGAAGTCAAAGTTTGGCATGGTATTTATGCGCCAAAAGGAACTCCTAAACCGACTGTCGATAAAATCAATGCTGCCCTCAGAGCTGCATTACAAGATCCAGCGGTTAAGCAACGGATGACAGATTTAAGTGTAGAAATCCCTAGTATGGATAAAGTGACGCCACAAGGACTACAAACGCATTTAGAGTCTGAAATCAATAAATGGGGTCCTGTGATCCGTAAAGCAGGTATTTACGCTGATTAACTGGTAATTTATTTAGTAAGGAAAAGGACTGAAAACATTCAGTCCTTTTTTTTGCCCCAAAGTAGTGATTTTGCAGACGATGAGGCGTTCTCCTTAAAGTCGTAACAAACTGTTACGGATAATAGTAGTTCTATACATGTTTAAAAAGGAACAGCAGATGGCAACGATTAATTTTATTGGTGGAGAAAAAGGTGGTGTGGGTAAATCTGTCACCTCTCGTTTGTTAGCGCAATACTATATTGACCATCAAATGGATTTTCAAGGTTTTGATACCGACCGGTCACATCAATCCTTTAAACGCTTTTATGAGGACTTTACCTCAAATGTAGTCGTTGATAGTTTTGAAGGTCTCGACGCCATTGTGCACGCATTAGAAAGTAATCCACATGCGAATTTAATTGTGGACTTGGCTGCTCAAACCTCTGCGCCCTTAGCTCACTGGATTAAAGAAGCTAATTTATTAGAAGTGCTTCTCGAGATGGGTGTTATCGTCAATTTTTGGCACGTGATGGATGACGGCAAAGACTCCGTGGAATTACTAGAGAAATTAACCAAGTCCTATGGTGCTGGGCCTAATTACATTTTGGTACAAAATAAAGGTCGCGGTGCAAATTTCTCAATTCTGCATCAATCAGAATCCTTAAAAAATGCTATTACCTTAGGTGCCTACCTAGTAGAGATTCCCAAACTATACGAGTCTAGTATGCGCAAAATTGATGAAGCAAACATGAGTTTTTGGCGGGCGATGAATCATCAAAATGCCGAGGGTGCACTGAGTCTCATTGATCGTCAACGCGTAAAAATGTGGCTCAAATCCTGTTATGCAGTGCTAGGCGGTTTACCAATTCAAACGGTAAAAACTAACTTAGATTAGGAAACAGGATCTCAGTAAATCCAAAGCGAGTAAAGTCTGTTACTCGCATTGGAAACAAGTAACCGAATAAATGATCGCATTCATGCTGAACAACTCTTGCATGAAAACCTGATGCTTCACGATCAATCAACTGACCATGCTCGTCAAGTCCTTGGTATCGAATCTTGTGATACCTAGGAACTATACCGCGTAGCCCTGGAACCGACAAACACCCTTCCCAGCCTTCTTCAAGCTCAGAAGATAAAGGCGTAATCACTGGATTGATTAAAATCGTTTGCGGGACAGGCTCAGCATCTGGATATCGAGAGCTTTTCTCAAAACCAAATACCACAATCTGCAAATCAATGCCAATTTGGGGAGCAGCTAAACCGGCACCATTGGCTGCCGTCATTGTTTCTTTGAGATCTTGAATAATCGATTGAATCTCAGGAGTTGAAATTTGTGTAATTTCCACAGGACTCGCTTTTTTGAGTAGTCTGGAATCACCCATCTTCAAAATTTCATGAATAGCCATATTGAAAAACACTTTAATAGATTTGACTGAGACAGGTCTAATGCACTAGTTTCAAAGTTTAACCTAAGTGCATTAACCATTCCATATCGAATTAAAGAAAGATGTTCTTCTTCACTGATGCATGAATTCCCCAATTACCATCCACCACTTGGGTAATGCCAAAGTCCACGGCAACAGACATCAATGAGATTGCTTCATCTTCATTCAAGTTCTTGGCCGTCATTAAGAAATGACGCATCTTGTGGTAAGCATCGCGCATAGCCAGATCCAAGGAGGATTTTCCAAAAATCTCTGTTTGGGCCTGCGGTCCTAATTCAGCTAAATAATTCGCGTAGCTAAAGCCATGAACCAGCCACTCATGTGGAGTTTCTAATAAAGGGTAGTTTAAATCAACCAAACTTGGGTTGGTAATCGACTCCTTCTTATGCAAAATAAATTGAAAGGTGCCGGTCAATGAGCATTCAATCGCTGTTCCACAAATTTCTGAGTCGCCCTGTGAAGCATGTGGATCGCCTACAAAAAACTTGGCCCCAGGTACCGCAACTGGATAGTAAATCGTCGCGCCCTTGCCGATACGCCAGTTATCAATATTACCTCCTGTATAGCTAGGTGGAACAGAAGAGGCAATTTCGACTTCTTTAGGTGCTACCCCGATAGTGCCAAAGTGGGGTCTTACTGGAATTCTGACATTCTTCAAAATATCAGTATTTTTAGTGATCGTACTATGATCTACCCTTACACCTGGATAATCGATTGTTGAATGTACCACACCGTAGGGATCAGTTTGAGGTGTCCAACGATAGTTATAAACAGCTCGCGCCCAGGTGTTTTCTGCACTCGCATCAATTTCATAAATGGTAATGACTTCTCGTTGCTTGGGTTCAGTTAATGTATCCCCATAATGAAAACCCCAATTAGCCGCCGCGTTTGAGCCAAATGTTTTGCCACTATAGATCTCATTGGCACAAGGTCTCGGTGCCACATCGATGATTTTAACTTCAAGTACATCACCCGGCATTGCACCAATAATCTCTACAGGCCCCGTACATAAGTGAACACCCAGGCCACCACCGGCACCATTAGGCGCAGACATCTCCCCTACTCCACGCCGATCAATTCCCTTACTTTTTGCATCCCAATGAAAAACCGCTTGCGCATTTAAATCGCCCAATATCATGCGCTCTTCGTCATCGTTTGCATGATGCGTTAGGGTCTCTATGGTAACAAAATCACCCGAATTCACTTTTACAGTAGATGGTGCTACTTGACTGAAATATCCCCATAAAATAGTTTCCTTGGTTGCTGGCACAAAGTGATGCGCACTAGTAGGACTTGTCTTAATTTTATTTACATGAGAGAAATGCGCGTGGACGGCTTTTTTTTCAATGCTCGTGGCGTCAAGTGAGCCGACCAGTTTAGACTTAGCCACCTCAAGTTCTTTTTGAATCTCGGGATCCTTTTGTAAATCAGATCCGTGGTTGCAATGTTCATTGCATTGATGATTGCTCATTAAATCTCCTGAATAAAAAATAAAGTTAGCTCTAACAAATTAATTTGGAATACCTAAAATTAAATCAATTTCGACTAATGCACCAACTGCTAAACCATGTACTCCAACGCAAGTCCGACTCGGTAACTCTTTGGTAAACCATGTCTTGTAGCAATCGTTAAACTCATCATAATCATCAAATGACTCAAGATAAACTCGGACCATTAAGGCATCGTCCAAAGTCAAGCCAAAATGGGCTACGACTGCTTCTAGATTTTTTTTGACTTGAATCGACTGAGGAATGAGGCCACCATCGACCACTTTTCCGGTATTTGGATCTGTAGGCATTTGACCCGTGACAAACAACAGATCACCCCAACGTGTAGCATGGGAGAATGGCCCCACTTGAGGTGGAACACCTGAGCTGGCTTTAAATGAAAAAGATTCTTTCTTTTTTTGCATAGTTGTATTTAATCCGCTGTCATAATATTCAAAAATCTCTGCGTCAATGGATGCTTTGGAGTCGTGAGAATTTCCTCTGCGGGTCCACTTTCAATGATTTTTCCACCACTCAGGAAAATTACTCGATCGGCAATTTCACGAGCAAATTTAAGTTGATGTGTTGAAATAATCATCGTTAACTTATCATCAATCGACAGCTTCCTAATCACTGATAAGACTTCGTGAACTAATTCAGGGTCTAAAGCAGAGGTTGGTTCATCCAACAATAACAAGCTTGGACTTGGCGCTAAGGCCCTTGCAATGGCAACCCTTTGTTGCTGCCCGCCAGACAAGTGTCTAGGTAATGCGTCTGCCTTATCTGCTAAATCTACGCGTTGAAGTAGCTCCATCGCTCTGGCGTAAGATTGCTTCTTTTCCATTCCATAAACCCAACGCAAGGGGCCTGCCACATTTTCAAGAACGGTCAAATGTGCAAATAAATTAAATTGTTGAAACACCATGCCAACCCCGACACGGGATCTTTGCAATGCGATTTCACTTGGATTCATGTGACGACCATCATGTTGCAAGCCCATCCATTGCCCTGCAATGTGGACTGAACCTGCATCTGATTGATCGAGTAGGTTGATACATCTTAATAAGGTGCTCTTACCAGAGCCACTTGGTCCCAATAGGACGACTACTTCACTCTTATTGACCTTCAGATCAAGTTCATTGAGGACAATCGTATCGCCATATTGCTTTACGAGTTTTTCGACATGAACAACTAATTCGGATTCATTGCTATTGTTCAGTGCCTGCGTTTTTTGCGAAACCTTAGGTACGGATACGAAATCTGATGAAAAAGGTACAGGTGCAGTTAAATGAACATTTATTCCTACCTCTTTTCTACCTAAAACAACATTCAACAATGACTTTAGTTGCTTTTGTCTTGCTGTTTTTTTATCTAAATCTAAAAGATACTCAGTGATTAACTGAATAATACTTACCCCGCTGGTAAGTAATAGGTATAACAATCCTGAAGCACAAAAAATTGAGAAAAAATCAAATGTTGAAGAGGCTAATTGTGTACTTCTGAGCGTTAACTCTTGAACGGATACAAAGGAAGCTAGTGATGAATTTTTTAAAGCGCTTACGGTTTCATTTCCAAACGCTGGAATCATCGTACGGATGGCTTGTGGCGCAATAATTCGCCTCATGAGAACCCAAGGTGTCATGCCTAAGGCTTGCCCTGCAACGGTCTGTCCTCGATCCACGCCAAGAATGCCAGATCTTAAAATTTCTGCAATAAATGGCGCTTCATTTGCAGCCAATGCTAAACCGGCTGCGGTCATGGCTGTAAACTTTAACCCAATATGTGGCAATGCGTCGTAAAAAAAGACCATTTGCAAAATTAAGGGTGTACCTCTAAAAATAACTGCGTAGGTTCTTGCAAACCCTGATATCCAGACATTCCTAGAAATCAACATACTCGCTAATATTGCACCTAACAGGAACCCTCCCAACAGTCCCAAACAAGTAACTTGAATAGACATTAAAATTCCGTCCAAGAGGTATTGCATAGTGAGGTAGTGAAGAAAGAGTTCCATATATATGATCCTTTAGGTGGCTAATTATTTGCTAGAAATAATCGTTGGCTCAGGAATTGAGGCTTCATCCAATCCCCATTTTTTGAGCATTTGCTTAACGCTACCTGTCTTAATAGAGTCCTTCAGTGCAGCAAAAATTGCATCTCTGAATTCGGGCTTATTCTTAGGAACACCAATACCTACAAAGTATGGCAAAGTTACAGCCACAGCCTTCTCAAGCTTATCCGGATACGCTTTAACAGCTTGATCAACAGTATTCACGTCATTCACGTAGGTGTCCGCTCTACCAGCCAAGATTGCTTGAATACAGGCAGCATTATTGTCATAGAGTTGCACAACGGGTACTGGCTTACCCTCTTTTTTACAAGCAGCAGCAAGATTCTCGATCAGTGGAACTTCTACATAACCAGTGTTCTCAGCTGCAATTGCGCCACAAAGAGAGGTATTAATACCAGTAATCTTTTTTGGATTGCCTTTAACTACCAAGACACCATCAGATACTTTTGAATAGGTAATAAAGTCAACTGCTTTAGCTCTATCTTCTGTAGCATAAATATCCGAAATCACGATGTCTGCTTGACCACTTTGCAAGGTTGGAATTAATGCTGCGAAAGCGACCGGTTTGTAGCTCACTTTAAATCCTAAGCAAGTACCAAGCTCCTCAACTAAATCGATATCAAAACCAATATATTTATTGGGATCCTTTGGGTCAAGAGATTCATAACCAGGCGTATGTGGGTTGATTGCATCAACAATTGTGATCCCTTTGAACTGAGGATACTTTGCTTGCAAATCCAAACATGCTTTAGTTGGTGCTGCGTAAGATGCTGTTGATGCCAACAATCCTAGTCCTAGTGCTGCAGTGAAGAGCACCTTGATCAATCTACTTGGGCTAGAACAATTTGCTCTTTCCTGTGATTTAAATACGTCGAAAATTGAAAACATAAAATCTCTCCTTGGTGGGTTTAAAAGTTCAATTTACCACTCGAAAAAATTTCACTTTTTTAGCAGCGTACCATTTTGGATTGATCAAGATTTCTTTTGGTGCAGTTCAATTATTTACACTCAACATTAAGCAGTTTTGTTGAACTCTTGCATCATCTTGGGACTAAAAATAATAAATAAAAAAATATTTTTTATTTAAACAATCTGATGTTGATGTTATTGATGTTGATGTTACTAATTCTTTATTATTTTTTTGCATCGATTACTTGTGCAAGACATATCCATCTAAACCCTTTACTGGATTGGCTCTAAGGTTTTCTAATTTTTTCTGAATGCTCGAATCAAGCTGTTAAATAAAAATTTTCAGCAAACTCTATCCACTCATTAGGTAGTTGCTCTACGAAAAATATTTCAATTCATCATCATTTTTTTAACAACAAAAAACTATTCATCTATTTCATTTCAAAGAAAAAAAATTTACGCAAATTTTTCATGGGCAGTGATTGTGAGTTACCGCAGAAAAGCACCGGCTTTAAATGCTACTCATCAATTAGTTTGAATGTTTCACTGAGGAGTGAATAAGCGAATTTCATCGCACATGGAGAGTCTCGCTGAAGTTTTTGATGCACGCTACAAAATCTTTTAATTAATTTGAAGATCAAGATTGTTGGTATGTTTTTGCACCAGCGAGGTGTTAATACATCTGGGTATTTGAGATGAGTAATGATTTTGGATTCGAAGAGTAATACCAACGCATCCAAAATCATCAGATGAAAAAATTTATCGTCATCTTCCTTAGGCACATGATTAAATGATCAATAATGTTACTTAGGATTTTTCTTTAGAAGAAGATTAAAACTGTACGCCTCTTGTCAAAGCACCATCCACTACTAAATTCGTACCGGTAATAAAACTTGCTGCCGGACTTGAGAGAAACACTACTGCATTTGCCATTTCTTGTGGAGTACCCATTCTGCCAGTTGGGTTCAAAGCCAAAGACTCTTTAAAGAGCTGCGGATTTCCCTCTTCGATTTGGTTCCATACACCACCAGGGAAATATGTGTTGCCTGGTGATACTGTGTTTGCACGAATATTTTGACCGGCTAATTGATATGCTAGTCCTTGCGTATAGTGAATCAGTGATGCCTTGAAACTACCATATGGGCCTGCGGCAAAATCAATCTCACGACCTGAAACACTAGAGATTGTTACGATGCTGGCTGCTTTACTTTTTTTCAACCAAGGCATCGCATATTCAATGAAGCGAACACTACCCATCACGTCAATATCAAATCCTTTTTTCCAACTCTCTTCATCTGTACCTATTGAAAGAGCACTTACATTTGAAACCACAAGATCTATGCCCCCTAAATATTCAGCAGAGCTCAACACCCATTTATTTAATTCACTGGCATCGCCGACATCCGCCTGCATGCCAAATATTTTTTGACTGAATCTCGATTGTAGAGACTGCAAGGTCTCATCTATTTCAGATTGATTTCTGGCGCAAAAAGAGACGTTAACCCCTTCCTGAAGGAGTGTTTCGACAATCGCTCGACCGATACCCTTTGTGCCACCGGTTACGAGTGCTGACATGCCTGCTAGTTTTAAATCCATTTGATTTTTCCTTTATAAATGTAAGCTAATTTTTTAAATCGTTAAATATTTTTTTTCAATTCCTGCCCCAACGGTATAGTTCGGGTCAACAAAGTTACCCAAACGAACCTTGCCACACTGACTTAGCATCATGTAAGCATCCCACTTGTCATAACCGTACTCAGCGCTCATCCACAAGATGAGATCACGGTAAGCAATGCGCGTCGCATCCTCTAGTGGGCGTGCACTCCCTATGGCCATAATTAAATGCTCATTTTCTAATCTGGGGGAACTGATCTCCCAGCCCTTGATCAAATCCACATGAATGGTTGTTGTGCTAGAAAACTCCACCGCAGTCCCACAAACTTCTCCATCGCCTTGACATGCATGAGCGTCCCCAATGAAGAGCCTGCCACCTTCTGAACGAACCGGTAAATAAGTAATACTGCCGGGTCCCATATCTGGTAAATCCATATTTCCACCATGACTATCTGGGGTCAATGAATTAATAGAATCAATTTCAGGCGAACAACTGAGGGTTCCAATATGCGGTTTGTAAGGCAGCGTGACGCGCTTACTCCAGTAAACCCCCTTCTCGTCTACATCCACTTTTCTGACTACTTCTGGTAAAGAAGGATGGAGCATCGCAGTTAAAGCAGTGCCACTGAGAGCCCCAAAGTCAGGAATCATGGCACAAGTACCTCGAGGGTTTTCTCCCCTAGGCTTGATTGATTCAATATAAACTGCAATCACATCACCTTTTTGGGCACCTTCAACCATGATCGGTCCATTCTGAGGGTTTACAAATGGCATTTGCAGAACCTTTGAAGGTAAGTCATTTTCCGTCTTCACCTTGCCTTCAAAAGCATCTTTTGTTTCTACGATGACTTTATCACCTGGCTGTATGACCAATACTGGCTCTGAATAAGGGCCGATGGTGTAATGAAATTTACCTTGGGCATCTTCTGTTAAATGATGCGTTTCTTTTGTTTTTCCAGAAGCTACTCCTCTTCTAGACATAATTGAATCAGGCAACCAAGACATGTTCATCCTTTTGAGAAAATTAAGAAATATGCTGAAATGCTACAAATCTTCTCAACCCAAAAAAACTTCCAAACAAAATTTACTTTATTGATACTCAAACGAAAAAGGTGCTTACTTTTATTCACTTGAATCGCCTCTCTCGGTAGACAGTGCTCAAAGAAGTTCATTCAATTTGGGTTTTACAAAAATTTTTAAGATAGAAGATTGCAACTCATATTTCATTATTAGATTTTTTTTGATTTGCCTTCAGTAAGGTCGCACCATGAAGATGAACTAGTGCACCAATTTACCTAAGACAAGGCTCGATAAATAGCTAGGGTGAAGATCCTTTAACGGCTCTTCTATATTTAATCTTGAATCACTACCGGACTAGGTGCTCCTCGGTAACTTACTCATTGGATGTAATGCTCTGTTTAGCAGTTGCCCAATCTCTAGCATCACTTTCGCAAGGCGTCATTTCTTTTCAATCTCATGATTACGCTTAATCACTATTACTACTAAAATTAATTCTAAAGTTTAGTAGTAATAGACTTGCCAAATTGGGGCATAAATTATTGAATTGTAATGATAATTCCTATATAGCGAGGAATGAAAAATTCAATCCTACTGGATAACATGGAAGCATTCAACAAAAAAAGTTGTAATGCTAGGTAGCTTTTACAAAGGATACTATTTATTGAATGAATTATTGTTCGGTTAAATCTCACCTTTTATCGAAATCGTTGGTGTAAAAACTGACGACCCAAAAAACACATTTATCAGCGCTGAAAAAAGGGTTTGGCAATATCCTCACACGATGACAGAAGCTGGCGTGGTAGAAAATTTAGCTCTAGAACATCAACTGCCAGTATTTAAAGGTCGAGTGAACTCAGAAGAGTTCTATGCTATTTTCAAACAGGATTGGCAAACGTGATGATGACCCTGAGACAACTCCGACCACCGTTGAAAAAGAACTTTGCTTGGAAACCAAAAGAGCATTTAATTTCTATTCAAATAAACAATATGCGCGTGCCAAAGACGAGTATTTAGCGATTGCGGCCAAATATCAAGATACAGTCAGCGTTGTTTTATCTGAAAAATGTCACCGACTTGAACTTACTCTTGAGGGTCCAATGGATGCGGAAGATTAAAAATTATCCTATAGTGCTCAATTTTTTAAGTCAATGACTACTAATTAGGTCTAATTACTATTTGTCGACATCAAGCCCCAACATTTATGCTTAGTTCAATGTTGGGGCTTTTTTATGGGTAAATTGTAGATAGAAGTTATCTGGATTACGAGCTACTCAACAAATGACGGTTAGTCATTTTTCTTTTTAGGTACTTTCTCCGTAATCGGAGCGCTTAAAAAATTAAAATCAACGCCTTGATCTGCTTGATTCACTTCATCTAAAAATAGTTTTAGGTAGCCCCTGGTGGCCTTGGGTTCTTGCACTGGATTATTTAAACTCCGCTGCGCAAGCTCTTGATCACTAATTAATAATTCAATGAGACGATTTTTAACGCTTAAACGTATTTGATCGCCGTTTTGCACATGCGCTAAAGGACCGCCAATCGCTGATTCAGGCGTCACATGTAACACGATCGTACCAAAAGCAGTACCGCTCATTCTGCCATCTGAAATACGGACCATATCCTTCACGCCTTGTTTTGCTAATTTTTTTGGAATTGGTAAGTAACCTGCCTCAGGCATGCCTGGGGCACCTTTCGGTCCAATATTTTTTAACACCAGAATATCCTCCGGCTGCACATCTAAATCTGGATCATCAATGCGGTTAGCAAGATCTTGCGCATTTTCAAAAACAACTGCTCGGCCAGTATGTTCCATCAAGCTTGCTTGAGCAGCTGATTGCTTGATGATGGCTCCCCCAGGTGCTAAATTCCCCCTTAAGACTGCAATCCCGCCTTGAGGATAAATGGGCTTATCTAAGGACTTCACAACTTCTTGCGGATAAGTAGGTCCGTAGGCATCAATCACTTGCCCTAGGGTTTGACCTGTCACCGTCAGCACGTCCAAATTCAATAGTGGCTTGAGTGTGCGTAATAACGTCGGCATGCCGCCAGCCGCATCAAAGTCTTCCATGTAATGTTGACCAGATGGTTTTAAGTCAATCAATACCGGGGTGGATTGGCCCATGGCATGAAAGGCGTCCAAGTCAATCGCCACGCCCATGCGTCCGGCAATCGCACTTAAATGCACCAAGCCATTGGTGGACCCACCAGTTGCTAACAAGACTCTTAAGGCGTTTTCGAAGGCTGCTGGGGTCAGAATTTTATCAATCGTTAATCGATCTTTTGCCAACTGCACGGCTTGCTCGCCAGTTTGTTCGGCAATGCGCATCCTCTGCGCCGTAACAGCGGGCGGACTTGCGCCACCAGGTACCGTCATCCCTAAAGCCTCGGCAATACATGCCATGGTACTAGCAGTCCCCATCACGGAACAAGTGCCAACACTAGGGACTAACTGCTCATTAACTTCCACAATTTCCTCTTGGTCAATTTCGCCCGCTCTGAATTTCGCCCAGTATCTTCTACAGTCTGTACAGGCTCCAACCCTTTCACCACGATGAGATCCGGTTAACATCGATCCAGTAATCAGTTGAATAGCGGGGATACCAGCACTCGCAGCCCCCATCAATTGAGCTGGCACCGTCTTATCGCAACCACCAATCAGAACAATCGCGTCCATCGGTTGCGCCTTGATCATCTCCTCTGTTTCCATCGACATGAGATTACGCAAATACATACTCGTAGGATTCGCAAAACTTTCATGGATTGAGATGGTCGGAAAATCCATCGGCAAACCACCCGCCATCAAGACGCCTCGCTTAACAGCTTCAATTAACTGGGGCATATTGCCATGGCAAGGATTATACGAACTGCCTGTATTTGTAATACCAATGACAGGACGATCTAAAGCTTTATCACTAAAACCCGCACCTTTAATAAAAGCCTTTCTTAAAAAAAGAGAGAACTCTTGATCACCATAGGATGTGAGTCCCTTGTTTAATCCTATCGGCCCTATTTGAGATTCATTTTTAGTTAATTTTGTCATCTTACAAAACTTTTTTAGAGTGATTTTTAGTAAACTTGCGTAATTTTATAGGGGGTTAAATCCAACTCAACATAATCGCCAGCAGCTTGTCGTTTAGGTAACTTTGTAAATTCAAATGGAAAGTCTCGATATTGAAACTGACTTAATAAATGCGTAATCAGATTCAGTTGACCACGCTTTTTATCGTTAAAATCGACCACATGCCAAGGTGCCCATTCAGTGTGAGTTCTTTTGAGCATCTCATCTCTAGCCCTTGAATAATCATACCAATGGCTTATTGACATGCCATCAATCGCTGATAGCTTCCAATTTTTACTAGCGTCACGATAACGATCTTCTAAGCGTTTTTTTTGCTCTTCTGGCCCCACTTCTAAATAATATTTAATCAGTACGATGCCCGATTCCACTAAATATTTTTCAAGCACGGGAGTTTGAATTAAGAATTCTTCTGTTTCATGGGGTTTACAAAAACCTAATACTTTCTCCACCCCGGCGCGGTTATACCAACTGCGATCAAACAATACAACCTCCCCTGCAGTAGGCATCAAGGACACATAACGTTGCATATAAATCTGCCCTTTCTCCCGATCATTCGGAGCTGGGAGCGCATAGACCCTAAACGTGCGGTGACTTACTCGATCAGTGATTGCTTTAATGACGCCACCCTTACCTGATGCATCTCGCCCCTCAAATAGAATGCAAACTTTTAAACCTTCAGCAATCACCCAACGTTGTAACTTGACAAGCTCAGCCTGTAAGGATTTCATTTCATTTTCAAAATGACCATTACTCAAGATATTCACCCCATTTTGATTGGGTGAAAAATTAGCTACTTCTGGAATGTCGGGCTTTGCCATAACGGTTCCTTACAGGTTATTTTAAATTACTAAGTCATACGACTATACTTCGCAACTAAACCTTGGTGTCTATCAACGTCTATTTTGCTACTCACCTATCGCTAGGAAACCGTGGCAGCTTTTTGCTAGGATCACTGATTTGATGATTCGCCATATTTAATTCCATGGCTAACAAGGAGTAATAGCCAACAATCCCCGTTAAATCAATCGCACCCTTTTTCCCCCAACGTTTCTCGACGGCCAGATAACTCGCATCGGAGACGCGTTTATTTTGCAACAATTCATAGGCAAAGTTGTAAGCCATCGTCTCATCTTCAGTCATTTTTGTTGGACGTCTACCATCACGAATCGCGTCAATAATTTCTTCACTGATCTTTTCACGCAGTGCAATTGGAGCATGCACAAACCATTCATAGTCTTGGGTGAAATGTCTTGCTGTTAGCAAAATAATCATTTCGCTGAGTTGGTTACCAAGCGCTGAACGATACCGCAAATAAAGTCCCATATTACTAGCATTGGTAAGCATCTCAGGGCTATGCAGTAACACTAAAAAGGGGCCCGTTAAAGGTGCTTTACGACTTTGAAAGAATTCTTCAGCAGCTTTTTTTTGCTCTGCAGTCAAATCACTGGGTTGCACAGGTTCAATCCGAGGCTGAGCAACACAAGATAAACTCAATAACACCAAACTAGTTGCAACTAGGGATTTTTTAATAAAGTATTGCATAGTACTTCCTCAATAAAAAGGCTAATTAAAAGACTGGTTAACGACACGCTCCATTACCGCCGCTTACATTTTGCTTAATGCTTTTTGATAGTATCTTAGATCAACTAAAGGGGTTGGGTCTAGTGGCTTCGCTTTTTCGAATGCGGCACGAATGTCTAACAAATTTTTAAAGCCTGCTTCAGAAAATTTTGCATCTTTATCTAAACCAAAGCCACTCGTTGTCAGCGTTTGATAGGAAGCCTCAACAATATCTTGCGGTTGCTTCATATTTTTTTGCAAAATGCTCATGACTTCAGTTTTATTCATTGGGTCAAGACCAAAACGAACCGCCTTAACCCAAGCAGTAATGTATTTTTCTATCGTTGCCTCATGTCCATTCACCCAAGGTTTTAAAGCAAACATTCCTTGCCCTTGATAAGGACCGACTAAATCAACTAAACGTCCAAGACTATGTAAACCTGCTTTTTTGGCTTCAAAAGAGAAAGGAGGATTCAGCGTCGAGGCACCGCTATCTTGAGGATTTTTCAACATTTCCTCTAGGCGCAGTCCAGTACGACCAACAATTTTTAAACTGAACTCGGTATCTTTCACGCCTGCCAAACTAAGAGCACGAATCGCTTGTAATGCATAGGCAGTATTGGGAGCGTCTACTAAAAGTTTTTTACCGCGCATATCCTGCATCGTTTTAATATTCGGTTGTACGAATAACTCATTCATACTGCTATCACCACCCATCAAAATGACAGAGGGACTGCCCGTTTGAACAACAATGGCGACGGAATTATCTACTGCAGAATGTGCAATCTGAAATTTCCCATTAATTAATCCGTTCCGTAAATCATCCGAATTCATGGTTAAAGTAACGTTAATATCTAAGCCCTGCTCACGAAAAAACCCCTTTTCTTGAGCAACCCAAAGGGCTAAATTTTGAGCCCCAGGGAACACAGTAATGTTGAGAGTTTCATTCGTTTGAGCGTAACCAAGCTGCTGAAAAAGAACAGCGGTAAATAAAGAAATTCCGGCAAAGGTATTTTGTAAAAATGAACGGCGCTGCATGCGATCTCCTGAGTTATATAAGTTGTTTAATGATACATGAGCAAACTTCATTCAAAGATCCTCTGAGTTGTATACTAATAGTATTCTAAGACTAATATTTTTGTAGACAACCACTATGAGACAGACATCAGCAGGAAAAGCATTCAAACAAGCACTTCATTCAGAAACTCCCTTACAAATCATCGGTGCAATTAACGCCAATCATGCTTTATTAGCTCAAAAAGCAGGTTATAAGGCAATTTATCTCTCTGGTGGAGGGGTCTCAGCCGGTTCTTTAGGGTTACCTGATTTAGGTATTTCTCAGTTAGAAGACGTACTCATTGATGCTCGGCGCATTACCGATGTATGCGACTTACCTCTATTAGTTGATATTGATACGGGTTTTGGTTCATCTGCGTTCAATATCGCACGCACGATTCGTTCTCTCGAAAAAGTAGGTGTTGCTGCAGTTCACATGGAAGATCAAGTGGGCGCAAAGCGCTGTGGTCACCGCCCCAATAAAGAAATTGTTTCAACTTTAGAAATGGTCGATCGGATTAAGGCAGCGGTGGATGCTAGAACTGATCCAGATTTTATCGTCATGGCGAGAACCGATGCAATTGCCTCAGAGGGTTTAGATGCCGCCATTGAAAGATCGATGCGCTATGTGGAAGGTGGCGCTGATATGATTTTTGCAGAAGCCGTCACCAACCTTGCAGACTTTGCAAAATTTAAGGCTGCTACTAAAGTACCCGTATTAGCCAATATTACAGAGTTTGGAAAAACGCCAATGTTTACGCTTGAAGAGCTGAGATCAGTTGGCGTCGATATTGCCCTGTACCCTTTGTCCGCATTTAGAGCGATGAATAAGGCGGCCGATAACGTCTATCGTACGATTCGTGCTGAAGGTACGCAACAGCAGTTAATCGCACAGATGCAAACAAGGGAAGAGCTATACGCTAGCATCAATTACCATGCGTTTGAGCAAAAGTTAGACGCGATGTTTAAAAAGGATTAAGTGCATGTTGCCCGAAAAAATTCCAGCCATATTTATGCGCGGAGGAACGAGTAAGGCCCTAATGTTCCATCGCCGAGATTTACCCGAACCATCTGAATGGGATGAATTATTTTTAGCGCTGATGGGTACGCCCGACCCCTATATGAGACAACTGAATGGGATGGGAGGCGGCGTGTCCTCCTTATCAAAAGTTGCCATCCTCGAAAAATCAAAGCATGCCGACGCTGATATCGACTACACCTTTGGTCAAGTCATGATCAATGAAAAGAAAGTGGATTACAGTGGCAACTGTGGCAATATCTCTTCCGCAGTAGGTCCTTTTGCTGTCGCAGAAGGACTCGTTCAGGTTACAGAGGGCGAAAATACTGTTCGTATTTTCAACACCAATACGAAAAAGATTATTCATAGTACTTTTGAAGTGCGCAATGGCAAACCAGTGGTTCAGGGTAGCTTAGAAATTCCTGGTGTAGCTGGGACTGGTGCACCGATTCGATTAGATTTTTTAAATCCTGGTGGTGCAACGACTGGTCAACTATTGCCCACCGGTAATATTACTGATTTGATCGAAGTTTCTAATATTGGCTCGGTTCGGGTAACCATGATTGATGCGGCGAATGCTTGTGTTTTTGTACAAGCCAAAGAGATTGGTTTGCAGGGGGATGAGTTCCCAAATGAGCTGAATCAGCGTCCCGAAATTCTACAAATTTTAGAAGAGATTCGACTTAAAGCATCTGTCAAGATGGGCATTAGTAAAAACTTAACTGAGGCGGCTCAAATCAAAACTGTCCCCTATGTAGGTTTTGTGAGTCCTGCAAAAAATGGTGTCACCATTAGTAACATGCCGATTGATGCGACAAGGATTGACCTAACCGCCAGAGCGATTTCCAATGGACAGCCCCATCTTGCACTGCCATTAACTGTTTCTTTATGCCTTGGAGTGGCCGCCAACATGACAGGTAGTGTC
The DNA here is from genome assembly GCF_900176405.1 of Polynucleobacter kasalickyi. GTDB lineage: Bacteria > Pseudomonadota > Gammaproteobacteria > Burkholderiales > Burkholderiaceae > Polynucleobacter > Polynucleobacter kasalickyi. The sequence goes on along the minus strand of NZ_FWXJ01000001.1, from coordinate 181,311 downwards.
GTTGCTGAGGTTTTACAAAGTCCCTCTCAAGGGCAGGCAGTGCGGATTGGGATGCCCTCTGGAATTCTCACCGTTGGTGCTCAAGTGAGTAAATCTCCTACTGGGTGGGAAGCTCCAAAGGGTAGTTTTTACAGAACAGCGCGGCGTTTATTTGAAGGGTGTGTCTATCCTCATATTGGTCTAGAAAATGAATAACAACACTAAATTAGGATATCTTCGTGCTTATTTCAAGCTGGGATTGCTGATGATTGGCATCTACTGCCTGCCAAGTTTCGCCCTAGATTACCCAACAAAACCCATCAAAATGATTGTGCCGTTTGCACCTGGCGGTGGAAATGATGCGATTGGCAGAGTGATTGCCAAGAATTTAACAGAGCACTTAGGCCAACCAGTGATTGTCGAAAATAAGGCTGGTGCTGGCGGTAGACTTGGGGTCGAAAGTGGCGTCAAGGCGGACGCAGATGGTTATACCGTGTTACTCATTTCTAACAGTTATGCGGCCAATCCAAGTCTATTTAAAATCAATTTTGATCCAATCAAAGACATCACACCTATCGGCTTAATTGCTAAAACGCCTTTATTACTGGCCGTCAGAAAAGATTTGCCTGTAAATAACGTGAGTGAATTAATTCAATATTCAAAAGCCAATCCAGGTAAGCTCTCCTATGCATCCTCTGGACAAGGTGGGATTTCCCATTTATCGACTGAACTCTTTTTAAAGCTTGCTGGTATTGAAATGACCCATATTCCTTATAAAGGAACTGCGCCAGCTATCACGGATATTGTGGGTGGAGTGACCGATATTTTCTTCAGTACTAGTGGCGCTGCTTTGCCTTATCTCCAAGCAAAAAAAATTAAAGTGATCGCTGTTTCTACTAGTAGTCGGAGCGCTACCGAGCCGCAAATACCAACGGTCGCTGAGTCAGGACTACCAGGTTATGGTGTCACTGTTTGGTACGCGCTCATTGGACCTAAAAATCTCCCCGTAGAAATTGAGAAAAAATTAAACGCCGCTTTGAAAGTGGCGGTATTAGATAAAAAAACACTTGAACTTTTTAAGGCGACTGGTGATGTAGCTTCTCCGAGTAGTTCCGAAGAGCTCAAGACCATTATTTCTGATGAAGTGAACTTATGGCGGAAAGTTGTTTCCGATGCAAAAATCAAAGTAGACTTACCCCAATAACATCAATTTAAACTCAATTAAGATCGTAAACAATGCAAACAAAAATTCCTTGTATCATCATGCGCGGCGGCACTTCCCGCGGACCTTTTTTTAACACCAAAGATCTACCAGCAGATACTGCAAAAAGAGATGCCGTACTTTTAGCAGTCATGGGTTCTCCGCATGAGTATCAAGTTGATGGGATTGGTGGCGCAACGCCGTTTACCAGTAAGGTCGCCATGATTAGTAAATCAGAGCGCCCTGGTATCGACGTCGATTATTTATTTGCACAAGTGATTGTGAATGAAAAAATCGTTGACACCAAACCCAATTGTGGCAATATGCTCGGCGCAGTTGGTCCGTTTGCCATCGAGCAGGGCATGATTCCTGCTCAGGATGGCACCACCTCAGTGACCATTTACAACGTCAACACGGGTGCAGTCGTTGACGCAATTGTGCAAACCCCGGGCGGTGTTGTGAACTATGAAGGTGACGCAACAATTGATGGTGTGCCAGGTACAGCAGCACCGATTCTCCTCAACTTTAGAAGTGCCGTCGGATCTGTTACAGGAAAACTATTACCCACAGGTAATGTGGTCGATATGATTGATGGCGTTGCTGTCAGTTGTATTGATGTGGCAATGCCGATGATTCATATTCATGCCAAAGATTTAGGTAAAACGGGGCATGAAACTCCTGCAGAATTAGATGGTGATAAAGCGTTTATGGCCCGCATGGAAGAGATTCGGTTAAAAGCTGGCTTATTAATGGGGCTCGGCGATGTCTCCAAGATGGTGGTGCCAAAAGTAGGTTTACTCTCTTCCCCGGTGCATGGTGGCACTATTACTTCCCGCTATTTTGTCCCCTACTCTTGTCATAAAGCACATGCTGTAACTGGTGCAGTCTGCGTTGCATCGGCTTGTGCCATCCCTGGATCAGTCGCTTCGCAATTATCTGGTGTTTCACATCAAGGTCCGCAGGGAATGATTGATATTGAACATCCCTCAGGAAAAATCACCATTGACCTCGACGCAGACTTTACTGTCCCAGAACCAATTATGCGTAGAGCAGCCCTCGTACGCACTGCAAGATTGGTGATGGAAGGTAAAGTTTGTATTCCCTCTGGAATTCTTTAATTCATTACGACAATGCATACAGAACTCATTACGATCCCAACAGATACCCTGTCTCTAGAAGGCGTCTTTTATACGCCGGATGGCCCCATCAAAAATGCCATTATTTATTTTCATGGCAACACCATGAATTTCTATACTGGTGGGGCTAGATTTTTACCTGCCACATTGACAAAATCAGGTTATGCCTTTTTGGCGTTTAACCGTCGTGGTCATGATGTTTTATCCACGCGGAACAGTCGAATCGCAGAAGGTGGTGCCTTTCAGACGGTGCGTGAATCACTAAGTGATCATGAGTACGCCGCAAAATGGTTAGCCGCAAAGGGGTTTGAAAATCCGATCGTGATGGGTCACAGCTATGGTGGTATGTTGGCAACGCAATTTGTTGCCGATCATCCGCAGACCCCTGCATTAGTTCTCCTGTCTGCTGGCAAAGGTGGTCCTGATCAGGATCAAGTGCCAGGCAGTGAAAAGCTCTTTGCGATGGATCAAGGTCCTGCTTTAAAACAGCGCGCCCAAGAATTAGTGGCGATGGGTAAGCCAAAAGATTTAATGATGATGCCTGGTTGGTGGTATGTGATTTCAGCTGAGAGCTATTTAGACCGCATTAAAAATGTCCCTGATACGATTGCTCTGGCCTCAAAAATACATTGCCCAGTACTGGCAATTCGGGGAGATTTAGAAGATGTTCACAGATATCCAGCAGAAGATTTTGCCAAAGCATGTGCTGGTCATTGTGATGTAGAAATTATTAAAGATTGTGATCATTTTTACAATCAACAAGAAGATGTGGTGGCCAATTTAATCAATCAGTGGCTGCAAAACCAATAGGAATTCACGCTTTTTAACTCTTTGTAAGTTTCTTCAACCTTTGCTGTTAAAACAAATGGGACGTAAACATGATACAAGTAGCCGTTAATAAAAAAGAAGTAAGTGTCTTTTCTAAAAGTAGCAGTCTGTTGAAGTTGGGCTTAGTGACCATTTCTACTTTTTGTTTAGTGAATTGGTGTTCTGCACAATCGAATTCCCAGACTGCCACACCGCGCTACAATCCCAATGCAAAATATGAGTTAAAAATTACGGAGCTACCTTACCGTACGAATGCCAGTGGTAGAGTATTAAAAGCTCGGATTTATGAGCCAATTGGCACTGGTCCATTTCCGACCATGATTGATTTTCATGGTGGAGCTTGGAACAATAAAGACCGTTTAGCGGAACAACCGATGGATCAAGCAATTGCTAAAAGTGGAGTGTTAGTGGTTGCCGTTGATTTAACCTTAGCTGGCGATGCACCCTACCCTGCGAATCTACAAGATGCTAGTTATGCTATTCGCTGGGTCAAACATCATGCCGCGCAATGGCATGGTGATACGACAAAAGTGGGTGTTTACGGTAGTTCTAGTGGTGGGCACGTTGCTCAACTCTTAGCGTTAAGACCGAATGATGCCCGTTATAACGCCATCGTCTTCGAACAAAACCCTAAAATTGACGCGAGTATTGCCTATATTGCGACGCGCTCCCCAATCAGCGATCCCTTTGGCCGTTTTGCGAATGCGACCCGTTTAAAACGTGACCGCATGATCAACAATCATTACACCTACTTCAAGCCCTTTGAATCGATTCATGAGGCGAATCCTCAGGAAATCTTAGAGCGTAAAGAGCCCCATGGTAAGTTACCCCCGATGCTTCTGATGTATGGTGATTTAGACGATAACGTGCTGCCGGTTTTACAAGAAAAGTTTACACAGGCCTATCGCAATGCAGGTGGCTCGATTCAATTAGTTGAATTTAAAGACAGTGAGCACGAATGGGTTGCCCAAGAAAGTGCGCAAACTGATTTAGCGCGCAAAACGGTGAAGACCTTTATTGCTAAGCAATACCAAAAATAAGATTCATCGTTAATACCTATATGGTTTTTTTCGAATATAGGTATATTCGGAATTATTAATCTTTAAATGAAAGAATAAAGTATGCATTTTTCAAAATGGCTAATTGTCTCCTTAACCGCTCTAAATTTTGCTACAGTTACAAACATGGTCGGTGCACAGGAAAAATACCCTAGTCGTCCGATTCGTTTTGTCATCCCATTTCCTGCTGCTGGGGCAACCGATAATATTGCGAGGCCCCTCGCCGCTGAACTCGCTAATAGCGTTGGATGGAATGTGGTCATTGAAAACAAACCTGGGGCAGGCGCAAATATCGGTGCCGACTTTGTGGCAAAGTCCCCGGCAGATGGATATACCTGGTTAATGGCTTCGGTTGGCACCCATGGCATTAACCCGCCCCTTTACAATCAGGGCAACTATCGACTGCCATTTGATCCAGTGGCAGATTTTAAAGCAATCACTTTAGTCGCAGAATTGCCGAATGTTTTGGTAGTTAATCCTGATTTTGCAGAACGCAATAAAATTAATAATGTGAAGGATTTAATTGCGTACGCTAAAGCCAATCCAGGCAAAGTGAATATGGCATCCAGTGGTAGTGGTACTTCCATTCATATGGCTGGCGAACTCTTTAAAAGTATGACGAAGACTTTTATGCTGCATTTACCTTACAAGGGAAGTAGTCCAGCTCTGACGGATCTGATGGCAGGTAATACCGATATTATGTTTGATAATTTACCTTCATCCATCAACTTTATTCGTTCGGGCAAGTTAAAACCCCTCGCCGTTACGAGTGCTAAACGCTCCCCCTTATTTCCAGATCTACCGACCATTGCCGAAGCAGGTGATTTACCTGGATACGAAGCCACCTCTTGGTTTGGTGTAGTCATTCCTGCAAAAACACCAAAAGACGTTGCAGACCGAATTTCTAGTGAAGTGATTAAAGCGGTGAAGAGTCAAAGTGTCAAAGAGAAATTCTTCGCGATGGGCGCAAACCCGGTCGGCAATACCAACGAACAATTTAGCGACTACATTAAAAATGAAATCACTAAATGGACCAAGGTTGTCAAAGATTCTGGTGCTAAAGTCGAATAACTCCTAGATCTCCCAACTAAAACATGAGCTCAATCACAGCTCTTGCAATGTTTTGGTTGGGGTGATGGCATTGGGTTCAGTCAGCAGCTCAATCAAAGCGCCCTGACCATGGGCCAGCGCCTCTTGTAAAGCCGGGAAAAATTCCTCCGTCTTGGTGACTCGGTAACCTGCCATATCAAAGCTTTTTGCTAGTAGGACAAAATCAGGATTCGTTAAAAACGTGCCTGAAATTCGTTGTTTATATTCCCGTTCTTGATGCATGCGGATGGTGCCATACATACCGTTATTCAAGATAATTACAATCGGTTTTGCTTGATACCTCATACCTGTAGCTAGTTCCTGAATATTCATCATCACATCCCCATCACCAGCGATACAAATGACAGTACGATCAGGCATGGCAATTTTAGCGGCAATGGCCGCAGGTAAACCATAGCCCATCGAGCCGTTGGCAGGTGCTAATTGGGTTTTGAAGCCCCCATAAGCATAATATCGATGTAACCAAGTGGTAAAGTTTCCGGCACCATTCGTGAGGATGGCATCCTTCGGTAAAACCTCATTCAGCTTGTTAAATATTTCGGCTAATTGAATATTGCCGATAATCGGTAATGGCACTTGAAAAGCTTCTTGATCAAGACGCGCTTGCCGATACCACTCCTCATTTTTGGGAAGTGTCAAATTGGCCGCTATCAACTGTTTTACAAAATGTGTAGGTGCGCAATTCAGGGCTACGGTCGGTTGATAGACAAAGCCTAACTCATTTGCCCCAGGATGTACGTGGATCATTGCTTGTTTTGGATTAGGCAACGCAAACAAGGTATAGCCGAGTGTGGTGATTTCACCTAGTCGATCACCAATCACTAAAATCAAATCAGACTGTGCCACACGCTGCACTAATTTTGGATTGATGCCAAGGCCTAAAAAGCCAGCATAGGCAGTGCTATGGTTATCGATTAAGTCTTGATATCGAAATGACGTGACGACCGGGATGTTCTGCTGTTCAGCCCACCCTTGCAAATCTGCGCAACTCCTCACATCCCAGGAACTACCGCCAACCACTATCATCGGTTTTTTAGCCTGTTGCAACAATGCTTGCGCCTGTTCAAAAGCATCTAGGTCTACACCAGGCTGAATCCGCTGTGCTTGCTGAGCAACGTGATCTGGGCCAAGGCTCGACAAAATATCCTCAGGTAAGGCTAAGACCACTGGCCCCATCCGTCCCGATTGAGCTAGATGAAAGGCTTTAGATACATACTCATTGATACGCTCTACCCGATCAATACTACCGACCCATTTTGCACATTGGCTATACGTTTGCCGAAAATCCATTTCTTGAAAGGCTTCTCGCTCAATCATCTCCGAACTCACTTGACCCACAAAAACTACCATCGGCGTTGAATCTTGATAAGCAGTATGCACACCGACCATCGCATTAGAAGCGCCTGGTCCACGTGTGACCATTAAGACGCCCACTTTGCCCGTTAATTTTGCATAGGCGTCTGCCATATAAGCCGCCCCACCCTCTTGCCGACAGGTCACGAACTCAATTTGATTCTGCTGGTCATATAAGCCATCCAAAAGTGCTAAAAAACTCTCGCCAGGCACCCCAAAGGCATATTCAACCCCTTGACTGGCTAGTGCATTTGCTAAAATTTTTCCACCATGAATTGCAGGCTTATTTGGCATATTAGTCTCACTCATTTTTTATATTTTTCGTTTAAAGTAATAATAAATTCAATTCTAAAGTTATTTTTAATCAGTATGACCATTTTTCAAAGGGTTCGACATGCGTTGGTTACAGTTTTCAGTCAATAATAAAATTCAAAGCGGCTATTTAGTTGGTGAACAAGTCCATGTGATTCAAGGTGACTTCTTAGATGAATGGCAAGATACCGGCGAAACCTATCCCTTATCTGCGGTCAAAATTGAAATTCCAATTATCCCTAGAACATTTTATGCAGCAGGTTTTAATTACGCAATTCACGTAGCAGAAATTGCTAAGGCCATGGGTGAAAAACCTGTTTTACCTACCAGTGCTGATATTGGTTATCGTGCCAACAATGCCTTAATTGCCCATGATGAAGATGTCATTATTCCAGCTGATGCGACTGAGCAAGTCCAATATGAAGGTGAAATTGTGATGGTCATTGGCAAGAAGGTCAAAAATGTTTCTCCAAGTGAAGCCTTGGACTGTATTTTTGGTTACACCATTGGCAATGATGTCAGTGAGCGTACTTGGCAAAAAACAGATCGTACCTTCTTTCGATGTAAAAATACGGATACCTTTAAACCAATGGGTCCATGGATTGAAACAGACTTTGACATCGATCAAGCGATTACTACTATCCGTGTGAATGGTAAGCAAGAAATTCAATTTGCCACCAAAGATATGATTTTTAGCTTTGCAGATTTCCTCAGCAGAGCAAGCAAGTACATTACCTTCTATCCGGGTGATGTGATGTGGATGGGTACCGAAGGTACCTCACCCAACTTGGTTCACAATGATGTCGTAGAAATCGAAATTAGTGGCCTTGGTGTTTTACGTAATCGCTTCCTTAAAGAAGGTCAATAACTATTCAGGCTTAATGTTCTTTTCCCGAATAACTTTTGCCCAAAGTTCTTTCTCATCGAGCATATTTTGACTGAACTGGCCTGGGGTGTTGGCAACGAGATCGCTACCACCCTTTAAAACCATTGAGCTCACCTCAGGGGTATTCATGATTCTCATCACTTCAGTGCTTAATTTATTTTGAATCTCCTTCGGTAAGTTTGGTGGTGCTAAGAGTCCTAACCAAATATACGCCGCCATGTCTTGCAAGCCCATCTCGCCCATGGTTGGCACGGTCGGTGCAGCATTCGATCTTTTTTCCGAGAAAAGCGCTAAACCTTGCATCTTGCCAATATTTACCATCCCTTGTGAGTTCCCAACACTATCGCAAAACATTTGCGTCTCTCCACCAATCAAGGCGGCTTGTGCCGGGGCAGCCCCTTTATAGGGTACATGCACAATGCTAGTTCCGGCCGCACTATTAAACAGCTCACAAGCAAGATGGCCGCCACTCCCGATACCAACACTTGAATAATTTAATTTATTAGGATTATTTTTGGCATATTGGATAAATTCAGGTAAAGACTTCAATCCCAAATTAGGATTAACCAGTAAATACATTGGATACTTGAGAACCATCGAAATCGGCGAAAAGTCTTTCACTGAATCGTAGGGAATGGGTTGTCGTAATAAAGGACTAATGACGTGCGCGCTGTTGGAGGTAAACAATAAAGTATAGCCATCCGCGGGAGCATTCATCACAGCTAAAGTGCCAGGTAAGCCGGTACCGCCTGCTTTATTCTCAACTAAAACAGGTTGCTTAAAGGAATCTGACATTTTTGCAGCAATCAGTCTGGCATAGTTATCCGTTGGTCCGCCTGGTGGAAAAGGCACAATCACTTTAATCGGACGATTTGGGTAACTCGTTTGGGCAAAGCCCTTAGGGATCAGTACCAAGAGCAAGCCGATAATGAGCCAATAAATAATATTTTTAAGCCATTCATTCAATTGCATGTTGTCTCCTTTTTTCTGCATCCTAATCGAAAAAGTCATGTAATACAATCCGTAAGAACCATAGTGAGATGCAAGGACATTTACTTCAAAAAAAATTTTGGTAAATGCCTCATCAGCAATTAAAATACTTCATCAATAGAAAAATAATGAGACCAATATGTTGCTTCGCTCTCGTCGCGCTTTACTCCTTTTAGGATTGTGGTTGACAGCCCTTACATCACAATTTGCCTATGCACAGTATCCAAATCGCACCATCAAAATTGTTGTACCGTACCCTGCAGGGGGTGGCTCAGATACGATTTCTAGACCTTTAGCTCAAAAATTAACTGCAGAGCTCGGTCAATCAGTGATTGTGGATAACAAAGGGGGTGCGGGTGGTAGCATTGCCATGGAATATGTAGCGAAGTCTGCCCCTGATGGTTATACCTTGATTCTCGGCTTAACGCCTCAACTTGCTGCCAATGTCAGCTTATTTGACAAACTACCCTACGATTTACAAAAAGACTTCACGCCAATTACACTGTTGGCGGATGGTCCTTACCTGTTAGTCGTAAATCCGAATGTGCCCGTCAAAAATGTAGCGGAACTAATCGCTCTCGCTAAAGCGAAGCCATTAGAACTAAATTATGCAACCTCTGGCAATGGCAGTGGAGCGCACCTAGCGGCAGAGTTATTAGCCAATATGACGCAGATTAAAATGGTGCATGCTCCCTATAAGGGAGGAGCACAAGCACTTTCCGATGTTTTAGCTGGTCATGTCCAGGTATTATTCACGCCCCCGGTCAGTGCAACCCAACATATTCAAAGTGGCAAATTACGCGCCTTAGCTGTGACTGGATCCCATCGTTCGGCAGGTTTACCCAACATTCCAACCCTGTCTGAAGCCGGAGTCCCAGGTTACAACTCTGGAGTTTGGTACGGCGTCATGGCGCCGGCTGGCACCCCTAAAGAAATCATCGCGAAGCTCAACCAAGCTTTTCTGAAGGTCCTAAAACAACCTGACTTTACAGCATTGCTCATCTCAAGTGGTATTGATCCCATTGGTAGCACGCCCGAAGAACTGACACAATTTATCAATAAGGAAACTCTTAAATGGTCGAAAATCATCAAAGCAGCGGACATCAAAGTTCAGTGAGTCCCATTTGCCCATGGCATTCACTCGGTTATATTATTCCTCATAAATATACCGATCTAGACGCCTACCAATTTTATAAAGTAGCGCCTGAAGGCATGCTACTCGTGACCACGGGGCTCAATTTGGCGGAATACACATTAGCTTCCGTAGAAGATCAAATGCCAGATTTCTATCAAGCTTTAGACCTATTGGCCAAAAAGCCAGTTGATCGCATTTCTTTAAGTGGCGTACCGGTGGCTGCCGCCCTTGGCCGTGATCGGATGTTAAAACTGCTAGAGGAAGGCTCAAAGCGCACTGGGCTAGTTTGTGACACCGATTTAGAAGCGCATATTGCAACTCTCCATCACCTTGGAGTGACAAAAATTGCCATTGCCTCAAGGTGGTCAGACGCTGTCAACGAGGGATTAACTGAGTATTTACGGCAAGCCGGTATTACCGTTTTAGCGATTCGTTCAAAAGGGCGCTCACTTGCGCAAAATAAATCAGCTAGCGCCCTAGCCGATCATGAACTAGCAATCGCGCTTGGGACTGAAGTAATGACGGCCGCACCCGAGGCACAGGCCCTTTTAATGCCGGGTGGCTTATGGTTTGCCATTCATGCAGTGAAAGTCTTAGAGGATCAATTTAATAAACCCGTCTTACTCAACATTTTGAGTACAACGGCAAGTGCGCTGCGGGCTTATGAAAAATCTTCGGGCTTAGTTGCTCCCAAAGCAGATCCTCGGTGGGGTAAAGTTTTGTCGAATGTTTAAGGCCAGATGAAGGCAAAAATGAAGTTGCAGTAGGAATTTCAAATATCCTTCTAACAAACGACAAAAATCTAAGGTATGCTATGAATAGTTTAGATTGATTTTTATACAATTTTTTTATTATTAGGAAAACATCATGAAATTAAGATTAATCGCAATTTCTACCCTGGTTGCTGCTACTGCTCTCACTGCAACGATCGTAAATGCTCAATTTGCTAAGCCAGATGCTGCTATCAAATATCGTAAAGCAGCTTTCACTGTTATGGGCACACACTTTGGCAGAATTGGCGCAGTAGTTAAGGGTGAAGTCCCTTTCAACAAAGAAGACGTCGCTAAAAATGCAGCAATCGTCGCTTCCATGTCCCATTTACCATGGCAAGGTTTTGGTCCTGGCACTGAGGGTGGTGATGCATTACCATCAGTTTGGTCTGAAACAGCAAAATTTACTAGCAACTCTGAAAAATTAACTGCAGCTACTGCGGCTCTAAATACAGCCGCACAAAGTGGTGACTTGGATGCAGTTAAAAAAGCATTTGGTGCTGCCGGTCAAGCTTGTAAAGCTTGCCATGATGATTTCAAGAAAAAAGGTTAATTGAAATCATCTTGTAAGTTTGTATGGGATTGCGTGCATCATTACTTTTTGATCACCAAAAAATAAAATCCCGTAGCAATCACGACGAGTATGACCAACGCCAACCCACGAACTCCCCAATGATCTTTTGAGGGGTTTAAAGCGGTTGGCGTATTTGTATCTTCTGAAGACAAGTCCTTATCACCCGTCAACATAGGGCGAATTAAATCTTGCTTCTTCACTTTTTGGTAATAAAAAATAGCCAGCAAATGTAAGCCAACGAGTGCGTATATCAAATTCGAATTGAACTCATGCAACCCCGTTAACCAACTAGCAATTTCTGAGGACACGAAATGCGACAGAGGACCTTGGAAACTAATTTCATCATCCGTGAATAAGCCAGAGCTAGTTTGCACCAAAACCACCAAGAGTAACCCAAGCACGGACAAAGCGCCAAGTGGATTATGCCCAAGCTTGTCATGCACTGGGTGCTTAATAAATGCCTTTAATTGGCCAAGGGTTGGCACAAAATTAGCAAAGCGCGCATGCTCTGGGCCGACAAAGCCCCAAACAATACGGAAAATGACCAAAATACAGGCTGCATACCCAAACTTCGCATGTAATTCTGTTTCATCTAAATTGATGGTTATAAAAGCACCTGTAATAACGATCGCAAATAACCAGTGAAATAATCTAGTAGGTAGGTCCCACACGCGAATTTTTTTTAACATATTGATTCCACTTGACGGTTTTGTAGATTAATCAATTATAGGTATTTTCAAAAATAACACCTATCGTTTAGATGGTTTTGAGCAGATATTATCGAAGGATTGACCCATTCATAGCGTACTTGAATAAAAGTGTCTCGATGAACGCTGATCTACAGATGGCAGGCAATTTCAACAGCAAAAAATTCACTGTGAATAAAAACTCATTTCCAGGTTTTTATGTAAAAATACTCATAATTCTTTCTTAACCTTGTATTAAGAACCCAATCTCCCAACACGATAGCGGTTTCATCTTGAGCTTTTTATCACCTGAGTTTGCCTACCTTGCACTCGTTTTTTTTCCAATCTATTGGCTACTATCTAGTCGGCCAACATTGCAAAAACTATTTCTGCTCGCAGGTAGTTACAGCCTATATGCAAGCTGGTCAATTAAAACCGCTATTTTTTTAGGTATCTATAGTGCAATCATTTGGGCTTTGGGGACTTGGGTCCAATCAGGGGTAAATACTTCAAAACGATGGAAACTGTCCGCTAGTTTTCTCTTTGCGCTCTCTCTTTTATTTCTTACTAAATACTATGAGTTTTTTAGAGAGTTACTACTTCAACTGTTAGTTCAACTTGGCTTGCCTGCTTTTCTACCGGCCATCGATGTCATCGTACCCGTCGGTATTTCTTTTTTCACTTTCCAAGCGATTACTTTTGTGTTTTGGAAATACCAATCCAAAGTAAAAGTCTCCTTATTAGACCTGCTTTTATATCTTTCTTTTTGGCCCACTTTGTTTGCGGGTCCGATTATTCGGGCTAAAGATTTTCATGAGCAACTGCATGGTCGCCACTTTGGTCAACCGTTAGCGGCTCAGAAAGCGATCTACTTTATTTTTTTAGGCCTGTTTCAGAAAATGGTCTTAGCCACATGGCTCGCCACGCAGTATGTGGATGCAGTGTTTAAGTATCCTGAAGAGTATTTGGCAATCGATACACTACACGCAATCCTCGCCTACACTTTACAAATCTTTTTAGATTTTTCTGGTTATACCCTGATCGTTACTGGCTTTGGTTTATTACTCGGTTTTACCTTACCGTTGAACTTTGCGCAGCCTTATCTAGCCAATAACTTAAGAGAATTCTGGCAACGTTGGCATATTTCTCTCTCGAACTTTATTAAAGACTTTGTCTACATTCCAATGGGTGGTAACCGCAGAGGGTTTGCATGGTCACAGTGTAATGTTTTGATAGCCATGGTGGTGAGTGGCATTTGGCATGGTGCAGGTTTAGGCTTTTTAATTTGGGGAGTCATCCATGGTTTAGGGCTTGTCTTGTCGAATATTTCTCGCCAATATGTGCCCATACGTTTGCCCAATTTTTGTGGGCAAGTATTTACTTTCATTTTTGTTGCATTTGCTTGGGTATTTTTTAAAGCTTCCTCCGTAGAAAATGCGCTGAGTTTATTGTCACGCCTCAACGCATCAATGGGTGAATTTAAGACCGAGTGGTTGTATCTTTGGTTATTTAGTATCTTGTTTATGTTGCTGAGTAAATATGCATCTTGGCTTGAGGTTCAATGGATTGATGTTGTTCGCCGCATCAATTTCTGGCTCCTGATTCCAGTATTATGTGCGCTTGGATATTTACTCATTGAACTGTCTCCCGAAGGAGTTCCTTCGTTTATTTATTACCAGTTTTGATGGCTAAACCTTTCACACCCCTTCGCTTAGTCATCTTATTTGGATTGATCATTTTGACCAATTCTATACTCTGGTTGGACTCTCTCGACAACTACTTCAATAATCGAGACCATATTCAAGTCAGCAACTTTATTCCAAATTGGTTATTTTCGCCCTCTCAACAGTTGCATCTTCAAAAAAAGTTGATCCCCTTCAGCACCTCAGATAGCAAACCACAGAAGCATATCGCTGAAGAGTCACCAATACCAATTATTCAGTTCAGCCAGACTACCGGCAGTGTTCCTAAGGTGCTCTTTGCGGGGGACTCTTTAATGCAGGGAGTTGCACCGATTGCTATTGCCGAATTGAAAAAAATATATCCCAATGGTAAATTTGTTGACTTATCGCAGCAAAGTACTGGATTAACGGTTCGAAGGTATTTTGACTGGCCCAAGAAAATTGCAGAGGAAAGTTTGCGACAAGGCTTTAACACCGTAGTGATTTTTCTTGGCGCGAATGATCCTTGGGATATTTATGACAATAAAGCGCGCTATATTTTTCCATCTGACGAATGGCAGGATGCCTACCGTCAACGTGTGAATGAAGTGCTAGTCTTTGCCCAAGCGCATCAGATTCATATTATTTGGGTAGGGCTACCCAACATGGATGTGGAGCGCGTCAAAAATGGCGCCATTCTACAAAATAGTATTTTTGCATCTGAAACCAAAAAATATGATTTTGAGTTTATCTCTACTGAAAGCATTTTGGGGTCACTCGATGAGCCTTTCAAAAAATACCTACAAGATTCTCAAAAGGGCGCTATCCTGATCCGCGGGAATGATGGTATTCACTTTACGCCATACGGTTATCGCTTAGTGAGCAATCAAATCGTTCAATCATTCAAGGAGCGGTTTTAATGCGGTTCAAGCTTCTCACTATTTTTAGTATGCAGGCTTTTTGTCTGACCTTTACGCTGTGCGCGCAGGCTCAAATCCAGTTGCACTTTAATAATCAGGAACAGTTGCCAGCTGCCCTGATCTGTCCTGGACAAAAACCTTTAAACACGAAAGCAGCCTCGCCAGTTGCAGAAGAACAGTTAAGTTTTCCTACCCTAGACGACATCAGTACCGCCTTAGTGAACAATCCAGAAAAACACTTAGATAACCATTCAAAACTGACTCCTATCAATTTGGCAAAAAATCTCCAGCAACCTATAAAAATAGGGATTTGGGGAGATAGTCATCTGGCTGCTAATTTCTTTTCTGAGGAATTAATCAAATCAATTGGCTTTTCCAAGGAAGAGGTTTTACCCTCTTTTTTTGCGGCCAATATAGGTCGAGCTGGAGTAAGACTCCCCCTCAAAAAAACTTGTTTGGGTGGCGGGTGGAAATATAGTTATGCTTACAATACCCCCTCGGAATTTCCGATTGGTATGCTAAGAATGCAAGCCAAGAATAAAGAGAGCTACCTTTGGTTGGATTTTAGGACGAATAACGTCGGGAATGCACCACTTCAGTCTCTGGAAATTTTGTTAAATCCAAACGGCTCAGAGGAGCGAACGATCTTAGCAATCACCATAGACGACTTACCCAACGAATCCTTTATTGATGTAGGTAGTCAAGGCCAGATCAAGATTGATGCAGACTTCCCAATTTCTACCATCAAGATTCGTTTGATACATGGCAGTCTAAGTCTAGACGGTTTCATCCCACGTTATACGCAACCTGCCAAATTAATTGTAGATAATTTAGCAATTCCTGGCGCAACCTTCAAATCCTGGACGAATCTCACTCAGCCAGCCGGTTTTAAACCGACCTATGATTTAGTCTTTTTAGGTTTTGGCACTAATGAAGGAAATAATCCTAAATTTGATAGCGCTATGTATCAAGCAGATCTTCAACTGGGCCTAGCTAACTTTCGGCGCTTATACCCGAAAACTGCTTGTGTCTTAATCGGCCCACCGGACCGTGGCATTTTGGTTGCGAATACCAAGAAATCAAAAAAAGCTGCTAAACCTCGTCAGCCAGCCGATTTATTAAAATACGCCAAAGTTCATGCACAGATTGCCGCTATTCAAGCTACCGAAGCGGGTATTGCAGGTTGCTCATTTTGGGATTGGCAAAGCGCGATGGGGGGATTAGGGTCTGCCTACACATGGGCGTTCGAACAAGCGCCACTCATGTCCAAAGATCTAACCCATCTGAGCCTGCTAGGTTATCAAAGAAGTGCTCGTCAGTTGAGTGTTGATTTTCAACTGAAGAGTCTACTCAATCCCTAAACTTTGACCTTTTCACGTACCTCAGGCACAAAAATTTCATCAATCGCCATTTTCCTTGAGGTGATACCATGCTCAAATGCATACTGGGTAAAGGCTTCCAAGGTACTCGCATTTTCATTAAAGCCATACGGCCAAAAATCTTTACCTAAAATGGATTGGGAAGCTAATGCATAATCAGCAGACCATGGAATGGGATAGTACGAAGCAGTAATATCTGCAGCACGCTCTAAACTACGATCTTTGGCTAATTCAAAAGCACTCATCAAACTTCTCGCAATCCAAGGATTCGCTTCATAAACCGTCCGTTTAATGGCGATCACATGCATGATAGGAAAAATTTGTGTGCGTTGCCAGTATTCCAACTCTACCTCTCGGTAATTAGTAAATAGGCGCTTCACCACCTCAGGATGATGAATAAAAGCGTCTGGTGCGCGCGCGGATAACGCCGCATCTATCTCGCCGCTCAGTAACATTTGTGAGATGCTTTTATCAGGACAGGCTGTGTAACGGATGCCTTGCGGCAAGTTCAATTTCACTTTTTCGCGACGCCCCGGATCATTCACGCCTGCTTGGAACCACTCAATGGAAGTCAGGTCAACGCCATATTCATGTGCCAGCATCCCCCTAGAATAGATGGAAGCCGTTTGCGCCCATTCCGGAATACCAACTTTTTTACCAGTTAAATCTTGTGGAGTTTTAATATCTCCATCTTGTCTTACATAAATAGACGAGTGCCTAAATGCTCTTGAGGGAAAGACTGGGATTAACACCAACCAAGGGTTTGGTTGTGAAACCATCGCTAAGGCTTTAGCAAAAGAAACCTCTGAGACATCAAACTCTTGAAATTTAATAAACCGAAAAAACATTTCTTCGGTAGGCACATTAATCGGACGCACTTCAATACCGTCTGGAATCACCCTACCAGTAGTTAAATCACGCATGTGATCATAATCACCGACTGCTATCGATAAAGGTAAATTGGCCAAAGCGTACTCCTAATAATGATTGAAAAAAGTTTTTTAATTCAGTTTTAAATTTAATTTTTTAATGATGCTGCTGTACTTGAGTTGATCTTTTTTAATTAAATTTGAAAATTCTTCTTGGGTTGTGATCAGTGGTTCTATGCCACCGGCTTTAGCTAGCGCCTCGACCATCTCAGGGTCAAGGAGCGCCTTATTGACTTCTTGCCTTAACTTTACAATGACTGCGTCCGGCGTGTCTTTGGGGGCAAATAAACCAATCCAGATCGTATTATCAAAGCCTGGATAGGACTCGGCAATGGTGGGTACATCCGGTAAATCCTTAGAACGTTTTAGGCCAGAAACTGCGATCGCTTTCAGCTTCCCAGATCGAATCAAATTCGCATTCGAAGTGCCTGAAAACATCGCAATACTTTCACCACCAATGGTCGCCGTAGTGGCTTCAACACCACCTTTATAAGGTACGTGAAGCAAATCAATTTCAGCTCGGCCCTTCAACATTTCCATCGTTAAATGATGCTGACTGCCATTCCCACCCGAAGCATAAGCAGCAATAGGATTAGCCTTTTTTGCATAGTCAATAAACTCAGCTAAATTCTTCACCGGTAATTTACTGTTGATTGCTAAAACAAATTGATTACTTGCCAGCGTAGCCACTTGCCGAAATTCGTTATTGGCGTTGATTGATTTGGGGTAAAGGTAGGGATTGATCACAAATAAACTATCCATCCCAATGAGTAAGGTGTAACCATCCGCAGGAGAATGAGAAACGACATCCGCGGCAATATTGCCATTCGAGCCAACCTTATTCTCGACAAATACGGAAACCCCCATTTGGTTGGTCAAACGATTGGCTAAAGCGCGTCCCACAAGATCCGGGGCTCCGCCAGGAGGAATCGGCGAAATCAGGCGAATGGACTTATTCGGATAATTGGATGCATTGACACCAGAGTTACTTTGACTAGAAACAGCACTCGCAAACAACATCAATCCACACAGCATCAACAACTGAGAGGGCTTTAGCCCTCTGAAGCGAATGAGTTGGTTCATCACTGGCAGTAGTAGGAAATTAACGAATTACTCAGCTTTAATATTCGCTGACTTCACCAATTTACCAAATTTAGCGAGGTCAGTTTTGATCAGATTCCCGAGGTCATAAGGATTACCGTCATACGCTTCTACGCCAGCATTCGATAAGTTTTCTCTAACAGCAGGATCAGCTAAGATTTTTGTGACCTCAGTTTGCCATTTTTTTACAATCTCAGGCGGTAAATTTGCTGGTCCCATTAATGCATACCAAATCGAATCATCAATCGACTTTAAACCCTGTTCAGCGAAGGTTAATGATTGTGGCATTAAGTTATAACGCTTGGCAGTGGAAATGCCGACCGATTGCAAACGACCTGTTTTCACATATTGTGAAACAAGATTAGCGCTCACTACGGCTAGCTGAACTTGACCCCCGACTACATCAGTTACAGCTGGGGCACAACCTTTATAAACAATATGATTGGCCTTCACGCCGGTTTCAAATTTCACGAGTTCCATCAAAATATGTTGGGGCGAGCCGATGCCACAGGAACCGTAATTCAGGGAGTTAGGATTGGCCTTAGAGTAAGCGACTAAATCTTTTAAATTTTTGATCTTCGAGCTCTCACTCGCCACAATCGACATGGGCGTAAGGCCGAGCACCATAATCGGCGTCAAATCTTTTTCAGGATCGTAATTCAGTTTTCCAGAAATAGCGGCACTCCCCACCATCGTCGAATTTTGCATCACTAAGGTATAACCGTCACTTGGTGCGTGAACCACAGCCTCTGTACCAATATTGCCTGAAGCGCCGGGGCGGTTTTCAATCGCAATGCCCTGACCCCATAGTACTTGGAGTTTGGCACCAATTGCGCGAGCTAAAATATCTGAACCGCCACCCGTGGCATAAGGCACAATCATTTTAATTGGTCGAGTAGGATAATTACTTTGTGCTTGAACACTCATTGCACTCAAGCCAACAATACCAATTAAGCACGCAAGGCTGTTTTTTACATAGTTAGAAAACATCGGCATCTACCTTATTTAGTTTTTACTCAACTTGATCAGCAACTTGGCCAACCCAAAGGTCCCAAGCCCGTTTAATCTGTCCTTCATTAGTTACCATCGCATTATGGGCTTCTTTTTCATGCAAATAAGTAATCGGCGCATTCATACCCATTGCAGTTAACTGCAATTTGGCATTTGATTCTGCATAGTACGAGCGGAAAACAGCTACTTCAACACTTGGGGCAACAATCGTTGCGCCATGTCCACGCATTAAAACGCAATTAAAACCACCTAAAGATTTCGCCAAGGCTTCGCCCAAATACTTATCTCTAATTAATAGATCGTTATCTTCACCAACTGCGTCACGAATTTCAAACAAGGCTGTACCACCGCCGAGGAAACCACTCATGTGATAGATGGGTTTTAACTGAGTACCTGTAACACCAAAAGGAATCACGCTAGCAGAGTGACTGTGGACAATCGACATCACATCAGGACGACTACGATAAATCTCACTATGAATAAAACGCTCTAAATAGGAACGCTTATCGGTGGGATTGACGATATCTCCATTCAAGTCCAAGCAAAGAATATCATCTTTGGTTACCCGCCCAGGAGCGCGGTTGGCAGAAAGTAAAAAATGCTCGGGCGAGTTATCTAACCGACAGCTAATGTGTCCAAAACCGTCTAAAACGCCAAGATGATACAAAATACGATTGCCTAAAACGACTTTTTCGACAAGATCAGGGTTCACTAAAACGGTCATTTGACATTCCTTTCAATTGATTAGCACTGATTGGACTAATTGGAAATACCCATTCGAGTTTTGTCCCCCAAACAATGTTTTTATGAATTTATACTAGATTTAAAATAATTATTTATCATATCATTTTAATGATTTGAATCAAATCATTGGGATTTATACATATATTTACGATAAAAATCATCGAGACAGCCTATGCCCAAGAATCAGCCAGCCGTATTAATCGTCGGTGCAGGCCCTGTAGGACTTGCCAGTGCAATTGAACTTGGCCAACGTGGAATTGCATGCTTAGTAATTGAGCGCAATGAACGGGTCGGTTATGCGCCGCGGGCAAAAACAACCAATGCCAGAACCAGAGAGCATTTTCGTCGCTGGGGTATTGCGGATCAATTACGTAAAGCATCTCCTTTGGGCCTGAACTATCCATCGAATGTGGTGTTTTGTACGCGTTTATCTGGTTATGAGTTAATGCGCTTTGAAAACTCCTTTTATTGTGCCCCCGGTCGGAATCCTCTTTATTCGGAGCATTCACAATGGATTCCTCAGTACACCGTCGAAGAGGTGATGAGAGCCCATGCCTTGACCTTACCTAGTGTAAAAATTCTGTTTAATACCGAGTTACTAGAAGTAGAAACCTCACCGCAAAAGGTAGTGGCCAAATATAAAAATCGTCAATCGGGTGAGATTTCTGAGATTCATTGTGATTATCTAATTGGCGCAGATGGCTCTCGCTCAAAAGTAAGGGATGTGATCAACGCCAAGATGGAAGGACAGCAGGGTTTATCAAAAAACTACAATATTGTCTTTAGTGCCCCTGGCCTCGATAAAGCCCATGAACTTGGGCCGGCCATTATGTACTGGCAAGTGAACCCAGATGCGCCAGGCTTAATCGGGCCAATGGATCGAGATCGTTGGTTTTTCATGCCAACGGGTGTCGATAAAGACAAAAAGTTTGATTTAAATGGCGCCACGGAACTAATAAAAAAATCAACTGGGATTAACTTACCCTACGAAGTGCTCTCCTCAGATGAATGGATTGCTAGCCGATTAATCGCCACTCACTATAGCCAAGGCCGCATTTTTTTAGCTGGTGATGCCTGTCACCTGCACCCACCATTTGGTGGTTACGGCATGAATATGGGAATCGCCGATGGGGTTGACCTCGGCTGGAAAATTGCTGCCAATCTTCAAGGTTGGGGCGGGCCTGAATTACTAAATAGCTATGAGCTAGAGCGTCGTCCTGTGCATGACCTGGTGATGAATGAAGCAGTCGTCAATCATGCCGTATTAGGCAACCAATTATGGCAAGAAGGCTTAGAAGACGATAATGCACAGGGTCAGTCTCTACGACAGCAAATAGGCCGGAAAATTGAACAATCCAAGATGCGTGAATTCACGACCTTAGGGGTTATTCTTGGTTACCGTTATGAGCATTCTCCAGTCATGTTGTACGACGGCAAGCCCTACCCTGAGAACGACTTCATCAACTATGTTCCTTCCTCAAGAGCTGGTTGCCTGGCCCCGCACGCTTGGCTACACGATGGCTCCTCACTGTACGATCATTTTGGCCTTGGTTTTACGCTATTACTATCCGACCTTGATCCTACAGGGCAAGCCCAGCGGTTGATGAGCATTGCTCAAGAGTTACAAATCCCACTCAAAGTCATTCAACCAACCGAATCTGCCATCGGCCAACTTTATCCAAACCGCTTCACCCTCATTCGTCCCGACCAACATGTAGCCTGGACGGCTGATGAAATACCTGAGGATGCTAAAGTATTCTTATATAAAATTAGTGGTCAATATTAAAAATTAATAAATCATCTCTCTTTAGGAGGAGGCAATCATGCGTTTTTTTACAAAAATAGCTTTATTCTGCGGCTTCATCTCGTGCGCTCTGAATGCTCAGGCACAAAACTATCCAGATAAACCCGTTCGGATTGTCACTTCATTTTCAGCAGGTAGTGGACCAGATGCGCTGATGCGAAATGTGGGCGACAAAGTGGGCAAGCAAGTAGGCCAAGCCATCATTATGGATAATCGTCCAGGAGCGAATGGTTGGTTAGCTGTCGACGCGGTAAAAAAATCACCCGCAGATGGTTACACCTTTTTACAAGTGGACAATACCCACGTTTCACTACAACAGCATTTATTTAAAAAAATGCCCTTTGATTTTAATAAAGACTTTGAACCTGCGACACCTCTTTATTGGACCAACTTCTTTATCGTTGTACCAGCAAACTCGAAGTGGAATAGCGTGGGTGATCTGATTGCCTCAGCGAAAGAAAAAAGTGGTGCGTTAACTTTTGCCTCTTGGGGTGTTGGTAGTGCAGGACACGTTGGCGCGGCCATGTTTGAAGCCGAAACTAGCACGCAAATGAATCATATTCCTTATAAAGATTTGCCTTCCGTCTATAACGCTGTTGCCAATGGTGAAGTTGATTGGGCCTTTGGTACAGCTGCTTCTGCAGGTCCGCTGTACCGGGCAAAAAAGGTGAAATTTTTAGGTATTGCCGCACCCAAGCGTTTAACTGGTTACCTCGATATACCTACTGTTTCTGAAGCTGGTGGGCCAAAGAATTTTGAACTAAAAACGTGGGTTGCCATTTACGCTCTCAAAGGTACTCCTAAAGCTGCAATTGATAAGTTCAATCAAGAAACGCTCATTGCATTAAAAGATCCTGATGTCCAGAAGAATATGTCCACTTTTGGATTTGAGCCTTGGCTTACCAATCCTGCGGAAGTCGCCAGAGAAGCAGAACTGCAATCGAAGAAGTTTGAAATCGTTGTCAAGCAAGCAAAAATGTCGATTGAGTAAACAACACTAGAAAGTCTTCTAATGAAAAACCACCCTACTTGGATCCCAAAATCTCCCCTCCTATTGCTTGGGGTGATCACCTCCGTCATCACGATGTTTTCTTCTGTAGTGCATGCTCAGTCTGATGCTCAAAACTACCCGAGTAGACCAGTTACTTTAGTGGTACCGTTTACCTCTGGTAGTGGCAGTGACACGATTGCACGGATTATTAGCCCTAAATTAGCGGAGCGTTGGAAACAAGCTGTCATTGTTGATAATAAACCTGGTGCGAGTGGTAACTTAGGTACTGATAAAGTCGCAAAATCTCCGCCGGATGGGCTTACTTTATTGATGGCAATTGATACGATTACGATGACACCGTCCATCTATAAATCCTTGCCCTACGATCCAATGCGAGATTTAGCGCCAATTGCTAGATTAGCGGTAGCTAGTTACGGTTTAGCGATTAACAACGACGTACCGGCAAAAGATCTCAATAGCTTATTTACGCTCATCAAAAGTAAGCCTGGGAAAATGAACTATGCTTCTCCTGGTAGTGGGACCCCACATCACCTATCGATGGAGCTTTTAAAAAGTATCAAAGGTCTAGATTTGGTTCATGTACCTTATAAGGGTTTATCAGGCGCCCAAACAGATTTAATTGGTGGTCAAGTGCAAGTCATGATTGCTACTTTTAATTCTTTATTACCTTTCGCTAAATCAGGTAAAGTAAAAATGCTTGCCGTAACAGGGTCCAAACGTTCAGAGTTATTGCCGGAAATCCCAACTTTTTTAGAACAGGGCATCCCAGAGTTTGAAAATCTGTTCCCTTGGTATGGTGTTTTAGCTCCTGCAGGCACCCCAAAAGAAATTCAAAATAAGTTGTACAAAGACTTCACCGAAGTCATGGAATTAGACGATGTCAAAAAACAATTAAAAGATCAAGGGATCTTCGTCAACATTCTCAACGCTGAACAACTCAGTACTTTAATGAAAAATGACATGCAACGCTGGAAAAATGTTGTAACTCAAGCACACATCACCCAAGACTAATAAAGATAAATTATGGACACCAATCAACCTTGTATTGATATTTACAATCATGTCATGCCTCTCAAATACTTAGAGGAAATGAAAATTCACAGTAGTGATCCTGGCCTCGCCAAACGGATGAGTAGTTTGAAATTACTTTGGGACATTCCTGCCCGAGTAGAAATGTTGAAAAAATGGCCACATGTCAAACAAATTCTTTCTCTCGCAGTGCCTTCCCCTGAAATGTTAGGCGGACCTGATTTATCTCCTCAATTAGCTCGCATTGCGAATGAGGGAATGTATGAAATGTGTCAAACATGGCCGGATCAGTTCCCAAGTTTTGTGGCTAGTTTACCCATGAATAATCCCGCTGCTGCACTCGAGGAAATGGCATTTGCGATTGAAAAAATGGGCGCTGTCGGAGTTCAAATCTTAACGAGTGTGAATGGTCGAGCGATCGACAATCCTGAATTTTTGCCGATTTTTGAGCGCATGGCGAATCATTATCAGTTACCTATTTGGATGCATCCCATCAGGCTTGCCAACAAACCCGATTACGTCGATGAGGAAAAATCGAAATACGAGTTCTGGCAAGTATTAGGCTGGCCTGCTGAGACGAGCTTGGCGATGACTCGGATGGTTTTTTCAGGCTTATTTGATAAGGTGCCTGATTTAAAACTGATTACTCATCACTGTGGTGGCATGTTGCCCTATTTCGGGGGACGAGCAGAAACACTATGGGCGCAGTTAGGTGCAAGAAGTTCCGATGGTGCAGAAAAAGATGTTTTAAAGAACTTAAAAAAAGCTCCGATTGACTACTTTAAGATGTTTTATGGCGACACGGTTCTAGGCGGCTCTGCCTCTGCCCTGCGTTGTGGCTTAGATTTTTTTGGTAGCGAGCAAGTTGTATTTGCTAGCGACTGTCCATTTGATCCCGAAGGTGGCGAGATGTATATTCGGGAAGGGATTAAATCCGTGTTTTCTGTGGGCCTTTCCCCAGAGGATATCCATAAAGTATGTTGTGGGAATGCAGCCCAACTCATGAAACAAGATTTTTTTAAATAAATTACACAATTCACGGAGATATTATGTTCATCGAAGCAAATGGGATTCAAATGCATTATGAGTTAGATGGCAATCCCAATCGACCTTGGCTCACCATGGTCACCGGCATCACAAACGACACTACCATGTGGGTCGATCAAGTCGCTGCCTTAAAAGATGATTTTCATATTCTGCGTTACGACCTTAGGGGCCAAGGCAAAAGTTCAGCAACGCCTGCTCCCTATTCCATCGAATTATTAAGTGCCGATTTAATTGCTTTATGGGATGCCCTAGGTATTCAACAAAGCCACCTTACCGGTCTTGGTCTCGGGGCTTCTATTGCCTTAGCGATGGGTGTGCATCATTCTGAGCGCTTACTCAGCCTATTACCTTGTTGTTGTAGAGCAAAAATGGTGCCAGAGTTTGCGGCGATGTGGCATCAATTAATGGCGACAGTCAAACAAGGTGGCATTGAAGCGATTGTTGAAAACACTGCGCAAAGATGGTTTTCTGAGTCCTTTAAACAAGCCTATCCAGAAAAGTTAGAAGCAGTGCGGCAAATGATTCGGGGTACTAGCACGGAAGGTTATTTAGGAGTTGTCAGTGCCTTTGTGGGACTTGATGTAGAGGATCAATTGGGACAAATCAAAGTACCGACCATGTTGATGGGTGGTGCAGAAGATAAAGTGGGGGGACCGGAACCGATTATGCGAGAGATTGCGCAAAAAATTCCGAATGCTTATTACACACCTGTGCCAGGAGCTGCACATATTGCCAACTTGCAAAATCCAGCGGGATTTAATGAGATCATGAAGAGCTTTTTACTCAAAGTCTCTCAGGGCTAAGACAAACAATTATCAAGATAACAATAATAAATTACGATCAAACTCATTCAAGGAGACAGCATGATCCAGCAGAAACTTTTACGTAAAGGTTTATTCATCAGCTTAACTGGGCTGATGCTTTTTAGTTCACTTCCAAGTATTGCTCAAAACTATCCCAACAAGGTAGTCAAAATTATCGAACCAGCTGGCCCGGGTAGTGCTGTGGATAATGCAGCAAGAGATTTAGTACCTGGTCTCACGGAATTGTTTGGTCAACAAATTATTATCGACAACAAACCAGGGGCTAATAGCTCCATTGGCGCCGCAGAAGCAGCCCGTGCACCGGCGGATGGGTATACCTTATTCCATGGCAACGTCAACAATGCACTCAATGATCTTTTAACCAAAAATTCTTGTTGTAAATTGGGTGATGCCTTAGAACCAGTCACCCGCGTTGTGAGCGTGCCTCTAGTGATGGTTGTTCATCCTTCCCTGGGTGTAAATAATTTAAAAGAATTTCTCGCACTGGCTAAATCAGATCCACAAAAAATCACTTCCGCCTCAGGTGGTGCTGGCTCCATTACCCAACTATTGGGTGAACTCACCAAATCAAGAGCTGGCATCAAAATGACCGAAATACCTTATAAAGCCATTGGCGCTGAAATGCCTGATTTATTGGGTGGACATGTCATGGTGGCTTATTTAGCACCAGTAGTGATTGCACAGCACATTAAAAGCGGTAAATTAAAAGCATTAGGCGTTGCTGGGCCGAAACGTATTAATATTATTTCGGATGTGCCCACCCTTGCAGAAGCAGGTTTAAGCGGCGTAGAAGCATCTGGTTGGAATGGTATTTTCGTGCCAAAAGGGACACCACCCAATGTCATCACCAAATTATTTACTGACCTCAATAAAGTAATGAGTACTGATGCCTATAAAGCACAAGCTGCGACGTATGGCTATGACATCGGTAGTGATAGTCCTGAAAGCTTTAAACAGTTTGTCCGCAGTGAAGTCACCAAGTGGGACAAAGTGATTAAAGACGCCAACATTAAAATCGACTAAATTTTTTCATATCTCATTCATACTCTATTAGAAAGTTATCGAAATGCCTTACGCTGATATTCGTGGTGTACAAATTTTTTATGAAGTCATTGGAACGCAAGGTCCGTGGTTAGCTTTAAATTCTGGTGGACGCAATAGCCATCAAGAGATGGTGTTATTTGCTCAAACGATTGCTAAATACGGTTATCGCGTAGTAGTTCATGACCGCAGAAGTTTAGGTGCCTCCCAAATGCTCTTTGAGGGTGATGAAGGCGAAGAAGAAATTTGGGCCGATGACCTCTATCTGCTCATGAAAAGCTTAAATGCCCTGCCTGCATTTTTCAGTGGCTCATCAGCAGGTGCAAGGCTTTGTATGCTTGTAAAACGCAGGCACCCCGAGGCAGTGCGTGGTTTACTGTTAATGCGTGTGACGGGCGGTGAATTTGCGGCAGGTCGCTTACCTACCATGTACTATTTGCAATACATTAATGCAGTCAAAGAAGGTGGCATGGCAGGACTTTGTGAAACACTGCCCTATCAAGAACGATTAGCTCTCAATCCTGCGAACCGAGAGTATGTAATGAAGATGGACCCCAAGGTTTATATTGCACAAATGGAACACTGGTTAGGCAAGTTTTTGCAAGGTCCTAGAAGCCCTGTCATGGGGATGGAAAACGCTGAATTAGCTGCTTATCAACTGCCTGTCTTAGTGGTGCCTGGTAATGATAAAACCCATGCCAGCGTGAATGGTATTGCTGCAGCTGAATTAATCCCCAACAGCGAATTATTTCAGTTGCCGATAGAAGATCAAGATATTGATTTGATCCATTTCCCGATGTGGAAGGACTACTATCCACAAATGGCAGATAAATTTCACGAGTTCATGCAAAAACATTCGTAAAGATTACCGAAAATCATCTCTTTCCCGTTGGAGAAGAGGTGATTTTACCGGCAGATTTACCGGCAGAAATAATTTAAAATATTATCTTTTTATTTACTTAAATAACTGTTATTATTGATTATTATTTAATTTTTAACCGGCAAATTTACCGGCAGAAATGAGTCAAATCATAACTTCTCATTATTCTAAAATTCATCAATTTGAGCCTTTGTTGCCACAAACAAAGCTGGAATCATTAAATCCGAAAGCGATTGAGATTATAGAAAGGTCTTCTCGTTTAGGTCTTGGAATTCACTCGAGTACTCTTGCATCGATTCAAGAACTAGTTCGGTCTATGAACTCTTATTATTCGAACCGTATCGAGGGTCAAGGCACGCATCCAGTAAATATTGAACGAGCCTTAGTAAAGGATTTTTCGGATAAGCCGAACACTGCAAAACTTCAAAGAATTGCAGTTGCTTACATTGAAGCGGAGAAAGAACTTGAAAAGTTTACGACTTTAGGATTGGAAACCACTCTTAGTTCCTCCATTTTAGTAGATGCGCATCAGGCATTGTATAGTCGTCTCGCACCTCAAGACAGAACCACTCCTGATGCTAGAATTATTGAGCCTGGGCAGATTCGAAAAGAAGATGTAACTGTTGGTATCCATGAACCTCCAATTTGGACTAGCGTACCTAATTTTTTAGCAAGAATGGATAATGTTTACGCAAAATCAGTGAGTTTTCAACAAGGCCTCATTGCCATTGCATGCGAACACCAACGTGCGATGTGGGTTCATCCGTTCCTAGATGGTAACGGGAGGGCAGTACGTTTACAGACGCATTTAAGTCTACTTCCCCTAACAAAGGGACTTTGGTCCATGAATCGAGGGCTTGCTCGCAACCGTGATGCTTACTACGCATACCTTTCAGCAGCTGATTCACCAAGACAAGGTGATCTAGATGGCAGAGGAAACTTAAGTGACAAATCCTTATCGAAATGGTGCGATTGGTTTCTAAATATTGCAAATGACCAAGTAAGTTTTATGGAAAAAATGCTTGAACTGACAAAGATGAAGAATCACATTGAAGCACTTATCATTTTTTGGTCAAGCCAGGATAAATTAATTCGCAAAGAAGCAATAATACCCCTATACCACCTGTATTTAACTGGCCCCTTAAATAGAGGCGACTTCTTACAGATGACCGGACTAGGTGAACGTAATGCTAGATCATTACTATCTCGTTTGATTCAAATTGGTTTAATTAAAAGTAAAAGCCATAAATCACCTGTCCAATTCGCCTTTCCTTTAAAGGCTCTTCAGTTTTTACTACCAAATCTCTATCCTGAAGCAGCTACAACAAGTGATGACTAACTCATTAGACTTTGCCAACACTTAAAAGTTTTGCCTATGAATTAAACCTAAACTTTTGCCATCAGGCTCTATGTATAATTTTTTGATTGATTAACTCAGAATCAGGATTGAAAGAGTAACAAATATGCGCAAATTTACTTATATATCATTCACTTTAATTCTTACATTGGGACTGTATGCCTGCTCCCCTTCTAAAAATAATCCAGCGGTAGATCTAAATAAAGCAAAATGGGTCGACTTATCGCATGCCTATGATCAGTCCACTCTTTACTGGCCTAACAATGTAAAAGGTTTTGAACATACGGAAGAATTTAAGGGGTTGGCAACTGTATAAATAAACATATCTTTTTATTGCCTTTCATCATAAAATATCATCATGAAATTAAGTGTTTGGGCAAAAACTAAAGGTGTCTCTTATCGCAGTGCGTGGAATATGTATAAAAGCGATAAGTTACCCGTTCGTTCAGAGCAATTGCCGAATGGCACCATTCTTGTTTTTCCCGATGATGAGCCGGTGCAAACTGCAGCCATTTATGCCAGAGTCAACTCTGGCGACCAAAAGAAGGATTTAGATAGGCAACTATTAAGATTAGTAGACTATGCAATAGAACACCAAATCCTCATTTCCGACAAGGTTAAAGAGATCGGCTCAGGAATGAACGGTCAGCGCAAAGGATTGCTACGCCTACTTGCCAATAAAAATATCAACACCATTATTGTTGAGCATCGAGATAGATTAACGCGTTTTGGATTTAGCTATCTTGAAGCAAGCCTGAAAGCTAGCGGTCGCAAAATCATTGTTGTTGATGAAAATGAAGTCCAGGACGATATCGTACGAGATTTGCACGAAGTGATTGTGTCGATGTGCGCAAGACTATATGGCAAGCGTTCTGCGAAAAATAAGGCCGATAAAGCGATTGGCGCTATTCAGTTGGACATCAACGATGACTGAATCATCGGTTTTTACTTACCAAACTCGCTTGGACTTAAGCCCTGAGCAACTGTTAGCGTTAGATGCGCTTTGTGATTTACATTCGCGTTTAGAGCGAAAGCTGTATGCTATGCAAAAAGCGGAAAATCTTACGCGTAATGAATTAAAACGCTACTTTATTGAACATTTTGGTATTTCTGCGCGAATGTTTAATAGTATTGCGATATCCATTGATGGAAAAAAACAATCCATTAAAGAGTTGTTAACAAGATATATTAGCGAGACAAAGGTTCGCATTGGCAAAATGCGGATCAAGATTACTAACCTTAAAAAGAGAAAGTCTTTATCTCAGAAGCAATTATTTAGCCTCCATCAGTATCAGCGCAAGTTAGCCATATTGATGAGCAAATTGTCTGATTTTGAAAAGCAAAAAGAAATCAAATCGTATGCTATTTGCTTTGGTACACGCAAACTCTTTCATGCCCAATACCATTTGGAAGCCAATGGCTATCAAAATCATGAAGAGTGGCAAGCTGATTGGCGGGCTAGTCGCGCCAATCAATGCTTTTTCGTGGGTTCTAAAGATGAGAGTGCTGGCAATATGCTTTGCCAGCTAAAACAGGTCGACGGTCATTTCAGTTTGCAACTTCGCTTGCCAGATAGCCTCAATCTTGGAAAATATCTGCATATTACCGCTTTAGATTTTGCTTATGGCAAGGACAATATTCTTGCGGCGATCAATTCTTGTGTACGCGTAGAAAGAGCGGATGGCGATATGCGAAAGGGTAAACAGCGCATAGGCAATGCGTTGACCTACCGCTTTGTGCGAGATCAAGCAGGTTATCGTCTTTTTGTTTCTACCAATGTCATTGCACCCAAAAGAATCAGCAATCGCAATTGTGGTGCTATTGGCGTTGATTTGAATAGCGACCATCTTGCAGTATCGCAAATTGACCATCGCGGTAATTGGATATCGAGTAGTCAATTGCCTTTGCATTTGCATCACAAAACTAGCCGTCAGGCAGGCGCCATCATTGGCGATCAAGTAAAGGTACTGGTTGAGCTTGCCAAAAACACTTGCAGGCCAATCGTGATGGAACAATTGGATTTTTCTAAAAAGAAAGCAGCATTAAGCAAGTCCAATCCTGATTATGCTCGGATGCTTTCCAGCTTGGCGTATAACAAAATAATCCAAACCATTAAAGCTGCGTGTTTTAGAGCGGGGATCGAGGTGATTGAAGTTAATCCTGCCTTTACCAGCACCATCGGCGCAGTCAATTACGCGCAAGCACATGGTTTATCAATTCACCAAGCCGCTGCAATTGCCATTGCACGGCGAGGTTTAGGCTTTTCTGAGAACCCGACTAAGCGAGTGGTCTTTGTGCCAACTCGCAATGGTTCACATGTCACTTTCCCGTTACCTGCAAGGAATCACAGGAAACATGTATGGAGTCACTGGTCTGATATTCGGAAAAGTCTGATAGCCGCGCAAAAAGCGCATACACAGTCAGGTAATTTGCCTGCGCCCTTGAGCTCAATGAAGAACTTAAGCAGTGCTAACTGTGTATCGGGAATGCAAATGCCACGGGTTAGTCAGGGTTTACTGTTGCCTGACGTTGACCAAATTATTCCTTTTTAGGAATAAAAGTCAATATTTTTTTTAACGGCAAACGCCGGGTAATTATTTTTACTCGTCCTATACCATTAGTACACCTGAGCATGGTGGAACCCATTTAGATGCGCCTATTCATTTTGCAGAAAAAGGTTGGACTGTTGATCAAATTCCTCTCAGTTCACTCACAGGCCATGCTGTCGTGATTAACGTGAGTGCTAAGACGCAAAGTAATCCTGATTACTTGATTAGTCCTCAAGACCTGGTGGATTGGGAAAAAACAAATGGAGTGATTCCTAAGGGAAGTATTGTTTTATTCAATACAGGCTATGCCAAGTTGTATCCCAACCGAAAAGAATATTTTGGTACCGATAAAAAAGGCATGGAAGCAATCCCAGAATTACACTTTCCGGGTATTTCACCGGAGGCAAGTACTTGGCTAGTCGAAAACAGATTACCAAAATCGGTAGGGATTGATACGGCGAGTATTGATTATGGCCAATCAAAAGATTTTCAGACTCACCGGATTCTGTTAGGCAACAATATTTCAGGATTTGAAAATCTAACAAATTTAGATGCTCTACCAGTAACCGGGGCTTACATTATTGCTTTGCCAATGAAAATTGCTGGTGGTAGCGGTGGCCCACTACGGATTGTAGCGGCAATAAAAGCTGATTAAATAATGATTGCTGGAAGCGAAGATAGCAAAAAGCTCCTGATGGTTACTTCAGGAGCTTTTTTTTTCTAAACTTTATCAGGCACTAAAGCTTTACCAAGCAGGATTGAGTCCGTATTTTTTAATAATTGGCACTGCTTTAGGTGTTCTTAAAAAATCCATCCAAGCCAACACTAAATCTTTACTCTTTGGCGTATCCATCAAGACAAAAGAGAAAATAGTCGTACTGTTGAGCTCAGCAGGTAATGGGCCAGCATAATCAATTTTTGGAACGGATAAAATTTCTGGAATTTGTTGTAAGGCAATCTCAATCTCACCGCGCTCGACTAATGCGCCAACTGGTTCACCTTGCACAATTTTCAATTTAGGTTTTAGGGCTTCAGCAATGCCCATTCGATCAAATAAAGCGGCCAAGTAAACGCCACTTGGACCCGTTGAATAACCAACCGACTTCGCATTGAGTAGTGCTTCTTTCGTCGACTGCGCAGTACTTAAATCTGGTTTTTTTGCACCCTTTGGAATGCCAACGCCAATGGCAGATTTCACATAATCTTGACGCGTACCATTCAAAAGCTTGCCTTCTTTCATGAGTTGTTCAACGTTAATTGAAGACATAATCACTAAATCAAACTTTTCACCCGCCTTCAAACGATTCATAATTTCAACCGTTGGCAACCAAAGCGTGTTAATTTTTTTGCCTGTGATTTTTTCAAACTCAGGTTGCATCTCCAAATAAGCCTCTTTAAAGGCTACTGAAGCCATCACATTGAGATCAGCAGCCATGATCGTTTGTGATAAGGTTCCTAACAAACAAAAGCTCAAGGCACCTAACATTTTTAAAATTCGGTGTGACATGATGATCTCCCATATGATGATTTATAAATTGAACGCTCTTTTAATGTCCGACATGTAATGCATTTAAAAGTCTTGAGACCATGTTGTAAGAAGCAATCGTGGCAACTACCTCCAACACTTCTTGATCGTTGTAATTAGCCCGAATCGGCGCAAAAACTTCATCTGGCACTTGAATTTGCAAGGTCATCACGTCAGTTAAACGCAGCACAGCCATCTCAAGCGCATTAAAAATTGGTAAGATTTGTTCAAATGTTGGCGCTTTTAAGGCGTCTAATTGTTCATTAGAAAGTCCTGCTTTTAAAGCATGCGGAACATGCGCATCAAACTCATAAGGAGCACGGTTAATAATTGCAACACGCAAAATAATCATCTCACGCAGCGATGCGGGTAATGAGTTTTTATTACGAATTGCCGTTAATAAAGTCTCCCAGCCGTGCGCAATGGCGGGGCTATTCAATAAAGTTTGATAAAGAGGTGAGATTCTGCCTCTTTCTTTTAAGATGTTCGCTTCAATTTCAGCTAATTCAGGACGACTACCGGGTACTACTGGCGAGATTCTTTTTTGCATTTCAACAACCCTCTAAGGTCACACTTTAAAAAATAATTTCAATCTTTAATGGCATTACTCTGGTTTAATATTCTTTGCTTTGATCAATTTGGTCCATTTAGCGATATCTGCCTTCAGAATATGATCTAACTCCTCTGGACTAGAGCCGACCGGTTCTGCACCAGAAGCCAATAATTTGGATTTAGTTGCTTCAGTTGCCAAGACCTTCTTCACGGCGGCATTAATACGATCAATTTCAGATTTTGGAGTACCTGCTTTAGCGAACATTGCATACCAATTATTGGAGTCAACACCGGCGATTCCTAACTCCGTAAACGTTTTTACATCAGGTAAAACAACACTACGCTTAGGTGCGGCAATGCCGATGACTTTTAATTTGCCAGACTTGATATAAGAAATTAAACCAGGAATATCGCCAAAGAAGCCATCCACATGACCGCCCATGACGTCCGTAATTGCTGGGGCGGCACCTTTGTAAGGGACATGTAAAAAGCGTCCTTTCGTAGAGTCAGCTAACTGCTCCATCGCTAAGTGAGGCACACTCCCCGTGCCAGAAGAGGCCATCATGACATCTCTTTGCTTGGCTAATGCGACTAACTCAGAACCATTATTGGCGGGACTAGCCGGATTTACTACCAACGCTTCCACATTGTTTACAACCAGAGAGATTGCTGCTAAATCTTTTAACGGGTTATAAGAAAGTTTCTCATACAAGCCAGGATTAATTGCAACTGCACCGGCACTAGTAAACCATAAGACTTTGCCATCAGCAGGGTTTGCACCCATATATTCCGCAGCAATAGCACCATTGGCACCAGGCTTATTTTCAATCACAATTTGCACGCCTAGCTCTTTACCTAATGGCTCAGCAATGGTTCTTGCCACAAAATCTACCGGGCCTCCGGGCGGGAAGGCGACTAACATTTTAATTGAGTTCGATTGGGCTTGCGCTGTCGAAAAGGAGAGCGCCAAACCACACAAACTCAGTTGCAGAAATTTTTTATTCAAAATCATTTTCATTATTTATCCTTAATCGCAACGAGCGGACATACCACCATCAATCACAATTTCTGTGCCAGTAATAAACCTTGATTCATCAGACGCTAAAAACACTGCTGCGTTTGCAGTATCACGACCATCGCCCATAAATGGCAATGGAATTCTTGATTGACGCTGTGCGAGCAAAGCTTGCACATCGCCGCCGGCCCTTTGTCCAGCTAAACGCGTCTCGACCATAGGGGTATGTAACTGTCCAGGAACAATGGTATTCACGCGAATATTTTGCTTGGCGTATTGCACTGCCACTACTTTCGAGAGTTGAATGACGCCAGCCTTGGTTGCCGCGTAAGCAACTTGTGCGGCGCCTGTCCAACGCATGCCAGAAGTGGATGCCATATTAATAATAGATCCTGAATTTGCTGCAACCATATGCGGCAATACATATTTACAGGTCAAAAAGACACTTTTTAAGTTGTAGTCAACCTGTGTATCCCAAACTTCTTCCGGCATTTCAACGGGACCACCTTTTGCTGAACCACCTACGTTATTCATCAAAATATCAATCTTTCCATAAGCAGCAATACATTCTTTAACCATTTGCTCAATGGAAGAGGATTGCAAAATATCAACGAGTCCTGTCTTGATTCTGGGTGCTAAATCACCAGCCAACTTTAAAGTCTCATCCAATCTAGACTGATCGATATCTGTCGCAAAAACTAAGGCGCCTTCTTCAGCAAATCGAATGGCGCTAGCACGACCATTACCCCAACCTGGTCCAACAGAACCCGCGCCAGTAATTAATGCTATTTTGCCTGCTAATCTTCCTGTACTCATGATGTTTTTCTTCTAAAGTTAATATGACTATGGTTTTTAACGATGATGGGTTTGGCTAAACTAAGTTACCAAATCCATAAAAATGGTGTGGATTTTTTACCATTATATGCTCGATTTTTTCTGCATTATCAGCAATCCTAGCAATGGAATTGACCAAAACACCATCGTCTGGAATATGATGGTGGTTAGGATGTGGCCAGTCAGTACCCCACACACATCGGTCCGTAAATTCATCCACTAAAGTCTTAGCAAAAGGTACTCCATCCTCATAAGGCGGAACTTTTGAAATTCGGTCTAAGCCACTCACTTTGACATGAAACTTAGGATCTTTGAGGAGTTGTAATAAGCCTTGGAAATCTGGGTGGTTCACCCCTAAACTAGCATCGACTCTACCCATATGATCAATCATCACTGGTACTGCTGATTTTTTTAATTCGCCACTGAGGGAATGAACCAGACTCGGTTCAAAATGGATTTGTAAATGCATCCCTAAAGGCGCTAAGCGATGGGTTAAGGCCAAAATATCTGCCATCGAATCTTTAGTTTTTAAGTGCGCCATAAAGTTAAAGCGAATCCCTCGAAAACCCTGTTGATACAGTTTTTTTAACTCGTCTGTGCCCGTGACTGCAGGTGCTAAAGCAACCCCTAGATAATCTTTTGGTCGAGTAGCAATTGCATCGGCAGTTGCAGAATTATCGTAACCATGGAGGGCAGTTTGGACAATCACTCCTCGTTGGATTCCTAGACGATGGTGTAAGTCAAAGAGTTGCTCTTTGGTGGCGTCCACCGGCGTGAAATTACGGGTCTCAATATACGGAAAAGTACTGGCAGGGCCGAAAATATGAAAATGAGAATCACAAGCTAGCGCAGGTAATTTTAAGTTTACTGGGGCAATTTCATCTAAGTAGGTTTTGATTAATTCAGTCATAGTAATTATTGATCTATTAAATTTATTGAACTAAATGCTGTTGAATTCGCAACAACATCTCCTGTGCATCATTTAAGCCATTCATTCTCGAAGCGCCACCTAAATGTGGGGTAACCAATACTTCCGCAAATTGTAATAAAGGATCATCTTCCGCGGCCGGTTCTTGACGCATCACATCTAAACCAACCCCGCCTAATCGTCCGGCACTTAGCGCATCAATCAAATCTTTTTCGTCCACAATTTGGGCTCGTGAAGTATTGATTAAAAAAGCGCCTTGTGGCATTAACCCTAATAATTTCTGATTCACCAGTCCAGTAGTTTCTTCATTAAAAGGAATATGCACACTGACAAAATCATTTTCAGAAAAAAGCGCTTCTAAACTAAGGTACTTTAAGCGCAGACTTTCCTCTAAGGTTGCAGGTAAGCGCGATCTCTTGTAGTAAGACACCTGCATGCCAAAAGCATTCGCTAAAGGGGCTACTTCATAACCAATTTCACCGAGCCCCAAAAGTCCTAAACGCATTCCTGAGATAGTTTGCAACTTCGGAATACGCCCAAAATTTGCTCCTGCCGTATGTCTTTTATCGTATGGACGGATCGGAAAACCTGCTTCGGCTAATCGATTGCTTGTTACTAAGCCACTAATCAAGGGCATTCTTTTCGCCATCGCTAGCAATAAAGTCATCGTATGCTCGGCCATCGCAATATTCGTTCTACGACGTAAAGTAAAGACTTCAACACCTTGCTGGGCACAAGCTGATTGATCAATATTAAAAGTTAATTGGCCAAAATTTTGAACAACCTTGAGGCGCTTCGCGAGTCCTAATTCTGTAGACCCCACAGTGGCACTTTCCACAATCAAGACATCGGTATCAGGAAGATGGCTGTGCATTTCTTCTTCAGTTTGAAATAATACAATCTGAGCTGGATATAGTGCTGGTAAAGCTGCTCTCATCTGCTCTAGCCACCCTTGAAAATCGGGTTGGTCGGTAGAGTTAAAGTCAGCAAAAGCGGCCAACCGCTCTGCTGTACAACTTGGATCCAGTAACACTTGCATCAACCGTAGGATGCGGTCCTCTTCGACTAATATTTTCAGCATCGCTTAACCTTTATTTTTGATCTGCAACAATTTCATCCAATCCCGCAATTTCATTGCTGGCTGATCCATCCCAGCTAACACTTCCTCAATTTGACGCTCATCACAATATAAGCCTAAGCAATCTTTAAATTTATTTTGTAACTCCACACTACTTGCAGGATTTTTCGGTGAGCCTTTGTGAATCGGCACTGTTTCAGTAATCACACGGCCGTCTTGCAAGTGCATGTGAATCGTGACAGGTTGATCAAAGGGCGCTTTACGAACTGCCGGAATATCTTCTGACAAATGCGGTGGAACAACCACTTCAATCCGTTCAATCAACTCTTTAACAGCTGGTCGAGTGACCGCTTCATCAGTGAAAGAATTTAAAACAGGACGCTCGTCAACTAAACTCGTCGCAATACAGTACTCTAAAGAAGCTTTTGCTTGTAACCCGTTCACAGGACGCGTATGAATGAGCGTTCTTGGATATAGAAAACTCACCTCTGCCACAATTTTCTTCACATCAGCTAATTGGACGCCAAATTTTTCTTTTAAGAGTAAAACGCCATCCACCGCAAAGAGTGGTGGACGACCGCAAGGGTACAACTTAAAAGTTGGTCCAGGTTTTACAATAAAAAAAGGCGCACCCCACTCTGGTAGATTATCTTTTAATAAATCATTATTCCAATCCTTCGCAAAGACATCCCCGAAACTCATTTTGCCGTCGAATATTTCTGGGTCCCCAGTAAATCCTAATTTTGCTAATTGCGCAGCTTTGAGGCCATTACTAGCAGCAATACCGCTGTGCATCGACATGGTCATGGTGCCAAAATTACGTCGCACACCGCTTGCTTGTGAAGCATTAATACCAAAGGCATACGCCATTTGCTCAGGCGTTAACTTTAATAAATATCCAGCAGCAGCAACGGCAGCCAAACTGCCTTGGGTACAAGTTGCGTGCCAACCATTTTCATAATGGGTTGGATTTAAGATGGTACCAAAACGACATTCCACTTCATAACCGATGACAAACGCTTTTAATGCTTCTTCGATACTGGCGTTTGCTATTTCAGCTGCCGCTAAGACCGCGGGCAATAAAGGTCCGGAAGGATGACCGCGCATTTCTGCTTGATTATCATCAAACAGTTGCAAACTAATCATCGTGCCATTAATCAGCGCAATATCAGCTGCTCTGCCAGATTGACCATAACCAATCAAGGTACATTCACCTTGATGCGTAGCATCATGCAGGTAAAGTGATTTAAGGATTTCAATCGGTTTTTCTTGATAGGCTGTATAGGCGCAAGCAATACTATCAATCATGCAGTTTTTTGCTGCGTCTAGTTCAAGGCTAGTGATTTTAGAAGGTAATACCTCTAGGCATTGTCTTACGAGTTCTTGAGTAATTGTCATAGTAAATAGATTTAGTTAGCTTGAATATTGCTTGATTTAACCACCTTGGACCAGCGTTCAACTTCTTTTTTCACGAACGCTGCAAATTGTTCTGGAGTCTGATTGGGGACTGGTTCAAAACCAGATTTGAATAAATTCTTTTTCACATCTGATGATTGCAAAATCCCTTGCACATCTTGACTGATTTGCTGAACTAATTCTTTAGAAGTTCCAGCAGGAGCAAACAGGCCATACCAATTACCCAATTCAAAACCAGGTAAAGTTTTTCCTATCGGTGGCACATTAGGTAAGATGGCAATCATCTCCGAGCTAGTTACGCCAAGAGCAATCAGCTTTCCTGCTTGAATATAGGGCAGTGCGCCTGTAGTTCCCGACATAAATGCTTGAATTTGGTTACTCAATAAATCCGTTACCGCTGGTGATGCCCCTTTGTAAGGAACATGCAACATTTTCAAACCTGCCGTTTGATTGAAAAGCTCCATCGATAAATGACTAGCAGTACCGACCCCAGCTGAACCAAAATTCATTTTTTGAGGATTGGCTTTTACTAACTGAATAAATTCTTGTAAATTTTTAACGCCAAGGCTCGGATTTACCACCAACACATTTGAAGAATTAGCGACGAGGGCGATAGGGCTTAAATCTTTTAAAGGATCAAACTTTAAATTATTCAGGCTGGGATTTACCGCAACGACCCCCATTGAAGTGAGCAGTAAGGTATAGCCATCAGGGTTGGCTTTAGCCACAATCTCAGCGCCAATACTACCATTGGCCCCCGACCGATTGTCATTGATAACGGACTCGCCCCATTTAGAAGATAAGTAATGTGAGAGCTCTCTCGCCACTGTGTCTGCCGGACCTGCCGGTGCATGAGGGATCACAACTCGTACAGTACGGGTCGGAAAATTCTCCTTCGCTTGAACTCCCCCTACAACTACCGCCAGATTACTTAAAATACAGCAAAGAATTACTATGACCCGCTTCAATTGGGCGTTTATCACAATTACATCTCCTATTATTTTATTTATTTGAATTTTAACGATTATATTTGGAATTTATGGCTTTGGATCTTGCGCATGTTCTTCAATTAAATCTTTTAAATCCATTTTTCTTAAGGTAGGCGCCATAAAATAAGTGGCTCCAGCTACTAAAATTGTGACAACTCCACCAAAGGCAATGGATGGCACCAGCCCCAACAAACTTGCTGCTAGACCAGACTCTAAGGCACCTAACTCATTCGAGGATCCCACGAAAATGCCATTAATGGCACTTACCCGACCTCGCATTTGATCAGGAGTGGTTAATTGAAAAACCGCGGAACGCACCACAACGGAGATCGCATCAAAAAATCCTGTTAAGGTCAAAAATACAACGCTCAGTAGTACCGTTTGACTCAAACTAAAACCGATAATCGATACCCCAAAACCGGCCACTGCCGCAATCATATATTTACCGGAGTACTTTAAGATCGGATGACGGGCAAGATAAATACCCGTTAACATCGAACCAATAGCTGGCGCAGCGCGTAAAATTCCCAAAGCCTCTGGCCCAGCATGGAGTACCTCTTTCACAAAAGCAGGTAACATCGACACGGCTCCACCAAAAAGGACTGCCATCATATCAAGCGACATCGTGCTTAATAGTAAATGGTGGTTTTTTACGTAACTTAAACCAATCTTTAAACTTTTGAAAAACTGGTTTTTATGTTCCAAACTACTATGTTGCTTTTCATTTACTAAAACAATGGCGTACATACCAAACATGGCAAAGACACCTGCCGTTAGGTAGGTCCACTCTAGTCCAATTAAACCAATTAAGACACCGGCTATAGCAGGACCACTCACCACGCATGCTTGGAAAGCTGAAGACGCATATGCAGAATATTTAGGGGTCTCCTCACGTGGGATGAGTTCGCCAAACAGTGATTGATAAGAAGGTCTTAAGAGCGCGCGACCGATACCTAAGAGCGCAACGCCAAGATAAATTAAGGCAGTGGCAGGTTGGAGATAATCCAATGCAACCAACATTAAAAATATCCCCACGAGGACGTGTAACAGGCAAGCTAAAAATGCAATCAGTTTTCTCGAGTAATAATCAACAGCATGGCCAGCGTAGAGTGCGAATAAAAAATAAGGCACAAGCTCTGCTAGGCCAACTAAACCTAATGAAATGACGTCATGGGTAATTTCAAAGATATGCCACCCGACTGCGACCATCATCATTTGATAGCTGATGGTGGAGGCAATCCGATAAATTAATAAGTCTCTAAATGCTTTAGTTGTAGATTGTTTTGAATGCATAGCAATATTTTAAGCGAAGCCAAGGATTCCCTTGCACTTCGCTATTTTACAGACGACAGCCAGTTGCTGACGTGATAGTTTCCTAGAGCACATCCATTGGTTAATGTGAACTAGCTGATTCTGCATCGTGAGCTACGTCATTGGCATTGTGATCGACCGCTTGATGATGGTCTGCCGCTAAGAAATAATACATTGCTGGCACCACAAACAGGGTAAAGAGGGTTCCCAGTGCTAAGCCAGTAAAGATCACTTTACCCATGGAACTCGTACCTGCAGCTCCAGCACCAGAGGCCAATACCAATGGGATCACACCGAAAACCATCGCCGCCGTCGTCATTAAAATTGGCCTGAGACGAATACTTGTCGCTTCGATAATGGCTTCCAACTTTGACCGCCCTTCCGCTTGTAAGTGATTGGCGAAGTCAACAATGAGAATCCCGTGTTTACTAATGAGGCCAACTAAAGTCACAAGCCCAACTTTTGTGTAAATATTAATCGTCGTCCAGCCTAAATTAATAAAAATTAAAGCACCGAAAATTGCCATTGGCACTGAAACCAACACAACGATCGGGTCACGGAAGCTATTGTACTGAGCAGCTAACACTAAGAAGACGATTGCGATTGAGAACAACATAATCCCGACAAAGCCACCTGATTCTTGCACAGACTGACGGGTAGGTCCTGAGTAATCGACGGAGTAACCTGTTGGCGCCACTTCATAAATCGTTTTAGTAACGAAATCAATGATCTCACCCTCAGAAACTGTAGGCAAAAACGCTCCAACCAATTGCGCAGAATTTAGCTGCTGGAAGTGATTAATCGAACTTGGTATCACTTTATGAACAATCTTGGCAATGTTTCTGACTTGGATTAAATCGCCCTTCGGCGTACGAATGGTCTGATTAAGAATTTGATCCGTGTTTAAACGGTTCACCTGTAAAACTTGTGGAATCACCCGATAAGAACGACCTGCTGCCGCGAAGTAATTTACATATCCACCAGACATCGCAATCGACAACTCATTGGCCACATCCTGTTGTGTCATTCCCAGAGCAGCAATTTTGTCTTTATCAACTTCTAAGATATCTTGTGGTTTATTAATTTTTAAATCACTATCAACGAAGAAAAAGAGACCGCTTTTATAGAGTTTTTCAACCACCTTGAGTGTCACTTCATTTAAGTTCTCATAAGGCTCAGTCGTCTTAATAATCATCTGCAATGGTGCGCCTGTTGCCCCTGGTAAAGCTGGCATATGGAAAGCCTGCGCCCTAATACCCGCAATACTAGAAAATTTTTGCTGAATTTCTGATTGAAAAGTCAGTGAGCTTTTCGATCTTTCATCCCAATCTTTTAAGAGAATACCGCCAAAGCCACTATTCGCAAACGTTAACTGGAACATCTGCATAAACTCTTTTTCTTTTGAAGCGATTTCATACATTTGATTTGCATAGGTCTGCATTTGATTCACTGTCGCATTCGGTGGCCCGGACATACTTAAATAAATCAAGCCACGATCTTCCGTAGGAGCTAACTCCGTTTTGGAAGTGGCAAATAAATAGCCTAAGGAGAGCAAAATTAAAGCGCCCATAATGACCAGCACCTGCCAAGTGGTCAGCAAGCTTCTGAGGCGAACACGGAAGCTATTTTCTAATTTCAAGAAAAGACCATCAATCGTTCTGAGGAATCTACCAGGATTATGGTCATGCTTGAGTAACTTCGAGCACATCATCGGCGACAAGGTCAACGCAACAATCCCAGAAACGACGACGGAACCGGCTAGGGTAAACACAAACTCGGAGAACAACGCGCCGGTAATGCCTTTTTGAAAACCAATCGGAATAAATACCACTACTAACACAATCGTCATCGCAAAGATAGGCACACCTAATTCTCTAGCGGATAATAGAGCAGCCTCCATGGGAGACTTGCCTTCCTTCAAATGGCGGTCGACGTTTTCCACCACAATAATTGCATCATCCACCACCAGGCCAATGGCTAACACAAAAGCCAGTAAGGTCAGCAGGTTTAATGAATAGCCAAGTGCGGACATGATGATAAAGGTACCAATTAAGGATAAAGGCATCGCAATAATCGGAATCACAATCGCTCTAAAACTGCCCATAAATAAGAAGATAACGACCGTGACAATCACGAGTGCTTCAATAATCGTATGTTCAACTTGTTTGATGGAAGCTGTAATCGACTTCGTGGAGTCATACACAATTTGTCCGTGAACTCCTTGCGGTAAATCTTTCACTAAACTTGGGAAAACAGCCCTGACATTTTTCGCTACATCTAAGACGTTCGCATTAGGGGCTGCGTTAATACCAATAAAAATTGACTGTTTGCCACTAAATTGCACATTGATACTGTAATCTTCTGAGCCCAAGGTAACCGTTGCAATTTGATTTAAGCGCACAATATCGGCGCCATTGGCCTTAATCACTAGGCTATTAAAATCTTCGAGCTTTTGTAAATCCGTATTTGCCTTGAGGTCAATACTGACCATATCACCTTTAGTCGTACCTACCGCTGACAAATAGTTATTGCTTGCTAAGGCTTTGTATACATCGCTCGCACTGACATTTAAACCAGCCATTTTGTCTTGATCGAGCCATGCTCTAATCGCAAACTTACGACCGCCTAAAATTTCAGCATTTTGAACGCCTTCAACCGCATCTAACTTTGGTTTAACAACCCGTAATAGATAGTCCGTTAAGCTATTCGCCTCAAAATTTTCACTATTAAATCCCATGTACATTGCCGCTAGGGATTGCCCCGTTTTAATGTCCATCACTGAAGCCTGCGCTTGCGGAGGTAACTGGTTTTTGACGGAAGTGATTTTGGTCGTGATATTCGCTAAAGCCGCATTGGCATCATAATTCAGCTTCAAGGTAGCGATAATCGTAGACAGTCCATTCACGCTGGTTGAAGAAAGAAAATCAATCCCTTGAACTTGAGCAATCGCACCTTCTAATGGTTGAGTAATAAATCCAGCAATCGTTTGCGGATCTGCACCGTAGTAGGCGGTAGTAATTGTGATTGTGGAGTTTTGAGTTTTTGGATATTCGCTGAAGGGTAAGTTCATAAACGACTTATAAC
The DNA here is from genome assembly GCF_900176405.1 of Polynucleobacter kasalickyi. Lineage (GTDB taxonomy): Bacteria > Pseudomonadota > Gammaproteobacteria > Burkholderiales > Burkholderiaceae > Polynucleobacter > Polynucleobacter kasalickyi. The sequence continues at coordinate 137,273 of NZ_FWXJ01000001.1, read as the reverse complement.
CCAGTAACACAATCAAAAAAGTTACCACTAAAGCCATTACTGGTTTTTTAATAAAAACGTCGGTGAAATTCATAGAATGGCTCTTTTCATACAATTCAACAATTTAGCGAAACAACAAAACATTATTTTTCCTGCGGAGTTGGGTTGATATTATTTGCAGGTATCACGCTGTTATTAATGATGAGTGGCGTACCTGTATTTAATTTCAACTGTCCAGAAGTAACGACTTCATCCCCGACGGCAAGACCTGTCAGGATAGCTACTTGATCGCCCCGGGTAGGACCTGTCGTTACCAATATTTGCTGAGCGACTAACTTCGGTGCACTATCAGCAGTTCCTTTATCTTTAGCGGAGTCACTGGTTGGTTCTTCAGCACGTTTGACCACATAGACCATCGCCCCATAAGGGTTGTAAGCAATCGACGTATTTGGAATCGTAATATATTTAACTTTCTCACCAGATTCAATTTTGACATTCGTAAACATGCCAGGTAGGAGCTTCTTATTCGCATTTGTCACTAAAGCTTCAATTTGGATATTTCTAGAATTTGAGTCTACTTTTGGACTAATCGCGGTAATTTTTCCAGAAAAATCTTGATTAATTCCTTCTGCCTTGACATGCACCACTTGACCAACTTTGATATTTTCAGAAGTGGTTTGTGCCATGGTAAAGTCAATATAAACAGGATCAACCGTTTGAATGGTAAACAATTTTTCACCCGTATTAATGTATTGTCCAGGATTAATGGACACGATACCGACTTTGCCACTGAATGGGGCGCGTAGGTTTTTCTTTTCAACTAAGGCAGTTTGTTGCGCTACTTGCGCTAATTTTGCCTTGTAATCAGCCTGACTCGAATCATAAGCATTTTTACTAATCGCATTAATCGCTAATTGGGCCTTGTCACGTTCACTAATAACCCTTGCTAATTCAGCTTGTGCTTGCAATGCCTGTAATTGAGCACGGTCAGCATCTTGTGACAGCTCAATCAATAAATCACCTTTTTTAACTTCTTGGCCAGATTTAACAAATACCTCTTTCACGAGGCCGGTTACTTCGGTGCCCAACTCGACGCCCCGAAATGCTCGAACATTACCAACTGTCGTTAATTGGGGTTGCCACAGCAAGGATTCAGCTTGAATAGATGTGACTGTTTGGGGAGGTATACCAGCACCAGCAATGTATTTTTTGATCATAATGCCTTTGAACACATTAAAGGCAATAATCAAACCCATCAAGATGCCAACGCTGGCAAGCATGATAATCATTCTTTTACGCATGGGTGACTTTGATAATTTGTTCGAACTAGAATCAGTTGGAGGAGTTGTCATATTCATAATCATTTCACTTCGTTAATTGCGTTTGAGAAATTGGCGCGTTACTATTTGCATTAGCCCGCAGGGACACTGGCCCTGACCGATGCCACCAGCCACCACCTAAGGTAGCGTAGAGTGCAGCTGAGTAGGCAAAGCGGTCTGCCTGAGCATTAATTAAATTAATTTTTGCTTGTTGGTACTGGGTTTGTGAATTGAGCACTGCCAAATAATTTGCTGTACCAAAGCGGTATTGTTGCTCTACCAAATTCAAATTGATCCCAGCATTTTTTTCTGCCGTAGCAGCAGCTTCTAAATTTTTAGCAGAGACTTCAAGCGCCTTCAAGGCATTCGATACCTCGACGAAAGCATTAATTACAACCGCTTCATAATTCAAGGCCGCTTGTTCATAATTGGCTTTTGCGGCCCTACGAGTTGCAGTTAAAGAACCGCCTTGAAACAACGGCTGTGTCAAACCCGCGCCTAATGTCCAAAGAGTAGCCTGTGGACCAAACAACATATCACTTAATAAAGCAGAAGTGCCCAGACTTGCGGTTAAATTAATTTGCGGCAGTAAATTGGCTGTTGCCACTCCAACTTGCGCATTGGTCGACTTGACCAATGCTTCGGCGGCCAAAATATCAGGTCGTTGCGCGATCAAAGCAGAAGGAACCATGGCGGGTAACTGCTCCGGCAAATGCAAAGTTTTTAAATCAATCTTAGGACTCGAAGTTCCCGGATAGCCACCCATCAAAGCAGCTAATTGATTTTGAGTAATGGTTAAATTCTTTTCAAAATTGAGTAATTGGCTTTGTGAATTTGCGACGAGTGTATTTTGGGAACTGACATCAATTTGCGAAACAGTACCAATTTCAAATTGTTTACCGACTAATTTTGCAAAATCTTGTTGCGATTCTAAGATTTTCGCCAGTGCTTCATACTGCTCTCTTTGGGAAGCTTCGCGAATAGCTGTTGCCACCACATTGGATGTCAAACTTAAGTAAGCACCTTCGAGTTGGTACTTCTGAAAATCTGCTTGTGCCAAAGCACTTTCAATTTGACGCCGAACACCACCCGTTAAGTCAAGTCGATAACTCACATTAACGCCTGCACCATATAAATTGTAGGTATTGTTGTTACCGCTCGTTTGGCCATAAGTTGCTGGAGGATAAGAGTTACGAGCTACATTTCCCGTCGCTGCAATGGTTGGGAACAATGCCCCATATTGAGCATTCGCATTTTCTTTGGCCGCTAATAAAGACTTATCCGCAGCAGCTAAAGTTGGATTTTTCTCTAAAGCCACTTGTACTAGTTGATTTAAAGCATCCGAGTGAAATTCACTCCACCACTGGGTTGGGAACGCTAAGGCGGCATCAATCCGTTGCTTTGAACCACCAATCGTATTGGGCACGCTAGTTAATTCTTTAGCGCTTACCACGGTTTGTAGGGATGAAAAACTAGGTAAAGTTGGCGACTGATAATCTGGGCCGGCAGCACATGCGCTGAGAAGCACCGTAACTGAACCTAAAATGGCTGTCGATCTAACAGAAATAACAGTTTTGTTTATCATGAATTAAATAGGTTTTTTAGTGGTTATAGCAATTAAAGTAAGTCCCATCATAACATTTTGAGATGAAATCTGATGTCAGTGAGCCCACTAACACCCTGACTTGGATTAATTTTTACGTCTATTTTTTAGAGGGATTATTTGTAAAGATTGACTAACATTTGCTAAATCACCCTCTAGTTGCGTCAAAATTTTACTGAGCGCTATTTCCTGTGCTTTTAAAATGTCGCGACTATCCAGCTTGCCGGTAATCGGCTCGATGACTGAATAGGTTTTCCGGTGGACCACTGGATTTTCTAAATCTAAATGACTCATTAATAAATAATTAATTTTGATGACAACTTTCGGGTCGCGGCGAATGTCAACGTATAAGTCCTCCACATTCCCTTGCAAAACATAGTTGGCATATAGGTTATTGTTATTGGGGTTAACAAATTGGAATACGCCTGCCTGCTCTAACCATTGGCGCGTGGCATTCGTGATCATTTCACCAGGCATTGAAATATATTCGTTGTAAAAATCTTTTTGGAACCTAGCTTCGTCCACCATAAATACCCAAGACTTGGTATCGAAAGGTGTGACCACGGTCATCCCACCTTGGGTAATCCAGAAGTTCGCTTTAGACGCATTAGGTGGCGCAGACCGAGAAGGCATTAAACGCCACTGTTTTACCTCATCGATTGGCTTCGTCAGACTACAGGCGCTCAGCACCAAAACAGTGCAACACAACACTAGTTTGAAAATTTTCATTTTCCGCTCTCACTTCCATTATTTACATTGGACGGCATCAGTACTTTTGCAGGTACTGGTCCTAAAATTGCCCCCGATGGATTCCTGCTCAGTTGTCGAGTTAAGTCGTTGAGTTGTTCTGCCATCATTTTGATTTGACTCAAGGTCATTTGTATGTCGCTATCACTACTACTTAAGCGATTACGAATCAAGATCGAAGAGTCAGCGGTATGTTTAATAATAGTATTCAACTCCGGATTATTCGATAATTTATTAACATTGATCATCAATTGATCTAAATCATTGACTGTGGTGATTAAGCCTGGATTCTTTTTGCCATCCCCGGCAATTAATAAATTCATATTCTTAATTAACAGCTCTAACTGCTGTTTAGTTTCATCCAAATTCAAATTATCGACTGCGTTAATTGCTTTTTGTACCGCCCCAATCACCATATCCGTCTGCGTAGGTAAAGATGGAATGACGGGATTGGCAGGCTGCCAAGCATATTGCAGGGCAGGATAGTTCGCACTATCTTTCACCACATTCAACTCAATATAATTAACGCCCGTCAAGCCCTGGCTTTTCATTTGGGTTCTTAAGTCTTTGGCGATTAAATCCTCAATATGAATTTCCTTGATTTGTTCTTCTTCAAGCTGCATCCTTACCACTACGTAATCATGACGATCGAACTGGGCTAACTTATTTTCATAGAGGGCGCTAGACAATTGAATCGAGGTAATTTTGCCAACTCTGACACCGCGATAACGCACAGAGGCACCCACATCTAGCCCCGTGACCGAACCCTCGAGGTAAGTTTCTACGGTATAGGTTTTATTAAATAACTTACCAGAACTAAAAACCACGGTTAATACAATCGTCATCAGAATTCCAAGTAAGACAAAAAGTCCCAGTCGGTAGTAACTAGCATTAGGATTTTTCACAATTTAGCATCCATTTCACGATTAAAAAACTTTCGAACTCTAGGGTCGGTACTTTCTATTTTTAATTGTCGAGGGTCTCCTCTGGCAATAATCCCCTGACTCTCTTTGTCCAACATAATAATGTGGTCGGCAATGGTTTCAATACTAGCAAGTTCATGCGTCACAATCACAAAGGTAATACCTAGGTTTCTGGATAAATCAAGGATGGTTTGATCCAATTCTGCAGAAGTTACCGGATCTAGGCCTGCGGAAGGCTCATCGAGAAACAAGATTTTGGGATCTAATGCCATGGCTCGCGCGATTGCCGCTCTTTTTTGCATGCCACCACTAATCTCACTCGGCATAAAATGCTCATAAGGTAATAACCCGACCAAATCCAATTTACATCTAGCAATTAACCGAATCGCTTGCTCATCTAGGGTGCTGTACTCTTGCATCATTAACATGACGTTATCGATGAGACTCATCGATCCAAATAAAGCACCCTGTTGATACATCACACCAAAATGCGTCATGATTTCTTGTAAAGCTTCACCACTCGCTTTGGTAATATCCGCTCCATCAATCAAGACTTCGCCAGAAAGGGGTTGGTAGAGGCCAAAAAGGTTTTTTAAGAGGCTCGACTTACCGCAACCTGAACCCCCTAAAATCACAAAAATTTCCCCCTCTTTCACCTGAAAGTTGAGATTTTTGGAGAGAACTTTGGTCCCGTAACCAACCGTCAGATTTTTAACTTCTAGCACATTCATCAGAAGCCCGTCTTCGTAGAAACGTAGGCAAAAATGCCATCAACGACGACAATCATAACAATACTACTCACCACCGCACGGGTCGTTGAAATGCCAACTGCAGCAGCCCCGGTCCCGGTTTGCATACCCCGCATACAACCAACACCCGAAACAACGATGCCAAATAAAATCGACTTGAATAACCCAGAGAAAATATCGTTGAGATGTACGGTATTTAATAGGCCGTTATAGGAAGTAATCAGTGGGATTTTATACATCGTCATGGTGATACAAACGGCAAAGACACTAATTAAATTCGCAAAAATGGTCAAAATAGGCGCAACTAATACTCCAGCTAAGACGCGTGGAATGACTAAAAAACGCATCGGATTCAGACCGGCTGTGACTAATGCATCCACTTCGTTATTCACGGTCATCGTGCCAATCTCGGCAGCAAAGGCCGCCGAAGAGCGTCCTGCCAGTAAAATCGCTGTAATCAGTGGCCCTAGTTCACGAAAAATACCTAAAGAAACTAAAGGCGCGACAAAAGTTTGCGCGCCGAATTGGCGCATCCCAACAGCCGACTGAAAGGCTAAAATCACACCAATCAGAAAAGAAACTAATGCGACAATGGGTAAAGCGGCGATACCAGCCTGAACAGCGGCAACCACAAAATCATTCCAGCGCACTTTGAGTGGATGGGTAGTAGCCCAAATTAAATCGGCTAACAAGCGCCCAATGAAGGTAACCAATAATTTCAAGTCTTGCAAAGCACTTGAAGTTGTTTTACCAAGGCTAACAATCAGCCCATCACTTACTGGTTCAGCTTCTTCGGGGAACAACTGCTCTATCGGTTCAAACTGTTTTAGCAGTGGCAAGAAACGTTCAGCTAGGCCGATAATTTGTACCCCACTCTGAGATTTCTGCTGAGCGTGTTGAATATCGATCAGAAAAGCCACCCCTGCACCATCTAGATAGGTCACTTTTGTAGCATGAATTTCTAGGATTTTAGTACTGGATGGTAGTTTGAGCCATTGATCTTGCGCGTTACGAATGGTTCGCCATACATTTTGTAACGAATGGATAGTTACATTACCTTGTAACACCAACTTGGCGAGCGTTGGACTATTTACCTGCCAAGAGGCAATCGAGGTCTCATGGATCGGCTGCAGTGCACTCGCCTGAAGCGACGCTGACTGTAATGTATTCATTAAATTGAAGTCGATTATTTTAGGTAATTGCCGTACTGAGCTAGCAAACGAATTTTTGATTGTAAAACTTATGATACCTTACTATTTTAACGATGAATGCGGCTCAAGAATAGCCAAGGTGCACGAATAAGCTCTAATATTTGGGGGAGTTCAAAGTAAAACAGATTTGACCTTGGAAATAACTTCCTGATCAAATCTGTTCTATTGGTACATCTAGCTAACACAAGCCTAGAGTTGTCAAACTACACTGACTTATTTCTTTGGAATGACTGGGCATAACAGGTAAGATTGATGCGCACCTCCCGTATGCAAAGTCACCTGACCATCAAAAATTTCAGGTGGACGATCTTTTGGATGATTGTGCGTAAACGGTCCTACTCCAGTAAATGGATGCTTCATGTTCGACAATTTAGCGCCCGTTGCACCCGGATAGACATAGTCTTTGCCGCGTACTGTTAAACCAATACGGTATCCCGCTGGAATCACAATACAAGTCGGTAGAATTTCAACGTCTAACTCATAAATTTCACCGGGGGTGAGCATTTCACGCTTCAAGTGTGGATGATATGGCCGATATGGCTTGGACTTCTCTACATCCAAAGCACGATGAGAAGCTCTTAACCAACCTTGCGCAACTGGCGTGTTCGGATCCAAAGCTCCCTGGAAAGTCACTTCTTTCATATTCGCATCAAACAAACGTACGATTAAGAATAAATCCGCATCCTGCGTACTAGAAGATACAAATAACTTGGCAGCAAGTTGACCGGTAATTTCCATATCTTGATCGGTAGGCTGCGTCAAAAAGGTTAAACCCTCTGACAAACCACGATAAGATACTTGAGCAGACGTTTGTACTGCATTAGGTTGCAAAGTTTGATTGTTCGCATCCAGGTACATATTGGTCCACTGGGTAGAAGCGAGTGGCCATGATGTTTCAGCACGAGCCACAAACTTTTCACCCGGATGTCTCACTTGTAAATAGACTTTCGGTTGACTACGCCAATCATTTTGTTCGCCTTTGAGGAAGTAATCAAAAAAGCGTTTTTGAAGATTACGGCCATAATCTGTATAAAAATGCGTCCAATGCTCAATACCATGCATTTCTAACCACTTATCTTCGGAAGCGGCATTCAAAAATCCTTCGACGTTACCGCGCGTGTGTAAACCTTGTCCACCCCAGTTCCCTGCGGACAGAAGCGGCACTTTGATTTTGCTGTAGTCTGGGGTACGACTTTTCCAAAACTCATCATCAAATTCGTGCTCAAAAGCGAGTCCGCCAAAATCAAATCGATTGGCACCAAGTTCTTCCGTAGTTAAGGTCTCAGGACCAGAAACCCAGTCACCGGTTAACTTACTACGATAGCCATTTTTACCTAAGCCATACTGTACTGACTTCACCTGCATGTCGTACCAGTTTTCAATAAAGTTACATAAAATACCGCCATGATGCGCTAAGTCGCGATAAAAGTCATTCGCACCTTCCCAAATACAAATACCAGCTAAATGTTTTGGTTGTAACGCAGCCACTTGCCATTGATTCATACCGTAATACGAGATACCATTAATCCCGACTTTACCGTTAGACCAAGGCTGGACACCAGCCCAATCGATACAAGTTGCAAAGTCTTGCGCCTCACGGGCACTCCAGAGTTCTACATAACCTGGAGATCTGCCGCAACCACGTGAATCAACGCGAATACAAATATAACCATCCGGCACCCATTTTTCTGGATCAACGACTTCCCAAGATTGGAATTGATTCGTGGAACCATCCCCAACTTCCGGGAAAGTCTCAATCATTCGATCCCAGCAAGTTTTATAGAGTTGTTCAAAATGTAAATATTTTGCATAAGGTCCATAAGTAATAATGACAGGATATTTGCCATCTGCTACTGGTCTGAAAATATCAGCGCGAACCTCAATACCATCATCCATCCGAATAGGCACATCCCAATCGATTTTCATGCCAGCACGAATTTCTGTTTTAAAACTCATTACAACTCCTTTAAAATTTTTGTTATTAACTATTTTTTTTGATCAATTGTTATAAAAAATCCAGGAAACTTTGACCACTATTTCCTGGATAGACTTGCTGAATCCATTAGAAAATACCTTGTACTTTGAGTAACTGCGCCGCATTTAAGCCCAAAATTTGTGCCTTCTCTTTATTCGAGAGTGGCGTACTTAAAATATGGGTAATTGGATCATCATTCCAAGGAATTGGCTGATCGGTACCAATCATGACTTGGCTTGCGCCGACTTCTGCCACTAAATGGCGTAAAGCTTCAGGAGTAAATACTAAAGAGTCAAAGTAAATTTGCTTCAGATAATCGGTTGGTTTTTTCTTAAGAACAATTTTAGGGTCGCAGTTGGTTGGTGAGATAAAACAAGTCACATCCATTCTAGGGGCGTAGGAACCTAAGAATCCACCACCGTGTGGGGCGAGTATTTTTAAATTCGGGAACTTGTCTAATGTGCCATCAAAGATTAAGTGTTCTAGGGCAATCGTTGTATCTAATGGATTACCAATCGTATTCGATAACCAACCATTCCCTTTGAAGCGATTCGCCAGTTGCGGAGTGCTCTGTGGGTGCATAAATAATACCGCGCCTAGTTCTTCAGCTTTGGCTAACACGGGCTCAAACATCGGGTGGGAGTAATCTGTTTCCAGCATCTTCGCTTGAATGGCAGCACCTTTCATGCCAGGCATTTTCATCAGTGCTTCCAACTGTTTGACTGCTAAGTCTGGGAATTGCATCGCAATGGAACCAAATGCCGCAAATCTACCCGGATGCGCCATGCACAAGGCAGCGAGATTTTCATTATTAATCCGACAAATTTCGGTCGCGACTTCTCTGGTTTTGTTATACCAAAAAACATTCACTGACAAAACCTGCATGTCAATGCCCATGGCGTCCATCGTATCTAAACGGTACTGAACTGCCTCACGATTGGACATCGGAATGTAATGTTGTGGACCACCTTTAACAGAAGCATTAATATTGGCGCCTTCACCAGCTAAAGCAACTGCTTCTGGAAAGAAACAATGGGCATGTGTATCAATGGTATTAATTCGTCTACCATCAATAAATGTAGGTTTGCGTTTATTGCCCATATTGGGATGGCGGTAATTATTTTTAGGATCATTCCCAGCGTCTTTGGTGATCGCAACTAAGCGTTTTTGCTCCTCAGTCAATGGATACTGTGCAAACGCACGGTCTAACATACCGCAAGAACAAAAAGCGATACCAGAAAATACTGAATTTTTAATAAAGGAACGTCTTGATGTCATGTTGTCTCCATGATAGTTATAGTTAGTAATACAAAAGATTTTTACTCAAACCATCTTAATCAATTCAAAGCAGGGCGATATAGGGGTTTTCACTCAGTAGAAAGAGTGTTAACTTAATCTTCTGGCATGATCATGCCGCCTTCAGGAACTTGTAAACGAATGGCATTCAGGATCATGGATACAAAACCAAAGTAACCTGCCGTTGCTAAGATATCTAACACGGTTACTTCACCAAAACGAGCCATCGCTTTATCAAAAGTTGGGTCGGTGATTTCCCCATCATTGAGTAGCTCGGTCACAAAATCAAACACAATCGTTTCATCCTCAGTGAGCCCCTGTGGACGCTGACGGTGGCCAATTGCAGCAATTTTCTCATCAGCAAAACCAAGCCCTTTCAGAATCATGCCATGCGCATGCCATTCATATCTGGCTTTAAAAAATCTGGCGACCATCAAAATCATCATTTCGCGCAGGGTGTCCGGCAAACTACTTTCAAAGCGAACGCTATCACCTAACTGACTGACTCGATCAGCGAGTTGTGGGTTACGGAGTAAAGCGCCAAATGGCCCACGAATCCCTTTACGAGGGCCGTTCACTAATTTGTCATAGACTACTTTTTGGGCTGGTGATAAAGCTTCTACTGGAAGATGTGGAAAGCGTGGTGTGGTATTCGTCATAGGGTGCTCATTCGTCTTTCATTTAGGATGGTTGAATATTTAATTTTTGTAAAATTTCTGAATATCTTTTGACGTCATCACGTAGTAACTTCGCCATCTGTTCTGGCGTCCCGCCATCAGATACATAACCTGCCACAGAATTACTCAGGGTTTGTTTTAATACGGGTTGTTGTAAAACGCGTGAGAATTCTTTATTTAATCGTTCTACAATATTTTTTGGTAAATTAGCTGGGCCAAAGAGTCCCATCCATGTACCCTGAAATACCATATCTTTGATTCCTACCTCGGCCATCGTTGGCACCTCTGGTAGCTCGGGCAAGCGTTTCTCGCCTGTAAAACCAATTGCACGGAGCTTGCCACTGCGAATAAATGGCATCACAATGCCTGGCGGCATAATCGCAACTTGCACTTCACCACTCACCAATGCATTCAGAGAAGGTGCGCTGCCTTTATAAGGCACATGCAACATATGCGTACCGGTCTTTTGATTAAACAGTTCACTGGCAATATGAATCGTATTCCCTATTCCAGGCGTACTATACGCAATCGTTTGATTGGATTTCTTTTCATAGGCAATGAATTCCGCTACCGTTTTTACGGGAAGTGACGGATGCACAACCATGACAAAGCCAACCCCTTGCATGATGCAGGTAATCGGCGTGAAATCTTTGAGCACATCATATTTCATCTCTTTATAGATACTAGGATTCAGTGCAAAAGAAGCAGTCACTGCAAGCAGGGTGTAGCCGTCAGGATTTGCTTTAGCAACCAAATCAGTACCAATCATGCCATTTGCCCCAGCACGATTATCAATTAAGATAGGTTGCCCTAAATTTTCTAGGAGCGCTTGACTAATGGGTCGCAAGGCGACGTCCAGAGTACCACCTGCAGCAAATGGCACAATTACTTTAATTGGTTGCGTTGGATACTTATTAGGATCAGCCTGGGCGCTGGCTTCGTTCATTAGTGGATAGCCGAGTGCTAAAGAGCTAGCACGTAGCACACTCCGTCGTAGTCGAAAGTTTGGCACTTATTGTCCCTCTGCTTCAACACCAATCGTAAATTTCCAACCCATGCTTTGTAGTTTTTCTACCATGCCTTGACCATATTTCTTAGCAATATTTTCAGCGGTTTGTGGTACACGATCAACGTCATCAAACTCTTCGCGCTTACCCTGAATGATGACCATCAAATGAGCATCTTCATTAGAACGATTAATAAAGCGTCTCGTCACACCTTTAGGCATCGCCACTAAATCCAAGTGCTCCAAAATAATCGACTCTTCACCAAAATCACCCCATTGAATTTCCCAACGACCAGTCAGGGCCATAAAGGTTTCTTCAGTGTTGTAATGGACATGTAAACCAGGACCTTGATTAGGTGGGCAAGTAGCAATTCCTAGACGAAACACACCAGCTTCACCGCCCGTTACAGCAGGCTTGGGCGACAACTGACCTGGCAACGGCCCAGGTGACATCACATTACGTGTGGTCTTCGCCATAATCATTTCTAACACTTCAGGCGGAATACCCTTTTCCTCTAAATGATGTTTTTTTACAGGCACGATTTCATTAAAACGTGCGATTTGTTTTTTCATTTCTTCTTGGGTTGGGGTCCATCTTTGCATGTTGTTATCTCCTTAAATTAAACTTTTTATTTTTTATTGATACTACATTTGATCCGTCTTCAAGCATCGATTCATTTTACTCAGCTGTAAAAAAGCCTTTCATCACTTGCACGCTTTCTCTCAGTGCATCCAAAGCTGGTTGCAAACTACCTGTCCACATTAAAAAACCATGTGGTAAGTTGGGAAAGGTTTTTACTTGAGGGTCAATCCCAATCGCTTTTAATTGATGCGCTAACTTATTGGTATCCGTAATGAGTGGATCATCCGCTCCCACCCCCTGCCAAATGGGTGGCAAGCCAGTAACACTGCCTAATAAGGGAGTGGCCTGTGCATCATCTAAAGGGGTATCTGGCCCTAAGTATTGTTGCCAAACCCACTGTGAATACTCCCGAGCTTCTGGTTTAAAACCACCCGCATTGTTATAAAACAAAATTAAACCAGCAAGTGCATCGTTATTTTGATCTCTTAAAGCTTGAGCAGCACTCAGGGCAATTGTGGCACCAGCAGACTCACCAAAGAGCACCGGCTTACCATGAATACCAAGACTCATTTGTTGTGATTTGAGGTACTCCAGCACCGCAATCACTTCATTGCGTTGGACGGGAAAGTGAAAATCAGGGGCGCGGCGATAATCAATCCCGCACACGACGCAACCACTTTCCAGCGCTAAGGTTCTCATTGTTCTTGCGTGCGAATCTAAGGATCCTGCCCAAAACCCTGCGCCCCGAATAAAAATCAAATACCGAGTAGGTTCCTTTGTTTGGGGATACACCAATCGAATTGGAATCTCGCCACTAGGCCCTGCAATCAATCGATCCTCAATTTTTGCAACTTCTGGCAAATCTTGATTCAGCGTTTGAAAATACTGTTCTTGTTGCTGCCTGGCCTGTTCTAACGGTTGGGTTAATGGATCCGCTGATTTGATACCTGACTGCGCTTGGGCATTTGCTGCCTCTTTATAGTGATTAAACATAAGTCTCCCTGATTTAAATCATGTCCTTGTTATTGCCTTTTTGACTTTAATTCGTAATGGTTTGCATCAGACTAAATAGGTTATTTTGCCCTTCAAATCCAATACCTGGCCGATCAGATAAATTAATTGATCCCTCTGTCACAATCGAATCATCCGCAAAACCTGCAAAAGCACCAAAGACATCGGGGTAAGCTTCGCAACCACCCAAACCAAATCCTGCAACGATGGCTAATGTCATCAAGTTGCCACCATGGGGGAACACTTGTGAACGTTGCCAGTTTCTTTCCGCCATCATGTCCAAGGTTCTTGAAAACTGAGTAATCCCGTAGGATTGGGGCACATCAATCTGGATAATATCTCGATCACTGCGCAAGCCACCAAACTGAATTAAGTTACGAATATCTTGAGTAGAGAACAAATTTTCTCCAGTCGCAATCGGGGCTTCATAAAAACCACTTAACTCAGACAATAACGCATAATCCAGAGGGTCTGTTGGCTCTTCTAACCAACGCAGACCATAAGGAGCTAATGCTTTTGCGTACGTCAACGCGCTTTCACGTTGCCAAGCCGCATTTGCATCAACGGCGATACTTTGCGGTGAGCCCATTACTTCGATAGCAGCGTCTAATCTAGCTAAGTCTTCCGCGAGTGGCGCACCACCCACCTTGACTTTCATGACCGTATAGCCCTCATCTTTACGACGTGAAATTTCGTCTTTTAACTCTGGAATGCCCTTACCCGGAGCATACCAACCGCCGCCTACATAACACGGCACTTTGGTCGGAATCTTGCCTTGATTAAAGCGTTCGGCGAGGACCACGTAAAGTGGCTTATCAGCCACCTTCGCGACTAGATCCCAAACTGCTACTTCAATCGTGCCAATCGGAACTGAGCGTTCAGAGTGTCCCCCTGGTTTTTCTCGGAGCATCATCCTTGCAAAGATTTTTGCAGGATCAAAATTACTACCGCTGGCATCCAGTAAATCATCTGGATTCGCACTTAAAATTCTAGGAATTAAGCGTGAGCGCATCTGCGCACCACAAGCATAGCGCCCAGTGGAATTAAAGGCATAACCAATCAACGGTTTACCATTACGAATCACATCTGAAATGACAGCAACGACTGAGGTAGTCATTTCACTAAAGTCAAATACCGAGTTACGTAAGGATGACTTTAACGGGATGGCAATTTCTTTTATATCTACAATCTTCATAACATTTTTTCTTAACTTAAAGGGTCGGATGAATACTTCAAAAAGCCTGGTCGTTTTTTTACTTCTTGATACCAGCGTTCGACATTCGGGAAACTTGGACGTTCAATCGGAATATTGAACCAGCGATAAGCCACGAGAGCAACAGGGATATCCGCCAGAGTAAATTGATCACAGGCCACAAATTTAAACTTGGTCAATTGATCTTCCAGAATGGTTAATACTTTAATCATTTGTTGACGTGCAGATTCGAGCTCTTGAGCATTCCGCTCTGCCTCAGGCGTTCTCACATAGCCCCAGAACAAGGTTCTCATCGGCGGCCAACAGACCGTGTTGTACCAATCGTGCCATTGCTCGATCTTCGCTTGAATTTGATTGTCATTAGGATAAAGTTGACCTAACGTTGTTTGTTTTTTAGCGAGATAACGCATGATTGTGTGAGACTCCCAAAGAATGAAGCCATTATCATCAATCATGGGCACTAGGCCATTGGGGTTTTTCTGCAAATACTCTGGTGTTTTGTTCACACCAAAATGCAAGCCAGCATCAATACGTTGAAAGGGAATCGCCAATTCTTCAAGAGTCCACAAGACTTTTTGAACGTTAATTGAGTTCAGACGACCCCAAAGGACTAGTTCATCCATTTTTATCTCCATATTTGTTATTTATACTAATATGATAGACCATGTAATGACATATTCACTATTTTTAGGAGCTCGAAATGAACTTTCTAGTGCGCCACTTTAAGAAAGTATTGCCACTCGTTTTTTTCCCATTCACCTTAGCGTTTAGTACAGGTGCATATAGTCAATCTAGCGCTGCTCCCTATCCCGAGAAAGTCGTCAGGATCATTGTGCCTTTTGCACCGGGTGGCCCCTCAGATATCATCGCACGTCTACTGGCTCAAAAATTATCTGAAAATTCAGGAAAATCATTTATCGTCGAAAACAAACCAGGTGGTGCGGCGAATATTGGCGCTGTACAAGTGGCAAAATCAGCTCCGGATGGATATACCCTGCTGCTCATGAGTAGTGCTTATGTGATCAATCCTTCCCTCTATGAAAATCCTGGCTTTCATCCATTAAAAGACTTTGCGCCAGTGGCACTCCCTGTAAGCTCGCCGAATGTCCTCGTTGCCAGTCCAGATTTTGCTGCGAAAAACTTTAAAGACTTCGTCGCTTATACAAAAACCAATCCCGGTAAAGTGGATTATGCGACACCAGGGAATGGTACCGGCCCTCACCTCAGTATGGAATTACTAAAGATTCGCGGCAACTTAGATATGAAACATATTCCTTATAACGGTGGTGGTCCAGCTTTACAAGCAGTCCTTGGTCATCAAGTTCCAGTTGGATTTTCGGCATTACCGCCAGCGATGGCTCAGATTAATGCAGGCAAGCTCATTGCTTTAGCGATTACCAGCAAGGCGCGCTTTGCGACGATTCCAAATGTACCAACCATTAATGAATCTGGTTTTCCTGACTTTGAAGGAGATACCCAGCAATTTATTTCCGCTCCAGCTGGAACGCCTAAAGCCATTGTGAATTACCTGAATCAGGAAATTACCAAAATTGTTCAAGAGCCAGTCATGCGAGAAAAACTAGTAGGCTTAGGCTACATTGTGCTTACGCCAACGCCTGAACAAACAACTCAGATTATTCAACAGGAAGTCGAGAAGTGGGCGAAGGTAGTTAAGGCTGGCAACATTAAACCAGATTAATCAGCACCTACTACGCTTTATCTGTTGACGAGACAGGTCTAAAGGTCACTAATGGAAAGAACTAAATATTTATAACAAGTATTTAGTTCTTCACCTGACTACTAATTTCACCCTGGTTCAACTGGACAATGAATCACACCTTCTTGCGTATGAATAATAAGTTGAATTTTTTCCTTGGCGCCTTACTCTTGCGCTTTAATGTTCAGCATTTTTAAGAGTTCAGAATATCTAGTTTGTTCGGAGTTTACATAGGTTTTGAAATGCTCTGGACTGTCGATTACAGGCTCTAAACCAATTTGCACAATACTGTCTTTCACGGATTTATTTTCAATCGCCAGTTGAATCAGTTGTTGAATTTTATTGACTGTATCTGGAGGTGTGCCAGCGGTTGTAAATAAGCCAAACCAACCCCCATCAATTTCAAAAGTAGGAAATCCTTGTTCTGCAACGGTAGGAACATCTGGCAAGAAAGATGCTCGTTTTAAGCCCGTGTAGGCGATGGCTTTAAACCTACCATCCTTAATATAGGGCAACACAGATGGTGGCGTTGTGATTAACACTTGAATTTGTTCCCCAAGTAGCGCTGTAGTCGCAGGGCCAGCACCCTTATAAGGAATATGGGTCATATCCAGCCCCATCTTCTGATTGAAATATTCGCTAGAAACATGCAAATGATTCCCATTGCCTGGACTTCCGTAAGAGACCTTATTTTTGGGGTCCTTGGCAAACTTCAAAAATTCACTCAGATTTTTATAAGATGATTTTGCATTAACAACCACCAGAAGTGCTTCGACACTACCAAGGTTCGTCACTGGAATTAAGTCCTTTTTTAAATCAAAAGGAAGCTTTTTGTAGTAACTAGGATTCACCACAATCGATGAAGAAGTAACTAAGAGCGTATAGCCATCGGGCTTTGCTTTGACAACTAAATCCGTACCGATAATTCCATTAGCGCCGGGATGGTTTTCAGTATAAAAAGACTGGTTCGTTTTTGCAGTCAATTCTTTTGCCAAAATCCGCGCTAAGGAATCGGGTGTTCCCGTTTCAAATGGCACAACCATTTTCACTGTTTTTGTGGGATAACTTTGCGACCAAGCAAATGGTGCTATCAAACAAAAGAGTAGGCTAGTTAAAAGTGTTTTCATCATGATCACTTCATTGACTCAGTTGATGGCGTTGGGATGACTTCTTTGGTAGCGCCCTTCCAGCCATGTTCACTAATATCTACGACGACACCATGAGGGTCAAAGTATTTCACTTCATAAAATCCGCCATCATGTCTCACATCGCCCATCCAATAGGTGGCGCCATTTTTTTCTAGTGATTTCCTGGTTTGACCAACATCATCGACCCAGAACCCCAAATGATGTAGCCCAACAAAGTTCGCACCCCGATCACCTGCTGAGGCGTCGTTTTTATACTTCAGTAAGGCCAAATTCATCGTGCCATCACTCAAATAAACGCCTTTTGCATTTTCCCAATCGGTGCCACCAACTCTTTTCATATCAAAGGTATTAATGTAGAACTCCGCAGCAGCTTCTGGATCCTCAACGGTAATCGTGATATGTCGAAGTTTGGCCATGTTTGTCTCCTATTTTATTTGAATGTATTATTTCAATCCATCTTACAACATCCCTTAGGTGATGTGTATTGGCGAGCATTAAATGGCAGGTTCATTGACTTATATCTGAAGAATGATTGCTGTCTTTAAAAAACCAAGTTCAAGTCAAACCATAAAGCCCACTAAGGTTTGACTTGATGGATTTTTTAAGGAAAGGATTTTGCAGTATTTAGAAAATAATGGTTATTTAAGTTGATCAGCGACTTTATCTAATGCAGCTTTTGCACAAGCTTCATCTTTATCACCGCCAGGTGCGCCAGAGATCCCTATCCCACCAATTGTTTCATCACCAAACTTAATGGGTAAACCACCTTGATTAGCAATCACATTACTAAGATGTATTAGGGGAAAGCTTGGGTCATTTTTTAAGCGAGTCACAATGTCGCCGGAAGGTACACGAAAGGTCCGCGCTGTATAAGCTTTTCTAAAACTGTTTTCAACTGTATGCATTCCAGTATCATCGCCACGCACTTGAACAATGATTTCTCCATTCCTGCCAACGACACTGACTGATATTACATAACCATTATTTTTACAAGTGGCGATTGCTGTCTGAGCCATTGTCATGGCAATGGAAGCAGTCATATCTTTATGGTTCAGAAGCTGAGCCTGCGAACTTGAAACGACCATTAAAGCCGCCAATGAAACGGTGGCTTGAGTAAGTAATTTTGAAACTTTTTTCATATTGATCTCCATTATGGTTATTTCTTTCATCCTAAGCTCCTAGGTGTCAGCCTACAAGAGGAGTAAACCCTGAGAAGCTGTTTTCAAAGCAATTGAATACAGTTTTATGAATCAACCGCTTTGGTACTTGCTTCAAAAGCAGCCACCGTATTTAAAATCTCCTGCGGCGAAATCAGGTAATCCGTTTTCTCTTCAATTGCCCGAGCAAACGCCTCTAGCTGAAATTGCAACGCATTTATTGGCGCAAACTCTTTCACAACTGCCTCTTTACCTGACATGCTCTGAATGCTTTGCAATGGACCTCTGGACTCGATATTGCCATGTTGACCGAATACATGTACTCGCCAAAATACCGGTGATGGTCTAGGTGAAGATAACAGTCCGGTTGCGCCAGATGCAAAATCCACCAGCAAGGCTAAAGTATCCATCGTGCCACCATCCATTTGACGATAAATACCTTCTACGGATTTGATAGGGCCCATGAGGTTGGTAAAGGCATCAACAATATGAATCCCAGTCGCCGTTAAGTTCCCACCTGGGACATTCTCCGGAAGATCACGCCAAGAAGTTTGGAAATTTTTTAGATTCTCATTGGTAAAGTTTCCCTCAATATGAATCAACTTACCAAGTTCACCTGATCTGACAACCTGCTGGACATGCTGCATCGAGGGCCAAAAACGTTTGTCATGTCCGACCCCCAATAAGACCTGATGCTCTTGGCAAACAGCTACTGCACGCTGGGCTTCCTCTAAATTCAAAGCCAGCGGCTTTTCACAAAAAACTGCTTTACCGGCTTTTGCTGCTGCAGTAATTTGTGGCAAGTGCAACAGGTGGGGTGTCGCTAAGACAATCATCTGGATCGATGGATCGAGCAAGACTTCGTTTGGGTCAGCAGTTACTACTAACTGCTTTTCCTGTGCAAAATCTAGATGTTTTTGAGGATTCGTGACGACTGCCTTTTGAAAGCGGACAACATCACTATGCTCAACCGCATTGACGAGATTTCTACCCCAACGACCTAAACCAAAAATAGCTGCATTGACCATTACGCTTTTCCCACAAAGCCAGTAATCGCCTCAATATTTTTGATCGCCGCCACATGATCCAGTAAACGTTGTGCAGTTTTAGACATCGCTAAATCAACTAACTTACCGTCAACAGTGGTACTAGCAACGCCACGCGTTAAGGCTTCTTGATAAGCGTTTACCACTCTAGAGTAATATTCGATTTGCGCAGCGGTTGGGGTATAAATATTATTAGCATCCTCAATTTGATTCGGATGAATCACAGTACGACCGCGATAGCCTAAACGCTTCGATAATTGTGTATCGCTCCTAAAACCCTCTGGGTCTTTCACATTGGCAAACACGCCGTCAAGTGGACAATCAAAATTTGCCGCTCTAGCAGACACTAAAGAAAATTGCCGCACAAACATCATTTCTGGGCCGGGACTCGTCCAAGTAGCACCAAGTGAGACATTCATATCACCATCTTCTCCACCACCATAAATCATGGTCTGAATCCGAGGGCTACTGGTCATAATGGCTCTTGAGTCAAGGACCCCACCAGCACTTTCCATCATCACAATTATGGGAGTTGATCCGACAGTAAGTCCACGACGAATCTCAAGACTTGCCATCAGCTTATCCACCGTATTTACATCCGCTAAGGAATCCATTTTAGGCACAATTAAGCCCGTCAGACCCGGCGCGCCGATGAGGGCATCTAAATCCTCATGCATAAATCCTGTAGATAAACCATTGACCCTGACCCAACTGCGGTCACCTTTTACCTTTGGCATGACATCTAGAGTCATTTGTCTGGCATTGTTTTTTTCGGGATCAGGAATCGTATCTTCTAAATCAAAAATAAAACCATCTGCTGGTAATGAATCTAATTTATTCAACATACGTTCTTGGTTTGCTGGAACAAAGAGGAGGCTGCGCCAAATTTTCATAGAGAATCTTTCTTTAATAATGGGTTTTCAATAAAATTAATGCTGCGGCTGATGCAATAACACGACACCCTGCTGCGCATAGGTTTGGATTTGGTCTGCGGTATAGCCGAGTTCTTGTAATATTTCTGCTGAATGCTCACCCAGACTAGGTGCGTGCAGTCTGATCGTTGGACTACCTTCCTCAAATAAAACAGGATTACGAACTGCTTTCATTTTGCCCATCACCGGATGCTCAATATCTACGGCCACCTTGCGATCAATAATATGTGGGTCTTCAAATACTTCCTTAATATTATTCATGCGAGCACATGGTACTCCCGCTTGCATTAAGAGCGCTTCTAATTCATCCGATGCCCTTCTAGACACTGCCGGTTCAACAATGGCTAATAGGTGCGCTTCATTTTCCTTACGTAGCACATAACTAGAAAAACGTTGATCCGTGAGGTGTTCACTTAATTCAAGGGCCACCATAAAGCGTCTAAATAACTCATCATTCGGCGTGCCGATTGCCAAGTATTCCTGATCAACCGTCTCAAATAACTGATAGGGTGTATTTAAACGATGTTGATTTCCCATTCGCTCAGGAACATCATTCGTGGCGAGGTAATAAGCCGTTTCCCAAGCAGCCGCTGCAATCGAAGCCTCAACTAAAGAGACATCGGCAACTTTACCGCCGCGCCCTTTTAAGACACTAATCAAACCACTTAAGGCTGCGTAGGTAGCAAACAGAGCACCAAAAATATCCGCTGTCTGAATCCCGGGACGCATCGGCATCTCCCCTGGCGCGCCAGTGACGGATAAGGTGCCAGAAAATGCTTCGACAATTAAATTCACGCCCGCACGCTTGCGATGGGGTCCTGTTTGACCAAAACCAGAAGCTGATACATACACAATGTTTGGATTAATTGCTTTTAAGTCCGCCGCACCTAGGCCTAATTTTTCTAAAACGCCAGGACGATTGTTTTCTAAAAAAACATCGGATTCTTTGACGAGTTTTTTTAAGATTTCAATCGCTTCTGCTTGCTTTAAATCTAAAACCAAACTTTTTTTATTACGGTTCAGCGCTGCAAAACTTGCGCTATGGCCATTGACCATCGGTGGCATGGCGCGGGTTTGATCGCCATTTTTTGGTCTTTCAACTTTTATCACCTCAGCACCCATATCGCCGAGTAACATCCCGCAAAAGGGTCCAGCAATAAAATTGCCGAGTTCGATAACTTTAATTCCTTCTAAAGGTAATGACATATTTTTTCTTTATAAATTATTCAGTAAATTTGATATTTGTTGCTAAACGCTTATTGAGTTCAATTTCATTGGCAATGACTTTTGAGAACTCTTCTGGGGTAGAACCAACCACCTCAAAACCTTGGTCAAAAAACGCTTTTTTAGTTTCAGGCTGTTCTAATACTTTGACAATTTCTAGCCGCATTTTGTTAACGATTTCTTTTGGCACACCCGCTGGGTACCAATAGCCGTAAAATGGAATATAGGCAAAATCTTTTAGTCCAGCTTCATCGGCAGTCGGTACATCAGGGAGTTCTGACCAGCGCTTTTTAGCAGTGATGGCTAATGCTTTAATTTTTCCGGCTTTAATATACGTGGAAAGACCGGTACCGGGGCCTAATACAAAGTCAATCCGGCCTGCCATAAGTTCTGTAATCGCTTGGCCGACGCCCTTAAATGGAATATGTTGCGTTTTAATGCCTGCACTCGTATTGAAATACTCACCGGCAAACTGCATGACATTGCCCACGCCACCTGAGCCAAAGTTATATTTATTAGGATTTGCTTTCGCATCAGCAATAAATTCTTGTAAATTTTTCGCTGGTAGGTCATTACGAACCGCAATAATGAAGCCAACACTATTAGCAATTTGCGTGATAGGTTGCAAATCTTTCACTGGGTCATAAGGTAGCGATTTACTCACAACCGGTAAACTCGCATGACTCGAGGAAGTGTTCAAAATGGTATAGCCATCCGCTGGTGATTTGGCAACAATATCTGTACCAATCGCCCCGCCAGCTCCTGGGCGGTTGTCAACAATCATCGTTTGGCCTAGAGCAGGCTGTAATTTCTGATCCAAGTATCGCCCAATAAAATCCATGGGCCCGCCAGCAACATAAGGTACTACTACTTTAATCGTTCGATTCGGAAAATCTTTAATAGCTTGGGCATTAGGCGTCGCATTAGACTGCGCATATGCCGCGTGTCCTGCCATGAGTAACATGGCTATGAGTAACTTCGATCTTGAAAAAGTGTGATTCACCATCATTTTTATGTCTCCAATTATTATATTTCTAAGGTTATCTCTTGGGTGCCTTGGTTCAATGCAAAGAGCGCTTTAATTTCTCATGAGTTTTTCTTCAAACCAGTTCCACATATCAGCCACCACGAGGGTTAAGTAATCTCTTTGGCAATGTTGCGACCCGCCTTCTTCCGCTGTATACACTCGGAAGGTTTTATCTTTCGAGCCACAAGCGTCAAATTGTTTTTGCGCATCCGCTAGTGGAATTTGTTCATCCTCCGCACCATGCACTAGTAAAAATGGACAAGTCATTTCTTGCATGACACCATCTAAAGTAAATGGCTTTAGGACTTCTAAAGATTGCTCTAAGGTGTCAACGCCTAAAATCCAATTAATGTGATGACCTGGCACCGATAAAGAGGTTTTAAACTGCGCTTCAATACGTCCTTTCCAGGTTTGATAGTAGTCCCACTGCGCTCCCCAGGCGATACAAGCTTTGTAACGTGTATCTTTCGCCGCACAGCGAGGGGCATAATAACCACCCAGACTAATCGCCACAATCCCAATTTTGTCGACATTCACATCGGCTCTAGTTTCTAAATAATCAATGCAAGCACTACCCGCTACCTCATAGTCATAACGTAAATATTTTTGTCTTAAACGAATGGCTTCACCCGTGCCAGGACCGTCCATAATCAGTACCGAGAATCCACGCTTGACTAAATCAGGCACCCCACGCATAAACTGTATTTCCTTGGTGACATCTAAGCCATCAAAATAGACAATACAAGGATTTTTCTCACGCTTACTATTTTGGGCATGAACAAAATAGCCGGGCAAACTACCATCTTCATAAGGAACTTCAACGATTTCAATTTGGTAATCTGTGTGTTTGATAAACTCTCTAAAACAATCAATACCACGTTGAAACACATCTAAAGCACGTGCGTCCTTAGGCGTTCTAAAACGCTCCGCCATATGATAATAATTAGCTGCGCGCTGATAAGCATGAGCGGCTGAAACCTGATAATTTTTACTGGCAAATTGTTCAGCATAGGCACGTACACCATCCGCCACTTCAGTTACCGCAGTAAACCAAGCTTCATCATCATCGGCAGATTTCCCTTTTAATTTGGTACCAATTTTATGTAACTCACCGATTTCAGAGCCACCATATGGTGCTGCGCTGAGCATATTAATAAAGGCGGCAGACCAGCGGTAATTGCCAGGAAAATACATAAAATATGGGGGATCTTTTTTTTCTGACATGTTCAGTTCCTAAAAAATAAATGGTTCATTCGTGAATATTGGCAACTTTTGCGAGTTCCGTATTTCTATTTAAATCTTGTTGTAAGAAATTTCTAAAACCATCTGGTGTTAAATTCCCGGGCTCATGCCCCTGACTTGTAAATAACTCTTGGTTTTCTTTGAGTGCCATCTTTTGGGATAAAACTTCATAGATTTTTTGTGTGATTGCCGTTGGTGTCCCCTTGGGGGCTAGGATACCGTTCCAGTTGTAGCTGGCATAATTTGGTAGGCCTTGCTCAGCGACTAAAGGTAAATCAGGCATTAAAGTAGAACGTTTCTCGGCAGTAGCACCAATCGCAACTAACTTACCTTGCTTTACATACGTCATGCAACCGGCCAATTGCGTAATCGCAATTTGGATATGACCGGCAATTAAATCATTCAGGTATTGTGAAGTGCCTTTATAAGGGATATGGTTCATACTAATACCCGCTTGATAGTTAAAGCGTTCCATCCCCAAATGACCAATCGTCCCAACACCAGGCGAGCCATAATTGACTTTGCCAGGATTTGCTTTAGCGTAGGCAATAAACTCTTTTACGTTCTTGGCAGGGACTGAAGGATGAACTGTCAAACAACTAGCAGTTCTAGCAATCAACATAATAGGTACAAAGTCCGTTAAGGTTTGATAAGGCATTTGTTGTTTAATGCCAGGCGCGACGGTCAATGGTCCTGGATTACCAGCGAGCAAGGTATATCCGTCAGCTGGACTCTTAGCGACTTTATCGGTTCCAGTAACCCCACCTGCTCCCGCGAGGTTTTCGACAATAAAGGCTTGACCTAGTGCATTACTGAGTTGTTCTGCAGCCCACCTAGCTTGCACATCAGTGGGCCCACCAGCTGTAAACGGTACAATAATTTTGACAGGTCGATTGGGATAATTCGAAGTTTGACTGGTGGTGCTAGTTGAGGAAACACTACTAGCAGGATTGAGGTTATTGGACTGCGCGAGAGCCGTATGCCAAATCCCCATGATGCCAAGCGCCATCACTAAACCTAGATAATTCGTCAAACGAGCATAGTGATGCTGATGATTCAGCCACTTTGAAAGCGTCTTTGGTTGGCATAATAAAGGCAGGTTCATCAAGGTATTTTTCTAAAGACGGTCTAGTCCAACTTAATGTTCGCTTGCTTCACGACTTTGACATACGTATCGACTTCACTTTTCATGAATTTGCCAAAATCTTCGGAGCTATTGCCAATTGGCGTAGCGAGTGCAAGGGCAAAGCGATCCTTGACCTCTTGGGATTGCAATGCTTTTGCGGCTGCTTGCTGCAACTTTGCCACGATCGGTTTTGGCGTTGCGGCAGGTGCTAATAAACTCCACCAAGCAACCGGTTTAAATTCTGGGTATCCAGCTTCAGTAAAGGTTGGAATTTCTGCCAGTACACCTTCTCCACGCTTCTCTAAGCCAACGGCAATCGCCTTGACTTGCTTGCTCTTAATAAATGGCATCGAGGAAGGAAGCGTATCAATGAAACAATCTACTTGACCACCAATCAAGTCAGTCATCGCTGGTGCACTCCCTTTGTAGGGAACATGAATCATCTTAATATTAGCAATGGTACTAAACCATTCTGTAACCAATTGGGCAAAACTACCGACGCCATAACTAGCAAAAGTGAGTGGTTTGTTAATTTTTTCTCTACTTTTTGCTAAAGCCACAAACTCTTCTAAGGTATTAACCCCTAATTTAGGATTAATTAAAAAAGCTAAATAGGTATCTGCAACTCGAGTGATTGGTGCAAAATCTTTCAGAGGATCGTAGGGAATTTTTGGGTTGAGTGCGTAGTTCGTCGCAATCGTACCGGTGGTGGCAAAAACAATCGTATATCCATCGGGTGCAGATTTCGCCACATGGTCCATGGCAATCATGCCTGATGCACCTGGTCGGTTATCAATAATGACTGGTTGGCCCAAAAACTCAGAGAATTTCTGCTCCAAAGGGCGGGCAATCGCATCCGATCCACCACCTGCCGCCGTGGTTACTACTAGGCGGACAGGTTTACTCGGAAAGTTCGTAATAGCATCTTGCGCAAATGAGAATGGAACCCAAAGGTACATCACCAACATCAATAATTGCTTCATGTTTTACTCACTTTCTTCGATCATGAAAAAACTGCGTTATTAAACTTTCGGAATAATTGGTAAGAACAAGAACGACTCATACTGACCACCGGTATGAATTGTGTTCGTACCCGTGTTGTAATCCGCATGGTAGTGCAAATAACCACTACTACCAATACCGTCCCTTGGCTGCACATCTAAACGTAATTGATGTCCCTTGGCAAAGACCATCGAAGTTGGCCAAATTTCTACTTGCACTTGGACAATTTCACCAGGTGTTAAACGTAAGCGTCGTTGATGGCGATGGTAGGGACGATAAGGCAATGATTTTTCAGTATCCAGCTCGCGATGCGAAACTCTCAACCAACCCTTGGCAACAGGTACGGGAGATCCTTGCTGACCTGTCTCTAAAAGCTCTTGACCATTTTCATCGAAATGACGAATGGTCAAAAAGAGATCCATATCTTCCGATGAGCTCGATACCCATAAGGTAGCGCTAAGTGGACCTGTAATTTCTACCTCTTCAGTCATCGGTGCGGTCACAAATGAAACCCCCATATCTGGCTTGATGCCGCCACCCATGACTTGGGAAGACGCGGCCGATGTTGATCCCATGGAGCCCATGCCGGTCGCGGCATAAGAACACTGCGCCTCAACGCTAGGGTTACTTGAGGCAATCGCCCCTTTGAGCGGGACCGCTGTTGGATTCACATTTTGTACATCAAGGTACCATTTGGTCCACTGGGTTCTAGCAATTGGCCATTCATTTTCATTCCGCCAGACAATCTTGTCGCCACCATGACGAATCGCTAACTTCACTGGTGGTTCGTCCATCACACCATTGTCAATCCCTTTGAGCCAATAATCTAGAAAGCGCATTTGATCGGCACGACCATCAGCGGTATAAAACGGATGGACGTGCGAGCCATTTTGCATTCTTAGTTTTTTATTTTTGTTAGGACTGAGCATATATGCTTCGGTATTGCCACGTAGATGCAGACCCATACCAGTCCAGTTACCTACCGAATAAAATGGCACTTTAATTTTTTCCCAATCCGCTTGAGCGCCACTCAGGGCACCAGTATCTAAGTTATTACCTAACCAATTCCCAAGCACATTCCGTTCCCAAGGGTTGGCCACCGTTTGCGATGCCCGTCCGAGTTGATGATGTAATAAATGCGCTGTAAACCAATTGGTCATAAACACGCTCAAAATACCGCCGTGATAGAGTCCGTCGCGATAAATATCTGCAAAGCCTTCCCAAGGGATAATCGCTTTGAGTGACGGTGGTTGTTGGTTGGCAACAAACCACTGATTAATCGCATAATAGGAGATCCCTAATAAGCCCACATTCCCATTACACCAAGGTTGCTGGGCAGCCCATTCAATCGCATCATAATAGTCAATTGATTCAGCCATTGACCAAGGATCACATTGACCCTGTGATTTTCCGGAGCCACGGCCATCGACGCGGACACTCACATAGCCTTCAGGAATCCAAATTTCAGGATTCACTGTTTCCCAATTCATAAATTCATTCCCCTTCTCTTCTAGAGTAGGCGGAGTCACCCACAATTTATCTTTTTGATAAGGGCCTAAATTTAGAATGGCTGGATATTTACCATCCCCTTTTGGGCGAAAAACATCTGCTTTTAACAAAGCGCCATCGCGCATCGTCACATCCACATTTTTTTCTAATAAAAAATGGGGGTGCTCTTGGATTTCGTATGCTGTACTTGAGTTCATAGGGTTCTTATTTCTTTGGAATAACAGGTAAAAGTAAGTAGGGTTTCATTTCATTAGAGAAATGTAGGGTATTTTTCCCACCAAACACATCAGCAGGACGATCTTTAGGGTTGCGATGTAAGAAAGGACCAACCCCTTTCATCGGGTAAGGCGCATGGGCAACACCAGCATCTGTACCGTCATATTCATAATCTTTACCACGTACATTTAAACCAAGTCGATAGCCAGCAGGAATCACGATACAAGTTGGCCAAATTTCCACATCTAATTCAACCGGTTGGTTTGGTGTCAGTGGCCAATCTTCATCATGGGTATGCCAAGGACGATAGGGCTTTGATTTATTTGGGTCAGTTTTGCGATGTGAAGCTCTTAACCAGCCCAAACCGATTGGTGTACGTGGGTCATTCGAACCAATAAATGCTACTTCAACCCCACTTGGATCATACAGACGTAAGGCTAAGAAAATATCTGCATCATTCGTCTGTGCTGATAGCCAAACCTTGGCAGCAACTGGACCCGTAATTTCGACATCTTGATCAAGTACTGGCGTTAAAAAGGTAATGCCATCACTCTGTGTATCGTAGGTCAGGGTGGTGGTTGCGGTTTGGCTGACTGGATTGATTTCCATCGAGGCCGGGTCGAGATAATAGGGCGTCCATTGCGTGCGAGCGAGTGGCCATTCATTTTCTGCACGTAACTCAAATTTTTCACCGGGTGAGCGAATATTAAGGGATACCTTCGGTTGATTTTCCCAACCAGAGTTTTCACCTTTTAAAAAGTGTGCAAAAAACTGTCTTTGTAAACCAGCCCCATAACGACTGTAAAAATGCGTGAAATGCGTATCACCATGAACTTCTAACCATTTTTGCGAACTGCCTGCTGCTAAATATCCTTCAAAGTTTCCACGCGTATGTAAACCTTGACCACCCCAGTTGGCGGCAGACAATAATGGCACATCAATTTTAGAAAAGTCGGGGGAGCGGTTCACATAAAACTCATCCATCCATTCATGATGTAGCGCTTGCATATCAGGATCAGCGCGATTTGCGGCTAGTTCTGCATCAGTGAGTGTTTCTGGTCCGCAGACTGTATCACCCGTAATAATATTTCTGGCGCCACGATCACCAACGCCATGTTGCACACTCACCACTTGCCTTGGGAACCAATCGCCCAAGAAGTCGCTCAAAATACCGCCATGGCGACATAGTTCACGGTAGAAATCTGAGGATCCTTCCCAAATACATAATGCGGCCAAGTGTTTTGGTTTAGTGGCTGCCACGGTCCACTGGTTCATCGCATAGTAAGAAATACCGTTTACGCCGACCTTACCATTGGACCAGTTCTGCGTACCAGCCCATTCAATACATTCATGAAAATCTTCAGTTTCGAGTGGCGACCAGCAATCAATCACGCCAGGAGATCTACCAGCACCCCTGGAATCAACGCGGACACAAGCATAGCCATCAGGTACCCAGACCTCAGGATCGACTAGTTCCCAGTTTTGGTAATTATTCGAAGTGTCTGTCAAGATTTCAGGTACCGCTTCTTCTAACCTGGACCACTGACTTTTATAACCAGTTCTGAAGTCAAGTCCCTTCGCATAAGGACCGTAAGTAATGATGACTGGATGCTTGCCATCACCAATCGGTCTAAAGACATCAGCTCTCAACACGGTGCCGTCTTTCATTAAAATCGGTGCGTCCCAGTCAATCTGCATCCCGTCACGTATCTCACTTTTCATCAAATTCATAAGTCTTCTTTCTTGTCAGTAATAGTTATTTGTTTTCTTGCAATTAGTTATTGATGGCGTCACCCATTTGAGCGACTAACCCTTTCCACTTGACCCGATCTTTTACTAAAAAAGTACTGAAATCAGCAGGGGGAATTTTGGCAACTTCAAAGCCATTAAAGTCAATCACCTTGGAGACATACTCCTCCGAATGGACAATTTCCCAGATGTGCTTCGCTAATAAATTGGTGACCTCTAGTGGTGTTTTCGCTGGCGCAACGATTCCAAACCAACCACGCGACTCATAATTGGGGAAACCAACCTCAGCAAAGGTAGGGACGTCCGGTAAAGATTTGTTTCTTTCTGGGCCAGCAATAGCGAGAGGCCGAATTTTGCCAGCTTTAATAAAAGACAAGGGACCCGCTACCGTGGACATCATGACCTGCACATTCCCAGCGACGATATCGGTAATGGCTGGTGGTGCCCCTGTGTAAGGAACATGTGTCATTTTGATGTTTAAGGTGCGACTTAATGATTCAATCGCCACATGCGTTTGACTTCCCATACCGATCGAAGCATAGACCACGGAGTTCGGTGTTTTTGCGGCAATAGCTTGTAATTCTTGCACCGATTTCGCTGGGAAACTACTCCCCACAAATAATAATTGACTCAACTGCGCAACCATCGTGACGCCAGCAAAATCTTTGGCAGGATCATACGGTAGACTCTTCTGTGTAGCAGGTGCCAAGGACATGCCTGCATCACTCGCAAAGAGTAAGGTATAGCCATCTGGATTCGATTTCGCCACATACTGTGAAGCAATAGCAGCATTAGCGCCTGGTTTATTTTCGACAATCACTGCAGTACCTAATTTTTTACTCAAGGACTCAGCTAATGGTCGAGCAAGCGCATCCGCTGGCCCACCCGCATTAAACGGCACAATAATCTTAATGACTCTATTTGGAAAAGCGCCAGCGCTACTTTCATTTTGCGCTTGAGCTTGCATCACAAATAGCTGACTGAATGCCAACAGGAAGACAGTCGATACACTTCTTTTGATCATACGATTCATTATTTAGCCTCTAGTCCTATTGCTTTTACAATCGCACCATATCGTTCATAGTCTTTACGATTGAGTTGATCAAAATATTCAGGGGATTCCGTGACACCAATGAGCCCATAGCTAGGTAATTTCTCTTGGACTTCGGGTGATTTCATTGCTGCATTAATTGCTTGATTTAATCGATGCACAATGGGCATGGGCGTTTTTGCAGGAGCGACAAAGCCGAACCAGCCGTTCACGGCAAAGCCAGGTACGACGTCACCCAACAAACTCACGTTAGGCCACTGCTCCACTTTTGTTGAGTTGGTGATTGCCACAATTCGGATCTTTTCTCCTTTGGCAAGTCCCGCAAAGCCAGAAATTCCATCCGCTCCTGCCATGATGGTGCCAGAGACTAAATCGCTGGCAATATTTGCGGTCCCCTTATAAGGAACATGGGTATATTCGAATTTTGCTTGCCTTCTAAAGTCCTCAAACCATAAGTGTGCAAAGCCACCTTCACCCGTGGTACCAACGGTTAACTTGCCAGGGTTGGCACGTGCCCAAGTCACCATCTCTGATAAAGTTTTAAAGGGTGCGGTTAGAGATCCTGCTAGAGCGTTATAGTTCCATGCTGAAACGGCTACAGGAATAAAATCACGTAATACATCGTAGGGTAAATTTTTAACAGTATGGGGTTGAACTACCATCGGGCCACCTTGCGAAGCGCCAAAGGTATAACCATCGGGATTAGCTCTAGCAATTGCTGCCATCCCAATCTGCGCATAGGCGCCACCGATATTTTCGATATAAACACTTTGCCCTAACTCTTGTGACATCTTGGTTTGAACAAATCTTGCCACGATATCCAGGGTATTTCCAGGAGGAAACGGCACAATCAGCTTAATGGGTTTGTTTGGCCAATTGGGTGGTAACGCAGACAGACCCTGAGCCGGAGTTTGCGTTTGACTCAATACGTCTTGGATCCCAAAACCTGATGCGACCGAAGCCACGCCAAACTTCATTGCGAAATTTAGCGCGGAGCGACGCTGTTGATCAATCTGGATCAACTCTTCAAATGTCTTGCTCATCACACATGCCTCTCTATTTTTTGGTCTGTACTACTTTGTGTGCTTGCTACTATTGACGATTTACATCTACTACTTAAAAATAAGCTTGTCCTCGGCCGACGGTTGGCTCCCATTCGTTATCACACCATGGACCATCCCCATGTTCTTTAATATAAGCAACTTTACCTTCTGTAGTGGGTTGATTCGTGCCGTTAAAGAAGCCTTGCAACCAGTCGAAAACATAATCATGGCAGTCCATGCCACCTAGGTTAGAAATGCTCCATAGTGGGTGGTATTGATTCTCAAAGACCCACATTTCTTTTGGCACCTTTAAATCTTCAAAGGCTTCCACAGCTTCCTCTAATGGACAGAGCGGATCAAACTCACCAGTTACTAACAAGGTTGGGCATTTAATTTTGTCTAAATGGCCACGCACTGTCATACCCTTCGCCACTTCTTCATCAAAGCGCTCTTCATCGTCATAGCCTGCCATGTACATGAACATTTGTTTGAAGCGTGGAGAAGATACCGTGAAGATCGTATTATTAGGGTTAAAACAAGCGACCGAAGAAACCACTACTGCAGCTCGGTGGTCATAACTCGATAAGCGAAGTGACCAGTAACTGCCCATACTAATCCCGTAAATCGCAATCTTATCGCCGTCAATTTCAGGGCGCGTTTTAAGATAGGAAATGACCGCAGCACCAGCACGTTCGTAGTTATCACCGACCGCACGAATTTTTTGAATATTTGAGTTACCTTGTCCTGGACCGTCCATTGCAAGCACATGGAAGCCTCTTTCAATACCAATGTTATGGTATGCCTTTGGAAATACTTCTTTGGTTTGGTCCATGCCTGGCACATAAATCACCACTGGCGCACGGCGACGATCTGGTAACAAGTGGAGTAAGCAAGAAATCGTTTTACCATCATCAAACTCAACCTCAACACGTTCAATTGGATAAGGTGCAGACTTAGTACGAAGGTCAACCATCTCGGTTAACTTGCCATACAAATATGTTTTAACAGGATGATCATCAAAATAAATGGGGTGCTGTGCCATACGATACGCTTCAATCGCATGATCAAAGTGGTAAGTAGCCGAAGAATGGGCCCCACGTTCTTGGGCAAGTTTAGCGAGTCGCTCATGCCGCTCACCGGCTTCGCGCCAAATTTTTGGGTACATCCGGTAATTTCTGGCACGTTTACCAGCAGGTACTTCTGCGTCGTCTCTTTCGAAGTTTTGTACGCGACCACGCATATTAAGGGCGAGATCCAGCATCCACTGCTGATTATCCCGCTCAGTTCTGAGCTTTTTAATCATTTTGTCCCCACATTTTTATTAAAATCTTTTATAGTTTGTATTACATTTTTAAATATATATAAAAGACTTGTCAAGGTCTAAATTGGAGACAACCATCATGCAGCTCGCAAAAATAGTACCTATATCAACTTTTTTTCACCGCAAAATTTCTGCAGCAAGCTTGGTAATGGTTGCGTTAACAAGCGCTTACCTGCCAAATATTTCTGCTCAAGAAGCCTTTCCAAATCGACCGATTAAATTTGTGGTGCCACTCGCACCTGGTGGGGCCACTGATACCGTGACGCGAATTGTTGCCAAACAAGTTTCGCAAATTTTGAATAACCCGGTGATTGTTGAAAATCGCATTGGTGCCGGTGGACTCATTGCGATGGAATCGATGACCAAAGCAGCACCCGATGGTTACACACTATTTGTGGGGAATTTATCAACCAATGCCTTAAATCAAACCGTGTTTGAAAAGAAAATGAAATTCAAGCCAGAGGATGAGTTAACAGGCATTTCTATTCTGGCAACCATCCCACATATCTTAGTCTCATCCGCTAAATTAGAACCAAAAACTTTTGCTGAGACCATTACTTATATTAAAAATAATCCTCAAAAAGTCAATCACGCCTCACCAGGAACTGGTTCTTATTCGATGATCGATATGGTTACCTTAGAAAAAGCAGCCGGCTTAAATATGACCCATATCCCTTATAACGGGGGAGTTGGACAATTTCTCATTCCAATGATTAGTAATGATGTACAAATTGCGTTTATTAACGCCTCCTCTGTGATCGAAATGATTCGCGCTGGTAACTTACGCGCTCTGGCAGTCACTACGGATAAGCGTTTAGCCGAATTACCCAATACTCCGACCATGAGTGAAGTAGGTTACCCCGGTATTGGCACCAATGCTTGGCAGGGTTTATTTGCGCCGAAGAAAACACCGCCTGCCGTGATTGCTAAAATACACGCTGCGGTTGTAGAAGCTTTAAAATCTGAAGAAGTAAAAGAAGCATTTAAGAAGCAATTAATTATTCCGGTGGCAAGTAATTCACCGGAGGACTTTAATCTCTTCTTGAAGTCTGAAGTAGCCCGCTGGGCAAATATTGTCAAATCTATTCAATTACAAGTCGATTAGGAAATTTAATGAGTACAAGTATCAGCACTGCAAGCGATCTAGAACAATTATTAGAAAAACAACGTATCCGCGAAGTCGTAGAGAATTGGGTAGTATTTCGTGATTCTGGCAAATGGGAAGAGTTCAAATCTGTCTGGCATAGTGACGGTGTCATGATGGCAACATGGTTCCAAGGTCACTTTGAAGAATTTATCAAGGTATCGATTGAAGGCTGGAACAAAGGCGTTAGTATTTTGCACTTTTTAGGTGGTAGCTCAGTTGAATTGTCTGCCTCTGGTACTCGTGCGATTTCACAAACAAAAATGACGATTACCCAAAGAGGTCTCGTCGATGGTTTTGAGTGTGACGTCGTTTGTACAGGTAGATTCTTTGATTTCATGGAAAAACGTGAAGGACGTTGGGGTGTGGTGTTACGCCAACCGATTTATGAGAAAGATCGGATTAATCCATTGGATCCAAGCGCCAATTTCAAACTCGATCAAGATTTACTCATGAGCTTTCCGGAAGGGTATAGACATTTAGCGTACATCCAAACCAAGCTTGGTTTTAAAGTAAAAGAGGATATGCCACAGTTAAAGGGTGCTGCTGTTGAAGCCCTCTATCAACGTGGTCGTGATTGGCTCAATCATGCGTAAGTTAAAAGCAAACCTAGCATTAGGCGTCGTTGCGTCTTTATTGACGGCATTGAGTTTATTGAGTACTCAAAGTGTATCGGCCCAAAGCATTTCGGACAAACCACTCCGCATCATCGTTCCTCAACCACCTGGTGGAGGTTTTGATTTCGTTGGTCGCGTGCTAGCCGATAAGATGGCGACCACCATTGGTCAATCAATTATGGTAGAAAACAGGACTGGTGCAGGTACTGTGGTTGGTACCGATTACGTTGCCAAATTGCCTGCTGATGGTTCTACTGCTTTGGTTGGATCGATTTCGAATATCGTCATGAATCCATGGCTCTATAAGAATTTACCGTATGATCCGATTAAAGACTTTGAGCCAGTAGGATTTGCTATTAGCTATAGCTATACCTTAATTGGTCGTAAAGGTTTGCCGTTTAATACGCTCCAAGGCTTAATCCAATATGCGAAAGAAAATCCTGGTAAATTGACCTACGCTTCTGGTGGTAATGGCACCGGTCAACACGTATTACCTGCGGCGCTTTGGAATAAAGCAGGAGTAGATTTAGTGCATGTACCTTACCGCGGTGCTCAACCGGCTTACACCGATTTATTAGGTGGTCGAGTGGACTTGTTTTTCGACTTAGCGCCAACGGCACGTCCGCATATTGAGGCCGGTAGCGTAGTGACCTTAGCGACTTCCGGTGCAAAGCGGAATCCAAACTTACCCAATGTACCAACCATTATTGAAACAGGGGTGGCAAACGTGGAATTAGAGTCTTGGTTCGGTTTATTTTTACCAGCGAAGACTTCTCCTGCAGCAATCAATGCATGGCGTACAGCAATGACCAAAGCAGCAAATCAGGCTGATGTCAAAGAACGTTTTGAAAAAGCAGGTGGCCATCCTATTTCACCTACTACCGAAGAAGTGAAAGCCACCATTGCCAAAGATTATGTACGTTGGAAAAATTTAATCGCTGATGCTAATGTAAAAGCAGATTAAATTTCTTTACCTCATTCTTTTGTAAAGTAATTAAAAGCAGAGAAAAGTTCGGTTTTCTCTGCTTTTTTATTGCCATGTGAGCATTAGAGGGAATAGCAATTGATGGCACTTTAGTTTTGCTAAAATCAATGGATACTTTACGAAGGCACCTACATGTCAAATCCAACCCTCCCCTATCACGATATTCGCGTTGTTGAATTTACCCACATGGTGATGGGGCCAACTTGTGGCATGGTGCTTGCAGATCTTGGGGCAGAGGTCATTAAAGTAGAGCCGATTGAAGGTGATAAAACCCGTGAATTACTCGGTTCTGGCGCCGGTTTTTTTCCAATGTTCAACCGGAATAAGAAAAGTATATCGGTCAATTTAAAAACACCAGAAGGTAAGAAAGTAGTTGAAGACCTGATTGCTACAGCGGATGTTGTCGTCGAAAACTTTAAGACTGGGACGATGAAAAAACTTGGCTTTGATTATGAAACCCTTGCCAAAAAATATCCCCGTTTAATTTATGTGACGAATAAAGGTTTTTTACCAGGCCCTTATGATCATCGTACAGCGCTTGATGAGGTTGTACAGATGATGGGGGGCTTAGCTTATATGACAGGGCCCAAAGGCATGCCACTGCGTGCTGGTACCTCAGTCAATGACATGATGGGTGGAATTTTTGGGGCGATTGGTGTGATGGCAGCCCTGCGAAATCGTGATCGTACAGGACTTGGTGAAGAAATCCAAACAGGCTTGTTTGAGAACAATGTCTTTTTAGTAGGACAACACATGATGCAGTATGCAGTGACCGGTAAGGCTGCTGATCCGATGCCTAATCGTATTTCTTCGTGGGGTATTTACGATATTTTTGAGGCAAAAAATCAAGAACAAATTTTCTTAGGCGTCGTCACCGATACGCAGTGGGAAATCTTTTGTCGGGTATTTGGCTGGACGGACTTACAAGCAGATGAGCGGTATGCCAAGAATAATTTAAGAGTAACTAATCGTGCTACTTTAATCCCTGAATTAAGGTCTCGTTTTTTAGAAATTTCAGTCACTGAAATTGCAAAAGTTTTTGAAGATAATGGCTTACCTTACGCACCGATTACTAAACCTCAAGAGCTGTTCAATGATCCTCATTTGTTAGCCACTGGAGGTATTGCAAAGATTGAGATTCCGAATGGTGCTAACCCTGGATCCTTCACTCACACACCATTGTTGCCATTAACGATTGGTGGTCAACGTTTGGGGATTCGATTAGATCCACCCTATCAGGGAGCGCATACAAAAGAGATTTTGTCTGAGCTTGGTTTGTCACAAGCAACGATCGATGAGTTAATCGCTAAAGGAATCATGGTTGCTAGTG
The DNA here is from genome assembly GCF_900176405.1 of Polynucleobacter kasalickyi. GTDB lineage: Bacteria > Pseudomonadota > Gammaproteobacteria > Burkholderiales > Burkholderiaceae > Polynucleobacter > Polynucleobacter kasalickyi. The sequence continues at coordinate 100,395 of NZ_FWXJ01000001.1, read as the reverse complement.
ATAGCCTTTCTAGTAAAAAATAATATTTACTATTAAACAAATCACTATTCAGTCGGGGTATCTTAAATATCTTTTTGGGCACTGTCTCACTATAAAACCTTCAGATGAAAGTGTATCCGATTCATCAAGTCATTGAAATTTGGTTGCCCTTTGTAATACAGGCTAGCGACTTTCAAATACTCTGACTCAAACAACTGTCTATCCTTTTGATCGCTTAAAAGAAAAGCGGGATTTTGTGAGATTATTAAATTATCCGATTTAGGAAAGCGCTCTACTTTTCTTCTTTTATATTTTTCCGTCTTAACAAACTCTAAAACTGGCGAATGTCCTAAAAGACAATACACGTCATAGTAGTGCCTCAAGAAGTTTTTTGGAAATCCCTTACCATCCTTGAAGTGCCTATACTTTGTAGAGATAGTTTGTAACTTTTCTACAAAGGTATATTCAGGTAAGTAACATAAGACCTTTTTGGCTCTATTGTCTTCAATGTTTTGTAAATACCTAATCGCATAATCATATGCCCACGATGAAATATCTACCGGTCGATTAGGTGCCGTATCGTCAAAGCCTAACTCTAATAAAATACCCTCTTTTAATCCATTCAATGATGAGGTTGTAGTTTGATAATTTAAACGAACACCTCCACTGCGTAATTTTTCCTGATCGTCAAAAGCATAATCTCTCACAACCTCTTGGACACCTAGTATTTTTATATTTTTCGCTATCCACTCGTAGAAATCAAATCTTGATTGAATATGTGTTTTTTTAACTTGATTTTTTCCAACCTGAACATGAACTCCTTCTGGCGGATGAATACGAATATCAATATCTTCCGAGAATCGATGGATCAAACCAAATCCTTTAGATAGAGAAGTACCACCTTTTAATTCATAGTTAAACCCCTGTTGTTGCAACCCCCATAGGCTATGCATTATCCAGTAATCTTTTTCAACTAATGTAGGATGAATGGCCATACTATTTGATACTGTAGCTATTAGTTCCTTAAAGTTTTTATGCTGATGTAAAAGCAATAGGCAATCCTTATCGAAGATCATGTAACAAAGATAAAACAGTTTTCTTGGTTCTCACTACACCATAAAGAAGAACATATTTTTCTAGCTTAATGAGGTCAAAATTAGTCAACATTTTTTTTATGTTGGCCAATATTACATCCTTATTTTCCGGTAAGGAATTAAGGTTATTCAAAAGGTCAACTAACAAGAACTCTTTATCAAGCTTTTTCGGAAAACGTGGTTTTATTCTAAACTCAAAACTTCGATTGCCCATTTTAAAGACACCATGACGCTTATGGTTGTATACCGATGTCTTGTTATGTAGCTGGGTTGTGCCAAGCCCAAGAGAGTTATAAGTATTCGGTGAAAGTATTAAAAACTCCTCATCTTTTAAAAACGCTCGCACTAAGTCATCTTCTTTAGGTGGTAGTCGACCAAATATGGAAGTTTTAGGAGCGTAATAGAGTCCTTGCGACAGTTTTTCTAAAACACCGGACTTTAATAACTGTTTCAAATGGCGATCAACTGCATTAGAACTAATTAATAAATCCTCTCTTCTATATACATGCCCCTTCTTTAAATTCGATTGAAGGGCTCCTAATGCACTTTCACGTTTTTCAGAAGTCATATTTAAAGAGGTGTAAGTAAGTTTTTTGCATGAATTTTTATTTAAATTTCATGCATATTAGCACAAAAAAAGGTTGGTTTCGAACCTATTTAACTTAAAACCGTATAGAAATATGTTTGCTAATGACTTGTCAATAAAATCACAAAAAAATTTAACCAATAAAATTAATTTCAAAAGTCATACAGCACAGCAGGTGTATCTACTAACACTTGTTGTAAAAGTTCGGGGGTGTTTAATACTTCACCAAGCAAGTTGAGCAGACGACCATCATTCGGTAGTTTTTGTTGTTCAAAATAGTTAATATGTGGCCAATCAGTCCCCCACACTAATTGCTTAGGGTTGGCATCAACGAGGGCTTGCATAAATGGTAATGCATCAACAAAACCTTTCGAAGCAGTGCCAATTCGGTCTACTCCAGAAATTTTGCAATATGCTTCACCCGTTTTAATTAAGTCACATAAAAATACAAAGCCTGGGTCGGTGATACCTCTAGCTGTTTCCATGCGACCCATATGGTCGACGATCAAGGGTAATTGTAAGGCGGCTAAACGGGGCATCAAGCGAGGTAAATCTGGTGCATAAATCCAAATTTGCGCATGCCAACCACGACTTCGCATACGAGGTGCTAAAGCTTCTAAGGTTTCAAGGCCAATGCCATTTCGATACATCGCATGACCACCCACTTGTAAAAGATTTACTCGCACTCCTCGAACTCCTAATGCGTGCATCTGATCTAATTCTTCATCGGTAATATTCGGATCAGGGACTACTACGCCTCGAAGGCGATCTGGGTAAGCTAGGAGTGCATCTAAGGTAGAGCCATTATTCGTGCCACAAACACTAGCGGTCACGACAACTCCCCTCGTTAAACCTAGCTGATCTAGATGTGCTATAAATTGCGCGGGTAAAAATTCGGTTGCGGGGGTATAACTGCGATCATCTGCTAAAGGATATTTAGCGAATGGTCCAAACACATGCACATGGCTATCACATGCCAGTTGTGGGATTTGTAAACTCACTGATTCATATTCATTGAGTGGGAAGGCTGGCAAACATACTTTAGTCATTATTACTCCGCTTTAATTTTTCCGGAAAGAGCTAGTTTTTTTGAGTTAGCAGATTCTTTAGCAATCATTTCTTGCCAAGCTGCTGGGGTTGAATACAGAGGGGTACTACCAATCGATTTCATTCTTTTTAAGAAATCTTCTTCTTTCGTCACCTGACCTATCGCAGCATTTAATTTTTGAATCACTTCAGGTGGAGTACCGCTTGGTGCGAGGATGCCCGTTGTGGTGCCCATTTCTAAATCGATTTGGGTTTGCTCCACTAAGGTTGGCACCTCAGGGAAATTACCATCCCGATTTCTTGCTAGTACGGCGAGTATTTTTAATTGTCCACCATCAATAAAAGGTTTGGAACTAGTGATTTGATCCACGACAAAGTCTAACTGCCCTCCAATCAAATCGGTTAAAGCAGGAGCTGAACCCTTATAAGGAATCACATTAAATTGTAATTTTGCAGCCTCTTCCATGTTCAGAATCGACATATGATTAGAGGTGCCAGGCCCAGAATGGCCAACACTTACTTTTCCAGGAGACTTCATGGCCATAGCAATCAAATCTTTTGCTGAATTAAAACGCGTATCATTTTTTCGTACAACAATCATTAAGGGTGAAAAAGCCACAGCACTAATCGGCGCAAAGTTTTCTAATTGATACGTTGTCTTGATTAAATGCGGCAACGTACCAATCGTATTCGTGGTTGCGACAATTAAGGTATAGCCATCCGCCGGCGCTTTTGCCACATAACTACTAGCAATAGCGCCGCCCGCTCCAGCACGATTTTCAACGACGACCGATTGACCTAAAATTTTGGATAAACCCGGAGCTAAAGTACGACCGATAATATCCAAATTGCCGCCAGGGGCAAAGGGAATTTCTAAGTTAATACTTTTATTCGGAAAGGTATTGTTGGTCGGTTGCGCTAAGCCAAGGATTGGAATCAGAAAAACACCTAAAAAAACCGAAGGCCAGCTCTTGGTCTTGAAATTTAAATAGAAATACTTTTGCAGCACCTGACTGATTTGCATACGATCTCCTTGATGATTTTTAGAATTGCTTTCCAACTTAAACACTCACATAGCTCATGTGAGTGTTTTTCTACTACTTGAATTATTCTCTGAAGCTAGAGTCCATCCGGTCGAGTAAACGTAACATACCAGGCCACTCCATCACGCCATAAGGACGACGTGTTTTAGGTTGGTAATTCATATAGGTTTCATCAAGGACTTGCTGTGATACTTTCTGCAAAGGCGAGTTACAAGCCATCGCAGCCAGTTGCGCTTTACAAGATAACTCGAGCCGGTGCATCCAGTTAAAGGCTTCGCCAACAGTTGCCCCACAAGTAAGCAAACCATGGTTGCGTAGGATCAAGGCTTCTGAATCCCCAAGATCTTTCACTAAGCTTTCTTGTTCATCGAGGTTGAGCACCACACCCATGTAGTCGTGATAACTAATTTTCAAAAAACGCATCGAAGTTTGATTCAAAGGTAACAAGCCAACTTCTAAAGAAGAAATCGCCATACCAGGCCAACTATGGGTATGAATCACGCAGTTTACTTCTGGACGCGCTTTATGAATCGCACTATGCAAAATATAACCTGGGATATTAATGCCGTACTGTAAATCACCAAAGTCTGGCTTAGTGAGAATTTTTCCCTCATGGTCAATCTTGTATAAAGAGGAGGCCGTCATTTCTTCGTACATCAAACCATAAGCATTGGTTAAAAAAGCATCTTCCTCACCAGGTACCCGCAAAGTAATATGGTTCGCCATCATGTCAGACATCCCGTAATGGGCCACTAATCTGTAACAGGCGGCTAGATTCACCCGTGCCTCCCATTCCTGAGGGCTTACCTCATCTTTGAGAGAGCGTACATATAATTTTCCGTTTAAGTTTGTTGTCATTTTTTGTCTCCTATTTGTTACGCAATTTGTGGTAATTGATTTAAAGAATATTATGCTATTTTTCAAAAACTGCAACCGCATCGACCGCAGTTACTCCCTGATTCTGAACGTGAACTAAGATTGGGTTAACTTCAGCTTCAATCAGGGTATGACGATATTGCTGTGCCATTCTGACAAACCCTTGTACAACCTTAATCAAGGCCGGAATATCGAGAGGTTCTTGGCCTCTAAAGCCTGTCATGAGTGGCCAAATCCTCAGTGATTGCAACATGCCCAGCACGACCTCCTCACTGACGCCTAAATGGGCCTCATGAGGTAATAAGTAGACGGTGGAATCTTTAAACACTTCTGCAGTAATTCCGCCAGAACCAATGATCAATACGAAGCCTAGGATATCTTTTTTCACGCCAATGAAAAGTTCTAAGTCTTTCGGCAGCATTTCTTGAATTAAAAATTCTTCAATGCGGATACCTGTTTTCGCCAGCACATTGGTACGCATTTTTTCTAGCTCAGCACCCACTTGAATGCCGCGCAAATTCATTACAACACCACCCACATCGGTTTTATGGGTAATTTGATCACTTAGAATTTTTAGAACTAAGGGTTTTTTCACTTCAGCTTCAAAAATGGTGGCTTGTAAACTCGTCGTAATCACCCTCTCCCGAGCCATCGGCATACCGAACTTTCCAAATAATGCTTTAGCATCATGTTCGTTGAGCGTGCCTTTAAAGCCGTCCGGATTTGGCATTGCAGTCCGCTCAATGGGACTTACTACAACGGGGGCTTGTTTTTCCCATTGCGACACTTGCCACAAGGCTTTCAAACCACGTGCACATCCTTCTGGTGCGGCAAAGGCTGGAATGCCTTGACGAATAAACGTTGCGACCAGTTGCGGAGCATACGGAGAAACATAAGCAAAAATTGGCTTTGTAGAGTCGCCCATCCCTTCTCGAATCGCACCAGCCATTAAATCAGGCATAGCTAAAGCCGAAGATCCAACGACTACCGCAATCGCATCATAATCATCCGAGGCAAGTAAAGTAGCAATGATTTTTTTAAGTAGCTCTGGCTTTAAGCCTGCTAAGGTCACATCAATCGGGTTACTGCCTAAATCAATCGGCAAATTTTCATCCAAGGAACGCAAGGTTTGTGCAGTATCGGCATTTGGTAAGGGCATTTCAAAATTCATTAACCCTAAATTATCAGCAATCAGGGTCGCAGCACCACCACTGGAAGTGAGGATCGCAATCCGATTGTTGCTGAGTCGTTTCCCATTTTGAATCGAAACAGGGAAATCAATTAAGTCCGAAAAGTAATCTGCCCGTAATACTTGGTTTTGTTTAAAGAATTGATCATAAATTCGGTCCTCGCCAGCCATTGCACCCGTATGGGAAGCTGCTGAGCGTGCACCACTCTCTGATTTACCGATCTTATAAACAATCAGCGTCTTGCCGGCAAGTTTAGCTTTTTTAGCAGCTAACTCAAATTTCTCTGGATGACGCACTCCTTCGAGATATAAGAGAATAATTTTTGTAGCCGGATCATCACTCAGATAATCGACCATATCAGCTACATCTAAGTCTGCCTCATTACTTGTTGCGACTAGTTTTGATAAACCCAAACCACTGCCTGCAGCGCGCGATAAAATCGAGCCAATAATTCCGCCACTTTGCGAAACAATCGCGACAGAACCAGCGTTTAAATTTGCAATCTCCAAAGCAGAACTAGCTGACAACGCAATATTGTCAGTCAAATTCATGAGGCCAATGGTATTCGGGCCTAAGATGCGCATATTGCCTTTAGCGGCCAGTAATTGTCTTTGTAATTCTTGCCCTTCAGCTCCCAATTCGGCAAAGCCACTCGCTAACACGATGGCAGCTTTACAGCCTTTCTCCGCTAAATCTTTCACCGCTTGAATACTATTTTTTGCACCTAATAAAATAATCGCCATATCAGGCACTTGCGGAATTGCAGCAATGTCCGGATAACAAGGTTTACCGAGCATTTCTGTATAACGTGGATTCACAAAATAAATCTCTCCACTAAAATTTCTTTTTACCAAGTAAGCACCTGGCAGACCGGAGGTTTTCGTTGGGTCAGCCGAGGCACCAATAATGGCTACGGAGTTAGGTTTAAATAAATAATCCAGAGAGTTCAATGTGTCATCCTTTGTCATAGTGCCATGCAATATATTTGCGCTGTAAAGTTCATCTTATTTTTTTTCAGCGGGACTGCGTTCTAAAAATGCTGCTACAGCGTCATGGTGGTCCTGAGTTGTATAACATAATCCTTGAGCAAGACTGCCCTGACTGAATATTTGCTCTGCTTGTGATTCATAGGTACGGTTGATAATCCCTTTAGTGAGTGCAATCGCAGCTTCTGAACCAACACTTAATTCTTTTGCCCATCCTACTGCTTGGGATAATAAATCTTGTGCCGGTACGATGCGATCGGTGATACCCAATGCTAAGGCTTCATTCGCTGGCACTTTTTTTCCCGTAAATAATAATTCTTTCGCCTTTGCCAAACTGACTCTGCGCGGTAAAAAGTACATACCACCACCATCTGGAATAATGCCACGCAAAATATAAGACCAAGCAAATAAGGCAGAATCAGCAGACATCACAAAATCACAAGAAAGTGCTAAGTCTGCCCCAAGTCCCATGGCTGGGCCGTTGACTGCAGCAATGGTTGGTTTGGGCATATTCATGAGCGCACTGACTGTCGAACCAACATATTGTTGACGGGTCCAGCCATTAAAGCCCATTTCACCAATCGGTGCATTCATTCTTTGTTTCATGCCGTTGATATCACCACCAGCGCAAAATCCTTTACCAGCCCCAGTAACAACTAATGCACGCACAGTACGGTCATACGTAATCTGATTTAATAACTCTAAATACTGGGCACGCATCGCATCAGAAAAAGCATTCATTTTTTCTGGTCGGTTCAAGGTCAAAATACCAATATTGTCTTCAATAGTGAATAAGACTTCAGGTTGCTTTGTTTCTGCTGACTGTAATTTAACTTCCATGATATTTTCCGATTTAATCTAATTTAATTTTGGCGTTTTGAATAATTTTTTGCCAACGAGCTTCTTCACTTGCAACATATTGACCAAAACTTTCTGGGCTACCAGGTTTTGCCATTAAACCCTCTTCTGAGAGTCGTGTCGAAAAGTAATTCGTTTTTGTGGCTTGTAAAACTGCTTTATTTAAACGCTCTACTACCTCTTTGGGAGTTCCTACCGGGGCAAATATGCCATACCAACTTTCCATATAGTAATCTTTCACACCTGCCTCAATCATGGTTGGTGTTTTAGGCCAACTCGTAGAACGTTCTTTGGTAGTCACCGCTAGCGCTTTTAATTTACCACCGCCTACTAAATTCGCTGCAGCCGAAGCTGTCGCAAAACTCATACTGACTTGACCGCCCAGCACATCCGTAATTGCCTGACTAGCACCCTTATAGGGGATATGAACCATCTCGACCTGCGCTAAGCTCGTAAATAATTCACCTGCCAAGTGAGCTGAAGTGCCATTGCCTTGGGAAGCATAAGTTAATTTCCCTGGATTTTTTTTAGCGTAAGCAATCACATCTGCTACCGACTTGAACTCACTGTTGGGTAAGACCACTAATACATTCGGCGAGTTACCCACCATCGCTACCGGGATTAAATCACGGCTCGCGTTATAGGGTAAATTTTTGATCAAGCTAGGATTCACGGCTTGTGCGAAAGTAGCAACAATCAAGGTATAGCCATCTGCTGGACTTTTCACTACATAATCTGTGCCGATGACTGTTCCAGCCCCTGGTTTGTTTTCTACAATCACCGATTGATTTAAATCCCTAGACATCCCTTCTGCTACCGTTCTAGCGACCAAATCGGTCCCACCACCAGGTGAGAACGGCACGATTAACTTAATTGGTTTTTCTGGATAAGTGGCATTCGCTACGGCAGCAATACTGAGGATACTCAGGAAGACAATTTGTAAACGATGACTAAAAAGTTTTATCATTCTTGAAGACTCCAATAGGCAGTAAGGCTCTCAACCAATTCCTTCTCTCCCTGCCAAATCAACTCACTCAACTTGCTGACAGCATTCACGCCAACTCTGCCAATGGATAGTTCGGTAAATTTTTCTACTAGTTCAATATCAGTTAATGGATCATCTGGATCACCGTGTCGCGTCTGTTGATGATGTTCAAAAACCTGCCCGGATGTCATCTCAATTCGAACTTTTGCACTACGTACTTTAGGGAACAAACTGGTAATTTGTGGGTCGACAGTGAAATTAATTTTGTCCTCTAATTGCTGAATGACTGCATTACCCAACTGCTCTTGGGTAAAGGCTTTTTCTCGGACAGCGCCAAGGATCATGCCACAAGCAACCGTATGGGTCAGACTAAATTTTGCTTCAAAAGGGGTTTGTGGATGGCGATAAGCGCAGACATCCGCTGACGCTTGATAAACAGCCAAATCAATTTTTTTCACCGCTGCGGAATCAATTTGATAGGTTCTTGTCAAATACTGGGCACCATCAATCGCCGGAAAAGTATGACCACAACAACCGTGATTTTTAAACGTCATTTGCGTAATATTAAAGACCTCTCCGAGGCCATTAAACACATCTTCCCAGCGAGGATTTTGTGACATTGCGGCGCCAAAGCCTGCTGCACCTTCTAATAAGTCTGGAGTGCCAGTCATGCCAGCAAATGCACCATAAGCAGCGTTTAAACCCACTTCCGCTGCATGTCCAGCATGCAGGGGCTTGGTCATCGAATCACTTCGAAATGCTTGTTGTAAACCACTGGCAAAAGTTCCTGCCGTCGCCATGGCATGCATGGATTGCTCTGCCGACAGGCCTAATAAACTACTACAGGCGGCCGCGGCACCAAACACGCCAACAGTGCCAGTGGTATGAAAATATTTGTAATGACTTGGCTGAATCACCTCAGCAATCCGGGTGGATACTTCATACCCAACCACAATCGCTTTCAGTAAAGCTTCTAGGTTTAATCCTTGTTGGGTGGCGCACACCCAAGCTGCAGAAATCGTTGGACAAGCTGGATGGTAAGCACCATTTCGATAAATGTCATCGAACTCGGCGATATGGGCAATCGAACCATTTAAGAAAGCGGCAGCTCTTGGCGTCGTTTTTAAATTCGTCCCAGCTACCGCACACTGACCAAAGCCTAATTCAGGTTGATACGAGGCGATCAATTTTTGTGCCACATCACTATTAGAACCTGCAATCAAGGCACCTTGCCAATCGAGTAAGGCTCTTCTTGCTGCATGTAACACATCGTCTGCTAAAGGTTGCGCAGTTGCTGATTCAATATACTCACCAAAGGTGGATAGTAGGGTTTTCATAGGGCTCTTTAATGGTGAATGATGGATAGGCTTATTCAGGCTTTGCTCCAGAGGAGCGCACAATCGGCGCCCAAGTTTCATATTCTGTTCTGACAAATTTAGTAAATTCTTGAACATTCATCGCAATGGGCTCAGCCCCTTCATTAATCAATTTATCTTTGGTTTTTTTGGACATTAAAATGTCGACAATCTGTTGATTTAGCATCTTTAGATTTTCAGGGGATGTGCCATGCGGAGCAAATACTCCAAACCAAGAACCGGCGGCCATATTGATGCCAGATTCCAGCATGGTTGGCACTTCAGGTAAAGTGACATAGCGTTTTTTAATCGAGATGCCAAGTGGTCGGACTTGACCGCCTTTAATGAGGGCGGCAACTGAGGGCAAGGTGGCGAACATGTAGTCGAGTCTACCAGCGATTAAATCCCTTACTGCTTCAGCACCCTTATAAGGAATATGCGTGGCATTAATCCCGCTTTGTTGACTAAACATAAAACCGGTCATGTGCGAGGCGGTACCGATGCCCGTTGAACCATAATTCACTTTGTTCGGATTGGCACGACCATAATCAATTAACTCTTTAACAGAGTTAATTTTTGAACTAGCGGGCACAATCAACACATTAGGCACTTCAGCAAGTAAAGCCACTGGGTCTAAATCTGTTAAGGGATTCACTGCCAGATTTTTAAATAAGGTAGGATTCACTGAAATCGGACCACTCGAGTTGACTAACAAGGTATAGCCATCAGGTGCTGACTTCCCAACAATTTCTGTACCCAAGTTACCTGCAGCGCCCGGTCTATTTTCGACGATAACGGGTACTTTCAAACGTTGGGTCAATTGGTTAGCAACTTCCCGAGCCAAAATATCTGTCGTGCCACCAGCGGTAAATGACACAATCATTTTGATGGGGCGTGTCGGGTAGGTTTCGGTCTGCGCAGTGGCAAGTTTCTGCACATGAGCGAACATCAGGCATCCGAAAGCAGCAACTTTCAATAAATTGATAAGATTTAGCTTAGACAATATTTTCATTCTTATTCCAGTGAGTAATCGGTTAAGTAAGTATCTGGTTTTTTAAGCTTTAGGCTTTGAAGGTCTTTGGTCAAATCGCATTTCTAAAACCTCTTCAGCAATCCGATTTTTTAGAATCTCAATCGATCCCCCTGCAATCATCCAACCACGGGTTCTTCTGACACAATATTCCACCAAGTTTTCTTGGCTATATCCAGAGGCTCCCATAATTTGTAAAGCTTCATTGGCAACCCAAAAGCCTGTTTCGTTACAAATCAGTTTCGCCATGGCAGTTTCATAAGGTGAAGGCAGGCCACTATCAGCATTTAATGCGGCTTTGTAAAGCAATAACTGTGCGGCTTCTAATTTTGTTGCCATCTCGGCAAATTTCCATTGAATTCCTTGAAATTCAGCAATTTTTCGAGAAAATTGACTACGCGTTTTAGCATACTCTTTCGCTTGTAAGAAAGCGTATCTACCGAGGGCTAATGAACGCGAGGCGTTACCAATCCGTTCCACATTAAAGCCACTAATTTGTTTTTTAAAGCCACCAGGACCGAGCAGTACATTGTTGTCAGGGACAAAGCAATCAGAGAAATAGAGTTGTGACCAACGCTCACCACTCATAAAGCTGGACGGTTGACCAATTTCAAAGCCAGGAGAGTCACGCTCAATCAACATCGAACCAATTCCGTCGAGGCCTGGGCCATAACGTAAATAAATTAAAAATACTTTAGCATCTGGACTATGGGTTGAAAACACCTTACTACCGTTCACCAAATAGCCACCTTCTACTTTTTTTGCATTGGTAGTCAGTTCAGTCACCGCAGAACCAGCATCTGGCTCCGTCATCCCTAAGGATATGACTGCCTTTCCAGCTAAGAGGTCTGGTAAGTAACGTTCTTTTTGGTCTTCTGTAGCATATTCTGCAAAACTACGAATCGGACCAAAGTTACCGGCTTGGACAATATCAGCACTCTTTGGACAATATAAAGCGATGGTTTGTATCGCTATCACCGCATCCATTAAGCTACCGCCAATACCACCATCAGCCTCTTTTAAAGTAATTCCTAACAGACCTTGCTGACTGAGTAATTCTGCAATCTCCCAAGGATAGTCAGGGCTATGATTTCTGTTTAAAGCATCGGGGGCTAACTTTTCACGACCTAGTTTGTGTAGTGCGTCAGCAAAAGCAATTTGTTCTGATGAAAGTTGGAAATCCATGTCTTTTTGCCTTTTAATATAGTTATTTATTTTATTAATCTTGTAGTATTTTAAATCATGGCAAAATAGGCTGAAAATTAATGATGTCAACTTCAATAAGCGGCAAAATTTCTTTTTTCTTTCTTTTTTTATTGGGTTAACTATTTATTATGAAAATTATTATTCCTGAAGACTACCAAGATTGCGTTCGCCATCTTCACTGTTTTTCAATGTTAAAAGATCATGAGGTAGTCATCCTGAATCAACCTCTTAAAAATTTAGAAGAAAGAGTTGCTGCTTTATCCTCTGCTGACGCATTAGTGCTCATTCGTGAACGTACTCGCATGACCAAAGAACTTATTGAACGATTACCCAATCTCAAACTGATTTCACAAGTAGGTAAAGCCAATGCTCATATTGATTTAGCCGCGTGTAAAGCTGCAGGTATTGCGATTGGCGAAGGCGAAGGTTCCGGTGCAGCGACTGCAGAACTAACCATTGCTTTAATCTTAGCGGCTAAAAGAAATATCGTATCCGAAGTCAATCGCCTGCAAAGTGGTCAATGGCAAGGTTCGATTGGTGAACAAATTCGCGGAAAAACGGTGGGTATTCTTGGACTTGGAAAAATCGGTACGCAAGTCGCCAAAATTCTTGATGCCTTTGGTGCACATATTTTAGTTTGGGGTAGAGAAGGATCATTACAACAAGCTGCGACTCTGGGTTATGAGAGCGCTAAAAGTCGTGAAGAGTTTTTTAGTCGTTCTGATATTTTGACCGTTCACATCCGATCTAATCCACAAACACGTGGCATGATCAAGGCATCTGATCTTGCCCTAATGAAACCAACTAGCCTTTTTGTTAACACTAGTAGAGCTGAACTCATCGAACCGGGTGCATTAGTTACTGCTCTTCAAAATAATCGCCCAGGTTTTGCTGCAATCGATGTGTATGAACAAGAATTAGAACCTGTTCTGGATGCGCAACATCCATTACTTCATTTGCCGAATACGCTCTGCACGCCACATTTGGGCTACGTAGAGAAAGACAATTACGAAGCCTATTTAGGTACTGCTTTTGAAAATATTATTAAATTTGTGAATGGTCAAACTAGCCACTTAAAAGATTTAAGTACTTTTTAGATGTTTAAGGCGTTTGCCATTCAGTAGATGACGCTGGCAGTAACTCCAATTTAATTTTTGTTCGTCATTGTCTGTTGAATTTACCAGGCAATGACTCATTTCAAAGCCAGCGCAGTGACTTCTTCGAGTAAACCTTCCCCATCAATGCACTTAATAAATGGTTAGCATAAAACCATTTATTCACAACCAATATTGCACTAATTATGTGCAATCTGCACCGATTTACGTTTTTTATTTCCCTATAATGATGCAATAAATCACAAGGAGGAGTAAATGGAAGACATAAAAACAGGCATTGATGCTTTATTCATATTACTTGGCGCCACCATGGTGCTTGCCATGCATGCTGGATTTGCATTCTTAGAATTAGGAACTGTTCGAAAAAAGAATCAAGTCAATGCATTAGTCAAAATTTTGGTTGATTTTTCAGTATCGACTATTGCTTATTTTTTCATTGGCTACAGCATTGCATATGGCGTGGATTTTTTCGCGAGTACTGAAGTTCTAGCTCAGAAAAATGGTTACGAACTAGTGAAGTTTTTCTTTTTACTGACTTTTGCGGCGGCTATTCCAGCAATTATTTCTGGTGGAATTGCGGAGAGAGCCAAGTTTAATCCTCAGTTAATCGCAACGTTTATTTTGGTTGGGTTTGTCTATCCTTTTTTTGAGGGAATAGCATGGAATCAACATTACGGTATTCAAGCCTGGATCAAGGCGTTTACTGGCGAAGAGTTTCATGACTTTGCAGGCTCTGTGGTAGTTCATGCAGTCGGCGGCTGGATTGCTCTCCCTGCAATCATTCTTCTCGGCGCACGTCGTGGTCGTTATAACAAAGACGGACAAATATCCGCACACCCACCATCAAGCATCCCATTTCTTGCTTTGGGAGCGTGGACGCTGGCAGTTGGTTGGTTTGGGTTTAACGTAATGAGCGCACAAACTATCGATAAGATTAGCGGCTTAGTTGCCATGAATTCATTGATGGCAATGGTGGGCGGCACTTTAGCAGCATGGGTCATTGGTAAGAATGATCCCGGCTTTACCTATAACGGCCCATTAGCTGGATTAGTGGCTGTTTGTGCAGGCTCTGATTTAATGCATCCCCTAGGTGCGTTATTTGTAGGCTTAGTGGCTGGAGGCTTATTTGTCTACATGTTCACCCTAGTACAAAATCGTTGGAAAATTGATGATGTACTAGGTGTTTGGCCACTGCATGGCTTATGCGGTCTGTGGGGCGGATTGGCGGCCGGTATATTTGGTGCCAAAGCTTTAGGCGGCATGGGTGGAGTGACATTCATGGGGCAACTCATTGGTAGCCTACTAGGTGTCGGTATCGCCCTCATTGGTGGAGTGATTGTCTATGGTGGTCTTAAGCTATTCTTAGGGATTCGTCTTTCACAAGAAGAAGAATTTGAAGGGGCTGATTTAAGCATCCATAAAATCTCTTCAACGCCAGATCGCGAACCAAACTGGTAAGCTGACCTAATCAAATCAAACAGCTAGCGCAAAATTTAGTAATTTGCGCTAGCTGTTTTTACATTGCAACATTCAGCCTTTAAATAATAGAAATGAACGCCAACTAATCCAGATTGCTATTTAAAAAAATCAACTAGTTGACTGACGAAATCGACGTTCAAGTTCTTCCCTCTGAAGTTGGAATTTCACCGGATTCTTTAACTTCAAACTCTTCAAATTTTTCAACTTCCATTTGATGGCAGGCATTTCCTGAAGATGAGCAAATGGAAGAAGCGACCAATCTGGCGTCGCCATGACTAAAGATAGTAAGAAATTTCTATGATTGTACGTTAAGGCTTGAGGAAGTTCTGTTATCAGTTTAGTCTGTATTCTCTTCAACTGTTCCACATTAATTGGCTCAGAAGTCATACCCACAAACTCATTTTTAAACGTCTCTTCTATTGGCTGAGCATTAGCGAACAAAACTTCATGAACTGGCCTATTGTGCCCAGCAAGATAGGCCACAAAGCAGTCTAAAATTCCTGATGATAGTCCATGACTTTCGTACATCTTTAGCACATCGAATAAATCACGGGGATGCTGCCTGTCCATCGCCGCTACTAATTTACTACCATAGAGTTCAGAGGTTGAAAGAACTGGAAGAAGGATATTTCTTGAAAATAACTTTTGTGTTTTTGTTGATAGGGAAAGATTTTGCAACGGCAGTACTGTGCCACGAAAAACAAAATTAACTTCTATTTTCACTTCTACTTCAGCGTTTGAGATGATAATCTTTACCTCATCTCCACTATGCATTTTTCTAATCGTTGCTTGGTAACCCATTTCTATAATAGCTAACTCAATACGGTTAAGTTCCTGAGCAATTTCATCAAGTGCGGCATCTCTATCAAGCTGATGATCAATAAAAACAACATCAATATCCACCGATAACCTAGGGATATCTTGGATGAAAAGGTTTAGGGCCGTCCCACCTTTCAGAGCGAATCGAGGAGTTTGAAATACTATAGGTGCAACATCCAACAGTAAATTAACCGTTTGTACATAAGTTAAGTTCATTTTTTTAAGTGAAGAATTTTTTTATCTCGAGTAACAGCAATCCAACGACTATTACTGCCAAGTCGATCGTTATGCTTTCGTGCAATTTCAAGCCATGGTAAGTCGAACTCCTCTGCAACTATTTTTGCTAGTCGTACCACCTTGACCCGAGTTGTATGTGCTAATAAAGTTTCTAGAACATCAGGACGCAAATGAAAAACACTTTCTACTAGATTCATTGTTTCTTCCAGCGATTGAAGTTTTCCTGTATCGCTGAAAAGTTCCAGTAATGCCCTTTCTGGAACTGAGACTAGTACTTTCTGATTCCCATCTGGCAATGGCGCAAGACCAAACCCCGCTGGCAGTGTATCGTCAAAGATTTTTGTAGATTGATAGGAAACATTAAAGATGTCAGTAAACCATTTAGGTAGTCTTCCAGTTTTTAATCCCCAAAGATGAATTTTCTCTTGATATGCAAGGTTGTGACGAATTCCACGCCTAGCTAATGCCGTTCTTCCCCCAATATGCAGTTCTGGAATATCGAGTGCCAAAAGGACTAGCGTCTTATTTAAGTCAAGCTTTGCATTAGGAATTTGGTAGACACCTCGCCCAAGCCTCTTGAGCCACCCCGACTCAGCCAGCCTAGCGGCACCTGACGAGTTCAAACCCAAAGTCTGCAAGTCGATTACACCGTAAGGTGAATCCATCTCGAGTTGACTAAGCAGTGATTTGATTGAAATATTTCTTGAAATTCGCATTTAACCTTAACTATCGCAAATATTTCAAACAATTGCAAGAGTAGGGTTATAAATGGATTGTGATATTACTGCAGAATCGATTTGAAATTTTTCCTTCACATCGATTTCAAATAGAAAGCTTAGTTGTTAGAGTGTAAGGATTACATATTAAAGTAATCCTATCGGGATTCAACATCCCCAAAAAATTAACATTAGAAGCTTCGGCTTCATCAATATAAATTACCTATCTTTAAAATCGAAGCTTGTTAACTAAAGGTTAATATATCACTCTGAACCAACACTCATCTTTTTACCCAGGCGTACTTCAACCGCATTTTTGAGTAAAGAAGCAGAACGATAAATACCATGGGCAAATTTACCGTAAGGCATCATCAAGAAAAAGCCCATCACAAAGCCCAAATGCAATGCTAACAAAATCCCCATGTATTGGGTTTCACGCAACGCTAACAAGCCAAGGCCCGTAACACTAATCATCAGAAGTAACATGATGAAACCGCGATCCATTGGCTTTTGTGCAGCATCGCCGTGCAATGGGTGACGTTTCAGGTTGAGATAGAGCAGGCCAATCGGCCCAATAATTAAACCGATACCACCTAAAGTACCAAGAATGACTGGTAAGCTCGTATAAGAATAAGGCGCTTCCCAACCTAATAAATAATGAAATAAGGTGGCAACACTCGTCGCCGCAAAGCACAACATAAATCCATAGAAGGTGACATGATGGAGGTGTTTGCGAGCTAGTGAAAAAGCATCATCAGCTTCATTACAACCGGCTTGATGACCACCGCCTAAATTTTTGAGTGTCAATGTATCGCGCAACGCATCCACGGTGGCTTTCGGTGGAATTGGATCAGTGGAGATTTCTCCCCAAAAGTTTTTGACACCCATCCCCAAACAAAATACCATCGCAACAAAGACAATACCAAAAGTCAAGGCTAAGCTGTTATGCGGGAAAATTGCATAAAAGTTGCCGTTAGGCGAGCTCGTCCACAAGCTTTGATTGACTTGCATGAGAGCGATCAAGAAAATCCCAATCGCAATCGATACAATCAAAGACAAAGAAAGGCCGGCTTTTTTATAGAGCACACCTAAGGGTCTAGGCCAAGCAAAATCTGTATAAGTTTCTAAGCGAACTTTCGCCATTGCTTGCGGAATATTAACGCCAAATTCATTCGGTGGCGCATATTGGCAAGCATGTAAACAAGCACCACAGTTATGGCATAGGTTGGCCATAAAGTGAATATCTTTCACGCTAAAGTCCAGACGTCTGGTCATCGATTGAAAGGTTGCGCAAAAACCTTCGCAGTAGCGGCAGGCATTACAAATTTGTAAAACACGATGCACTTCAGCGACGTTTTCACTCCCTTGAGCGAGTCTCGATGCCTCGGCGATCAAGCCATTTAAATTAGGGCTTGTTGAAGTTGGGTTACTCTGCACTTGCATATTCATCCTCTTTAATAGCTAGGTTTAATGCACGCGCCGCACTTTGACCTGCCATCCTACCAAAAATTGTTCCAATCGACATACCAATACCAGCGGTATATCCTTTACCTAATACATTGCCTGCCATGATTTCACCAGCAGCGAATAAATTCGAGCTAGGTTTACCATCAAAGAATACTGCTACCGTCTCATCCGTTTTTAAACCTAGGTAAGTAAAAGTAATGCCGGGACGCAGAGGATACGCATAGAAAGGACCTTGATCAATTGGCAAGGCCCAGTGCGTCTTCTCAGGAGTTGCTCCCTCGGTATGACAATCATCTAAGACATTGTGATCAAACGTACCTACCTTACAAGCCGCATTGTATTCATCAATCGTGGCTCTCAAGACCAATGGGTCGAGATTGATTTGCGCGGCAATTTCTTCAATCGTATTGCCTTTAATTGCCGGAAAGACAGGAGGCATAAAGCGGCCAATTGCTTTCGAATCGATAATTGAGTAAGCAATTTGACCTTGCTGCAAGGCGACCAAGCGTCCCCAAATAGCATAACGCTTCGGCCAAAAATCTTCACCCTCATCATAAAAACGCTTGGCAAATTGATTCACGACGACGCCTAAAGAAACACAATCTAAACGCGTACAAATTCCACCATCGTACAAAGGAGAGCGGGCATCAATCGCCACGCAGTGACCTTGCGTCGGATCACCAATCGAATCGGCTCCAGCATCGAGTAAGAACTTCAAAATCGTACCGCGGTTATATTTCGTGCCACGGATTAAGAAATTATCTGCGGGCCACTCACCATTTGGGTTCTGCCCCCAGGCTTCACGCAACCACTCACGATTGGACTCAAAACCACCACAGGCTAAAACACAGACCTTCGCTTCAATTCGTTCGCCGCTCTCTAAAATGACAGCTTTAAACTCAGTACCCTCTAAATCGATGGATTTTACAGGCGCTTCGTAGCGAATTTGAATACCCAATTTGTCAGCGCTACGATAAAAAGCATTCACCAGCGCTTTGCCGCCACCCATAAAAAATGCATTTGTTCTAGCTACATGCAAGGTGCCTGACAAAGATGCCTGAAAATGCACGCCATGCATTTTCATCCACGTACGTACACTGGCAGTTCCTCGAATGATCATCCGAGCCAACTTTTCATTGGTGAGACCACCCGTTACTTTTAACAAGTCTTGCCAGTATTCTTCTTCGGGATAAGCTTCCACGAGAACGTCCTGGGGCGCATCATGCATACAACGTAAATTACGTGTGTGCACTGAGTTACCACCACGCCATTCAGGCGGTGCAGCTTCTAGAATCATTACTGAAGCACCAGCTTCTCTTGCAGTAATCGCAGCACAAAGTGCGGCATTACCACCACCAACCACTAAAACATCAACCATAAGTCTTCCGTGTTGTATTTATCTTTATTAATCAATTGATCAATTTTATCATTTTACGAATGGACACGAAGATGCCGGATAAATCGTAATGATTTTGTTTGAGAAAGGCCTTTCTAGAGCCCTTCTCTCTGCGCAAACAGGGGGTTAGCTAAGATCTTTTTGCTCACCACCATGGTCATGCGTGTGCGGATGTTGATGGGTTGGGTCGACCCAATAGACATTTTCAGGTACTTCAACCGGTGGAATGTCTAAATTCACCACCACTGCTTCATTATCGCTCCGGACTAGCACACATTCGAGCGCTTCATCGGTACTGGCATTAATCTCTTGATGTGGCACATAAGGCGGAACGTAAATGAAATCTCCCGCACTTGCTTCTGCCGTGAACTGTAATTGATCGCCCCAACGCATTCTGGCTTTGCCTTTGACGATATAGATCACACTTTCCAAAGCCCCATGGTGATGGGCACCTGTTTTGGCATTGGGATGGATGGTTACTGTACCGGCCCATAATTTTTGCGCACCTACACGGGCTAAGTTGATCGCAGCAGCACGGTTCATGCCAGGGGTTTGCGCAGTATTCGTATCGAGTTGATTACCTGGTACGACACGCACACCATCATGCTTCCAATCGGTTACTTGCTGAGGTTCTGAGTTAATCTGGGTCATTTTAGAAAGACTTTCGATGGTTATTTATAAAAAATTGAGCATATTACGTCACAAATCTTAGTTTATCTAAAAAGATCGCTCAACACGAATCACTATGATCATATCCGGCTTTCTGGTAGCCTGCGTTAAAGCCAAGGGTAAATCCTTCAACTTGTGCCAATGTCCCAAGTATCGAACCTCTTTAAATGTGGCGTTAATAAAGGGCTTCAAAGCCTCGGTAAAAGAATCACCAACAACCCAAATATATTTGTCAGACAGAGGCTTTTTATTCGTCACTATCGTAGCAGAACCCATCGTCGATTTTTGCTCATCCGGGATTTCTTGTTCGGTCAGTGATAAGGTGTTTTTCCATACAATGTCCCAGTTATCCTCTGGATGTAAGGGGAAGTTATTTAATTTTGCAATCCCAATTAAATCTCCACTCCGGGGGGTGCTATTGATAAAATCGACCATGGGAGATGGTGTTCCCAGTAATTTTGAAAATCCTTGATAAGCTAAAAAAGCGCCCTTATTATTCCAGTGGGTATCCGTCATCCAGTACAAAATTCCCTCTGTCTTTTTAAAGGCAATCAAATCTTCAGTTGGGTCGTAAACGATGAGGTTAGGGGTTTGCCTTAACGGATCCAAAAAGAAATTGAGATATCTTTTTTTCGATGGAATGATATCGTCTGGTAAATACTCAGAATACACACTCGATTTATTAGGCCCGACTAGCAGGGCGACCTGGGTATTAAATTCAGCCGCCTTTTTTGCAACATTGATAATGTTTTGATTACTTTCGTCAATCATACTGCTGTCAGGTACGGTTACAAGCTCTAATTTATCGACCGTTCTCTCAAAGGAATTGCCAAGAAATAACCAATCGGCTTTACCTTTATACCAAGCATCAGAAAATCCAAATCGTTGTTTAAAGGCCTTTCTCTTCACCAATAATTGTTCATACGTATGGGAAGTAGATAAATCGCTGCGACTGATGGCAAAGCCAGCAAGCCCGATGACAACAATGCAACCGCAAAGAATGGTGACTTTAACGTGGTTTCGCATCGGACCAAATCTAAACGGTTTTTCGACAATTTTTAGGGTCAGCCAAGCCAGTAAAAATGAACTACAAACTGCGATGAGCCGAAACTCCACACTAGGTGTTTCGTTGTAAATAATTCGACCATATGAAAGGATGGGCCAATGCCAAAGATAGAGAGGAAAACTCACTAAGCCAACCCAAACCAATAATTTATTAGATAAGATGGTTCGGTTCACCCAAGCACTTGGACCTCCTAAGATAATAAGAGCGGCACCTAAAACAGGGATTAACGCCCACTGACCTGGAAAACTGAATGACTTCTCTATTTTCCAAAACCCATAGACCAATAAAAGTAAACCGAGGTTAGAGGATAAGTTAGATGCTTTTTTAACCAGCTCAAGCCATCTCTCCTTAGGTAGATTGTTTCTATTCAAAAAGTTTAAGTTCATTGAATAAGCTGATATCCACGCTAACAGACTGCCAACCATTAGTTCCCAAAACCTAGTTTGTGGCGAGTAAAAAGTTGCGGTGGGGTCGACTTTTACGCCTTTTACGCTGAGCACAAAAGAAAGCGTGGCGCCTATCGCAATCATAAAGATTAAACTGAACTTACTACGCCAGGTAAGCCATAACAGTAATGGCCAAACAATATAAAACTGTTCCTCAATACCTAAACTCCAAAGGTGCAGCAATGGTTTGGTTTCGGCAGAATTATCAAAATAACCAGCCTCACTCCAAAGAACTAAGTTCGAAATAAAACTTGCGCCTGCTGCGGTATGTTTACCTAATTGGTTCAATTCATCAGCTAATAGTGCAAACCAACCAAACACCAGACAACTGATCAAGACTACGGCCAAGCTTGGAAAGATTCGTTTAATCCGTCGAGAATAAAAATCAACAAAACTAAAAGTATCATTTTGTAAATTTTCTAAAACAATATTAGAAATAAGAAAACCTGAAATCACAAAAAAAATATCTACGCCAATAAATCCACTACCAATAAAGTTGGGAAAGCCATGGAAGATGACAACGGCTAAAACCGCAATGGCTCTTAAACCATCAATATCTGAACGATATTTTGTTGCGGCAGGAGCAAGTGGATTTGATGGATGAATACGGTGCATGATTAGGTCTATTTACATGGATAAAGTAGGATTCCTCAAAACCGGAATGCAATTTAGAATTTAGAACAAGGTTCATTATATTTGTATTAACCTGTTTTTTAGCTAAGCATTGTTTTTTCAGCCAAGCAGACGTCTGCATCCAGTAAATTTGAAGAGGATGAGAGGAAAGCTACCGATAACCATGAAGAAACTGATAGCATGCCAACAACAAAGTGTTCTTTTAAAAACGATTACTCAAGAAGCAGTAATATCACCTATTGCTAAAATTGAGTAATTCGCTTTAGATTAAGGTATTGTCTTCATCATCTTCATTTCCGAGGTTTCTGTGTTCAAAAATTTATTTACATCTGCCCTACTCTCTATTTCTCTTCTCGGCAGCACTACTGCATTTGGGCAAAATAATGAAGATAAAAATTGGCCAAGTAAGCCGATTCGTTGGGTCGTCCCCTACGCCCCTGGTGGACTCAGTGATACCTCCACGCGCATTATTACCAAAAAAATTGCAGAAAACACGGGTTGGACCATCGTTATTGAAAATAAACCCGGAGCAAATGCGCTCATTGGTTCAGAATTTGTAGCGAAAGCACCAGCCGATGGTTATAACTTCGTTACGGTACTTGCCGCCCACTCGGTCAATCCAACCCTTTATGCCGGCACCTTAAATTTTGACCCACTGAAAAGTCTCACCCCCGTTAGTTTGATTGGTATTACACCTCTATTAATCACAGTGAATAACAATCTACCTGTGAAGGACGTCAAAGAATTGGTCGCCTACGCCAAGGCGAATCCCGGAAAAATTACTTATGGATCCTCTGGGATTGGTGCTGCCGCCCATATGGCAACTGAGCTACTGAAATTAACAACGGATATTGATATGGTGCATGCACCTTATAAAGGTTCTGCATTAGCGTTGCAAGATTTGATTGGCAATAATATTCAGGTATTCATTGATACGGCTCCAACCCTCATGCCACAGGTACGTAACGGTCGCATTCGGGCCATTGCGGTGATGTCCAATAAACGGATTCCTGGCGCAAGTGAAGTGCCAACGATGCTAGAAGCGGGTGGCCCCGATATTGAATCTTCAACATGGTCAATGATTCTCACGACTGCAGGTACGCCTAAGGAAATTGTGCAAAGGGTTGCGCTGGAAACTCAAAAAGCCGTGAACTCCCCTGA
Source organism: Polynucleobacter kasalickyi (assembly GCF_900176405.1). GTDB lineage: Bacteria > Pseudomonadota > Gammaproteobacteria > Burkholderiales > Burkholderiaceae > Polynucleobacter > Polynucleobacter kasalickyi. The sequence continues at coordinate 76,956 of NZ_FWXJ01000001.1, read as the reverse complement.
TATTAAAGCGCGCTTTGATGCTCTGGGACTTGAAGGGGTGGGAAGTAATCCGCAAGACAGCGCAAAATTTTTAAACGATGAAGTTGTAAAAATGGCGAAAATTATCAAGTCAAAAAATATCAAACCTGAATAATCCCTGATAAAAATCAGTGCATCCTCTGCCCATCTCAATGATGCACTGAATGAGATCACTCTAGTTCATTTGAGCGACAACACATTCCGTTAAACTAGATTAATGAATACAACTACTTCGCCTTCAACACCACCAAACCCTACAGCCCCACCCAAGCTGTCTTTAAATGCTCTAAAAATTGCTGGATTTAGATGGCATCTGCTGACCTTTATGCTCGTCATGATGGCGGACAATGTAGAACATGTGATCAGCTATTGGATGATCTTTCAGAAATTTCACTCCCCTGAATTAGGTGGTTTTGCGGTTTTCTCTCATTGGCTGCCTTTTTTATTGTTCTCAGTACCCGCAGGTGCTTTAGCAGATCGTTTCGATCCGAGAAGATTGATTCAAATTGGTGTCAGCTTATTTATTATTTGTTCGGCAGGTTGGGCGTATTTATTTATCACCGATACCGTTGAAGTCTGGAGTGCGATGACCCTCTTGGTCTTACACGGTTTCTCAGGGGTCTTTTGGCTGATTATTAGTCAAATTTTGTTGTACGACATTGTTGATCCTCAAACACTACCAAGCGCTATCCGTATTCTGGCAACCGGTCGCTATTTAGGCTTATTGATTGGTCCTGCAGTGGGTGGATTTTTTATGCTCACGGCGGGTCCTAAGTACGGACTACTGTGGAATATCCTCATTTATTTACCGGCCCTCATTTGGTTAATGAGCGCTCCTTATGGCCCCAAGTATCGTATTGGTGAGCCGCCCATGAAAAGAGCCGTGAAAGGTCTTTCCGATATTATTCAAACCATTAAAGATGTGAAGCCCATCAAGCCGATTGCCATCATGATCTTATTGTGTTGTTTTACCTCCCTACTCGTCGGGAATAGTTATCAAGCACAAATGCCGGCCTTTGCCGAAGGCCTAGGACATGGCAACCCCGGTGTTTTATATAGCCTCTTACTGGCTGCTGATGCAGGGGGAGCACTGTTTGCTGGGATCTTACTTGAGAGTCGCGGTTTATTAAAGCCACATCCTAGGACTGCGCTGTTATTGGCTCTGGCATGGTGTGCAACTTTATTTAGTTTTGCCGTCAACGGCCATTACTTACTAGCCATCTTATTGCTCTTCATGTGTGGTTTCTTTGAATTATCTTTTAACTCCATGGCCCAGTCGATTGTACAAACGAATGCGCCGACGGCGATTCGTGGGCGTGTGATTGGACTGTTTAATATGGCTTCGATGGGACTACGAATTGGTTCGGGAGTAACGGTCGGCGTGGTCGGTGGCTGGATTGGCATCCACTTCTCCTTAGGCATAGCAACCCTGTCACTGATGGCGGTAATCGTGTACTTACTGTATCGCCACCAGCTCTTGAATGCCATCACTAGTCAAAAATAATAGCGCTCTTTACTGCCTAAATCCTTCACTTAAAATACTAGGTCGATTCTGTAAATACGGCGTTGCTTGTTGCCAAGCATAGCCTAAATGCAGCAAGTCTAATTCAGCTTGTGGTTTACCAATGAGCTGAAAGCCAATGGGCAAACCATGCAAACTACCGGCCGGAATCGCTAGCACTGGTAACCCCGCCATGGTTGGCCCTATCACTACCTCCATCCAACGATGGTAGGTATCCATCGTTTTACCAGCGATGTTTTTTGGCCAGTCCATCGCTGTATCAAACGGCATCACTTGCGCAGCAGGTAATAACAAATAATCATACTGTCCAAATAATTGGGTAATAGCACGGTACCAATTGGATCTTTTTACCGAGGCTTGGTAAACATCTACAGCAGAATATTGGAGCGACTGTTCAATTTCCCAAATCGCTTCTGGTTTCATCAGCTCGCGATTGGCTGGTGTTTGATACAAACTACCGAGTTTGCCACCCGTAATGAAGGCGCGCAGGACTAACCAGCACTCCCACAATTGTTCCAAAGGAAAGTTCACTTGGGCTGGCTCGACTTGCACCTGCAGATCTTTAAAATAGGAGAAAGAAGCCTCTAAGGCATCGAGTAAGCCCTCTTCCATGGGTAAATAATTTTGATAATTCCCCAGCCAAGCAATTTTTTTTCCAGCAACCGAAGTTTCTAAATTCCCTGTAAATACTTTCGGATCCTCAGTGAGCGATAAGGGCACACGCGCATCATAGCCTGATTGAATGGATAACAGCATTGCTAAATCCTGCACATTTCTTGCCATCGGCCCTTCCGTAGAAAAATGATCATAAAATAATTCTGGACTGATTGCTGGCACCCGCCCACGTGAGGGACGCATCCCATAGACATTATTCCAAGCGGCGGGATTGCGTAAAGAACCACCAAAATCACTACCATCAGCTACTGGCAACATATTTAAAGCCAAACTCACCGCGGCACCGCCACTACTGCCACCCGCTGATTTTGTCAAATCATAGGCATTGAGGGTGGTCCCAAACAGCTTATTGTAGGTATGAGAACCTAAGCCAAACTCTGGCACATTAGTTTTGCCAATCAAAATAGCGCCACTTTGCCGTAATCGTTCTACCATTAAAGAGTCGGATAGATTCGTTTGATTTTTTAACAAGGGTGAACCTAAAGTAGTGGCAATTCCTTTGGTTGCCGTTAAATCTTTGGGGGCCATAGGTAAGCCATGTAAGCAACCAAAATATCTTCCCCTGGCCAACTCTTGATCTTTTTCTTGGGCCTGCTGGAGTAACGACTCACTGTCGACCGCAGATACAATCGCATTCACCTGGGGGTTGAAGCGGTCAATTTGGGCAAGGTAGGCTTGCATCACCTCAACACAAGAGAGGTTTTTATTGGCAATCTGTACGGATAAATCAACGGCACTCAGTTGAGTAATTGGGCTTTGTGGCATAAGATAATGACTATATTCAGGTTAATGAAATTTAATTCTTATCATTTTTAACATAATTATTAAGAAACATTAAAATAAGAGTTCATTTTTATAAATACTTCCATTGAACACAACCGATCAAACTTCCGCCATCACGATACAACAAGAACGTTGGTGGATGCCATTAAAAAATCATGTGTTCTTTATGCTTTGGCTCGCATGGATGACTTCCAACATTTGTATGTGGATGAACGATGTCGCAGCCTCTTGGATGATGACCACATTATCCAAGTCGGCCACATTAGTCGCACTCATCCAGACGGCATCTAATTTACCCGTCTTCTTATTAGGCATCCCGAGTGGTGCTTTTGCTGATATTCTGAACCGAAAAAATTATTTTGTTGTTACCCAAATTTGGATAGCTCTCAATGCGGCTCTTTTATGCTTTTTGACCTTTACGGATTCTTTGAATGCCTCCTTACTCCTATTTTTGACTTTTACGAACGGTATTGGGCTCGCCATGCGTTGGCCTGTTTTCGCCGCCATTGTGCCAGATTTGGTCGGACGTGAACAATTACCTGCAGCGCTTGCACTGAATGCAGTTGCCATGAATGCCTCACGGATTATTGGTCCACTAGTCGCTGGGGCCTTAATCGCTAGTGCAGGAACAGAGTATGTATTTGCACTCAATATGATTTTGTCGCTTGGTTGTACTTTTTTAATCATGCGCTGGAAATATCAATCGAATATTTCCTCCTTACCGGGTGAGCGGTTTTTTGGTGCCATGCGCGTTGGGATTCAATACGTAAAATCATCCATGCGAATGCGCGCCGTGTTGATTCGTATTTTCTTATTTTTCGTCCAGTCTTCTGCCCTACTTGCTTTACTGCCCGTGATCGCTAAAGATCACTTTAACGGGAATGCCCAAACCTTTACGATTATGTTGTCCTGCTTAGGCATAGGTGCTATCTTCTCGGCCTCACAATTACCCAAACTGCGACGTCGTTATGACCGTAACCAGTTAGTATCATTTGGGCAAATTTTGCAAGCAGCCACTTCGATTGGCGTAGTACTTGTTCCAAACGTTTGGTTCTCGGCACCGATTATGATGCTCAGTGGTGCTTCATGGATTATTACCGCTAACTCGATCTCTATTTCTGCCCAGTTAGCCTTACCAAGTTGGATTCGAGCACGTGGTATGTCTATTTTTCAGATGTCACTCATGGGTGGTAGTGCTCTGGGCGCAGCTGTTTGGGGCAAACTGGCTGAGCATACTTCGGTTACTACGGCCGTTATCACTGGCTCCGCCTTTGGCATCATTTCGGTCTTGTTTACCAATCACCTTAAACTCGAAGGGGGTAATGAAGAAGACTTAACCCCGGTTTGTCCGATTGAGCATCCGATGCCAGATCGTGATATTGAGCATACTGCTGGCCCAGTGATGATTTCCGTGGAGTATCAAATTAATCCTAAGGATATGTTTGAATTTCAGACTGTGATGAAAAAATCTCGGGATGCGCGCTTAAGACAAGGTGCTGTCTCATGGAGTTTCTTTGAAGATGCCGAGCAAGAAGGAAAGTGTTTGGAGTACTTTATTTTCGAAACATGGGCAGACTACTTAAGGCGCTTTGATCGCTTCACGACCAATGATTTAAATTTACAAGATGAGCGATTTAGCTTTCATAGGGCTAAAACCCCACCTAAAGTGACCCGCCGCGTCGCAGCTCCTCTGCATCATTAAGCGCTCTAGTTAGCCTTAATTGCCATTATCTGTTTTACGATTTACCTGCATGGTCAAGTTTGCTAATTGACGATCATGCCATTGCTCACTTTTCTGAAGATGCTCTAAGACCCCTTGCTGGTCTTGTGGTTGCCGGTTCTGACTGACTTTATATTTGCCGACGATGTGATCCACGGCAATTTCGAGTCCACACAGGACGCGCATCATGCCCTCGGTATATTCAGCCGGCGCGTCGGACATCTCCCAGGTCGAATTACGTGTTGGTTCTTGTTGATTTGTGAGTTGCGTCAAGTGTTGGGTTAACCATTCTGGATCTTGAGTGATCCGTAAGCGCCCCGTAACATGCACAACGGTATAGTTCCAGGTAGGTACCACCTTGCCATGCTCTTTTTTAGAAGGATACCAACTGGGCGTAATGTAAGCATCGGGCCCCTGAAAGGCGACTAAAACGGGTAACTCAGCGCTTACCTCAGTGGGTGTCGATGATCGCTGCAACCACTGCTGTACTTGCGCAAATAAGGGATTTACTTTAGGAATATGGGCCTGTAAACAATTGCTAGCCAAGTCATAATAAAACGGTAAGTGATTCATTTGGGGCAACCCGTCTAAAGCGGTTGCTAAAGTACCAAAGGGATACTCCTGGATATGGGCTTGCAACAACTGAATATCCTGCTGCGCAAAATGACCGGGCTGATACATCGTGAAGAATTATTTCTCTGGAAATGGCAATGGTTTTCCTGCGGGAATCGGCTCTTCACCTAGGCTAAGTAACATGGCAACCGTCACGTAGGTGCCAGTTACAGCAATTAAATCCACTAATTGTTGCTCACCGAGTATTTCTTTTGCCTGAGCAAATAACTCATCACTAATTTGATGATTTTGACACATCTGCATACAAACATCGTAAGCAATTGCCTCATCGGCTTGCATATTTCTAGGACGAATATTGGCTTTCAAATCATCTGCGACCGATTGCGCTAAGCCGGCTTTTAAAGCGAGTGGATAATGCGCATACCACTCTACTTGGGAGGTCCAGATTCTGGCCTGAATGAGAATCGCAAACTCGTTAATTCGTGTCGATATAGACGAATTAAAGCGTAAATAATCGAGCAAGCTTTTCATGCGCTGTGCAAACACCGGACTTCTCAACATAACGTTATAAGGTCCACCTAAACCTACGCTAGAAATCGCTAAGATTTCTTTACCGAGCTCCTGAGCGGCAGGATCGAGTTGTTCAAGGGAAAGCTGTGGAAATCGTTTGGTTTTGCTCATCGGGAAACCCATCTTGTATTCGTTAAGGGATGGCTCTATCTTATCAAAAGTAATTTCGTGCTTGCCGAATTATTGAGACAACCGCCTTGCAATCTCTAAAACCAAGATTAGAGCCACTTAATTTTCTTGAAGCGCCAATACAGCAATGAGCAGCCCCCAAAAATAATCAACAGCGCTGTTGGATATCCCAATTGCCAGTGTAATTCAGGCATCTTTTCAAAGTTCATTCCCCAAATACCAGCAAAACTGGTAGCTAGTCCAAAAATTCCAGCCCATGCAGCTAAGCGCTTAGTGATTTCCGTCTCATCAATGGTTACGAGTGACAAATTCACTTGTACTGTCATCGAAATCGAATCTTCAATGGACTCCAATAAATCAATAATTCTCGCTAAGTGGTCATTCAAATCTCTAAAATATTCGTTGAGATGGGCCTGAGCGAGGACGACTGGGATTCTGCCACCATTAAAGTGACTAAATTTTTCTCGCAGCGGAACACTCGCATGCTTCAAGGTGGAAACTTTGCGTTTTAAGTAATAAAGACGCTCGATATTTTGACGGCCCTTACTTTTCATGAAAATTTCAGCTTCAATTTCCTCAAGTTCAGAGCGTAAATCTTCCATGACGTCAAAATACTCATCCACCACATAATCGACTAATGCATACAACACATAGGCTGGACCTAAGGCGAGTAAATGAGGTTCTTGCTCACATCTAGCCCGAACGCCTAACAGTGGTTTGTCACTACCCGAGCGAACCGAAAGAATGAAATTGGGCCCGGTAAAAATATCCAGTTCACCAACCTTCAAGTTTTTATTGGGTAACACCGTCACGATTTGGGCTACTGAAAAAATAACCTCACCATATTCTTCCGTTTTAGGCCGTTGATGACCATGCACAACATCTTGAATAGCTAAATCATGTAATTTGAATTCTGTTTGCATCACCGATAATTCTTCAATCGATGGTTCAAATAAAGCTACCCAGACAAAGACTTCTGGCTTTGCTAAATAATCACTAATTTGATCAATGGGCATCTCAGCAATCTTGTAGCCATTTTGATATGCAACACAATTAATTAACATCGTCGCCTTTTTCAATAAAATATAAGATGAGTTTAACGAATTCAGATAGAACTTGGTGAATACAATCCCTAGGTTGTTTTTACACAATAAAAAAGGAGTTCAGTAATTGAACTCCTTTTTATTTGCGTTCGTCGAAGCACTGTTTTAATGAGACTCGACCAGAGCGCAACGAGGCAACATCAAATGAACCGATGTCTTAAGCCTTTGGTGCAAATGCGCTACACCAACCTTTACCAGCGACTTGCTTACCAGCAAAAATCTGACAGCCACCAGCAGCGGATCCAGCAGCACCTTTGTACAGTGCACAACCACTACAAAATTGAGTAGCAGCATGTTTTGGATATTTTGCTTTATCAACTTTTGAACTATCAGCCTTGTAACCAAGTCCAATAGCTTGTGGATCAGTTTCAGCAACCATTGGGTCTGCAGCAAATGTTTGACCAGCAGTAGCAGCAGCTAAACCAGTTGCAGAAAAAATCATAAATTGACGACGACTTGTTTTCATTAGGATTACCTTTCAAGGTTAAATTAGACAACATTGTAAGGATAATAGAAATATTTTGTTCTGTATTTTTTTTGCCAAGTCATTGTTTTAAAACAAATTTTAATTGATAATGATTCTCAATACAAATTAACCTAGGGATTATCCCTAGTTAATCTTGAATTTTCTAAAAAATTTGCTTTTATTTATAGCGGCTACCGAGTAAAGATAAGAATTCACGACGCAAATTGAAATCTTTTAGAAAGACGCCACGCATCACGCTATTGAGCATTTTTGAATCCGGATCTTTGACTCCGCGCCACTGCATACAGAAATGATCTGCGTCCATGACCACAGCAATCCCAATCGGTTTGATACGTTTTTCTAACAGATCTGCTAACTGGATCACCGCCTCTTCTTGAATTTGCGGTCTACTCATAATCCAATCAGCAACGCGGGCATATTTCGATAAGCCAATCAGGTTACTATCTTTATTTGGCAAGACCCCAATCCAGACCTTCCCCATAATTGGACATAAATGATGAGAACAAGCACTTCGTACAGTGATTGGTCCAATCACCATTAATTCATTTAACTGGGAAATATTAGGAAACTCTGTAATCGGAGGCATTTCTTGATAACGCCCCGCAAAAACTTCCTTCACAAACATCTTGGCCACCCGTTTGGCTGTCTCTTGGGTGTTGTGATCACTCACCGTATCAATCACCAAACTCTCTAAAACGCCTTGCATCTTTTCAGCCACTTCAGCTAACAAAAGATCTTCATCTCCCGGCTCTAAAAATTGTGCAATATTGTCATTCGCATGAAAGCGTTGTTTCGCTTTAACAATTTTTTCACGAATTTTTACGGACACTGGAATACCAATATCTTCTTTAGTAAGTGCTTTTTTGCTGGATGCTTTTGGTGTAGAGACTAATTTGGTTGCGACTTTTTTGGTCAGTTTTGTTGTCATATTTAAATTTTCAAGTTTAGTAAGGCTTCTTCAGCACCACCTCAGGTGTGGGGACATCAAAACATACTCAAATAAGACTTTATCAGTATTTACAAAAACTTTCAGAGCACCTATACAACTTCAATAGCGCCTAATTCGCATTATTTTGGTTTATTTTTTTTGCCAATCTTGGTTTCTTTACCATTCAATAAATTGATAATATTTTGACGATGACGCCAAGTCAGCAAAACACCAATCAGTAAAATCGCGGTACAAAGGGGTTGCAAACCAAAGAGTAGCGCAGCATAAAACGGTGCGAAGGCAGCGGCTGCCAATGCCGCTAATGAAGAATATCTGAAGAAAAATGCCACAATGAACCAGGTAGATAAAGTAGCAATCCCTAAAATAAAATTGACCCCAAACAGAATACCGCAGGCCGTTGCCACGCCCTTCCCACCTTTAAAACCATGAAAAATGGGAAATAAATGACCAATAAAAACGGCAGCAATTACACACGGTAAAGCCCAGTCGATTTGCGTACTCGTTTGTAACCAATATTTCGCCAGCATTACTGCAAGTAGCCCTTTAGTCGCATCACCTAACAAGGTCAACATCGCGGCTTTTTTATTGCCGGTTCTCAAGACGTTCGTCGCACCTGGATTACCGGAACCATAAGTATGAGGATCAGGGAGTTGCATGAACTTACTCACGACGACCGCAAAAGAGATAGAGCCTAACAAATAAGCACCCACAATCAATGTTACGGATAAAAATAAAGTCTGCATTTCTGTTGTCATAATGAACTACCCTCTAGGGTGGTGATGTTGATGAATATTTTTTAATCTCTCGCGCGCGACGTGGGTGTAAATTTGCGTCGTAGAAATATCGGCATGCCCCAATAATAACTGTACTACGCGTAAGTCTGCCCCGTGATTTAATAAATGCGTAGCAAAAGCATGCCTTAAGGTGTGTGGCGAGAGGTGTCCTTCAATCCCTGCAACAACGGCGTAGCGCTTAATCATATACCAAAACGCTTGTCTCGAAAGATGCTCACCCGTGTATCTACCAACAAACAAATAATCACTAGTCTGATTACCCAAAATCTTGGCACGCGCCTCCTCCACATAGCGAGTAATCCACGCCGCTGCCTGAGCGCCAAAGGGGACTAAACGCTCTTTATTGCCCTTACCGCCCATAATGTGCAGGACGCCTTCATTGAGCCTGACGTGCAAGAATTTAATCATAATAATTTCTGAGACACGCAAACCACTTGCATACATGAGCTCTAACATCGCGCGGTCACGCAGTCCGAGTGGCTCCTCTACATCAGGAGCCAATAACAACTGTTCAATCTGATTTTCTGATAGGCTCACGGGTAGGCGCATCAACTGCTTGGCTTGCCGCAGATATAAACAGGGATCTTCAGTTAACTTGTTTTGACGGATACAGTATCTAAAAAATCGTTTAAAAACCGTTAAGCGTCGATTGGCAGAGCTCGCTTTATCCGCGCGTTTAGCCGCCATAAACGCCGTAATTTCTACCTGGGTCGTTGCTAAGATCGACTTCTGATGGTGTACAGATAAGTAGTTGGCAAAGATTTCTAAATCACTCCGATAGGCATCGAGGGTATTTTTCGACAAACCATTCTCCAACCACAAAGAATCGATAAAATGCGCTATCTCATCTAGGCTATGCCTTAAAATAATTGAATTATTATTTTGTGTTGAAATGGATGAGTTAATTGTTTCGTTTGCCATCACCGCTGTTTGTCGAATCCAACTTAAAAATAAACACCACTAAATACAAAATAATGCTGTAGGGCATCCATAGAACAAAATATTACGAGACACTCACTGGACACGAAGTCCAATCGATTAAAACTTTGAATACTGCACTTATTTTACTTCCTGATTTTATTCTCATGATCTTTGCATGGGGGTTAAACCGTTATACCTTTCTGAATCGCGAAATTTGGGTTGCTTTAGAAAAGATTGTTTATTGGATTTTATTTCCTGCGTTACTCATTTCTTCTGCCAGCCGCGCTAAATTAGTCTGGACCGATAATATCCCTATGTTGCTACTATTAGGCGGTGGGATGACGCTCATGGCACTGTTAGCTTATAGCGCCAAATGGCTCTTGCGTCCTGATCCAGTCAATCATCATTCGGGTATCCAAACAACTTTTAGATTTAATACCTTTATTGCTTTTGCAGTTGCTTTGCGCCTTGGGGGTGAAGACGGACTTGCCTTGATGGCCATTGCAGTAGCTAGCCTCGTCCCATTATCAAATGCCCTTTCGATCATTTCCTTATCTAGAAATTCGAAACATAGTGTGGTGCTAGAACTCATCAAAAACCCTTTTGTGATCTCAACGGTCTTAGGGCTTTTACTCAATTTGAGTCACATCACCTTGCCCGATTTTATTCATTCCAATCTACAACGGATGGGCAATGCTTCCATCACGATTGGACTGATGACCGTAGGAGCAAGTTTGGCTTGGGTTGGAGCAAAAAAAGATATGGCTCTGGTGTTTTTTTGGACCACCATCAAATTGGTGATATTCCCCTTATTCACCTTTACGGTTGGGCATTTACTTGATTTACCAAAAGCGCAACTGATGACTGCGGTCATCATCTCCTGTGTGCCAACGGCCACTAGTGCCTTTGTTATGGCAACCCGAATGGGTGGTAACGGTGCTATCGTCTCTTTTACGATTTCCGTAATGACCGTTTGCGCGGCCTTTACCATCCCATTTTGGATTGCCTTAGTTCAAGCCACTTGACCGGGTGCCGAGCAAAGCGGAGGCTTAATCCCGGAAATTATTGAAGTTCAAGGGAGACTCAGAGACATCCTTACGCAACAGCGCCATCACCGCTTGTAAATCATCCCGTTTACCACCCGTAACTCGTACTGCATCCCCTTGAATACTCGCCTGAACTTTAATTTTGCTATCTTTAATAATTCTTACAATTTTCTTGGCTAAATCCCCATTGATGCCTTTTTGAATATCAATGAACTGTTTGACCTTGTCCCCTGAAATCTTTTCTTTCTTACCATCTTTTAAGAAACGCACATCCACATTTCTTTTCGCCATTTTATTCAGCAGAACATCTTTTACCTGCGCAATCTTAAAGTCATCATCCGCAAACATCGTTAATTGCTGTTCTTTCATTTCGACTCTAGCATCAGAACCTTTAAAGTCAAAGCGCGTACTGATTTCTTTATTTGCTTGTTCTAAGGCATTTTTTACTTCAATCATATCTGGCTCACAAACCACATCAAAAGAGGGCATGAAATTCTCCTATTCATCATTTAATAAGTAATAATATCCTTCTGTGCAGATTGAATCCAATTTTTCTCTCCAAAAACTAAATTCTTTTGGTTTTTTGTCCTATGCTGAATATTTTGTCAGCGTAGAGGACGAGCACGCTTTATCAACAGCGATTGAATTTGCGCTCGAGAAAAAAATACCATGGCAGGTCCTTGGCAGCGGTAGTAATGTCGTTTTACAAGAGTTTTTACCAGGGCTGACCATCCACATGGCAATTTTAGGCAAGAAACTGGTCTCTGAGTCAGCAACTCATTTTTATATTGATTGTGGTGCTGGTGAAAGTTGGCATGATTTTGTGCAATGGACCCTTGAGTCAGGTTATCCTGGTCTAGAAAATTTAGCTTTGATTCCAGGGACTACTGGCGCAGCACCGATCCAAAATATTGGTGCTTACGGGGCAGAAGTTGCCGGCATGATTGATTCCGTTGAGGTCTTAGATACCAAATCCCTGCAAAGTACTGAAGCGAATTTCGCGGGTGATCTGAGTACCCAACAAAATTGGCAAGTCATTCCCAAATCTGAGTGCCAATTCGCCTATCGTGACAGTATCTTTAAGCGTGAACTACCCGCTTATGTTGTCACCCAAGTACGGTTCGCAATTCCCAAGAAGTGGCAAGCGAACTTAAGTTATGCAGAACTAGCCAATTTTTTCCTCCACAATAAGTCGCCCACGCCATTAGAAATTTTTGAAGCGGTGATTGCGATTCGGAGCAGAAAGCTGCCTCACCCCAAAGTACTTGGCAATGCTGGGAGTTTTTTTCATAATCCAGTGGTAGATCTTGCGACGCATCAGCAGCTAAAAGAGCAATTTGCTGGTCTGGTTAGTTATCCGGCACCAGATCACTTTGGTGAGAAACAATTTAAATTGGCGGCCGGCTGGTTAATTGATCAATGCGGCTTAAAAGGCTACCGAGCTGGCGATTGTGGCGTTTATGAAAAACAAGCATTGGTGCTTGTAAATTATGGCAACGCTACCGGTTCAGAAGTATTGCAATTAGCAAATCACATCAAACACTGCGTTTTAGAAAAATTTGGTGTATCTCTTCACCAAGAGCCGATTAATTTACCTAATGGCAAGGTTTAGTCAGATTTAAATTACATCATTTCTTTTAATCATTTATGTCAATCTTTTTAGGCTCACATCGTCAACCACCTATGTTGGGGGATGAAATCGACGAGGGGCATATTGCCAACCTTACCCAATTTTTGATTTTATATTGCTGCAATTTAATTTATTGAAGAGATTCAATCAACTGAGATCTCAGTTTGCATCTTTCTGGCTCTAGATGAAAATAGAGAACTGCCTCCAGTTCATCCAAATTCTCTGAGGAAGTTCTTTATTCGCTAAGATTTGATTCTGAAAAACGATTTAATTCAAGAATGTCGCGCATTAGCCGCTTAGATGGCAATGATTGCAGACCTCGGATTATATTTTTCTTCGTCCCTGACATTCCTTAAACAATTAAATTATTTCGGAGATATGCTGTTTTGCGGCATCGTTAATACCCATTGCCCCAATGATATATTTACGCAATCTCTCAAAGCGACCCAAGCGAATCATATCTCTAGGAGCAACATCTCCGAGTAAAGGATTACGTGCACGGAACCAAAGAGCAGTTTTCTCAGGATCGCCGTTAAAAACTTTTGCAACCATATTAATGGTGATACTAATTTCTTCAAGGTGATTACGAACTTGTTCAGGAATGGCATCATCATATCGCACTGATTTAACTGATACAGAAGCTAATCTGGAAACATCCTCTCGATTTAGATTGAGCATTTCAGGGACTCTTTTAGCATCAAAGTTTTTTCCAATACCAAAGTTAAGTGTGTCCTCTCTAACATTGTCAAAAAGACCAAATGGGAGTTTAACCTTATCAATTTGAGCGTTTACTTGTTTAGTTTTCATGTTTTTTAAATTATCCAATTAGATTAAACCAATTTCTCACCATTTTTAAACCATATTTAAAACACATATTTTGAGAATGGTTATTTCTCAACTTCATCTTCAAACTTTCTTAAATTTCACCTTACTGTATTGGAGATAAACTGAGAAAGTATATTTTTAATAACTCCTATTACTTATTAAACTTCTATAGACTTTTTAAACAACAAAAAAGGACTGCCGAGGTAAATCGACAATCCTTGTTTGTACAGCTATTTTGTAACTAGAGTAACTTAACTTCTCTTCAACTATTTACTTTCAATCGAAGCAATTAAGTTACCTAACTTCAATTAAGCAAAGTTTGCTGCCACAAAATCCCAGTTCACGAGATTCCAAAATGATTCAACATATTTTGGACGGGCATTACGGTAGTCAACATAGTAAGCATGTTCCCAAACGTCACAAGTTAACAATGCTTTTGCATCTGTTGTGAGAGGAGTTGCTGCATTGCTAGTAGAAACTAAGTCTAAAGAACCATCTGCTTTTTTCACTAACCAAGCCCAACCTGAACCAAATGTACCGACTGCGCACTTGGTAAATTCTTCTTTAAACTTGTCGAATGAACCCCATTTTGCATTAATCGCGTCAGCTAATGCACCTGTTGGAGCGCCACTACCTGCAGGCGTTAAACCCATCCAGTAAAAAGTGTGGTTCCACACTTGAGCAGCATTATTGAAAATTCCGCCAGAAGATTTCTTGACGATCTCTTCTAAACTCATGTTTTCAAATTCAGTACCTTTTTGGAGGTTATTGAGGTTCGTTACATAAGTTTGATGATGTTTGCCATAGTGAAACTCTAAAGTTTCTTTAGAAATGTGTGGTGCTAATGCGTCTAAAGCATAAGGTAATTGTGGTAAAGCGTGTTCCATGTGATCTCCTAGGGTTAATTCAGTCAAATTTCAAAATTCAATAAATTCGTATTGTAAGATTGTAAGACGATTTCAAGACAGTTTCACAATCAAGCCAAAATTTCATCTAACAATTTGATTTTTATTCGCTTTTATTCACCAAAGTAGTGACCTCAGCAAACTGTACCTGCGTACTTCCCTGCGCCATCTCGATGGTGTAAGAGTGTTGTACTTGCAACTGCCGAGGATTTCTGACGGGTTTACCGTTCTCTAACACTAAGGAATACCCTCGCTCTAGCGTCCGATCCGGGCTTAATGCCTCTAACTGCATTTTTAAATATTGTGATTTTGAAAACTCTGATTGATATCGACTTTGCATTGTTAATTGAATGCGCTGTTGATATTGTTCGATGACTTGTTGTTCTGTTTTTAGGCGCTTTATTGGGCTAATCGCATCAAGTCGACTCTGAAAATAGGTGACTTGCTGATGAGAGGACCTTAATTTTTCATTCACTGCACGTACCAATCGATTATTGAGAAGGGTTTGTTGCGTGCGCATTTGTGCAGGATTCGGAATCGAATGGTTAAGGCGTAACAGCAGGTGATCTAAGCGTTGGGCTTCAGTATCGAGGCGTTGACGGGTCAGGCGCGCCATTCTGTCGTTGATTCCGTCTATGTTTCTGAGGAGCTCCAAACAATCTGGTGCGGCTAATTCTGCCGCCGCAGTAGGTGTTGGTGCACGTAAGTCGGCAACAAAATCAGCAATCGTAAAGTCAGTTTCATGACCCACCCCAGAAATAATGGGAATAGGACTTTTGGCAATCAACCTAGCTAGCTTTTCATCATTAAACGCCCACAAATCTTCGATACTACCCCCACCTCTTACCAATAAAATGACATCAACTTCATTTGCGTCTTGCGCTCGTTGCAAGGCCTTGATCAAATTCGCCGGCGCTTCTGCTCCTTGTACTAAGCTCGGATACAAAATAATCGGAATAAAGCTAGCACGACGTTCTAGAGTCGTCAGTACGTCCTTGAGAGCTGCTGCCTGCGTCGAAGTAACGATACCAATTGCCCTGGGAATTTTAGGAATTGGTTTTTTATGGAAGGGGTCAAATAAGCCCTCAGCCTCTAATTTTTGCTTTAATTTTAAAAATGATTCAAATAAAGCACCTGCACCGGCCTTCCGCATGACTTGCACATTGAGGTTAATTTCTCCTCGAGGAGCATAAAAATTCACTTGTGCGGCCACTTCAAGCTGATCGCCATCCCGAGGGGTAAAGTCGACACTGGCATTTCGACCACGAAACATCACGCCATTAATTTGACCCGACTCATCTTTTAACTTGAAATACCAGTGACCACTCGGATAGCTTTTAAAATTGGAAAGCTCCCCTTTGACCCATACAGTACCGAAATTTGACGTGATAAAGTCTGATAAAAACTGATTGAATTCACCAACACTCAGGATTTTGCTACTATTTTCCATATTTTTTCGTCAACAATCTAATGTTTATAGGGGTTTGAGAGCAATAAATGTCCACAGGCTTAAGCACAGACTAGTTGTCAAGAGGAGATTCTTATTAAATTTTATAACAATCAAGTTAAGTTATTGTTTTAAAACAACTTTATAATATTATAGTGATAAACCCTAACAGGAAAATCCTTACTATTCAACCAATAAATTTTTTATTTTAAAAAGTTTTGCACAGGGTTATCCACAGGCAAATCATGTAAAGTATCGATATGTTAACAATTATCCTCGCCACTGGCTGGCCAATTTGGCCACTCCTGCTAATTTCTATTATAGGTCTTGCAATTTTGCTTGAGCGCACTTGGTTTTTACAAAAAAAACGGATTGCCCCTGCCCACACCTTAGATCACGCACTCACTTTAGCGATTCAAATTCAGGATAGCAGCACCTCATCCTTGTCACAACAGGAGCAAACTCAACAGATGACTCAATTAGCAACAGAGTCTATCCTAGGAAAAATATTAGCGGCTGGCTTAAATTCTATCTCTGTAGCTCAAGATCAATTGCAGTGTCTCGAAGCGATGCGCGAGGTAGCGGGTCCTTGTATCAAACAACTGAATCAATATCTGAATGCTTTGGCCACCATCGCCACCTTAGCCCCCCTGATGGGATTATTTGGCACTGTTTTAGGCATGATTGAAATTTTCGCGAGTCAAGGTGGCACTAGCAACCCTACGCAATTAGCCCAGGGTATTTCAATGGCTCTTTACAATACTGCTTTTGGTCTACTCATTGCTATTCCAGCGATTGCAGGTTGGCGTTTCCTGCGCGGGTTGGCCAATGATCGTCAGGATGAGTTAAATGCAGCGACACGTTTATTTATCAAAGCAAACTTTGCAGATTAACGATTTTTATCAACTATTTAGGATACTAGCCCCAAGTGTTATCGCATCGACCGCTACTTGATTCTGCACCAGGGCAATCCGAAGATGGATCACTCCATCACACGCCGCCAGAAATCAACCTGATTCCGTTTATTGATGTGTTACTTGTCATCCTAATTTTTTTGATGATTTCGACGACATTTACCCAATATCAACAACTGTCCATCAACTTACCCAGTGCCCAAGGGGTAACGAATCATACGGTAATGAAAGAAATCAAAATTGCGATTAGTAAAGAGGGACGCTATGCCGTGAATGGGGTAGTCGTCGAGATCGATCAATTAGGCGCAAAAATAGAGCAACTTTCGAAGCAATGGGATCCGCCAGTGATGAAAGATAGCGACTCCAACAGCGAGGCGGAAAGAAAAAATGGTCGAATCATTATTTCCGCTGATGCGAAGGCTTCACATCAATCGGTCATGTTTGTCTTAGAATTAGCGGGTCAGGCCAATATCACCCAAGTTGTCTTTGCCACTCAGGATGCAAATTCAGTGAAATCTAAAAAACCATAAACTTTAATTTCTGAACACTCCATGCGCCTTCACGCTCCTCGCTTTTGGGAATCCTCCAATGTCATTAGTTGGCTATGGTTGCCCCTTGCAGGGATTTATGGACTCATTACTTGGTTGCGGGTTTTAGCCTATCAAATTGGACTTTTTGCCCAAACAAAGCTGCCAGTCCCCCTCATTATTGTGGGCAATATTCGGATTGGTGGCACCGGTAAAACGCCGATTGTGATTGCCCTTGCTAAAGCATTGCACGCTGCTGGTTTAAAACCCGGCGTGATTGCGAGAGCATACCGCGCACAGAGCGATCAAGAACCTATTAGCCAAGAGGTTCTTCCGCATCACTCCGCCCAAGAAATCGGCGATGAGCCAGCCTTAATTGCTCAACAATTAGCACCATACGCTATCCCGGTTTGGGTTGGTAAAGCGCGCGGACGAACTGCACTCCATTTATTGAAAGCACATCCCGAGTGCGATGTCATCATCAGTGATGATGGCCTGCAACATTACGCACTGAGCAGAAAACCAGCCAGAGAAGGTGGTCACGATATTGAAATCGTGGTGCAAGATTCTAGGGGGGTAGGTAATGGTTTTTTATTACCGGCAGGGCCACTGCGTGAAATCAGCGCACGCCCTCGAGATTTAACCTTACAACTCACCCAACAAACGCGTCAGCAGTTCGATGGCGAACCTTACTCCGGTGGTTTTACAGCAGTTTTCGATACCAAGTCGCCACAAACCATCACCACGCAAATGGGTCTAGCCTATCCGCTGGTGCCGAACGCAGAGCATACTTCATCCCAATCGTTGATACAGTTGGCTCATTGGATGGGGAAACAGCATGCTGATCAACGTGTGGGAGCATTAGCAGGCATCGCCTTTCCTCATAAATTTTTTATGCCGTTGAAAGAGTATTTTCCTAATTTAAAAACAATTTCACTACCGGATCATGCTGATTTCAAAGTAAATCCTTTTGACCAATTTCCAACAGACATCTATCCATTGATATTAATTACGGAGAAAGATGCCGTAAAATGTAAGGCATGGTTAGATTCTAGAGTATGGGTTGTGCCATTAGAGGCAACTATTAGTGAACAACTATTGAATTGGATAAGCGCTATCCTACGCCGTGGTGATCAACATCCCCTGAAGAAAGAGTAATGTGATGGAAAAACGTTTTTTGAACATTTTAGTTTGCCCTAACTGCAAGGGCTCTTTACGTTTTGACGAGAGTAGCTCTGAATTAATTTGCGATCTTGATAAGTTGGCATATCCCGTGAAAGAAGATATTCCGGTCATGCTCATTGATCAAGCTAGACAAATTGCGCCAAGTTTATCTTGATGCTAGCAGTGAACATCTCCCCAAAAATCTCAAGCTTTTATCAATAGTTATGTCCAGCCCATTCCGTGTCATCATTCCTGCTCGTATGGCTTCTACTCGGTTACCAAATAAACCGCTAGCAGACATTGGTGGGGCACCCATGGTAATTCGAGTTGCGCAACAGGCACAAAAAAGTTTAGCGACCAGTATTGTGATTGCAACCGATTCGGTCGAAATTGAAAGTGCCTGCCGTGATTTTCCGTTTGAGGTCATCTTAACCAAAGCCACTCACCCAACTGGTACGGATCGTTTGAGTGAGGTGGTATCAATTTTAGGCCTTACTGACCAAGAGATTGTGGTCAATGTGCAAGGAGACGAACCTTTTATCCCGCCTGAACTGATCAATTTAGTCGCAAGCTCCTTACAGAATAACCCGCACTGCGCCATTGCGACTGCTGGGATGCCAATTGCAGATATAATCGAGATAAATAATCCCAATGTTGTAAAAATCGTACGCAATCAAAAAGGTGAGGCTTTATATTTTTCTAGAGCGCCAATTCCTTTTCAACGAGATGCTAATACTTTCTCTGATGCGGTAAGGTGTCTTCGTCACATCGGGATTTATGCCTATCAGGCGCACTTTCTAAAAGCCTTCGCGCAATTAGCACCTGCCCCTATCGAACAATGGGAAGCGTTAGAGCAACTGAGGGCGTTGTGGTATGGTTATTCGATTGCTGTAGAAATTTCAGCTCAGATGCCACCTCTCGGTGTAGATACCTATGAGGATTTAGAAAAAGCGCGACTAGAATGGAACAATATTAGTAAGTTTTCTAGTTAATACGTCATTATTGCAATCAAAGAGGAATTAACATGAGATTAATTTTGTTAGGTGCCCCCGGTGCAGGCAAGGGAACGCAAGCAAAGTTTATTTGCGAGAAATTTGGTATTCCCCAAATTTCAACAGGTGATATGCTGCGTGCCGCGGTGAAAGCGGGTACGCCAATGGGTATTGCAGCAAAAAAAGTCATGGATTCAGGTGGCTTAGTCTCAGATGACATCATTATTGGCCTGGTCAAGGATCGCTTAACGCAGCCTGATTGTATTAATGGCTACTTATTTGATGGTTTTCCTAGAACCATTCCTCAGGCACAAGCCATGAAGGATGCCAGTGTACCGATTGATTTCGTGTTA
The DNA here is from genome assembly GCF_900176405.1 of Polynucleobacter kasalickyi. GTDB lineage: Bacteria > Pseudomonadota > Gammaproteobacteria > Burkholderiales > Burkholderiaceae > Polynucleobacter > Polynucleobacter kasalickyi. The sequence goes on along the minus strand of NZ_FWXJ01000001.1, from coordinate 56,909 downwards.
GAAATTGATGTGCCCTTTGATGCCATTATTGAACGTATGAGTGGTCGTAGAGTGCATATCGCCTCTGGTAGAACCTACCATACCCGTTACAACCCACCTAAAGTGGAAAATATTGACGACGAAACTGGTGAAGAATTAATTCAACGGGAAGATGACAAAGAAGCAACGGTTCGCAAGCGCCTTGAGGTCTATGATCAGCAAACCAAACCCTTGGTTGAATATTATTCTAGCTGGGCAAAAAATGGCGATGCCTCTGCACAGATTTCGCCTCCAAGTTATCGCCAAATCGCTGGTACTGGAACGGTTGAAGAAATTACCACTAAGGTCTTTAACGCATTGGTGTAAAGCTGGCTGATTGAGCCTACTCAGTCAGCTCTCCTAGTGAATTGCCTTGCCGGAACTGACTACATGGACCGGCGTAAAAGAGGGAGTTGCATAGAAACTCCCACTAAGTTATCTGCCACACAAAAAATAATAGGTCTTCATATGAAAAAACTCCTTTTCCTCTTGGGTATATTGGGCAGCTTGTCGAGTTTTGCCCATGACGTCAGTGTCACTCCACCTAGTTACGGTGTATCCGCACGCTCTGAAATATACGCCATTCCCACCCTCACGATTAGTGATTCCCAATTTTTACAAGGGGATTCGCAAGGCAAGGCCGTTACCGTGGGTGGGATTTTGCGATACCCACCGAACCCCACCAAAGTTTCTAGTAAATTACCAGTCGTCGTCCTAGTACATGGCTCTAGTGGCATTGGTGCCAACTTAGATTACTGGTCTAATACTTTTTTAGCGCAAGGTTATGCCACCTTTAATTTAGATAGCTTTACTGGTAGAGGACTGAAAGTCGTCGGTCCGAATCAAGCACAGTTGGGTCGTCTGAATATGATTATCGATGCTTACCGGATGCTAGAAATTTTAAAAGCCAACCCACAAATTGATTCAAGCAAAATTGTTATGATGGGCTTTTCGAGAGGTGGGCAAGCCACCCTATTTGCTAGCAATCAGCGCTTTCATCAACTGTGGAACAAAAGCGGCATTGAATTTGCGGCCTACATCCCTTTTTATGCCGATTGTTCTACGCAATATCTTGGTGACGATACGACTACTGGCAAACCGATTCGTATGTACCATGGCCTTGGTGATGATTACAATCCAGTCGTGCCTTGTCGTGCCTATGTGGCGCGCTTAAAAGCAAAGAATCAAGATGTGGAGTTAAATGAATTTCCATTCGGACCACATGCCTTTGATTCGCCGATTGGTAAAAATCCGCCGGTGCCATCAACCAATGCACAAACTGTCCGGAATTGCCAAATCAGAGAAGAATCTACTGGTCAACTGATCAATCTTGCTACTGGGAAGTTATTCCAATATGCCGATACCTGCGTAGAAAGAAATCCGCATGTAGGCTCTGATGTGGAAGCCACGAAAATTGCCACCCAAAAAATTAGTCAGTTTTTAGAAAATTTATTTAGTAAAAATTAACGCAGCTCTTTGAGTGCGGACTCAAACGATTCGATATCTTCAAAACTTCGGTAAACCGAGGCGTAACGAATGTAGGCGACTTTATCGAGTTTTTTGAGCTCTCGCATGACCAGTTCGCCAATCCGTGAGGTGGGGATTTCTTTCTCACCCAAACTAATGACCTTCTCTTCTAACTGGGCGATTGCTGCCTCTAGCGCTTCCGATGAGACGGGACGCTTGCGCAGCGCAAGGCGCATCGAACCTAGAATTTTGTCTCGGCTGTAATCGACTCGACTACCATCTTTTTTGACTAAGGTGGGCATCGAAAGTTCAATGCGTTCATAGGTCGTAAAACGTTTGTCACATTTTTCGCAACGACGTCTACGACGAACTGCCCGACCGTCCTCAGACACTCTAGAATCTAGAACTTGGGTCTCTTCGTTAGGACAGAATGGGCAGTGCATTAGGGCTGATTACGCTCCGTAGACAGGGAAACGTTGGGTGAGCGCTTCCACTTCGGCACGAACACGGTCAATCGTCTCGGTACTATTGGGTTGATCAAGAATATCAGCAATCCAATTCCCTACCATCACCGCTTCTGGTACTTTGAAACCACGCGTTGTCATGGCTGGTGAACCTAAACGAATACCACTCGTTACAAATGGTTTTTCTGGATCATTTGGAATCGCATTTTTATTGACCGTAATGTGTGCCAAACCTAAAATGCGCTCAGCTTCTTTACCCGTAATATTTTTCGCACGTAAATCGACTAACATCACATGGGACTGGGTCTTACCAGACACAATACGTAAACCTCTTTGAACTAAAGTCTTTGCAAGGGCATCGGCATTATCTAATACTTGCTGCTGATAGACTTTAAAGTCTGGTTGTTGTGCTTCTAAAAAAGCCACCGCTTTAGCAGCAATCACGTGCATGAGAGGACCACCCTGTAACCCTGGGAAAATCGCTGAGTTAATTGCTTTCTCGTGCTCGGCCTTCATGAGAATCACGCCGCCTCTTGGACCACGCAAGCTCTTGTGGGTCGTTGAAGTCACGACATCTGCATAAGGCACTGGATTTGGATAAAGTCCTGCTGCGATTAAACCTGAATAATGCGCCATGTCGACTAGGAAAATAGCACCGACCGCTTTAGCAACCTTCGCAAAACGTTCAAAATCAATGTGCAATGAATAGGCCGAAGCGCCAGCAATAATCAATTTTGGCTTGTGCTCATGGGCGAGACGCTCCATCGCATCATAGTCGATTTCTTCCTGAGCATTTAAACCATAAGACACACTGTTAAACCATTTGCCGCTCATATTGAGAGCCATACCGTGTGTCAAGTGACCACCTTCGGCCAAACTCATGCCTAAAATCGTATCGCCAGGTTTCAAAAAAGCTAAAAAGACTGCTTCATTGGCCGAAGCACCGCAGTGGGGTTGAACGTTGGCAGCATCAGCGCCGTACAACGCTTTGAGACGATCAATCGCTAATTGCTCAGCAATATCAACGAACTCACAACCGCCGTAATAACGTTTACCGGGATAACCTTCAGCATATTTGTTCGTCAGTTGTGAACCTTGTGCCTCTAGCACTGCTGGTGAGGTATAGTTTTCAGAAGCGATTAACTCGATATGTGCTTCTTGGCGGCCATTTTCTGATTGAATTGCTGCCCAGAGTGCGGGATCAGTTTTGGCTAGGTTGTGACTTCTTTCGAACATGTTTGGGTTCCTTGGAGGTTTAAGCTAAAATTTGATGAGACAAACATGATAAAACTTAACGGTTCATCTACAAAAGACCTTTATTTTAATAGTTTTTCAATAAACTGAAATAATTAAGTCAGTTTTTGTCATGATTGTTTGAAAATGTTTAGTAATCTTGCTTTCTACAACAGTTATCCAAAGGTTGGTAAAGCGTGTTTGCAAAGCGTTTAATTTTTTAAATATTACTCACCGTAAGATTCCCTATGCCAGTACAAGAAGATCTATCCATCATCAGTCTCGTAATGCATGCCAGTATTGTGGTGCAATTGATTCTTTTACTATTAGTTAGCTTATCGATTGGTTCATGGTCGATTATTTTTCGTAAAGGTATTTCATTAGGGGCAGTACGTCGTCAAACGGAAGCGTTTGAAAAAGACTTCTGGTCGGGAGGGGATTTAAGTACCCTACTCGAAGCGGCACAACGCAATCAAGGCAAGCATGCCAACTCCTTACAGCGGATTTTTCAAGCGGGGATGCAAGAATTTTTAAAAGGCAAAGATATCGATCCAGCTAGACGCGCCATGAAAGCCGCCTACCAACGCGAAATGGATGCCTTAGAGGCGAATCTACCTTTTTTAGCATCGGTCGGTTCTGTCTCTCCCTATATCGGTTTATTTGGGACTGTCTGGGGGATTATGAATTCTTTCCGAGGTTTAGCCAACGTGCAACAAGCGACTTTAGCGAGTGTGGCCCCTGGGATCGCAGAAGCCCTAGTAGCAACAGCCATTGGTTTATTTGCCGCGATTCCAGCAGTGGTTTTTTATAATCGTAGTGCTTCTGATGTGGATCGTTTAGCGATCCGTTTTGAAACCTTCATCGAAGAATTTACTAACATCCTCCAGCGACAATCGAATGGCAAGTATTCAGCGTAGTTCTAGAGGCGGCAAACGCCGCGCAATGTCCGATATCAACGTCGTGCCTTACATCGATGTAATGTTGGTATTGTTGGTCATCTTTATGGTGACCGCACCCTTCGTGAATCCTGGGGTCGTAAACTTGCCGAGTGTGGGTGGTGCCAAGATACAACCCCTGCCACCCATTTTTCTGAACATCAATGAACGTGAAGAAATCAAGGTGAATGAAAACGGACAAGCAACGAAAACCTTAAATAAAGCCCAGTTAGGTGCTTTTGCCCGTGAGATTGCCGATAAAAACCCTGATCAGCCAATGGTCATTGCTGCCGATAAATCGATCAAATATGAAGTAGTAATGGATGTCATGTCCAATCTAAAAGAAAACGGCGTAAAACGTGTTGGTCTTGCTGTCAAAGGTAAATAATTGATTCTTAAGCGATTCATGCGCCATGCCTGCAACTAAACGGACCTCTCTTCAACACCAAAACTGGGACTATCGGGAACCTGGCGCGAAGAAAGCCTTTTTACTGAGTTTGGCAGCTCATAGCTTCCTGGCACTGATGCTTACGGTAGGTATCAACTGGCGTACTAGTTCAACCCCAGCAGGAGTTGAGGTAGAACTATGGGATGCTCCTGTACCAACCCGCCAAGAGGTGCCTGAGGTGGAAACAGTGAAATCCAGTCCGAGCGTGGACGAGAAAGCCGAAATTGTCATCCAAAAGAAAAAAGAGCAACCTAAACCTGAGAAACCAAAGGCTGAGAAAAAACCAGTCGCGCCACCCTTAACTTTTAAACCCATCGAAAAACCCGTTGAAAAGCCGAAGCCTAAAGTGGAGCCGCCCAAGGTTGAACCTCCAAAAGTAAAAGAATCACCAAAAGCTAAGGCGACCGTTGATTCCGCCAAAGAACAGAAAGAAGCAAAAGCCAAGGCAGATGCGGAAAACGATCGTCTCGACCGAATCGAAAAGTTGCGGGCACAAGCTGGTTCTGAGGGGGGTGGCACTGGTGGGATGATTGGTTCAGGCGTAGGCACTGGAGGGACTGATGCGCCCGGATTTGCGGATAAGGTCCGTAAATTTATTCGACCAAAAATCACCTTTAACCCAGCGAATGTGGTGGGTAATCCAGCGGTCACGATTCAAGTTGAACTTGCACCGGATGGCCGCATCATTAACCAACAACTGATTAAATCCAGTGGCGTTGGCGATTGGGATAATGCCGTCTTAAGGGCGCTCGAACTAGCCGGATCTTTACCAAAAGATGATAACGGTTCAGTACCAAGACAAATTCGATTGATTTTTAGGCCAAAAGACTAAGCGGACAAGCTTTCATTACCTCACAAAAGCATCCTGAGTGAAAAAGCCCTGCTTTTCACTCATTTTTTTTAAGAAGGCAGTTAAAATAGTCTAATAGAGTTTACCAATAGTGGTTATAACTAAAACAGTAGCACTATAAAATTGATCGCCTGGCAGATCAATCACAGCGCAAGTAGTTGAAGAGCATTAGTAAAAAGGAAAAGGTGGTTCGATGAACTCATTGAAGTCGAAATATCGTTTTATAAAAGATCGTAGTACTGCATTTTGCATCCTCTGTTTATGCCTATCATTCGGTATCGCCAAGCCTAGTTTTGCCCAAATGCAAATTGAAATTTCTGGCGTTGGACAATCACAGTTCCCGATTGCAGTTCCTAGTTTTACGGCCGAAAACAACCTTACCTCAAAAGTCACCGACGTCGTCCGCTCAGACCTTGCCAATACTGGTAAATTTTTTAATATTGACCCAGGTAGCACCGTCCAAGGTATTACCGAAAATCCTGATTTATCTTTTTGGACGGCCAGACGTGCGCAGGCCTTAGCGGTTGGTGATGTCAAAGCCCTCGCTGGTGGCATGTTTGAAGTGACTTATCGTTTATATGACACCGTAAAAAAAGAATCCTTAGGTGGCACCACGGTGCAAGTGGGTAGTCAAGATATCCGCCGTGCTGGTCACGCTATTGCGGATGATATCGTCCAACGTTTAACCGGTGAGCGTGGAATTTTCTCTACTCGCTTGTCCTACATTACGAGAAATGGTAAGCAATTTCAGCTCATGATTTCTGATTCTGATGGGCAAAACTCGCGGGTAGCACTCACCAGTATTGAGCCTATCATTTCCCCAGTCTGGTCACCAGATGGCAAAAATGTGGCGTACGTTTCTTTTGAAACAAAAAAACCAGTGGTTTACGTGCATGAGTTGTCGACCGGCAAAAGAATTGTTTTAGCCAATCAAAAAGGCAATAATAGTGCGCCAGCCTGGTCACCTGACGGGACGAAGTTGGCAGTTTCTTTATCCAAAGATGGCAATACTCAGATTTATAGCGTCAATGCCGATGGTTCGAATTTGAAACGTTTGACCAGTGGCTCGGCCGTCGATACAGAACCACAATGGTCAAAAGATGGCAGGTCGATTTATTTCACGAGTGATCGTGGTGGTTCACCCCAAATTTATCGGATGAATAGTGATGGTGAAAGCTTTGGTCCGGCCACACGCGTTACTTTTAAACATAGTTACGCAACTAGTCCGAGAATTTCTCCCGATGGCAAAAATTTAGCCTATATCGCTAGGTCAGGCGGGTTTAAGCTACAGTTACTCGACCTCAAAACAGGTGATGTCGTGGGCCTCACTCAAACCAACTATGATGAAACCCCGACTTTTGCAGCGAACGGTAAATTCATTCTATATGCCACACGGATTGGCAATCGCAATGTGTTGGCGGCAGTCTCCATTGACGGTTCTGTTAAACAAGTATTGAGTATTCCAGGATCAGATGTAAGGGAACCAGCTTGGGGACCCTTTATGAATTAACGGAGTGGACAGCCAAATTTAATACCTTAGTCAAATTGCAAGCCATTATCATTAACTAGTAACGAATAAAATTTTTAACAAAACACTTTATGAAGGAATCTAACATGTCAAATCACTTCTTGTTCAATACCAACCATCCACAGGTTCGTCGTATGGCATTTTTTGTACTCGCCATCTTGACTGTTGGTCTTACAGCATGTTCTTCCGGTGTGAAGTTAGATGATGTCGACGAAGCTGCAAAGAATAACTCAAATGCAGCAGGCAGTGTTGATAGTAAATTTGCGAATCAACCTTGGAACGATCCAAAAAGTCCTATCTATAAAAAGAGTTTTTACTTTGACTTCGATAGTTACACGGTGAAAGCTGCTGATCAAGCCCTGATTGAAGCGCATGCAAAATTTTTAAAAGCGAACAGAAATTATCGTATTTCGATTCAAGGCAATACCGATGATGCTGGAACGAGTGAATATAACCTCGCCTTAGGTCAAAAGCGTTCTGAAGCAGTACGTAAGATGTTAAATTTATTAGGTGTTCCAGATGCGCAAATGGAAGCGGTTAGCTTTGGTAAAGAAAAACCAAAATCACCGAATACAGACGAAGCTGGTCGTGCTGATAACCGTCGTGCTGACATCGCTTATCAATGATCCCTATGTTACGTCTCAAGTTCCCGCAATTACTGGCAGTTGCTGCACTGAGTACTCTTGGGTATCAGAGTACTTCTGCTGCGATGTTCGAAGACAATGATGCGCGTCGCCAAATTAATGTATTAACTGAATCCGTCAAAAACTCCCAAAGAGCTATTTTTGATTTGACCAATTCTTTTGAGCGCTCTGTGCAAGAAAATGCCAAATTACGCGGCAGAATTGAAGAACTTGAAAGAACGGTGGATGATCAAAAGCATAATTTAAAGATTTACTATAGTGAACTGAATGACCGCATCAAACTACTCGAGCCTGTCGGTATTGAGATTGAGGGTGTCAAGGGTAAGGCGCAACCTGCAGAAAAAGAACTGTATGACCTAGCATTGATAGAATTTAAGGATGGTAATGCTGTCAAAGCTGAAGGGATGCTCACCCAGTTTATTAATGCCTACCCCAATAGCCCTTATTGGCCAGTTGCGCAGTATTGGCTATCGGTAAGCAAGTATGCGAGTAAAGACTATAAAGGTTCGATTGCTGCCGGTAATGCTTTAATTAAAGGCTTTCCGGAGCATCCTCGGGTGCCACAAACGCTATTAAATATCGCAAATTGTCTGTTTGAGTCCAATCAAAAGGCCGAGGGTAGAAAAACTTTAGAGTTGTTAATTAAAAGTTTTCCAGAGAGCAAATCAGCAGATACTGCACGCTTAGCGCTGAGCAAAATCAAGTAATCGCTTCTTTTCATAGGTTTTTCAAGATGGATGTTCTTCAACAGTTTGCGAATTTTGCTCCCAAAAAAAAGGGTGATCCTGCGGTTCTTTTACTGTCGGGTGGCCTAGACTCTGCGACCTTATTAGCCTTAATGAAAGCCTTAGGTTACACGCCTTATGCTTTGTCTGTTCGTTACGGTCAGAGACACTCATCCGAGTTAGATGCGGCCGTTAATATCGCGAAGATTTTTGGGGCGCACCGTCATGAAATCATCGATTTAGATCTGCGTCGCTTCGGTGGTTCTGCCTTAACTGACTCTCTGATTGATGTACCGACGAATGGTCAAGCCAACCCTCACCCAGAGCTTGAGGGTGAGATTCCGGTTACCTATGTACCGGCTAGAAATACCGTCCTCTTATCCTGCGCCCTCAGTTGGATGGAAGCATTGGGCGGTAAAGATATTTTCTTTGGTGCCAATGCCGTGGATTATTCTGGCTACCCAGATTGCCGACCTGCCTATGTCAAAGCCTTTGAAGCCATGGCAAATCTTGCTACCCGTATTGGCGTAGAGGAACATTCCATTCGGGTACATGCGCCAATTATTGATCTACATAAATCAGAAATTATTCAACTCGGCGTGGCTTTAGGGGTAGATTATGCAAAAACGGTCTCCTGCTATCAAGCCAACGCTGCTGGGCAAGCTTGTGGCGTCTGCGAATCTTGTCGCTTACGAAAGCTGGGATTTAGTGAAGCGGGAATGATTGACCCAACGATTTACCAAGACAATTCAGGCGCTTAAACAATCCTTTTTTTGTATTTCTTGTCAGACATCTCTGACACTACTTTAGGCAAATGCTTACTCTGTAACCCCCTATTTGCGGAGTTCGAATAGCCTTTAATAGTATCCATGAACCATGGATTTATTCTCATCGAATTGCTGACTGCCCTCATTATTATTTCTTATTGCTTGGGCACGAGTTTTAACTACCTCTTCGCCAGTCAACAGCATTGTAAGCGGCTTTATCTGGAATATGTCAAACACCTAGAACAAGTATCTACGGAAGCAATGCGCTTACAAGCGTTACAAACTCGCCGGAGGAATTCCCCTTGAATCTACTTGAACTCATGCTAAGTGTGAGCCTACTTTCCATCGTTGTGTCAGGTCTAACGCATGCGGTACCCATCTTGCAAAAAAGTTTTTTTGCAGAACGCACCTTGCGAGAAGAAATTGCGCAAGTGGAACAGGTCATCCAAATTCTTACCCGCAGTATTCAACAAGCAGGTTATGAAAATACGCTAAAAGTGCATGGTGGCGGTAAGTCTCAACGGCATGCGATGAAGGCGATTCAAGTGTTTAAACAAGCCGTCTTAACCACAGAGAAGGCTCCAAAATTTTCTGCACCGCAGTCCTATTTGGCTGGTCGTCGGCAAACGGATGCCCTATTGATTCAACATGAAACTGATGGACACTTTGATTGTGTAGGTCGAAAAATTACTGAAAAAAGAACCAGTGAGGGACTGTCTCGAATTGGATTTTTTATCCAGTTTCGCGGCAAAAAGAGCGCATCCGTAGGGACTTTAATGTGTCAAAGTTTAACGAATAAAGGTCAACCACAAAACGATGCCATCCTCACCGGTGTCCAAGATTTTCTAGTAGATCTAGAGGATGGCTTGGTAACCATCCAATTCATCATGGATTCCAATCGACATTACCAAATATCGATTGCCTTACAAAATTAGATATTCCATGGCGCTGACGAATCTTCCAGTAACTTCAGAGCATACCAAGGGGTTTATCTTACCCATGACGTTAGCACTCATCAGTTTGGTCGGGCTTTGGGGCACGATTCTACTGGAACAAATGCAGATTCAGTCAGCTCATATGGAAAAATCTCGACATGAAAAATTGATCTTTTATAAAGCGCAAGCGCATTTAAACCAATGCCTTACTCAACAAAATGTGGCGACCGCTACGGCAACCATCATTGATCAATGTTGCCTGTTTGAAGAGCTATCAACCATCAAAGGTAAAAAATCCTCTAGCCATTCGCAGCAAAAACTCTATCGCGTTTCGGTGCATCACCAACTCGTCCACCCCCTGAATAAAACTATTTTAGGCGCCGCACGTTTACAAACTAGCTTTATTCAATCAGCTCATTCTCCAGCACGTATCGCCATCTCTTGGCGTGAAATTTTCGACCTGTCATGGGAAAAAGAATTAAGCCGAGAAACTGCTGGCAAACCATTTATTTGGGATCAACTACCAATATGCCAACATCTTCTCAAGACACACTAACCAAGGGTTTTACGCTGCTGGAGTGCATGGCAGTGATGAGTTTAATGGCCGTTTTTTTATTGTTTGCCGGCCAGTTTTCTAGTGCGATTTTTGCAAGCTATCATGCCCGTAACGAAGTCTATGCCAGCGCACAAGCATTAATGTTTGACGCGCAGCACGTTCGGGCCAAAGCGCGCACGCATAAATCCACCGTGAGCATGATGCCCCTCTGTAACAACTCTTGGGAATCAGGTTGGATCGCTTTTCATAATCCGGAGATGTTATTTACCCCAGAAGAGATTTCAAACATCCTTTGGCAAAAAACAATTTCTACCCAAGTTACTACCCAAAGACCGCGCACGAATGCGCCCGTCAGTGGTACTCAATTTTCCGATGTGAGTATCAAATCTTATGCTCACCCCCAGTGTAAAAATCCCAGCATTCCGAACGAGACCCATGAAAAACTGCGCCATATTACTTTTAATGCTCTCGGGGCTGCACAAACTAAAAACGGTAGCTTTGTCGCGAATCGAATTGTCTTTTGGAGTAAGGTGTACCCTAATATTGAGTATCAACTCATCATGGGAGATGGGGGTAGGCTAAGACTTTGTAAACCAGAGGCTATCAATCCACAATGTAAGCTCTAGCCGAGCTTCTTTTGACACGCTGGCAAACACAAAAAAAGCCGATGATTGGAAATTTCTTCTAAACTATAGTCATTCTAGTAACCATCACGCTTCATTTCATCGCCAATGTCTCCCACGAGTTGGGGAATGATTTGAATTTAATATAAGCAATCAAGAACCTATGTTTAATCCCCAAGATTACTTTTTTATGCGTCAAGCACTCTTAGAGGCTGAAAAAGCACGGTTTATTAGTGACCCTAATCCAAGAGTCGGCTGCGTTATTGTGAAAAATCATCAAGTGATTGGTGCCGGCTTCACGCAAGCTGCTGGCTCTCACCATGCAGAAGTGATGGCCATTCATGATGCGAAGCAGCGTGGTCATGACACCACTGGCGCCACCGCCTATGTCACTTTAGAACCTTGTTGTCATTTTGGCAAAACTCCGCCTTGTGTTGATGCGTTGGTAGCGGCGGGGATTGCGAAGGTGCTGGTCGGCGCAACCGATCCGAACCCTTTTGTGATGGGCCAGGGTATCGAAAAATTAAAGAGTCACAACCTAGAAGTTCGTGTTGGTTTGTTGGCAAAAGAGTCCATTGCTCTCAATCCAGGCTTCATGAAACGGATGCAAACTGGCATGCCCTGGGTGCGCTTAAAAATTGCCTCTAGCCAAGACGGTATTACCGCCTTAAGTAATGGTCAAAGTCAATGGATTACGGGTGAGCAAGCCAGGCTGGATGGCCATCGTTGGCGTGCGCAAGCGAGTGTTCTTTTGACAGGAATCGGCACAGTGCTAGCCGATGATCCACAATTAAACGTTCGTGGTCTCGCCGTAACACGTCAGCCACTGAAAGCCATTATTGATTCAAAGCTTGAAATTTCACCAGCCGCAAAAATATTAGCCACTGGTAATGCCATCATTTTTTGTGCCACTCACGATACCGAGAAAATGTCTCGACTATTCGCCGTTCATCCGCACTTAAAAATCATTCCCGTGCCCAATGCATCCGGGAAAGTGGACTTAGCTGCCGCCTTAAAATATTTAGCTGATCAATTTCATGCCAATGAAGTGCATGTAGAATCTGGCTTCAAACTCAATGGTTCTTTGCTACGTGAAGGCTGTGTGGATGAAATCCTACATTATCAAGCACCGATTTTATTGGGGCCTGGCATTGGGCTCGCCAATTTGAACACCATCCATGCTTTGACGGATGCGTCTCGGTGGCAGGTCCTTGATCGCGTCAATCTAGCAAGTGATCAACGCACTCGCTTAGTCCGTTTAATCCCTGATTAAACGCTAGACCAATTACAACAAGTCTCTTCATTTAGAGGATAATATACGCATGTTTACTGGAATTATTGCTGCAATCGGAAATATTGCCTCTGTGCAACCCCACGGTGATGGTTATCGCCTGAAAATTGATGCCCACACCTTAGATCTTTCAGATGTCATTTTGGGCGATAGTATTGCGATCCAAGGTGCCTGTATGACGGTGGTTGCGCTCAGCCCAACCGAAAATACCTTTGAGATTGATATATCGGCCGAATCTATTCAAAAAACCATTGGTCTGAATCAAGTAGGTCCCGTTAATCTAGAAAAAGCCCTACGTTTAAACGATCGCCTAGGCGGACATCTTGTTAGTGGTCATGTGGACGGTATTGGTACAGTGGCAGTTTTTGAAATCGTCAAAACCAGCGATGCTAGCAACCCGCATACAACGAATGAGGTTCAGGCAGACAATACTACCTCTTGGCATTTAGCCATCGACGCGCCGGAGTCTTTAGCCAAGTATTTTGCTTACAAGGGCTCGATTGTGGTCAACGGCACCTCTCTGACTGTCAACTTGGTGGAAGATTTGCATAACAACCATCAGACAGTTTGTAGAGTACACATTAATTTAATTCCTCACACTCTGGAGCACACCACTTTGCAATATTTAAAACCTGGGGATCATGTGAATCTCGAGGTCGACTTAATTGCCCGGTATGTGGAAAGAATGATGAGCAGTTCTATAACAGGACTGAAGTAACTTAACCCAAGAAATCATTGATATGACCAATTTTTCAAACTACCTAAGTTCCACCGAAGAAATCATCGAAGAAATGCGCAGTGGCAAGATGGTGATCCTCGTGGATGAAGAGGATCGTGAAAACGAAGGCGATCTCGTCATGGCCGCTGAACATGTAACTGCCGAGGCGATTAACTTCATGGCGAAGTTTGGGCGGGGTTTGATTTGTCTTACTTTAACCAAAGAACGTTGCGAACAATTACGCTTGCCGCTCATGGTAAGAGATAACGGTGCCTCGATGGGCACTAACTTCACGGTATCGATTGAAGCCGCTACTGGAGTAACGACGGGGATTTCAGCAGCGGATAGAGCGCATACGGTTCAAACAGCCGTTACGAAACACGCAAAGCCGACTGACTTAGTACAACCAGGGCATATTTTTCCGTTGATGGCGCAACCAGGTGGCGTGTTGATTCGTTCTGGTCATACTGAGGCAGGATGTGATCTTGCCGCGATGGCTGGTTGTGTAACAGCTGCTTCGGTGATCTGCGAGATCATGAAGGATGACGGCACCATGGCCAGACTGCCAGATTTAATTGAGTTTGCGAAAGAACATCAATTAAAAATTGGTACGATTGTCGATCTGATTAAATACCGTAGTCAAAATGAAAGTATGGTCAAACGCGTTGGCCAAAAGATGCTCCAGACGATTTGGGGTGAATTTACTTCTACCCTCTATCAGGATCTATCGAGTCATCATTACCACTTAGCATTGACGAAGGGCAAGCCCCAACCCGATAAAGTAACTTTAGTGCGGGTTCATGAACCGGCGATTCTGTTGGATGTCATCGCTCAAACCTCCAAATACCATTCTTGGCCCTTGGACGCTGCCTTAAAAAAGATTGCCGAGTCAGAAAGTGGCGTTGCTGTGTTACTCAATGTATCTTCCCATAAAACTTCCTTCCACCAGTGGGCCGAAGAATTTGTTGAGCCATTGCCAGATGACCAGACGGGTCCAGCGATCCGTAAGGTGGATTTTAGAACCTACGGAATTGGCGCACAAATCCTCAAAGATCAAGGTGTTGGCAAAATGGAATTATTAGCTAAACCAGGTCCAATTTCAGGAATGGCCGCTTATCAATTAGAAGTTGTTGGATATTCAGCGCCAACGCTTTAAAATAGTCTTTTCAGATTCGGTAAATTAGACTTTGTTCTGATTTACTCTTTTCATCAACACTTTTCGGAGATATTTTCTATGAGTAACCCTATTTTGGATGAGAATATTCCAGCGCAGTTAAACGAAGTTGATTTTTTAGAGCCGAATTTAGAAGGTTCGGAGTTACGCATTGCGATTGTGCAAGCCAGGTTCAATGAAAATATTTGCCGTGAGCTCACTTCTAGTTGCGTGAAAGAATTAGTACGTTTGGGTGTATCTACGGACGATATTTTATTAACTACTGTTCCAGGTGCCCTAGAAATCCCTCTCGCTTTGCAAAAACTGGCTGAGTCCAGCGAGTTTGATGCCCTCATTGCACTTGGTGCTGTGATCCGTGGTGAGACCTATCACTTTGAACTCGTGGCGAATGAATCGGGTGCTGCGATTACACGCGTTGGTTTAGATTTAGGTATTCCAATTGCGAATGGTATTTTGACTTGTGATACTGATGAACAGGCCTTAGCCCGTGTAGTTCAAAAAGGTGCTGATTGTGCATTAGCTGCGGTTGAAATGGCAAACTTTTGCTTAATCATCCAGGAAGGCGAGGATGCATAATCCCTATTTGACTCAAGCCCATAAATTAATCTCCTCGACGCAGGTTAAGCGCTCCTTAACCCCTCGTCGCAGAGCTCGTGAGTACGCTTTGCAGGGCATATATCAGTGGTTAGTCGTACGCAGTTCTGGTAGTCTGCCGAGTCAATCTTCGATTGAACGCCAACTAGCAGAAGACCCTGGCTTCAAAAAGGCGCAGGATGAGCTCTTTTATGCCTTATTTGATGGTGTTTGTAGCAACTTAGAAGCCTTAGAAGCAGAGATCCTAAAACATATTGATCGTCCTGTGGAAGAGTTATCTCCGGTTGAATTATCTACTCTACTCATTGGGGCCTTTGAGCTTAAATTTGATTTAGCAACACCCTACAAAGTCGCGATTAACGAAGCGGTTGAACTCGCGAAAACCTTCGGTGGTACCGATGGTCACAAATACGTCAATGGTGTGTTGGATAAACTGGCCAAAGATTTACGGGCTTTAGAGATTAATAGCTAAATTTTTTCTGCAAAGTGTATCGTTAATCGGTAATTGACCCTGTTCATTTGTTTACCTCATTAGTCAAGGTTTAAATCGTATTGGGTGATTGACTTAGATTATTTGCATTGCTTTATCAACTCTTACTCCATGGTTGTCGTTACGATTTTCGATTGGTATGTTGGATGTAAATAAGTTTTTAAGAGGGTTTTGAATGCGCATTTCAGAGCAGACAGCAAACATTCTGACAAGCTTGGCAAAAAAACACTTTGGCGACGACGCTCCAGTTCGTCTATTTGGATCACGGACAAATGATAATGTTCGTGGCGGTGATATTGATATTCATATCATCGCACCCAAATCATCATTTCGAGATGAACTCTCTTTTCTCGCAGAAGTGGAAGGTCAACTTGATGAGCCGAGTGGATCTGAGAGTGGATCTGAGAGTCCTTCGGGATGTAACTTTACTCATCGATCAAGTGGCCATCAATGAAGGCATACTTTTGCATGGATAACAAGCTTTCGGTTGTCGGGAGCAAATGAATTAGGAACCACCAATAGATACCAATACGGATCTCCTAAATTCTGAAGACGCATTCTTTAAACTACATTTGTTCCTATCCAGAATGATAGTCTGCTGTATTTAAATCAAGAGTCAGTTAAATGAATACCTAGAAACTTGAAAATACCTTGAGATTGGCTTTGCTGGGCTTGAGAGACATCGGCTGACTCAAGATCCCTATTATCCCGTGGCACTGATCCACCGAGGAATCCAATTAAGGTATCCCGCTCCTGCAGCACCTTGCTAGCATAACCACCATCGCCAGCATGAGCACCACCCACATAGAAACGCAAGCCACCAGGCAGGTTGCCTGCTTGCGCGATAAAGTATTTCAGGATGTATGCACCCACACGAATATTTGCCTCAGGCTTAAAGGCCGCTTGGACGCCGCCATATGGCGTAAATTTATTCGCATGAATACTCGTCATCACTTGCATTAAGCCCTGCGCTCCGGCCGGACTTTGTACAATCGGATTAAAGTTCGACTCAATTGCCATTACCGCGATGATTAAAACAGGGTCAATGCTGACCTCTTTCCCAACAATCACGGCATGGGAGATATATTTTTTGAGGACATTCACATCAACTTTGTATTTCTCAGCCATTAAGTTGGCTACTTTGCCTTGATTAATCACTGAATCAAGTAAGCGCGTGTCTTGGGCCTGTGGATCAATTTTACCAAGATGAATCTGATTGGCTAAGGGGGCAATCGAAGGCACAGACAGTTGCATGATACTGGGCTCTATCAAACTTGGTTTGACATTCATTTGACTAGAACCTAAATAACTAAAGATCACTGGACGAATACCTGCTTCGCCTGGTTGACTCAAATCAAATGCGTCGGCATTCTCAGCGTCCAACTCATCACTCCAAGGCAGTTGGCGCAGGAAATCATTTCTAAGTGGTTCATTCACCGCAATACCCGTTACCAGGAATACCGCTATAACGGCGGTGCTTTGGATGAATTGCTTCGTCGAGATGGCAAAGGACAAACGCGTGGGGAGATATTTCTTCAATAAGGGATGGCTAACAAAGGCTTTTTGAAATGTACGAATGCGATCGCGCTTGGTTTGCGATCTAGCTTTTAATGCGGCTTGCTCATTCAATTGTTCCAAAAATTTCTTCATTAACTCTTTACTAGTTAAAAACAGAACTTGATGTTATGGAACTCTTTATATCAAGTCAAGCATAAAGAAGTACTTTGTTATACCAAAAAGTAATCAAATTGATGGGTGAGTGTCGTATGTTGATGGTCACTAACTACTTTTACCTAGAGATTCAAAGTAGAATTTATGTTAGTGACCACTAATTTTATGATCTGAAATTATCTGGATTTCTACGAGATATTTCGATTTTTCTCATATTATGGGAAGAAATTAGGTTCTTGATATTGACTTTTAACAACAAAAAATTTAAAAGGCGTCCTCCCTATACCTCCTTTAAATCCCTTAACAGAGGATATTGATGGATCTGGTTGTCAATCAATGGTCTGTTTTTATCACAGTTTGACAAACATCAGATCCCAAACACCATGACCCAGTTTGAGGCCGCGATTTTCGAACTTAGTAATGGGACGATACGCCGGGCGCGTCGCAAAACCTAAAACCTCTCTACCGTCTTCTAGCCGCTCCAGCTTTGTTGAGGTATTTTTAATCTGTGGATTTTGAGAAAGCACTTCTAACATTTGATAGGCGTACTCTTCCCAATCGGTTGCCATATGAATATAAGCACCACTTTTTAATTTAGGTAGAATTTTTTCGATGAAACCGGGTTGAACCAAGCGTCGCTTATTATGTTTTTTCTTATGCCATGGATCTGGGAAGAACAAATGAAAACCATCCAAAGAAGCATCCCCCAACATATATTCAATGACTTCTACCGCATCATGTCGAATGATACGGATATTGTGAATGCTTTCCTCACCGATGCGCTTGAGTAATGCGCCAACGCCAGGTTCATGCACTTCGATTGCCAAAAAATTATCATCAGGTCGAATCTTTGCAATATGGGCGGTCGTTTCACCCATGCCAAAACCTATTTCTAAAATATACTTAGGCGGTAGGTTTGCAAAAGCCTCACGCCATTGAATGGGTTCTTTGCTAAAGGGCAACAGAAACTGAGGACCCAACTCATCCAAGGCTTTTTGTTGACCAGAAGTGGTCCGACCAGCACGCATGACAAAGGACTTAATGCGACGAGGCCACAGAGAAACTGCCGAAGTGGAGGCGACCTCCTCACCTGCTAGACGCGTAGTTTCGGCTGCTAGTTCGAGTATTTCAGCTGGAGTTTTTTCTTTTTTTGGTTGGGTCATAGTTGGTACGCTATCTTAAAACAGCATCACTTTTATATATCAAGCCGTCCAATTTACTATACCGAGTGCTGAAGTGGCAAGAACAACGATGCCAAATACAATCCGGTACCAAGCAAATGGCCTGAAGTCATGATGACTGACATACTTAATTAACCAACGCACACAAAAAAACGCAGAGATGAAGGCTGCCACAAAACCAATGGCCAACACTGGGCCGAAAGTAGACCAGTCCATACCACCAATTTCTTGTCTCAATTTATAAATCTCATATACGGTTGCCCCAGCAATCACTGGAATCGCCAAGAAAAAAGAAAACTCCGTTGCCACTTGTCTTGGTAAACCAAATAACATGCCGCCAATGATGGTCGCACCTGACCTAGAAGTACCCGGGATGAGTGCGGCACACTGCGCAAGACCCACTTTAATGGCATCTTTAGGACTCAAGTCTTCTACATTTTCAATGCTACGCAAAATCACTTTCCGATTTTTTTGCTTAACCGACTCTAAACGCTCCGCCCACAAAATAATCAAACCACCCACAATAAAAGCGGTCGCCACCGGAATCGGGGCAAATAAATGGGCTTTAATCATTTTGCCAAAGACGAGGGCCAAAATAATCGCTGGTAAAGAGGCAATAATGACATTCAACGCGAAGCGATTGGACAGAGGCCTTCTCCCAAGTCCAGCAATCACACTAGCAATTTTCGATCTAAATTCCCAACAAACCGCAAGAATGGCACCTAACTGAATAATCACTTCAAAGGCTTTACCCTTGTCATCATTAAAGTTGAGTAAATGACCCGCTAGAATCAAATGCCCTGTACTAGAAATCGGTAAAAACTCAGTTAAGCCCTCAACCACCCCTAAAATGAGTGCCTTTAAAACGAGAACAACATCCATATTGTTTCCTATTGGTTGAATGAACGATTGAAGCATCAACGGTTCAAAAATTGATGACAGCTCATTTTTAGTCAATTTTTAAACCGTGAGGTGGAATTGAACATGAGTACTGTGTGTATTTTAAACGGCTTGTTTTACAGTTTGCCTGCAGCTTGACACTGCAATCCGCAAAACATGCTTATTCGTAACGCAAGGCGGCAATAGGTTGCATTTTGGCGGCAGTTTTGGCGGGATAGTAACCAAAAAAGATCCCAATGGTTGCAGAAAAGCCCACTGCCAACAAAATCGATAAGATCGATAAACTAATATTCCAAGCTGCCAGCCAAGCCACTAAGAGGGAGATGCCAACCCCTAATAGCACACCGATACCCCCCCCAATAGTGGACAGTGTCATCGCTTCGACTAAAAATTGCGTCATGATATCTTTACTGCGTGCACCGACGGCTAAACGCAAACCAATTTCTCGGGTTCTTTCGGTCACTGAAACGAGCATGATATTCATAATGCCAATCCCACCGACTAGCAAACTCACAGAAGCAACGGCGGCGAGTAACATCGACATAATACGGCTAGCAGCTTCTTGCGTTTTTAAAATCTCGGAGAGATTTCTGACTTGGAAGTCATTTTCCATTGTGGGCTGAATGCGATGACGTTGACGAAGTAACTCGGTAATACGATCTTCCACATACTTCGTATCGGCACCATTGTGCGCTTTTACCAAGATGGTTCCAACCCTAGCAATCCGACCACGAGGTTCGCCAAACAAGCGTGCCCGACCCGTCGTCAGTGGCACAAAAATGACATCATCTTGATCTTGCCCCATGCCACTTTGTCCCTTACCGTCGGCAACGCCAATAATCTCAAAAGGAATTCCCCTGATTCGGACCATTTCACCGATCGGATTATCTTCCCCAAATAGCTGGGAAGCGACCGTCTTACCAATAATTGCCACTTTGCCGAAACGGCTAATTTCACCTTGATCAAAGAGTCTTCCCTCAATCAGTCCCCACTCTCTGGCTTCAAAGTAATCGTTATAGACACCTTGAATGGAAGTAGCCCAGTTCGTATTGCCAAACACAACCTGCGCATTGCCTCTCGAGACGGGCGCTGCAACCTGTACTTCAGGGATTTCTTGTTGGATCGCCTTGTAATCTGACTCTGTTAAAGTTTGTGCGTTTCCTAGCCCCAATCGAGCACCGGACTGAATCACTGAGCCAGGAATGACGATCAGCAGGTTCGAGCCCAAGCTCGCAATTTGCTCTTGCACCCGCTGTTGTGCTCCACCGCCGATGGCAATCATGGCAATCACAGCCGCAACCCCAATCACAATCCCCAGCATCGTTAGTACAGAACGCAATTTATTGACGCGTAGTGCTTGTAAGGCAATGATTAAGTTAACAGAGTTCGACATAAATAGGGTCTTTACAGAACAGGAGGAACACTGGCATGGTGTTGATGTTTAACCTCAATAATCTTGCCATCTTTAAAAACCACTACATGGTTGGCATAGGCCGCCACATCCGGTTCATGGGTCACCACAATGACGGTCATCCCCTCTTGATTGAGCGATTTGAGTAGGTCCATAATCTCCACAGTCATTTTGGAGTCTAATGCGCCAGTGGGCTCATCTGCCAAAATCAAATCAGGATCATTGACTAAAGCGCGAGCGATCGCAACGCGCTGTTGTTGTCCACCCGAGATCTCACTTGGGGTATGACTTAATCGATCTCCTAGGCCAACCTGAGCCAGCCTATTGCGAGCATGCTCCTTTTGTTCTGTCTTCGATAAGCCGGCGAGTTTGCCAGAGCGAATGTATTGCAAGGGCATCGCGACATTATCCAGTGCAGTAGTTCTCGCCAGTAAATTAAACTGCTGAAAAACAAAGCCAATCCGTTGACTACGAATATCAGCGAGTTCATCAATGGTCATCTGACTCACATTTTGACCAGCGAGTTCGTAGGTACCACTGGTGGGCGTATCCAGACAACCAATCATATTCATGAAGGTAGACTTGCCAGAACCCGAAGCGCCAATAATCGCGACAAAGTCCCCCTGTTCAATATCTAAATCCACCCCGTCAAGAGCTCTGACTTGTTGGATGCCATCGCCGTAGGATTTAACGAGTTGTTGGGTATGTATTAAGGGCATAAAGAGGCTTAGAACATCCGTGGGCCGCTAGGCTTGGCCGCACCTGCACCAGCAGCTTGACCTTCAATGCCGCTAATCACCAAATCGCCGACTTTTAATTGTGCCTCTTTCGCATCGCGCAGTGGCAAAATTTCAGAATATTCGCCATCCGTTAAGCCTAAGCGAAAGGCTTTACGCACTGGTACTTCTTGATTGCCCTCTTTTTCTAAGACATAGACACTGCGGAAATTACTTTGGCCACTCCCAAAGCGAGAGGATCGTGATGAGTTACCACCTGCGAAGCCGCCAGTAGGTCGATCGCTAGAATCCTTTTTAGCGCCGGCGACTGCTGAGGCACTCTCTTTACTTGCCCAAAATTTCCACCAAGCTAATTTTTCTGTCGTTTGATCTTTACCCGTCTTATTAGCACTAGCTGACTTATCTGAGGGTGGCATTCTAAAACGCAGGGCTGTATTTAAGATCTTGAGCGCCTGTTCTTTCTTCTCCACCACAATGCGGGCGTTGGCCGTCATACCAGGTAACAGCTTTAAATCTGGATTATCTGCTGTGATTAAAACGGTATAAGTCACCACATTTTGGATATTGACTGGTGCTTTACGTACTTGTTTGACCTTGCCTGAAAATATTTTATTGGGGAAGGCATCCACCGTAAACGTGGCCTCTTGACCCTCTTCAATCCGTCCCACATCCGACTCATCAATTGAAGTTTCTACTTGCATCTCTGCCAAATTTCTAGCGATGATGAAAATCTCTGGAGATTGCAAACTCGCGGCTACCGTTTGCCCCACTTCCACACTCCGTTTGACCACGACACCGTCCACTGGGGAGCGAATCAGGGTGTCATCGAGGGATTTTTTAGCGAGATCAAGGGCACCAAGCGCCGCTTTCATGGTGTTATCGGTGGTAACTAAGGCTTGTTTGGAGATAAAGCCTTGTTGCATTAAAGAAAGATTGTATTCATGGTTCTTTAAGGCCAATTCATAATTGGCAGCGGCCTGATCATAACGCGCCTGGAATTCGCGTTGATCAATCTTGGCAATCACCTGACCTTGTTTTACTTTATCGTTAAAGTCCACCGTCAACTCACGAATCATGCCAGACACGCCCGTTCCTACGGTCACAGAGCGGACGGGGTTGAGGGTACCGCTAGCCCGAATATTCGCGACAATCGGCCCTTCCTCGACCGAAACGGTCAGGTACTTCGTTTGATTGATCCCTAAATACTGCTTTGCGAACCACCAAGTAAGAAAAGCGCAGCCAAGGACGATACAAAGCAGAAGTACCCATTTAAGCCAAGATTTTGGTTTTGCTTGATTTTGTGACATAAGTATATTTAGGTAAATTTAGTATTTTTATTGTAGCCACAAGATGTAACAAACATTGTCATATTATTAACTTTATTCAATTTTTATTAAATCAAGGTTTATTTCAAGCTCAACTCCATTAAAATAGTGCTTACTTCAGCCACCTCTTTGACTCAACACTTTTACCTTGAACAACTTTTATTACTGATTGCATCATGACTATTAATACTACGAACTTTCGTCACAAAATGATCGAACAACAAATTCGTCCTTGGAGTGTTACTGACCTACAAGTGTTAGAAACTTTAAATGTCATTAAGCGAGAATTTTTTGCGACAGAGGCGCAGTTGCCCTTAGTCTTCTCAGATATCTTTTTGCCGATTTTAGACACTGCCGAAGTCATGTTAGAACCTAAGATTGAAGCGCGAGTCTTGCAGGCACTCAAACCCAATGGTCGAGATATCGTGTTAGAAATTGGCACTGGCTCAGGTTACATGGCAGCACTACTAGCTTATTTTGCCAAAAGTGTCACCACGGTTGAAATCTTGCCAACCCTAGCCGACTTTGCCATCTCGAATCTGAATAAGTGCCGCATTCCCAATGTCAAAGTAGAACTAGGGGATGGTTCTGAGGGTTGGCATTTGGCTAGCAACAATACCTATGACATTATTTGCATTTCTGGTGGTTTAAAGGATGTGCCGACTGCTCTTCAACATCAATTAACGATCGGTGGCAGGTTATTCGCTTTTGTGGGGGAAGCCCCGGTCATGAGTGCCGTCCTCATTACTCGCCTCAGTCATGATTACTTCCAAACGCAAGCCTTGTTTGAGACCTTAGTACCGATGTTGACATCGCAGCAATCCCAGGCCGAAGTATTTGAATTTTAAGGGCTTCGTTTTAAGCCTCTGTAGTATGAAAAGGAATCTTTAAACATCGTTTTTGGTGATTTTATTCTTTGAGATTACAATGATTAAAAATTAAACAGGTGATTGAAAACCCTGTTTTGAGACTGTTTTTGGCATTTTTTGCAAATTAGATGCGTTATAGAAGGCTAATTTAACAATAACTGTAAATTTCCTTGTTACATTATTAATTGCAAAAATAATTGTTTGAAAATCTGGCCGAGTAAAGATAGTAGGTATTTACTTTAATGTGATGTATTTGAGAAGACTAATAAGAGACATTCGAATGAAGCAAATTGTATTGAAAAAATTAAACTCAAATTTAACCAATGATTCTTTCGGGAATGCTCCACTAGTTCGATCAAGTTCTGCGCAAGTCTCGCCATTTCGACTCAACGCTTGGGCAGTCGTGATTGCCTTGCTGTCAATGCAAGGAATGAGCGCGATGCAGGTGATGGCGCAAGTGAAGCAGGCGCAGAGCGCAACCGTGAGTGCGATGCCGACGGCGACCCCAAACAGTTCACCGAACACCAGTGTGCAAACCTACACCTTGCCCAGATTGGTAGACGCTGCCAATCCGCAAGCTAAAGATTTAATTCAGCTATTTCAGGAAGCAGCGCAATTCGACCCGACCTATAATGCTGCTAAATATGCCTACACCGCTGGTAGAGAAACTTATTGGCAAGCTTTTTCTGTTTTACTACCGCAAATTACCGGTTCGTATTCGACACAATCCACCGATATTCGTTACGATCCAAACTTAAATAATGTAGCGAACCGCAAAGACTACGTTTTCTCTAACTCCGGTTGGACCCTTTCTCTGAGTCAACCCCTTTTTAACTGGGCGATCTTTGAGAAATACAAGCAAGGTGACTTGCTCACGGGTGTGGCTGAAGCCAACTTTGCACAAGCCCAACAAGACCTCATCGTCAGAGTATCTCAAGCCTACTTTGATGCCCTGACCGCTCAAGATACGCTTGATTTATACCTGAATAAAAAAGGTTTAATTAACGAACAGTTGGAACAAGCGAAAAGAAATTTTGCAGTAGGTACCGCGACCATTGTGGATACCAATGAAGCCCAATCTCGCTATGACCTTGTGATTGCTCAAGAAATCGCCGCACAATCTGACCTACTCGTGAAGAAATCGGCGCTGGAGCAAATTGTTGGTCAACCGATTATGGCCATTTTGCCATTGTCCAAACAGGCTAAAGTCGAGACCTTAAGACAAGAACGTGTTGTTAAATATCTGGCTGATTCAAAAGGTAAATTAGCTACGAACGATATTATTGAAGCGCTGCACTTAGCGACTGGAAATACGATTGAAGATTGGGTCAAGCAAACCGAGGACGTGAATTACAACGTGATCGTTAGTCGCCTCAATACGGAAATTGCGAAGAGTAATTATCGAAGTGCCCAAGCGACGCGCTTACCCGTGGTCTCCTTACAAGCATCAACCGGCTATAACAACTCCTTAGGGAATGCGACGAGTTCAGCACCAAATACCTATTATGCAAATCAGATCGGTTTGCAGGTATCAGTACCCATCTTTACTGGTGGTTTAATTTCTTCAAATGCGCGTCAAACTGCAGCGCTTTATGATCAGTCACTGTCTACCCTTGATTTTGTGAAGAAGAGTAATGCTGTAGCTTCCAAACAAGCATATCTCGGCTTTACCAATGGTATTGCGCAAATTAAAGCGTATGAAGCCGCTGAAAAATCAGCACTGACGTCCTTACAATCCAATCGTACCGGTTACAACGTGGGTGTGCGGATCAATATCGATGTGTTAAACGCGCAGGATCAGTTAATCACTACCCAGTCTTCTTTGTATAAGGCTAGGTATGACGCCATCATGAATGGCCTCAAACTCAAGTCTTTAGCAGCGATTTTGACGGATGAAGATGTGCTTGCCGTGAATAAGTTATTACACTAACGGCTGGCAACTTTAGTCGAAGAAGTCATTTGCACTAAGCCCGATGGCAGAGCGAGTAGTGGGCTCAAGCGAGCAACTGCTGCACTGCCAATAAGACTTCATCGACAGTAGGTGGTGTTCTCATATCACCCAGATTAATCACCTGAGTACTCCAATAGCCCTCTGTTTTCCACCGCGGTGAATCGATATAGAGTTCAATCGTGGGCAAATTTAATACCGCACTATAGTGGGTGAGTCCAGTATCGACGCCGATGGTGAGGCGAGCTTGCGCAACCAAGGTAGCAGCCTGGGCAATCGTAAAAGCTGGCGGTAAGTTCGCACCAGGCACTTGCGCGACCAAGCGTTCACTAACGACTTTCTCAGCAGCATTGCCCCAAGGAAAGACGGGGGTAAGTCCTTGACTCACTAAATACTGAGCAATTGCCACCCATGCTGCTTCATTCCAAGCTTTTGCAATCCTTGCCGTCGCATGAAAACACATGACATATTGGTTTGCTACAAAACCTAAAGGATTGGTTTGACGACGTAACTGCGTCAGGTATTCGCTGGGATAAAACTGCGGGGGAGCGATGTCACGACTCGGCCACGCCGCTTGCAAACTACTCGCCAGAATCGCCCGTGAACGATCGACCGCATGCAACTGAAAAGGCACCTGAATACTTTGATCGTAAAAGAATCTAGCCATCGGCTCATATCCGGAATATTGAGTTTGATTACCGATACCATACACACTGGTCGTGACCATCGACTGTTTTGCGAGACTGGCAATCAACGCTGATTTGATGAGACCCTGTGTTTCTACAATGACATGCCAATGCTTTGATCTGAGGGCTTTTTTCATCTTGATAAAAGCGGCAATCGCTTTTTTCACCCGCCCACGGAACAGATCTTTTTTAGCACGACGCAAACAGACGGGAATAACTTCATCAATCCCACGTAGCTCAGGGGTTGACTTCAGGGGCTCTAGTAAATGGACGTACCCTTCTTCTACAGCCCAAGCAATATGTGCGTCAGGGTACTGCGCACGAATGTCCCAAACGACTGGTAAATTGTGGAGCACATCCCCAAGAGAAGAGAGTTTGACAAGCAGAATATTCACGCGGCTACTCTTTTTAAAATTGTCTCAACGGCACTCTGCGGCGTGACTGTTGTCATCGCTCTGGTCGGTATAGCTTGAGCTTGCCAATCTTGTTCAATCCGTTGAAAGACTTGCAGGATTGAAGCAGGATCTAAGGTATGACTTATGTAAGCGCCTCGCTCAGTCAACATCTCATCAAAAAAGGGATTGCGGTTGGTGATGCCCCAAATGGGCCTTCCAGACCAAAAATAATCATAGGATTTTGACGGGATATATTCTGCGCACCATTCATAATCACCGTGGAGTAATAAGAGTACATCCGCTGCCCGCATGATTTCCATCACGCGCTCGCGACCGGTCTTAGCGGTTACTGGATCATTTTCGATCCGGCCATGCGCTTGCACAATGTCCTCTAAATGCAACTGTTGGATAGCATCGACACTCGCTTGGTCGAGGGCTGCACCATAAACATCAATTTGTAGGCGACTCTTGATCGTAGGATTCGCGTCTAACAAAGGGGCAATGGCTGCAAGCACCGGTGCTAATGAGCGATCGTTGGCGAGAGAGCCAAAATGCGCAATGTGTAACTTGGCCTGATAGAGATGATGGGTCGGTAAGGGCTCTTCGCAACCAGGTGGCAATGCGCCAGGCAACACTACAAAGCCTTTATCACCAAGCACGGGGTGACGCAATTTAGCATAATCGAGTGCGCCTTGTGTAAACCACCAGACTTGATCCGCATCCCGACAAATGAGACCTTCTAGACGTTGCAAAAAACGCTTATCCTTGGACTTACGAGGTGCTGTACCGTTATCCTGTGGCTCATCCCGAATCACCATCGGATCATGGATTTCGGCAATCCATTTTTTACCAGTCAATTTCTTGATCAGATAAGCTGCGTAATGGGCTGACCAAGCACCGCCAGAGGAGTAGATCAGTTCAATCTGCTCTTTTTTGATGATTTTCTCGCCACGATGGGCCGCAGCAAAGGACCAGGAGGACTGACTAGACAAGCCGATCAAGAGTTTTTCTAGGGCCGTAAAGGGCAGTAATAAAGCCGAGACGAGTGGCGTAAGGATTTTATACATCCAACCCCGACCATACTTGGTTGCCACATAATGGCGAAAATCAAAGCGCAGACCCGCTGGTCCCCAAGGAAGTAACTGATAGTGGGGAAAGCGGCTATCTTTTTCTCCGGTAATAGCTGACAAGACAATGGGTTCAATCCCAGCATCCATCAGATAAGGAATTTTATCGGTCACAGTCAGACTAGCTGCCCGACCATCCATGTTAAAACCATGAGAGATGATGAGCCACTTTTTCTTTAGAGTATTTGCTTGCATAGCTTATTTTAACGAAGAATGTGGCGATGAGCTTCTTTATCCTTGCGTCTATCTGCTTTAGCGCAATCTATAAAGCTAGCCAGGATTACGAGTTAAGCTAATAGCTAAAGATTTTCAAACGAAAGTCATTCTAGGACTGCAACATTCCTGAACGACTTCAAATAATCCTTTTTTAGAAGGCTTTCTCCTAATCTCAATTTATTTTAAAGTATCTTGCATCCAATGAATTTAATTAACCTATAAATACTCACAGAAGTGGCCGAGTAAAATTTTCAAATATTCCATCAACCTCAAGCTCCAATAAATTGATTGTAATGACGTTGATGGGATGAATAGCCCATCTCCTCCATATCTTCTATAATATCGACATGCACACGACCCCAATAGTTCTTTACTGCTGCACCTTCTCTAAAGATTTAAATAGAGTCAAAAGGCTCATGCATAGTATTGCAAGACACAACTTAGATAAAATTCCCGTATATATTTCTGCACCTAGTAAAGATATTGAGTTATTTAAAAATGAGTTAGCTTCATTCCAATATACCTTATTGAACGAAGAAACGATTCTGAATCAAAATCCTTTGATTAACCAATCCTTCTTATATCAACAAAGAGGATGGATTCAACAACAAATTATTAAATCAGAATTTTGGAGATTAAACGTATCCGATAACTATTTAGTGATGGATTCTGACTGTATCTTCATTAAGGACTTTACAACATTAGACTTTATCGCTCAGGATCATATCCCTTACTCAATCGTCCATGAGGGTCGCGACATCTTACAAGCTACTGAACGTTTTGGTCCTAAGAAAGCTAGAGAAGGATTTTTAAATGATCGTTTACCCATCAAAGAAGCTTTGGGTAGATCAGGACCTGTAGTTTATGATTTTGGATACGCTCCTTTCTTATGGAGTAACAAGGTCTGGCAATCACTTGAAACAAACTATTTGATACCTGAGAAAAAAAATTTCTTAGATATCATTCTAGAGTGCGACTCTGAGTTCACTTGGTATGGCGAATCTCTCATCAAATATCAAGCCATTCCAATTTACCCTAGAGAGCAACTTTTTAAGCACTATCACTATGAACACCAATATTGGCAAGATAAGTCATTCGGTTATTCAGAGGATATTCTGAAAAAAGATTTCTTGGGAATTGTCTATCAATCCAATTGGCAGACTTGGGAAGACTTTGGAAAACCTCAGAAAAAATTAAGCTCACGCTTATTAAGGTCATTAAAACGACAATTGAAGTATCTTCAATTTAAATTAAAAACATTTTAATGATCTCTATTTTGCATGATTGACCTTCAGCAAGTAACTCTTTTTTGTGTGGACACCAGATATCCTGATTTGTCCATTTGGGCGATGCAAAGATGCCTCAGCCAAGCAACATTCAAGGATGCTATTCTAGTAACTGACCCCAAAAGAGTCACCCATTGTCCTCCAGGAATTGCTATCATCGAGGCCCCTCCAATTCGGTCCATTGAGGAGTACTCTTTATACCTCCAAAGTAATTTAAGCTCTCATATCTCTGGAACGCATATGCTGGTGATGCAATGGGATAGTTTCATTGTGGATCCAAATTTATGGGATAGCCGTTTTCTGGAGTATGACTATATTGGCGCTCCATGGCCTCACCACCCAGAAACACCAGTTGGTAATGGAGGCTTCTCTTTACGTTCAAAGAAGTTATTTGAAGTAATACAAAATCCTCAATTTAAGAAATCTCATCCTGAAGATCAGAGTATTTCTATCTTTAATCGATCTTTTTTAGATAAAAACACAACGATTCGTTTTGCTCCTATTGAGTTAGCAAGCCAATTTGCCTTTGAACGAAGTGGCTATCATGCCTTTGGCTTTCATGGATTTTTCAATTTTCATTTAGTACTAAACGATATCGAGCTTGAACAGTTTATAGAGATGATTCCCTCAGATTTATTAGGGAAAATTGATACCTATGATTTAATCCAACAATTACTCATCGAGGATCGATGCTCTCTGGCAAGGCAACTTCTAAAAAAATCCTCTCCGAAAGGAAAGATGTGGAAAAAACATCTGCGTTATTGGATCTTGAATATCATAAAAATAGGTCTCCAATAAGCGTGCTTGATAGTTCCTTTTCAAGTCAACTTCGTATTACAACGATGATCATCATTTAACTGAGGATGGAGCCATTTTAATCAAGGCCGAATTGAAATTAATATTAAATGGCAATTAGTTAAAAAATCTTCAACTTCTCAAGAATTTTTACGAGAGATTACAAAGATTTTTCTCTAATATGATTTTCAATTGATCTGGTACAGCATTAGCTTGTTTTTCAAATATCATTTCACGCCCATAAAGATCTTGATGACTATGTATGATTTTTTCGATGTTCTCAATGCTCATATCGCTAAAGGAGTTTAGTTTTTCAACTTCTACAATTGCATTCATTTTTTCTTGAATCTTAGATGGACTCATGAAGTAAGAAAAATGATATCCACCACCTTCAATGAATGGCAACTTTTCTCTCAAAGAACGCCACTCATGCGGTTGATGTAGACTAAATTCTTGCAAGGGACAACATAGGGTACCAGACCAAGTCTCTTTTTGTTCTGCAATATCCATTCGATAGTAAAACATCTTTTGTCGCAGAGTCTGTGCTGTAGTCAATTCAAGTTTGCCCGCAATCAAATTCTCTATCAATTGAATATTCGGAAATTCATCTAAGTCGCCAAAGAGAACAAATTTGGTTGAAGATAACTCCTTCTTGTAAGTTCTAAGCATTTCTGCAATGGCATTCCTTTGTGCATTTTGAATCTTCCACAAATATCTAGAACGTTTATTGTAATAACGCAATGAGCGATATCTCCATGTAATACTCCGGAGATTAATATCCAAAGGCATATAGGATATTTTTTCAGAAAAAGGTAAATTCGTTAATTGTTCTTTTAAAAAGTGGGGTTTAGTTTTGCCAGCAAAATCAATGTTGGATTCGACAATTAAAAATTTATTAACATAAGGTCCGAGGTATTCTAAGCGAGCCTTTAACAAGTCGATCTCGTTATAAAATAGGAAAGCATCCACAATATTGTTCATAAATTATTTCCTAAAAAGCTATCAAAGGTTCCAATTATGATCTGGTCACGTCGAATGTATTGTAATCGCCGTAAAGAATAAATTCATCTGCCGAATCAATCATTTTAAATACCACTCCATGACCTGTAATTAAAGTGGACAACGGTATTGTTTTGAAACTTCTTGATTAGTCATATTTTTTTAACTAATAGTTTATATATTTGTTTTTTGAAATTTAGCGCAAACATGTTAGGTTGTTAAAATTAAAGTTGTAATAGAAAAATCTTTACTTGAAATGCCATCTGTTTGATAACTGACCTTATGAATTGCAAATCAATTTACTCAAGTTTAGTTAATAGTCTTGATTGATTCTTGGCAGATATAGCTCTCCCAATAGTCTTTAAAACTCTTTATCGTTTCAAAATATTTAGTATTTAAATCTTGCATAGAATCCATTAAAAGATGAAGCGTATCATGGGCCCATGTTATGTCGTCATGACCATATGCAATACCATGGAGACGATGATTTTTTTTCAAATTTTCTTGCGAAAACTCGCCAGAATCATCAGGAATGACAATCACTTCACAACCACATAATGCAGCTTGCACAGCAAGAAAAGTTGATGGATCGTAGGAAATGAATGTCTTGATACTATTAAAATATTGCGCTTTTTCTTCGTCTGATAACCTGATCAGCAAATCATCAACCCTAAGAAAATCTCTAGGATGCTTATCATGAGGCTTATTAATACCTTTTCTAATAATATAAGCTCCGCCATTTCTCTCTAGATGATGGTTGGTATAAGTCTGCAAATGCGTAGTCATATCAATGGAAGTTAAGACGCCTTTAATTTGCCCTTTAAAGAGTTCATTTACAGTATAAAAATTGTTATACAAAAAAAGATGCTCATCTAGGGAGTACTTTACGTAACCTAATTCTTCTTTTGGATTCATCATTATCCATCTAGCAATATGTTTACCCTCAAGAGGATTACCGGGTTCATTCTCAGCATAAATAACGACGGTATTATTTTTATCTAAATATCGCCAAACAAAACTTGGGTAAGCATAACGAACTTTACGGTTGATTTTTCTAGTTACAGTCGGAATCTTAATCAAGAATCGGATTCCAATGATAATTTTCAAAAAAAAATATCTTGTATCTAAATCATTTTTCCAATTTAAAAGATTTTCAAGTGGCCGGGCATACCACTTAGGATTAGTGATATTTGTGGTTATATAAACCGAATTAACTCCACACTTGTGAAGAGCCTCAGAGAGGTAATGAAGTGCACTATATCCACCAGAGTTAGGGCTGTATGCAGGGCAATAAATAATATAATTAATTTTCATAAAATCCTTATAGAGTTTGTATCTCTAATGGTCTTCGTTCTGTTTTCTCGATCTAATGGTTGATTTTTTATTCATTAAGTTCCACAAGTTTCTAACTTTTGCTTTTAGTGAATATATATTATTCTGAGTCTTCTCGTCTTTTGAGTAATTCAAAACTATCGACAAAGATCTGGCAATATCAGACCAAACTCAACCCTGTTTACTGAGTTAATCAAACTCTACAAAACTCAATAAATTCCTCTTATCAATGGCTAGATAAATACCGCAATGAGTTTTCAAATAATTAGTCGATACGGTTATGATATTTTCATTTAATTTCTGCTACCAAGAGCGTATATTGAGAATAATTTTTTATAAACGGAAACTTCGTAAGAACCTCGTCAATTTTTTTCAAGAACGTAAAGTTGGTTACTAAAAATAGAGGTAAAAATCTTACATAGTTATATTCAATTAATTTAAATCCCGAATCATTAAATTTTTTTTCAAAATCATTTCTTGTGCAGTATTGAATATTTTTTTCAATCTCCCACTTAAAGTCTTTATTATAAAAAGGCATTAGCCTCCATATTGGACATTTCCCATTAGGCTCAATACCAATAATTTTGCCTTTTTTACCGCCACTATTTTTTAGAATCTTTTTAAGACACAGTAAGATTGTTTTAGTATCGTCATAAGTTAAGTGATGAAATACATCTCCAAAAAAAATAATGTCGAAATATTCGTTATTGATTTTTTCACAGACTAAACCAATATCACCAGCCTCTGCCAAATCAAAATTTAAATTTAGTCGGCTCAGTCTTTTTTTAAGGGCAGTCACAGAATTAGATGAAATATCAGTAAAACTAACATTAAAACCCAATGTGATCATGTGTTCAGTAAATCCGTATTTACCATTCCCACAGCCAAAATCCAATATTTTAGAATTTTTGTCGATTTTTTCTAAGTATTTCGTTAGTATTTTTTTGTTGAATACAGGTGTTAAATTTTCCCCCCAATAATCCTCATCAGTATATGAATCAAAATATTTTTCTTGGATTGCTTTATTTGACATAATTTATTTAAATGTAAACCTTAGGTTTCCTATATAAGCTGTGATAATCAAAATGATAGTAACTAAACCTTGAGCAACCCAAAAGCGTATCTCCATGATATCAACAAGAACCCATAAAAGAATAATGCCAATCATCGTCGTTGAGCCATAAAGTATCCATGCTTTAATGTATTCTTTTGTCCAATTGCCTTTTGTTTTGAAAACAAAAATTTTATTGGTTACATAAGCCATAGAAATAGCTAATACATTGGCTATGAAGCCGATAATAATTACATTAAAAATCACGCCTAACCAACCATAAATAAGTAACCCTGCAAAATACCCAAATAAAGTATTCCAACCGCCAACAATTAAGTATCTAGCTTTTTCACTAGATAAAGTCTTTTGAAATATCACTCTCAGTTTAGTATTAATCATTTTCAAAAATATAATAATAATTCTTGGTGTGACCTAAACTCATCTCTATCTGTATTAATATAAATTTGCATTTATCTTTCTTGATTATAGGTTTTATGGCTAGATATATACTACGACTTCTAGCTTTAAAAAGCTCCCCATCATTACGATTCGTAGTGCTTCCATTGTCTTTACTCCATAGCATTTGGAGGCCGGTTCTTTCTTTCAAGGGGAGACCAACTAACATTGGCTGATTCAAATCATTCGAGGCTAATGTTGATGAATATACTGGACGATTTTGATTAGCAAAGAGTTTTCCAGTTGAGAGCATGAATAAAGCTAATTTTTGTTGATCTTCAATACTAATATTTTCGTGGAGAATACCGCCTTCTTGATTATCTAATTTATAAAGCCCAGGAAGATTTTCACTGTAGGATTTTCCTGCTTTATTTAAGTATCCCATCTGTAATTTAGATAAATGCTGTGGAAAATCTTCTTCATGCAGAATGCTGACATGAATATTTTTAATTTCATGTATTTCAGATTCAGTTAGGACATTAAAAGGAATTAAATTGAATGATTTAATTCCTTCATCCCAGTCAAAATAAATACTTCTTGTTTTTATATCAAAGTCTTTATCCGTTGTGTACAGAATTTCACTTTTTTTCCTATGCTCAACTCCAAGTTTTGAAGTTTTCAAGTCTGGCTGATAGAGCATATGTGTATTTGATATTGGCGATTTCATCTCTAACAATGCAGTGGGCTTATAACCTGCTATGTAAATCAATGAATCAGCATATATAGGTTGCTTTCGCAATAAGATGCGACTGTTTATTAAATCAGAAAATCCAGGTTCAACTAGTTCATTCGGCCATGTCCAGTCGACCCCCATCTTAAACTCACTGGGACTTTCGACTTTTCCAGGAAGTAAACCTCTTAATGGGTCAACTGAAAGCGGTATGAACTCACCACTTTTATTAGAAGGTTTTAGCTCCAAAAGATTTTTATAAAATTGAGTCAAAAGATTTTCAGTCGAGCTATCAATTCTTAGTCCGTCAAAGCTTGAATTCAAATTTACTTTTATTGAATCCTTATTGTATGCATGTTGTTTATTACTCCATCCTTGAACCTGGAAGTAATTTTCATGAATTGCAGATATTAAAAATATATAAACAGGCAAAAAAACAACTAGATATTTTTTAATCCCCTTAAAACTTAAAGGATGTTTTCCTAGCAATAAGCCAATCACAATAAAGGTTGGTGCCATAAATAATTGCGTATGAAATGGATGTGGAAGTGGAAAACAACCAAACCAACCGGAAAATGCAGCCAATACAATTAAGCCTAAAACTTCTTTATTTAATTTTTTTAATCCAAAAAAATTTGCCTGGAATATAAAAACTTGAAAAGTAACTACGATTAATATGAACGGGCTAAGAGCCCAAAAATTAGAATGGTGTCCTAAACCTCTCGAGATCGGGAAAAGTATTTTGAAATAGTGCTTCAAGCCAGAAGCATTTTGACTTTCTGCTGCAAAGTATTTGTTAAATAAAAAAACATCCTTCCACCAATCAATAATTGCTGATTCGAAGTATAAATAGCCAAGAAATGGAATGGTCGCGAGTAATCCACCAGTAGCATATCCAGAAAAAATTCTAATATATTTAACTCGATCAAATTTACTCGAGAAAGAAAATCCGACGTTCAGCCCTATCCAGATTAAAACAGCTATTACCTGAAAAGCTGCTACTTGTTTAAACCAAAACCCTAAGGAAAAAAATATACCAGCGAGCAAACTAAAAACTATTGGTTTTTTTCGGATAGCTAACTGAAGGCAAAATAGACCTGCCATACAAGAAAACATCATATAAACTGTTGACCAAGGATGGTAACCATTCATCACCGGCATATAAAATGGACTCAGCAATGTCCAAAGAATACTCAGTAAAAGTCCTGATCGCCTGTAGCCCTCAAGAGCACAAGATAAATAAATTAAAAGAGCAATGAATGCAAAAAATAAAACTGTAACTTGTTTTAATGCGACTATTTTTAATCCTAAAATTCCTAATGTCGCACTATGAAGTAATACCGTACCCAAGTTGTACTGGTAGAAGAAGTCTTTGTAGGGAGTCTGGCCAGAATAAAGATTTCTAGCTGCATCAAACATGAGTAAATCATGGTGAAGATCTAACCCGAAAAATGCAACAGAATACTGCATATAGAAAGCGAAAGAAAACGCTACTATTGGAAAAAAGTATCCTAAATATTTCTCAATAATAATTGCTTTAGAAAGATTTGCATAATCAACAATCTTCACTTAAAAATTCACTCTCTCTTTTTCAATAACAAGGGGGCGATTGCGAGCATGATTAAAGATTAAACCGACATATTCACCAATTAGCCCAAGACAAAATATTTGTACCGATGCCAGAAAAAACATACCAATAATTAATGGCGCAGAACCCAATACAAATGAATCCCAATAAAGTATCTTAAATATCAAATATATGATTGCCGCTAAGAAGCTAATAAACGATATTGCTACTCCCAGGATTGTCATTGCCCGTAATGGTATGGTGCTACAACTCGTTACGCCTAAAATTGCATAATCAACTAAATCATAAAGTTTAAGTCGCGACTTCCCATTCTTACGTAGCGGCTGTTCATATTCTACAAATGCCTTTTCAAATCCAATCTCAGAAACTATTCTTCTAAAATAGGGGTTCGGATTCACTAGGGAGCGCATCACCTTCACGGTTTTAGCGTCAAAAAGGCCAAAGCCTATAAACCCATGGTAATGCTCAATAGGAGACAATTTGCTCATCAAACTATAGTATAAATTTCGAACAAACTGCAACCTCTTCGGTTCTGACATTTTTACACGCAAACCTAAAACCATGTCGTAGCCATCCTCCCACAATTCAACAAATTTTTTTATTGTTGATACTGGGGTTTGCAGATCGGCAAGTACTGGAATAACGGCATCACCAGTTGACTCTAAAATGGCATGATATGGAGAATTATTTGGTCCAAAGTTTCTTGAATTAACGATGATTTTTACGCGCTTATCTTCTTGTGCAATTTTTTTTAGAATATCAACTGTTTTATCTTTAGAGCAATTATCAATAAATAAATGTTCATAGTCATAATTTGGCAAATCTGTACAAAAAAACTCTTTTACAGCCAAATAGCACTCTTGAATTCCCGCTTCCTCATTAAAAGCAGGAGTCATGATAGTAATTTTTTTTAACTTAGCCTTAACGTCAAAAGCCTCAGATTGCATAAATAACGCTTTCTAACCCAGTTTCTGAATAGTGTCTGAAGTAAAACTTATAACTTGGATTAATTTCACGGATAACATCAACAAGGCGCCACAGGTCAGTTGCGAAATGATAGGCGGCAATCGCTAATTTAGGTTTAGAACGTTGTATAGTCTTTGTAGCACCAATTAAAGCATCTTTTTCGGAACCCTCAATATCCATCTTTATGAGAATCGGATCTTCTTTAACCACGGAATCTAACTTTTGGACGGGAATAATCAAGTCACCAACCTCACTAAAAAAACCATTCGTACGCCCAGACGCTGAAAATCTTAACTCACCGTCTTTGGAATAAGCTCCTGTCGGTACATACTCAATACCTTCAAAGTTTTTTAGTCTAATCTTAGCCCGTTCCAAAATAGTTTCATCAGGCTCGAATAGATATATCTTCTTGTATACGCTCTCACCAAATTGAATATACTTTTCTACAGTATCGCCATCATATCCACCCAAGTCGACAAATATGCCATCCTGAGAGTAGGAGATTAACTTTTCATCAAAGTACTGTCTGTCATATTGATCAGAAACCGCATCAGCATAAGCGGCATCATATTTCAATCTATACTGAATTAATCCATCATGAACTTCTCGCGACTTATCATCTATTAAAGATAAAAACACTCCCAAATGACGAGGAATATTTTGCGCAAAGTCCTCTTGAATTCCAATGTATGGAATTTCATGGGGATATAACTCAGGATCAATTAATGATAGTACTGGATAAGGTAAGTAATTATTAAAGCCATTAGCCTTAAGCTGCTTTGCAATACTTTTTGAGAATCGTGTTGTAGCAATAATGATCGGAGTTTGCTTATCAGTAAGCTCTGCCAATGAAATAACTGGAATGTCTGCAACTTTAGTGCCATGCTTTGAGGTTCCATTATCAATAAAAGTCAGGACATTTCCTCCTGAGGAGATTAGACTTTTTGCAACAAATTCACCAAGGCGCTGAGCATTAAAAACTGCAATACCTTTTGCATTTTTCATTGCTTCTAGAGCGTCCCTATATTGATCTAATATCATTGCCTTAAATTCATCAGCAGAATTTCCATAACAAGATAACAATTGAGTCATCCCAGGGTATTTATTCATTTCCAACAATGTATCAATTTGAGAAAGCTCATCGATAACCACAGCATGGGGGTCGGAATTCCAACCACTCTCTTTGCGCTCATAAACACGAAGAATTTTTTTATCGCCAAAGTCTTCATGTTGAGTATCTGGCGAAACGACAAGAATAAAAACACTATCTGTATTGTTTATTTCATCAAGGGAATGAATCAAGCTTTCACTTTGAATAGAGTCAATGGAGTGATTCCCTTCTTTGAGCCAAAAGATCTTTCCTTCTTTGGTAAATTGATTGATGACTGCTCGCAGACTAGGACTAGACGCTAATGATGTACCAATAATAAGTTTCATGTATTTTCGCTCAATTTATTTTTGTAATTCCAAAACGATGCAGTGAATGATCAACAAGATGCCAAACATCTTTTTCAGTTAATATGCGGGGACTCTCTTTGCCAACCCAGACTTTGTCTGAATAAACTCTATTAAAAATATGCTCACGTGCACTAGCTAAAGTGGGTTCTACTTTACTTACAGCTTCAGTGATTTTTACATCTAGAGAGACTTGGTGAAAAATAAATTCCCACCAAGACATGACATCTTGCAGTGTTCTAAAATTTGAAAATGCGGGTAACAACCTTAATTGTGCAATAAGAGATTCTTCTAAACTTGAAATTTCTGCTAAATACTGTTCGATAGCGGTTCTGAAAAAGACAAAAAGAGTTTCAGCATGGCTTAATGTAGTTAACTCTAAGAGCGCTCCCGCAGCCTCATGAATACTTCCGGTACGTATATTAGAAATTGCTACTCCGGCTAAGGATGCGCCATAGAGTAATTGCTCATGGACAAAATCATTCCTTTGCTTTTCATTTACCGCCGAGTGAATAGCATTCATGATTTTTGGAATCCCATTTAAGGAAAACATCTCACCAAATATTGATGTTTCATGTTTAGCGATTAGGGTTTCAAATAAATGTATAAATGCATCAAATGCACAGCCTACAAGTGCTGCTGAGGACATACTAGCCAAAAATAATGGATCCAAGAAAATCCAATCAGCGACAATCTCCCAGGTTTTTCCATACACTTTTGCGTGAGTAATTTTGTCGTAAGTTACATAATAGCGACTAGATTCAGCGCCAGAACCAGCGGTGGTGGGAATTGCAATATAGAGTGGACGAATTGAGTCAGCTCTTCTGGATAAACCCAGTTTTGGGCCTACTCCCACACCTTCTAAAGAGCCAAATAATGCATAAAGAATAATTGACTTTGCAAAATCAGCAGCACTGCCTCCACCTATTGATACCACTACCTCGGGTAAGTTACCAATTTGGTCAATAAAACTCATTACATCTTGGGCAAAAGGAGCTCCTTCTATCACCCAAATATGACATTTTTTGTTCGCAAATTTTTCTTTAATTTCATCTAATAATTTCGAATCAGCAAAAACACAATCCACCACAATCGCAACTGAATCATGTTTACTAATTAGTTCAACCGCTTTGTCAGAGACTCCTGAGCCAATAAAAATTCTTCCTGGGAAATAAAATCGCTTTTCAGTATCATTATTGAAGAAAGTTTCAATATTCATTAGAAAGCCTCATGAATTTAAATGCTGTTCAAACTGCTTAATACTGTTACAACAAATGACGTCTTCATTAGAAAGCAAATTGTTGTCCTGATAACCCCAAGTTGCACCAAAAAACTTTAGGCCATTTTTCAAGGCAGACTCATTATCTTCCGACCTATCGCCAACATAAATTCCAGAACTCCTATCAATTTTTTCGGAATCTAGTAATGCTGCTAACATCATGGCTTTATTAGCATATGATGGAGAACTTGAATCTAAAGCATAAATACTTTTAAAGTGTTTTGTCCATCCTAAATGATCCAAAATCAAAGTTGTTGGTAAAAGTCGTTTATTCGTCGCGATATGTAAGTTAAAGCCAAGAAGGCCACAAGCTTGTAATAGTTCACCAACACCATCAAATGGTACCGTTGATTTATAACCATCAAAGTCATAATGTTTTTTGAAATCTTCAGCCAACTTTATTACATATTCTGAATCATGAATACCGGTAATACGCGACAGAGTTTGAGCCAAAGGAGGACCTATCAGTTCAGAGTTTAACGCGCAGAGTGGTTCAATATTATTTGATTTTAGAACGCGCTTAAAACACTCTAAGATGCTTGGGGCCGAATCAATTAAGGTGCCATCCAAATCAAAAATAATGTCAGTGATTTTAATGCTCACTTTTAACTCCAGACTTGGTAGGTTTAATATAGTTTTGTGCTGTTAATTCAATTGCCTTAGTTAATGGCACTGTAATTTCCATTTTAAGTTCTTGCTTAATTTTCTCAATATTTGGGAGATATTTATTACGGATATCACCAGCTAAATCAGTTGAGCCTCTCACTTCAATCCTCACCTTTTCAGATAGAGTTGAGTTAACTAACTTTGCCAAATCAAGTATATTTATTGCTTGATCTGATCCAACGTTGTAAGCATTACCAGATGCGCCACGCTCCATTAAAACGAGTAGCCAATCAGCTAAATCATCCTGATATAAATAAGATCGTATTGGACTACCATTACCATTAATAACAATAGTATTGCCGTTTAATGCATCTCGAATAAAGTTACCAATCGCAAAATGAACGTCCAATGGCAAATCTGGGCCAAGAAAGGCAAAACATCTTGCTACTACAATTTCTAAATCATACTTTTCTGCATATAAACTACATAAATGTTCAGCTAAGCGCTTAGCAACGCTATACGCATTAGATGAATCAAGTGGATTTGGCATCCCCAAATAAGACTCTGGAAATGACTCCAAATGAGATGGCAGTGCTCCATATACCCCGCCAGAGCTTGTTAACAAAAATCTTTTTGCTTTGACCTTTATTGCGAAATCCAAGATATTTCGTGTCCCAGTAACGATTTGATCAAAGCGTTCAAGTGAGTCCATTTTCGGACCAAGAGTCGAATCAGCTGCGGCATGAAGTATATGAGAAAACTGCTGGCCTTCTTTGGTGATATGTTCTAAACTTTGCAAAATATCACCTTGGCAAAAACGCAGCCATTTCTCTTTCGAAAACTCAGGATAACTATTTAAAAAAGCATCGGGATTTCGGGTTAAAACCGTTACAGCAGAATTCCTTAAATCAACATGACGACTAATTTCCAAAATACGGCGCAATAAAGAACGACCGAAAAAACCCGTACCTCCAGTTATAAAAAGGGAAGAGTTATTTAAGAAATTTGCAGTAGATGTGATCACTTCAGTCACATTAACCTCTGACCAATCGCGATCTATCATCTACGCCATCAAGCATTTCTTTTTCAAGTTGCTCAAGTGGTAACAGTGGACTCATATCTTCAAGAGGCATAGAAATAATAGATCCATCAGGCTGTGGCATTGCCGCCACTTTAGGTGACAGTACTTCATCACTCTTGAGGTGAACATTTAATAATCTTGGTCCAGCTCTTCCAAACGAACTTGCTAATTGTTCCGTTGATGTAATATCTTCAGCAAAAAGTCCCATTCCTTTAGCAACCTCAACAAAGTCTGGGATATACAATCCAGAGGATGGGCCCGTACCTAAATATCTCTCCTCAAAATAGTTTCTTTGAGTGTTACGAATCGATGCATATCCGCCATTATTCATCACAACAACCGTAATTGGCAGATTTAGCGCTTTTAAGGTTGCTAGTTCTTGAAGGTTAAGCATTAGGCTACCATCACTTTCGACGCAAACAGTTGGAATCCTTCCTGCTCCAATACAAGCACCTATGGCTGCGGAAATGCCATAACCCATAGATCCTAATCCAGATGTTAAAAACATACGCTGGCCAACTTTATTACGATATACCGTATAAAAAACCTCTACAGCCAATCCAGAACTCCCGGTTATCACTAACTGATTTTCAGGGATAGCATTAGAAATAGTTTCAACAAAATCATAATGACTAATCGGTCCTTTCGCCTCAAAGGTTCGTCCATCCAATGGGGTATAGGTCTTTTTCCAATCAAGACATTTAGCACGCCATGCGCTCCAATCTGAATGAGTTATTTCAGCACTTAAACGCCATGCGTCAATAAAATCTTTAGCATCAGCCAAGATAGGTAAAGCAATCTCCATCTGATGACGGTCTAATTCATTTTGATCAACATCAACAACAACTTTTTTAGCATTACGTGCAAAACCCTTTGGATTATATGCAGTAATAATATTATCCAACCTACAGCCGATACTAATTAGACAATCAGAATTTTGTATTGCAAAATTTGGTGCTCTAGCTGCAACAACACCAGGGCGACCAACATAAAGTGGGTTATCCCAGGCAAGAAGGTCGGAGGCATTCCAAGTAAACACACATGGAATACCTAGGCTCTCAACCAACTCTCTAAACTCTTT
Organism: Polynucleobacter kasalickyi; assembly: GCF_900176405.1. Classification (GTDB taxonomy): domain Bacteria; phylum Pseudomonadota; class Gammaproteobacteria; order Burkholderiales; family Burkholderiaceae; genus Polynucleobacter; species Polynucleobacter kasalickyi. The sequence continues at coordinate 14,338 of NZ_FWXJ01000001.1, read as the reverse complement.
TGCCGCTCCAGCGATTCGAACTCCATGACCAGCAAGAACTAGTGGTCTCTTAGACGTTGAAAGTAACTCAGCAAGATCTTTCAGAGCATGAGATAAATCAACTTTAGCGTTAGTAATTGGTGGTTCAAATCCTACTAACTTCTCTGGGTCAATTGGTGCCGCCTGAACATCCAAAGGAACATCTAGCCAGACTGGGCCAGGTCGTCCTTCACGCATATGCCAGACAGCTTCTTCAAAACACTTTCTAACGTTTTCAGGTGAGTCAATAGTTACGGCGTACTTAGTAATCGGCTCTACCATCGAAATGATGTCAACCTCTTGTACGCCACTTTGACGTAAGGGTCTTCCACGCAGTGCATCAGGACGCTTCACTTGGCCAGACAATACAAATAAAGGTAATGACTCAATCCAAGCACCTGCCACAGGAGTTAATACATTTGTTGCGCCTGGACCTGTAGTCACCATAGCAACGCCAAACCCAGATTCATGTGTTCTACCATAGGCTTCAGCAGCAATTCCACACGCTTGCTCGTGATGACAGGGAATTGCTGTGATACGGGACTCACAAGCAAGGGCATCATTCAAATACATCGCACCCCCACCAGGCAAAAAGAAAACATCCTGGATACCAAGGTCTGCAAGGCGATTTAACAAATAATCGGCAACGCGATAAACTTTATTGGGTGTGTCCATTAAACCCCCATCCAATAAGTAAGTAAGGATTTACGATTCTGATTTTTATTAATTGATTCATCTGTATAAAAGGAATCATTTTTAAAGTGTGTTGATGAAATCTCCTCAACTACAGCACCAGTTACAGATCGAAAAGCATGGCGCACTCCTGGCATAACAGTTACGACATCTCCGGGACCTAAAATTTGTACCTTACCATCTAACTGTAACTCGAGCTCCCCGTACAAAACATGAAATGTTTCTTCTTTTTGATTGTGGTACTGTTCTGGGTGAAATTGGCCTGGCAAACTCACCAATAACTTCTTACAGTAATCTCGATTAACGACAGTCAACATGACTAATCCAAACTCATCAAATTTATCAATTCCATAATGATGGGAAATTTCTAATTCAACGCCTCCAGGAACTATTACCTTTCCTTCGTGGAGAAGGTTTTTCACACGCTTGGCAATATCAAGAATTTTTTCTCTAGTATTTATAAGTTTGGAGTTATTTGGTCCAATTGCTAGATTGGCATCAATATCAGCAGTAGCAATAAATTCAGCATATTTAGAATAATCATTCGCCGTAAATTGCGTATCGTTTGGCGGGAATGCGAAGAAAAAATTATCGCGAGTAACTCTCTCTCCAGCCTTGATAGAATGCTTTGCAAACATTCCTCTTCTTAATGCGCGTAAACTATCTTTTTCCGCTTTATTTTCTGGCAAGCGAGAGTCACCCTCGCCACAAACCATCACTGTATATGCTGCGGCAGATAGCCAGGCATCTGCCTGTTCTGGAGTTATCGAATATGCGTTAATTGGATATTTATCTGTAACTAAGCCGACATGCTTTTCAAAAATGCTAGCGCCCTTAGCAATTGCTATTTTTATTAAATCAGTGTTTCCAGGATTTTCGTGAGTTGAAAAACCAATCCGAACATTTGGATATCTTTTTCTTAAGAAATCAATTTGCGATAAATGCATTTTTTCATCAGCAGTTGGATACTCCCCCACACAGTGCATGATGGCAAAATCTTTATTACGGTTTGATAAAAAGCTAATCACTCGATCGATATCATCAAGTGATGCTCCCGCAGTAGAGGCAATAATAGGCTTGTCTATGGATACAGCTCTTTCCAAAATTGGCCAATCGGTAAATGAGCAACTTGCGATTTTGATGATGTCTAAATTCTGACGCTCAATCATATCAAAAGAAACTTCATCAAACGAGGTGGACATCGCCAAAAATCCATTGGCTCTAATCTCAGCAATCAAGGTATCAAACTGCTCTTCAGAAAGCCTGGTTTCTTCAAAACGTTTGATGTATTTAATATCCATCCGACCTTTCAGATCCGGATGAACAAAGGAGTCTAAATGGCGGTATTGCAACTTAAAAGCAAATTTAAATTGTGGGTATTTTTTACAGACAGCGCCAAAAGCTCTAATTAATTCAATCCCATGACTAATGTCACCCATGTGATTATTGGCCATCTCTAGAACAAATAAGTTGCTAGGTAATCTACTCATAGTTGTACTTTCTTAAAAATTAACGCCCAAAAAGGTTTCGATTTGACTAACCGCGTACTCAAGCATCTCTGTTGTCAATGCCGGCTGAACACCAATCCAGAAAGTATTATTCATAACATTATCAGTATTAGTTAAATCTCCACTAATACGATATTGCGCACCCTCCATGTAAGGCTGGCGAGTCAAATTACCTGCAAACAGTAATCTTGTACCAACTTTATTTTGGTCTAAATAACTTGTCAAATCAACCCTAGAAACTGGACAAGCAGGTTTTAAAGTAATTGGAAATCCAAACCAAGAAGGATCAGAATACTCTGTAGTAACAGGTAACTGTAAAAAATCTTCACAAGACTTTAAGCGCTCCATTAAAAACTTAAAATTATCTTTTCTCGCTTGAATAAAAGCAGGCGCTTTTTCTAATTGCGCTAGAGCACAAGCAGCTTGCATATCTGTAATCTTCAAGTTATAGCCTAAGTGGCTATAGGTGTACTTATGATCATAGCCATAAGGCAATCCACCTAATTGCCAATCGAAACGCTTCCCACAAGTATTATCTTTTCCAGGGGCGCAGTAGCAATCACGACCCCAATCTCTGAAGCTTTCTGCGATTTGCTTTAGTTCATAGTTATTCGTAAAAACTGCACCACCCTCACCCATCGTAATGTGATGGGCAGGATAGAAACTTAAAGTACCAATATCTCCAAAGGTGCCAACCATTTGCCCTTTGTAGGTGGTACCTAGGGCATCACAACAATCCTCGACCAGCCAAAGGTTATTTTTTTTACATATCTCAGTAACTACGTCTAGATTAAAAGGGTTACCTAATGAATGCGCTAGCATAATTGCTTTTGTCTTAGGACTAATGGCAGCTTCAATTTTGCTGGCATCAATATTGTGAGTCAATGCGTCGACGTCAACAAACACCGGGACGGCACCAAATTGTAAAATGGGATTAACGGTTGTTGGAAAACCAGCGGCAACACCAATCACTTCATCGCCTTTTTGAATAGCTCGGTCTCCCAGCTTAGGCGAGGTTAAGGTTGAAAATGCTACTAAATTTGCAGAAGATCCAGAATTCACGGTAATGAGATGTTTAACGCCTATAAAGTCGGCTAGTTTTTTCTCAAACATTTCATTAAATCTGCCCGTCGTCAACCATCCATCTAATGAGGCCTCGACCATATTCTCTAGTTCTTTAGAGTTAATTAATTTTCCGGAAGGAGGAACAAGGGTTTGACCAGGAATAAAGTGCTTGGGCGCATATTCAATAGCAGCATACTCTTTCACTAAATCTAAAATTTGATTTCTGATTTTATCTTTAGCAAATTGATTGATTGAAATAGTAGTTTCGGTCATGATAAGTAATAAGACTTTTAATAAGAGGTATATTGATGGATTTGTTGCAAACTAAGATCTTGCATATTTTTTTGTGACTGAAAAGCTTTTTGCCAGTCAGTTATCTTTTCTATGGCTTGCTCGAGACTCCAACGAGGAAACCAACCAAGAGATTGCCGAGCTTTTGAACAGTCTAGCTGTAATGCTTGAGCTTCATAAGGTTGTGCGTTATTCTCTAATTCCCAACGTGCGTCAGTGCCCCACTGCTTAATCAATAATTCCACCAAACTTTGCACGGATCGAACATCTTCCTCCTTTGGTCCAAAATTCCAGCCACTCGCATAGGCTTTTGCGCCCTCTTCATACAGGGCTTGGGCTAAGGTTAAATAGCCAGATAAAGGCTCCAAAACATGCTGCCAGGGTCGGGTAGCTAAAGGATTACGGATAATTAACGCTTGATGATTTTCGAACGCCTTGATGGCATCTGGTATCAAACGATCTTCAGACCAATCACCGCCGCCAATGACATTACCCGCCCGTGCAGAAGCGATGGCAACAGAATTATCTTGCGAAAAATAGGAAGAACGATAGGCGCTAGTCACAAGCTCTGCACACCCTTTACTATTACTATAGGGGTCATGACCACCCATTGGCTCATTTTCACGATAACCCCATACCCATTCTTTATTCTCGTAACATTTATCTGAAGTAACCATGACAGCAGATTTAACCGTATTTAATAAGCGAATGCACTCTAAAACATGCACCGTACCCATCACATTCGTCGCATAGGTTTCAACGGGATGGTTATAGGAATATCGAACTAAGGGTTGAGCCGCCATGTGGATCACAATTTCAGGTTGCGCCTCTTGCATGGCCGCTTGTAACTGTTGAAGATCACGAATATCTGCTAGGTGTGATTTCTCGAGCATTTCCTCAATACTACAAACTTTAAAAAAACTAGGATTCGTGTTCGGAGCTAATGCATAACCAGTTACTCTTGCACCCATTGAACTCAACCAAAGAGATAACCATCCCCCTTTAAAGCCTGTATGACCCGTCAAGAATATTTTTTTACCTTTCCAAAAAGAACTTTGGATAATAGATTTTTGCATGAATTAATTCCAAACTTTCCAAGGAGCTTTTCCTGAGGACCAAAGTTCTTCTAAATGTTGTTTATCACGCAAGGTATCCATCGGTTGCCAAAATTCATGATGTAGGAAAGCCTCTAACTGATTGGATGTTGCTAATCGCTCCAAGGGGGTGCGCTCCCAAATAGAACTATCGTCTTCAATTAAATCAATGACTTTAGGAGAGAGTACAAAAAATCCACCATTAATATACATGCCATCACCATGGGGTTTCTCTACAAAGTTTGTTACAGAAGTGCCATTTAAATCCAAGGCTCCAAAACGACCTGGGGGCTGAACAGCTGTCACCGTTGCTTGTTTCCCATGTTTTTTATGAAAGGCAATTAGTTCTGCAATATTAATATTCGCAACCCCATCTCCATAGGTAAAGCAAAAATCTTCATCGTTGACATAGTGACGCACCCGCTTAAGCCGTCCACCAGTTTGAGTGTTTTCTCCAGTATCAACCAAAGTCACCTTCCAAGGTTCAGCAAACTGTTGATGGATTTGCATTGAATTATGGTCCGACATGTCAAAGGTCACATCTGACATGTGTAAGAAATAGTTTGCAAAATATTCCTTAATCACATATCCCTTGTAGCCACAACAGATCACAAAATCATTAACCCCATAAGCAGAGAAGATTTTCATAATATGCCATAAGATAGGTTTCCCACCCACCTCAACCATTGGCTTTGGACGTAAAGACGTCTCTTCAGAGATGCGAGTACCCAAACCCCCAGCAAGTATTACAGCTTTCATAGGCATTGACTAAAAAGTTTAAGTAAATTGTTAAAGTAATTCGATGATAACTACAATGATAGGTGTTTACTAACAAAAACTTCTGCAATTATTAATGCATTAATAATACAACATTAATATTTAACCGTTTTGGCGCATCTTTTGCTTGATCTTCTTCGGCATTCAGAATGGGAGTACCACTAGCAGGTAACTGCCAATCAATGTTTAGATTTATATTATTCCATTAAGTGCACTTTTCACTAATGGCGTGCCAATAATCTTTCATTTTTTTAAAAAGTGTACTTTTTCAAAAAGCTAAGCGCAAATTACTTAAGAATCTAAAGTAGGCTATCATTCACTGCACTTCGTTCAACGCCTGTCCACCAACGAAATGTTTAAGAACTCGCCAAGAATGATATGCTTTTTAAAACATAAATTACAAAACAAAGCGTGATGCTGATATTTTTTGAGATAAGTGCTTCACAATGAATTGTTAAATTACATTTGAAATACCTTATATAAGTCTCAATCAAACAGTGGTGCATTCCGAAAGAATAAGCCATTCGCATCTTTTTCATTTTGCAAGGGCGTTACTCCACTCGGCATGTGCCAATCAATCTTGAGCTCGGGATCATTCCAAATAATGCGTTGTTCACTTTTTGGATCCCAATAATTGGTGACTTTATATAAGAAATGAGCACTAGGTGACAACACAAAAAAACCGTGCGCACAGCCCGCCGGAACCCAGAGTTGCTTATGGTTTTCGGCAGAAAGCTCAACCGCTGTCCACTGCCCAAAAGTGGGGGAGCTTTTACGGATATCGACCGCGACATCAAGTACGGTGCCGCCCGTGACTCGGACTAGCTTACCCTGCGGTTGCTCCATTTGATAATGCAGTCCTCTTAAAATATGCTGTGCTGAAAAGGAGTGATTGTCCTGAATAAAGGGATCTGTTACGCCAGTTTTTTCAGTAAACTCTGCTTGATTAAAGGACTCATAAAACCACCCTCTCTCGTCACCAAATACTTTTGGCTCGATGATTAATACATCAGGAATTTCTTTGGTAGGAGTAACGGTAATCGGCATAGGACTATTTTGTCTGAGGAGGTTATGGAGGATTGGCTTAAATTTTACTGCTTTATCAAACCTTGTTAGCGCACTTTTTCAGTGAGCATATTGAGTAAATATTTACCGTAGTCATTTTTTTTAAGGGGCTCAGCTAATTGCTCGACATCATCCGCACTAATCCATTGGCTACGATAAGCAATTTCTTCAGGACAAGCGACCATTAAGCCTTGGCGTTTTTGTAAGGTGGAGATAAAGCCAGCCGCCTCATGCAAAGAGTCGTGCGTGCCTGTATCGAGCCAAGCATAACCACGTCCCATGATTTCGACACTGAGCTGATTATTCTTTAAATAGGCTGCATTGACATCGGTAATTTCCAACTCGCCGCGCGCACTAGGTTGGATGGACTTGGCAATATCGCACACCTGGTTGTCGTAAAAATAGAGTCCTGTGACAGCGTAATTACTTTTCGGTTGGAGGGGTTTTTCTTCGATAGAAAGGGCTTTAAACTGGGCATCGAAATCCACTACGCCATATCGTTCCGGATCCTTAACGTGATAAGCAAAGACGGTCGCGCCAAGCTCTTGGTGATTGGCATTATGTAACTGGGCAGCAAAGTCATGACCATAAAAAATATTGTCCCCGAGTACTAAGGTACTCGGATGATTACCCACGAAATCACGGCCTAAGATAAAGGCTTGGGCTAAGCCATCTGGGCTCGGTTGGACTTGATATTGAATGTTGAGTCCCCACTGTGAGCCATCACCCAATAAATACTCAAACAGAGGTGTGTCATGGGGAGTTGAAATTAACAAAATATCCCGAATACCCGCTAACATCAGCGTGGTTAATGGATAGTAAATCATTGGTTTGTCATATACAGGCATTAACTGTTTGGAAACTGCTTGAGTGACTGGGTACAGTCTAGTCCCTGAGCCGCCAGCAAGAATGATGCCTTTACGTTGCGAAGATGGATTCATATCAATTATGTGGTTGGTGAAATGGTTTCGGTGGCTTTGAGCATCTTAACTTTTTAATTTTTGCGTGACATAGTTCACCACGTAAGCCTCTACCTGCGCTTCCCAATGGGGATACTCGGCACTAAAGGGCATTGCTGCCAGCGCCTCTTTGAGCTTTTGATGATTCATTCGTGAATTTTGTGGTCTGGGTGCTGGAAGTGGATAATCAGTCGCTGGGATTGGCAAGATGTTTTCAGGCTTCACTAAGATGCCTTCACCAGCCTGTCGCGCTATTTCAATCGCAAAGACGGCTAAACCATGCCAGGAGGTTTCTCCATCGACCACCGTATGGTAAATACCGGCAGGTGTATTTGAAAAAGTGAGTTGCAGGGCGATTTGGGCCAACCAATCACTCGAAGTAGGACAACCCCGTTGATCTTGAATGACCTTTAGTTCCTCTTTTTGGTTAGCTAAACTGAGCATGGTACGGATAAAGTTTTTACCGTCACCATAGACCCAACTCGTGCGCAAGATGTAATAGCGTGGTCCGACAAAACCTTCTACTGAATCCAGCGTATTATTTCTAACTCCAGCAAATGCTGTTTCAATTGCCTGTTCTCCCAAGAGTTTGCTTTGTCCATACACACTCAGAGGGTTTGTTGCGTCATCTTCCAAATAGGCCGACTCTTTAAGACCATCAAACACATAATCCGTTGAGTAGTGAACTAGAACTCCTTTAGAAATGGTCGCCACATATTTGGCCATCAACTCTACTGCTTTTGCATTAATCTGATGCGCAGTAGTTTCATCCGACTGTGCCAAATCCACCGCGGTATAGGCAGAGGCGTTGATGATGATCTGTGGTTGATAGTGATTCAGGGTTTGAATAATGGCAAGCTCGCTGGCTAGATCACATTCACTTCTCCCTAGAAAGACTACTGGCAGGTGGAATTCTTTGAAGAGTTTTTGTAAAGACCGGCCCACTTGACCATCTTTACCAAAGACTAAGATGGGATGACTCTGCAGGTCGAGATGATCTTTTAATTGATCCTTCAGACTTGACGCTATTCCTGAAAATGACATTTTATGAGTCCAATCTTATTAAAGTGAGGAAGCACTTACTCAGTTATTTAAGCAGATTTCATTTGGTTTTATTGGCATACTGTTGATCAATCCAATGTTGATAATTGCCACTGAGAACACCTTGCGTCCACTGCGTATTCGATAAGTACCACTCTACTGTCTTACGGATCCCCGTGTCAAAAGTTTCTTGAGGTTTCCAGCCTAATTCGCGTTCAATTTTAGAAGCATCAATGGCGTACCGACGATCATGACCTGGTCGATCTTTGACATAAGTAATTTGGTCCGCATAACTGCCATGAGGTTTAGGCTGGATTGAATCCAAAATTTGGCAGATGGTACGCACTACTTCTAAATTAGTTTTCTCGTTCCAACCGCCAATATTATAAGTTTGCCCTACTTGTCCTTTTTCTAGAACACGGCGAATCGCACTACAGTGATCTTTGACATACAACCAATCCCGAATTTGCTGACCATCACCATAAATAGGGAGATTCTTACCATTGATAGCATTGAGAATCACCAGAGGAATCAATTTTTCTGGAAAATGATAGGGGCCATAATTATTAGAGCAATTGGTTGTGAGTACTGGCAGGCCATATGTGTGATGCCAAGCTCTCACCAAATGATCCGACGCTGCTTTAGATGCTGAATAGGGACTATTGGGCTCGTAGGGATTAGTTTCACTAAAGGCGGGGTCTGTGGGAGCGAGTGTGCCATACACTTCATCGGTGGAAACATGTAAGAAGCGGAATGACTCTTTAGGGCCTGAGGGTAACTTTTCCCAATACGCCCTCACTGCCTCGAGAAGATGAAAAGTGCCAACGACATTCGTTTGAATAAACTCACCAGGACCAAGAATCGAACGATCCACATGGGACTCAGCTGCAAAATTGACTATGGCAGTAATAGCGAATTTTTCGAGTAAGTCGCTGACTAACGAGATGTTCCCAATATCTCCTTGGATAAAGTGATAACGAGGATCATGTTCAACGGATTTTAAAGTTTCAGGATTACCCGCATAGGTCAACTTATCCAGATTCACTAGACCAGAGACCTTTGGATTCGCTAAATAATCCAAAACAAAATTACCGCCAATAAAACCTGCTCCACCTGTTACAAGAATCATCTCATTCCTTATGTAAAATTTCTAATTAGCTGTTTGATGTTTTCTATTATGTTTTAAGTATCTTCGATTGAGATGAAAAATAATCATTTCATCAATAATGAAAGAATGTTGAAGAAAACACGCTTCAAGTGTATTTTACTCTTGAATAAACAGCGATTTTGGCTAATGATGATTCAGTAGGTAGCTGGAATTGACTAGGATCAAATTTTCAATAAAAAATCTTGATAAGCAATTTTTAAGCCTTCTTTCAAAGAAACTTTGGCATTCCACCCCATCTTCTGGAGTCGAGAACTATCCATGAGTTTGCGGGGTGTACCGTCGGGCTTAGAGGTGTCAAAGGTAATTTGACCTTGATAACCAATGGATTGGCCAACTTCAAGGGCTAATTCTTTGATGGTGACATCAGAGCCAAATCCCACATTAATGTGGGATTGCATTGGCGTCGTATTTTTTTCGTAGGTTTCTTTATCTAAATCCATCACAAATACGCTGGCTGAGGCCATGTCTTCAACATATAAGAACTCGCGCATGGGTGTGCCGGTTCCCCAAATAGCGACTTCTGGAGCATTCGCCAGCTTCGCTTCATGAAAGCGTCGAATTAAGGCAGGAATCACATGGCTATTTTCTGGATGGTAATTATCTCCAGGGCCATACAGATTGGTTGGCATGACGGACCGATAATCAATTCCGTGCGACTGGCCATATTGTCGGTTGTAGCTCTCACATAATTTGATACCCGCAATTTTGGCAATGGCGTACGGCTCGTTGGTAGACTCAAGTTTACCAGTCAGTAAATCACTCTCAGACATCGGTTGGGGAGCTAAGCGCGGATAAATACAACTCGATCCCAAAAACAGTAGTTTTTGTACGCCATGCAAAAAAGCTTGATGAATAATATTGGCTTCCATCATCAAGTTCTCATAGATGAACTCTGCTGGATAGGTATTATTCGCATGAATACCACCGACCTTAGCAGCTGCTAAATAGACTTGCGTGGGTTTTTCTTTCTGAAAAAAAGTGGCAACTGCTTGTTGATTGGTAAGATCTAATTCTTGATGCGTTCTTGTCAGAAAATTGGTAAACCCTTGTTGTTGAAGGTGTCTCACAATCGCGGAACCGACCATACCTCGGTGGCCCGCCACATAAATTTTTTCTGAGAAGTTTTTCATAAGCTTTTCGTGTTTACCCAACCAATAGAATTACACAGGAGAAATTAGCGCTCTAATCCAACGGAGACTTTGTAACCATGCTCTTTCAATAAAGCACTTTGTCTGGCTTGATCTAAATCATTGGCAACCATTTCTTCAACCATTTGATCTAAGGTAATTTCTGGTATCCAGCCTAATTTTGCTTTCGCTTTGGTGGGGTCACCGAGCAGGGTCTCTACTTCGGTTGGTCGATAATATCGTGGGTCAATCCGCACAACCACATCACCCACTTTTAATGCTGGTGCTTTGTCCCCTTCAATACTTGCTACTTGGGCATACTCAGAGGCACCTTCGCCAATGAACTCTAGTGTGAGACCTAACTGGGTGGCACTCTTTTGAATAAATTCACGCACGCTATATTGAACACCTGTGGCAATCACAAAATCTTCGGGCTGATTTTGTTGGAGCATCATCCACTGCATCCTGACGTAATCTTTAGCATGACCCCAATCTCTTAAGGCATCGATATTTCCCATGTATAAACACTGGTCTAAACCTTGCGCGATATTGGAGAGGCCGCGCGTAATCTTTCTGGTAACGAAGGTCTCGCCACGACGCTCAGACTCATGGTTAAATAAAATACCATTACAAGCATAGATACCATAGGCTTCACGGTAGTTCACCGTAATCCAATAAGCGTACATTTTGGCGACAGCATAAGGACTTCTTGGGTAAAAAGGAGTAGTTTCCTTTTGCGGAATTTCTTGTACCAAACCATACAGCTCTGAAGTGGAAGCTTGATAAAAGCGGGTTTTTTTCTCAAGACCTAAAATCCGAATCGCTTCTAAAATGCGCAGTGTTCCTAGTGCATCGACATCTGCAGTGTATTCAGGAGATTCGAACGAGACCGCAACGTGACTCTGCGCACCAAGATTGTAAATTTCATCAGGTTGAGTTTGTTGTACGATGCGAATCAAATTACTCGAATCAGACAGATCTCCATAATGCAATACAAAATTACGATTATCAATGTGTGGATCTTGATAAATATGATCTACTCTTTCGGTATTTAAGGAGGATGCACGTCTCTTGAGACCATGCACGATATATCCTTTTGCTAATAGAAACTCAGCTAAGTAAGATCCATCCTGTCCGGTAACACCGGTAATTAATGCGACTTTTTGCATATGATGAAATAAAGATTAATGAGATTTAAAGAATTATATGTTTTTTTTACTACTTGAATGAGATTAAAAGCATGATTGAAGGGAATTTATTCATAGTATGAATACTATTAGTGATTTCATATGGAATTTCAATGGTTTTTTGGAATACACTCAATCAACAATTGCATCCATTAGTGAGTAATCAGATTCTAATTCCTCAATGTTGACTAGTAGTTTGACTCGTGGTTATTGCAAATCATCTATTTGGTTAAGGCTCTGTTCTCAACAATTGATTCCGGGACCTTCCCAAAAACACCTGACTAGCAAGTACTTTGGATGACGATCGATTTCAAAAGTTTCTAGACTTCAACCCTGAAGGTGCCAATGATATTAAAGACTTTGATGCTGAAGTTTCACACGAAGGCGTAACTAATCATTCCTCCTCCCCTAACCGGAGAAAAAATACTACTATCTAGTCAATACCTTGTTCATTGATTACAACGGACCATTCATCATTTTTTAAGTGTTGTGTTTCAGTAAGATGTTAAGGGGTGTTTCGGATTTATAGAGACAAATTAACAACAACTTTAATCATCATCACTATTTAAATTCGATTCATCGATCCCTTTGGAGAAAAGGCCAACGAGAATACCCAACAGAACAACCGCTATCATGCTTCCAAAACAGTCCACTAGCCAGTCATCGAAGCTTGGGTCACGCGTTGGCACTAAAAATTGCAACAACTCATCAACTGCACCTAAGCCACTTGCAATAAAAAAAGTAGTGATCATCCTTGAAAAGACATGATAAGCCAAGCCTCCAAAAAGAAGTGCTGACAGAACAAAATATGCAAAAAAATGCAATATTTTGTCATTAAAGGTCCATATCAGGTTTCTTTCCAATTCGCCAAAAGAGGCGAAGACAAGCATTGAAAGAAAAAAAACTGAAGCGGCCAACAGGTATAGATTGTGCTTTAAAGATTTTGTATTTTGCAAAATTTTTCCCGGTGCTTTACTTGCTTTATGATTGGAACGACTGATAGTTACATCATTATCCCTGATAAAATTTTACATGAACCTCATAATCCTTCATCATTCGATGGTTTATTGAAGATAAATTCAGTTACTTGAAGATACGTTTTTCACTTGTTGAATGGCAATAAATTACTGACTATTTTTTTGCCATCTCCACGTATCCTCGCACATTTTAAGAATATCGTGTTTGGCAACCCAGTCTAATTTACTTTTTGCTTTTTCTGGATCTGCGTAATACTCTGCCAAATCCCCACTTCTTCGTTCGACAATTTCATACGGTATTGTTTTACCTGAGGCCAACTCAAAAGCCTTTATCATTTCCAAAACACTGTAAGCACGGCCAGTTCCAAGGTTGACAGTGATGACTTCTTCAGTCTGCGATAGCTTATTTAGGGCCTTTAAGTGTCCACTAGCCAAATCTTCTACGTGGATATAGTCCCTAAGGCCTGTGCCGTCTGGCGTTGGGTAATCATTGCCAAATACTCTTAACTTTTCTAACTTGCCAATAGCGACTTGGGCTACGAATGGCATCAAATTATTAGGAATACCTGCAGGATCTTCTCCAATCAACCCGGAAAAGTGCGCTCCCACAGGATTAAAGTAACGCAGCAGTGCAATCCGCCAAGTTGGATCGGATTTTTTAAGATCTAGCAATATCTTTTCTACGAATAATTTAGTTTGCCCATAGACATTAATTGGACTAGTTGGCAAATCCTCGGTGTATTTGGCAACACCGGGATTGCCATATACCGTCGCAGAAGAGGAGAAAACAATATTTTTTACTCCAGCCTCAGTCATTTCTTCAAGCAAGCAAACACTGCCAGAAACATTATTATCGTAATACTTTAGGGGCTCTCTTTCAGACTCTCCAACAGCTTTAAGACCTGCAAAATGGATTACTGAATCAATCTGATGAACTTGGAAAATATTTTTTAAAATATGAGCGATCTCGAATGTCGCCTTTAGCAAAGTAAACTTGCTTACCAGTGATTTTTTGAATCTGATCAATGACTTCGACTTTGCTATTGCAAAGATTATCAATCACACAAACTTCTAAACCAGCTTGCAAAAGTTGTACTACCGTGTGCGAACCGATATAACCAGTGCCGCCAGTAACAAGTATTTTTTTCATCATTTATCGTGAAACCATTCACTTCAAGTTGTAATTTAACGGGTTTACTTTCAACTCTTAATCTTTAAATTTTAATTCATTGGAGCAAAACTTATGTTTTGAATTACCTAACAGTCAAAACTATGATCTTGCCCCTGAGAAACGTACCTCTTAACTATATGAAAAAATGATATAAATATAGTGATGGAGGTGTCAAATGGTGGTGAAACGAACAAGGG
>NZ_FWXJ01000008.1 GCF_900176405.1 Polynucleobacter kasalickyi | reverse complement strand
AGATCTGCGATGAATCGATTTGAGATTGAATTTGGTGAAAGATTAAACCTTCACTAAAAACTGGAATCAACTTACACAGATTAATTTACACCCTCAAAGTTTAAGATGTTTACTTATGCTCTATTGGCTTATTACCAAACAAACGAAACATTTCAAACTTTCAATACTTTTCTAACATTAAACATTTAATACTTTTAGACACCCCAATTATTTTTAATTTCCTTGGCGTAATAAGGTGCAATCTTTCCGTATAGTGTTCCATACTTAACTGCTTTCATGGCTAACCATTTAGGCTCTGGACAGGAACTGTTCATATCTGAATACCTTTTTAAGACTGTTTCTAAATCTTTTCTACTGTAACCAAGTTGGTTATTTTTAGAAAAATCATGTAACTCGGTTACAGATAGGGATTTAAATTCGATTCTGTCTAAAATAAAATTTACTATTTCAGAGTCATTTTCTAAATCTCTTTGATATTGGCTTAAAACTAAAGTATCAATATGTTTATTTAGAATTTCAACCTTACGATCAGCAGTTATTGTGAAAGAAATATCTTTTAATTTGGCTCTTGATTTTGCAGTTGTATGAGTTGTATTTGTTGAAACAGTCATAGTTCCATCTGGATTACGAACAGGAATTAAATAAAATAATTCATCTGAATCATTTCTTGTATCGCCTGTTCCCTCATAAATTGGCATACCCTCTTTATCATCATACTTATTGGCGTGTGCTAAGCAAATTACTGTCATACCCTTGGCAGTAAGAGTTCTAAGAAGTGTATAGAAAACCTTTGAACTTGTTTTTTGCATTAAGTCGCAAAATTTCTTGAGAGTATCAAGAATAATTACTGTATCTGAAAAGTCATAATCTGCGATAGCCATATTTTCAAGTTGGTTAATAACTGTTTCAGATGAACCATTTGTTAGATCAAAGTTAATAAGCTTATAACCATTATCTTTTGCGTGTTGATAATATTCCTTTATTTGGGATGCCCCAGCATCTGCATTGACATAAAGAACCTTATAACCATTAGTAACCATTTCACCAGCTACATGAGTCATAAAGGTGGTTTTACCCCCATTAGCTTTAGCCACCAAAATAATTAAATGCCCTTGGGGAAATAATTCTTTCCAAGCAAATTTAGCATCTGCAATTTTTGAAACAATTTCATCTGTAACTTCCATTTCTAATATTCCTTCAAAGGGATTTAAGGATTCAGTCTTTTGGGCGTTTGATAGAACAATACTCATAATGAAACCCCCTTCAAAAAATCATTCCAATCTGTTCCATTTTGATTTTCTGTAAAGGGTGGGAATGTAATTGAGCCATTGACTGCTTTTGATGCAAGTTCAGCATAATGCTTACCTGTCTTATCAGAATCACCAGCAATAATAATTTCTACCTTGGGGAAATGTTTTCTTAGATCAATTGCAACAGGAATTAAATTCATAGCGTTAAATGCCACAATAGTTAAGCATCCTGTATCTTCATAAACAGAATATGCAGTTGCATAACCTTCAGCAAGAAAAACAGGATCATTTATTGAAAACTTACCAATAAAATGACACCCACCCTTTGATTTGCCACCTGTAAAGAACCATTTATTCCCTTCGTGATTGATGAATTGAATAGATTGAAATTCTCCAAGAACAGAACAAACAGGAATCAAAAGATTATTACCTTGTTGCCTAATGTCAAAAGGTTTAACTTTCTTTCTAAGCAGATAGGGATGGCATTCTAAGGCTTCCTGAGAACCCATAAAGAGTTCTTTTGATTTGATGCTTACATTCTTATGGATTTGGGATTGTTTTAACTCATGAGCCTGTTTAATGCGTTCTATCTCATCTTGTCTATTCTTTCTTTCAATTGAGGATAAATTCTTAAAATCGTTTGCAAACCAAAAATGTTTTTCACCAGAACGCCAATCTTGTAAATAACCACCTTGTCCATCTGCAAACAATTTAGCTGAAACGCTATTTTTCCTACCAAATCGAATAAACTTGTTTGGGACAATTTCGCTTTTAGGCTCGTAACCCAAGTTGTGAATGAAGTCATAAAAATTATTCATGGCATAACCTCGCAATCTTGATTAGCCAAGTTGTTAAGCTGATAGGAAGTAAGTCATAAAGAGCCAATTTAATAATGGCTTGTTTTATAATGATCTTGTAAGTGTTTTTATGAGAGAGCCAATTGTGAGAGGTTGGCTTTTTTATTTGGTAGGTCATAGTGTGGCACCCTCCAATAATTTCTGAATATCACTTACTTTCCAAGATAATCTCCCATTTATTTTTATTGGTCTAATCCCCATTGGGGCACAATCCAAACAATGCCATTTGCGAATGGTTTGGGGTGATCTGTTAATGGCTTGGGCAAATACCTCAGTTGATACAACCTCTGGGAAAGAACCCTCTTTAAATAACTGTTTAAGTAAATCACTCATGTAACATTTCCTTTCGTTAATTTGAATTACTAGGAAATGATTTTTAAGCTAGGGCAATACCTAATCAATCAAGTTATGAAAGGGCTAAGTCTTTGATTTTAATAACTAGATAACTAGTTGATTAACTATTTTTATTATTTCTTATGTTTGCTCTTTTTGCATTAAACCCCCACTCAGACAAATATCTTTCAATTGTAGGCTTTGAAAATGGCTTACCTTTGCTTGAGAGTATTCCTTCGTTCTGAAAGTTTTCAAGAATTATTTTTATAACTTCCTTTGATGAGTATTCACAATTTTGATTTAATGCTTTTAAAGCAATATCACCACAAATTTGATGCCACTCGTTTGGATTTAATCTTTTATGGTTAGTTTCAATATTTATTGAGTTTTTAGAATTACCCATAAGATCAATATAATTCTTTAACTCTGGTGGCAAGTCCCAACCCATATCCTCATTCTTTAGCCAAAGTAAAAACTTTTTAACCTTAATTGTTCCTCTTGAATTGAAATAGAATATGCTTGAATCATCCTCATTAGCCATATATTTATATGGTGTAAAACGATTTTCTCTAATAAAGATCATTCTTTTATCGTAATCTTCTTTAATAGTCTGTAAATCATCTCGGTTTACTAAATAATGACAATCCATAAAAAAATCTTTCTCAAAATTTTCTGGATTTAAACCTAGGGTAAGAAGTGCCATTTCAATTTCTAATATTGACTTTCTTTTGAGCCAAAAATTCCAATCAATCTTATTTTCCATAAGCATAGCCTTCAATATGCCCTTCAATAGAACCCCTAAGCCAACCAAGGAAGGTTCTTGGCTTTCACCTCGTCAGGCTAGGCTTGGGATAACCTTTATTTAACTAATCTTAATTTTTTATATTCTTTCAATTCATCCAAAGTAGGTTGAACAATTCCAGCTTCATCAAGAATGAACTTTTCAATTTTGGTATGCCATAGCCTTAATAAATCAATTGGTCGGTCTGTATAGTGTTTTTCAGCAGTTCCACTAGGCTCATGCCCCATAATTTGAGATGCAATACCAACAGGGGTTTCTACCCACTCAGACATATTTTTAAAAGTTCTGCGTAGACCATGAATAGTTAAATGAGGAATACCAGCGTTTCTAATGGCAGTTTCTAAAGCATATCTAGGTTCTTCAATATAACCAGATTTAGATTTTGGGCTACAAAAAACATATTCGTTTTCTCTAGGTAAATCTTGAAGTAATTTCGCCATATAAGGAGTAATTGAAAATGCTCTAGTGCCTTTCCATTTATCTTTAATAACGCCTTCATACCAGACTAAATCAATATTCTCCCATTTAAGGGTTGCAAGTTCATTTCGCCTTGCCCCAGAGAGGACAAGTATTTGTAAATATGCTTTCGTAACTTTGTTTTTACCTCGGTTAATATGATCAAACCAAACTTTTAACTGTTGCTTTTGTAATGAGTCTTTTCGAGGTTTGGATGCTGGGATGTTTATCAATAATTTTGAACAAGCATCAAGATGAATAGCGTTCTTATATTCTTTATGATTACCAAGCCATGTAAAAAAAGCATTAAGAAGGGCTAAGCCTAACCTTGCAGTTGCTGGTCTATCTAAATAGGATTCAAGCCATTTTTCTACTTGATCTCTCGTTATTTCTTTTAATGGTTGATTTAATAAATCGTATAAAACCCCATTAGCTTGAATGTTAGATTGTCCTGTTCTAACACCCCTAGAAAGAACCTTACCACCAATACGAACCATATTTTCATGTTCTTGGGCGTGGCGTAAACCCCAAGGTTGATTTCCTCTTTTACCTCGAACCTTACCCCATTTAATATATTCATCCCAAACTACAAGCCCATTTTTGCCTTTTGCTTTATCAATCTGTATTTTTGCAATAGCCTGTTCATCTGCAATTCTAGGATCATTTCCTTTTTTAATTTCAAGTAACTTTGTTTGGGCAATTTCTAAGGCGTCTTTAATTGTTAATTGATTTACATTACCAATAGTTTTTCTAATGGTTTGTTTGTTTAATCTTGTCTGAATAATGAAAGATTTGACTTGAGATTGAGTAACCCTAATCCCAAAGTAACCAGAGTTATTAGAATCCCAATAAATTACCTGTTGTTTATCAGGTGGACAAACCATTTTGTTAATTTTGCCAATAGTAAAACTACTCTGATTTGCCATGTGAACTCCATGTAAGCACTATGTAAGCACAATTATAGCATTTCGAGGAATTTAGAGGAATACATAAAATAGTAAAAATATATAATAAAGCCAATTCAATTAAGGATTTAAAGGTATTAAGTAACCTTGAGGAATACTACGGAAAAGGGCTTATTTGCTGATTTGTAATCAGTAGGTGGTCTGTTCGAGTCGGACATGGGGCACCAAATTCATGAAGGTTTGTAGTCAACTGACTACAAACCTTTTTTGTTATCTTAAAGACCATAACAAAACTTCACCAAGTCTCGATCCCTAAAGACTAATTTAGATGTGATGAAATCTCAACATCTTTGGGTAAGGCGCCACTTAAAAAGTTATTCCAAACTAATTGAAAGGATTGCTCTAAAGCTCGGGTAGTTGCAGAACTATCAAATAGTTTGCAAGAATCAATATTTAACCTTAGCTGATTTTTAATGACTTGATGCTTTGCTGGGTTCGTCCCTAATTCAATTGCTAACGAAATATACTCGTCAATAGAATAGGTAATTAAATTGTCCATGCTTGAGGCTACTAGAAGACTTGCAGCCATCCTTGCACAAAAGGACTTGCCGATACATGTGACCACAGGTACCCCCATCCATAGCGCATCGGAAGCGGTAGTGCCAGCATTGTAAATGGTGGTGTCTAAAAAAAGATCGATACAAGTCAGGCGGGCGAGATAAGTTTCGTAATCCACCATTTGTAAAAATATTAATCGACTAGAATCCACCTGTGCATCAATAGCTGCCGATTGCAAATTCTTTATCACTGTTGGATTTTTACCAAACAGTAATAAAGAACTATTTGGGGTGGCAGAAAGAATTTTCATCCACGCCGCAAAAATTTCGGGATGATATTTAAAGGAGTTATTTAAACAAGCAAAGACAAAATGATCATCAGGAATCCCTAAGGACTTTTTTGAAACAACAATATCGGGTTTAGTTTTTTTACGATCATTGACTTGATAACTAGGCAAATAGATAATTTTTTCATCATAAAACTGCCTGTAATCACGCGGGATGATGGTCTTATCAGCAATCAAATAATCAATATACTGAGAGCAACCGATAGTACCTAAATACCCTAAGTAACTGATTTGAATGGGGGCAATACGGTGAGCCCATAAACTAAGACGATGGTTACTAGTATGACCGCATAGGTCAATTGCAATATCAATTTGCTGATCACGGAGCAATTCGATTGCTTGTATATCAGTTAATTGACTAACATCAAGCCATATATCTACAGCATTTCTAATTCTCAAGCGATAGGCATCATCCTTCCGGTAGCTTAAAGAAACTCCGATAATTTCAAATTGATTACGATCATGTAATTCGAATAGTTCGGCAGTTAAATAAGATACTGGGTGCTGTCCAAAATCTGGTGAGAGATAAGCAATTCTTAGCTTATCTTTTTGGGACTTCCTGAAATTAGGCGGTGGGTGACGACTGATTGGAAAATTCGTTTTTACAAACTCTTGAGCTGCTATTTGATGTAGTTCTGGAAGGTCAAAAAAGAGGGTAGCTTGAAAAGGTAGAACTTGGTCTAAAGAATTTTTAATTGCGATTTGTAATTGTTCTTTGCGCTGGGCAAGGTCAGACCAGTCACAAATATCGAGTTTTGAATACAGCAAAACACCTTGAAGTGACTCTAAGGAGGGGTTTAATTTTTCAGCATGTAGCAAGTCATTTAAAATTTCTGTTTCCACCCCAGCGCCGAGGCGGGATTGAGCCCTCAATTTATAGGCAATACTTGAATGAGGGTCAATTTCTAAAGCTCTATCAATAAAAGGCGTCGATTCCTTAAAAAGAGTTTGAGCTATAAGGGTATTTGCAACATTGATATTTGCATCTGACGAATTTTTGTTCAGACGCAAGACTTCTTGATAACAGCTTAAGGCTTCTGCATAATGCTTTAAAACATAATGGGCTGAACCAAGGTTTAGATACGCAGATTCCAATAGCTGATTGGCACTAATCAGTTTTTTAAAAATATCGATTGATTGGTTAATATTTCCCAGCTCGTAAAAGGATCTCCCTAAATAAAGAAGCTCAACATAGTCTGTTGGTTGTAGTTGGGTTGCTTTTTCAAAAAAGGGTTTCGCAAAATGCTTACCCTGATGAGTAAGGGTAACTTCAGCATATTCGAACACATAACTAAGATTCTTATCTTGCAATTGAATTGCGCGCACCAGATCACTTAATGCTTCATCATACTGTTTCAATGAGCGGTAAATTTTGGAACGAATATAAAAAATGCGGCTTTCCTGATTAGACAACAAAATAGCTTTGGATGAGCTGTCTAAGGCTTCAGGAAATAGTTGTAATTGGAATTGACATTCGGCAAGACTGCCCCAACCTTCGAGTTTAGTGGGGTATTTTTCCACATAAATACTTAAAAACTTAAGCGCCTCAGCAAATGCTAAACCTTGACGATAAGAAATCGCTAAATTAAAAAGTAACTCCTCATCATCAGGATTTAAGTCAAAACCGAATTCAAGTTGTTTGGCAGCTTGGATGGGTTTACCGATGATTGCTAACATATGCGCAAGCAGTTTTCTTAATGGCGCATTTGAAGGGTGAAGAAACACTAGACTTTGGCATTCCGCTATCGCTTGGTCTTTACTACCAGACGTAAACGTCTTTTTAAGGTTGGAAATGTGCTTATTCAGTGCGCTTGAAGAGAGGTTCATCATGAATAGTAAAAATTCGATTATTAATGTCCATTAAGAATCTTAGTATAGAACCTTCAGATTGGAGCTAGTCCAAAGTCAACATCAGGTGCTAAGTGAGTTACATGAAATCATCCATCCCAATTCCAATCATTGCGCTGTGTAATGCAAAATAATATTGACAAAAAATTGTCTTGATGTTAATTTAAACAAATGTTTAAATAGTTGTCGTAAATTAATTCTTGGAGGAGACCAAAATGACCAAAAAAATCAATCGTGCTGACTTAGACGCTGCTGCAGAGAAATATAAAAACTGGGGTAAATGGGGTGCTGAAGACGAAGTAGGAACACTCAACTTTACGCAACCAGAAGATATCGTTAAAGCTGCTGGCTTAGTAAAAAAGGGTAAAGTGATTTCCCTCGCATTAAATTATGATGCTTCTGGTCCACAAGGCGCCAAAACCAAGTACCCATCGATGGGACGTATCAATCCAGTCCACACGATGTTAAGAACGGGTACAGATGCCTATTCAGGCGTGTTAGACAAGCGTGGAATTCGTGCTGCTGATGATATGGTTGTAATGCCATTGCAATGCGGCACACAATGGGACGGCCTTGGTCACGTGTTCTTTGATAACTACATGTATAACGGATTTGATTGCCGTGAAGTTTCATCTGCAGGTGCTGCAAAGTGCGGTATTGAAAAAACGAAGACGAAGATGGTTGGCCGTGGCATTTTGCTGGACGTAGCGCGTTACAAAGGCGTGGATACATTACCTGACGGTTACGGTATTACTTGTGAAGATTTAGACCAAACTGCTAAAAAGCAAGGAATCGAAATTAAACGCGGCGACTTCATCATCGTCCGTACTGGTCAAATGGAAGACAAGATTAAAGCTGGTAGTTGGGATGGTTATCCAGGTGGAGACGCGCCAGGTTTTGCATTTGAGACTTTAGAATGGATTCAACGTACTGAGTTGGCAGCACTAGCTAGTGATACATGGGGCTGTGAAGTGAGACCAAATGAATCAGAAGCAGGTATTAACCAACCATGGCATTGGATTACTATTCCAATCATGGGTATGACCATGGGCGAAATCTTCTTCTTAAAAGATTTGGCTGATGATTGTGCTGCTGATGGTGTTTATGAATTTATGTTTGTTGCTCCAGCATTGCCAATTACTGGCGCTGTTGGATCACCAACAAATCCATTAGCAATTAAGTAAGAAATAAGCTTTTATACTAAAAATAAACCATAAAAATCTGCCACGTTAACGTGGCAGACAATGGAGCGGGAGATCGACATGCACTCAACAACAATAAATCAGCAATTAAGCAATAAAAAAAGTATTTCTAAAGCACAATTACCAGCAGTCGCTTTTGCTGGCATGCTTACCGTTTTATTAAGCTCTTTTGCTATGTCTGCTCACGCAGCTTATCCAGAAAAACCAATTCGTATGACCGTATCCTTTCCACCAGGTGGACCAGTGGATATGGCTGCGAGAATTATCAGTAATCGTCTAACAGATGTTATGAAGCAGTCTGTCTTTGTAGAAAACAAGACTGGCGCAGGTGGTAACGTCGGTGCTCAAATCGTTGCAAAATATCCCAATGATGGCTATAACTTTTTGATTACCTCATCATCTTATGCAGTAAACCCCTCTTTATATGGTGAAAAAGCTGGCTACAATCCAGCAAAAGATTTTTCACCAGTCATTATTATTGCCACACAACCAAACGTTGTTTCAGTGAATGAAAAGGTTCCGGTTAAAACACTAGAAGAACTCAAGGCTTATGCTGTGAAGGAAAAATTATCTTTTTCATCACCAGGGAGCGGCACAACCCCCCATTTGACTTGTGAAAACTTATTCCACGTAATTTGGAAAAATGATATTACCCATATCCCTTATCGTGGAGCTGGTCCAGCATCAGTAGCTGTAGTTGGTGGTGAAACACCGATTGGATGTACTGCGGTCGCCGGCGTGTTTCAATTCCATAAGCAAGGTAAAGTGAGAATTTTAGGCGTATCTAGTACGGAACGTGTTGCAGAATTACCAGAAGTGCCTACGATGCAAGAATTAGGTTATCCGCAAATTCAGGACTATACATGGGTGGCGGTATTAGCCCCAGCAGGTACATCACCAGAGCAAGTGAATACAATGAATCGGGCGATTGCAAAAATCGTCAATGAGCCTGAGACGAAGGAAAAATTAAGTCAGGCTGGACTCATTCCGGTCGGCGGAACTGTTGCTCAAACAACGACGTATCTTAACAATGAGTTAAAACATTGGAGTAAGGTCGTTATAGAAACTAAGGCAAAACCAGAGTAGTGTCGGTAACTGGAGCCAAGAAGCCATGCTCGCAGAAATTAAGAATTTCTTCCAAAGCTTCTTTCCAGTTACTTCCTTTACATTTGCGATTAGAAATAACCTCTAAACGCCCTGTGTTGGAAGCTACATAAATATACAGACCCATGATAAAAATCATCCGCCAAGCAATTGACTCTCTACTGATTTGGGGCAAGGTTTTATGAAATTCTTCCATAAATTCCAAGCTAACCCGGTCGTAGTATTCTTGACGCAAAGTGGTTTCAATGTCCTTGGGTTCATTATGCAAACGTGCTTGCAGTTTTACAAATGCGCGTCCTCCAGTACTTTCTCCCGCCAAACGCAGAGGGGGATAAACGAACGCATAAATCAGTTTTTTCAGTGGAATCGATTGACCGTTTGCTTCTTGTCGAAACTCGTCCAAGAGGCGCAAACGCTCATCAGAAAGAATTTTCCCGCGGCGGGCAAAGATCGCCATAAACAGCCCGCGCTTATTTTGGAAATGGTAATTAATCAAAGCTTGATTAATATTCGATTTAGCCGAGATATCACGAACCGTGGTGCCCGCATAACCGGATTCAGAGAACAGTACTTCAGAAACGTCGAGCAAACGCATTACAGTTTCTCTAGAAGTACTGGATAGGGTGTCAAAGTTTATTTTTTGCATGAATTACATTTAAACATTATTAGATTTGAAGTATAAACAGAAAGGAAGAAGTTATGAGTAAAACAATATTAACCTGCGCAATTACTGGGAATTTAACGAAACCAGAAATGACACCGCATTTACCAATTACACCACAGCAAATCGCTGATTCAGCATTAGAAGCTGCTGAGGCTGGTGCGGCAGTTGCGCATATTCACGTTCGTCACCCAGATGGCAAGCCATCCATGGAAATCGAACACTATGCGGAAACCATTGATTTAATCAAAAAGCATAACAAATCATTAATTATTAATTTAACTACAGGTCCTGGCGGTAGATTTGTACCATCAGAAGATGAGCCAAAGATTTTTGCTGCTGGCACAACCCTTTGCCATCCATTAAAGCGTGTAGAACACATTGCAAAATTAAAACCAGACATCTGTTCATTAGATTTGAACACGATGAATTCAGGTCCTGATGTGGTCATGAATACACCTTCAAATGCTAGAAAAATGGCAAAGGTGATTCGTGATGCTGGAGTAATGCCTGAATTAGAAATTTTTGACACAGGTGATTTGAACTTAGCCAAAGATATGATTGCTGATGGTAGCCTCGAAGGCCCAGGTCTTTATACTTTTGTGATGGGTGTGAAGTATGGTTTTAACACCGATCCAGCAACATTATTATTTATGCGCAGTCAATTGCCAGCAGGTGCTAAGTGGGCAGCATTTGGCATTTCTAGAGCAGAGTTCCCAATTGTAGGTGCGGCTTACTTATTTGGCGGTCATGTTCGCGTCGGTATGGAAGATAACATCTATATGGAAAAAGGCGTACTCGCACAAAGCAATGCTGAACTCGTAACTAGAGCGAAAGTAATTGTTCAAAACTTAGGTGGTCAGTTAGCTACTTCTGCTGAAGCACGTGCAATGCTTGGTTTAAAAATGTAATAAAAGTCCTTGAGTCCTGAGGTGAAAAGCAGTTGATGGCTCTTTACTGATTGGTTCAAAGAAGACGTAAAAGTCCCAGAAGGAGTGATCCTTACTGGGATTTTTGCTTAAAAATACATAAATTTAAAAAAATTATTGCATTGCAACATAAATTACTTGCAATTTCATATCAACGGTAGTAAATTTATTGCAATGCAACAAAATTATCTATTTAATTTTAAATCTACTTTGGAGAATCACATGGACTACGAACAAATTGCTGGAAAACTAAACGAATTTAGCGCTAAAAATGTACAAGGTGTAATGGCTTTGACAGAAAAGTCACTTGACCGTTCACACAAATTGGCTGAAATTAGCTTTGACACAACGAAATCATTGTTAGAAGAAGCTAACGATGCCTTAAGCAAAGTGTTGAATGCAAAAGACCCACAAGCTGTGATTTCAATTGCACAAGAAGGTGGTCTTGAAGGGTTTACAAACAAATTAGTAGCGCATCAACAATCAGTAACGAAGATTGTTCGTGAAGCAGCTGAAGAAATGACAGCAATGTCAGAAGCCAGCATGGATCAAATGAAGACTACTTTAAAAGACTGGGTAGAAACTTTATCAGCAAATGCACCTGCAGGTTCAGATGCTTTTGTAAGCGCATTGAAGACTTCTATTGAAACAACATTGCAAGGTGTTGGTCAAGTTCAAGCAGCAACCAAAGAAGTTCTCAGCAATGTTGAAAAGACAACTGAGCAAGCAGTTGAAGCAATCAAAGGTCAAGTAGCAAATGTTAAAAAGACTGCAGCAAAAACTACTACTCGTCCAACAGCACGTAAAGCTGCTTAATAGATTAAAGCAATTTAAAATCTAAAAAAGTAGTTGGTACTTAAGCCATTCTTGTTTAGCAAGAATGGCTTTTTTATTATTCAGTCAGTTTAATTTGGTCGATTAGGCTGGGTATGAAAGCGCAAACGGTAAAGTAGGATCATAGTAAATCGCCTAATGAGTACGATCGAAAGTACAACCTATGCCTTAGGAATAAAGATGGTTATGAGCATCAGCACAAAAATATCCGCTTGATCAACAGCCCAAGTGGCATCTACCAATTCAACAGAGTCACCTTTATAGTCTGCCATTCATCGAAGATCTTCAACTTTATTTAATGACTTTCCTAGCTCTACCGCGACTTGACCAGTTTTAACAAGTTTAAGGCTGAAGTTCGAAATGAGACCACTATGGGTTTTTGTATTGACCATTGACTCTAAGTGTCCAGAAGCAATTAATGCAGCTCGAGCCGCATCAAACATTGCGTAATATGCTCGCTTACAGGCACCGTCATAATCACCTGCTGAAAGTAAAATTCTAGCGGAAGCTGCTGCAGTTCTTGCCTTAGAAAATAGTTCTTCAGACTTCAAAGAGCAATGCCTTCTGTGCGAATATTTTTTAAGAGTGCTGGATTGGAATAGCATTCGGGGTGATCCCATTCTTCCTGCCAAATAGGCAAAGGTTGAATTCGAATGCCAGTTTCTAAAAGAACATCATAGGCCAAGTCATCCATAGCAAATTTTGTAGCCATGAAACGACCGATACTACCCTTAAGAAGGATAGCAATATCCGCATCACTTTCACTTTGATGCGTATGGCGCGCTCTACTACCAAACAGAAAAGCCATGCTCACATCGTATTGACTAGAGATTTTTTTGATAAATGCATGGGCTGCATTTTGGGTGGCCAAGTCGATGAAAGGAATTACTTTCATAATAGTTAATTATGATAAGAAAATCTAATTGGGGCAACCGGTATGTATAAAACCTTGAAAATAGTAAGGATTTTCAGTTGCCCGCTATGAATCGAAGGTAAAACTTACTGCTTAGATCGTAAGAAACGTAAGGAGTTAGGCTTTAAAAACATCCTGAAGTTCACCACTTTCGTACATTTCCATCATGATGTCTGAACCACCAACAAACTCACCTTTTACATATAGCTGAGGGATTGTCGGCCAATTTGCAAATTCTTTAATCCCTTGACGAATTTCTTCATCTGCTAATACATTGACGGTAAATGGAGAAGTAATACCGCATGCATTGAGAATTTGAATAGCTCTTCCAGAGAATCCACATTGTGGAAACTGTGCAGTACCTTTCATAAAAAGCACTACTGGATTTGAAGTCACTATTTCTTTAATACGCTCTTGAGTATCCATCATCTGCTCCCAAATAAATCAATAATGACTTATTTTACCCTTTTTGAGCCCATGTAACACGATCTAAGCCCGAATAATCTTTTTCAGTCTTGATATTCAAAAAAGAGTACTCCCTCAGGATTTTCTGAATGTCACCCGCTTGCTCAAAACCATGTTCAAATAAAAGATAACCACCCTCAGCGAGGCGAATACTCGCTTGTTCAGTAATAAGGCGGTAAGCCGATAAGCCATCCGCAAAGTCACTAAGTGCCCCGATAGGTTCAAACCGAAGATCACCTTTTACAAGGTGCGGATCCTGCGCACTTAAATAGGGCGGGTTACTGAGAATAATCCCGTACGAATCGTGGGGTAATTGTGCAAGCCAATTACTTTCGAAGAATTGAATCTTGTTGTCTAAGGAGAGTTGATGGGCATTCTGCTTAGCAATGTTTAATGCGGCTGGGCTAATATCGCTAGCAGAAAATGAAATGCTATTGAAGAAGGGCGAGGGCTCAAGCTCTTTGGCAATCGCTAAAATAATTGCGCCACTCCCACAACCTAAATCAACCACATGTAAGGGCTGATCTGGGTGAAACTGCATGGGGAGTGCTTGAAACATCGAGTCGATAGATGCTAGACCAAGCTGAACCAAGATTTCTGTTTCAGGACGAGGAATCAGGACATCAGGACTGACGATTAACTCTATTTGATGGAAGGGGCGCTTCTTGGTTAAATAAGCAACTGGCACGCCCGATTGCCGCTTTGCTTCTAAATCAAACCACTCATTTAAAAATGGAGTAGATAAAACATCTTGATCATGACTAATCAAATAACTTCTTGGCCATTGATAATGAAGATCCATTAAATGATAAAGGAGCACCTTAGCATCCACTCGGTCAAGAGGGGTAGATTGAAGGATTGCTTTGAGGGTGTTAACAGGATGGGTCACAACGCAATCAATCGTCGGAGAAAAAATTAATTCTCACCAAGCGTTGCTAACAATTCCGCTTGATGTTCAGCAGACAAGCCATTCAACAGTTCATCTAAATCACCATCCATCATGGCATCAATTTTGTAGAGGGTCAGATTGATACGATGATCAGAAATACGACCTTGAGGAAAGTTGTAGGTCCGAATTCGATCGCTACGATCGCCTGAACCAATTAAACTTTTACGCTCCTGTGCTTCCTTGTTATGTTGGGCTTTATACCTGGCATCCATAATTCTTGAAACAAGCACTTTCATGGCTTGATCTTTATTACGATGCTGGCTTCGATCGTCTTGGCATTCCACCACAATCCCTGTTGGCAGGTGGGTAATACGAACGGCAGAATCCGTCTTATTAATATGTTGACCACCAGCACCAGACGCTCTAAAAGTATCAATTCGTAATTCACTGGGATTAATTTGTACGGCTTCGACTTCATCCGCTTCGGGTAAAACAGCAACAGTACAAGCTGAGGTATGTATCCGACCTTGTGTTTCCGTTTGCGGAACCCGTTGTACACGATGACCACCAGATTCGAATTTAAGTTTTGAATACACTTTATCGCCTTCAAGACGCAAAATTACTTCTTTGTATCCACCTAAATCGGATTCATTGGCACTAATGACTTCAGTTTTCCAGCGTTGACGTTCTGCAAAACGCGTATACATACGGAGTAAGTCGGCTGCGAATAAAGCACTTTCATCACCACCAGTACCCGCCCTAATTTCTAAAAAGATATTTTTATCATCATTTGGATCTTTGGGTAATAGCAGTTTTTGTAGTTCACCTTCTAGTAATTCCATGCGTTCACGGGCTGACTTAATTTCTTCTTCCGCGAACTCTTTCGAATCAGGATCTTGGCGCATATCAATCGCCACCAGTTCATCTTGCATTGCTGCTTGATACTGCGAGAACTTATGCACCACGGGGTCGATTTCAGCGTGTTCTTTGGTATATTTGCGAAATTGATCCATGTTCTGTGTAACATCTTCGCGAGACATCAAAGAATTTAGTTCAAGCAGTCGAGCCTGTAAATGCTCGAGCTTTGAATGCATACTAGGTTTCATTCGGGATCAATTCAATTCAAAAATTAGTATTCAATTATAGAGTTTTGTCATCAATGCAACAAAATCAATTTCAGGATTTCATTAAAATTACCAATTAATCGGGCTCTGAAGATGGTTGTTGAGCCAAGCATTACTGAGAGAAAAATGCTTGCAGCTACCGGTATCTTTGGGTTGTAAAAAGGGCGACGATGTTTTATACACCCCGAGCCCGGAGGGGTGAGAGGATTTTAAAATCAAATGATTTCGATCTGTTGGGATAAAAACTTCTTTCTTTTGTGCAAAACCACCCCAAAGAAAAACAACTTTTTCGCGCAACTGCTGTAAAAGATCATGGATTAATGCATCTGTGAATTGATTCCAACCCCATCGAACATGACTATTCGGTAAGCCTTCTTGAACAGTTAGACAAGCGTTCAACAGTAAAACCCCTTGGGTAGCCCAATGCGTTAAATCACCGTTCATCATGGGCCGATAGCCTTCGAGCATCAGTGCTTTATTGATATTTCGTAAAGAGCTTGGAAATAAATTGGAACCAGGCAGGATGTCCTGTGGGACCGAAAAGGCTAAGCCTTGCGCAAGGCCGGCAGTGTGGTAGGGGTCTTGTCCCAACAAAATCACTTTAATTGTCTGAATTGGGGTGAGTTCTAAGGCATAAAAAACGCGATCAACGGATGGAAAAATGGCCTGAGGGTTTGCATTTCTGGCAGTTTCTTCCTGTCGTTGAATATTCTCTAGTAATTGGATCCAAGCCGAGTCTTCTAGACGATGAGCTAGTAAGGCTTGATAATCTTTTGGCAGTCGGTGAAGAAACGCGCTTAAATAATCCATGCATTATTGAATGACAGCATTAATCATTCGCCAATAGATAAGAATTCATGCGCTCCTCTTGGAGTGCGGATTGCGACGGTAGTTGCAACGTGAGATGGTGCAGTAAGTCGCCCCGGAAAATACTGAGCTTCACTTTCTGATGACAGTGTCGGGCCAGTAAATGAGAGAAATTCGTGACACTTACTTTTTCATGATTCAACGCCACAATCAAATCGTTGGGGCATAGTCCAGCCTGTTGCCCAAGATAAGACTCGAGAACATGAGTCACTTTGACAAACCCATCTTGTGACTGAATCCGTAGACCTAAACTTTGTTGCAGTTTTTCAGCGATCGTTAGTTTTTTGGGAGTAAGCGCAATACCCGTCGATTGTAAAAGTTCAACCACATCAATATCTTGGGTGCCGTCAATATAGGCCGCCTTAAAACCGATCCATAACGGTCGGAAACTGGAACCTAAGGATTTAGTAATCATTTTATCGAAGCCATTTTCCGTTAATCCAACGCCAACCTGATCACCATAGGCCCCATGTTCTTGCCAAACTGCCCGCATGACATCATCGAGGGATTTCGTCTGATTCGAAAAGTCACGAATGAGAAGGTCTAGAGCAAACGCAATCAGAGAACCTTTTGCGTAGTAACTGACAACGGCATTTGGTGTGTTTTCATCCATCAAGTAATATTTTGTCCAGGCATCAAAGGAGCTTTGCGCAACACTTTGATGATGTCTGCCAGGATTTCTCATCACTTGATGGTGCGTATCCAGGAGGCGCTTTAGATACGTTTTTAAATCAATCCGCGCACTTCTTAAGAGTTGCAAATCATCGTAATAACTGGTGAAGCCTTCAAATAACCAAAGTAATTTCGTATAGTTTCTCTGATTCAGACGATATGGCTGAAAAGCTAGGGGCTGAACTTTTTTAACCATCCAAGAGTGAAAATATTCATGGCTACATAAGCCTAGAAAATCTTGATAAGCTTTCAGATCCTCTGCTTGAGGCGATTGCGCTGCATACGGCAAATCAGAGCGTTTACAAATTAAGGCTGTGGAGGCACGATGCTCAAGCCCACCATAACCATTGCCAACTACATTGACATGAAAAATATATTGGTTAAACGGGGTCACATGATGGTTGGGGTCAAAGAACGCAATGTGCGTGTCACAAATTGCTTTCAAATCTGCTTTGAGTAGGGGTAAATTAAGATTTTCTGCAGTGCCTTGAAATACGATTTGATGAGGAATCCCATAAGAGTTCCAGGAGATCTTCACAAAACGGCCCATGCTTACCGGGTGATCAATCAAGGCATCATATTGAGCAACCGTATATTTGCCAAATCCATGCTTATCAATTTTTACGCTAGGTAGCGTCGTGACGACTTCCCATCCACGCGTGAGCGCCGTCTGTTCAATGACACAATCAATCGGCTTTTGCGTTTGACCAACAACTTGCAAGCAAACGCTACTAAAGTTCAAAAAACCTCGCTCGGTATCTAGGAAAGCAGTTCTTACGGAGTTGTCGAAAGCATACACTTTCGTTTTAATGATGACAGGTCCCTGAACAGCTTCAATTTCCCAAGTGTCCGAGTTTGTTTGTAAAAGATGGAGAGGTTCTTTCAAGGCTTGATGCTGATCTTGACCAAAGGCATGAATCGATAAAATATGTTTACTAAAGTCCCTCGTCATGTAACTACCAGGAATCCAATTCGGCATTTGAATCTTTTGACCAAAAGGATTGGGATGCAGAATCAATAATTCGACCTCAAAATAATGGCCTAAGCCATCCATTGGATAAATGGTGTACTGGATATCAGCCATAGGGAATTCGTTATTTCTTCACAGTTAAATCAGCAAACTTTTTTTCAATCGTTTCTTTAGATACGGCGCCAGGAATTCTGGTTCCATCGCTAAAGAAAATAGCGGGGGTACCGGTTACGCCAATTTTTTTAGCAAGGGCTAAATTCCTATCTAAAGGATTGGCACAGTCAGGCTTCGCAGCAGTAGGAGGAACTTGCTGTACCATCCAGTTGATCCAAGTTTTACTGGGATCTGCACTACACCAAATAGCCTTCGATTTAGCAGTTGAGTCCGCCGATAAGATGGGTATTAAATAAGTGAAAATAGTAATGTTATCCATCGTCAGAAGATTTTTTTCTAAGGTTTTGCAATATCCACAGTTAGGATCTGCAAACACAGCAATAACGCGAGTGCCATCTCCTCTAACAGTTCTTAAAGCATCTTTCATCGGCAAATCAGTAAATTTGATTTTATTAAGCTCATCTTCTTTGAGCTCAGTAAGATTCGCACCTGTCTTTAATTCAACAATACTGCCTTGAATAAGGTATTTTGCTGAGGCATCGGTATAAACGACTGTATTGTTGATCACCACTTCAAAGAGCCCAGGAATGGGGGCCGGACTAATCGTCTTAATTTGAGCGGTTGAGCCTAATTGCTTTTGTAATTCCGCTTTAATTTTATCGTTGGCATCGGCATGACTGACGATCGATATGAAACCGAGTAGAAGAAGTAGTGAAAGTGGGAGGATACGCATCGTATAGTTCCTGTCGAATGATTAGCTTTAGCGTAGCAGGTAGTCTGGTCTGTTTTAAGCAACAAAGTTCTATTCTAAAGCTTTCGCAATCAATTGTTTTTTAATGTTACTGTGTTGATTGAGGAGGCGCATGCCAGTATTGCGTAACCACTTGACTGCCGAGTGGTTTTTCATAAACAACTGATGTAAATGATGGGTCACGCCTAACATGGCGTCCACATCCGCTACTCTAGAGCGTTCATACCTGCGTAGTAGGATACGATCGTTAATCTTTCTAAAATTTTCTTTTTCAGCAAAGGTCTTTAAAAGATCTCTAATATCCCTAAGGCCAAGATTTAAACCTTGTCCTGCTAAGGGATGCATGACATGCGCAGCGTCGCCCAATAAAATAACTTTTGGGTCATGACTTGGACCAATAAACTGCTTTGCTCTTTGCCGTTTAAGGGGGTAAGACTGTACTTGATTGAGCAAGGTTAATTGCCCCAAAACCTCTAGCGGCTTACTATCCGCTTGAGAAACGATGGTTTGGCAGAACAGCCCCACGTCCTTTTGAGAGAGTTCGGTTAAGTACTCGGCATTTTCCTTCGAGGTTGACCAAACCATGGAAACTTTTTTATCCGGTAAAGGTAATAGGGCGAGGACATCGCCACTTGGCAAAAACCATTGATGTGCAGTTCGCAAATGTTGATTGGCACAAGAAAAATTACCAATCACAGCGGTATGTTCATAGATATCTTGGGAAATCTCAATGCCGATTTGATCACGGACGATAGAATTGGCACCATCAGCAGCCAGTACTAGTGGCGCACTGAAAGTCCCAGCACTCGTCTTGACGATTGCTACTTCCTCATTCATGGAGATGGATTCAAAAGTGGCTTCTTGACGCACAATAAACTTAGAAAAAGTAGTGGCAAGATCCAGCGCATTTTCAATCTGTTGCGATTCCATAATGCAGGCAAGTTGTGGCAAATTTGCCTCAAATGCAGAAAAATGAAGTCCATCATCTACTTGACCACTATCGCCATAAATACGCATTTGCTCGACAACTTGTCGCCGATTTGAGGGGATTGCCTGCCAAATTTGAAGGTCTTTCAAGAGCTGCTCTGAACTATGTGAAATCGCATAAACGCGACTATTCCAGGCATCATTTTCAGAATTGCTCGCCATAGTGTTGGATTTATCACCAAAACTTGCGGCAATATGTAAAACCTTCAAACCCTTTTGGCTAAAGGCTAAAGCAGCTGTTTTACCGACTATTCCAGCGCCTAAGATAATAATTTCTTGTGTACTCATAATATGATGTTATTACAATATAGGTTATGTCATTGAAATGCGGCATCGTCGGCCTGCCTAACGTCGGCAAATCCACCCTCTTTAACGCGCTTACCAAAGCTGGTATCGCGGCGGAGAATTATCCATTTTGCACGATTGAGCCTAATATTGGCGTCGTGGAAGTTCCAGACCCACGTCTGCAAGAACTGTCCAAAATTGTCAAACCTGAACGAATCGTTTCTGCGATTGTTGAGTTTGTCGATATTGCCGGTTTAGTCGCTGGTGCTTCTAAAGGTGAGGGTCTTGGTAATCAGTTTTTAGCGAATATTCGCGAAACAGATGCCATTACTCACGTCGTACGATGCTTTGAAGACGAGAACGTGATTCACGTAGCGGGTCGTGTTGATCCTCTTTCAGATATCGGCGTCATCGATACTGAATTAGCACTGTCAGATTTAACCAGTGTGGACAAAGCGATTTCTAAATATACCAAAGCAGCCAAATCCGGGAATGATAAAGAGGCTGCAGCACTGCTGGCCGTCTTAACGAAAGTAGCTGCTCACCTCAATGAAGCAAAACCGGTTAGATCCTTAGGTTTATCGCCTGAAGAAATGCTGTTGTTAAAGCCCTTTTGTTTAATTACGGCTAAACCTGCCATGTATGTGGCCAATGTTTTAGAAGATGGTTTTGAAAACAATCCGCATTTAGAGGCAGTGCGAGCACATGCTGCTTTAGAAAATGCACCCGTAGTTGCTGTCTGTGCTGCGATTGAAGCTGAAATCGCGGACTTGGATGATGGCGATAAGATTGAGTTTTTGCAAGAGATGGGGATGAATGAACCAGGATTGGATCGCGTGATCCGAGCTGGTTTTAATCTCCTAGGCTTACAGACTTACTTTACTGCGGGTGTCAAAGAAGTTCGTGCTTGGACGATTCACATTGGTGATACCGCTCCACAAGCAGCAGGAGTGATTCACACGGACTTTGAAAAAGGGTTTATTCGCGCCCAAACGATTAGCTTTGATGACTTCATCCAATATAAGGGTGAGCAGGGTGCCAAAGAAGCTGGAAAAATGCGTGCTGAAGGTAAAGAGTATGTAGTTAAAGATGGTGATGTTCTAAACTTCTTATTTAACGTGTAAGAACTTTTCAACGACCATGGAACAAGTCGATTGCGTGGTGGTAGGAGCAGGGGTAGTTGGCCTAGCGATTGCTAGGCAGATGGCCAGAAGTGGTCACGAAACGATCCTGCTCGAACGCGAATCTAGTTTTGGCACCATTACCAGTGCGCGCAATAGTGAAGTGATGCACGCAGGCATTTACTATCCTACCGGCTCTCTCAAAACTCAAGTGTGTTTACAGGGCAATGCCTTGTTACATGCCTATGCAAAGTCGCATGGCGTGCCCTATAATCCTTGCGGCAAAATGATTGTCGCCAGTGATAAAACCCAACTCGACGACTTAGAAAAAATCTGGGAGAAGGCCTGTGCCAATTTTGTGCCACAACTATCCCGCCTGAGTAAAGAGCAAGCGCAGGCTTTAGAGCCCGTGTTACGCGTTGAAGAAGCGATTTTCTCGGGGAGTACAGGGGTTATTGATAGCCATAGTTATATGCTGTCCTTATTGGGAGAGTTTGAAGATGCGGGTGGTGTGATTGCCTATCAATCTACTTTACAAAAGACCACCCCGATGCAAGAAGGAAACAACGGTTATCGATTAGAAGTATTAACTGACGATGGTTCGGTCTTTCCATTGCAAACACGCTATTTAATCAATAGTGCCGGCATGAGTGCACCCAAGGTCGCAGCCCAAATTCTAGGGTTTAAAGCAGAGTGGATTCCAACACCTTACTTCGCCAAAGGTAATTACTTCTCTTTAGCGATGAAGTCACCATTTCAACGATTAATTTATCCGATACCTGAGCCAGGTGGTTTAGGCGTACATGTCACGATGGATTTGGGTGGGCAAGCGAAATTCGGTCCTGATGTGGAGTGGCTAGAGATTGAGGAAGAAAGCCAAGTCAGCTATGCAGTAGACCCAGAGCGTGGGAATAAGTTTTACGCAGCGATTCGGAGTTATTGGCCCGATTTACCTGACGGCGTTTTAAGTCCAGCTTATTCAGGGATTCGCGCGAAAATTAGCAAACCAGGAGAACCTGCCGCAGATTTTAGAATTGATAATGCACAAGTGCATGGGCACACGGGCCTAATCAATTTGTTTGCCATAGAATCCCCAGGCCTCACCTCATCACTTGCCGTAGCTCAACAGGTCGAACAGCTTTTAATCTAGAAAAATAATGCCTCTAATGCTTGGCCAGGATTTTCTGCCCGCATAAAAGCTTCACCGACTAAAAAGGCATGAACTTGATGCTCACGCATGAAATCCACATCTTTTTTGGCTAAGATGCCACTCTCTGTAACGATTCGCTTTTCTTTTGGAATATCCGAGAGTAAATCAATCGTGTTTTGTAATGAGACCTCAAAAGTTTTAAGATCCCGATTATTAATTCCTAACAGAGGTGATTTGAGTAAAAGGGCTCTTTGTAATTCTTCTGCCCCGTGCACTTCAACCAATACATCCATGTGCAATTGCATTGCGAGGCTTTCGAATTCTTGTAGTTGTTGATCGCTCAGCGCGGATACAATCAGCAGGATAGCATCTGCCCCCATCGCTCTTGCCTCATAAATCTGATACGGATCCACCATGAAGTCTTTACGAATCACCGGTAAATGGCAAGCGTTTCGGGCTTCTTTTAAAAATGCGGTACAACCTTTAAAGTATTGTTCGTCCGTTAATACGGATAAACAGGCTGCACCATGCTCCGCATAACTTTGCGCAATCAGGTTTGGGTAGAATGGATTTCTTAAAATTCCTCTACTTGGGCTCGCTTGTTTAATTTCAGCGATGACACCTGCCTGACCAAGGGCAATCTTTTGTTCGATGGCATGGATGAAGCCACGTGTTTTTAAATTTGCATCCGTAAGACTTGCCTGAGCAAGTTCCTCAAGCGTGGATTGTGAAACACTAGCCTTCGCAAGTTGTACTTCTTCTTTTTTAGTCGCTAGGATACGATGCAAAATATCAGACATTTGTTTCACCTAGTTCCTGCGTTGTTTTAACAAACTCCAACATTTTTGCTTTAGCGGCGCCAGATGCAATCGTGGATCTAGCAAGGACGATACCATCACTAATGGAAGCTACCAAATCACTTGCATACAAGGCAGCACCTGAGTTGAGAACGACGATATCTAAAGCTGGACCAGGTTGACCATCTAAGACGGACAAGATAATATTTTTTGACTCTAGGGCATTATCCACTTTAAATGCCCGTGAACTTGTCATGCCAATCCCAAAATCTTCCGGATGAATTTCATACTCAATAATTTGGCCATCACGGAGTTCCCCGACTAAAGTTGAGGCACCGAGGGAGATTTCATCTAACCCATCCTTACCATACACAACCATCGCATGCTTCATCCCTAAGCGCTCTAAAACTCGAATCTGAATACCCACTAAATCTGGATGAAATACCCCCATTAACATGTGTGGCGCATTGGCGGGATTCGTGAGCGGGCCCAGAATATTAAAAATAGTTCTCACGCCTAGCTCTTTGCGAACACTTGCGACATTTTTCATGGCCGGGTGATGATTGGGGGCAAACATAAAGCCCATGCCGGTAGTTTCAATACATTGACCAACTTGTTCGGCTGATAAATCTATTCTTGCGCCAAGTGATTCAAGCGCATCTGCACTACCTGACTTACTACTTACACTCCGGTTACCATGTTTGGCAACCTTCGCGCCAGCACCTGCAATCACAAATGCAGAGGTAGTCGAAATATTAAAACTGTGGGCACCATCACCACCTGTGCCAACGATATCCACAAAATTGCTGGAGTCTTTGACAACCACATGGTTTGCAAATTCACGCATGACCATAGCGGCAGCAGAAATTTCACCGATCGTTTCTTTTTTGGTTCTTAAACCAACTAATAAAGCGGCGGTCATCGTAGGAGATAGTTCCCCTTTCATGATGGCACGCATTAATCCGAGCATTTCATCGTGAAAAATTTCGCGATGTTCGATACATCTTAGTAGAGCTTCTTGCGCAGTGATTGTCATATCAAATAGTGGATTAATTATTTTTTCAGTTTTAAAAAGTTTTGTAACAAGTCATGGCCATATTCTGACAGAATAGATTCAGGATGAAACTGAACCCCTTCTACGGCCAATGTTTTATGTTTGACGCCCATGATTTCGCCGTCAGCTGTCGAAGCGGTAATTTCTAGGCAGTCTGGAATAGTAGATCGTTCAATGGCCAACGAGTGATAACGGGTCACAACAAACTCAGCCGGTAAGCCTTGAAAAACGCCACGTCGTTTGGTGTGAATGGTATCTGTCTTACCATGCATAATATTTTTAGCGCGAATAATGTTGCCGCCAAAGGCTTCGCCAATTGCTTGATGCCCTAAACAAACTCCTAAAATCGGAATTCTTCCGGCGAACCTGAGGATGGCCGCAATCGAAATGCCAGCCTCTTTAGGACTACAAGGTCCCGGCGAAATGCAGAGATAATCCGGGGCAAGGGCTTCGATTTCATCTAAAGTGATTTCATCATTACGAAAGACTTTTACTTCTTGCCCTAACTCTCCAAAGTATTGAACTAAGTTAAACGTAAATGAATCGTAGTTGTCGATCATGAGTAGCATATATCTCTTTCTATTAGCCTAAGATAGTTAAAGTCATGATGTGAGGAATCGTTAAAAACATGTGAGTCATTATTCAGTGGGCGTGTCCAAGCCATGTTGGACCATTTCTGCGGCACGCAAAACGGCACGGGCTTTGACTTCCGTTTCTTGATATTCGGATTCAGGAACGGAGTCGGCGACGATGCCAGCACCGGCTTGAGAGTGTAACCAACCATCTTTAATGACACCCGTTCTGATAATAATTGCAACATCCATATCGCCTGAAAAGGAGAGATAACCAGCGGCTCCACCATAGGGCCCGCGTTTAGTGATTTCCATTTCGTCGATGATTTCCATCGCTCGAATTTTAGGGGCACCAGATAGAGTGCCCGCCGGGAAGGTCGCTCTTAAAACATCCATATTGGTAATTTCATCCCGCAAACTACCTTCTACCGAACTCACAATATGTTGCACGTGGGAATATTTCTCGATACTCATTTTTTCTGTGACATGCACGGAACCAATTTTTGCAATGCGACCAATATCGTTTCTAGCTAAGTCGATCAGCATCACGTGCTCAGCAATTTCTTTCGGATCAGCCAATAGTTCTTTCGCCAACTGCTCATCGAGCTCAGGCGTTTTACCCCGAGGTCTTGTGCCAGCTAGTGGTCGAACGGTAACAGTGCGATTGACCGTGCCAGCAGTATCCGTCGTTTTTTCTTGGCGAACTAAGATTTCAGGGGATGATCCTACTAACTGATGATCACCAAAATCATAAAAATATAAATAGGGTGAAGGATTTAATGAACGCAACGCCCGATAAAGAGATAGGGGGCTTTCACCAAACGGTTGACTAATCCTTTGCCCAAAAACCACCTGCATACAATCACCCGCCAAAATATATTCTTTAGTTTTCTGCACAGCTTCTAAAAATTGTGCCTTGGGATAATTCCGTACAGGTTCAGTTTTTGGACCGGTAGATTCAAGTTGATTGACGATTGGTCTATTTAAGTGGGACCGTAGGACTTGTAAGCGCGCTTTTGCTTGAGAATAAGCATTCTCTAGCGTGGGATCCACATAGACGATCAAATAGAGCTTACCTGCTAAATTATCGATCACCGCCAACTCTTCGGTGAGCAAAAGCTGAATATCGGGTAGTCCTAATTCATCTTTTGGTGTTGTATGCGCCAAGCGTGGCTCAATGTAACGAATCGTATCGTAACCAAAATATCCTGCGAGTCCGCCACAGAAACGCGGTAATCCAGAAAGGATGGCGGCCTTAAATTTTGCGTGATAGGCCTCCACAAAATCGAGTGGATTATCTGTATTTGTTTCCACCACCACACCATCGGTTACAACCTCGTTGAGGGGTTTCTCCGCCGTTCCTCTGGAGCGAATCAGTGTTTTCGCAGGGAGACCAATAATGGAGTAACGACCGAATCGTTCGCCACCCACTACCGATTCCAGTAGAAAAGTATTTTTGGAGCCCTCAGCTTGAGTAAGTTTTAAATACAGCGATAAGGGGGTTTCCAAATCAGCAAGTGTTTCAAG
This sequence comes from Polynucleobacter kasalickyi, assembly GCF_900176405.1. Classification (GTDB taxonomy): domain Bacteria; phylum Pseudomonadota; class Gammaproteobacteria; order Burkholderiales; family Burkholderiaceae; genus Polynucleobacter; species Polynucleobacter kasalickyi. The sequence goes on along the minus strand of NZ_FWXJ01000008.1, from coordinate 120,583 downwards.
CACAAACGGGATACGGTTGTAACCCGCTGCTGATAGTTGGTTAAATTCTTCAAGAGTCATTTTACGTTGGCAATAGATGCGCGCATGGCGTTAATTACTTGGGTATAGTCGGATTTACCAAAGATGGCTGAGCCAGCCACAAAGGTATCAGCACCAGCAGCGAAAATTTCGCCAATGTTATCTGGGTTGACACCACCATCAATTTCCAACCGAATTGTTCTACCCGTATGTGCTGTATAGCGATCAATGATTTTTCTGGTAGCCCGAAGTTTTTCTAAGGTGGCCGGAATAAATTTTTGACCACCAAAGCCCGGGTTCACAGACATTAATAGAATGAGGTCTAGTTTATCCAAGACATAATCTAAATAATGCAGAGGTGTCGCTGGATTAAAGACGAGGCCTGCTTGGCAGCCTTGATCCTTAATCAAGTTAATGGTGCGATCAATATGCGTGCTTGCTTCAGGGTGAAAGCTAATTAAATTAGCGCCCGCTTTAGCAAATTCCGGAACAATCGCATCGACCGGTTCAATCATTAAATGGACGTCGATACAAGCTGGTTGACCATTCTTTACCGTATGCGGTCTGATCGCTTCACAAACGAGAGGGCCAATGGTTAAATTAGGGACAAAATGATTATCCATTACATCAAAATGGATCCAATCAGCGCCAGCATTGAGGACATCTTTAATTTCTTGCCCTAAACAGGCAAAATCGGCAGAAAGGATCGATGGTGCAATGATCGCAGGTAAGTTATTATTCATAGATACATTTTACTGTACAGATACATCGACATTAAAAGAAATTTCAATTGTTTAAAAGGGTCAATCGATATGAGTGAATATGCAATTCAAATAACGGTAAAAGTCCAATATTTGGAGGAGCAGTCCGTTCCTGAAAAAGGGAACTATAGTTTTGCTTATACGATGACCATTAAAAATGAATCAAAGGTACCTTTTCAGTTAATTGGTCGGCATTGGATCATTACAGATTCGGAGGGTGTCGAACAAGAAGTGCGTGGTTTAGGTGTGGTGGGTCAGCAACCGTTCTTAAAGCCGGGTGAATCCTTTGAATACACTAGTTGGGCATCCATACCCTCGCCAGATGGAACAATGAAGGGCAGTTATTTTTGCGTTTCAGAGGAAGCTGAATTTTTTACAGCGCCAATTCCAGAATTTACCTTAATGATGCCAAGAATCTTACATTAAACCCTATTCATCTTTCTTTCTGCCTGACATAGTCCAAAAGACAATGAAGATGAGGATGAATAAAGCAATCCCAGCCTCCGCTACTAATAAAAGGATGGGGTATTCATCTAATAAATCTGCCAGCATTGGTGACCTTTTACTGAAATTAATCAATGAGTTGTTTAGGAAGCATAGGAAATATGCTTTTTTGATAAGTTCTATTTTACTCATCTCTTGCGCTCATCGAGAGCCAAGTGTCGTTAAATCCAGTCAAAACAATAGCACTGTCAGTGATGTTGCAGTGCTGATGCATGAGTCTACAAATCTAAGCAGCCTCCCCGGTTGGAACAACGACTCCATGGAGGATGTCTGGGTGACCTGGCAAAAAAGTTGTAACTATATTCAAAAGGCCATGAAACATAGCCCTCTATACACAGCCTGCATAGCTGCTACTCATGTCAAAAATCCAACAAATACAGAAATAAAGCAGTATTTTGAGAATCATTTCCAGGCCATGCCACTGCATCAGGTAGAGCCGACCCAAGGTTATGCGCAAGGCAGCTCGCTAGGTTTAATTACCGGTTATTATGAGCCCATTCTGAAAGGCTCATTGACGAGGACGCGTCATTATCAAATTCCACTTCATCAATATCCTACTGGTTGGCAAAGTGATCAAAAATTGATGAGGCCTACTCGGGCGGAGTTGCTACAAAGTGGCAAATTAAAAGGGAGTGAACTAGTTTGGGTCAATGATCCAGTGGCGGCCGCCTTTATGCAGATCCAAGGTTCTGGAAAAATACAATTAGAAAATGGAAAGATTCTACGGCTTGGCTTTGCTGGCACTAATAATCAAAGTTATGCCTCTATTGGCAATTGGCTAATTCAACAAAAAGAGTTAACCGCCTCCCAAGCTAGTATGCAAAACATTGCGGCATGGGCAAGAAGCCATCCTGAACGAGTATCTGATTTGTTGAACGCGAATCCTCGTTACGTCTTTTTTAGGGTTCTTCAAAGTAAATCGAATGAGGAGGGTCCAATTGGTGCGTTGAATGAACCACTGACAGCGCAAAGAAGTATTGCGGTAGATTGGCAATATATCCCTAAAGGATCACCGGTTTTCTTGAGTACCTCTGATCCGAAAACTGGTAAAAAGATAGAGAGACTGGTGTTCGCACAAGATACTGGTAATGCGATTGTTGGTAGCGTTCGAGCGGATTTCTATTGGGGCTCGGGCGACGCTGCTGGTGAAAAAGCTGGAATGACAAAACAATCAGGTAGCATGTGGTTATTGAAACCGAAGATTAAATAGAAAGCATTAGGTCAAAAAACATGAGGGGAGATGATTTGATACGGAGCTACCTGTTCTATGGCTTCACCATTCTTTTGGTGATGACCGGTTGTGCTGGGACACCAACACAACCGACGGCCCCATTGGAGAATCAACGCCCCATTCAAGATGTGCAATTAGAACCTGAAATCAAAAAATTCTCACAGATGCTGGCTAAAACAATGGAAATCTCAGAAGCGTCAGAAATTGCTAGCTCTGAAGATGTTGAGGGGTGGCATTTATGGTCACTCGCACCGCACAAAAATAAAACCAAGTACTACCTTCATAATTATCTTGGTAAAAGCGTGATTCACGCCGATGCAAAATCTAGTGCTTCAGGTTTGATTGTGCCCTTAAAAGCAAGAGATGTGAGTGGACTAGATTTAAATTGGTCATGGAAGGCATTAAAAAATATTCCACTTTCTGATAATACCCAAGGTCATAAGGATGATGCCCCACTGCGCATTGTGTTGGGGTTTGAGGGGGATAAATCCACTCTTCCTTTGAAAGATCAATTAGCCTTCGAACTGGCTAAATTGATTAGTGGTCATGATTTACCGTATGCCACTCTGATGTATATTTGGTCGGAAAAAAATGGTATTGAGCAAGTCATTACCAATAAGCATATTAGCCGAATTAAATCGATCGTCGTTGACTCTGGTACTAAAGATCTTGGTCAGTGGCGGATGCACAAACGATCGATTGAAGCTGATTTCAGAAAAGCGTACGGTGAGAATCCTGGTAAATTAATCGCGGTAGGGATTATGACCGATACGGATAATACCAATGACGAAGTACAGGCCAAATATGGCGATATTGAATTTCTGCGTCGAGTCGGACGTTAATCAAGGAGGATTGCGCTACAGTTGGTGAGTTTTCGCTAAAAGAGTGGTCAGAACCAGTACTAGTTTAAAGGCCAGGAGAGCAACCACCTCTCCGAATTTGACTTCAGAAAAAACTCTGTATGATTTTAATCAACCTCACTTTGAGGCAAGTTGGGAGAGTAATATCACTCTTATTAGGAATGGCATCGAGCCTTCATACCTTGTGAATTTTGCTAAAAGTGCTGGAATTTCTAGAGATCGACTGTATCTAATGCTCGACCTCTCTCGTTCTACAATTGAAAAAAAAATTAAAGATAACGAGTTATTAAATGTAGAGCAGTCTGAAAAGGTATTTAGCCTTAAAAAACTATTTTTTAAATTAGACGGCATGCTTCCTGAAAAACGTGAGCCTGGCTCGCCGACTGTGCCAGCAATGTTGATGAAGTGGCTAGAAGCACCAATGCCAGCACTCAATGGCAAATCTCCATTTGACTTAATGGATACGGCTGAGGGTCGGAATATGGTTTTAAATTTACTTGAAAAAATTGAGGCGGGAGTTTACGCCTAGTGGTTCTTTGGAGAATAAGCACACAAACTAAAAAATATAAAGCTGACGACATTAGCGGTAAAGGTGCGCAGCTAGTTGGTGGGCGATGGAATCAGGTAGGAACTCCAATGTTGTATTGTGCGCAACATATTTCAATAGCATGTCTTGAAACAATGGCGCATCTTAATGCTGAGTTACTTTGGATGGATCGTTACTTAGTTAGGGTTGAGGTTCCTGATGGATTGGCCAGGCACTTTACTTTTCCACAGAACGCGGATCCCCCTTTGCGTTGGCACGCAAATCCTTACGAAGAGAAATCATCAAGATTCGGAACTGATTGGATCAATGAAGGGAAATCATTGGGTATTATCCTACCGTCATCCTTCATTCAAGAGGAAAATATTGTTTGTTTAAATCCATTCCATCCACGCTATTTAGACGTTAAGGCAACGGTAGTTCGGAAGTGGCAATACGACGAACGCATTGTCAGGATCGAGTAGTGGCGTATGTTTCCATTAATAAGGAAACAAGCTGTTTCCATAAGGGCTAACAATTTTTTGTAATTACTTAAGTGTTCTTAAATAACTTTCAATGTCTCAGTGATACCTATAGGAAGTAGTCAATACCACAGTGATTATTCGATGCAGTTACTCTAAGAACCGCTTAGCCAGTTGTACCCAATAATTAGAACCAATCGGTAATAGACTGTCATTAAAGTCGTAAGAAGGGTTGTGCAAGTCGCATGGTCCTAGGCCATGGCCTGAGAGTCGATGGGAGCCATCGCCATTACCAAGAAAAATATAACAACCGGGGACTTTTTCAAGCATGAAAGCGAAATCTTCAGAGCCCATGGTGGGTTGCATCGATGGATTGACATATTCTTTGCCAAAAGTTTCTTCAATCACTTTGACCGCAAAGGCGGTTTCTGCTGGATGATTGATGAGCGCTGGATAGTTTCTTTCAAATTCAACTTCTGCTTGGCAGTTAAATGTTTGTGCCACGCCGTGAGCAATCTCCGTCAAACGGGTTTCAATTAAATCAAGAGTCGACTTGTTAAATGTACGAACGGTACCACCGAGCCATGCATCATCCGGAATCACATTACTCGTAAAGCCACCATGAATTTGGGTAATTGATAAGACGGCGGTATCAATGGGGCTCTTATTGCGAGTGATGATGCTTTGTAATGCCCCAGCTAATTGCGTTACGGCGAGGATTGGATCGGCGCCATTATGAGGCAAAGCAGCATGCGCCCCTTTACCTTTTAAAGAAATTTTAAATTCATTACTGGAGGCCATCGTTGGCCCAGTAATTGCCCCAAATTGACCTTCAGGCATTCCAGGCCAATTATGTAAACCAAACACTGCATCACAGGGAAATAGGGAGAAAAGTCCTTCTTGTATCATCTGACGAGCACCACCACCACCTTCTTCAGCAGGCTGAAAAATAAGATAAATGGTGCCTTTGAAGTTGCGATGTGTGGAGAAGTAATGCGCTGCGCCTAGTAACATGGCGGTGTGACCATCATGTCCGCAGGCATGCATCGTACCTTGATGGGTAGAGGCATGCTCAAAAGTATTTTTTTCATGAATCGGGAGGGCATCCATATCTGCTCTCAAACCGATTGATTTACCAAGACCTAATTCACCCTCAATGATGCCAACCACCCCTGTATTAGCAAGGCCAGTATGAGTCTTGATACCCCAGTTTGTGAGTTGTTGAACCACTAATTCAGCGGTACGATATTCTGCAAACTTCAGTTCGGGGTGTGCATGTATATCCCTACGAATGGCTTGAATTAAAGCTTGTTGGTCAATGAATTCAGGTTGGATTTTCATGCAGATTCGTTAGTGGTTATTTTTTTTATCATAGCCGAAATTTTTAACTATGGATATACAATTCTCCATAAGACAGCGATTTAAACGATCAAAAACCAGTAAAATCAGACAAATTACTCAACCTCTAAGTGAATAAAAAATAATGAAAAAGATGGACTCTGTAGCAAATACACAGCTCCCTGTAGTAGGGATTGTTGGCCTAGGAATTATGGGCGGCATTATGGCAGAAACACTATTGCTCAATAATTACCGGATTGTCGGTTTTGATATTGAGAAAAGTGCCTGCGCAAGATTAAAAAAAGCGGGAGGTCATGTTGCTAAATCAGTTGCTGAAGTAACTAAGCAAGCAGACGTCTTGATTACCTCCTTGGCAACGAGCAATGCACTCCGTGTTGTTTATCAAGAGATTGCCAGCACGTTGAAGGCACAACCTAAAAAGATCACCTTAGTAGAAACAAGTACGCTCGCGATGGTTGATAAAGACTGGATCGCGACGCAATTACCCAAAAAACAAGTGGCATTATTAGATTGTCCAATTAGTGGCACTGCTGCTCGTATGAAAGATCGCGCTTGGACAATTTTTGTCAGTGGTAAAAAATCGAGCTGTAATGAAGTTCAGCCAATTTTTAAATGTTTGTCTGATAACTCTCCCTATGTAGGCGAGTACGGCAATGGGTTAAAAATGAAATTTATTGCGAATCATTTAGTCGCGATTTACAACGTGGCCTGTGCTGAATCGGTCACTTTTGCCAGAAAAATTGGTTTAGATCCACAAGAAGTGTTGGATATTTTTGGTCCTAGCCCCGTGATTGGTACTGGTGTGATGAGACTTCGTACCCCTTTCATGATTAAACGTGAATATAGTCCACCGACCATGAAGGTCGAGGTTTGGCAAAAAGATATGCAAGTAATTGGTGATTTAGCGAAGTCAGTGGGTTGCCCATTACCTATTTTTAATGCAACCGCGCCTATTTACACTGCGGCCATGGCACAAGGACTTGCGTTACAAGATACCGCTTCTACAGCTGAGGTCTTAGGACAAATGGCGGGTTTATTTACAGAAAATAAGGCTTCTGCTGCTAAGAAAGTCGCGACGAAGAAGTTGGCGACGAAGTCCGGTGCAACAACAGTTACAAAATCTGTTCGTAAGCCAGTTGTAAAAAAAGTGTCTTAAACTACGGGTAAATTAGTCAATATGTTCAATCTAGACCAACTGATTATTGAAGGTGATCGCGCACTGCGCATATTGACCGGTGCTGTACAACTGAATCGACCGGTCCCCAAACCGGCTCAAGCGGAGATGGAGACTGGCGATCAACCAGCGATTTCTTCGGTAGCTGCAACCTTAACCGAAGCAGAAAAAAAGCATGCAGCAGGACTCATGCGGGTCAATCATGTTGGTGAGGTTTGTGCCCAAGCGCTTTATCAGGCACAACGTTTGACCTCATCTTCGACACACTTGCAAACTCAATTAGCCCATGCAGCTAAAGAGGAAGAGGATCATTTGGTATGGTGTGCCAATCGACTCGAAGAGTTGGGTTCTCGCCCCAGTTTGCTGAACCCATTATGGTTTGCCGGTTCTTTTGCCATTGGGACCTTAGCCGGCTTAGCCGGCGATCAATGGAGCTTGGGTTTTGTGGTTGAGACGGAAAAACAGGTTGAAAATCATCTCAATAGCCATTTAGAGGCCTTGCCTGCGGCAGATATTTTATCTAGAAGTATCGTCGAGCAGATGCGGGTCGAAGAAATTGAGCATGGCAATATGGCAAGACATCTTGGTGCCAAGGATTTACCTGAACCGATTAAAAAAGTGATGGGCGCTGTATCTCAATTGATGACAAAAACCGCATACTATCTGTAAGGAGAGTTTTCTAGGTTTGAGCTACCTAGGGCAAACCATAATATTCTCAATTAGTACTTGAAGTATGGTTTGTAAGGTGCTGTTTATTATTATAAATTTTATATTTATTTCTTGAAAAATCATTTCTAAGTTCTTGTAATTACAAGAAAAAGTAGCAAAAAATTCCCCAAAACCCCTTGACCTTACTCGGTTTGCCCTTTAAAGTGGGAGAATGTGTCAGAAAGTGGGAAAAACAGCATGTTTCAGGGTGCTTCAGCGATCAATTTAGATGTCAAGGGACGGATGTTAGTGCCGTCTAAGCATCGTGACGCCCTAAAAACAGAGAACGGCCTTCGAGCAACGCTGACAAAAAACCCCGATGGTTGTCTCATGCTCTTTCCGCAGGTCGAATGGGAAAAATTCAGTGAAAAAATTGCGATGTTACCGATGGAAGCGCATTGGTGGCGTCGAATTTTTTTGGGAAATGCCAATGAAGTTGAAGTTGATAGTGCTGGAAGGGTTTTGATTAGTCCTGAGTTGAGGGCTGGTGCGGGAATCGAAAAAGAAGTGATCTTGCTGGGAATGGGGACGCACTTTGAAGTATGGGATGCCAATACATATGCTGTGAAAGAGCAAATAGCTATTTCACAAGGTATGCCAGAAGCACTTCGTCAATTTAACTTTTAATGCGAGGATTTGATGCACATCAGTCATCGCCCGGTTTTACTGGACGAGGCAGTTACTGCCTTGTTGGCAGATCAGCCCCATGTCAGTCCAACTTATTTGGATGGCACATTTGGCAGAGGTGGTCATTCAAGAAAAATATTAGCAAATCTGCCACAAGGTGGCAGATTAATCGCTATGGACAAAGATCCTCAGGCGATACAGGAAGCGAGCAGTATTGAAGATGGACGTTTTAGGATTGTGCATGATTCATTTGCCAACATGGGGGAGTACCTTGAACCCAATAGTTTAGATGGCATTTTATTAGATTTGGGGATTAGTTCCCCGCAAATTGATCAGGCGGAAAGAGGTTTTTCATTTCGTATGGATGGTCCGTTGGACATGCGTATGAATAACAAGGAGGGGCAAAGTGCTCAAGAATGGCTGGCGGTTGCCAGTGAGAAAGAACTACATAAGGTAATCAAGGAATATGGGGAAGAACGGTTTGCTCTATCGATTGCAAAGGCGATTGTTGCTAGCAGGGAGCAAGGCAACATTATTGGGACCACACGACAACTCGCGTCGCTCGTGGCTAGTGTCGTCCGCTCGCGCGACTCAGAGCAAGATCCCGCAACGCGTACCTTTCAGGCTATACGGATTCACATCAACCAAGAACTTCACGACTTGGAAAAAGGATTAGATGTGGCGATGAAACTCTTAAAAATTGGCGGACGCTTAGTAGTGATCAGTTTTCATTCGCTCGAAGATCGAATCGTAAAACAGTTCATGCAGCGTCATAGCAAGGTAGAAATACCTCGCGGACTGCCATTGAGAGAGTCTCAGATTCCAAAATCTCCATTAAGACTCATTGAGAGAACAAAGCCTACAAGTGCTGAAATCAGTAGTAATCCAAGATCACGTTCAGCCGTCATGCGGGTTGCTCAAAAAATCGGGGAGGTGCGATGAATAGAGCCGTAGTCGTTCTCATCCTAGCCCTGATGGGCTGTTCGTTTTTGCTGGTGAATTCGCAACAACGAACCCGTCAGCTATTTATTGAAAAGAATCGATTAGAAATCCAACAACGCAAACTGAACCAAGAGTGGAATCGTTTGGAATATGAACAAAGAGAACTATCAAGAGCTTCTCGGATTATTGATATCGCAAAAAAACAATTGCATATGAACGATGCAAAGCAGGATAAGACAATCTATTTGAAGGAAAAAGAATGAGGATGCCACGTCCATCCCAATCTTCTGAGTTAGTTCTGCGATTGCCGATGTGGCGATCTAGGGTAGTGTTGTTTTTAATGTTTGCAGGGTTTTGTTCCTTGATCGGTAGAGCTTTTTGGATTCAAGGGGTTGGCAATGACTTTTATGCTGAAAAGGGTAATCGAGTAAAAAGGGTATTAGAGCTCAACGCCATTCGAGGAAAGATTCTTGACCGCAATGGCGCCATCTTAGCAACGAGCTTGGAGGCGAAGACAATCATTGCTTACCCAGATGTTGTACCTGATGATTTAGAAAAATCAAAAGTCGTAGCCTTTGCCAAATTATTAGAAATGAGTGAGGCGGAGTTACGTAAGAAATTAGGTGAGTCACGCAGTCAACTTTATTTAAGACGCCAAATTGAGCCAGAAGTAGCGCTTCGCATCAAAGCTTTAGAAATACCTGGAATTGCCATTACAAGTGAATATCGCAGATACTACCCAGAGGGTGAGGCCGTAGCTCACGTCGTTGGTTTTACCAATGTCGAGGACGTTGGTCAGGAAGGCATGGAGTTATCAAATAACACCTTACTAACGGGTAAGAGTGGCCAAAGAAATGTTGTGATAGATCGTCTCGGTAGAGTTGTCGATGACTTGGGTGGTTATATTCCTTCTCGTAATGGGGAGGATTTGCAACTTTCTATTGATAGCAAAATCCAGTCCATTGCTTATCAAGAAATTAAAAAAGCGGTAGAAACGCACCGTGCAAAAGCCGGCGGCGCAGTGGTGTTAGACGCCGTTACTGGCGAAGTCTTGGCACTTGCGAACTGGCCATCCTATGATCCAAATCATCGCGGCAATTTAACGGGCGAACAATTAAGAAATCGCGTCCTGACGGATACTTTTGAACCTGGTTCAACGATGAAGCCAATTACGATTGCCTTAGCACTAGAAAAAGGGATTGTTACGCCCAATACGATGATGCCCATTGGTCATTTGCAAATCGGCAAAAAAGTGATCACTGATACGCATCCGTATGGCGTGTTGAGCGTCGCGCAAATTATTCAAAAATCCAGCAACATTGGTACTTCTCGGATTGCCTTGCAAATGGAACCCGAAGATATGTGGGGGATGTTTCAGGCAGTCGGCTTTGGGCAGGCACCTAAAATTGGTTTCCCTGGTGCGGTTGCCGGATTAGTCAAGCCTTACGATAAATGGGGCAAATTAGATCAAGCGAGTATGTCTTACGGTTACAGTATTTCTACTTCTTTGTTCCAGATTGCTAAGGCTTATACGATTTTTGTACGCGATGGTGAACTCGCGACGATTTCAATGAAAAAAATTGAAAAATCGACTTCAGGCTCACCAGTTATTTCACCGAAAGTTGCTGGACAAGTCAGAGCGATGATGGAAACGGTGACGCAAGAGGGTGGTACCGCAATGAAGGCCCGGGTTGACGGTTATCGGGTCGGTGGGAAGACCGGCACGGCTCATAAATCGAATGGTAAAAAAGGCTATAGCTCAAACCGTTATGAAGGATTTTTTGTTGGTATAGCCCCCATTAGTTCCCCAAGAATTGTAGTAGCAGTAGTGATTGATGAACCGACTGTTGGCGGACATTATGGTGGTGAAGTTGCGGCGCCAGTTTTTTCTGCAGTCACAGGTTCAGCGCTCAGGGTATTAAATATTGCACCTGATGCGAATTCTACCCAGCTTGTGCAAAATAACGGCATTCAGCCAGTGAATTTCCAAAGATGAAATTTAACCCTAAAAATCTCTCTTTGATTTTTGCTGATATAGAAAATACGCTCTACAGTCAGGTTGATCGTGCCGCCAACTTATCTGCCGATACGAGATTACTCGCGCCAGGTGACGTATTTATGGCTTACCCGGTTGGGTTTGGTCAGGGTTTAAGTGATAACCGGATGCATATTCCAGACGCCCTAGCAAAAGGGGTTGCTTTGGTTTTATATGATAGTGAAAATTGGTCAGAAACAGAACTCCTTTCGGCCAGAGAAGTATTGGGTGATCAACGGTGTGTGCCAATCCCTAATTTAGGGAAAATTGCCAGCGAAGTCGCCAACCGTTGGTATAGTAATCCTTCTGCAGACATGGAAGTGATTGGCGTAACGGGTACGAATGGTAAGACCACAATCACCCATTGGTTAGCGCAAGCTTTTGGTAAAACCCAACTCACAGCGATTGCTGGAACGATGGGTTATGGCCATATTGAAGAGTTGCAGACGACAGGATTTACCACTCCCGATGCGCCGCGAGTACAAAGAATGTTGGCAGAACTGCGAGATCAAAAATATAAAACCGTTGCCATGGAAGTATCCTCGCATGCAATTGATCAGGGTAGGGTAGATGCGGTTCAAATCAATACTGCAATATTTAGTAATTTAAGCCAAGATCATTTAGATTACCACCAAAATATGCTTGCCTACGAGGCGGCAAAATTTGACTTATTCCGCAGATCCAATTTAAAAAATATCATCTTAAATATTGACGACACAACAGGATTCGCTTGGTGTCAAAAGTTACTTGGACATACAAGAGCACGGATTTATGTATACGGACAAGCAGAAAATTTCCAAAAACTCAGTATTGAACAACAGGCTAAATGTATCCCGGTTATCTATGAATTAAAAACGGTCGGTCGTTCTGGAATGATGGTTAAGATTGACTCTCTTGAGAGAAGCTTTACCTTAACGATTCCTAGTTTAGGTAGTTTTAATATTCAAAATGCTTTAGCTGTTATTAGTACGTTATTGGCTTATGACATGCCAATTGAAAAAATCATCAAAAATATTGAGCAGTTGAAATCCGTTCCAGGGCGAATGGAAATGATTAATTTAGGCGATAAATCAGCACCGCTCTCGATTGTCGACTTTGCTCATACACCCGATGGTTTAGCGAAAACTTTAAACACACTCTTGCCGATTGCCAAGCAACGGGGCGGTAACTTAATTTGCGTCTTTGGGTGCGGCGGCAATCGCGATAAGAGTAAACGACCAGTGATGGGTAAGATAGCAGCTGATATCGCTAGCAAGATCATTCTGACTAGTGATAATCCCCGTCATGAAGATCCGATGGCGATTATTGAAAATATCTTACAAGGTATTTCTGAAGTGCAGATGTCCAAAGTTACTATTTTGGAAGATAGAGCTTTTGCGATTTTGAATGCGGTAAAAACGGCGCAGATGAATGATGTGATTCTGATTGCCGGCAAGGGGCATGAAACAACCCAAGAAGTGATGGGTAAAAAATTCCCATTTTCTGATCAAGATCATTTGCGCTTGGCATTGCGGAGGGTGGTATGAATCCGAAGCAATTAACTATCCGTAGAATTCAGAGTTATTTACCTGATGCGGTAATGATGCATGCCGAGCATGTCTTGGATCAGCCCTTACACAGCATAGTGACTGATAGTCGTAGGGTCGCAAAAGATGATTTCTTTATCGCTATTTCGGGTGAAAGATTTGATGCTCATGATTTTTTAGCGCAAGTTCAGGAATCGGGTGCGATCGGTTCGCTAGTTAGTAATGTGTCTAAGGTACCTGCGCAATTACCGGTAGTCGTAGTGAATAACACGATTACTGCGCTTGGTGAAATAGCCAAGGCTTGGCGTCTTGATTTAGCACCTAAGGTAGTGGTCGTTACAGGCAGTAATGGTAAGACCACCGTCAAAGAAATGATTGCGAGTATCTTTAGAGCGGCGGTAGGTCAAAACCATACCTTATCCACACTCGGCAATTTGAATAATGAGATTGGTTTGCCGATGTCCTTGTTGAGGATGAATGGTGAGCATCAGTTAGCTGTAATTGAGTTAGGCATGAATCATCCTGGCGAAACCAAAGTATTGGCTGATATTGCCGCGCCGGATATTACTCTAGTGAATAATGCACAAAGAGAGCATCAGGAATTTATGCAAACCGTAGAAGCAGTTGCTGCGGAACATGCCTTAGCGATTAAGGCTTTGCCACTAGATGGTTATGCTGTGTTTCCGAGTGATAGCGATTATGTACAAACTTGGTACGATGCCGCCCAAAATAGACCGATTCGCACCTTTACCCTGGTCGATTCAACTAGCGCGAATACCACGCAAGTGACTCGTCCAGCAGACGTAATTGGTGCTTGGAATGAGTATGGTGAATTAGAAATAAGTACGCCGGAATGGCCAACGAAGGCAATCGTCAATTTACGGACTCTAGGCGACCATAATGCTAAAAATGCCTTAGCCGCTACTGCGGTCGGGATTGCCGCGCAGCTCAGTAAAGAAGCTATTATTGCTGGCCTTGAAGCATTTGAAGCCGTCAGTGGACGGATGCGTAAGTTGGACATTAAAGTACAGCACACCGCCATCACGTTAGTTGATGATACCTATAACGCCAACCCTGATTCCGTCATCGCTGCTATTCAAGCCATTGAAGAGTTGCCCGGACAGCGCTGGTTGGTGCTAGGTGATATGGGAGAAGTTGGTGATCAAGGGCCAAACTTCCATCAAGAGGTTGGCGCATATGCTGCCCATCATCACATTGATCAATTGCTGTCGATTGGTGAACTAACGCAATTTACTCACACAGCTTTTCAGCAGGCGTCTGTGACGAACACAAATAATCTGTCAGTAGCTAGTCAGCACTTTGACTCCATGGAGCAATTAATGGATCAGTTGATGACAATGCTTGCTAAATTTTCAAGTAATCATTCTCAGATCGAAGCCACCCCTCTAGTCATTTTAGTCAAGGGGTCGCGTTTTACGAAGATGGAACGTGTGATTCAGCACCTATTAAGTAAGGAGGATCCATGTTACTCATCCTAGCCCAGTGGTTACAAAGTGATTTTGGATTTTTACGGGTAGTGAATTACATCACCTTTAGAGCGGTGATGGCCACTCTAACTGCCTTACTCATTGGCTTAGTATTCGGCCCATGGGTCATTCGTCAATTGACCTTTTTAAAAGTAGGGCAAGCGGTCAGACTGAATGGTCCAAAAACACATTTAATTAAAACGGGTACTCCCACGATGGGTGGTGTCTTGATTTTGATTGGTATCGCCATTTCTACGCTTTTATGGGCCGACCTATCGAATCGATTCATTTGGGCGGTGTTATGGGTCACTTTAGGATTTGGGATTGTAGGTTGGGTAGATGATTACCGAAAAGTGGTCTATAAAAATCCTGAAGGAATGAGTTCCAAAGAGAAATATTTTTGGCAATCGTTGATTGGGTTTGTCGCAGCAATATATCTGGTATTTGCTATTACTGATTTTAGTAACACGAACTTTATTAATTCATTTATTCGTTGGAAAAATGAAGGATTCATTTTAGGGTCACCCAAAAATCTGAATTTAGTGGTGCCGTTCTTTAAAGAAATTAGCTATCCCTTAGGGGCGATTGGCTTTGTGATTCTGACTTATTTAGTGATTGTTGGTAGTAGTAATGCGGTGAATTTAACGGATGGCTTGGATGGCCTAGTGATCATGCCCGTCATCTTAGTTGCTGGTGCCTTGGGTGTTTTTGCCTATGTTTCAGGGAATACGATTTATGCAAAATACCTTATCTTCCCGTTCATTCCAGGAACAGGCGAATTATTGATCTTTTGCGGCGCCATTGGTGGTGCTGGTTTAGCGTTTTTATGGTTTAACGCTCATCCCGCCCAAGTGTTTATGGGTGATGTGGGTGCCTTAGCTTTAGGTGGTGCACTGGGTACTATCGCAGTGATTGTTCGTCAGGAAATCGTCTTATTTATTATGGGTGGAATTTTTGTGATTGAGACACTCTCTGTCGTATTACAAGTGGCTTGGTTCAAATACACCAAAAAGAAATTTGGTGAGGGGCGACGTATTTTTAAGATGGCGCCATTACATCATCATTTTGAATTAAGTGGTTGGAAAGAAACGCAGGTCGTCGTGCGGTTTTGGATTATCACCTTGATTCTGGTATTAATTGGCCTATCGAGTCTGAAACTACGATGAATAGTATGCAAATCACCTCTCCTCTGCACCAAGCTTTTGGTCAATATTCTGACCAATGTAGTGTCTTGGTCATGGGACTTGGCGAGTCTGGTCAGGCGATGGCGAAATGGTCTTTATCGCAGGGTGCAAAAGTTGTGATGCATGACACTAGAGAGGAGTCCAATCTCAGTGCTCAGGTGATTGATCGCGTCCAAGAGTTATTGGCCTTAGGCGTATCTCGGATTACCTTTGGCCCTCAGTTGTTAGCCATCGATTGTGCAGAGATCAATCTTATCGCGATGAGCCCCGGAATCTCGCCCATTGATCCAATCATGGCTCCTTTTATCACGACTGCACAAGAACAACAGATTGCGATTTGGGGTGAACTCGATTTCTTTAGCCATGCTCTGCGTAGTTTGGAAATGCACCAACAGTACACGCCTAAAGTGATTGCCATCACTGGTACCAATGGAAAGACAACCACGACGGCATTAACGGGCGTTATTTGTGCCAAATCAGGTAAAACGGTTGGCGTAGCTGGCAATATTAGTCCGTCTTTATTAGATAAATTGATGACTTGTCTGTTGCAGAATAACTTACCAGATATTTGGGTCTTGGAATTATCTAGTTATCAACTGTATTACAGCCAAGACTTTAATCCGCATGCTGCGACCATCCTCAACATCTCAGAAGATCATTTAGATTGGCACGGTAGCATGGAACACTACGTCAATGCGAAAGCCAAAATTTTTGGGCCGAATACGATTCCTGTGATTAATCGTGATGATGCGCGAGTGTTAGCACTGATTCCAGAAGCCGATTGGGCCAAGAAACGCATTATTTCATTCGGTATTCAGCAGCCGCTTGAAGCTGACTCGTTTGGAATTAAAAGTGACATGGGTGGTGCAATTGATTGGTTAGCATGGGCGCCACCTGTGGATGAGTTTAATGGCAATCAAACTATTAAAGTCAGAAGAACCAAAAAATCACAGGCTGCTTTTGATGAAGAGCCCTTATTGATTAAGCACTTAATCCCTGCTGAGGCACTTTTGATCAAGGGTCGCCACAATGCGAGTAACGCTTTAGCCGCGTTAGCCCTAGCGAATGCGGTAGGACTTGGTATTGCACAACTATTACACGGCTTACGCGATTACACGGGTGAGCCACATCGGGTACAAACAATCGCGATCGTGGGCGATGTGGAGTATATCGATGATAGTAAGGGCACGAATGTTGGCGCTGTCATTGCTGCGTTACAGGGTCTTGGCATGGTCGATGCGAAACAAGGCTTAAGAAAAATTCTCCTGATTGCAGGTGGGGATGGTAAAGGCCAGGACTTTAGTCCTTTGCGTGAACCCATCTTGCAATATGTAAAACATTTATTTTTGATTGGTCGAGATGCTTCTCAGATTGCGCAATTATTTGCCGGTCAAACTCTATCGATAACGATGGCAGCAAGTTTAGAGGATGCTGTTTTACAAGCAGCTAGTACTGCCGTTGCTGGAGATCGTGTTTTATTGTCACCAGCATGTGCTAGTTTTGATATGTTTAAGAACTATCAACACCGCGCAGAAGTCTTTGTGAATGCAGTTGAAGAGTTGAGCATTAACTCCTTTGGAGCGATCGAATGAAACTCATGATCGCCCAAAGTATGATGAATTTATTCCGTGGACGAGTCATCTCAAAGCTTGGCTTTGGCGGTGGAATTCGTCAGGGTTTAAATGAGTTTCGTTCAGAATTAAGGGATGCGACGAAGACGATTACTTACTCTCGTTCAGCCATGGCGACATGGGACCAGTCCCTCTTATGGGCTGTTGTGTTGCTGGTCTTACTAGGAACCGTGATGGTGTACTCAGCGTCTATTACCTTAGCCGATGGTAAAAAATATGCCAACTACACAACCACCTATTTCTTAATTAGACATCTATTTTCTTTAGGGGTTGCTGTGATCGCCGGCTTGATTGTGTATCGCTTGCCCTCCAAAGTATGGGATAAAATTGCCCCCTTGCTTTTTATTGTGACCGTCCTCATGTTGATTGCCGTCTTGATTCCAGGACTTGGTAAATCAGTCAATGGCTCGAAGCGTTGGTTACCACTGGGACTCATGAATTTTCAGCCATCTGAATTGATGAAATTTGCCGCGGTCGTCTTTGCTGCGCACTATACCGTGCGGCGCCAAGAATATTTACATTCCTTCTTAAAAGGATTTTTACCTTTAGGCATGATCGTTGTTGTGGTTGGCGGGCTTTTAATGTTAGAGCCAGATATGGGAGCCTTAATGGTGGTGGCCGCCATTGCGATGGGAATCTTATTTTTAGGCGGAATCAATGCCAAATTATTTAGTTATATGATTTTGATGGGCCTAGGTGCTTTCGGTATTATTGTGGCCACTTCAAGGTTTAGAAGAGAGCGTATTTTTGCCTTCTTAAATCCTTGGAAAGAGGAATATGCCCAAGATAAAGCGTACCAATTAACGCATTCCTTAATGGCCTTTGGTCGAGGTGAATGGTTTGGAGTGGGCTTAGGTGGCAGCATTGAAAAACAACATTATTTACCCGAAGCACATACCGACTTTATTCTCGCGGTGATTGGCGAGGAGCTCGGTTTTGTTGGTGTCCTCGTAGTAATTGTCGGTTTTTATTACATCGTTCGTAGATGTTTCATGATTGGTAGAACTTGTTTACAACTCGATCGTAGCTTTGCTGGCTTAGTTGCCAAAGGTATTGGGATTTGGATTGGGTGGCAATGTTTCATCAATATGGGCGTGAACCTTGGGTTATTGCCAACGAAGGGACTTACCTTGCCACTGGTTAGTTATGGCGGCTCTGGCTTATTAATGAATGCCGTAGCAATTGCTGTCCTGTTGAAAATAGATGCCGAGAATCGTGCCTTGATGCGAGGTGCCAAAATATGACGCGCTTAATACCTACTTCAAAATGTATTTTAGTCATGGCGGGTGGCACTGGGGGGCATATTTTTCCGGGCTTAGCAGTTGCAGAATATTTGCGGCTAGAAGGCTGGCGGGTTCATTGGTTAGGTAATCCTTCTGGTATGGAATTTGATTTGATCAAGCAATCTGGATTTGCTTTTGAACCCATTGACTTTGGTGGTGTCCGAGGAAAAGGCTTGTTCGTCAAACTCCGCTTACCTTTTAATTTATACAAAGCAATGTGGCAAAGCTTACGAATCATGCGCAGAATCAAGCCATCAGTGATGTTGGGCATGGGCGGCTATGTTAGTTTTCCTGGTGCATTAGTTGGCGTGATGAGTGGTATTCCACTCGTTTTACATGAGCAAAATTCGGTGGCGGGTATGGCGAATCGAGTACTCGCTACCGTTGCCAAAAGAGTTTTATGTGCTTTCCCGAAAGTATTAGCGAAAGCTCAGTGGGTCGGTAATCCATTACGCTCTGACTTGCTACAAATACCGACTCCAGAAATTCGATACCAAGCTCGAACTGGGGTCCTGCGCTTACTCGTGGTAGGTGGCAGTTTAGGCGCTACGGCATTAAATGACATCGTGCCAAAGGCATTACAACTGATACCGTTAGAAGTAAGACCAGAGGTTTTACATCAAGCGGGTGCAAAACATATTGAGCAATTGACGCAAAACTATCAAGACCAAGGTGTTCAAGCACAAGTGGTACCTTTTATTGAAAAGATGGCTACTGCCTATGCGGGGGCCGATATCGTGATTTGTCGATCTGGCGCAATGACGGTAGCGGAACTTGCGGCATGTGGCGTACCTTCTCTATTAGTGCCATTTCCATTTGCAGTGGATGATCATCAAACGAAGAATGCCCAATATTTAGCCGCGGTTGGTGCAGCAAAGTTAATCGCTCAGAAGGATTTAACCCCGCAATTATTAGCGGATTGGTTGATGAGTTTAAATCGGGAAATGCTGTTGATCATGGCGCAAAATGCCTTAAAGCAGGCGAAGCCATTTGCCACGCAAAGTGTGGCTGAGATTTGTAAAGAAGTGAGTACTACATGAAACATATCGTTCAACATATCCATTTTGTTGGAATCGGCGGCGCGGGGATGAGCGGCATCGCAGAAGTGCTTTTAAATTTAGGCTACCGTGTCAGTGGCTCGGATATTCAAGCAAGTAGTACCACGCAACGTTTAGCAGAATATGGTGCTGAAATTCAAATTGGTCATCATGCCCAAAATATTGGTGATGCAGAGGCGGTCGTTATTTCTACGGCGGTGACGGGTGATAATCCGGAGATATTAGCGGCGAGAGCGGCATCCATACCGGTGATTCAACGGGCGGTGATGCTCGGTGAGTTAATGCGTCTCAAGCAAGGTATCGCTATTGCTGGCACGCACGGGAAGACTACGACTACGAGTTTAGTCGCTTCTGTTTTGGCTGAAGGAGAATTTGACCCCACGTTTGTGATTGGTGGCAAGTTAACCTCGGCCGGTGCGAATGCTCGGTTGGGAACGGGTGACTTCATTGTGGCGGAAGCCGATGAATCGGATGCATCCTTTTTAAATTTACTGCCTGTGATGGAAGTCATTACGAACATTGATGCCGATCACATGGAAACCTACCAACATTCGATGCCTCGGCTGAAACAAGCATTTGTGCAATTTACCCAAAGAATGCCTTTTTATGGCATCGCGATACTTTGCGTAGATGATGCCAACGTTCGAGATATGTTGCCATTCGTCTCACAATCCGTTTTAAAGTATGGCTTGTCAGAAGATGCAGACATCATGGCGCACGATGTTGTGGCCGTTGGTGCAACGATGCAGTTTACGGTGACGCGGCGAACGATTCGCCGACACGGCAAAAAACCAGGGCCGCTTGAAATTACTTTGAATTTGCCCGGTTTGCATAATGTGCGGAATGCACTAGCAGCAATTAGTGTTGCTACTGAGCTTGGTGTATCCGATGCGGCGATTATCAAAGCCCTCGCTGAGTTTAAGGGTGTGGGTAGAAGATTTACTAAATATGGTGATATTAATATTCCAGGGCAAGAGGGTGCCACATTTACCTTGATTGATGATTATGGTCATCATCCTGTAGAAATGGCGGCAACACTAGCCGCGGCTAGAGGTGCGTTTCCTAACAGAAGATTGGTTCTAGCCTTTCAGCCGCATCGCTATACACGCACAAGAGATTGCTTTGGTGATTTCGTGACAGTACTGCGTCAATTTGATGCTCTCGTCTTAACGGAGGTTTATCCAGCTGGAGAGCCCAAGATTCAGGGTGCTGATAGTCAAAGTTTGATCGATGCATTACGTGCATCGATGCAAAAAGGACAGATTGACTGTCTACAGGCAGAGCAGATGGTTTTGGAAAAAGAGGTGAAGTTAATGGCTGCCACCATTTTGCAGCATGTGCAAGCTGGTGATGTGGTGATTACGATGGGTGCTGGCTCCATCTCCGCTGTGCCTCATCAGATTGTGCAAGCGACTGCAAGAGAGGGTGCTGATGAGTAATTTACAAGTACTGACTCAAGCGGCACAACTCTCGCATTGGATTGCCCAAGTCAAAGAACAATTAGCGAATCTAAAACCTCAATCCTTGGGTAAAGTGGGCGTCTTGTTAGGTGGTTTGTCTGCGGAACGCGATATCTCGATTCAGTCAGGTACTGGTGTGTTGCAAGCATTATTAGATAGCGGTGTGAACGCTGTCGGTTTCGATCCACTGCATGAGCCGATTGAAAGTATTGTGCAGCACCAATTTGACCGGGTGATGATTTCTCTGCACGGTCGATTTGGTGAAGATGGAACCATGCAAGGACTGCTAGAACAATTAGGTATTCCCTACACAGGAAGTGGGGTCATGGCTTCTGCCATGGCAATCGATAAACAGACCACCAAACAAATTTGGTTAAGCCATGGTTTGTCGACGCCAAAATATCAAATGATTCACGCGGATACGAATTGGGCTGCGCTGATTCAAGACATTGGCTTGCCTTTAATTGTGAAGCCTGCGAGAGAGGGCTCCTCCTTAGGCTTAAGCAAAGTGAATCATGTCGACGAGCTACCTGCAGCATATCAATTAGCTGCGCAGATGGATCAAGATGTGATGGCAGAACAATGCATCATTGGGGACGAGTTGACTTGCCCGATTGTGGGTGAGGGGGCTTCAGCCCAAGCCTTACCACTCATCAAAATTGTGGCTCCTGCCGCCAATTATGACTATCACAATAAATACTTTTCTGATGATACAAAATACCTTTGCCCCACTGGCTTAGATCCAGCATTGGAAGAAAAGATTCAGCAATTGGTCTTGAAGTCCTATCAAGTATTAGGTTGTAGAGGTTGGGGGCGGGCGGATGTGATGTTGGATAAGAAGACCCAAGTCCCTTATTTGCTTGAAATGAATACCTCGCCAGGTATGACAACACATTCTTTAGTGCCAATGGCGGCTAAAGCTGCTGGTTTAACGTATGCTGAATTAGTTCTTTGGGTGTTGATGAATTCCAAACTATCTAATGGCACAACTTCTACTATGGTGAAGATGAAAAAGTTGGAGGGAGAACAATGAGTTCATCTAGTATTCCGCTAAAAGATCTCCGCAAACAGGCAAAAAATAATCAATCTTTGGGTGAAATGTTAGGCCAATGGTTTTTGGCGACGATGAAATCGACGGGTACGGGCCTACTAACGATTCTTGTTTTTATCTTGTCACCAGTTTGGAATTATCCAGAAAGAATGAAGCAGCTCACGCATTGGTTTGTGATTGCATTTGGGGCTATTGTGATTCTTTGGGGACTCTATTGGATTGGTCAGCGCCCCGTCTTCAATATTGAACAAATCGTGGTGCAATCAGCGAACGATCAAGAGTTAGATCACATCAAAGTACCAGCAATCAAAACCAAAGCGATTAGTCAATTTAGTGGTAATTTTTTCACCTTACGCCTGAATGAAGCGCGTGCTGCATTTGAAGAAATGCCTTGGGTCAGAGTGGCTAGTGTGAGAAGAGTTTGGCCAAATCAAATTCAAGTATCGATTGAGGAACATGAACCTGTTGGTGTTTGGTTAGGACAAAATGGCCCTGAGTTAATCAATAACTACGGCGAATTATTTACAGTAAATCTTGCTGAGGCAAATGATCGGAAAAATTTAGTGGTTTTTCAAGGTCCGCCGAATAGCAACAAAGAGGTTTTAGTACTTTATCAACAGTTAGAAAGTTGGTTTAACAAACTCAATTACAAAGTGGTTGCCCTCACTCTCAGTTCTAGGTATTCATGGACCGTCAAACTGGACAATGGTTTAGTCTTTGAATTAGGGCGTGATTTAAATGATAAGGACAGAAAGCAAATTACTGAACGCTTGGATAAGTTTTTCAAACTATGGCCAGAGTTAGAGAAAAAATTAACCGCGCCGGTAAATTATGTGGATCTTCGCTACAACAATGGATTTTCCTTAGGGACTGGTTCTAAACAAGATGCACGTTCTAGTGAGATCAAGTTAGCTGGTTTAAATCAACTTTTATCAGTGCCTTTAGAGGGCGTTGATGAAGAGTCCAATGCTACTGAAACGCCACTCAATATGAAAGCACCATCTGCCAATACAGAGATGAAACCAGAATCCAAATTAAATAAACGAGAAGTGAAGAAAGTTAAACAAAGTGAACACATGGGAAGTAAAAAACAATGAGTAAAGATCATCGTAACTTACTCGTCGCATTAGATATCGGTACTTCAAAGGTACTGGCTCTGGTTGCGGAAATCGAAGACGATGGCGAGTTTAATGTGATCGGTATTGGCAATGCGCCTTCTCAGGGAATCAAGAAAGGGGTCGTCGTTAATATCGAAGACACCGTGCAATCGATTCAAAAAGCATTAGAAGAAGCTGAAGTGATGGCAGAGTGTCGTGTAGAAAATGTCTTTACTGGCATCGCTGGAAATCATGTGCATAGTTTTAATACCAAGGGCATGGTCGCTATTCGGGACAAAGAAGTGAGTGCTGCTGATGTTGAGCGGGTACATGAAAATGCAAAGCCCATCAATATTCAGACTGACCAACAAGTATTGCACATGCTGATTCAAGAGTATTTGATTGATAACCAAGATGGCGTGAGAGACCCCATTGGTATGAGTGGTCAAAAGTTAGAAGTCAATGCACATATAGTGACCGGTGCGGTAAGTGCCGTACAAAATATCATTAAGTGCATCAGACGTTGCGGTTTAGAAATTAACGCCTTAGTCCTTCAACCACTTTGCTCAAGTCTCGCTGTTTTGACAAAAGATGAAAAAGAGCTAGGGGTTGTATTAGTTGATATTGGTGGTGGTACCACAGACATTGCGGTCTACTTTCAGGGCGTCATTCAGTACACAGAAATTATTCCTTTAGGTGGTGATCAAATTACGAATGACATCGCAATGGCCTTGAGAACGCCCACGATGGATGCGGAGGATTTGAAAATATCGCACGGCATTGCCAAACAGGCATTAGCTAATCCAGCTGCCATGATTGATGTACCTGGTATTGGCGAACGTGAATATCGTCCTATCTCTAAGCAATCTTTAGCTGCTGTGATTGAACCAAGAATGGAAGAGCTCTTCAAATTCGTGGTTGAGTCTTTAGAACACTCAGGATTCTCGCAAATGACTCCGTCTGGCGTGGTTTTAACTGGCGGTACGGTCATGATGCCAGGGGTGATAGAACTTGCTGAGGAAATCTTTAATAAGCCAGCAAGGATTGGTTATCCAGAATATAACGGGCAGTTCAAAGAGGTTTTGAGAAACCCTAAATATGCAACTGGAATTGGGTTGTTACGTGAAGGTCGGACCCAAATTGTATTAGGCCAACAAGAATTAGAAGCGCGCCCATTAAGAGGTGCATTTCAAAGAGCAAAAGAATGGTTTTTAGGTAATTTTTAAAAGATTATGAAATAAAGAGTTTATTAAGTAGTCGTCAATGTAGTATATAAATAGGAGGTAACAATAATGGAGTTTGAAATGTTAGATGCTGATACAGCAGGTAAAACCAACATCCGTGTGATTGGGGTTGGTGGCGCCGGGGGCAATGCAGTGCAACACATGATTCGTCGTGGTGTGCAAGGCGTTGAATTTATTTGTATGAATACGGATGCGGGTGCATTAAAGCGTTCAAAGGCTGAAATCAACTTACAGTTGGGTTTAACCGGTTTGGGTGCAGGAGCTAGACCTGATGTAGGGGCAAGCTCAGCATTAGAAGCTAAAGCAAGAATTGCAGATGTGTTGCAAGGTGCTCACATGGTTTTCATTACTGCAGGTATGGGAGGTGGCACAGGTACTGGTGCAGCTCCGATCGTAGCGCAAATAGCAAAAGAAATGGGTATTTTGACTGTTGGGGTCGTGAGTAAGCCATTTGATTTTGAAGGTGCGAAAAGATCACGTATTGCAGAAGAGGGTGCGTTTGAATTAGAAAAATATGTCGACTCCTTAATCGTGGTTCTGAATGAGAAATTATTTCAGGTCATGGGCGAAGATGCGGAAATGGATAAAGCATTTAGTACTGCGGACGATGTTCTCCATAATGCGGTTGCTGGTATTGCAGAAATCATCAATGAACAAGGTTTAATTAACGTCGACTTTGAAGATGTGAAAACAGTGATGAGTGAGCAAGGTAAAGCAATGATGGGTACGGCAACGGTTTCTGGTGTTGATCGTGCAAGACTTGCAGCGGAAGCAGCTGTAGCCTCACCATTATTAGAAGGTGTTAACTTATCAGGTGCACGTGGCGTGCTTGTCAATATTACGGCAAGTCGTTCACTCCGTTTATCAGAAACAAGAGAAGTGATGTCTGCTATTCGTGGTTACGCGGCAGAAGATGCAACGATTATTTTTGGTACTGTTTACGATGAATCATTAAGTGATGCAATCCGGGTGACCGTCGTTGCAACTGGCTTAAATGGTCCGAGAAAAGCACAAGAGCAAAACAAGAATATTGAACTTGTTTGGCATACTGGAGCTGGCACTGGCACGTATGGTCCACAATCATCCGTACCTGTGACGACTTTAGAGACTTTTGCTCCAATTAGTCCAATCACTGTGAATACCCAAAATAATATGGCGACATCTACTTTTGCGAATAGCCAAATTGCACCTAGCTTGGAAAACGAGATTCCGGTGATGTCATCAATGAATGTTGGTAATACAGCCGTTAATCTTGCGCCACAAGTAACTCGTCCAAATCCAAGTAGGGGTGTTGGGCAGTTAAATGCCGCGAGTTCACCACAAGCGAAAGCGATGTTGGAGAAGGGTGCAGAGTTTTTTGATATTCCCGCGTTTTTAAGAAAGCAAGCTGATTAATACTCAGTTGTAAGGTAGTTAAACGCGGTCATATAGAAAACAGTATGATTGAAGGATTGACAGTAGTGTGCCTCCGTTGACGACGAAAGCACTACTGTCGGTATTTTTTATAACTGAATTTAAGGAGAGAATATGATCGCTGTTCAACAAAAGGTACCTAACGCTACGGTTTACGAATTTATTTCTGAAGAAACAGAAGGTTGTACTTTAGGCCCGAACGCCTTCCAAGTTGCTGAAATCCTCAAGGGCAAAAAAGTTGTTATCTTTGGATTGCCAGGTGCTTACACACCTACCTGTTCAGCACAACATGTGCCAGGCTATGTAGAACACGCAGCTGCTATCAAAGCAAAAGGCGTTGATGAAATTTGGTGTGTGGCAGTAAATGATGCTTTTGTGATGGGCGCTTGGGGTAAAGATCTCAAGGTTGGTAAAACGGTTCGCATGATGTCAGATGGTAGCGGCGAATTGACGAAAGCCCTCGGCCTCGAGTTAGATTTAGTTGCTCGTGGATTAGGCGTGCGTTCACAACGTTATATGATGATTGTGAATGATGGCGTGGTAGAACATCTCGCAGTTGAAGCTGCTGGCAAGTTTGAAGTGAGTGACGCTGCTTCTGCTTTAAAAAACTTATAATTCCGATTATTAATGTATCGACAGGTGTAATTGCAGCTTATGTTAAAACAAACCACCATTGCTGAACCCATTAAGACGGTTGGAATTGGGCTGCACTCGGGAACAAAGTCAAATTTGTTCCTAAAACCCGCACCTGTTGATACAGGTATTGTTTTTATACGGCTTGATCAGGAACCACATACTCCTATTCCAGCGAAAGCTGAAAATATTACCGATACGCGCCTAGCGAGTGTCTTGCAAATTGGGGAGCATCGTATCTCGACGGTTGAGCATCTCATGTCAGCTTGTTCTGGACTTGGGATTGATAATTTGATCGTTGAAATCGACGGTGAAGAAATTCCGATTATGGATGGCAGCGCAGCCTCCTTTTTATTCTTATTGCAATCTGCTGGCATAAAAACTTTAAACTCACCAAAAAAATTCATAAAAATCAAGGAATTGATTGAGGTAACTGAGGGTGATAAAGTCGCAAGATTAGAACCGTTTGACGGTTTTAAACTGGATTTTACGATTGATTTTAAACACCCAGCACTTGATAAAACCGGTCAGAGATGCATCATTGATTTTGCCAATACGACCTATGTCAAAGAAATTGGTCGTGCTAGAACCTTTGGTTTTGCCCACGAAGTAGAAGCGCTTAGGGAAATTGGACTCGCGCGGGGCGGCAGTTTAGATAATGCCATTGTGTTAGATGAGCACCGGATTCTGAATAACGAAGAATTACGTTTCGAGGACGAATTTGTCCGCCATAAAATTTTGGATGCGATTGGCGATTTGTATTTAGCCGGCTATCCGATTATTGGCGTTTATACTGCAGAAAAGTC
Source organism: Polynucleobacter kasalickyi (assembly GCF_900176405.1). Taxonomy (GTDB): domain Bacteria; phylum Pseudomonadota; class Gammaproteobacteria; order Burkholderiales; family Burkholderiaceae; genus Polynucleobacter; species Polynucleobacter kasalickyi. The sequence goes on along the minus strand of NZ_FWXJ01000008.1, from coordinate 93,486 downwards.
TGGTCACGGGCTCAATAATTTACTATTGCGAAAAATGTTTGCGAATCCACAAACCTATGAAATAGTGCATTTTGATGAGATGTCGAAAGCTCCAAGCGCATTTACAGCGAACCTCAATCTGATAGCCGATTAAGTTCAACTAGCCCACTCTTGCCTTTTTTACGGCAACCTTAAACACTTTTAGGCTCGTTTTTTGGCGTTGGCGATTAATAATTGAATAGCTTGATAGGTCGGGGATTCTGGATCGGTATTACGAAGTAACATCTCCCAGGATTGAACTTGGGCGGCAGAAAGTGGCTGAGGATTCGCTTTGGGTTCCTCTGGTCGAGATAAACCGTTGTCTACATCGGATTTCGGTAAAACTTTTAGTTGTATTTCTGTCACTGCAAAGCCTGACTCTCGAAAGCAATGCAGTAGGCTGGGCAATTTATTTTTAAGTCTTGAAATAATGCTGGCATGACGGGTAAATAAGCAAATCACCCCCTTATCATTCATTTCGCCGATAAAAATGTCGTTAGAAAAATGATTAAATCCAATTAAATCAAGTGCTTGAGTTAGTGCCACTAGATATTTTTTTCTAAGTTCAAAGTTCGTAAAAACCTCTTTCAAAGGACTGTTCGCCAAATTTACCGAAAGTAACTCCGAGATTTCTAGGGAATGAGGATTTTTAGCGGTCATTGATGGGTTTAGTTAAAACATTATTTACTTATTTCGATGAGGAAGTAGTAGTTTTTTAAAAGCCTGTGGGAAAATAAGAATTAAACATTACATTCATGGAATTAATATGCATGAATGATAAACTCTTAGATTGAATTTCTACGAAAAACATCATGGTATCTGGACTCTTAAAAAAGATAATTGGCAGTCGTAACGATCGCTTACTAAAACAATACCGTAAAACGGTAGCTCAAATCAATGCTTTAGAGCCGAAATTTGAGGCCCTCAGTGACGAACAATTTCCTGGGAAAACCCAAGAGTTAAAAGAACGCGTCGCTAGTGGTGAAAGTCTTGATAACTTGTTGCCAGAAGCTTTTGCTTTAGTACGAGAAGCTAGTCGTCGGACCATGAAAATGCGTCACTTTGATATGCAATTAGTCGGTGGACTGGTATTGCACCAAGGCAAGATTGCTGAAATGAGAACCGGCGAGGGAAAGACCCTCACCGCTACTTTACCAGTATTCTTAAATGCCTTATCAGGCAAAGGCGTCCATGTGGTTACCGTGAATGATTACTTAGCCTCCAGAGATGCGCAGTGGATGGGGCGCTTGTATAACTTCTTGGGCCTCACGGTAGGTATTAATTTATCGCAAATGACGCATGCTGATAAGCAGTCTGCTTATGCTTCTGATATTACTTACGGTACGAATAATGAGTTTGGATTTGACTATTTACGTGACAACATGGTCCACGAAATTGGTAGTCGAGTACAACGTGGCTTGAACTATGCAATTGTTGATGAGGTCGATTCGATCTTAATTGATGAAGCCCGTACCCCATTGATTATTTCTGGCCAAGCCGATGACCATACTGAGCTGTACGTAAAAATGAATGTCATTCCTTCTTATTTAGATCGCCAAATTGGCGAAGAGAAGGCGGATGGTACTGGCGTTGAAAAACCTGGCGACTATGTCATTGACGAAAAGTCTCAGCAAGTGTTCTTGACAGAGTCTGGTCATGAAAAGGCGGAAAACATTCTTGGTCAAATTGGGTTGTTGCAGGCGGGTGATTCCTTATATGCCCCACAGAATATTGCTTTGATGCATCATCTGTTAGCAACACTCCGGGCTCATACCTTATTTCATCGTGATCAGCATTATGTTGTTCAAAATGGTGAAGTAGTGATCGTTGACGAATTTACCGGTCGTTTAATGGTGGGTCGCCGTTGGTCTGATGGACTTCATCAAGCGGTAGAAGCCAAAGAAGGTGTGCAGATTAATAGCGAGAACCAAACGCTCGCTACGATTACCTTCCAAAATTACTTTAGGATGTATCAGAAATTATCGGGTATGACGGGTACCGCTGATACTGAGGCGTATGAGTTTCAGGAAATTTATGGACTAGAAACGGTTGTAGTACCACCGAATCGAATCAGTAAGCGATTAGATAAACAAGATCAAATCTATAAAACCTCCAAAGAACGCTACGCAGCAGTGATTAAAGATATTCAGGATTGCTATGAGCGTGGTCAACCTGTATTAGTTGGTACGACTTCGATTGAAAACTCAGAGTTGATCTCTGAAATTTTGACCAAAGAAAAATTACCACATCAAGTCTTAAACGCTAAACAACATGCCAGAGAAGCAGAAATTATTGCTCAAGCTGGACGTCCAAAAATGATTACGATTGCCACGAACATGGCGGGTCGTGGTACTGACATTGTATTGGGCGGTAATGTTGAAAAGCAATCTAGCTTACTCTTAGAAGATAGTTCCTTGAGTGAAGCTCAAAAAAGTGATCGTATTAAAATCTTAGAAGATGAGTGGCAAGGTTTGCATGAGCAGGTCGTCAATGCAGGTGGATTGCATATTATTGGTACGGAACGCCATGAAAGTCGCCGGATTGATAATCAGTTAAGAGGTCGTTCAGGTCGCCAAGGCGACCCTGGGTCTTCACGCTTCTATTTATCACTCGATGATGACTTGTTAAGGATTTTTGCTGGTGATCGCCTGCGTGCTGTGATGGATCGACTCAAAATGCCGGAAGGGGAGCCGATTGAAGCAGGTATGGTTTCCCGTGCTATCGAATCTGCCCAACGCAAAGTCGAAGGTCGTAACTTTGACATTCGTAAGCAATTATTAGAATACGATGATGTAGCGAATGATCAACGCCGTGAAACCTATCAACTCCGTAATCAGGTACTTGAATCGGATCACGTGAGTGGCTTAATTATTAACTTACGGGAAGATGTCTTTAGCAATTTGGTCACGCAATATCTCCCTCCCGAAACCTTGCCTGAGCAGTGGGATCTTGTTGGTCTTGAGAAAGAACTACAACAAGATTGGGGGCTTCAAGTTGCCTTAGCAGAAAAAGTTGAGAAAGCCCAAGAAGTAGATGTGGCCGATGTGATTGCTTGGGTTCAGGAAGACGCAAAGCGCTTATACCAATCAAAATTAGATCAAGCAGATGCAACTTCTTTCTCTGGGTTTGAAAGATCGGTATTTTTGTATAGCATGGACAGTCATTGGCGTGAGCATTTAGCCTCACTAGATTATTTACGCCAGGGGATTCATTTACGTGGTTATGCGCAAAAAGATCCTAAACAAGAATATCGTAAAGAATCATTTCAGTTATATGCTGAGTTTTTAGAAGTGATTAAACGCGATATTACTAAAACGATTCTGAATGTCCAAATCCAATCAGCAGAGCAGTTGAATGATGCTACTGAAATGATTCAAGAAGATCTGAATCAGTTAAGAGATGTGCAATATCAACATGCCGAGGCAAATGGCGAGGAACCACCACAAGAACAACTAGAATCGTTTATCAATTCTCAAGTTCTCAATAATGTGATGAGTACCGGTCCAAAAGTGGGCAGAAATGATCCTTGCCCATGTGGAAGTGGAAAAAAATATAAGCACTGCCACGGTCAAGTTGTATAGTTTAAAAGAATAGCGTTGCCATGGAAATGTCAGGGCGAAGTAGTTACCGCCCTGATTCCGTAGAGCTGGCCTATTTTGTGTTTCGGTATCGTAATTTTTGTAAATTTTGATCAATTGGTACATATGAAACTTCACACTAAAAATCTATTAGGTCCTGTTCTTATTTATTTGATTGGATATGGTTTAATATTTTTCTCAAAAGGTGTGGGCTTTGCAAGCATCTTCACGGCCCTAAGTTCTATAGCTATTTGGGCTCTATATCAGTTAGTTCGAAAGAATCAATTTGCGCGGGTAGGCTTAGCTTATGCAGTATTTTTTATCACCCCAATCTTAAGTTTGACCGGTCAAATTGGGGTACTTACGGGGTTTAACGGCAATAGTTCTTCATTAAATTGGTTGGGCGTCTCCTTTGTGAGCGCTGGTATAGCCCTCTTTATTTATCATGATCAGTTCACACTTAAAAGTTTATTTCTGAATATCATGCAACCCGTCCGGTTTAATTCAGGACCTGTGGCGCTGACAGCTCCAGCAACCTCAGCATTTAGTAAGAAAAGAACTTTTATTTATCTTCGCTGGATGATTCTGGGCACTTTCTTATTTAGTGTTGTTGCCTCTGGTTTAGCGCAATTACTGATCCTAAAAGAATCCACCGAAGCCCTTGATATCCTCGTGTTTGCGATTGCTTTTGAGGCTTATGTGTATTTTAATTTTGCGGGCATCACGATGATGGCATTTGGCGCGCTGAATTTATTTGGAGTGCGGACGGTGATGAACTTCAATAGTCCTTTCGCGGCCAGGAATGTGATTGAATATTGGCAACGTTGGCATATTAGCTTATCGACGGTGTTAAAGAATCTATTTTTCCTACCCTTTAAAAAGACCTTTGGTTTGCCAGTAGCGATCTTCTTAGTATTTATAAGTTCGGCGATGTGGCATGGAGTGACTTTAAATTTTGTCATTTGGGGTACTTTCCATGCGCTATTTTGGGTACTTACCTATTACATTTTAAAAATCATCGCTAACAAGGCATTAGCAAAGCTATTCGCTTTGTTGCTATTTCCCTTGATTGTTGTTTTGGGAAGATTAATTTTCTCTGAGTCAGATTCTTCCCTCTTATTCTTTAAGTTCCAACAAATCTTCACTTGGAACTCAGACCCAAATAATGTGATTAGTAGCCATTTAGAGTTTGATACCAAGACCTTGTTAACGGTGATTTTTGCGACCCTATTGATTGCTTTTGAATTTGCATTCCCTAAATTAGCTAGAAAATATCATTTTTTGAGAAATCCCTACGCGTGTGTAGTTTGGATTATTTTATGTATTGCTTTTAGTTCGTTTGGCTTAGAAGGAGTCTACGGGACTCGGTAAAATGGAGCATGATCAATCGATGATGCGTCATCTTTTTATGTCGTTTTAAATTGCTTGGAAAGGGGCTATTGAATGTTACTTACAAACTTAACGTTTCTTATTATTGGTGCCAGTCATATGGCTAAACCAGGATACTTGATTACTAGCTTACATGAAAATCTCCAAAGTCAAGGCGCCAAAGTGCACTCCATGGGCGTGTGTGGATCTGAGCCTAGTCAATGGCTGATGGAGTCCAACGGCTTATGCGGCGGTGCAGAAAGAGCCTTTAATGCACCGATTCAATTATCGTTGGGCAAGTCAGCCAAAACAAAGCCAATTACCGATTTAGTCGCCCAAGACAAACCTGATGTCGTTGTTGTCATCATGGGCGATACGCTGGGTAAATATAAAGAACAGATGATTAAGTTCAATGTATCTACAGAAGTGAAGATTTTATCCAAAAAAATTGCTGAGTTGAATAAACCTTGTTTATGGGTAGGGCCACCATGGGGAAATGAAGGATATATGACTGGTAAAACCCATGGAAGAGTCAAAGATTTAAATGAAGTTCTGGCGAATTCAGTGGCACCTTGTAAATATATCGACTCTCTGAAGATGTCAAAGCCAGATGAGTGGCAAACCACAGATGGGCAACACTTTACACCGGCTTACTATAAAGAGTGGAGCAAGAAAATCGTTGAAAATATTAAAACGATACCAAATTAAACCAAGCTGATTCTAACCACCTGAATTTATCAATTTTTACTGAAAGTTTTACTATGGCCGTTCATTTGCATCCTTTAAGTCCGTCTGACCTTTTGCCCATTCCCGGTATTCAATTAGGCTATGCTATGGCGGGAATTAAAAAAGCTGATCGCAAGGATGTCCTGATCATTACCCTTACTCCGGGGTCGTCAGTGAGTGGTGTCTTTACTTTAAATCGCTTTTGTGCCGCTCCAGTGCAAATTTGTAAACAGCATCTGGCGCAAACCACGGGTATCCGGGCCTTGGTCATTAATACCGGTAATGCGAATGCCGGCACTGGAGAACCAGGTCTAAAAGATGCCAATGCAGTATGTGATGCGGTTGCTGCCCTATTGGAAATTACTCCAGAGGAAGTATTGCCATTCTCAACCGGAGTGATTTTAGAGCCATTACCGGTGGCTAAAATTATTACAGCCTTATCCGCTGCTAAAGCGAATCTGATAGATGCTGGTTGGTATGACGCAGCCTTTGCGATCATGACGACGGATACTTTACCGAAGGCATACTCAAGCTCACAAGAAATTGCGGGTGTTAAGGTTTCTATGTCAGGCGTTAGTAAAGGCGCTGGTATGATTCACCCCAATATGGCAACTATGTTGGGCTTCATTGGGACCGATATCGGCATTGACGCACAGTTGCTCAATACCTTAACCAAAGAGGTGGCTGATTTATCTTTCAATGCAATTACGATTGATGGCGACACCTCAACGAATGACTCTTTCATCATCATGGCATCCAATCAGTGTGGCATTTACATTGATAGTACAGAGCATGCTGCTTATGCACCTTTCAAAGCGATGCTTCTAGCCACGGCTCAAGACCTTGCGAAAAAAATTGTGCGGGACGGTGAGGGCGCTACAAAATTTATGACAATTGAAGTCAAAGGTGGAGCTAACCTAGAGGAATGCAAGTTAGTAGGCGAAGCAATCGCTCACTCACCACTGGTAAAGACAGCATTTTTTGCGAGTGATCCGAATTTAGGTAGAATTCTTGCCGCGATTGGTTATGCGGGTATTCAAGATTTAGACGTCAACCATGTGCAATTATGGTTGGGTGATGTTTGGGTAGCCAAAGACGGCGGTCGCAACCCAGACTATCGCGAGGAAGATGGTCAACGTGTGATGTCTGAGGCAGAGATTAAAGTGACCGTCGATTTGGGACGTGGTCAATCCGAACGAACGATGTGGACCTGCGATTTTTCACATGAGTACGTATCCATTAACGCCGACTATCGTTCCTAATCGGACAGGTTTTTGTCGCACAAATTACAATATAACTATGAGTGAAAAATTAGATCAATTTATTGAACGCTTAGAGGTTTTTTTCCCTAAGCCGTTAACGCAAGAGGACTGGCAAAATGCGAAAGCATTTCGTTGGCAAAGAAGACAGTCTTTACTGGGTAACCTCGGGTTTTTGAAACCGATTTGGCATTTATCAGATATTTCATTTGATGATTTACAAGCCATTGATCGTCAGAAAGAGCAGATTGTAAACAATACCCAACACTTCGTAGCGGGCAAACCAGCTAACAATGTGTTGTTAACGGGTGCCAGAGGTACTGGTAAATCTTCGTTGATCAAAGCCTGTTTAAATCAGTTTTATGCGGCAGGCTTGAGACTTGTTGAGGTTGATAAGGAGCACTTATCGGACTTGCAAGATCTCACGGAAATTTTGGCAGGTCGGCCTGAAAAGTTTATTGTTTTCTGTGATGACTTATCTTTCGAGGATGGCGAGGCCGGTTATAAGGCGCTCAAATCTGCTTTGGACGGTTCTTTATCCGCTCAAGTTGAGAACGTATTGATTTATGCGACTTCAAATCGCCGGCATTTATTGCCTGAGTATATGAAAGACAATGAAGGTTATCAGCATAGTTCTGACGGTGAAATTCATCCTGGTGAAGTTGTTGAAGAAAAAATCTCACTATCCGAACGCTTTGGTTTATGGGTATCTTTTTATCCGCCCAAACAAGATGAGTATTTAGAAATCGTGGCGCACTGGTTGGCGCATTTTGGTCTCGATGCGGATGCCGTGGCCAAAGCCAAGCCTGAGGCTTTAGTCTGGGCTTTGGAGCGAGGTTCACGTTCTGGTCGGGTAGCTTGGCAATTTGCAAGGCACTTTGCAGGCGCGCAGTAAATGACTAGGCCAATTACGGAAGTGGCGGTCGGAATCATACTTCGAGAAAATAATGATTATTTACTCGCCAACCGCCCAATTGGCAAACCCTACGCGGGCTACTGGGAATTTCCTGGTGGCAAAATTGAACAAGGTGAGAGCCCGCACCAAGCTTTAGTCAGAGAGCTCGAGGAAGAGCTTGGTATCCAGGTGCATCAAAGTCATGCATTTGGGGTGATAGAACATGATTATCCACATGCCTATGTCAGACTTCATTTACACCTTGTAAAAGATTGGACTGGTGTGCCAAGTGGTCTAGAAAATCAAGAATTAAACTGGCAAGCTAGTCGAGTACTAACGAATTGTGCTTTGAGCCCATTGTTGCCAGCTACAATATCTATTATTGAAATGATGCAAAATCAAGGAGTTTGAGAGCAGTTATGCTCTGTTGTTGAACTTTAAGGGTAATAAGCGTTAGAAAGCGCTTTTACGCAAGACAGTTCTTTACAGATTACAGAGCGTTAAATTGAATTCAATCGGACCTGTATAAGCAGTTGCCTTGCCCGTGGTTGAACTTTGTAAGAAACGGATCAATAGGACGTGTTTATTGGCACTAATCTCTGGAATTAACACTTCACTATCTACCTCAACCCGAATTAACTGATACGTTTTACCCGTCAGTGGCAGTTGAAAAGAACCATTTTCAGTAGAGTAAGCCTTAGAATCCCCCGATTGACGCAACAACTTTAGAAATAGGTGGCAAGTGGTTTTCCAGTCATTGAAAGCTGGAGTGTAGGATTGCAGTTGTGCTCGACGTTGCTTGGCGGGTAGACGCTGCCAACTATATAAGCTAGGTAGATCAACTGGACTAGTACCACCTGCAACACTTAATCTAGAACGAATAATCGATAGCCATTCATTTTCATTAATTAAAGTATTCGGTTTACCAACCAAATTGTTGAGTGTCGCAAGGCAATCTTCAATTTGTTTGATGACCGTTTCTAAAGCATCGGAATTCACGGCTTGATCTGCTCTAAAGCCACACAGATAGAGCCTTTGACGGTCTAATTCTTTCAATAAATTAGACTTTAGGTCAGCCCTTGAAGTGACATCACCAATATCAAATAGCAAAGAAATTGCATTTAAATGGAGCTCAGGATCATCCGACTCCATAAAAATTTCTTGTCGCTTGAACAAATACTCTAGACGCAGTAGGCTGCGTACAGTTTCATTAGAAGGGTATTCGTAAGTTAACAAGGAAACAATCTATCTATTTGATTTAAATTGAAGTTATTAGTATGAGATTTAATTATGAATTGCACAAGAAAAAATCAAAAAATTAATAAAAAAAAGTTATAGGGCAATAATTTTTTGATGAATATCCATGACTTGAAGATTCAAATCAATTAATAGACCATCGTTATTAATCACAAAATCAGCATTTTTCACGCGTTCCTCACGAGACATTTGAGCAGCCATAATTTTTTCTACTTGCTCTCTCGGTAATTTATTTCTAAGGACAACACGCTGTACTTGCGTTTCTACGGAGCAATCCGTCACGATGATTTTATCAAAACGACCTTCCCAATTATTGGATTCAAACAGCAATGGAATCATAAAAATAATGTAAGGGGGATTTTTTTTCAGGGCAGCTTCTAAAGCAGCGTGACTAGCTTCTTTAATGAGAGGGTGTGTAATGCTTTCGAGGATGGTCAAGGCTGGGCGATGATTGAAGGCATATTCGCGCATTTTCTCACGATTTAAACTACCATCTTCCATTAAGAACTCTTTACCAAAAGCTTCTTCAATCGCTGGCATAGCAACTCCACCAGCACTAGTTACCTGGTGTGCTAGCGCATCACTATCAATGACCTGAGCGCCTAAACGGATAAATTCTTTTGCAGCAAGGCTTTTACCACTACCAATACCACCTGTGAGGCCGATTGTTGTCATTGGTTTAACTGTATCGTTCATAAAATGCTATAACCCAAAAAAAGTTCGAATAAAAAATGTTTTAAACACTACGTCTGAAATTGCAATCAAACCAGCTACACATATAAAGGGTCCAAATGGAAAAGCTGCCTGATGATTTAATTTATGTAATTTTAACCAAATAATACCCCCAATTAAACCAATTACGCTGGAAATAAATAATATTGGTAAAACATTACTGAATCCTAATATAGCACCATACGCCGCAAGTAATTTAGCATCGCCCATGCCGATGCCGTGTTTTTTGGTAAATAGGAAATATACACAATTCACAGCCCAAATCAGGAAGTACCCTAGCAGAAGGCCAAAGAGAGATTCAGAGGCACTACAAAACCCAAAATCGGTAAATGAACTAACGAGTAAGCCCAACACCATTAAAGGGACTGTTAAATAATTAGGTAATCGCATGGTGCGTAAATCAATGATGGCCAGGGCAGTGACAATCAGCAAAATGACCAGGCAGTAAATCCAAATCAAGCAATTTCCCCTAATTTAAATAATGGTAAATACAATGCTACAACCATTCCACCCACCAATAATCCCATGATGACAACTAAGGCAGGCTCAATCATCTCCATCAACACATCCAGTTGTTCGGTGAGTTGACGTTCGTGGTAATTCGCTAAGTATTGCAACATTTTGACAAGCCCCCCTGAGTCTTCTCCAACCTTTAATAATTGTAGAGTTTCGCGTTTAAAAAGTAGTTGCTGATGATCTGCTGAAAGCGCTGATTCATGAATTGCTTGACCTTGTAATAGTAAGCGATAAAGTTCCACACTGACATCATGTAAATACCAATGATTCGAGCAACGTGCGCTGATTCGAATGGCTTTTAACAAAGGCGTACCAGATTCTTGGAGGATAAAAATCGTGGTAGCCCACCGTGCTAATAAGGCATGTCGAATGAGTTTACCCATTAGCGGAAGGCGAAGTAAACATCGGTCAACAAATTTTTGTAGTAGCGGGAAGCGCCACCACAAAAAATAAGCTAAGCAAAGAAGAGTCAACATCAAGAATAATCCGAGAAACAGAGATTCTTGAACATATCTCGATAGCTGTAAAAGAAAGCTCGTTAAAGGTGGCAGATCGGCATTAAACCCAGCAAAAACTTGTTCAAAACTAGGAATAACCCAAATTAACATGGCAATTAACAAGCCAAAACAAATGAGTAATACGCAAATGGGATAGGTCAAAGCCTTTTTTAATTGTCCCTGTATCTCTTGAGATTTTTTTAAATCCTCAGAGATTTTGCAAAGTAATGGATGAAGTTGTCCTGAGAGTTCGCCGATTTCTACCAACCCACAATAAAATGCATCAAATCCTTCTTTCGAATTTCTTAAACAAGTTGAAAATGACTGACCTTGGTGGAGCCCATCAATCATTGGGTCTAACCAATGATGGGTAGAGTTTGTGCGGTTCATCGGTTCTCTCATCATTTGCAGTGCCGGCACTAAGGGTACGCCAGCATCTAAGAGAGTAACCAGTTGAGTCGTAAATAACTGTTGCTTAGCAAGGTTCATTCATCGTCTCCAATCTTACTAAGAACTTCACTCGCTGTTGTCTTGCCGCTTTTGACAAGAAGATGACCTTGCGCAGATAAGGAGCGCATACCATGCATTTCAGCTAACTTCGAGAGTTCGTTGGGACATTGATTATTTTCAATCGAGTTTCTGATGATGGAGTTCATTTTTAAAACCTCATGCACGGCAAAACGTCCAGAATACCGCGTGTTTTTACATTCAGGACAGTTCGGCTGATGCGCAGAACAGGCAGTACAGATTTTACGAATCAGTCGTTGCGCAGTAACTAGCAATAAACACTGGGCAAGCACATCCTGCTCACATCCCAAGTTTCGTAAGCGGGTAATGGTGGATACGCAATTATTGGTGTGTAAGGAGGCTAATACAAGGTGCCCCGTTTGGGCTGCTTGCAAAGCCGTTTGTGCGGTTACCGCATCTCTGATTTCGCCAATCATAATGACATCGGGATCTTGTCTTAACATGGCTCGAAGCGATTTTGAAAAGTCCATTCCTAATTTTTCATTTATAGCTACCTGATTAATCCCAGATAACAAAATTTCTGGGGGGTCTTCTACGGCAGAAATATTTCTTGAGCCATCGTTGAGAAGGGCTAAAAAGGTATATAAGGTCAGGGTTTTGCCACTACCAGTTGGGCCGGTAACCAAAATTAAACCTTGCGGAGCATGCAGACTAGACCTTACATCATTGATTTGTTGGGTATCATAGCCTAGCTGTTCTAATCGAAACTGCCCATTAGGATGCGTGAGTAAACGAACGACAATTTTTTCACCATGCACCGTCGGTAAGGTCGATACTCGACAATCTATTATGTGATGGATGGTTCTCGCGTCATTCATCCCAACCATTTGTTCGGGCGTAAACTGTAAGCGCCCATCTTGAGGAAGGCGTTTCTCTGCAATATCTAATTGTGCTAAAACTTTAATATGCGCACATAAATGCTCATGAAAACCTCCCTTAATGCGTCGATAGGTTCTTAAGTTGCCATCAATCCGAAAACGAATATGGGTAAATTCTTCTTGGGCTTCTACATGGACATCGGTAGCTTTTTCTAAAAAAGCTTGGTCAAGCGTTTCTTGCCATAAATGAATAATTCTTTGGTCTTCTTGCATTCAACATAGGACTTATGATTAATGATGAGATTGATGGGGTTGATGAATGCGTACTGTCTTGATGGATTGTTGATCAAATTGAATAATTTCCATCACGCAACCAGCCACTTTCAGGCTGACGTCATGATCGGGGATATCTTGCAAAATTTCCAGTAGTAAACCATTCAGGGTCCTAGGACCATCGATTGGAAGTTCTAGTCCCAATAAGCGATTTAAATCTCTCAAATTAGCTTTGCCATTTGCTAGATAGGTGCCGTCCTCTAACCATTTGGTTTTATTGGCTAGACTAGGTAAAGAGGTAGTAAATTCACCAATGAGTTCTTCCACAATATCTTCGATCGTCACCAGTCCGAGCACAATGCCGTATTCGTCAACGACCAAACCAATCCGTTGTTGTAAGACTTGAAACTCCTGAATCTGTTGGAGAACTTGGGTGCCACTAGGAATAAAGTAAGGTTGTGCGAGTAGGTCTTTAAAATTCTTATGTTGCAGATCTTCATCCCCAATCAGGGAAACAGCCTTCCGTACCGATAAAATACCGATGACGCGATCGGGATCTTGATCGGTAGCCGGTAGATTGTGGTGATAACAAGTTTCTAATTGATGCAATACTTCTGGAATTGGTCTCGATAAATCCAAGGTCTCCATTTGCGAACGCGGGGTCATGACATCATCCACCGTGATATTTTCGAGATTAAACAAGTTCACTAAAATATTTCGGTGATGACTGGGAATAAAGTGACTAGTTTCTAACACTAAACTTCTTAACTCTTCAGGTGATAAGCGAGATTGATCAGCATTTTTCGTGTTGAGTCGCATGATTCTTAGTAAGAGTGAGACAAAAAGATTCACAAACCAAACGATCGGCGTGAGTAGCCAAACTAGAGGACGAATTACCCAACTGACTGAAGAGGAAATGTTGTCAGCAAACGCAGCGCCAATGACTTTGGGAGTTATTTCGCAAAAAATGATAATTAAAAAAGCAACTAAAGCAGTGGTAATCGATAAGACCGAGCCACTATTGCCGAATGCCTGCATTGCAATACCCGCAATTAAAACGGGTACAAAGGTATTAATCACGTTATTACCAATCAAAATCACGGATAACAATTCTTCCGTACGATTGAGTAAGTTGCTCGCTAGCTTTGAACCTCGATGACCCTTGGCGGCACGGTGTTTCAAGCGATGACGATTCGCCGCCATCATACTAGTCTCGGTGATGGAGAAAAAAGCTGAAGTGGCTAATAATAAAACAACTACTGCGACTTTAGCCCACCAAGGCCATGCGTCGAGTAACGAGTCCATAGACGTCCTTTAATCAATAAGTGATTCACCCAGATCCTCTTCCTTGTGAAAGTGGATTCCAAACACTTTACAGATTCAATCCATACTGAATCGCATCTCAAGTCGCCAGGATTGAAGGCGAACCATGTGTAATTATTATACGTTTGCTTGTTGGCAAATAGTGATAGAAGACACCATCGACAGTGTGCTTTTTTGGGTGTTGAAGGAAAGTGGGATAGCTTTGATCACTGTTTGGTGAAAGCTATCCTTACTTGCATGTAGTCAGTCAGTTACAGAGGCAGATATTCACTAAAAAACGTTAAGGTTCTCGATCTCGCTAGCAAAGCAGCAGTTTCATCATAGGACCCACGGTGATTACAGTTAAAACCATGTTGTCCAGCATAAATATGCAGTTGTACCTCTGGATGTGCATCCGAGAATTGCTGAACTGAATCGAGGGGAATGTGTGAATCATTGTCTGCAAAGTGCGCTAATACAGGACATTTAGGGGTTAATTGAGATGCATTAGGCATGCCTCCACCATAATAAGTTACGGCGGCACTTAAACCGTCTAACATCGCAGCACTTCGCCAAGTGAGCAAGCCACCCCAACAAAACCCGAAAATTCCGACTTTGCCAGATGGGGCCAATGTATTGATACAGGTTTGGATATCCAACATCACTGGATGATTTGGCATGGCTTCCACAGCAGCTTTGAGGGCAGAACCAGCTGCCATATCTTCTGCCGTATAACCTAAATTGACACCACTTTTTGCGCGAGCCATTGTTTCTGGAGCAAGCACATGATAGCCTTGATCAGCATACAGCTTGGCCACTTCTTGGATATGCGTGTTCACGCCAAAAATCTCTTGCAAAAGGACTAAACCACCCTTTGCTGGTCCAACCGGTTTTTCTTCAAAAGCTAAAAATTCAAAACCATCACTCGCTTTGAGTGTAATAAAACTACCCATGTTCATCTCCAAAAAAATATTAACTTAGTGTATCTTACAGATTATGACGAAAAAATCTCTTTTAAAAAATAAAGATAATGATTTTATAGAAGAATGGGCTACCGTGATGCAAGCCCCATTTGGCAAATTGGGTGTACGGACGAGTTTTACAGAAGGTAGTTTATTTATTAGTGAAGTGCTCTATATTAGTCAATTAGAGCCCTTAATCAGCCCTAAAAATGAACTAGCGCAAAGTTTTTGTGACCAGGCTGAAAGTTATTTCATGGATCCCAATTTTCAGTTTCATTTGCCCATGTTACTGCGGGGCACGGTATTTCAAAGAAAAGTATGGGATTTGATTGACTCGATCCCGGTTGGTCAGGTGAAAACCTATGGTCATGTTGCCCAAGAATTGGGTAGTGGACCGCGAGCGGTTGGGGGTGCCTGTGGTGCAAATCCTTACCCGCTGATTGTGCCCTGTCATCGGGTCGTTGCGCAATCTGGGATCGGCGGGTTTGCGCAAGAAGATGAACAAGGTTACCATCGTAATATCAAAACATGGCTTTTAAAGCATGAGGGACTTTCTTTTGACTAAAGGAATTTGTGACAACTTCTGAAGTTGCCCTAAAATAAAGAAAATTCTGATTTGTCATCTCAACTATTACTACCACGGAGTCTTCATGAAATTATTTCGTCTAGCATTAATCAGTTCATTCATTGGTTTGGGTGCTCAAAGTTTCGCCGCTGATATTAAAATTGGCGCTGCTGAAGCACTCACCGGACCTGCGGCCAAGTATGGTGTGGCGATTAAAAATGGTTTCACTTTAGCGATGGATGAAATTAATGCAAAAGGTGGTGTCAAAGGCAATAAGATTGCTTTAATCATCGAGGATGAACAGGGCAAAAAAGAAGAAGCAATTAACGTTTTTAAGAAACTAATTTTTCAAGATAAGGTTCTGATGGTATTTGGACCCACTTTATCGAACTCTGCCTTTGCTGCTGACCCGATCGCGGTTGCTGCTAAGGTTGTAGCATTTGGGACGAGTAATACTGCTAGTGGTATTACTGACATGGGACCCTATGTATTCAGAAATTCCGTGATGGAACAAGATGTATTGCCGGTGGTTGTCAAAAAAGCGATCGCACATTTCAAATTATCTAAAGTGGCGGTGATTTATGGCAATGATGATGCCTTTACCAAGAGTGGTTACGACGCGTTTAAAGTAGCTCTCGAAGCGAATAAGTTACCTGTAACCGCGACGGTAACGTACGCTAAAGGGGACATTGACTTTAAAGCACAGTTAACAAAAATTAAAGAAACGAATCCAGATGCTATCGTGTGTAGCTGTCTCGCAGAAGAAGCGGCGAATATTATTTTACAAACTAGATCACTTGGTATGAAGCAACCATTTATTGGTGGTAACGGCTTTAATTCACCGAAGCTTTTTGAAATTGCCAAGAATGCTGCGGATGATACTTTATTAGGAAGTCCATGGTCCTCAGAGAACACATCGCCAGCCAATAAAGCATTCATGAATGCCTTTAAAGCAAAGTTTGGTAGCGAGCCAGATCAGTTTGCTGCGCAAGCTTATGACGCGATGTATATCTTATCTGAAGCACTTGCTGGTATTACTCTGACAAATAATTTAGAAAAAGATCGTGCTGCAATTTATGAAGCCTTACCAAAAGTAAAACATGAAGGTGCGACTGGTAAATTTGAGTTCGTCAAAGCACCAAGTAAAGCTGGCAAAGAGGCTGGCTATGATGCTAAACAAGATGCCATCGTAAATATTGCTAAAGATGGTAAGTTTGTTTTATTGAAATAATACTTTTTAATTATTAACGGAATTTCATTTGTTATCACAACAACTATTAAACGCTCTCTCTTTAGGGAGCGTTTATGCCGTCTTTGCACTTGGATTCACACTCATTTTTGGCGTGCTAGGGGTTATTAACCTGTCACATGGCGTGATTTTCATGCTAGGCAGTTATATGGCTCTGCAATTTGTAACCTTATTGCATGTACCAATTTTTATCGCACTGGTCTTGGCCGCAGGTATGAGTGGCGTATTAGCGGTAGTGATTGATTGGTTAATCCTGCGACCACTTCGCGCAAGAAACGCACCCCATTTAGCCCCCATGATTGCCACGATTGGCGTCAGTATTTTGTTGACCAGTTTGACTCAAGGATTTATGGGTGCTGAAGTACGGCGTTTTCCGAGTGGAACGCTTCCTGAAGAAAGTATTACTTGGGGCGATTTACATATAACCTACGTTCAAATTGGCATCATGGTGATTGCG
Organism: Polynucleobacter kasalickyi; assembly: GCF_900176405.1. GTDB lineage: Bacteria > Pseudomonadota > Gammaproteobacteria > Burkholderiales > Burkholderiaceae > Polynucleobacter > Polynucleobacter kasalickyi. The sequence continues at coordinate 76,486 of NZ_FWXJ01000008.1, read as the reverse complement.
TTGATGATGATGTTAGGTTTGTGGTTGCTGATGAAAAAAACCCAGTTAGGCCGTGCCTTACGTGCCATCGCTGAATCACCCAAAGCCGCAGCTTTACTAGGAATTCCGGTCGAACGCTTGTTTTATTACACCTCGTTTATGGCGGGGTCTTTAGGTGGGGTCGCTGGTGTATTAGTAGGCTTATCGTTTAATGCAATTTCTCCCTTTATGGGACAACCCATGTTACATAAGGGCATTGCCGTCATCATTTTGGGTGGTATGGGCGATATTCGCGGAGCCTTAATTGGCGGGCTCTTTTTAGGCTTTGCCGAAGTATTTAGCGTAGCGTATTTATCGAGTGATTTCCGTGATGCGATTGCCTTTGGCTTATTATTTTTAATATTACTCATTAAGCCTTCTGGCCTCTTTGGCAAAATTCTAGAGAGGAAAGCGTAATGTTGGAGTGGCTAGATACCTTTTGGTCAACCTATAACACCTTGATACTCAGCATTGGGATTAATTCCTTATTGGCCTTGTCCATTGCTTTAACGCTTTCCTGTGGTTTGTTGTCGTTAGCGAATGCAGCCTTTATGGGGATTGGCGCATATACTGCTGCCACATTGACCATGCAATTTCAATGGCCTTTTGAGCTGACATTAATCATGAGTATCCTTACGCCAGTCATCGTGGCCTTAATCATTGGTATTCCAACCCTAAGATTGTCCGGCGTGTATTTGGCCATGGCAACATTAGGGTTCGGTGAGGTATTGCGCGTGGTGATTATGAATATTGAATTCATCGGGGGGCCGATGGGGTTAAATGGTATCCCTAATATCACCACTTTCTGGCATGTATTCATTGCCTTAGGTGGAGTCGTTTATCTGCTATGGCGCTTACGCGCTTCAAAGGTGGGGCGAGCTTTTGAGGCGATTCGAGCCGACGAAGTGGCGGCTACATTAATGGGTATTCCAGTGATGCAATTTAAGTTGTTAGCTTTTACTTTGGGGGCTGGGATTGCTGGACTAGCTGGTGCTTTGAATGCGCACTTTACTTACACGATTGGCCCAAATAGTTACGCCTTTGAAAATGCTGTTGAAATTCTAACCATGGCGGTCTTTGGTGGTGCGAACAGTCTCTTGGGACCGATTCTTGGCGGCACTTTACTTACCCTATTGCCTGAACTCCTCCGCGGTTTCAAAGAGTATCGTTTAGCAGTGAATGGCTTAGTCCTGATTTTCGTGGTTCTCTATTTGCCCAATGGCTTGTGGAGTGGGCAATTCCTGCGCATGAAAAAGCCATCACGGCAGAATAAGGATGGCCAGCAACATGTTTGAAATCACGCATTTATCAAAACATTTTGGTGGTTTAGAAATCTTAAAAGACGTATCTTTGCAGGTATCTAAAGGAAGTATTAGCGCATTAATTGGCCCTAATGGTGCCGGTAAGACAACAGTGTTTAATTGTATTACTGGTTTAGTAAAACCGAATCAAGGCACTATTACCCTAGAGGGTCGAGAACTGATTGGTTTACCATCTCATCAAATCACTCGCCTGGGAGTGGCTAGAACCTTTCAAAATATTCGTATTTTTAAGGAGATGAACCTGTTAGAAAATGTCTTGGTGGGTATGCATAGTCATCTAGGCTACTCTACCCATGATTGGATTCTCTCTAGTACTAGTTATCAAGCACAAGAACAGCTTGCGCGGGATAAGGCGTATGAATTATTGAGTCTCTTTCAATTACAGCATCAACATGACCAAACGGCCCAGAGTTTATCTTACGGTGAGCAGCGTCAATTAGAATTTGCTCGCGCACTAGCAACCCAGCCTCAATTGTTGTTGCTTGATGAGCCAGTCGCAGGCATGAATGCGGCTGAAAAAACTTTACTGATGAAAGAAATTGAACTGATTCGCCAGCAGGGTGTTACGGTCTTTTTAATCGAACATGACATGCGGTTTGTCATGGAACTTTGTGATCATATTACGGTGCTGAATTTTGGGCAGGTGATTGCACAAGGAGAACCAGAAATGATTAAAAACCATCCCGGCGTGATTGAAGCCTATTTGGGCTCGGTGGAGGAAGAATGAGCGAATCCTTATTGAGCGAAGACCGGGCCATCCTAAAAGTGAGCCATTTGAGGGTATCCTATGGCCATATTCAAGCGGTTAAGGATGTTAGTTTTCAGGTAAATACAGGTGAGATTACAGCCTTGGTGGGTGCCAATGGGGCGGGAAAGAGTACCACTTTGTTGGCTATCTCGAAAATTATTGCGGCTCAAGCTGGGAGTGTTGAATTTCAACGGCAACCACAGGATTGGGTGAACTTGCTTGCGAAAACGAGTTCTGAAATCGTGCGGATGGGAGTTTCTCAAGTGGCTGAAGGTCGAGCGATTTTGCTGACGATGAGCGTTGAAGAAAACCTGCAATTGGGGACCTACACGCGCGAAAAAAATCCGCAGATTGCCCAAGATCTCAAATTTGTTTTAGATTTATTCCCGATTCTAAAAAGTAGATACAAAGAATTAGCAGGGAATTTATCAGGTGGCGAACAGCAGATGCTAGCCATCGGCCGAGCGTTGATGGCCAAACCTAAACTATTATTACTTGATGAACCCTCCATGGGATTGGCGCCATTAAAAGTAAAAGAAATATTTAGTGTTTTAAAAGAATTAAATGCCCTCGGGCAAAGCATCGTTTTGGTGGAGCAAAATGTTCAGCAAGCTTTACGCATTTCTCACCAAGCTTATGTCTTAGAAAATGGTGAGCTTACTCTCTCGGGAGTGGGTAAAGAATTATTAGAAGATCCAAGAATTATTAAAGCCTATTTGGGTACTTAACACTGGTGCTCAATCAAATTATTAAAGGAAAAAAATGAAAACTACAATGCGTGTTGTTGACCATGGTCAGGGCGGAGCTCCTGAGATTATGAAAATTATTTCTGATGCGCCATTACCGGTTGTGAAGCCCCATGAGGTATTGATTGAGGTGCATGCGACTGGCATTAATCGTCCCGATGTATTTCAACGCTCTGGTTCCTATCCGCCGCCTTTAGGCGCATCGCCCTATTTGGGATTAGAAGTAGCCGGAGTGATTGTCGCACTTGGTGCGGCAGTAACACAGTGGCAGATTGGCGATCAAGTATGTGCCCTCACACCGGGTGGCGCTTATGCAGAATACTGTGCGACGCCAGCGGCCCATTGTTTAAGAATCCCGAACGGGTTGAGTATGGTTCAAGCCGCGGCGATACCGGAGACATACTTTACAGTCTGGTCGAATTTATTTGATATGGGTCACCTGCGAAGTGGCGAAACACTCTTAGTGCATGGTGGCTCGAGTGGTATTGGTGTCACGGCGATTCAATTTGCTAAAGCCTTTGGAGCTAAGGTAATTACCACCGTAGGTAGTAGTAAAAAAGCCCAGCGTTGTTTAGAGTTAGGCGCTGATGTGGCGATTGAGTATAAAGATCAAGACTATGAAGAAGTGATTCTGAAACTAACCAATAAGGTCGGCGTCAATGTGATTTTGGATATTGTTGGTGGACCCTATATTCAGAAAAACATTAATTGCTTAGCGGTTGACGGACGTCTATTGCAAGTTGCCTTTTTAAAGGGTAGTCGCGCTGAATTAGATGTGAATGCAATTATGCGTAAACGCTTAACGTATACCGGCGCGACGATGCGTCCACGCAGTGATGAACAAAAAGGGGCGATTGCGCAGCAATTAGAAAAACATATTTGGCCGCTCATGGACCAAGGCACATGTTTACCGGTGATTGATACGGTTTTCCCGTTCACAGACGTCGTCGCTGCGCATCAACTCATGGAGTCGAGTGCGCATATCGGTAAAATTGTCTTGCAGGTCAAAGCTGCTTAAAAGTGGCTTTAATCAGCTCAGAAAACAAGATGTGGTGAATTAAACGGCGATTTCAGCCGTTTGATTCACTTTGACTTTCAGACCTAAGTCCTGCAAAAGAGCCCGGTCAGCATCTGCCTCAGGATTATTGGTGGTGAGTAACTTGTCACCATAAAAGATGGAGTTAGCACCTGCTGTGAAACACATCGCTTGGATGGCACGACCGAGTTCTTGACGCCCTGCAGAAAGTCTCACTCTAGCAGCTGGCATCGTGATTCTAGCAATCGCAATCGTTCTCACAAACTCAAACGGATCTAATGGCGGTTGATCTGCGAGAGGTGTGCCTGGTACTGGTACTAAATGATTAATTGGCACTGATTCAGGATAAGGTGATAAGTTCGCTAAGCGAGCAATCAAACCAGCACGTTGTTTACGTGTTTCGCCCATCCCAATGATGCCACCACAACACAGCGACATACCAGTATTGCGCACATTGGCCAGCGTATCAATCCGGTCTTGATAGGTTCTAGTTTGAATAATCGAACCATAAAAATCTTCGCTGGAATCAAGATTGTGATTGTAATAATCCAATCCCGCTTCGCCTAAGGCTCGCGCTTGATCCGCATCTAACATGCCTAAAGTCGCACAGGTTTGCATGCCCATCGCCTTTACTTCTTTAATCATGGTCGCTACTTTGATAATGTCACGGTCTTTCGGTTCGCGCCAAGCCGCACCCATGCAAAAGCGATTCGAGCCAGCCGCTTTGGCCGCTCTGGCTGCTTCTAATACTTCTTCCAAATCCATTAATTTTGTTGCTTCCACACCGGTGTGATAACGCGCGGCTTGCGGGCAATAAGAGCAATCTTCTGGGCATCCCCCTGTTTTAATCGATAGTAAAGTGGCTAATTCAATATCGCCCTCAGGAAACTGCGCTTGATGAATACTACTCGCCTGATGCATGAGAGTGGGTAAGGGTAAATCATATAAAGCTTCGATTTCTGAAACTGTCCAGGTGCGATTTGATTGCGACATATTTACTTTATCCATTTTGATTAGCCATTCTAACAAGGATTGGTAGTCTATTTGCCTAAACTATTCTGTGTTAGATCGGCCATTGTGGTTATTAGAGCACCAATTTTCTTCGCCGCATAATCAGAAATATGATCACTATAGCTATATAAAAAGGCGCCATTCTCGGTGGTTTGACAACGATTTTCAGCCGTATTACACAGGTGGGCGGGTAAATCAATCAGCTGCATGCGAGGATGTTTAGCGGCTAATTGACGCACCCAATCACGATAGGCTTTGGTACCGGCAAGTTGATCCTCGTAACGAATGGTGCAATAGGGATTCGCTTTGCGATAAAAAATTTGATTGAGGAAGTTGGAGCTCGTTAAGCCACCACTGATGCAACTCGTTGGATCTGGAAAAGTTGGATTATCGATTGCGAACATCACGGATTTACCCGCTTGCTCTAAAGAGCTGATGAGCCCATCAAAATTCTCTAGTTGGATTTCGGAATTACCTACGCCAGTAATCATGCCAGTTTTGGGGTCAATCGGGAAAATGCCACGCAGTGCATTAGCCAAGACAACGACTTTTATTTGTGGATCACGGTTGATGAGATGAAACGTCATATTACTTTTGGCTAGATGTTCGTCTAACTTATCAGAGCTAGCATTGGGTGGGGGTGGATGGACGCCATCTACTAATAACCAACGTCCTGTAGTCGTTGAAACGGCGGTTAATCCATAAAATAAGGCTTCTGCTTTACTATCGCCAAGCAGAGCATAGCGCACCGGATCTCGCACATCCTCGAAGCAATCTAAATCAGAAGGCATTTGCTGCACAATGTGACAGGGGCGACGAATACTATCTCTAAACTCACCCAAAACCATCGTACTAGGATCAGCCATTAGTTGTGATTGGTGGCGATGTTTAAAGCCATCTTGCTTGCGCAGTGTAATGCCAAAACTTAACAAACAAATCATGAGCAATAACAACACTAGTGACCAATAAGGGCGTTGTTGCTTCCGAATCGGCTTTTCTAGCAATTCGTAACAAAGAAAAGCTAATAAAACACTGAGGATGAGGAGGAAGCTACGCAGTAAGGTCGATAACTCTTGCCCCTCGAGTATTCTGGCAAACGAAAGTAATGGCCAATGCCACAGGTAAAGGGGATAACTGATTAATCCGATCCATACGACAAGTGGTTGTTTTAAGGTTTTTAATACGATGGAAGGTTGGATACCGACCGCACTAGAGTTTAAACAAAGCAAAATGCAACCTGTACCTAAACAAGGAATCAAAGCCCATAGACCAGGAAATGCCAGTTGTTCATTAAATTGGGTAATGGCAAATAATAAGAGTAAGCCACCCAAACTACACACGGAGTTTTTAAAGAGTGGATGAATCTGAAATTTTTTATAGATGGTTAAGAGAGCGATGAATCCACCGAGTCCTAACTCCCAAAAGCGTGTCAAAGGAGAATAAAAATCAGCCGTAGGATTGACGTGGATTGTGAAATAACTCAGTGTTAATGAACCGAACAATAGAGCAATAATCAACAGCATCAGACGGTTGAGGTGGTGGGATAAAAACCGCCAACCGAAACCCAAAATGACTGGCCAGAGAAGGTAAAACTGTTCTTCGACACCAAGGGACCATAAGTGTAGTAAAGGCTTTGTGAGCGCCTCTTTATCAAAATAGCCGGCCTCTCGCCAAAATCGAAAGTTGGGCACAAAGCCTGCGCTAGTTGCTAGGTGTGTACCAAATAGCTCATATTCTGCGGGGGTCAATACTACCCAACCGACGACAGAGCAAGCAACTAAAACTACCACTAAGCTGGGGAAAATACGTCGGATTCGACGTTGATAAAACGACCAATAACTAAACTGATTCGTTTGTAGCTCTTTAAAAATAATACTAGTAATGAGATATCCGGAAATCGTAAAGAAAATATCGACCCCTACAAAGCCACCTGGTAAAAACGCAGGAAAGCCATGAAACAGAAGCACGCTAACTACCGCTAGGGCTCTTAAACCATCAATTTCGGGGTGGTAAATAGATTTCATGCGAATTGAATCAAAAATTAATATAAAATTTTCTCATTATTCCTAAAAAATCACATAAAAATCATGATCTCCCAAGTTTATAAAGATTTACCACGTAGTAAAAATTTATTTCTGCAACTAGGGATTCTGTTGGTATTTCTCTGTTCTTGCTTAGGACAGGTGGCTGATGCGCAAGATGGTTTGTCGGGTCCCTTCAAAGAGTCAACTTTATCCATCATGAATCGGGAGATTGTGACTTTTCGTACTAGCTTAGCAAATGCAACGCCAGAAATACGCGCTAAACGAGCACATGATCGGATTAATAACCTATCTGAAATCGATTTAATCACGAAAAAAATTGAAGCTTTGCCCTTAGAGTTGGGGCAAGATAAGGGCGTGCAGTGGTATTTAGGCGATATTGCCTTATTTGCTTTAGTAGAAAAAGATATTGACCATGAACTCGATGGCAATCTCAAAAACCTTGAAAACAAGACAACTAAAGCCTTAATTGAGCTGATGGATGCCAAGGTGAAGCAAGTTAAGCTCCCTTTTATTATTCATCAATCCATCTTGGTTTTACTCGCAACTTTGATTTTAGGCATCGTTGTTGTGGTCGAGAAAAAATCATTGAATTGGGTTTCAACCCTTTTGCTTAAAAGAGGCCATTCTTTATCGCACTCCATGATCAATGGCATTCACTGGGCCGAATATTACTTTCGATTTGCCTCCAAAATTGTCAGTGCGATTAGTTGGCTATTAACGGCACTCTTTGTTTATATTTGGCTCACCTTTAGTTTGCGCCAGCTACCACTCACAGAGCCATTGGGTAGGAAATTAGGCCAACACATTACGGACACCATTTTTTCAGTATTCTCTGCGATTTTAGGATCGATTCCTAACTTAATTTCTATTTTGATTATTGTTTTTGTTACGCGCACGATTACTGATTTACTCAAGATTTTCTTTAAGCGGGTGCAAGCAGGTCAAATCCAATTTAGTTTATTTCATAAAGATACAGTGAGTGCAAGTCAACGCTTGGCAAATTTCTTTTTGTGGGGTTTGACTTTCTCTATCATTTACCCGTTGATCCCAGGTTCCAATACCGAGGCATTTAAGGGCTTATCCGTGTTATTCGGGATTGTGATTTCTCTTGGTTCTACTGGGTTAGTCTCGCAATTAATGAGTGGTTTAGTAGTGATTTACTCAAGGGCATTAAGGGTGGGTGATTACGTGATGGTCAATGGTCAAGAAGGCGTTGTTAGAGAACTTGGCGTTCTATCGACAAAAATTCAAACACTAAATAGCAAAATTGAAATTACGATTCCTAATGCAGTATTAATTGGTAATCCGATTACGAATTTGACGAAATTAAATGAAACCACGGGCACTCTTCTGTCCACTCAAGTGACAATTGGCTATGACGCTCCTTGGCGTAAAGTACATGAAATGTTGCTCGATGCCACGAAGTTGATTCCGGATATTAAAACGGACCCGGAACCAAAAGTCTTTCAAAGAGCTTTAAGTGATTTTTATGTGGAATATGAATTATTTATTCATACCAATAATCCGATTAAGAAATTAGCGATTCTCTCGGAATTGCACCAGACGATTCAAGATAATTTCAATCGAGCTGGCATCCAGATTATGTCCCCACATTTTATGGTGCAACCAGAGCAGGCGGTATTGAGTACTCCACCTAATTAAGCTTCGCTAGACTGTGTTTTACTCGTTTGGAGAGTTAAAACGATCTAGCGATGGAGTAGTCGCATAAAGCACGTAGACTTGCAGTGAAGGCATTGTCCTCAAACGCTGATAAACAAGATTTCGCTTTTTCTGCTTCCATCTTGGCTTGCTCTAGCGTATAGGCAAGGGCAGAACTATTACGAACTTCGTTTAAGACCGTTTGGTAAAAGTCTTCACTTAACTCATCACTTTGTTCAATGGCTTGTTGCACTAACTTTTTTTGCTGAGCGTTACCATGATGCAACAAATAAATGAGTGGCAGGGTTGGTTTCCCTTCTCTGAGATCATCCCCCGCATTTTTACCCATTGTTTCAGCGTCAGAAGCATAATCCAACCAGTCATCCATGATTTGAAAGGCAATACCCAAGCTTGAGCCAAATTGAGCTGCAGCAGCGTACTGTCCTTCAGTGCCTTTTGCAAGAACTGCGCCGAGTTGGGTTGCTGCTTCAAATAACTTTGCGGTTTTATACATAATCACTTGCCTATAACGGTCTTCCGTTACATCAGGATCATTGAGGTTGAGAAGTTGTAAGACCTCACCCTCGGCAATGATATTGGTGGCAGTCGATAAGATTTCCATAATCTTTAACTGACCCGGCACGACCATCATTTGAAAAGCTCTTGAATATAAGAAGTCACCGACTAATACGCTTGCGGAGTTACCAAACACAGCATTCGCGGTTTTACGACCCCTGCGTAAATCGGAGTCATCTACAACATCATCATGGAGAAGTGTTGCGGTATGAATAAATTCAACTACCGCTGCAATTTCATGACGATGCTGGACTTCAGACGGTTCTCTGATAGCACCGGCAATTAAAAACGTGAGAGCAGGGCGAATTCTTTTCCCACCCGCTTGAATTAAGTACTGGGATATTTGATTAATTAAGGCAACATCGGAGCGCAGACTCTGTTCAATGACTTCGTCCAGCTTGCGCATATCGGCCTGAATCGGCGTCAAAATAGATTTGATATCAATTACGCTAGATGTTGGCGGTTCAAGTTGTTGGTCAATCGCTGACATATTGTTGGAAGAATGGATGCTCTTTTTATCTGTTTTAACTAATCTCACTATTCTAATCGAAAGCGATTTTTCGGAAATTGTTTCCAATGGTAAGCTTACAAAAACATCGGTTTACTGCTGGAATGGATTTACTAGCTACCGACGTAGAGATCCCTTTGTAAAGGCATAAATACCCATTAAGGTACTAGAGCTCACGAAAAACCCCTAAAAAGATGGGATTAAAAGGGTATTTTTGCTATTTTTGACGTCGAAATAAGGGTATTTCTTACTAGTCTTTGACATTCGTGCCTAAAAAACATACAATGTAAGGCTTCCCAAATAGTTATTTGAGAATTTTGGGATATTAACCCTTTCGAGAGGATTTTATATGTACGCGGTCATAAAAACTGGAGGCAAGCAGTATAAAGTTGCTTCTGGAGAAAAATTAAAAATAGAACAGATACCTGCGGACATTGGTAGCGAAATTACACTCGACCAAGTACTAGCCATTGGTGCTGGTGATTCACTGACTTTTGGTGAACCCTTGGTTGTTGGTGCAACTGTCAAAGCCACTGTTATCGCCCAGGGTCGTCACGACAAAGTGAAAATTTTCAAAATGCGCAGACGTAAGCACTATCAAAAACGTCAAGGGCATCGTCAAAATTACACTGAAATCTTGATTAACAACATATCGGCTTAATATACGGCTAACAGGAGCAAATAATGGCACAGAAAAAAGGTGGCGGTTCGACGAGAAACGGACGTGACTCAGAGTCAAAACGCCTAGGTGTAAAAGTTTATGGTGGTCAAGCAATTAATGCTGGCGGAATTATCATTCGTCAAAGAGGTACACGCGTTCATCCGGGTACAAACGTTGGTCTAGGTAAAGACCATACTTTGTATGCTTTGGTTGATGGCCATGTACAGTTTGCTGTTAAAGGTGCACAAAAGAAATCCTTCGTTTCCGTTTTGCCTCAGGCTTAATATCGCCTGACTGAACGGTTCGTTTAGATTCGAGGCCTCGCCATTTCGCGAGGCCTTTTTTATTTGGGTTGAACTATGAAATTTATTGACGAAGCACGAATTGAAGTTATTGCTGGTGACGGCGGTTCTGGTAGCGCGTCTATGCGTCGTGAAAAATTTATTGAATACGGTGGTCCTGATGGTGGTGACGGGGGGCGTGGCGGCTCTGTCTATGCTGTCGCTGATCGCAACATTAACACTTTAGTTGATTATCGTTTTACTAAAACTCATCTCGCTAAAAATGGTGAACCAGGTCGTGGCGCTGATTGTTATGGTCGTGCTGGCGATGATATCGAATTACGCGTTCCAGTAGGAACGATTTTCGATGATATGGATACAGGTGAGCGGGTTGCTGACTTTACTACTCATGGCGAACGTCTCCTGCTTGCCAAAGGTGGTGAGGGTGGTTGGGGTAACATTCACTTTAAGAGTAGTACCAATCGTGCTCCTCGCCAAAAAACCAGCGGTAAACCTGGGGAACGTCGTAAATTAAAATTAGAATTAAAAGTCTTGGCTGATGTAGGGCTTTTAGGGATGCCAAATGCTGGTAAATCAACCTTTATTACCGCAGTTTCAAATGCTAGACCCAAAATAGCAGACTATCCGTTTACTACCTTGCATCCTAATTTAGGAGTAGTCCGTGTAGGACCAGAAAAGAGCTTTGTGATCGCTGATATTCCAGGGTTAATTGAAGGAGCATCAGAAGGTGCAGGTTTAGGCCATCGTTTCTTACGGCATTTACAACGTACGGGTGTGTTATTACACTTGGTAGACATTGCTCCATTTGATGAAGGGGTTGATATCGTAGGTGAGGCCAAAGCAATTATTAATGAGCTTCTCAAATATGATCAAGACCTGTATGACAAGCCACGTTGGTTAGTGCTGAATAAAGTTGATATGCTCGAAAAAGAGGAGCGGGAGAAAAAAATTAAGGCCTTTATTAAGGCATTTAAGTGGAAAGGTCCCGTATTTGAAATTTCAGCCCTTACCGGTGATGGCTGTCAGGCCTTATGTTTTGCCATCCAAAAATATGTGGATGCGCAGCAAGCGGCCGTAGATGCTCAAGAAGAATATGAAGCGGATGTGCGCTTCACCGATGTTGAGAATAATTCAAAAAAATAACCAAGGAACGTATTGTGAGTGTTTCAGTATTAAAAAACGCTAAAAGGATTGTGATTAAAGTAGGTTCTACTTTAGTCACAAACCATGGTGAAGGTTTAGACCGTGCTGCAATTAGCCGCTGGGCTGGACAAGTTGCAGAGCTCATGCAACAGGGTAAAGAAGTCCTCATGGTCAGTTCGGGTGCTATCGCTGAGGGGATGCAACGTTTAAACTGGTCCGCTCGGCCAACGGAGATTCATGAATTACAGGCAGCTGCTGCTGTTGGTCAAATGGGCTTAGTACAGGTCTATGAAACTGCCTTTAAAAAATACGACATCCATACCGCCCAAATTCTATTAACGAATGCTGATTTGGCGAACCAAGAGCGATACGAAAATGCGCGAGCAACACTCGCAGAGTTACTCAAACTGCAGGTCGTACCAGTCATTAATGAAAATGATACGGTCGTAACAGATGAAATTAAATTTGGCGACAACGATACTTTAGCCGCTTTAGTGTCTAATTTAATCGGCGCTGACGTACTGGTTATTTTGACGGACCAAGAGGGTTTGTATACAGCCGACCCTAGAAAAAATAGTAATGCCACCTTAATTTCTCAAGCCACGGCAGGAGAGCCTGAACTTGAAATGATTGCCGGTGGAGCGGGTAGTAGCCTGGGCAAGGGTGGTATGTTAACGAAAGTGTTAGCAGCCAAAATTGTTGCCAAGTCACATATTCATACAATTATCGCTTCTGGTAATGAGCCTGATGTTCTTCTTCGACTCGCTGGTGGTGAGATGGTTGGAACTGAGCTCTTGGCAAAGGGGCTCGCTTAAGCTACTTGTCTGTGATTCATTGTCATTGAAGTGATTTGTGCTTGAATCTGACTAATATCAATTAGTTCTATTCCTATTGAATTTCCCCAAACTTGGACCTTTGCATATAAGGGTTGTTCAAAAAATTGTGTCAGCAATCATGTCACTATGAATGTAGTACTCAATTCATTGATTCAAATAGTACCTTGAAACTTATTCGAACTCTTTTCGAACACCAGTTAATCCTTCAAGCAGTTTTGTTTTACCCAAGACAGCTCCGCCACCTTGGCAAGTACTGTAACGGGCTAAAAATGCCACATATTGGTTATAACCAGGTTTCGGAATTTTTCGCCAATCTAATGCTGCTGGTCTGCGCCAAACCCCATCATCTAAAAAACCATATTGACGGAATTCATATTCGTCACAACGAAAGCCAATATAAATCCCTTGATACTTTTCACTCTCATTGAAAGTCACCACCGTTAAACGTACCTCATCATGGTTGATAAAAGAAATACTTTCTTTATCAATAAAAAACTTGATTGAACTACTTTCAGAAGGGACAAAAGGAGTCAAATCACCTTTCTTAAATGGTTTTGGTAACTCAACTTCAGTCATTTCGACAGGTTTAGCTTCTTCTTTGATCAAAGTACTTTGAAAAAGTCGTTGGCCAAAACTGAAATTACTCGTTAGAGCGAGACTAGCTATACACGCAAATTGAATGACTAGATTGAATGGAGCTTTCATTTTATGGCCTGTTCACTACCCTCTTCTGGGAGGATGGTTGTAGTTGTGATGGATTTACCCATGGTAAAAACATTCACGGGTGAGCCCCATGGTAGGGACATCAAATGAGTCTTTTTGGAAAGAAAACGCGCTAGCTCTGACAATGCCAAGGTATACACATCACGTTTGAAATCAATGACATCGTTCAGTGGGATCCAATACGGATTCCAGCGCCATGCATCAAATTCTGGGTGATCTGTGGCACGCAAACAAATATCGGAGTCGCGACCAGCCATCCGTAATAGAAACCAAATTTGTTTTTGGCCACGATAGGCGACCCTACGCCCACGCACTGGCGCGTTTCTTCTTAAAAACTCATCGGGTACGTCATAGCGTATCCAATCTTTTGTGCGTCCAATAATATGGACATGTTCGGGCAATAATCCTACTTCTTCATGCAACTCGCGAAGCATTGCAGTCTTGGGATTTTCTCCATGTTGTATACCACCCTGTGGAAATTGCCACGAGTGCTGACCAATTCGTTTACCCCAAAATACTTCGTTGCGCTGATTCAGAAGAATGATGCCGACATTGGGTCTATAACCCTCTTTATCGAGCATAAGTACTAATCCTTTAAAATCTATAAATTGATTATATATATAAAGATTCCATGAAAGCCACACAAACATTTATTTCTACCCTAAAAGAAGCTCCTGCTGACTCTGAAATCATTTCTCATCAATTGATGACACGTGCGGGGATGATTCGCAAGTTAGGCGCAGGTATTTACAATTACATGCCAATTGGCTTGCGGATTATTCGCAAAGTCGAAAACATTATTCGAGAAGAGATGAATAAAGCCGGCGCCATTGAATTGCTGATGCCGGTTGTTCAACCAGGAGAGTTATGGGAGGAGACGGGGCGACTCAGCAAAATGGGTCCAGAACTGTTACGTATTAAAGACCGCCACCAAAGAGAATTCGTCTTGCAACCGACCTCGGAAGAGGTGATTACGGATATCGCCCGTGGCGAAATTCGTAGTTATAAACAATTACCGATCAATTTTTATCAAATTCAAACTAAGTTCAGAGATGAGCGTCGCCCACGATTCGGCGTCATGCGGGGACGTGAATTTACCATGAAGGATGGTTATTCATTTGATAAAGATGTCGAGGGCATGAAAGCCTCTTATGCAAAAATGTTTGATGCTTATCATCGGATTTTTACGCGCTTGGGCTTAAATTACCGTGCGGTGGCGGCTGATAATGGGGCGATTGGAGGCAGTGGTAGTCAAGAGTTTCACGTGATTGCCGATACTGGCGAAGATGCGATTGCTTATTGCCCATCCTCTGATTATGCAGCGAACTTAGAAGCAGCTGAAGCACTGAGCGTATTGGCTGTGCGTTCGGCGCCTACTCAAGTGATGCAAAAAGTTGCAACTCCTGAGATGACTAAATGTGAAGAAGTGGCTACTTTACTCAATCAACCACTCACAGATACGGTGAAAACATTAGTCTTGGCGGTTGATCAGTTTGATGAGAAAACTCAGCAATTATTACCAGGCAAAATTCAGATATTTGCAGTGTTGATTCGTGGTGATCATGAACTCAACGAAGTCAAGGCATCTAAAGTACCCGGAATGGCAGATTTTAGAATGGCAACAGAAGCGGAAATTCTGGAAGCATTTAATGCCACCCCAGGCTCGCTTGGCCCTGTTGGCTTGAAAGCTGGGGTCACAGTAGTTGCCGATCGTACGGTTGCGATGATGAGTAACTTTATTTGCGGCGCGAATGAAACTGGCTACCACTTCAGTGGTGTCAATTTTGGTAGAGATTTACCAGAGCCGATCGTGGCAGATGTTCGCAACGTCATCGTGGGCGATGTTTCTCCTGATGGCAATGGGACTTTAGAAATTTGTCGTGGCATTGAGGTTGGACATGTGTTCATGTTGGGCACGCGCTACTCTGAATCGATGAAGGCAAACTTTTTGGATGAACAAGGAAAGGCAAAACCTTTTGTCATGGGCTGCTATGGTATTGGTGTTACTCGATTACTAGGCGCAGCGATTGAACAATGCCATGACGATCGTGGAATTATATGGCCAGAATCCATTGCTCCTTTCCAGGTAGTGATTTGCCCAGTGTCTTATGACCGGTCTGAAATCGTAAAAACAACCACGGACCAAATTTATGCCGATTTAATGGCAGCTGGTATTGAAGTGATTCTCGATGATCGGGGCGAACGTCCTGGGGCGATGTTTGCGGATTGGGAGCTGATTGGCGTACCTTATCGCGTGGTTGTTGGTGAGAAAAGTCTGAAAGAGGGATTGGTTGAGTTCCAAGCTAGGTCAGAAACTCAAGCAAAGAAAATATTACCGGAAGATGTTTTGAAAGAATTATCCGCGTAAAAAACGATCTTTCAGAACATCGATAGATCACACCTCTCTCAGAGGTAAACTGCATTAGAGTCCCCCTGTTTCATATTGGCTATTGAACTGGGGGATTTCAGTCGAGACTCTTATAAAAGAGTAGATCGAGCTACGATACTTTTCCAAAGACAAAACCCTAGTTTTTACCAAATATTAAAGTGATTGCAATAAAACTTTTATTTTTGCAACAATAAAGAGAGTGACTATGCCCCAAATAACTGTAAAAGAAAAGGTCGTTGCAAAAATTAAGAGATCTCCCTCTTCAGTTTTTTTGAGAAAAGAATTCGACAGACTTGGGAATTATCGTCAAGTTAGTCGTGCCGTCCATGAGGTGACTGCTAGTGGGCTGCTTATTAAGGTGGGTTTTGGATTGTATGCGAAAGCACGACCGTCAACTTTGGGTGGGAAACCCGTACCTGCGATACCGTTAATCAATATTGGCTTACAAGTAATGCAAAAAATTGGTATTAAGGCTGAAGTTGGAAAAGATGCAAGAGCCTTGCAAGAGGGGCGGAGTACCCAAGTACCAATGCTACCCATTATCAATGTTGGGCGTGCGCGGGTAAGTCGTAAGATTACGGTGGGTAAGCGTCAGGTTGTTTATGAAAAAAGTTAATGATTCTATTCGTGATCAAATAGCTGACTTAATTGTTGCAAAGGATTTAGTTATATCCGAATTTGCTCTTGAGAAAGACTTCATTGTCACAGATGTACTGCATGCAATTTCTCATATTAACAACGATCAATTTGATATTGTTTTTTGAGGAGGAACGTGCCTATCAAAAGCTTACCGTATTTTAGAAAGAATTTCTGAGGATATTGATATTAAGCTTGTATTAAAGAATGGCTTATCTCTCAGTAAAGGACAAAGAAAAACTGCCATTTCTAAGCTTAAAAAAGACTTTGTTAAAGCTTTAATTAAGGCAGGATTTGAAGAGACTGATATTTTGTACGAAGCAGGGGACTCTAATGCCTATGTTGTTTTTACAGCGAGTTACCTTAGCCATTTTGATGTTTCTGAGTCTATGAGAGCGACATTGAAGCTTGAATTGAATGCAACTGAATTATCCTTGCCAAGCGTTCGCCTGCAGATTGGCCTCTTATTTGACCAATTACTTGGAATCGAAGATGGAAATAGGACTCAAATGCTTTGTGTAAATATTCAAGAAGCTCTTGTTGAAAAGCTTATCTCATTTCCACGAAGATTAGCTATGCATTTAAACGATCCAAAACGATTCGAATTAGATAAGGCATTGGTGCGTCACCTTTTTGACGTTAGTCAAATTCTTAAGTTATATGGCGGATCTACGGATTTGGCTTTGCTAACTTCCATCATGGCAAGAACAATGGAGAGCGACGCTTATGATTTTGCAAGTCAATATCCAGTTTTTTTGGAAAACCCCATAAAAGAAATTACTAATGCTATTCGCGTTGCTAAATCAGTAAGGACATACCAGCAAATGTATGACGATTTCGTTCGTGTGATGGTATATGGTACAGATGTTCCTACTTTTGAGGATGCCATTAATAATTTTGAGGCTTTATTAATGGCAACTATCCCTCCAATTGAAACAAATTACCGACATTAAAGCTTGGTAAATTTTAATCTTGGGTGAGGTAGGGTTTATTAGCCCAACAACCGTTTAACCAAGCAAAGTTCTGTTATTTAAAGAGACCTTTGCCAAGCCCTTTGCCCATTCCTTTTGCCGCCATTTGACCCATCATCCGAGCCATTTTGCCACCGCTAAACTGTTTCATCATGGTCTGCATCTGTTCAAATTGATTGAGTAAGCGGTTGACCTCTTGCACTTGCACTCCAGCACCGGCGGCAATTCGACGTTTACGGCTAGCTTTGAGTAATTCTGGTTTTGCACGCTCGAGGGGGGTCATGCTATCAATAATGCCTTGCATCCGCTTGATATTTTTTTCCGCTGCATTCATATCTGTTTTTGCGGCGGCCTGAGCCATTTGTGCAGGGAGTTTATCCATCAAACTTGATAAGCCACCCATATTACGCATTTGGGTGATTTGATTTCTAAAGTCGGATAAATCAAAGCCACCTTTTTTGATTTTGGCGACTAGTTTTTCAGCTTCCTTAAGGTCGACATTCTTTTGCGCTTCTTCAACAATCGCCAAAATATCGCCCATACCAAGAATTCGGCCGGCCATACGGTCTGCATCAAACGGGTCTAAACCGTCAATTTTTTCAGATACACCAACAAATTTGAGCGGCACACCAGTTATGTGACGCACGGATAGCGCTGCACCACCTCTTGAATCACCATCAAGTTTGGTTAGTACGACACCTGTTAATGGCAGAGTTGCATGGAAAGCCTTCGCTGTATTGACAGCGTCTTGTCCGAGCATGGCATCGACTACAAATAGTGTTTCGATCGGCTTTAATGCTTTGTGTAGACCTGCAATTTCGGTCATCATGGCTTCATCAATACCAAGGCGTCCAGCAGTATCGATGAGTAGCACATCAAAATAATGTTTTTTTGCCCAATCAATTGCGGCATTTGCAATATCGATTGGTTTTTGACTGATATCACTCGCAAACCATTCGGCACCAGCTTGGGCTGTTACTGTTTTTAATTGTTCAATCGCCGCTGGGCGATAGACGTCGACAGAAACAGTTAAGACCTTTTTCTTTTGCGTGCGAATCAACCATTTTGCTAATTTAGCAACGGTCGTTGTTTTACCGGCACCTTGTAAGCCGGCCATCAAAATAACAGCTGGCGGTTGGGTCGCTAGATTCAGTTGCCCAGCAGTATCGAATGCCGAGTTACCACCCCGCATAATATTTGCTAACTCGTCTTTCACAATTCCGACTAAAGCTTGACCTGGCGTTAGGCTAGTAATCACATCCTCACCTAGGGCTTTTTCTTTGATATTAGCCAGCAAGTCTTTAATGACGGGTAAGGCAACGTCAGCTTCCAATAAGGCTAAACGTATTTCCCGTAACATTTCTGCGGTATTGGATTCAGTGAGGCGAGCCTGGCCCCTAATGGTTTTAACAACACGTCCTAAACGATCTGTTAGATTTTCTAGCATGAGAGAGTTACACTATTCAAATGTTATTAATATTTCCAAGTCTCGCTTACGCAATTATTCTCATCGCATTACTTGCCATGAGTAAAAAAATTGCTCGTTCCCATCAAGACCAACAAGACAAAGATCAAGATGATGTAACTCTTGCTGCGATTGGTTTAAAAAACCAAGAAAGCATCGGGTTACAAATGATTATTTTCATTTTACTCGTCTTACATGGTCTTGTATGTTTTCAGGACATTGTTACTCCAGAAGGAATTGTTTTTGGATTTGCTCAGGCACTATCTTTAATGGCGTGGGTCGGCGTAGCAATTTATTGGATGGAAGGGTGGTACTTTAATTTACGTGGCATGATGCCCATGATTCTTGCCATTGCGATGTTCTCCAGTTTTTTACCCAGTGTTTATCAAGGCGCAGTGTTATCGACTGCTGCAGTAGTTTCACACGGCTTTATTTTGCACTTTATTACTGCAAACATGGCGGTTGGCGTCTTATTTCTTGCGGCTATCCAGGCGATTTTGATTGGTTGGCAAGAAAAGAATCTCCGTTCTCAATTCAAAGAGAAAAATGCGCCCAAACTCAACTTCTCCCATGTATTGTTATTAGGTCAGAAAAAGGCATTTCTAGAGCAACTACCGCCCCTCGTGACGATGGAGAAGGTTTTGTTTAATATGATTGGGATTGGTTTTGTGTTGTTGAGCATCGCGGTTTTTTCTGGCGTCTTTTTTAGCCAAGAACTCTTTGGTCGGCCACTCATTTTTGATCATAAGACCGTTCTTTCAATCTTATCTTGGGTATTATTTGGTGGCGTTCTCTTTGTGCATTGGAAAAATGGCTTGAGGGGTTCGCAGGCTTTAAAGTGGATTCTTGGTTCATTTGCGATTTTATTGTTATCTTATATTGGTAGCCGCTTCGTTTTAGAAGTGATTCTGCAACGCGCCTAATTGATCTGTCTTTTCAGCTTTCCTTTCAAAGACGCAGCCTTTCATGGAACCTTCGTTAAAATCAGGTTCCATTCCTGAGGGGAATGATCAAAAAACCTAAAAATTACAATGAAAATTTTTGAACTTTTACTATTAGCGCTTTCTTTATATTATTTCTTGATCTTTCGCCCGAAAGCGATCAAAGAGAAAAAACGTCGACAAGAGGTCGAGAAAAAATCGAATCCGCAAGCGCAGCCAGCTTCCCCTGTGCCACCTGCGGCACCTATTATTGAGAAGATGGTCGCTTGTGATTTTTGCCGGGTACGACTCCCACATAGCGATGCGCACGAGTTTGATGGAAGGTTTTATTGTGGACCTGCCCATCTAAAATTACTGAATAAAGAGGGCTTTTTAGGGAGTTGTAAGCAGGTTTTATCCAATAATTATGATCAGCGTCCAGAAAACACGGTGGTTGATACGATTGTGATTCATCATATTAGTTTGCCAGAGGGTAAATTTGGTGGGCATGCTATTGAAGACTTCTTTTGTAATCGCTTAAATCCAAAGGATGACCCCTACTATCCGACCATTATTGATTTACAAGTTTCAGCGCATTTTTTGATTAAACGGGATGGCGAGGTGGTTCAGTTTGTTTCCACCCTTCAAAGAGCTTGGCATGCCGGCGCTTCAACTCTGATGGGACGGGAAAGATGTAATGATTTTTCGATTGGAGTTGAACTAGAGGGGACTGGCGAGGTGCCTTTTGAGCAAAAACAGTATCAAGTACTCCAACAGCTGATTCAGGCTATTCAAGTGCAACATCCCATTTCGGCGATTGTTGGGCATAGCGATATTTCCCCAGGCAGAAAGCAAGATCCAGGTAAATATTTTGATTGGCAATATTTTCAAAAAATTAGCCAAATTCCTGAACAAAAATTCCCATTTGGGTTGACCGCAAGATAACCCATGATTCTTTTCTGAAGTGAGCGCAAACTTAAGGGAATTTTTCAAAAATTCTTGATCTGAAAATTAGAAAAAAATATGCCATATATTAGGGAAAACCTTTAAAAAAAACATATCTAATATTTCTAAAACCCCCTATACTTAGTACTAATTACAGCGCAAACCACAATATATAGTGGTATTTCCTAAATTCCTAAAATTTTATAAATATATCAGTGAGTTATAAAAACTTAGGTGAAATTGTCGTTGAAATTACAAATTGTTGAAGTATTTTGACGTTGAAAATAGTTTGAAATAAATAGTATTAAAAAATAATTACAGGTTAAACGAAGGTGAGGGAACGCTGAAAGAAATGACTGACAGTGAAATCCTAAAGCAGAGTTGAACTAATACCATCAATGAATTAAAGGAGTTTTTATGACATACCCCAATCCTCAAGGGACCAATTTTGTAGCTGATTCTGCCACCCAAGTTGGTGGGGTAAGTCCATTTGCAGGCCCGCAAGGTGCTAGCAGTGCTTTTATTGAAGGTGGTGTTGGCGTTGCCCATGCTACCCAGTTATCGGACTATAAAATTATTCGTCGCAATGGTGCGGTCGTTGCATTTGAACCATCAAAAATCGCGATTGCTGTAACTAAAGCCTTTTTAGCGGTCAATGGCGGTCAAGGAGCTGCTTCTGCACGTGTTCGTGAGCAAGTAGAGCATCTCACTGAAGTGGTGGTTAAAGGACTGCTACGTAGTCGCCCTAATGGCGGTACTTTCCACATTGAAGATGTGCAAGACCAAGTAGAATTAGCGCTCATGCGCAGTGGTGAGCACAATGTCGCCCGTGCTTATGTGTTGTACCGTGACAAGCGCAATCAAGAGCGTCAAGCAACCCAAACCATTGAATCTGCCGTATCTACCCCGGCGATTGCTCATCCTGGTATTAATGTGACCGATAAAGGGGTGATTAAACCCCTCGATATGGCGAACTTACAAGGTATTTTAGAAGCCGCCTGCCAAGGACTCGGCAGCACGATTGTGGCTACACCAATCTTGACTGAAACCATTAAGAATTTGTACGAAGGCGTTCCGATTGAGCAGGTGTTTGATTCTGCCATCCTAGCTTCAAGAACTTTAATTGAAAAAGATCCAGCCTATAGCTTAGTAACTGCCAGAATTTTGATGCACGTCATTCGTCGTGATATCTTGGGCGTGGAGATTCCACAGGGTGGCATGCAAGCTGTTTACCCAGAGTATTTTTCCAAGTTCTTACGTCGCGGTGTAAAAGAAGAATTATTGGATCCAAAATTACTACAAATTTTTGATATCGCTAAACTTGGCGCTGCTTTAAACGCCTCACGTGATTTACAGTTCAACTACCTCGGTTTACAAACTCTCTTTGATCGTTACTTTTTACATATTGAAGGTCAACGCATTGAAATGCCACAGGCATTTTTCATGCGCGTCTCGATGGGCTTGGCATTAGAAGAAGCAAATCCTACTGAACGTGCGATTGAATTCTACGAAATTCTTTCTAAGTTTGACTTTATGTCCAGCACGCCAACCTTGTTTAACTCAGCAAGTTTGCGTTCACAGTTGTCAAGCTGCTACCTCACTACAATCCCAGATGACTTAGATGGCATTTATGAAGGTTTGAAAGAAAATGCCTTACTCTCTAAATTTGCGGGTGGGCTTGGTAATGACTGGACGAATGTCCGTGCCCTAGGCAGTCATATCAAAGGCACGAATGGTAAGTCACAAGGTGTTGTGCCTTTCTTAAAGGTGGTGAACGATACGGCGGTCGCGGTCAACCAAGGTGGTAAGCGCAAGGGTGCGGTTTGTGCTTATTTAGAAACTTGGCACTTGGATATCGAAGAGTTCTTAGAGTTGCGTAAAAACACGGGTGATGATCGTCGCCGTACGCACGATATGAATACTGCCAACTGGATTCCGGACTTATTTATGAAGCGCGTCATGGAAAACAAAGATTGGACACTCTTCACGCCATCCACTACACCTGATTTGCACGAAAAGTTTGGTCTAGCTTTTGAAGAAGCGTATGTCGCTTACGAGAAAAAAGCTGATGCTGGAGAAATCAAGCCATTTAAACGGATTCCTGCTTTGCAATTGTGGCGCAAAATGATTGGTATGTTGTTTGAAACAGGCCATCCTTGGATTACATTTAAAGATCCATGTAATATTCGTAGCCCACAGCAGCACGTAGGTGTGGTTCACTCTTCCAACTTATGTACAGAAATTACGCTCAACACGAATGAGACAGAAATTGCGGTATGTAATTTAGGCTCTGTCAACTTGACAGCCCACATGATGACGGATGCCAACGGGAAGTTAGTGCTCGACCATGCGAAGTTAGAAAAAACGATTTCGATTGCGATGAGAATGCTCGACAACGTGATTGATATCAACTACTACGCGGTAGCAAAGGCAAAAAATTCCAATATGCGTCATCGTCCAGTTGGTATGGGTATCATGGGCTTCCAAGACTGTTTACACATGCTTAGAATTCCGTACGCTAGCCAAGAAGCCGTTGAGTTTGCTGATACTTCGATGGAAGCAGTCTGTTATTACGCTTACAAAGCCTCTAATGACTTAGCAAAAGAACGTGGCACGTATAGTACTTATCCTGGTTCATTATGGGATCGTGGCCTCTTGCCACAAGACACGAACGCACTGTTATTAAAAGAGCGCGGTGGTTATTTAGAAGTTGATTCTTCTAGCAAAATGGATTGGACTGGCTTACGTGCAAGCATTGCTGCGCACGGTATGCGTAATTCGAACTGTATCGCGATTGCACCTACAGCGACAATCTCAAACATCATTGGTGTTTCTGCTTGTATCGAGCCGACCTTCCAAAATTTATATGTGAAGTCGAATTTATCTGGTGAATTTACAGTCGTTAATGAGTATTTAGTGCGTGACTTGAAAGAGCGTGGACTTTGGGATGAAGTGATGATTGCTGATCTCAAGTACTTTGATGGCTCACTCGCAAAAATTGATCGTATTCCAAATGACTTAAGAGAAATTTATGCAACCGCCTTTGAAGTAGATCCGAAATGGATTGTAGAAGCAGCTTCAAGACGTCAAAAATGGATTGATCAAGCACAGTCACTGAACATTTATATGGCTGGTGCCTCAGGTAAGACTTTGGACGATACGTATAAATTAGCTTGGATTCGTGGTTTGAAGACTACTTATTACCTCCGTACAACATCGGCAACTCAGGTTGAAAAATCGACGGTCTCGAAAGGTACGCTGAACTCTGTTTCGAATGGCTCGGAAGAGGCAATTGCTGCAGCAGCAAATACCCCTGCAGGAACTAGTGGTTTTGCCGCAGGTCCAGTGGAGGCAGATGGGCCAGTTTGTACAATGCGTCCAGGTGATGACGGCTTTGAAGAATGCGAAGCTTGTCAATAAGAACGACAATAGAGGGTTAGAACGAATGATCACGTTCAATACATGCAACAACAAAGAGCGTGATCAAAGTAGTTCCTATTTAAAGTAACACTGAAGTAAAGCAATTGATTTGGAGAAAGAATTATGTTGAATTGGGAAGATGACACCGTAGTAATACCGGCAGCACCACTAAAGCCGACCATTGCACCTATACCTCAGGTAGCAAAAGTAGAAGTAGCCCCGACACTCGCAACACCACAGGCGAGCCCTGGAATGCCAATCAGTGCGCCAGATGTTGCGATTGCGCCAATCGCAAAAGCGGTTGCGACAGAAGAAAAAATTGAAGATGCAACTAGTCGTCGAGTAAATTTAAACGATAAAAGAATTATTAACGGTTCAACCGACGTGAATCAGCTCGTGCCATTTAAATACAAATGGGCTTGGGAAAAATATTTAGCAGGTTGCGCAAATCACTGGATGCCACAAGAAGTGAATATGAACCGTGATATTGCTTTATGGAAAGATCCAAATGGTTTATCAGAAGATGAGCGTCGTATTATTAAAAGAAATTTAGGTTTTTTTGTAACGGCCGACTCATTAGCAGCAAATAATATTGTGCTTGGCACCTATCGTCAAATTACTGCCCCAGAATGCCGCCAGTATTTATTGCGTCAAGCGTTCGAAGAAGCGATTCATACCCACGCTTATCAATACATTGTTGAGTCACTTGGTCTGGATCAAAGTGAGATTTTTAATGCGTATCATGAGGTCCCTTCGATCCGCGCAAAAGATGAATTTTTAATTCCATTTATTGATGTTTTAACAGACCCATCTTTCAAAACTGGCACTCCAGAAAGTGATCAAAAATTATTGCGATCATTAATTGTTTTTGCTTGCATCATGGAAGGATTATTCTTTTATGTTGGTTTTACGCAAATACTTGCAATGGGTCGTCAGAACAAAATGACGGGTGCCGCAGAGCAGTATCAATACATCTTACGTGATGAGTCTTTGCACTGTAATTTTGGTATCGATATGATTAACCAGATTAAGCTCGAGAACCCACATCTATGGACTTCTGCGTTCAAAGAGGAGTTGAAAAATATCTTCGAAACAGCAGTGGAATTAGAGTACAAATATGCCGAAGATACGATGCCTCGTGGAGTGCTTGGACTCAATGCGCCGATGTTCAAAGGCTACTTAAGATACATTTGTAATCGTCGTTGTATGCAAATAGGACTTGACGCAATGTTCCCAAATGAAGAGAATCCTTTTCCATGGATGTCTGAAATGATAGATTTGAAAAAAGAAAGAAATTTTTTCGAAACTAGAGTGATAGAGTATCAAACTGGGGGTGCATTAAGTTGGGATTAAAACTTAATCGCTTTCCAATAATTTAGGAGATTTTTGGATTGAACATACGTAGTATTTATACAATTTCTTGTTTAAAAACTTCTGTAAAAAGAATGGGAATTTTTTCCCTACAAAATGTTCAATTCCCGCTATTTTTGAATGCTCCTTTTTTCAGCACAGCATCAGTTGATTTCAGAACTAATTTTTTAAAGACGCAATTTAAAAAGTCACTACCCACTATGGGAGTGACTTTTTTTTCGGAATTCATGAGTCCATTTCTACAATTGAGAAATGCGTTTCATGAATGGCTCATTCGTTTGTGCCAACTTTCTATCCGGAAGGTTGATGCAAAATGCCTGGGCCTTTCTTAAACTGTAGTTGGATTAACTTCTCACGTGAAGGAGCATCAAAATGGCAACAGCCAAGAAAGCAGCCGCTAAACCAGCAGCTAAGAAAGCAGTAGCAAAACCAGCAGCAAAGCCAGCAGCGAAGAAAGTAGCCGCTAAACCAGCAGCGAAAAAAGTAGCCGCGAAGCCAGCAGCGAAAAAAGTAGCAGCGAAGCCAGCAGCAAAGAAAGTTGCAGCAAAGCCAGCAGCGAAAAAAGTAGCAGCGAAGCCAGCAGCAAAGAAAGTAGCAGCAAAGCCAGCAGCGAAAAAAGTAGCAGCGAAGCCAGCAGCAAAGAAAGTAGCAGCAAAGCCAGCAGCTAAAAAAGTAGCAGCAAAGCCAGCAGCTAAAAAAGTTGCAGCTAAGCCAGCAGCTAAACCTGCAGCGAAGAAAGCAGCAGCTAAACCTGCAGCAAAGCCAGTAGCAAAAAAACCTGCAGCTAAGCCAGCAGCAAAACCTGCAGCGAAGCCAGCCGCAAAAAAAAAAGTAGTTAAAGCAGCAGCAAAGCCAGCAGCCAAAAAAAAGGTTGAATCGAAGAAAGAAACTGCCCTCAATCCAACCGCTGCTTGGCCTTTCCCAACTGGTAGCCGTCCGTAATTATTAAAGGCATCAGTTCCTCCGGTTGTGAACTGCTTATTAAAAAACCCGCTGAAGCGTTGCTTTTAGCGGGTTTTTTGTTGATTTTAAAAGCCTTGATCCATAGCGAGAGTTGCAGTTGGATTGAAGCTGAACCAACTACGGAGTGACTTACATCATTTCGTAGCCAAAATTCTCTTTAAATGCAGCACGAATCGTATCCATTTGAATCACATGATTTTGACCGCCCTGAGAAGCGATTTTTACAGAGCCAAGTAAAGAACCAAGACGGCCAATCGTTGCCCAATCTAATTGATTCTCAATGCCAAATAGAAGTCCCGCTCTAAATGAATCCCCACAACCTGTTGGATCTAACAATTGGGTTGCCTTTACAACTGGAATATCGATCATTTGACCCTTGTTATAAATCACAGAGCCTTCCGCACCTTTGGTCACAATCAAAGCTTCGACCATATCCGAGATTTGATGTAATGAAAGTCCAGTTTTTTGACACAGCATTTCACCTTCATAGTCGTTGACGGCTACATAGGAAGCAAGATCAATCATTTCTAACAATTCTTTGCCGTCAAATAAAGGCAAGCCCTGTCCTGGATCAAAGATGAAAGGAACCTTGGCTTGGGCAAATTGTTGAGTATGCACCAGCATGCCATCGCGTCCATCAGGAGCGACGATGCCAAGAGTGATTGGTGTACTCGTATTTGCCTTAGCAGCGATTGCTGCAGTCACATCATTTAAATGTGATTGCATCATTGCACCCGGATGAAAAGCGGTGATTTGGTTGTTGTCACGATCCGTGGTGATAATCGCTTGAGCCGTAAATGCTTCCGGTATTTCGCGAATAAAGTCTGTCGCGATATTGTGCTTGGCGAGTTTGTCAAAATAAGGCCCTGCATCAGTACCCACTGTCGCCATAATAAATGGGTTACCACCAAGTAAACGTTGGTTATAAGCAATGTTACCGGCACAACCACCAAATTCACGACGCATACTCGGAACTAAAAACGCTACATTCAAAATATGAATTTGATCTGGCAGAATTTGTTCCTGAAAACGTCCTTCAAAAGACAAAATCGTATCAAACGCAATCGAACCACAAATAAGACTTGCCATAACATTCCTAACTATTAAAAAAATGAAGTAACTCTTGCCACCACTATTAGAAAATCTTAGTGGGGATAAACCATCTGAATCTGAAAACCGCTTGCTGCCTCTGGCAACACTAACGGTATGTTAACTGTAATTTGAGTCTGTGATGCGACACCCTTGGTTAAATAGCGCAATACTTTAGGGTCGGCTCCTAACCATTGACTCGGCGTAAGTTCTTGATAAGCTAAAGGCTCGCCATTGACATTGCTTAATAAGATTTCCATATTCGGTAAAGCAATCTTTTTTGCAAAAAAGGGATACTCCGTAGGAGCATTGACATGCAGTTGTATTTCTAAGGACTGGTTTGCGGACGTGAGCTCTGTGGATGCTTGCTCGCGATCGGTGATGGTTGCTTGATAGGAGTGCATGTCGGCATACTCTAAACGCCAAGCCGCATAATCTTTCTTTGGCTGTTGTTGCCAACTTAAAAATAATAAATGGCTTTGATAAACAATCCCACCGGACAAAACCAACAACATGAATATTCTGTAAAGTCGCATATTGATGTCTTTGGATTCGGTCTGTAAAGGTTATCGCGTGATGAAGGGTTGCCGTGAATAAAATGGTACTTAAGCCTTCGATTTACCTGCGAGGCAAACCCAACCCTCGGCAACCTGCCAAATTTTTAGATCAACCCATGGGGAATAGATGTCAATAATCTGCTCGGCTTGTTGTTCTAGGATGCCAGACAAGGCGAGGTAGCCTTGCGGTGCGACCAAGGCGCCAATCGCTGGCGCAAGAATTTTTAGGGGATTGGCGAGGATATTGGCGACTACTACATTAAATTGACTGGTAGGCGTCACCATATCCGGCAGACCAAATTCAATCTCAACGGCGTTACCTTTGGCGTTGTCATTACTCGCAATCACCGATTGCGGATCGATGTCTAAACCAAAGGTCGGGCCACTACCTAATTTTTTAGCAGCAATCGCCAGAATACCTGAACCACAACCATAATCCATCATGCTTTGATTTGCTAATAAACCATCATCAGAGAGTGATTCAAGCCAGTTTAAGCAGAGTTTTGTGGTAGGGTGACTACCAGTGCCAAAAGCAAGTCCAGGGTCTACAGCAAGGCAAATTGCCTGCGGGTGAAGATCTTCAGGCGTTTGATGCCAAGACGGTACCACCCAAATACGATCAGAAATCGCGATCGGATCAAATTGCGATTGCGTTAACTTCACCCAATCCTGTTCTTCGATTTGAGCTTCCGTGTAATGATCAATCGCCATTCCTAAACGATCTAGTTCCGCTAAGATGGCTTCGGTATGTTGCGCAAATTCAGTCCATAAAGACTGGTTAAAGAGGGCGATGACTTTCGACTCTTGCCAGGCTGCTACATGGATCACCATACCAGGCTCTCCATATAAGGCTACTTCTTCTGGGGTATCAGCTTGCGCATCTTCTACGGTAATAGATAGCGCGCCAAGTTCCATCAATGTATCGCCGAGTAGTTCAGCACTCTCTTCATTGACGAAAAAGGTTAATTCACGATAAGTCATAGCGCATTCCTAAGCAGGTAGTGGGGATCCAAAAGCCGCCTTATTTACTTGGCGTGTTTAAAGCACGGGCTTCGGCTTGTTCTTCTAAACGATGCTCCAGATAATGAATACTGGTTCCACCATTATTAAAACCTGGATCAATCATGAGTTCACGGTGCAAAGGGATATTGGTTTTGATTCCATCTACCACCATCTCGGACAACGCAATGCGCATTCTTTTAATCGCTTGATCGCGGGTTGCGCCAAAAGCAATTAACTTGCCAATCATCGAATCGTAAGAGGACGGTACCGTATAACCGCTATAAACGTGCGAATCTACGCGAATACCTGGACCACCTGGCGTATGCCATGACAAAATTTTGCCTGGACTTGGTGTAAATTTAAATGGATCTTCGGCATTAATCCTACACTCAATCGCATGCCCCCTAAAGATAATATCTTTTTGTTTAAAGGAGAGTTTTTCACCAGCCGCAATTTTGATTTGCTCTTGCACCAAATCAATCCCAGTAATTAATTCAGTTACAGGGTGCTCTACTTGAATACGTGTGTTCATCTCGATAAAGAAGAACTCATTATTTTCAAATAAAAATTCAAAAGTACCCGCGCCCCGATAGCCCATTTTCCGACAAGCAAGTGCACAACGCTCACCAATTTTGGCGATTAAGCGACGGTCAACGCCAGGAGCTGGCGCCTCTTCAATCACTTTTTGATGACGACGTTGCATCGAGCAATCTCGCTCACCTAACCAAACGGCATTTTTGAAGGTATCCGCGAGGATCTGTATCTCAATATGGCGAGGATTGGTTAAAAACTTCTCCATATACACTTCTGGATTACCAAAAGTACGACCCGCTTCTTCTTTGGTCAAACTGACTGCATTCAGGAGGGCTGCTTCGTTATGCACCACGCGCATACCACGACCACCACCTCCGCCAGCTGCTTTGATAATAA
Source organism: Polynucleobacter kasalickyi (assembly GCF_900176405.1). GTDB lineage: Bacteria > Pseudomonadota > Gammaproteobacteria > Burkholderiales > Burkholderiaceae > Polynucleobacter > Polynucleobacter kasalickyi. The sequence goes on along the minus strand of NZ_FWXJ01000008.1, from coordinate 46,494 downwards.
CGGGATAACCGATTCTTTTCGCGGTAGCTAGGATATATTTAGGATCATCCGGCAAGGCACCTTCTGAACCTGGGACGCATGGCACACCCGCGGCAATCATGGCCTGTTTAGCGGAAACTTTATCACCCATGAGGCGAATGGTTTCAGCTTTAGGACCGATAAAGACGAAACCTGAGGTTTCCACGCGATCTGCAAAGTCGGCATTTTCTGATAAGAAGCCATACCCTGGGTGAATCGCCTGGGCATCGGTTACTTCGGCTGCAGAAATAATCGCCGGCATATTCAGGTAACTTTGCATCGAGGGTGCTGGACCAATACAAACCGCTTCGTCTGCTAGTTTTACGTATTTAGCTTCTTTATCTGCGGTCGAATACACCACAACGGTTTTAATCCCAAGTTCTCGGCAAGCTCTTTGAATGCGAAGCGCAATTTCACCGCGATTGGCGATAAGAATTTTTTGAAACATCATAGTTATCTAATCTTTTCTGGTGATCTTTTAGCCAATAATGAAAAGGGGTTGATCGTATTCAACACCTTGACCATTCACAACACAAATTTCTTTAATAACGCCATCGACATCGGCTTCAATTTCATTGAGAAGTTTCATGGCTTCGATGATACAAAGCGTTTGACCCGCTTTAACGGTGTCGCCTAAGCGGACAAATTCAGGAGATTCTGGGTTTTGAGCGCGATAAAAAGTACCAACCATTGGTGACTTCATCACATGGCCTGTCGGCGCTGCGGGCGCGCTAATCACCACTGGCGCTGCAGGAGCGGCAGCTGGGGTAAATTCTTGTGGAGTCGGTTGTTGTTGCGGAATATATACTTGAGTGGCTTGGGCACTTGGCGCACGGTGATTCACAATCCGTACTCTTTCTTCCCCTTCAGAGATTTCTAGTTCAGACACACCTGATTCAGCGACGAGGTCGATTAAGGTTTTTAACTTACGAAGATCCATATGATTTCCTTTTAAAACAAATTGATAATCTCACCTGATGAAAAGATGTCGCAACCGCATCGGTAGCTTTGCAAAGCGTTCAACAGTTGATGCTTAATTATTGGGTGAGTCGTTGATGGGCGGCTTGCAGGGCTAGTTCATAACCCTGTGCTCCGAGACCACAAATAACCCCCACTGCGATATCGGAGAGAAAAGAGTGGTGCCTGAAACTTTCTCGTTGATAAATGTTTGATAAATGTACTTCAATAAATGGAATTGCTACGCCGGCTAGCGCATCACGAATGGCCACGCTAGTGTGGGTATAAGCACCAGGATTAATCAAAATAAACTGAACGTTATTTTGCTTTGCTGCGTGAATCCGATCGACTAAAGCACCTTCAGAATTTGACTGAAAAGTCTCTAACTGAATGTGTAATTGCCCCGCCACTTGATGTAATTGATCATGGATTTGTTGCAAGGTGGTCGCGCCATAAACTGCTGGTTCGCGTAAGCCAAGTAAATTCAGATTAGGACCCTGCAAGACGAGTACTGAAGCGATTTGTGGTGTATCTGCGCTCATTTTCGATGAATTCCTTGAAAATCTGATTTTGAATGAGCCTAGTATATCCCACTTAAACCGCTTTTAAAGTGAAAAATCATGGTTTTTCACGATTTAAAATGATTGCGCCTTTTTTCTACTCAATTTATCAAAGTGTATTACGCAATCAATTCATTAACTTCGTTTAAATAAATACTATCTTTCAATAAATTTATTTATCTTTCGGTAAAAGTGCAGATTGAAGTTCACTCTCAGAGACCTTGCCTAATTTCGTAAATAAAACTTTGCCCTCTGGACTGAGAATAATGGTGTATGGCAGAGCACCTTGGGCATTACCCAGACGCTTCATCCAGTCACTACCTTCTAAGCCACCCATCAACACTTGATAACTGACAGTGGTCTTTTCAAGGAATTGACGTAAATTAGATGGGGAATCGATACCAATGCCGACCATTTGGATGGAGTTAGCGTCAATTTTTTGATTGAAGGCTGACAACATCGGCATTTCTTCTACGCAAGGGGGACACCAAGATGCCCAAAAGTTAATGACTAAGGTTTTATTTTTCCAAGCCTTGGTATCAACTACTTCATCGGCTACGTTTTTCCAAGAACTATCTAAAAATTCTTGATAAAGGGCACTTTGTGAACTAGATGGATGAACGCCGGCGTTCTGGGAGGAAAACCAATAGGATGCACCAGAGCCTAATAATAAACTGCCCAAGCCAATTAAAGAAAGCATTAATAATAGGGGAAAGCTCTTTTTTAAAGCAGTTTTTTTATTAATTTCTTCAGTCATTTCATTTCCTTCGCTAAAATTGAGGGATGCACATTCATATTCTCGGTATCTGCGGCACCTTCATGGGAGGTATTGCCGCCATTGCTCGTCAAACGGGTCATCAAGTCACGGGATGCGACGCGAACGTCTATCCACCGATGAGTACCCAATTAGAGGAACAAGGTATAACTTTAATAGAGGGCTTTTCAAAAGAACAATTGTCCCTCAAACCTGACTTGTTTGTCATTGGAAATGTGGTTTCTCGTGGAAATCCCTTGATGGAAGCGATTCTTGACGCAGGATTGCCCTATGTTTCCGGGCCTCAATGGTTGGGTGAGCAGGTCTTAGCGCACCATCATGTCCTAGCGATCGCTGGAACGCATGGTAAAACGACCACAACGGCAATGCTTGCTTGGATTTTGGAAGCGAATGGCTTATCACCCGGATATTTAGTCGGAGGGGTGCCTAAAAATTTCGCTGTTTCTGCTAGGGTAGGCTCCACATTACCAAGCTCAAGCACCTCAACTGATCAATCGGTAGAAAGTGAAACACTCAGAAATAGACCTTTATTTGTGATTGAAGCGGATGAATATGATTCTGCCTTCTTTGATAAGCGCAGTAAATTTGTGCATTACCGGCCTAGAACGGTCATCATGAACAACTTAGAGTTTGATCATGCTGATATTTTTGCGGATTTAGCCGCAATCCAAACGCAGTTTCATCATTTAGTAAGAACAGTTCCTTCCAGTGGTTGCATTCTTGTCAATGGTGAGCAGGAGTCTCTTCAAGAAGTTTTACATCGTGGCGTATGGTCCGGGGTAGAAAGTTTTAGTGATGCCACCGATGTCTTTGATGAGAATCTACCTCGCCAAGCACAGTGGACTTTCCAAAGTTTGGCCAATGATGATTTCTTGGTGTTGAAGGATGGGTTAGAGCTTGGGCGAGTAGCGTGGCATCCTGATGCCAGTGTGGCCGGTCGTCATAATCAAATGAATGCGCTGGCTGCAATTGCCGCTGCCCATCAGGTGGGTGTTGCGCCAAAGGATGCTGCGCACGCTCTAGGATCCTTTATGAATGTCAAGCGCCGTCTAGAAATCATTGGTCGTGCCAAGGGGGTGACTGTCTATGATGATTTTGCCCATCACCCAACGGCCATTACCACAACGATTGATGGCTTACGCAGAAGAATCCTTGCTACCGAAAATAAGATCAACCCTCATGACCTTGCCAACATGACGCCGGCAAGATTAATCGCTGTTTTAGAACCTCGTTCCAATACAATGAAGCTCGGTGTCATGAAACAGCAGTTGCCGACTAGCTTGGCAGCCGCCGATCTAGTCTTTGGTTATGGCGCAGCTTCGGGTAAGTCAGCGCTTGGTTGGGACTTAGAAGAAGCCTTAAGTCCTTTAGGATCAAAAGCACAGGCTTTTGACGATATAGACCAAATGGTGGCCGCGATTGTACAAATCGCAGCGCCAGGCGACCATATTTTAGTAATGAGTAACGGCGGTTTTGGTGGCGTTCACCAAAAAATATTAAAGGCACTAGTCTAATACATGCATTTCATTTTTGAAGAAGGTGGCGAGCTTAAGGGCGCCAGCGCGATTGGACCGGCAGTCTCGACGGCTGATTTTTGGCAAGCCCAAACCCAGTTTGGTAAACGAATCAAACTCAAAGCAAAAGAGGTTTGGCTGAAGTGGGAAGCTGGAGATTTAGCGAAATTGATGGAGAGTGCGAAGGAATTAGCGGCATCCATTGACATCGACTTCTTATGGGAGTGCTCGCCAGATCAAGAGTTTTCGTTTGAGGAAATTGCGAAAGAATACTTTGGTGATAAGCCGAGTACTGAGCAATTGATTGGTTTGGCAATGGCGTTGCAGAATTCACCAATTTATTTCCGACGCAAAGGTCGGGGCCATTTTATGCGAGCGCCAGAAGAGCAGTTAAAAGCGGCACTGCTATCCGTAGAGCGAAAAAAACAAGAGGCGCTTGCTCAAGAACAAATCAAAGAACAGTTACTCGCTGGCATACTCCCGCCAGAAATTGCCGAGCAAGCACAGCTTCTCCTGTTTGCACCTGATAAAAACCATTTTATTTATAAAGCCTTAGCGAGTGCAAGTAGTCAAAAGGGTGTCTCTAATGCTCAGCTATTATTAGAGCTAGGCGCAATTCATTCGGCTCTCGAAATTCATCAAGGAAAGTTTTTTAAAGAGCATTTTCCGAAAGGGGTTAGTTTTCCACAAAATGCCCTGAATATGATGAATAGCTCCGTTGTCCAACATCTTGAAAAGGATCTGCCAGTCGCGAGTGTAGCTGCCTTTTCGATTGATGATGCGAGTACCACAGAAATTGATGATGCGTTTTCGGTAACCTTACAGCCGAATGGCAATTATCAAATTGGCGTGCATATTGCCGCGCCAAGCCTCGTGATGTCACCCAAAGATGCTTTAGATGAAGTTGCGAGTCACCGCATGTCGACGGCCTATTTCCCAGGTGGGAAAATCACCATGTTGCCGAAGTCGGTAGTCGATGTGTTTTCTCTTGAGGCTGGTGAGGCAAGACCAGCAATTTCTTTATATGTTGAGGTCAGCCCTGGCGGTGAAATGATTTCAAGCCCTCCTCATCGAACTGTCATTGAACGGGTACCGATTCAACAAAATTTACGTTTGCATGAAATTGAAGATGTGCTTACCCAAGCTTATTTTGATGACATGGAACAGGATGCCCAATTAGATGAAACCAAGGGTTCAAGCGTAGATTCAAAAACAAAAGCAATTCCTTTTGAAAATGAACTCAAGCTACTTTGGGCTAGTGCGAAAGTGTTATTTGCGAAGCGCCAAGAAGTGAAGGTGGCCAATGGTCAGCGGGCGGAACAGTTGGGTAACTCCGATCCGAATGCACTGTTACGTGATTTCGGCTTTTCGATTTTGAATGAGCAAGGTGTGACAATCGATCCTGAGGAAATATTGGCGCAACCGGTCAATGATTCTAAGTGGCAGGTTGAAATTACGCCTAGAAGTCGTGGTTCCGTGGTGGATACGATTGTTGCTGAATGGATGATTTTTAGTAATCAGACTTGGGGTACTTATTTAGCAACGAATGAGTTGCCGGCTATTTTTAGAGCACAACAAGGTTGGGGTGCGCAACGTACTAGGATGCAAACTACGCCTTGCCGTCATGAAGGTTTAGGGGTTGAGAACTATGCTTGGTGTACTTCACCACTCAGAAGATATGCCGATTTAGTGAATCAATGGCAGTTAATTGCTTTGGTGAAAAATGGCATGATGGCCAAACTAGTTGCACCATTTGTGCCAAAAGATACAAAAATTATGGGGCTTTGTGCCGAGTTCGATGCTAGATATACTTCCTACAATGCCTATCAACAATTGGTTGAGCGCTATTGGTGTTTGAAGTGGGTCAACCAACAAGGTTTACCTCTCCGATTGCAGGCTAGAACTCTGAAGGATGGCATGATTCGGGTGGAGTCAATTCCACTACGATTGATGGTTCCTGAACTCGCAAATACCCGCCGTGGGGTGAGTGTCGAGATTGAAATTGTGTCAACGGATTTACTCAACCTCAATGCCGCTGTTCGACTGATTGAACTGCATGATCAGCAAGTGAGTGGGTATGCACCTGATTTCAATGGCCAAGAGATAGATGCCGAAGAGGAAAGTATTCCGCAGGTAGAGTTAGAAATCACTGCTGTACCAAGTGATGAGACTGAAAATCAAGTATCCAGCGTGACCAGAGATCCTTTAGAAACACCGTTAAGTTAAGCTGCGATGACGACGAAAGGATTCTTAGTCTATTGGTTCAAGCGATCCATCGTCATTGCAGTGTGCATCTCCATTTTGATTCATGTGACATTTCTGGTTTGGCAAAAAGCAATTCATGAACCAGAAGAAGTTCGATTAAAAACTCCCTTAGCGGTGGTTTTAGTGAATAGCCAATCCAAATTAGCGCCGTTGAAACCTAAAAAATTAGCGCAGAATGATTTAAACGGTGGTGGTCAAAGTGAGATGGATCGGAATGCCACGACTTTAGCGGCCATTCAACCTGGGATGGCAAAGGAATTAGAAAATTTACAAAAAGAACAGAACCGCCTGATTGCCGCGCTTAAAAATCAAGAAGCCAGTTCACAAAAGAATCGATTAGGAAAAGGCGCTGAGGAGCTTGAAAAGTTAGAGCGCCTTGAAGCGGAACTTGCTAAAAGATTGCAAGAAGAGGCGAGCCGTCCTCGTAAAGCAATTCTTACTTCTACCAGTGCGAAGGCGGTCATTTACGCGCAGTATTATGACGCCATGCGAAAAAAGGTCGAATCTTACGGTACAACGTACTTTCCGAGAAATAGTAATGGTCCTCTTTATGGCAGTTTGATTGTATTAATCAGTGTAGATAAAAACGGCAAGATTCTGTCTAAACCCAAAATTGAAAAGTCTTCGGGTAATGTCGAACTTGATCAACAAGCAATTGCGATTGTGAATGCGTGTGCGCCATTTGGTAAATTTTCACCAGCAATGATGGCAAAATTAGATGTGATTGATTGGATTGCGACGTTTGATTTTGTCCAAGGCGTTGGCCAAAATCAAGGAAAAAGCCAACTGGAGCTTGGTTCTGTAAAACCAGCCAGTAAGAGTGAACGTGAGACCAGTCGCGCCAATAAAAAGAATAAATAAATACCAGATACAACGAATTACAGGACAAAAAAGATGAATATTCAACCGAGTGATTATCCCCATCAAGATGTTTATGCGGTGATTGGTAATCCGATCGCGCATAGCAAATCTCCACAAATCCATCATTTATTTGCCCAGCAAACAGGGCAAAATATGAAATATGGTTTGTTATTTTCTGAAGTAGAAGAGTTTGAGAAAACGGTACAAGAATTTTTTGCGGCAGGTGGCAAGGGTTTAAATGTTACCGTGCCATTCAAAAATAAAGCGTTTGCCATGTGTGATGAGTTAACGAGTTACGCAAAAGCTGCTGGAGTAGTCAATATCCTGTGGATGGAAAATGGGAAGTTGTTTGGGGATAATTCCGATGGTCTTGGTTTGGTGAGAGATCTGATGGATGAGAGTGACAGTTTAAAAGGCCGTTCCGTACTGATTCTCGGCGCTGGTGGCGCAGTGCAAGGGGTGATCTTGCCATTCATCAAGGCGGAAGTGGCTAGTATCGTGATTGTGAATCGTACTTTTGAAAAAGCACTAGAACTAGTGAATCGATTTGAACAGGAAGCTGCAGCCTTAGGTGTTCACCTAGGAGCGCTAGAGAGTCACTGGATTGAAAATTTAGATGAGCCTTTTGACATCGTCATTAACGGAACATCGACTGGATTAACGAGTAACTCACCTCTGACAAATATACAAGCGAATCATCTCGCCATGATCTGTGAAACTAAAGACAAATCCGTCTTAAGCTATGACATGGTGTACGGTAAGACAACGGTCTTTATGCAACAAATGCAAGACCATGGATTTGTCGTGAAGGATGGCTTAGGAATGTTAGTTGAACAGGCTGCTGTGGCTTTTCAAGTCTGGCGAAAATTGCCAGACTTAGCCAAGCTTGATACAAAAATTGTCTTAAAGACGCTACGTGAGGCACTTTAATTGAGGACCTTCTAAGGTTTTAGATGTTTCAAAACCTTCGTTTGAGTTTACTTACTTAGTCCATCCAACCTTTACGCTTAAAGTAAACCAGTGGCAGAATGGTCGAAATAACCATCATGAGGAGGGCAATCGGGTAGCCAATCATCAGCTTTAATTCTGGCATGAATTCAAAGTTCATCCCCCAAATACTAGCGAGTAAGGTAGGTGGCATGAGACCCACCGATACCACGGCAAAGATTTTAATAATTTTATTTTGGTTAATATTAATAAAACCGACCGTCGCATCCATTAAGAAGTTGATCTTATCAAACAGGAAAGCAGTATGGTTTTCGAGTGAATCAATGTCACGCAAAATCAATCTAGCTTCTTCTTGTTGGGCATCTGATAGGTATTTACTACGCATAAGATAAGAGAGTGCTCGACGTGTGTCCATCACATTGCGCCGAATACGACCATTCGTATCTTCCTCTTTAGCAATGGTTTCGAGGACTACTCCCGCAATTTGATCGGTCACGGTATTGGATAAGACCACTTTACTGGCCTCTTCTAACTGAACATAAACTTCTTCCAAGGAGTCGGCAGAATACTCGGCATCGGTGGAATAAAGGTCTAATAAAACATCTTTTGCATCATTGACAGACCCCGGACGCAGTCGAGCGCGCATGCGCACGAGCCGGAAAACTGGTAAATCTTCGTCATGGATGGAGAATAAGGTTTTATCGGTGAGAACAAAAGCTACCCGAACGTTGCGGGAAAGGTCATCTTCATCCAGTAAAAAATCGGTACGAATATGGAGGTAGCCGTCATCGCCTGCAAAATATCGGGCAGAGGCTTCTAAGTCACCAAGTTCTTCTAATTCTGGGAGGGAAACACCAAAGGCAGTCTTGATCCAGCCTAACTCTTCATCGTTTGGCTCAATCGCATCAATCCAAATCGGCGCATGCTGGTCTAAAAGTTCATTGAGGTCTTCAACTTGTTCTTGGACCAAACGGCCGTTTTGTAATGTGAATAAATTGATCATTTTGCATTTCCTCAAATTTACTTCTTAACTAGAATTAAAAGAAAGTTTAAAGTATCGTTATTAAAACAATTTAATTTAACTCTTTTGAATAATTCACCTACTATTACTAATGGATCTTCTTTTTTAGAGAAATACCATTATTGCGTTGAAAAACATCAGTCGATGCTGTGTGTCGGCTTAGATCCAGATCAACAAAAATTCCCACTTTCTCTACAAGGTCAGGCAAATGCTATTTTTACGTTCTGCCGGTATATTGTAGACGCAACCGCCGATTTAGTTTGTGCTTTCAAGCCCCAAATTGCATATTTTGCTTCAGCAAGGGCAGAAGACCAACTAGAAAAGTTAATTAGTTATATTCATCGGCATTACCCGCATATTCCGGTGATCTTGGACGCGAAGCGTGGCGATATCGGTTCTACTGCGTCGCAGTATGCCATCGAGGCTTTTGAGCGTTATCAGGCTGATGCCGTGACAGTAAATCCTTATATGGGCTTTGATTCGATGGAGCCCTATTTAAGCTACGCTGGTAAAGGGGTGATCGTGCTGTGTCGGACCTCAAACCCAGGAGGCTCTGATATTCAATTCTTACCCACGACAGATGGTAGTGGTGAGGTCATGTCGGTCTATGAGCGCGTTGCTAAGAGCGCCGCAACGAAGTGGAACACCAATGGCCAAATGTGCTTAGTGGTGGGTGCGACTTTCCCTGAGGAAATTGCTAAAGTGCGCGAAATTGTTGGCGATATGCCTCTTTTGATACCAGGAATTGGTGCTCAGGGTGGAGATGTGCAAGCAACGGTCAAAGCTGGACGGAATAAAAATCTAATGATTAATTCTTCGAGGGCAATCTTGTACGCTAGTCAAGGTGAGGACTTTGCAGAGGCAGCAAGAAAAGAGGCGCTAAAGACGAGGGATGCGATTAATCGAGCGAGATAGCGAAGTGGATATCGTTTTAGTAGTAGATTAGATAGCGATATCCAATTCAAACAAAAAATAGTGTAGTTTAAAAAACTTTTACATTAATCGCAATAAGAACTCATCAAACAATGGAACCGTAAAGGCTAAATCCCCGTGAGCTGGACTAGAAATCATCCCCCCGACTAATATCCATAGGCTATCACTCTACTAGAAATGGAGTGTTCCAGAAAAGCCTATCAGTTTTGCAACATCATCAACGATCCAACTGTTAGGAGTTATTACAATGCACGGCGGAAGATATCAATTTGATATGATTCCGAGTGCTTTCTGGTTGTGAGTTTCTCAAGTTTTGAAGATGAACTTCGTTTCTTAATTCTTTAAAAATACTAATAGTTCTTTTAAGGCATGATCTCGGGCTAATAGCCTGACAATATGACGGGTTGACTCTGTAATGGTGATGTCGGTGCCTAAAAGTTTTACAGCCTGCGTTTGCGAGTGAATTACACCATTTTGTTTCCAAGCCCAACCGAAACAGACAAAGCCAACGGGTTTTTCTAAACTTCCACCTGTTGGGCCAGCAACACCAGAAATGGATAAGGCAATATCCGCTTTAGAGTGTGTAATCGTGCCAATTGCCATGGCTCTGGCCACTTCTTCACTGACAGCGCCGTGGGTTTGAATCAAGTCCATCGCTACGCCCAGACTATCGCATTTTGCCTCATTGCTATAAGTCACAAAGCCACGATCAAACCAAGCACTTGAACCCGCAAGATCAGTGAGGGCACTTGCTACCATGCCACCAGTACAAGACTCCGCCGTACTCATGACAAGATGGTGATCCATTAAAAAATGAGATAGGGCAACTGCGTGTTCATTAGCAATATGTTTCATAAAGAGAGAGCCCCTAGTCGGATGAGAATCGATAAAACAAATAGAGTGGCAAGGGCCGCAAAGAGATCATCAACCATGACACCAAAACCTCGAATCCAGGTGGCATATGGTGCTGTGCTAGGACTAGGTTGCCAATCTTTAAAATATTGATCAACCATCTTGATCGGTCCAGGTTTGGCGATATCAAAAAAGCGAAATAAGACAAATGCTAGACTTTGGACCAGCCAAGAACTCGGGATGATAAAAAATAAGATTAACCAAAAGGCCAGAATTTCATCCCAAACAATTCCACCATGATCCGTTTTACCTAATTCTTTACCCGTTAAACCGCACACGATGATCCCTAGAATCAACCCTCCAACTAACAATACGATACTCTCAAAAGTTTCTAGACTAGGGTAGAACACGTGATAAGCAAGGCAGGCAATCCAAGCCCAAAGTGTGCCAACCGTGCCAGGTCCAATAGGACTTAAACCAGTGCCAAAGCCAAAAGCAAACAAACGCCAAGGACGATCTTTGATCCAGTTGGCGGTAGGGGTAATCGGCATGAATCCGGAATTGATGGGTGATGGAATGTTCGTAGAAGAGAAGTCAGTCATATTCAATTTCAAATAAATTTAAGCCACATCAAAATGATCAAAGGATTTTAAGTACATTTGTACCTCTTGCAAAGGGAGCCGTTCACCCTGTTGATCGATCAGTTCCATGCGATGGATCGCGTCGTTCGAGGAGCTTGAGATCGGTGCTTCGGTGATATTACCAATTTTGGTCAAGCGTAGGTTGAGATTGCGACCAATGGCTTCGATCTGGGCAGCGTTTTGACGAGGAGCAGTAAAACACAGCTCATAGTCATCACCCCCTCTTAAACTGCAGATTCTGCGCATGGCTTGGGATTCGAGCTGGAGTTGTGTAGAAACCGGTACTTGATCTATCTGGATGGCCGCCTGACACTGTGAAGCCTTTAGTATGTGCTGTAAATCTCCCAATAAACCATCAGAAATATCCACCGCCGAGTGCGCAACATCCCGCAATGCGATCCCTAAATCAACTCGAGGTTGAGGTGCGTCCATCCGCAGTGCAATCTTTGTCCAAGAGCTCGCGTCAGGACGGATGGATGGCCACTCGCCGCGTCGGATACCAAGCGCATATCGTGCATCGCCAACTTCACCAGATACCCAAATATCATCCCCAACCTTAGCTCCACTGCGTTTGAGTGCACTTTTTTTGGGCAAATAGCCCATCGCTGTAATCGCAATGGTGAGAGGTCCGGAGGTGGTATCACCACCAATTAATGGGCAATGAAATTGATCGGAGATAGCGTGTAAACCTTCTGAAAAAGCGGATAACCACGCATGATTGATGTGTGGAAGGGCAATCGATAGGGTAAAAGCAGTAGGTTTTGCTCCCATCGCTGCTAAATCAGACAGATTGACAGCCAAGCTCTTGTGGCCCAAAAGCTTCGGGTCAGCATCACTAAAGAAGTGCCTGTTTTCAACTAACATGTCAGACGTAACTGCTAACATATGGTCACTTGGTGGTGGCGCAAGTAAGGCGCAATCATCACCAATACCGAGGAGCACCTGCTCATGGTGATGGTCAATTGATGGATTTGATAAGGAGTTCCTTAAAAAATACTTGTTAATTAGATCAAATTCACCAAATTGTTGGGATTTATCAGAGGCCATAATGAATTGTAGGTGATGTTATAAAAATGGCGTAAAGTAATGAAAATGAATGTTGCCAATTGGTAATATTTAAAAATAAATAGTAGAAAATAGTAGTAACAAATAAAAACAATAAATTAAGCGCAATAAACAATATGGAAAATATATGAGCCAAGACTCTCAACAGCCGACAGCGAATCAAACAAACGCACCAAGTAACTCCCAAGAAGCACTTAAAAAAGCAGCTCTAGATTATCATCAGTTTCCTACGCCAGGAAAAATTTCAGTTACTCCCACCAAACAATTAACCAATCAACGCGATTTGGCATTAGCCTACACACCTGGCGTGGCCGCTGCCTGCCTTGAAATTGTGGCGGATCCTGCGAATGCCGTGAAATATACTGCGCGTGGTAATTTGGTTGGAGTCGTAACGAACGGCTCAGCAGTTTTAGGTTTAGGCAATATTGGTGGCTTGGCTAGTAAGCCTGTGATGGAAGGTAAAGCTGTTTTATTTAAGAAATTTGCTGGTATTGATGTCTTTGACATCGAAATTAATGAATCCGATCCAGAAAAGTTAGTCGATATTATTGCCTCCTTAGAGCCCACCTTTGGCGGTATTAATCTGGAAGACATTAAAGCCCCAGATTGCTTTTTGGTAGAGCGTAAATTACGTGAAAGAATGAAGATTCCAGTCTTCCATGATGATCAGCATGGTACAGCGATTGTCGTGTGCGCAGCGATTACGAATGGTTTAAAAGTGGTCGGTAAAAGTATTAAAGACGTCAAATTAGTGACTTCTGGAGCGGGTGCCGCAGCTCTAGCCTGCCTCGATTTATTGGTCGATTTAGGCATGCCAGTTGAAAATATTTATGTGACGGATTTAGCTGGGGTGGTTTACAAAGGCCGGGTCGAATTAATGGATCCGGACAAAGATGTCTTTGCTAAAGATACTTCTGCCAGAACCTTAAGCGACATTATTGAAGACGCAGATATTTTGTTGGGACTTTCTGCTGGAGGTGTCGTAAGCCAGGATATGGTCAAAAAGATGGCGCCTAATCCATTGATTTTTGTCTTAGCTAATCCCAATCCTGAAATTAATCCAGCGGATATTAAAGCCGTTCGCAGTGATGCTGTGATTGCTACGGGTAGAACGGATTATCCAAATCAGGTGAATAACGTCCTTTGTTTCCCTTTTATTTTCCGTGGCGCATTAGATGTCGGTGCCACTACCATTACGCGGGAAATGGAAATTGCCGCCGTTGACGCAGTTGCTGAGCTCGCCCGTGCAGAGCAAAGTGAAATTGTGGCGAATGCTTACGGAATTGCAGACTTAACCTTTGGTCCAGAATACCTGATTCCAAAGCCTTTTGATCCGAGACTGATTACGATTATTGCCCCTGCAGTTGCTAAAGCTGCGATGGAAAGTGGCGTAGCGACTAGACCAATTACGGACTTTGCTGCTTACACCAATCAGTTGCAACAGTTCGTATATCAATCGGGTACCGTCATGAAGCCCTTATTTGCGGCTGCGAAAAAGATTGATAAGAATAAAAAACGGATTGTATTTTGTGAGGGTGAAGATGAAAAAATCCTCAGAGCTGTACAGGTTTTAGTAGATGAGCAGATTGTCAATCCGATTCTGATTGGTCGTCCGAATGTCATTGAGCATCGTGTGAAGAAGTTAGGTTTGCGTCTTGCGCGGGATACTGATTACACCGTGATCAATACGGAAAATGATGAGCGTTTCAAAGATTACTGGCAAACTTTCTACGAACTAACAAAGCGTAAGGGCGTTACGCAGTCCTATGCAAGACTTGAAGTCAGACGACGTAGTACCTTAATTGGTAGTTTGATGGTACGTAAAGGCGATGCCGATGGTTTAATTTGTGGCCTCATAGGTAATCCTGCGGCACATTTACATTTCATTGATGTGGCGATTGGTCACGAGCCGGGTACGAATGTGTATGCAGCTATGAATGCCTTAGTTCTGCCTGATCGTCAGTTATTTATTGTTGATACCCATATCAACTATGATCCGACGGCAGAGGAGCTTGCTGAAATTACTCGACTGGCAGTTGCAGAAATGCGCTCCCTCAATATTGAGCCGAAAGTGGCGCTCTTATCCCACTCAAACTTTGGTTCTTCGACAGCAGCCTCTGCTGAAAAAATGCGCAAACTTTACCAAATTCTGCGTGAAAAGCATCCAGATATTGAAGTGGATGGCGAAATGCATGGTGATTGCGCCCTAGATCCAGCCATTCGGGAATCGATTATGAAAGATGGCACCTTAACTGGACCGGCAAACTTACTCGTGATGCCAAATATTGATGCGGCCAATATTTCTTATAACTTACTCAAAGTGGCAGCGGGTAATGGAATTGCGATTGGTCCTATTTTGTTGGGTGCGGCCAAATCAGTCCATATTTTGACACCATCTTCGACTGTTCGTAGGATTGTTAATATGGCAACTTTGGCTGTAATGGGGATTGAGTTACATAAATAATAGAAGGCATTATTAAAGTAATAAAGGTTTCTAGTTTCCATTACAGAGTTGTGTAATAACCTTAGAGAAAATAGATTTTTAAGTTTATTGTGTTTAAGGTAAAGTTAGATTTAAATAAAAAACGCGAAACCACGGGTGATATATAACAGGCAACTAGATTTCCGACCCGTTGAGTAGCACTTGTTTAGTTGATCCATTAATGACAACTTGATTGGAAAATAGTGTTGTATGAATAAAAAAATCAATAAGAGGTATTGATTTTTGGGATGCTAGATACTATCGTTGAATTTACTTCCCTGACGGTTTCGACTGTCAGGTGCAGGGCCTCTTCGGAGGCCTTTGCTTTTTTTAGAAAAGGTTTTTTGTGGCTAAGTCCAAACTACGAACTATTGTCTATATAGATGGATTTAATTTTTACTATGGACAGTTAAAAGATAGTCCTTATAAATGGCTGGATTTAGTTAAGCTATTCAAAACCATTTTAGGTGATGAAAATAACCTAATAAAAGTAAAATATATTACTGCCAGAGTCCAACCAACCGATCGTGATCCACAAGTTAATATTAGACAAGATACTTACTTCAGAGCCTTAGAAGCTTATTGCTAAGAAGTTGAAATTCAATTTGGACATTTTTTACGTCATAAGGTTTTTGCTGAAAATGCAAATCCTCCACCAAATAAGATTGAAATTTTTAAGGCGGAAGAGAAGGGTTCAGACGTTAATTTAGCTTTACATGTTCTTAATGATGCCTGGGCTGATGCTTATGATTGCGCTGTTATTGTTTCAAATGATTCTGATTTAGCTACAGCCTTGAAAATGGTTCGAGAGCAGCAAAAGAAAGTAATAGGTTTGATTACACCTGGAGCACCCAAAAGAAATCCATCCTGGCAGCTCCGACAGTTCTCTAGCTTTATTAAGATTATTAGGCCTTGGGCACTAGAAAAGAGCTTGTTGCCAAACCCAATTCCTGGTACGGAGATATCAAAGCCTAAAAGCCGGTAGATTTTCCTGATTTACAAAAACGGCAAACAATCAAAGGAATTTTTTACACTAGACTGCAACGATTTATTCCTGAAGCTATGCTTAAACGGAATAATTGTTAGCCATGGCTAAAGAGCATACAAACATAATTTTTTCGAATAAATTTTATAAACTTGTTTAAAAAAATCAAATATTTACAACTGTCTTTTACTTCTATGAGTTCACTTTCACTGATTTTTAAAGCAAATTTTTGTATTCGTAAGCAAGTAATCACTAATTTTTATCGTCTTATGAATCATATGTTTACTATGTTTTTTGAGGAATACCTCTTGTCAAAAGTAACAGAAAAGAGTAACCTTTACGGATTATGACTACAAACATTCCAGAAAACGCAACATTGGCAGGCTGGGAAGAAGATCAGTCCGTAGATCACAGCCTTGGTTCAACAATTAACCGTTCAGGTATGAACATTGGTATGAGTATGCCTTCAACTCCAACATCACCTTACTACAACAACAGTTTGTATCCAACAGGTAGCGTATTAAGAGATTTAAGTGCGCTTCCACAGAAGAAACCTGCACCATCTTGGCGTGCGGCTCTAGCGGTTCGTGATAGTGGACCGGCAGCGATGCTCAGAAGTGTTAGAACAAATATTGTGCAGTCGATTCGTGCTTTTAGAACAGAAGAGTTAATGGAAGCCGCTTCTGAATTAGGTCAGCATTTTGTTTATGCCAATTCAGCCCATGCTTACACCAAAGGTGAAGTCTTGGAGTCTGTAGCCAAGGCTTATCATTTCACGAAACAACAAGCCAAAAACTACGATCATTTATTAGATGCACTCACGACTTTGATCGATAAGTCTGGTCCGCAACCTGGTTTTGTTGTGGTATTAGAGGGAATCCCTTCTACGCTGAAGTTTGATAAAGATGCACGTGAGACTTTACTCGATGTTTTCCGTGATGCGGTAGAGTACTGGGCTGAAAGAAGAGTGCCTTATCGTGTCTTCTATTCGTTCGCAAATTTAGCTTAAATAGTTACTTAGGTTCAAGACTTGAGTAGCAGTTGAAGATTGTAGAAGTATCTAATTGCCGCTAAATAGCGGCAATTTCATTAAAAACCACCCCAAATAGCATGAACGGCTGATATCGCGCTGATACCAGCCGTCTCTGTTCGTAGGATGCGGTTCCCCATATTGGCACTCAGCCAACCCTTTTGTTCAATATTGTGTAATTCCAGATCATCAAAGCCACCTTCCGGGCCGATCATGATAGCAACGCCTTGGCCGGGAGCTCTTTTTAAAATGCTCACGAGCTTTAGTTGTCCAAGTGGTGATAAGACAATCGGTAATTGCCCACTACTAGCCACATCAAAGCTAGCTAAAAACTGGTTGAGAGTTTGCGGCGCTTCTAGGGTAGGTAGGATCGTGCGGTCACATTGTTCACAAGCGGCAATGATGATTTGTTGCCAGTGATCTATTTTTTTCTGCGCTTTTTTTTCATCTTGTTGGACATTTACTCGAAGCACGCTGCGTTGGGCTTGGACCGGAATAATGGTGCCGACCCCTAATTCCACTGCTTTTTCAATAACCCAATCCATTTTTTCATTGGCTGCCAAACCTTGGATTAAGGTGATGGGGTAACTCGCCTCTCGACTCAGGTCTTCTCGGATATTACTTAAGTTTAAAAGGAGCTTCTTCTCCGTCGAGGCGGGATCTATCCCCGCGCTTGCCACCATGCCAGCACCATTAAAAACCGCGATGGATTCGCCAGCGTGGACTCGTCTAACCCGCAAATGATGCTTGAGGGATTCGGGGGCAATCAATTGGCTTTCTTGCCAATTACCAGGAAGATAAAAGTGAGACATAGGTCCAATGTTAAAATAGTACGAATTGTGGTCTTGTTTATTCTACCTTCATCCATTTGAAAGAGATGGTGTGCAGAAGAAAACAAGATGAATTGAAGACCGACCAAATACTATATCGCGAAATAGCAAAGTATTGATTGAAGATTATTAAACCTGTATTCATCAAATAAACTAAATTATGCCTACCAAACTTACCCCTGAAGATTCCAAATTAATGGCGAATGCGATTCGAGCATTGTCGATGGATGCAGTGCAAAAAGCTAACTCGGGCCATCCAGGGATGCCAATGGGTATGGCAGATATTGCGGTGGCTTTGTGGCATGATCATTTGAAGCACAATCCTAAAAATCCTTTGTGGATTGATCGTGATCGTTTTGTACTCTCAAACGGTCATGGCTCCATGTTGTTGTATTCCGTATTGCATTTGACGGGCTATGATTTACCCATGACTGAAATCGAAAATTTCCGTCAGTTGCATAGTAAAACGGCTGGTCATCCAGAGTATCGTGTGACGCCAGGCGTTGAGACAACTACCGGTCCTTTAGGTCAGGGAATTTCCAATGCAGTAGGAATGGCATTAGCTGAAAAATTATTAGCCGAAGAATTTAATCGTCCAGGACACTCCATCATTAATCATTACACCTATGCGTTTTTAGGTGATGGTTGTCTCATGGAAGGGATTAGTCATGAAGCCTGTTCGCTAGCCGGAACCTTGGGACTATCGAAGTTAATTGCCTTGTGGGACGATAACGGTATTTCAATCGATGGTCGAGTCGTTAACTGGTTCTCCGAAGATACCCCAAAACGCTTTGAAGCTTACGGGTGGAACGTGATTCGTGATATTAATGGTCATGATGCGCAGGAAGTGTCGAATGCCATCGCTTATGCCAAATCCATGAACAATGGTAAGCCGACCTTAATTGCTTGTAAAACGAGGATTGGTGAAGGTTCACCGAATTTAGCCGATACTGATAAAGTCCATGGTGCGCCACTTGGGGCAACTGAAATTGCTGCTACCAGAGAGTCGATTGGTTGGAACTATCCACCCTTTACGATTCCAGAAGAGGTCTACGCATTATGGGATGGCAAAGAAATGGGCGCAGCCACAGAGATCCTATGGAACTTACATTTCAAAGAGTATCAAAAAGAATTTCCTGATCTCGCATCAGAGCTAAGCCGCCGCATGTCAGGCGACTTGCCGGAATCGTTTGAGGCAACAGTGCAAGCCTTATTAGCCAATATCAGTGCGAAAGCAGAAACCATTGCAACGCGTAAAGCGAGTCAAAATGCAATTGATGGCTTAGCACCCGTTTTACCCGAATTTTTGGGCGGATCTGCTGATTTAACGGGTTCTAATTTAACCAATTGGAGTAAGTCTATCTCCTTGCGTCCAAATACTTGGGGCAATCACATTAGTTATGGTGTGCGTGAATTTGGGATGAGTGCGATTATGAATGGTGTGACCCTCCACGGCGGTTATATTCCGTTTGGCGGCACCTTCCTCACCTTCTCCGATTACAGTCGCAATGCACTGCGGATGGCAGCGCTCATGAAGATTAGAAGTATTTTTGTATTTACCCATGACTCCATTGGTTTAGGTGAAGATGGCCCAACTCACCAAGCGGTTGAGCAAACAGCGAGTTTGCGTTTAATTCCGAATATGGATGTTTGGCGTCCGGCTGATACGACTGAATCTGCCGTGGCATGGGCTAGCGCAGTCAAGCGTCGTCGTGGTCCAACTAGTTTAATTTTTAGCCGTCAGAATTGTCCCTATTTAGAAAAATCTGCTGAACAAATTGCCAATATCGAAAAAGGTGCTTATGTTCTGCGATCTGTCAAAAAGCCCAAGCTGGTATTGCTGGCAACAGGCTCTGAAGTGGGCTTAGCGATGCATGTCGCAAGTGCTCTCGAGCAACAAGGAATTGCTGCCAATGTCGTGTCGATGCCTTCAACTACGACCTTCGATCAACAGTCTAGCGCATACAAAGCCAGTGTCTTACCGGTTGGTGTGCCAAGAATTGCGATTGAAGCAGGTGTTACCGATGGTTGGTGGAAATATGGTTGTGCCGCAGTACAGGGCTTAGATACCTTCGGTGAATCGGCACCTGCTGGTGTGTTGTACCAATATTTCGGGTTAACGACGGAAAATATCGTTAAAACAGCATTGGATGTACTTGGTGTGAAAGCGAAGTAATTGCTACCCACTGATGGAGTGATTCAATCCAATGATTGATGAAGCCATCAGTTGTATCACCCCATTTATTAGAGAAAAAATTTATATTTCATTCAGGAGTAAGGCATGACAATTCGGGTCGCGATTAACGGTTATGGACGTATTGGCAGAATGGTTCTAAGAGCCATTTATGAAGAAAAAAGAACAGATTTAAAAGTAGTTGCGATTAATGGTTTAGGTGGGATCGATATCAATGCCCACTTGACGCAATATGATTCTGCGCACGGTAAATTTAGCTCGACAGTAACGGTCGACGGCGATCATTTAGTGATTGATGGTGATCGGATCAAAATGTACTCTACGCGTAATCCTTTGGAAACTCCGTGGGGTGAGCATCAAGTGGATGTGGTACTAGAGTGTTCTGGAGCCTTTACTACCAAAGAAAAAGCGATGATTCATATTACTCAAGGTGCGAAGAAAGTATTAATTTCAGCGCCAGGTGGTGACGATGTCGATGCAACCGTCGTATACGGCGTGAACCATCAAATCTTAAAAGCGAGTGATCAGGTCGTTTCCAATGCCAGTTGTACAACGAACTGTTTAGCGCCACTCGTTAAACCTTTACTTGAGCAAATCGGTATTGAAGCAGGTTTAATGACAACGATTCACGCATATACGAATGATCAAGTATTAACGGATGTGTATCACAAAGATATGCGCCGTGCGCGTTCAGCGACCCAGAGTTTGATTCCTACCAAGACTGGGGCAGCAAAGGCAGTAGGACTCGTTTTACCAGCACTGCTCGGCAAGTTTGATGGCTTTGCCATGCGGGTGCCAACCATTAACGTTTCTGTGGTTGATTTAACGTTTACTGCGAGCAGAGCAACCACTCTAGATGAAGTGAATCAAATCCTCAAAACAGCGAGTGAAGGTGAACTCAAAGGCATTCTTGCGTTTAATACCCTACCGCTTGTGTCCGTCGACTTTAATCACAATCCTTACCCAAGTATTTTTGATAGTACTCAAACGCGTGTATCGAAAGATGGTAAGTTGGTCAAAGTATTATCTTGGTATGACAATGAGTGGGGCTATAGTTGCCAGATGTTAAATGCAACGGTTGCCTTGATGCAAGCGAAGTAATCATTAACTTTCCATGCTAATTTTATAATTTTCATTATTTAATTCATGCACGCCATCATCCAACGCCTGCAAGACTGTCTTGGCCCTGCAGGCGTTTTGTTTGAAAAGGAAGATCTGGCTCCTTACTGCACTGATTGGCGTGGGATTTTTTCGGGCACAGCGCTGGCAGTCGCTTTGCCAAAAACTACTCAGCAAGTAGCCGAGGTGGTCCAACTGTGTCGGGCATTTCAGGTGAAGCTCATCCCGCAGGGTGGCAATACAGGCTTATGTGGTGGTGCGACTCCAGAGGGTGATGACCCACAAATTATTTTGTCTTTAAAACGTCTCCATCAAATCCGCGAAATCGATTTAGAAAACCAAACCATTACGGTGGAGGCGGGTTGCATTCTCCAAACCCTACAAGAAAAGGTCGCTGCGAGTGGCGCATTTTTTCCTTTAAGTTTGGCGGCACAGGGCAGTTGTACGATTGGTGGCAATTTAGCCACCAATGCGGGTGGTATTAATGTGCTGCGTTACGGCAATACGAGAGATATTTGTTTAGGTATTGAGGCCGTTTTAGCCAGTGGTGAAGTGTATTCTCAATTAAAGGGTTTACGGAAAGACAATACCGGTTACGACCTGAAAAATTTGTTGATTGGTTCCGAAGGGACTTTGGGTATTATTACGGCGGGAGTTTTTAAACTATTTACCGCACCTTTAGGTCATTATGCGGCCTTAGTGGCGATTGATGATGTGTCGCAGATGATTGCCCTCTTACAAGAATTACAGCGCCGCGCTGGGAATGAATTGTGCGCCTTTGAGATGATGTCTCGGGAATCATTAGAGTTAACCATTCGACATTTTCCACAATATAACCGACCTATTTTTACTGCAGGGAAATACACCCTGCTGATTGAGTTAGCGAACTTTGAAGAGGAACACTCGCCAACCAGTACGCGAGTCCAAGAGGTGCTTGAAGGGTCCTTAGAGAATTACCTGGTCAAAGGCGCTATCTCAGATGCAGCTATTGCCAGTTCGCAAGCGCAAGTGAATGAATTTTGGGGGATTCGACATCACATCACTCTAGCCCAAGCAAAAGAACCTGGCAATATTAAGTTTGATATCTCCTTTGCAATTTCTAAAATTGCCGGCTTCATTGAAAGCACTGACGCTCTCCTCAAAGAGCAATTTGATGGGGTGAAAATCATCAATTTCGGTCACTTAGGGGATGGTAATTTACATTACAACTTATGTGCCCCAGAGGGTGCCTCAGTCGACTATATCGCGAATCATGAAAAAAGCCTGACTGAGGTGGTGATTGCGCAAATCCAGTTATTTGGTGGTTCCATTTCCGCTGAACACGGTATTGGGCAATTAAAAAGAGATTATTTGTTTCAACACCGAGGTGGTGTTGCCTATCAAATGATGAAGGATATTAAAAAAGCCTTAGATCCTGAAAATTTACTGAATCCAAAGAAAGTCTTGTTGTGAATGCAGCGGACTCAAGCTTCCATCACTCAAGAAGTAGCACCTCAACCATTTCACTGAACTACGACTAAAGCTACTCCATTAACTCATTGCCACATCATCCATCATCTCGATGACCGTTGATGCGGCGTTCTTTTTAATCAAGACACGGTAAGCCAGGATGTAAGTTACTGCAAATATGCCGATAAAAACTTTCAGAATCATCGAGTCGTAAAAAAATAAAGCTGCAGGAATCGCACACAAGATCGGTAATACCCAAAGAAGGATGGATGCTTTGGCATTATTAACCCACAGAACTTCTTGATGATCACGAGCCGTATTGTTGCCATATTGGTTTTTTAACCAAAAATACACCAAGGAGTGAAAGTGTTCAGCATCGGGCGCGGTGGAGTCTTTTTTAGACAGAAATTTTCTACGGAAAATAGAGTACAAGGTTTCGAATATCGGATAGAAATTGAGTAATAGGGCAAACCAAGGAGAAATTTCCGTATGTCGATCGACGAGTAATACGGATAAAAAGCCGCTACAAAATCCAACCAAATAAGCACCAGCATCCCCTAAAAAAATCTTACCTTTAGGGTAATTGAACGCTAAAAATCCCAAAATACTAGCAATTAATAGTTGGGCAATGAACATGATGTAATTATCACCAAATACGTAGGCTACATAATAAATCCCCATTAAGGAAAAAATCCCTGTCATGCCGGCTAAACCATTGAGACCATCGATGATGTTGTAAGCATTAGAAATGCCAGTAATTGCAAAAATAGTAAATAGATAGGCAAACCACTGTAGCTTTAACAAAGCATCAAGGATAGGGAGTTCAACGCTATGAATGAAGCCGTTGAGTAGGTAAATACCGATTCCGGCAGAAATCGCAGTAAAAATTAAACGTAATCTTACGCCAACTTTTTTTGTAATATCTTCAAATAAGCCAATGAAAAAACAGGGCATCGTACTGATGAAAAAGATCAAGAAACTATAGTTGGCTGGTTGATCAAAGAGGAGTTTCACGAGTAATACCAACATCACCGAAAGAAAAATACCTAAACCACCAATTCGAGCTACAGAGCCAGAGTGTAATTTTTGCGGACCATGATCCTGATCCGTCGTAAAGTGAATATGCCAATTTGCACATTTAACAACCAACATTGTCACAATGTAGGAGATCAGTAGGACGCTAAGCATGTAATACATTGATGTGGTCCGATATTTTTGAAGAAAAGTAACAAAAATCAATTTTATGATAGATTTTTGACAATTACATAAATGAAAATGATATTTTAATTGACTCTACATATTGAAAATATCCCACGAATGAGGGGGAATGCCAATATTTTTCCTAATGAATTAAGTGTTTGGCACTATTTCGGTGCAAAACGATTGATGAAAAGCATCAAGTATTACGGCCAATAAAAAAGTAACAACCTTCTCGACCACTACTTCATCATTAGTACGAAATAGAAAAGAAAAAATAAAAAAACCGAAAATAAATGGAAAGTGAATGGAAAGTTATTGAAAAATACGTAGATTTTATGCTTTGGGAACAAAGTTCAAGGATTCATTTTCTCTGCAAATAAGCTGCTATGCCAATTTCTTTTGAAAATTAGGTTTTGTATTTACAGTTTTTCTTGGTACAGTTGCCATAGAGGGCTAAGACATGTTCCTCTAAAGTAAACCCTAATTTACTAGCAATTTCACGTTGTCTATTTTCGATGGCCGTATCGACAAATTCTTCGACATGCCCACAATCCAAACAAACAAGGTGGTCATGATGTACCCCCTCGTTCAGTTCAAAAATTGCCTTTCCTTCGCCTTTACCAGACTCAAAATGATTCCTGAGCAAGATTCCAGCTTGTTCAAATTGAGTTAAAACTCGATACACTGTCGCTAAACCAACATCAAGACCCTCTTTGCTAAGTGCCAGATAAATATCGTCAGCGCTGTAATGAGCACCAGGATTTTGGTTAAAGAACTCTAAAATCTTGATTCGCGGCCCTGTGACTTTGAGCCCGATATTACGTAAATCATTGGAAGAGTTAGAGTTGATTGGCATGAGGAAACGGTTTTATGAGCGGATTAAAAAGAGGAGTAATTGTGCTTTGATTGTATTCAAAAGTGAATCATTTAGGGAAAAAAGGTGAAATATGCAGAAGATTCACCAGTTCAGCGTTAAAATCAATGGTTATAAATAGGTTCGCTTCATTTCCTCCACATACGCATGAATTCTATGACAAATACACTAAAGTTAATTGTTTTGGCAGTAAGTACGACACTACTATTGGGCGCCTGTTCAAGTACCGCCAATAAACCAACCTTGGTGAAAGAAAAAGAAAATTTTGTTACGCGCGTTTTTAATCCTTATCGACCAGATATCGTCCAAGGCAACGTCGTTTCAAAAGACTTGCTAGAATCGATTCGCCCAGGGATGTCGAAAGATCAAGTGCGCGCTATTTTAGGAACACCGCTCATTAATGATGTGTTTCATATCAATCGCTGGGATTATGTTTTTTTATATCGCAAGGGTGACTCAGACGATATGCAACAACGACGAGTTACGCTCAATTTTGATGGTACTAAGCTGGCAAAAATTGATGCTGATGCATTGCCTTCCGAAAAAGAGCTCATTAGTGAAATTGATAGCATCAGAAATAATCTGAGAAAAGCGGATCGGTAATTTTCTTTATTTTTTGCAGAAATGATGAAGCCCTATTACGAGAGAAAAGTTCAATCCCCTTGATTCTTCAAAAGCAACTTTTACCGATTCGCTGGATGACAACTTTTTTATCACAAATCTTATAACCAATATTTATTTATGACAGCCACTTTACCTATTGCTATTGCAGGTGCATCCGGACGGATGGGGAAGATGTTAATTGAAACCATTTTGGCGAGTGATGACGCATCCCTCGTCGGCGCCTTGGATATTGCGCAGAGTCCAGCGATTGGCCAAGATGCAGGCGCTACGCTCGGTAAAAAAACCGATGTGGTGATCACTGCTGATCTTGCACAAGGCTTAGCCAATGCGAAGTTTTTAATTGACTTTACCCGCCCAGAGGGCACACTCAATCACGCGCGTTATGCGGCAGAGCACGGTATCAAAATGATTATTGGCACGACTGGACTCAGTGAAGAACAGTTGGCTGAGTTGAAAGAGTTGAGTACCCGTACGGCGATTGTTTTTGCACCGAATATGAGTGTGGGCGTGAATGCTACCTTCAAGTTACTCGAGCTCGCGGCGAAGATTTTGAACCAAGGCTATGACATCGAAGTGATCGAAGCCCATCATAAACATAAAGTCGATGCGCCATCTGGTACGGCCTTGAAAATGGGTGAAGTGATTGCTCAGGCGCAGGGTAAAAATCTCAAAGAATGGGCGGTGCTGTCACGTGAAGGCCATACGGGTGAGCGCCAAGAAGGCACGATTGGTTTTGCAACGATCCGGGGTGGCGATATCGTGGGTGATCACACTGTGTTATTTGCGGGTGACGGCGAGCGGATCGAAATTACCCATAAATCAGCGAGCAGAATGTCTTATGCGCAAGGCGCCTTGCGTGCGGCCCGTTTTTTAAATGATCAGTCCAATGGCTTGTTTGATATGCAAGATGTCTTAGGCTTAAATCAACTTTAATTGTAGTAATTTTCAAGAAGAAAAGAATAACGTATGTCCCAGTATGACCATCGCTTAGTAGAATCAGAAGTTCGTCAAAAGTGGCAAGATGCCCAAGTGTACCGTGTTGAAGAAAATGCAAAAAATCCTGACGGCAGTTTAAAGCCGAAGTTTTATGCCTGTTCCATGTTGCCATACCCTTCTGGCAAATTACATATGGGCCATGTGCGGAACTATACGATTAATGATGTGATGGCACGTCAGTTGCGGATGCAAGGCTTTAATGTCTTGATGCCGATGGGTTGGGATGCTTTTGGGATGCCAGCTGAAAATGCGGCGATCAATAATCAAGTACCGCCGGCGCAGTGGACGTATGCCAATATTGAGTATATGAAAAAGCAGATGATGGCGATGGGCTTGTCGATTGACTGGTCCCGCGAAATTGCGACCTGCTCACCAGATTACTATCGCTGGAACCAATGGTTGTTCTTGAAGATGTTGGAAAAAGGCATTGCTTACCGCAAGACCCAAGTTGTGAACTGGGATCCGATTGATCAAACGGTACTTGCCAATGAGCAAGTGATTGATGGCCGTGGTTGGCGCTCCGGTGCAATCGTTGAAAAACGAGAAATCCCAGGCTATTACTTAAACATCACTGCGTATGCAGAAGAGTTACTCAATGATTTAGAGCCCTTGGGTTGGCCAGAGCGCGTCAAAATCATGCAGCAAAACTGGATTGGTAAAAGCTTTGGGGTACGCTTTGCTTTTCCGCACGAGATTGAAGAGGGCGGTACTCGCATTCAAGACGGTAAGTTGTACGTGTTTACCACGCGTGCTGACACGATTATGGGTGCTACTTTTGTCGCCGTTGCCCCTGAGCATCCCTTAGCGACTTACGCGGCTAAAAACAACCCTGAACTTGAAGCATTTATCGAAAAATGTAAAAAAGGCAGCGTGATTGAAGCAGATCTAGCCACCCAAGAAAAAGAAGGTTTACCGACTGGCTTAACAGTGCAACATCCATTAACTGGCAAAGCAATTCCGGTGTGGGTGGGTAATTATGTGTTGATGAGTTATGGTGATGGCGCAGTCATGGGCGTGCCTGCGCATGACGAAAGAGATTTTGCTTTTGCCCTTAAATATGATCTGCCGATTGAACAAGTCGTTGGTCTGAACAATCCTGAAAAGGCGGAAGCTCTCAAAGCCAAACCATTTACCACCGAGCATTGGCAGGAATGGTACGCCGACAAAGAAAATACCGTCGTGATCAATAGTGGTCGCTATGATGGTTTGACGGTGGCAGAGGCTATTTTGGCAGTAGCAAGTGATTTAGAAAAGTTAGAGTTAGGCGCTAAAAAAACTACCTATCGTTTGCGTGACTGGGGTATCTCTAGACAACGCTACTGGGGCACGCCCATCCCTATTATTCATTGTGGCGATAGCCAAACGCCTGGCTGCGGTGAAGTGCCAGTTCCCGAAGCTGACTTACCCGTTGTGTTACCAGAAGATTGTGTACCAGATGGCTCTGGTAATCCACTGAATAAAAGAACTGATTTTCTGAACTGTGTTTGTCCGAAGTGTGGCAAACCTGCACGGCGCGAAACCGATACGATGGATACTTTTGTCGATTCGTCTTGGTATTTTATGCGCTATACCGGGCCAGATGCCCAGCAAATGGTTGATAGCCGTAATGAATATTGGATGCCAATGGATCAATACATTGGCGGTATCGAGCATGCTATTTTGCATTTGCTCTATGCGAGGTTCTGGACCAAGGTTATGAGAGATCTAGGGCTCATTAGTTTTAATGAGCCGTTTAAGAATTTGCTCACACAAGGGATGGTTCTGAATGAAACCTATTACCGAGATTTACCCAATGGTCGTCGCGAATGGATTAATCCTGCTGATGTCGATTTAACACTTGACGAAAAAGGTCGACCACAAGGTGCGACCCTCAAATCAGATGGTCTACCAGTCGAAATCGGTGGTGTCGAGAAAATGGCCAAAAGTAAAAACAACGGCATTGACCCGCAAACTCTGATCGATTTATACGGCGCTGATACTTCTCGTTTATTTACCATGTTCGCAGCACCTCCTGAGCAACAACTGGAGTGGTCTGAGACCGGAGTCGAAGGTGCAGCAAGATTCTTGAGAAGATTATGGAACTTTGCGGATGCCAATCAAGCAATTTGTCAGAACGCCAACCAAGCTCCAAATGACCTCACTAAGGCGGATCAAGCACTACGTTTTGAAATCCATACGATTCTCAAACAGGCGAATTTCGATTATTCGAGAATGCAATACAACACGGTGGTTTCCGCCTGTATGAAGATGCTCAATACTTTAGAGCAAAGCGCAGAGATCTCACCTAGAGTCATGGTGGAGTCCATTAGCATCTTACTGAGAATTTTGTATCCGATCGTCCCGCATATTACACAACAACTCTGGACTGATTTAGGCTTTGAACAAGTCAACCAAAATGCAACGCTAGGCCCATTGTTAGATGCGCCATGGCCAGCGGTCGATGAAAGTGCTTTAGTCCAAAATGAAATCAAACTCATGTTGCAGGTCAATGGCAAGTTAAGGGGCGATTTCTTGGTACCTGCGGAGAGTTCCAAGGAGCAAATTGAAAGTATTGCCATGGCCACACCAACTTTACAAAAGCTACTCGATGGCGCAACACCGAAAAAAGTGATCGTAGTACCAGGCCGTCTTGTGAATGTGGTAATTTAATACAAGATGCGAAGATTTGCATCTTGTATTCAGTACCAATGACTCAAGTCACAAGACAATATATTTAGGCAGTTTTGAGAAGCATTTTGAGAAGCACTTAGCAAAAAAAATCGGTAATTATTATTGAAATGAGCATGCACTTTTTATTCACACATCGAACGATCAGTAGATGGTTGCTAGCAGTCCTTTTGCTAGGAAGTCTGCTCGTGAGTAGCTGTGGTTTTCATTTACGTGGACCGGTCAATCTACCCTATAAAACTTTGTATTTGAACGGTACGATGACACAAGAATTACGATTGTATTTAAATCGATATTTAAAAACATCCGTGAATACTGCAATTGTGTCGAATGTTCAAGAAGCAGAGTTGATTTTGAATATCAACGAAACTATTGGTAAGCAAATTCTGTCTTATAACTCGGCGGGGCAAATCACAGCTTACCGAATTGTGGCTTCTGTGAACTTTACCGTGAGTAATGCGAATGGTGATGAGCTCATTGAGTCTTCGAATCTCTTCATCACCAGAGATATGGATTTTTCCATCTCCACACCAACTGCGTCTGGAGAGTTAGAGGCCTTACTCGTCACTGATATGCGGCAAGATATAGTTAGTCAAATTGCCAGACGCTTAAGTACCCTCCAGCAAAAGCCATCACCAGTCCTTGCACCTACCATCAAATGAATCGCCTAGACGTACTAGTTAGTCATTTGCAACGGGTGAGGGCTGGCAAAGAGGGCTTAAGAGCCCTCTATGTGCTCAGTTCCGATGAAGCACTCTTTATGATGGAAACTAAAGATTTACTCCGTGCAACTGTTAAGGGTCAAGGATTTACGGAGCGCGAAACCTTAATGAATGAGTCTGGCTTTGATTGGAGCGCTCTCATGAGTGGTTCGCAAACGCTCTCACTGTTTGGTGAGAAAAAATTGTTAGAGCTCTCGATTCCAACGGGAAAGCCAGGACGTGAAGGAGCGGAAGCGCTCAAGTCCTTTGCCAAACATGTTGAACAATTGGAAACCTCAGACTTAGATACGATTGTTTGTATTTATTTACCTAAATTAGATAGTGCGACCCAAAAATCCGCTTGGTTTGTTGCTTTAGAGGAAGCCGGACTTGCGGTTCGTTTGGATGCGATAGAGCGCTCAGAACTTCCCAATTGGATCAAAGCTCGACTCAAGCACAACGAGCAAGAGTTTGAAACTGGTGAAGCAGGTAAACGCAGTATTGAATTTATGGTGGAGCAATTTGAAGGAAACTTGATTGCTGCGCATCAAGAAATTCAAAAATTAGCTTTACTCTATCCGAAGGGAATGTTGACTGAGGAACAAATTCGGGAGTCGATTCTGAATGTGGCTCGCTACAATGTGTTCGAACTGACCGAAACTTTTCTGGTGGGCAATATGGCGAGAATCAATCGTACCCTCGATGGTCTCAAAGGCGAGGGGGAAGCCTTGGTCTTAATTGTCTGGACTTTATCTGAAGAGATTCGTTTGCTACGCACTTTAAAAGAAATCGTCCTGCAAGGGGGGCACCTTGCTTCAGCCATGAAATCGCGCAGAATTTGGGGTAAAAGAGAACAACTGATCCCACAAGTCTTACAAAGAATGCACTTGCCAGCCCTTGACCGTGCCCTGCAAATGATTGCTGATATCGATAAACAATCCAAAGGAATTCCGGCCAAAGAAATGCCGATGGATCCGTGGGATGGGCTGCGTCGCATTGGTGGGTTGTTTGCGATTCGCTGATAACCTTCCTTATCAAACAACAAAGTAAGAAACATTCTATTCGAGGCATCAAGGGCGAGATTAGGAGTCTTCCTTCATCGTTTAAGCTGCTATAGGCTGTTTTATTCCAGTTAATGACATTTGACCACTAAGTAAATCCAAATCAAATCTGACTCTTTGCATGATTAAAATTGGACGTTTTGCTCTTCCAATTGGAGCTGGAATCAACGCTACTAGACCGAATTTCTCTAGTTTATTTAAGGTTCTAGAAACATTTGACTCTTCTCTAGAAATTAATTTTGCAAGGCTCACTATCGACTCAGGTTGATGATTAGCAATTGCAGCAATCAAATCTTTATTATCGGAATAAAGTTTAGAAAAAGAATCTAAACTATTAACATTAGTTCCAATGTTTTCCCAGTACTGTTTAGCTTCATCTCCTATATAAACCTTCCCCCCAGCCCAATTTGGTAGCTCTGCATCTCCCCGCCCAACAGCTTTAATACTTTCAAATACATTAGAAAGTGTCGTTACTGGAATTTCATTTAACATTTTTTTCTTTTCTATTTTCATATCGTTTACCTAAATTAATTTAAGGAATTCTTTGCTCTATTTTGAGAAATTTTTTAAATATTTTTTTCAATATTCATTTGAATAATGTCAACGGGTTGCCCTAGTTTCATTAAAAGAATTTCTGACTCCCGTATGAACTTCCCAATATGCTGTTCAATGTTATTCATTTCGATGGATTTAGCTTTTTTAACGCCTATCGGAACGAAACCACCAGGTCCAAATTTAGTATCATGCCAATGATCATGGGGATGTTTACTATCTAGAGGCGCATGAGCATTATCTGTGGCTAAAATTCTTACAGTAGGATTTCCATCAGAATCTGGTGCAAATAAATTAAAGGCATAGCTATAACCGTGCGGATGATCTATTGATATATTTACTATAGATAGATTTATAGTCAATTTGTAACCACTCGCAAATAAAAGTTCTGTGCCATCAAATCCAGCAATTGATTCAACATACTTTCGATTACTTTCATCTTGAATTTCTTTTAATTTTTTTCTCAATTTACTTTTAAACCTATAATATCATATCTAGATATGATTGTATATTGTTCAGAATTATTCCAAAACTATTACCCCTGTCATCACTAAGTTCATTACATGATGAAATTTGATTTATCTAAAGTTGTTTTATGGTACGACAAATGAGTAATCCAATTTATTAGAAGATTGGATCTAACGAATAAAACAAGAAATTAGTCAATTTGAATTAAATAGTGGAAAATAGTCACATCTAGTTCATTGACGATTTTTAAACCTATATGTCTACATCTGATCCAAGCGTAAACAATACGACCCCAACAACAAGTAGCTCAGCGAATTTACAAGCAATTCATGAGCAATTGACTGTTATTGGTAAAAAAGCCAGAGCCGCATCACGCGCCATGGCTAAAGCCACATCACAGCAAAAGAATTTAGCACTTTTGCAAATGGGGATGGCGATTCGCTTACAAACACCTCTCTTAAAAGAGGTGAATTTGAGGGATATCGAAAGAGCTAAATTAGCTGGTCAAGATGCAGCTTTTATTGATCGCTTAACGCTGAGTGATAAGGCCATTAACGGCATGATAGAAGGTTTAGAACAAATTGCCGCTTTACAGGATCCAATTGGTGAAGTGTTAAATCATCGCAGTCGTCCGACTGGGATTGATATTAGTCAAATGCGTGTGCCACTTGGTGTGATTGGCATTATTTATGAGTCTCGTCCGAATGTAACCATCGACGCAGCCGCTTTATGTATTAAGTCGGGGAATGCTACTATTTTGCGGGGTGGTTCAGAAGCAATTGAATCCAATACTGCTTTAGCCAAAATTATCCAAGATTGTCTAAAAAGAGCGGGACTACCTGAGGATGGTGTACAAGTGATTGAAACTACCGACCGTGCCGCAGTTGGTGAAATGATTACGATGACGGAGTATATCGATGTGATTGTGCCACGCGGTGGTAAGAGTCTGATTGCTCGTTTAATGCAAGATGCTCGCGTACCGATGATTAAACACTTAGACGGTATCTGTCATACCTATGTCGATGCGGAAGCGGACATGAGTAAAGCGATTACCGTTTGCGATAACGCCAAAACACAACGCTATTCGCCTTGTAATGCGATGGAGACTTTGTTGGTACATGCCAAAATTGCCCCACGAATCATGGCGCCATTATGTAAGATTTATCAAGACAAAGGTGTCGAATTACGGGTGGATCGTAAAACTAAAGGTGTCCTTGCTCAGGCGGGCTTTGATGGGATGAGTGCACTGGTTGACGCTACTGAAGAAGATTGGACAACCGAGTATTTAGCACCGATTCTGTCGATTAAAGTCGTAGAAAATCTGGATGAAGCGATTGACCATATCAATCACTATGGTAGTCACCATACCGATGCCATCATGACAGAAAATACCATCACTGCCGATCGTTTCTTAAAAGAGGTGGATAGTGCAAGTGTGATGCTCAACGCCAGTACCCGTTTTGCTGATGGCTTTGAGTATGGACTCGGGGCAGAAATTGGCATCTCTAATGACAAGCTGCATGCCCGTGGACCAGTAGGTTTGGAAGGACTTACTTCGCTAAAATATATTGTTAAGGGCAACGGCTCTATTCGGGGTTAAGCGGCATACTGGTATGAAACAGGTCCGCTTTGGGCCATGAGAAATAGTTTACTAAAGGGGTTGAGATGGGCATGGTTGGTTATCAATGGGTCAAAATACTGCACCTTATTTTTATTACTTCTTGGTTTGCCGGTTTGTTTTATTTGCCAAGAATTTTTGTGAATTTGGCGATGGATAAAGATCCACAAGTGCAGGCAAGATTGATTGCGATGGCCCAAAAGCTCTATCGCTTTATGAATATTTTGATGATTCCAGCCTTAATTTTTGGCTTGATTCTTTGGTTATATTTTGGTGTTGGTAGAAGTCCAGGTACTGCTTGGATGCACGCTAAATTATTACTTGTCATCTTTTTAATTGGTTATCACCATATGTGTGGTGCTATGGTGAAAAAATTTGTAGCAGGGACTGTGACGAAGTCCCATGTATGGTTCCGTTGGTTTAATGAAATCCCTGTCGTACTATTGACGATTATTGTCATCTTGGTGATTCTTAAACCCTTTTGATGTTTTACTTTGATTAAAGATCTCGCTTGAAATATTTTGTTGTTTGTCCCAGAGGACTAGAAGTTCCCTTATATGAGGAACTAGTATCAATTACGACCCATTGTATGGATGAAGAGGAATTGCAACAGCTTGGGCTGAGTAAGCCAGAAGCAATACCTCTCGCTAAATCCATCAAGAATGTGTTTTTAGGGGATGCGCCGATCAAGCCTAGTGGTGGGATTGAGGTCAGTGGCACATTGGGTCTAGCGATGGCGATTAATTTACATAGTCGTATTGCTTCCAGAGTCCTCTTGCAACTCATTCATTGTCCTTATAAAAAAGAAGATGATATTTATAAGGTCACGAAGGGACTTAGCTGGGAAGATTGGTTTGATGTAAGTCAAACCATCCGCGTGGATGTAACCGCTCAGCGCTCCAATTTACAAAGCTTAAACTTTATTACCTTGCGCATTAAAGATGCGGTATGTGATCGCTTTCGAGATCTATGCGGTGAGCGTCCAAGTATTGAGACCGGCACACCAGATGTCAGAATTATGGCGTTTTTAGATGCCACGCATATTTCGATTTATCTGGATACCTCCGGTGAGGCGCTCTTTAAGCGCGGATGGCGCGATGAAAAAGGTGCGGCTCCTTTAAAAGAAAATCTGGCTGCAGGGATTTTGGCATTCACGGGTTGGCAAGCCAAGCAACCTTTGTATGATCCGATGTGCGGTAGTGGTACGTTTTTGATTGA
This sequence comes from Polynucleobacter kasalickyi, assembly GCF_900176405.1. Lineage (GTDB taxonomy): Bacteria > Pseudomonadota > Gammaproteobacteria > Burkholderiales > Burkholderiaceae > Polynucleobacter > Polynucleobacter kasalickyi. Next base: position 12,016 of record NZ_FWXJ01000008.1, on the reverse strand, counting down.
GGCCGCACAAATCGCCAGACATATTCCGCCAGGTGCTATTCGCGCCGGATTGATGGAAGAATTGGAACCTGAAGACCAGGGCGTTGAGCCGGTCCGTAAAGCGTATACCGATACTTTGCTCAATGATGTGGATACAGATGCGGATGCAGATGCAGATGCAGATGAGGATGAGGAGATTCAAAAAGAGTCTTTAAGTCAATCTGCGCAGGATACTCCTCAAGCTGTTTCTGAGGAACAGTCGGCAAGTACTAAACCAGTTTGGTCAGCACCAATTTTGGTAGATTCCGGTAAGCCACTGGAAATAAAAACAACGCCACAAGATTTGATGCCAATAGTACCGAAAAGAGTGCAAAAAGCTGAACCCGAAGACGCTAGCCGCACCTCAAAAAGTCGTTTTGAAAAAAAGGGTGGTGAGGCATACTTCGCCGGCTCAAATAAAACTTTAAAGTTCAAGCCGAGCCGCGTAGACCTGGTTGGTGTTTATCAAGGCTTCGGATTTTTAAGATTGAAGCCATTCCAAACCCAGCCGGAAAAAGAACTATGGGGTTTGCTCAAGAAAGTGGCTCAACTGGAGATGCAACGTTATCAAGAGGTACCTCTGCAGATTGCCGGTTCTGACATTAATGAACAGATGATTCGAGTAGTGCGCCACAACTGGCGGATGGCAAGACTACCTGGTCAACCCAATGTGCGCCAAGTAGATGCGCTCATGGTGAAATCTCCCTTTAAGTCTCAGATGAGTAATCCTGGTGTGATGTTGTTTAATCCACCGTATGGCGAGCGGATTGAGTTGAAGGGTGGTCGTGGTGCACGCTACGAGGAAGATACTTATGAGGTTGTCGAGCCAGAAAAGAAAATGCGCGGCGCACGAGATCCATTGCCAAAGAATTTTACGGATCCAGCCTTTGTCGATTTCTTATCAAAGTTTGGCCGACATCTCAAAGAAGAGTTTGCTGGTTGGCAGATTGATATTTTGACAGCAGATATGGGTTTACCAGGGCAAATGCGCATGAAAGAAACCAAGCGTACCCCATTATTTAATGGCTCGATTGAGTGCCGCCTGTTCCGGTTCGAAATTCGTGAATTTCAGAAGCGGCAAGAACAAACTCCGATTCAAACGAATGACCCAACAGAGAGTTAATTGAAAATGATCGAACTGAGAATGAACGAATTGAGAATGAACTAACTGAGTGATCCTTTCTCAAAAGGATCACTCAGGAGTTGCCATTGAATTGGGCTAAGATAGAGTTTAGAAAAAGAAATAGACGAGACAGAACTAATACAATAGTACAAATATTATTATCACTAGGAATTTCAAATGGAATTTAAAACATACATGTGTTTGATTTGCGGTTGGGTCTACGATGAAGAAGCAGGCCTACCAGATGAGGGCATTGCACCAGGCACCAAATGGGAAGATGTGCCAGTGAACTGGACTTGCCCAGAGTGTGGCGCACGTAAAGAAGATTTTGAAATGATGGCTTTTTAATTTGAACAGATAACAATATCCTATGGCAACCAATCAATCCTTATTTGAACGCGCTCAAATCACTACCCCTGGGGGCGTAAACTCTCCTGTTAGAGCCTTTCGCTCGGTAGGTGGTACACCTCGCTTTATTAGTAAAGCAAAGGGTGCCTATATTTGGGATGTGGAAGGCAAACAATATATTGATTGCATTGGTTCATGGGGTCCAATGATTCTTGGACATGCACATCCTGAAGTTGTTAAAGCGGTACAAGTCGCCGCTGAAAATAGCTTTAGCTATGGTGCTCCGACAGAAGCAGAGATTTTGATGGCTGAGAAAATTACGCAGCTCGTGCCAAGTATCGAACAAGTACGTTTAGTCTCGAGCGGTACCGAGGCAACGATGAGTGCGCTGCGTTTGGCTCGCGGATTTACAGGACGGGACTTGATTGTGAAATTTGAAGGTTGCTATCACGGCCATGCAGATAGCCTCTTAGTCAAAGCAGGATCGGGTTTGTTGACATTTGCAGAGGAGAGTGAGGATATCGATTTATCGAAAAATGCTCCTTCCTCCGGTGGCGTGCCACAAGATGTGATTAAACATACTTTAGTTTTACCCTTTAATGATTTAGCGGCGCTTGAGCATGCTTTTGCCCAGTTTGGCCCAGAAATTGCGGCACTAATTGTTGAACCGATTGCTGGCAATATGAACCTCGTGCAAATGACACCAGAGTTTATTGCAGCGATGCGGAGTCTAACGACTCAGCATGGTGCCTTGTTGATTTACGACGAAGTAATGACTGGTTTTAGAGTCGCTCTCGGTGGTGCGCAAAGTTTGCACGGGATCACTCCCGATTTAACCTGCTTAGGTAAAGTCATGGGTGGTGGGATGCCGATGGCTGCATTTGGTGGTCGCAGAGACATCATGCAAAAATTAGCACCGATTGGCAATGTCTATCAGGCGGGTACTTTATCAGGTAATCCATTAGCGGTCGCTGCGGGTCTTACAACGCTCAATTTGGTGAGTAGAGAAGGTTTTTACACTGAGCTTAGCAACAACATTAGTAAGTTACTCAAAGGTCTCGAGCAGTTAGCTAAAGAGGCGGGGCACGATTTTTCGACAGATCATGTGGGCGGTATGTTTGGTATCTACTTTGCCAAAGAAAAGCCACAATCTTTGGAAGATATTACCAAATCTGATATGGAGAAATTTAAGCGCTTCTTCCACGCGATGTTGGATGAGGGGGTTTACTTGGCACCTTCAGCCTATGAGGCAGGTTTCTTATCGATTGAGCACAATGATAGCGTCATTGAGAAAATGTTAGTTGCGGCGAAGGTGGCTTTCTCGAAGATTTAAATGAAAATGAATTCTTTAACGCTGTTGCGTTGAAGAGTCTCAATTCGAAGATGGAATTCGTACCTCCTCTGGCGCATTCAGAAATGCAAAGGGATTAAGGAATTGACGCCGCCAAAAGAATGTACGGTCTACCTGACTAAGTTTGGCTTCATCACAAATGCCCTGCCAAGATTCTTCGATAACACGTATTTGATGGTTAATGATGCTAATGGCATCTTCTTTTCCAAGTAAAAAAACTGGAGCAGCAGTAATACAAGTTGCCAGTTGACTACTTCGATCCCTGCCATGAATGAGCATCGCTTGAGAAGCCTGCTGACCTGAGCGTGATTGTGGGCAAATATCGTAGGCTGGAGTCAAAATCAACTGATGCCCATCCCAAAATGCAGCATGGTTACGAGCATGGTCGTCGGTGTTGCCACTTAAAATATTAAAAACAATTCTAGAAAATAACTCTCGCAATGTTGCCAATGGGTCTTTAAAGCGATGGCGAATTATTTCGGCAAGTTTTTCATAACTAGCATAAGCAGCCATCATTTCATCTAACTCAAATAAAGTGAGTGCCGATACCATAGCGCGTCTACTCCAGCCAACATCCTGATGAACTCGGTCAAAACGCTCGATTAATAGTACTTCTTTACCCATGACGGTACGAAGTTCTACTGGAGCTACATCAAGACCAACTTTTTGCGCCAAACGCATAGCGATAAATTCTGCTTTCACCATGCTATAAAGATCATAACTTGCAGAAAATTTAGCGATCAATTTGCGTTGACCGTCATGCAATAAAACCTTGGGTCGAGCACCACCCAGTGAGGTACCATGCAATAAGGCCTGCTCAAGATCCGGATTGAGCACAATCCCACGTTCCACTTTTTCTGCCGCGATTAGTAACTCTTCTAATAAAGGTTGTTGCGTTTGTCTAGGTAAATATTGGGTTGGGGTAAGTTGAAAATCCAAAGCCCCGACCCGATCTGAACCAGACTCGAGAAGGTAAGTTAACTCATCTAATTCAAAGTTGGAAGTACTTGTCCCTCTTAACCCTAGTTTACGGTTCATTAATACTCGTCGTCCCCATGCATCGGGTGACGCATCTCGCAGACAACTTGGTATGGATAATCCAGGTACCAAAGGAATACTACCAGTCTGAAGAGGCAATTCTGGACTATATAAAGAAATAGCATCAGCCCGAGCCAAATAACTACGTCCATAGTTAAATACTAATTGCTCACCTTGTTTAGTGAGTAAGCCCGCCACAACAGGTTCTATTGCGTTTGGTAGCCAAAACCAGACATACGCTTCAGAATAGGCTGAATGAAATTCAGAAGTTATCATTCACTTCCTTGAGATGGGACCTCACAGATTTTGGTAATAATGTTAATTTTTCTCGTTGGTGGAGTAAGGAAGCATTTAGCCCTCGCTGCTCTTCGTTAAACAAAGGTACACCACAGATGGAAGCAACTTCGAATACTGCCCCGATAGAGCAATTGGGATCTCCGCGCTCGATACGCTGTAGTAATGACCTTGAAATGCCAGCGCGCGCAGCCAAATCCGTGGTTGTGAGGGCTTTATTAATGCGTGCCTCATGTACTAGCGATCCCAACAATTCAAGACCTTGAAGACTGTATTGTGAATAGGGTCGTGCGATTGGTTTGACCATAGTTTTACCTCATCAATGAATAGCGCTGCAAATGATTGGAACATCAAATGACAGCAACATATCTTCGTTCAATATTACAGAACTTTCAACAATAAAACAAGTAAAATTGATTCATTAATGATTCATAAGGGTTCAAATGATTTATTAATGAATCAAAAATATCTGAAAATAGGATGCTAAAAGTGGTTGTAAAGAACAATAAAGGTATTAAAACGCCACGTGTTTGACTAAACCAGGTGTTTGAATCATTTGTGGTTCTTCATCCAAGGACATGGCCGTGAGACTTCCGCCCCAAACACAACCTGTATCCAAACCAATAATATTTTTCTTTTGGACGAGTCCCATCGTAGACCAGTGACCAAAATAAATCCGTAGATTCTCTGTTTTTCGTTTTGGCACATTAAACCAAGGGTAGAAATTTTTTGGTGCAGTTCCCATCCCCTCTTTACTGGCAAAGTCCATTTCACCTTTGCTGGAGCAAAACCGCATTCTAGTAAAAGCATTTACGATGACTCGTAAGCGGTCTTCCCCTTTAAGGGTATTAGACCATTTCGTGGGCGTGTTGCCGTACATGCTCTCTAAAAAGGAAACATAGTTCTTCCGCTTGAGGGCCTTTTGTACTTCATCTGCTAGTTCCATGACTTGATTAATGCCCCACTGTGGCAAGACACCGGCATGGATAAATAAATTAAAGCCATCGAATAAGGCTAAGGGGCGCTTACGTAACCAGTCAATTAATTCACGTCGATCGGGTGCGCGTAAAATATCGTCGAGGGTATCAAGCGATTTAGGGCCGCGAATACCAGCATCACGGGCTAGTAAGTGTAAGTCGTGATTACCTAAGATGCATTCACAATCCCCTAGCTCTTGCCAGGCTTTGAGCCTACGGAGTGTTCCCAATGAATCAGGTCCACGATTGACCAAATCTCCGACACAAATAATCTTTGAACCGAATGGAAGTTCATTCACCAAGTTGTCTAATTGGGTCGAGCAACCTTGTATATCACCAATGGCGTAAATTTGATTCATATTCGGCGCTTTTTAAAGGTCATATTGGTAATTCATTAGAGTTCAGGTGAAACTTTTTCTTCCGGTGAAGGTCTTCGAAATTTTCGTGATATGTCAGACACTTTGACTGGAAAATATCTGACAACAACAATTGAAATTTTAAATGGTTTTACGCAAAATCATGCATTTGTTGAAGAATTTGCTTCCGCTTTGACTACACTGTATCTCAATAAGGTGGTTTTCCTCGCTTCATCGTGCTTGATGATGGGGAATGGATAGTCTTTACCAAGTTCTAATTTGGCTGCTTGTAGTTCTATTTCCCCAGCAAGCCATGGCGCATGAATCGATTGATTCGATAAACCCGCTAGCTCAGGACAATATTTGCGAATGAATTTCCCTTCTTTATCAAACTTTTGGGACTGCGTGATCGGGTTGAAAATCCGGAAATAAGGTTGAGCGTCACATCCACTTGAGGAGGCCCATTGCCAACCACCATTATTCGCAGCGAAGTCATAGTCATTGAGCTGGTCAGCAAAATACGCTTCACCTAAACGCCAATCAACACCTAAGTCTTTGATTAAAAAACAAGCAGTTACCATCCTTAGGCGATTATGCATATAGCCAGAAGTATTGAGTTGACGCATCGCGGCGTCGACTAAGGGATAGCCTGTCTTGCCTAAAGTCCATGCTTTAAAAAACTTTTCTTGCAGTAGACCTTGTTCCCAAGTGATTTTGTCATAATCGGGTTTAAAGGAAACACCGCTGGCTAAACGTGGGTGATTGGCCAAAATCATAAAATAAAAGTCACGCCAAATCAGTTCTGAGAGCCAAGTACTCGCACCTGCACTTCCTGCTAGCATCAAATGATGCGCAATCCGCACTAAGGCGCGAATCGATACCGTGCCAAAACGTAAATGGGTGGATAAATAGCTAGGACCCTTAATCGCCGGAAAATCTCGGGTTGCTTGATATTGATGGATACGATCTTCAAAATCACTCAGTAATTGACTAGCACCATGCATGCCAATGGGGATTAATTCCTGAATGTTGGAGGGAGTAAAGCCCATCGCTTCTAAAGTTGGGATCTCTGTGGCTTTACCGAGGATGGTTTTTGGTAGGGGAGCGAGTTGCTGAGATTGTTGCTCCGAGGTAAAGCAATCCTGCGAAGCAATATCCTGCGGCGTTAATTTTTTGAGCCAAGCATTCTTAAAGGGTGTGAAGACGGAGAAGACGCCACCTGCACCGGTTAAGACTTCTTTGCGCTCAAAAATCACTTGGTCTTTATAGCTAGTAAAGTCAATGCCTAGGTCTTTTAATTGATTGGCAACTAGCGCGTCTCTAGCAATGCTACTTGGTTCGTAATCATGATTAGTCAATACTGCATCGACGGCAAGCTCCTTCGCAAGCGCTGGAATCAATACTTGCGGATTACCATGGAGAACAATCAGACCACTCTTGGGATTCTTTGCAATTAATTCAGCGTGAATTTGTCCAATACTTTGCCAAATAAAATCAACCCGTCGATCCGTAGTTAGACCCTTGTCTAATAGTGGATTTAAGATGTTTGTATCAAAAATAAAGCAAAGATAGACCTGATCAGCGACCTGGAGTGCCGCTGATAAAGCAGCATGATCAAAGGTTCTTAAATCCCTTCGTAACCAAACGAGTGCTTTCTCCATGAGATAACCTTTTTGATAATGAAATAATATTGATATGAATGATGAAATTCACAGAAAAGTGAATAACCATACCACAAAAACCATCATCCTATTTGAGCAAACCGATTCTAGACTACGCTAAAATTAAAGCATGAAAAACCTGACCGAAGATGTAAGTCACCTCGCGAACCAATTACTTATCGCCATGCCTGGTATGGTAGATGATCGGTTTAGTGGTACTGTTGTGTACATGATTGAGCATAATCAACAAGGTGCTATGGGCCTGGTCGTGAATCGTCCGACCGATTTGAATTTACATGGGCTATTTGACAAAATTAATCTCAAATTAGAAATTGATCCTTTAATGAAGCAATCCGTTTATTTGGGCGGACCAGTGCAAACGGAGCGAGGCTTTGTGTTGCATTCGCAGGTGGAAGATGTGCAGTATTCCTCTACTTTGGTAGTTCCTGGGGGTCTTGCCATGACGACTTCTAAAGATGTGCTGGAGGCAGTTTCCGAGGGTGGTGGGCCGAATAAGTTTTTAATGTCTCTGGGCTATTCAGGTTGGAGTGCTGGACAGTTAGAAGATGAGATTGCACGCAATGGTTGGTTAAATGTTTCAACAAGTCTTGAGAAGATTTCTGAGATTATTTTTGATACACCATTTGCACAGAGGTATCAGAAGGTCATGTCGATTATTGGCATTGATCCAAGTCATCTAAGTGGTGAAGTGGGTCATGCTTAAGATCTCCGCATTGCAGCTGATGATGCAATTAATGAAGCAATTCTTTAAACAATCTATCCAGAGTATTCCAACTCAAATGGTATATCCGTCTTGAGCCACACCATCTTAGCCTTTGATTTTGGCGAAAAGAGAATTGGTGTGGCCGTTGGTAATACCTTTTTACGCCAAGCTCAGCCTTTAAAAACCATCTTAAATAAAAGTGCTGATTATACCTTTGAACAAATCGGGCAACTAATCAAAGAGTGGGATACTAAGTTGCTAGTGGTTGGTTTGCCAAGACATCCGGATGGTAATCCGCATGAGATGACTAAAAAGGCAACACGCTTTGGTAATCAATTACATGGTCGACTCAATATTCCGGTCGTGTGGATCGATGAAAGATATACCTCGGCAGTTGCTGGGGATTTAGCGGGGGATATCGATTCTCAGGCTGCGGTAATGATTCTGGAGCAATATTTTGCTGAGAATCAACAATAGTTTCATCAAATCAACTTATAGATGCATGTCGGGTCATTTTATGCGATTCCGATGTTGATAATTTGGATAAAATATTGACCAAAATCCGATATTTTGGTTAAAATAATAACCAAATGAATCATACTGATATAGCACCTATCTTAGAACGTCAGTTGTTATTACAACTAGGCGATCGACTGAAGCAATTGCGAAAGTCACAAGGGCTAGGCACGGTTGAGGTGGCTTTGCGTGCAAATTTGACCCGTAATACCCTAAGGTCAATAGAGGCAGGTGACCCTTCCCCATCAATTGGCGCTTATCTTCGAGTGATGTCTGTTTTAGGCGTTAGTGGGGAGCTAGCGCTTTTGGCCGGAGATACCATGCAAGCCACTAAAAAAGGCTCTGCAGCAGCAAGGTCGCTAAGACCTGCGCCTGTAGTCCAAGTGCGTTTTTTGGCAGAGAGTGCTAGGCATCGACTTCAAGATCTACAAAGTCTAGCCTTGCATGAGGCGGCTGTAGGACTAGCCAAGGACGACCCGACGCTCGTATTACAGGCTGAAAGCACTTTGCAACATTGGCTCGAAACTGGCGATACTCGCTCCGCAAGCCTATGGCTTGAATGGCAACAGATATTGAAAGCCCAGTCATGGCGCAAAGTTCTCGGCCGAACAAGACGTGCCCAACAACTTAGGCAAAGTTCACCACTAGTGACCATCATTCCGGAACCATTACGACTTGATATCTTAAGCCAAGTAAGCGCACTTAAAAAAGGGGTAGTGCTGAATAATACTACCGAAACTCTTGAGTCTATAGAAAATTATAAGGAATTGCCATGACGCGCGAAGAACTCGAACACATCATCCGTGCTAGTGCTGATGTAACTGATCAGTATGAGTTTGTAATCATCGGAAGTCAGTCCATGTTGGGCCCTGTACCGAATCCTGAAAGGGTATTTTCGGTATCAATGGAAGCGGATATATACCCACTAGATTTTCCAGATTTAGCAGATAAGATTGATGGTGCAATTGGCGAGGGATCATATTTTCATGAAACTTATGGTTACTATGCTCAAGGAGTAGGGCCGACACGGCGATATTACCTAGGGACTGGATGAGGCGTGTTCATCGTGTGCAGAATAGAAATACGAATGATCGAGTTGGATACTGCCTAGATATTCTTGACCTCTTTTTATCGAAGGCGATAGCAAGTCGTGAAAAGGATCGAGAGTTTTGTATGGCTTTACTCGAATATGATTATCTAAGAGTTGAAGATGCGCTAAATTTGGTGACGACTATGCCGATTGAAGAGGATGATCAACGAAGATTACGCGCAACGATTCGCCGTTGGGCAAGAGCCTTGTAAATTTAGATCCATGACCTACCATCGCATAAAAATTCATTTCAATAATCTCTAACTCACTGTTGAGACCATGGTAGACTTTCATAGAATTGAAGAACTTGCTGATAAATCTTATCAAACTCAGGTAAAGGCTCTTCAACTTCTGCCGCCAAATCTTCATAGCCCTTTGCTGCCATTTCTCTGATTCGCAAGTCAGTCATTGAATCTGCTTGAGCTTTAATTCCCTTGGGTTCAGCCGAAGCCACAATTAGAGACCTAAGCTGGACACGTTCAGCATGAGTCCAACGGTCAACATGGCTAAGAAGCAAAGCTAGGTCATAAATATCTTGACGTCGGTTTCGATTCCGTATCGTTTGTTGAAGTACGGATCGGTATTTTTCAGCCATTAAATTTACAAGACTATACGCCTGTAATTCCAACCCATCGACAAGTTGAAGAACCTCTGTATCAAGTACGGTTTCGTTATAGCTGTAATCGATTTCAACTACCGTAGGTGATTGCTTAGCTAAAAGGCGACTCATTGCTCTTGCATTACTTTTAGGAGCATATCCAATTTTTAGAGCCAGTGTCGGAAATGTTTTATCTAGACCAGTTGGCTTTAGTTCAGAACGTTGGATTTTGCAACTTGTGTCATAAGAAAGTTCTACATTGGCTATGACAAGCTGAACTTCGAGTTCTGCTATTAACTCTTTTTCATTACCTTGAATATATAGTTCGCGAGTTGAAAAGTCAGCATCTTTAGTAAATCGACTACTTTCGTAGCGAAGCGCCATTAGCATGCCACCTTTCATAATCATTTTGGTCCGTAGAGCAGTCGATTGCCCAATTGCTGTGAGAATGATGTGAACAGCCTCGCGAAAATTTCTCTTATTTGCCGAAGCTTTAGCTACCCATGCAGGTATATCAAGGGACTCTATGTGACTCTCTATTGGACTATTCATCATGAGAGGTTGGACCTGTTAGTGATGGAAGATTAATCGACAATTTCCAACGCTCTGAATAAGCGGCTGCGTACTCTCCATCTGGATCGAGCTTTCTAGACCCACCGCGTTGGGCTAATTTTTCCCACTCTTGAAATTCTGGAGCGTCAAGGTGGCAGACTTCGGTTAATAGATAACCTGCTCGCACTTTATCAATCGGTAAACCGTGGCGAGAAATTTCATCAATAATGAGGTTTAAGTAGATCTTCGCTTCAGCACAGTAAACATCCACTACATGCTGCAAGCCCCCGCAAAGCGTTGGCTCACGAATCATTTCTAGAAAAACTCTACCTATGGTAGCGACCCTTAGGTTAGAGCCTGAGACTAATCGAAATGCACCGAGTTGTGAGCGCTCACAAAAGTGGACAGACGTTTTATTTAAACGAGTAATTTTTGTAGGAGTTAGCCTCGGTAGACCAGCCGCCAAATAAGATTCTTGATTTTCGTTAAGATCGCGATTCATGCGTAACTGTGCTTGAAGTTTCCATTCGGAAGGCGAAGGTCGTGTGACATATAACATGACTGGGAAGCGATCTGTGAGGCCGTGGTACTCCATGGCACTTAAATGTGAGACATAGGTAAAGGGGTCTAGACCACAAATTACCTCCGCAGGGGAGGCCTTATTTTGACCAAATAAAAGATATCCTTTTGATTCAGTGATGGGTTGTATTTCTGAAAGGAGGGAAATACTGGTAAGTTGGTTACAAAGATCTTTGAAGACGACTTTAAAGTCAGTAAGCTCACAATCCAGTTTTTGGGCAAATATAAAAGCGTGACTAGCCAACTCATAGGTAGAGATTGCGGGCGCATTGTGTGATGCCAACATTTGCGTAAGTTGGTTTAAAAGTTGGGTACTGACTACGTTTAATTTATTAACAGTTTTCATATATTAAAATACGTCCTTAGGACGTATTTTAATATATTTATAAAACAAAAGCAAACATTCAGTTTAAAGTAAGAATAAACATTAATTTACTGTTGACTATTAATTACTTAAGGTGATAAAATACGTCCTTAGGACGTATTTTATCACCTTAAGGTATGTTTAATTGTAAAAATTAGAAATTAATAATGGCACCATCATCCAATCCCATCACAGGCTGACATTTCACCGAAACCAGTAATTTTCTACCGTCAAACAATTAGAAGGTAGATATACTATATTTCATAATGGGGTTATGTAACATGTAATTTACACGGTAACATTAATTGTTTTATCGTGTATTTATTATGTTACGTGGATTCAAGTACGAAGTGCAACACGTTTTACAGACTGCATAAAAACTTCGTTGGGTGTTTTAAATCCTAACCTTTTTCTTGGTCGGTTATTT
>NZ_FWXJ01000024.1:2500-5593 GCF_900176405.1 Polynucleobacter kasalickyi | reverse complement strand
CAAAGCAAAAAACCCAGATCGTTAGATCTGGGTTTTTCTTAAAGGTGCCTGGCAATTACCTACTTTCACACGGGTAATCCGCACTATCATCGGCGTAGAGTCGTTTCACGGTCCTGTTCGGGATGGGAAGGGGTGGTTCCAACTCGCTATTGTCACCAGGCGTAGAGGGTTGATCCATTCGATAACGAATGAATCCAAATTGAGTAAGCAAATGGTATTGAATCATGCACAAACATGTTTATAACCAGTAATACTGCTGGTTATAGGATCAAGTCTAACGGGCAATTAGTATCAGTTAGCTTAACGCATTACTGCGCTTCCACACCTGACCTATCAACGTCGTGGTCTTCAACGACCCTTTATGGAGGTTAAACCTCCGGGAGATCTCATCTTCAGGCAAGTTTCCCGCTTAGATGCTTTCAGCGGTTATCTCTTCCGTACATAGCTACCCTGCGATGCTTCTGGCGAAACAACAGGTACACCAGCGGTACGTCCACTCCGGTCCTCTCGTACTAGGAGCAGCCCCCGTCAAATCTCCAACGCCCACGGCAGATAGGGACCAAACTGTCTCACGACGTTTTAAACCCAGCTCACGTACCTCTTTAAATGGCGAACAGCCATACCCTTGGGACCGGCTACAGCCCCAGGATGAGATGAGCCGACATCGAGGTGCCAAACACCGCCGTCGATATGAACTCTTGGGCGGTATCAGCCTGTTATCCCCAGAGTACCTTTTATCCGTTGAGCGATGGCCCTTCCATACAGAACCACCGGATCACTATGACCTGCTTTCGCACCTGCTCGACTTGTCGGTCTCGCAGTTAAGCACGCTTTTGCCATTGCACTTTAGGCACGATGTCCGACCGTGCCAAGCGTACCTTCGTACTCCTCCGTTACACTTTGGGAGGAGACCGCCCCAGTCAAACTGCCTACCATGCACTGTTCCCGACCCGGATAACGGGCCAAGGTTAGAACCTCAAACAAATCAGGGTGGTATTTCAAGGTTGGCTCCATCAGAACTAGCATCCTGATATCAACGCCTCCCACCTATCCTACACAAACCGGTTCAAAGTCCAATGCAAAGCTACAGTAAAGGTTCATGGGGTCTTTCCGTCTAGCCGCGGGTAGATTGCATCATCACAAACATTTCAACTTCGCTGAGTCTCAGGAGGAGACAGTGTGGCCATCGTTACGCCATTCGTGCAGGTCGGAACTTACCCGACAAGGAATTTCGCTACCTTAGGACCGTTATAGTTACGGCCGCCGTTTACTGGGACTTCAATCAAGAGCTTGCACCCCATCATTTAATCTTCCAGCACCGGGCAGGCGTCACACCCTATACGTCCACTTTCGTGTTTGCAGAGTGCTGTGTTTTTATTAAACAGTCGCAGCCACCATTTTATTGCAACCCTTTCGCCCTTTAACAAGCTACTTGGGCGTACCTTATCCCGAAGTTACGGTACAAATTTGCCGAGTTCCTTCTCCTGAGTTCTCTCAAGCGCCTTAGAATACTCATCTCGCCCACCTGTGTCGGTTTGCGGTACGGTCTTGATAGACTGAAGCTTAGAGGCTTTTCTTGGAACCACTTCCTATTGCTTCGCGAACAAGTTCGCTCGCCTCATACTCTTGAATTACGCTACCGGATTTGCCTAATAGCCTTCTCAAATATAAGGACCGGGACATCCAACACCCGGACAACATTCCGCGATCCGTCCCCCCATCGCATCTATCAATGGTCAAGGAATATTAACCTTGTTCCCATCAGCTACGCATCTCTGCCTCGCCTTAGGGGCCGACTCACCCTACGCCGATGAACGTTGCGTAGGAAACCTTGGGCTTACGGCGAGGGGGCTTTTCACCCCCTTTATCGCTACTCATGTCAGCATTCGCACTTCTGATACCTCCAGCATGGTTCACACCACACCTTCACAGGCTTACAGAACGCTCTCCTACCATCACTTACGTGATCCGCAGCTTCGGTTATATGCTTAGCCCCGTTACATCTTCCGCGCAGGACGACTCGATCAGTGAGCTATTACGCTTTCTTTAAAGGGTGGCTGCTTCTAAGCCAACCTCCTGACTGTTTTAGCCTTCCCACTTCGTTTCCCACTTAGCATATATTAGGGACCTTAGCTGGCGGTCTGGGTTGTTTCCCTCTTGACGGCGGACGTTAGCACCCGTCGTCTGTCTCCCGTGCTTGCACTCTTTGGTATTCGGAGTTTGCTATGGCGCAGTAATCCGCAATGGACCCCACTACCATGACAGTGCTCTACCCCCAAAGGTGATACACGAGGCACTACCTAAATAGTTTTCGGAGAGAACCAGCTATTTCCAGTTTTGTTTAGCCTTTCACCCCTATCCACAGCTCATCCCCTAACTTTTCAACGTTAGTGGGTTCGGTCCTCCAGTACGTGTTACCGCACCTTCAACCTGGCCATGGATAGATCAACTGGTTTCGGGTCTACACCCAGCAACTAACGCCCTATTCGGACTCGCTTTCGCTACGCCTACCCTAAACGGTTAAGCTTGCTACTGAATGTAAGTCGCTGACCCATTATACAAAAGGTACGCCGTCACCCCTTGCGAGGCTCCGACTGTTTGTATGCACACGGTTTCAGGATCTATTTCACTCCCCTCCCGGGGTTCTTTTCGCCTTTCCCTCACGGTACTTGTTCACTATCGGTCGATTACGAGTATTTAGCCTTGGAAGATGGTCCTCCCATATTCAGACAGGATTTCTCGTGTCCCGCCCTACTTGTCTCTAACTTAGTACCACTAATCTGTTTTCGTATACGGGGCTATCACCCTTTATTGCCGGACTTTCCATTCCGTTCTACTAACAAACTAGCTATCACTAGAAGGCTGTTCCCATTTCGCTCGCCACTACTCTGGGAATCTCGGTTGATGTCTATTCCTCTGGTTACTTAGATGTTTCAGTTCACCAGGTTCGCCTCTTTAAGCTATGTATTCACTTAAAGATACCTCGTAAGAGGTGGGTTTTCCCATTCGGAAATCTGCGGATCAAAGTTTATTTGACAACTCCCCGCAGCTTATCGCAGTCTATAACGTCCTTCATCGCCTGTAATCGCCAAG
>NZ_FWXJ01000014.1 GCF_900176405.1 Polynucleobacter kasalickyi | reverse complement strand
GGCTACTTTGACTTGGCGGTCTAGAAGCTTTAGATACTAAATCATCCTTAGCCTCCTCTCATTGTTCAAAGTTGCACTTCGTATTAGAATTCACCTTTGTAATTAAATATAAAAATGACGGAGACTCTTTCATGAAACTCATTTCATGGTTATTCCTGCTATGCCTAAGTATTTTCACGTCCCTCACTGTTGCCCAGTCCTATCCCAATAAACCGATTAAATTAATCGTCCCGTTTGCTCCAGGTGGTCCCATTGATCAAACCGCTCGGATCGTTTCCCAAAAAATGAGTGATCTGTGGGGGCAGACTGTGATTGTCGAAAACAAAACAGGAGCGAACGGTGTCATTTCTGCGGAGTACGCGATGAGCCTTCCAGCCGATGGCTATTCTCTCCTCTTCTCAGTCATTCATCATACGGTTTTACCCAGTCTTAAAAATAATCTCAGTTACAACATTGAAAAAGATTTTCTACCGGTGACTTCAGTCGCGGTCTATCCCATTATTTTGGTCGTCAATAACAACTTTCCCGCCAAGAATATTCCTGAACTCATTAAATACGCCAAAGAAAATCCGGGCAAACTCACTTTTGGTCACTCTGGGTATGGTGGCGGCACCTATCTAGCTGGTGAGCTATTCAAAATGCAAGCGAAAGTGGATATCCGCGATATTCCCTACAAAGGCAGTGCACCAGCGATGGCCGATTTATTGGGCGCACACGTTGATATGATGTTTAGTGACGCACCAACTTCCATGCAACACATTTTGGCGAATAAATTAAAACCATTAGCCATCTCTAGTTCATCCCGTTTAGCGCTTTTACCGAATTTACCTAATTTCACAGAAGTCGGCTTGCCGAACTACAACGCTTATTCTTGGGGCGGCATCTCTGTCAAAGCGGGCACACCGAGTGACATTGTCCAAAAATTAAATACAGATATCGTGAAGATTCTGAATGATCCACAGGTCAAAGAGCAATTTGCCAAAATTGGCGCAGAACCACAACCGAGTAATACCCAGCAATATGGTGCATTTATTCATGCGGAAATTGCCAAATGGGCGGACATGGTCAAACAAGGTCAAATTAAAATAGATTAAGGATTTCTTTTGAAAAATCGTATCGGCATTATTGGTGCAGGGATTGGTGGTTTAACACTGGCAGCCCTTCTCCAAAAAAGAGGCTTTGACGTCGCTGTTTTTGAACAAGCCAGCAAATTTGCACGCGTTGGTGCTGGTATTCAGCAAAGTGCGAATGCTGTCAAAGTACTAAGAGATATTGGTTTAGAGGATCACTTACGAAATACAGCATTTTGTCCACAAACTTGGAATAACCGAGAATGGGATACAGGAGTGATGAAGCATGAACTCACCCTCGGCGCGGCATATGAAGAAAAGTATGGTGCACCCTATTTTTTATTACATCGAGGCGATTTACATGCCGCCATCGCCTCAAAAGTCGATCCCCAATCGATTCATTTACAAAAGAAACTCAAGCATTACAGCAACCAGGGTGATCAGGTCCACTTGAGTTTTGAGGATGGGACGACCGAGGTCGTAGATGCTTTAATTGGCGCGGACGGGATCCATTCTAAAATTCGTGAACAAATGCTCGGGGCAGATCAACCCCGTTTCACAGGAAGAGTGGCGTATCGCACGACCTTTCCGGCATCACTCATGAATGGCTATACCATTGATGACTGCACGAAATGGTGGGGGATTGATCGGCATATTGTGATCTATTACGTCACGCCGCAAAAAGATGAAATCTATTTTGTGACGAGCGTACCTGAGCCAGAATGGAATAATGAATCGTGGTCAGCTAAAGGTGATCTGGGTGAGCTTCGTAGGGCTTTTAGTGGTTTTCATGAACAAGTCCAACGCGTCTTAGCCGCTTGCCCTGATGTGCATAAATGGTCTTTATATGAACGTGACCCACTCCCTACTTGGTGTGATCAACGCGTTGTCTTATTGGGCGACTCCTGTCACCCGATGGTGCCCTATATGGCCCAAGGTGCAGCGATGGCCATTGAAGACGCGGCTGTGCTGACTCGCGTCCTTGAGCAAGAACCCGAGATTCCATTAGCGTTTCAACAGTTTGAGGCCTTGCGTAAGGAGAGAACCTCCAAAGTACAACTCACGTCCCATAAAAATCAATGGATGAGTCAACGGACTGATTCGGATTGGGTCTATGGTTATGATGCTTGGGCAGTCGAAGCCTAAAGATCCGAACTTGACTGCCTCGATTAATGTCCCTTTAGTAAAAAGTCACCTAAGAACTGCTAGATCTTTTTTCTATTGGGACCTCATTATTGCTTGGTATATTGCCAGATAACCATGCATCAAAATCATAACCAAGGTCTTCTACGACTTCTGAAAATTTTTTGAGGTAAAGATCCGGCACAATACCACACTGTTTTGCGATCCGATCAACATCTTGCAGCGTATCACTGAGCAACTCATCGGATATCAGCACCACCTCCCAAGCAAATAAAGTAACCCCTGTATCCCCCGCCTGTTCATGCACAATCACATTGCCATATTCACTTACAATCAGTACCGCTTTACCCAAATTTTCTGTATTGCCATGGGCATTAACGATCACGGCAACATCACCAACTTCACAATTTCTCATTTTTTTCTCCTCTTTAGCTGATTCGCAACCTGCAGGCTCAGCAATTCGGACTAACTCCGCCCTTCCAACATGTATTACAAACTATCTAAAAACGCATCAAAAATTTCAAGCCACTTTGATTCAAATACTTCGGCATCTAACTCTGTTATATCTTGCGCCAGTTCACTTGCTTCTGGTTCGGTGATATCAATATTCATTGTTTGGTAAAACACCGTATATCTATCAGGTAATTTCCAAACTTGAAAACGACCACCCACATACACCACTTCCACTGGGGTCGTGGTGCCATCCTGCACGATTCGTGCCATATTACTCTCCTCAATTGTTAAAGAAAAAATGGGCATAAAAAAAGCCCTCAGAAAGAGAGCTTGGCCGTTTGGTTACCGAAGGTCACATCCGCTTTTGCGTAACCACCTTGCCCGGTTTAGGCAGGTTGGTGAGGCTTTCGCCACTCTCTTAATGATGGGTTTATTCTACAGAGAAATAGTCAAAGTTTCAAGAAAAATCTTGCTAATGATTGAAAAAAAGACCTCATTTATTGAGCTAATTTGGAACGATGATGGGTATTTAAAAATCAAGGAATCACCTGCCATTCAAGAGCTCAATGAATAACAAATTAGGGTATCAACTAATTTTAAGTAGGCTTCAAAAGGAGTACCATTAGCCCAATAACTTTTTAAGAAGAGACATATGAATAAATCCCCCCGACACCTTGGTGTAATTGTTGCATTTTTACTCAGTACTATTTCATTTACTTCTAACGCTCAAACGAATGTTTCGGCGGATTTTGCGATTAAAGGTGTCGTCTCTTCGAGTAAAGAGGGACTCATGGAAGGGGTGGTCATTAGTGCGAAAAAGAAAAACTCTACGATCACGATTTCTGTCGTCAGTCATGCCAAAGGCGACTTTGCCTTTCCACGCTCAAAGATTTCTGCTGGTGATTATGAATTAACCATTAAAGCGACGGGTTATGAATTACCCAGTCCCATACAAATTAATGTAAGTGATAAAACAACAGCCGTTAAAGAGATTACTTTACAAACAGTCAAAGATATTTCAACCCAACTAAGCAATGCCGAGTGGATGGCAAGTATGCCGGGTTCTGAGCGTGAGAAAAAAGCTTTACTCACCTGTGTGACTTGCCATACCTTACAACGTGTCGTGAACTCCAAATACAGTTCAGAAGAGTTCTTAAAAATCGTTTTACCCCGGATGCAAGCTTACGTAAATCAAAGTATGCCTGGCCTACCGCAAATGCGTAAAGGTGCTCGAGTCATGGAAGAGCAAGGCGAAGACCGTGTGCGTATTTATAAAGATATGGGCGACTTTTTAGCCAGTATCAATCTGAATAATCGCCAAACTTGGAACTACGAACTCAAAACCTTCCCACGATTAAAAGGTGCCTCGACGAACGTGATTTATACCGAGTTCCAATTACCAAGGCCGCTCATTCAACCGCATGACGTGATTTTGGATAAAACAGGTACCGTTTGGTATTCCAACTTTGGTGAGCAACAAATTGCCAAAATGGATCCAGTGACAGGTCAAATCAAAGAATACGAAGTTGGAATTTCTAAAAAAGACTTTCCCAAAGGGATCTTAGCGATTCGTAATGATCGTGATGGTAAGTTATGGCTTGGTAATATGTACCAAGCATCGATTGCACAGTTCGATCAACAAACTGAAAAATTTCGCTATTTCACACCGCCACCAGAAGATAACCTACCTTCCACTCAACTCAATCAGGTAGATGCCTGGAATAAAGATGTCGATGGCAAAGTATGGGCCCAAAACAGTGGCTTTGCGGGAGTTCATCGTTTTGATCTCAAGACCGGTGCCATTGAGACTTGGGCCCCATTTAAAGGCTCGAAACTCCAACACAATATTTATGATGTGATTAGTGATTCGCAAAACAATTGCTTCTTTACCGATTTCCGTCAACAAGAAATTGGGCGAATTGATGCTAAAACGGGTAAGGTTACCTTTTACAGCTTCCCCACCAAAGAAGCATCTCCACGCAGAGGTTCGATGGATCCGCAGGATCGTTTATGGGTAGGGCAGTTCCGCGGCCACAAGATTGGTATGTTAGATACTAAGACTGGTGAAATGAAGGAATGGTTAGTTCCAACCCCGTATTCAGCACCCTACGATGTTACTTTAGATAAAGACCAATTTGCTTGGACAGGTTCTATGACAACGGATCGTGTGGCCAGATTAAATACTAAAAACGATCAGTTCATCGAATATGAATTACCAAGACCGACGAACATTCGTCGGGTGTTTGCAGATAACACGCAAACTAAACCAGTTTTGTGGATTGGTAATAATCACGGTGCATCGATTGTTAAATTAGAAACATTGGATTAATAGGAAATGCAGAAATGGATCCTAATAAGGATCCATTTTTTTATTCGAAAAAATCACAAACAGTTCAAAATACTCAATAAAAGCTATGTGGAACTTGTTTAAGAGCTACTTAAAACGAGTTCCGTTTTGTAATTGAATCGATTCGGCGGATAAATAGAGACAGTCACAACAAACACTTGATCAAGCTCATCAAAGTAATACCTGGTGATCTGAAAGCCAATCGAGTTCTTTTCTAATCCTAAACTCTCTGCTGCCGAGTTTGGGATAGTTAAGGCACTCATCTCCTGTTGGACACGAATAGTTTGGATTCCAAACTCTTTTTCAATCATCGAGTAAATCGGAACTTTTTCTTTACCTAATTTTTTAATGATGTTCTTGAATTTAGGTTTAATATAAATGTGCTTCCAAGCAATGGGAGTAACTCTATCGATTGCCCGAGTCGCCTCGATCACAATCCACTCATCATTGTTTTGACTATTGGGAATATTCGCAAGCGCTTCCCCAGCAAATATTTTCCCTTTATTCACAATCTTCAATTGACTGTTTTCTACAAATTCCCATAAATCAGGAATAGCGTCCATTTTCATTTGGTAGTGATTTTTTCGCTCCTTGGACAATACGGTAATACCGAAGCCTTGACGACTTTCGATTAAACCCATCTCCCGCAGCAACTTCATCGACTCCCTTAAGGTATATCGACTGACATTAAATTTTTTACATAGTTCTGGTTCGGTCGGCAACAAAGAATCAATCGGAAAATAATCGCTTTGAATCAATTCAATGATGGATTCTGCCAAGAGGATATAGCGGGGTTTTTGAAATTGGTTAATCATCAGCAAGGACTTCGAAGTTACTCTTTTTCAATTTTAGCAATTTGAATGATTTCTTGATATTTCTTCTGCTCTAAACTTAAAAATTGTCCAAAAACATCTGCCTTACTGGCATAGGCTTGCTCTCCATGTTTGGCGAGCGTAGTTTGAACCTCTTCTCGAGCGAGTATTTTTTTGATGGCTTCATTCAACACTTGCACAATGGAAGCAGGAAGTTGACTTGGGCCAACGAGGCCATACCAACCTGAGAGTTCAAAGCCAGGCACGCCTGACTCTCTAAGCGCAGGGGTATTCGGTAATGCGGGGCTTCGTCCCTCTGTTGAGATGCCTAGAGCACGCACTTTATCACTTTGAATATATGGTAAGGCAGTAGATTGACTAGCAAAATAGACATCCACATCGCCTCGCATCACATCTAACAGAGCCGGACCACCACCTTTATAGGGTACATGCACTAACTCAACCCCACCCTTAGCGCCTAGCAATGCGCCGGCTAGATGGGGAGCGCTACCAATACCTGAGGAGGCATAGGTCATTTTATTGGGCTGCTTACTAGCCATTGCCAATAGGTCCTGTACTGATTTAATCGGAGAGTCTTTATTCGTGACCAGTACGTAAGCTGATTTCGTGAGTTGCGTAATGGGCGTAAAACTTTTCACTGGATCAAAGCGTAACTTGCTATAAATTGAACTACTAATAACGTGCGCAGCAGAAACTAAGAGTAAGGTATAACCATCAGGTTTCGAATTGGCAACATATTCCGCCCCAATTGTCGTACCAGCACCAGCTCTATTTTCAACAATGACCGTTTGCTTTAGTTCCACTGACAGAGACTGCGCAATAATGCGTCCTAAGTTATCGTTTGCACCCCCTGGTGCAAACGGAATGACCAGCGTAATTTGTTTTTCTGGATAAGCCGCTTGAACCGATTGAATGGTTAAAAAGACGACTGCACACGTAAGCCAATAACGAGGTTCTAATAAGAACTTAAGAGATTTCATATTTTTTTGCCATGGTGCGTCGTGTATTAAAAAATAGTGAGCGCATTTTGGCGGTCCATGGCGTTTTTCTAGCAATCAGTCCTTCTGGAGATTCAAAGGCATTCGGATCATCCAAGCTATATGCCGTCAAATACCTTGGGCTTTGACCTGTACAGATGAATCTTCTTGCTCGGTTCACACCTGGAACCGTTACTAAACGTGGTAAATGTTCTTCATCATTCCAATGATTGTATTCATCAACGATATCATCCGGAATATCCGTATGAACGATATAGAGCCACGGTGAACTTTTATGGGCATCACCAACGTCACACTTTAATTCCGCCGTAAAACTAGCTTCAATTTCTCCTACCTTTGATGCCAAAGGATTCGGTTGAACTAGAGACTCGCGCCAACTGATGAAGTTGGTTGGGATATCTTTATGTTGAAAAAAAGTGGATCCCTCTAAATTGCCATAATGATCCATCATGAACTGAGCAATCTTCTCACTCGCCTGAGAAGTAGACGGCTCTGAAAACTCCCACCAATTCGCTTGTATGAACATGGGAATTCCTTAAAAAGGAACAGTGCCACGCACCGTGGTACGGTACATTAATCGACGCAGTGGCAAGCGATAATCAAAGGTAGCTTTATGCTGAGCAGCACAGTTATCCCACATCAATAAATCACCGACACCCCAGCTATGTTTAAATCTAAACTCTTCTTGCACGATATGTTGATAGAGTTCCTCAAGTATTTCTTTACTTTCAGCTGCGGATACACCAACGATGTGGGAAGTATGGGCCTCATTCACAAACAGACCTTTTCTACCAGTCACCGGATGCGTTCTAACAATCGGTGAAGCAACATCTGGCACCGTTTTTAATTGCTCTTCGGATAACTCTTTCTCTTCAATGACTCTGCCACCAGCTAATGCTTCTTCTTTTTGGGCTTGACGATTTTTATTACGATAAAAAGCATAGCTATGCACCGATTGAAGATTTTCTAGACGTTTTTTCATGGTCTCAGACAAGGCGTCATAAGCCGCTGTCGTACTTGCGTATTGCGTATCACCAAGGACCACACCATCTTCACGCACTGGAATCTCTACTGAATAAAGGGCGGAAAGCATACTTGGATGCTCTTTGTAAGATAAGTCACTATGCCAAAAACGACCTGCATCAATCGCACCAATTGGCTTCCCATCAGCGCCTTCAATATTGGATAAAACAAAAATTTCATCAAAGCCACCATGGCGGCTCTCTTTTCTGACGTGGGCCTCTAAGATACCAAAGCGTTTTGTGAAATCAATGTGCTGTTGGGGTGTGATGTTTTGATTCTTCAGCACCACCACTTCATTTTCGAAGAAAGCCTTTGAAAAAGCTTGGAAAGTTTCTTCATCAATTGGCTTTGATAAATCCAAACCGATAATTTCAGCGCCTAAATGACGGCCCAATTTTTTCACTTCAAACATATTTGCCTCTTTTATAAAATTCATTCGAATGTTCGAATCTTAAAGACAGATGATGGTGAAGTCAATATGTTTTAACTTAGTACAAACACTTACTTTTTTAGGTGTTCTATTTCTTGGGTAAGGTTATTATCAATTCGGAATAATTCTTTAAAGATTTTATTTAATATAGTAAGTTAATAAAAATCAAAGGTAAATATCATGAATAGAAAGCTTCAAGCTAGATCAGTCTTATCTTCGTCTGAATCTGAGCGTCTAGAAAGAATCGCCGTAATTGAAGCGAAAGCAGAAAAGGTATTCGGCACACCAGAAAAATCAAAAAGCTGGATGCTAAAAAACCACATGACACTCGGCAAAACCCCGCTCTCATTATTAGATACGGATATCGGGGCGAATGAGGTAAGACGAGTATTAAATGCCATTGCATATGGCGGCGCAGCTTAATGGTTTATGGCTCATCGCTAAAAAGAAATATGCCTTAGGTCGCATTGGTGTTGGTGCAATGAAAACTGGTGGGCGCTGGAATTCTATCAACATTCCTATCATCTACACGGGTATGAGTGTTGAGATAGCTGCTTTAGAAAAGCTGGTGCATATGTAAGATGAAATGCCAGATGACGTTGTGCTTACTAGCATCACTTTGCCGGACGATACGGACCTTTATTGGGAAGTACCTTTTAGAATTTACCTAAAGAATAGAACGACATTCCCAGTTTAAAAACTGCGCAACAGCTCAGAAATCATTTCAAGTTAAGGGGTACGTTTTTCAGAGGCAAGGTCATAGTTATAGCTATCAATCATAAGTCACATTCGCCGACTTAATCACTCTACCCCAACGATCTAAGTCTTGATTAATCTGAGCCTGCATTTGTGAGGGAGTTAAAGAAATCTGGTCGTACCCTTCTTTACGAATCGATTCTTGTACTGCGGTATCTTGCAGCACCACATTCAAAGCAGTAGTTAATTTATCAATAATCGGCTGCGGCATTTTTGCTGGACCAACTATCCCAAACCAGATGCTAGCATCAAAGTTTGGATAACCAGATTCAGCTAAAGTAGGCACATCTGGAAACATCGAGCTACGTTTCAAAGAAGTAACGGCGAGTGGCTTAATCCGGCCACTGAGTACGTGAGGTGCGGCAGCTCCTAAAGAAGAAAACAACAAAGGTACATGACCACCAATCAATTCAACAATAGCAGGAGCACCACCCTTATAAGGAACATGCGTCATTTTCACGCCACTGGCTAGTTGAAATTGTTCTGCCGCCAAATGACCTACTCCTCCGATACCAGAGGTCCCATAACTCCAAGGCTTCG
Source organism: Polynucleobacter kasalickyi (assembly GCF_900176405.1). Taxonomy (GTDB): domain Bacteria; phylum Pseudomonadota; class Gammaproteobacteria; order Burkholderiales; family Burkholderiaceae; genus Polynucleobacter; species Polynucleobacter kasalickyi. The sequence goes on along the minus strand of NZ_FWXJ01000014.1, from coordinate 58,106 downwards.
ATTTATCTTTCATGAGCTCTACAAGTGTTTTTAAATTCGTAGCAGGAGAATTTGCAGGGGTTACCATCAGTGTGCCACCAATACCAATCATCGAAATGGGTGAAAAATCGGTCATCGGGTTATACGATGTTTTTTTCATTTTTGGCACAATCGTCATTGGTCCTGAATCAGTTATATGCAAGGTATATCCATCTGCCGGCGCCTTAGAAAGAATATCAGCAGCAATCACGCCGCCAGCACCAGGGTGATATTCCATCACGACGGATTGACCAAGTATCTTCGACAAACGATCCGATACGGGTCTGATTAGGTTATCCGCTGCACCACCAGGTGCATAGCCCACAATCATCCGAATCGGCTTTTCGGGATACTCTGCAAAGGATAGAGTCGACGCTGTAGCAAGACTTACCCAACTCAAGACGATAAGTGATTTTTTTAGAGATTGGTTCAAAAGACTTGGCATCATTTCATTCCTTATTGTTGGGAAAATACAGCTTGGGGATCATCAATACCTTTTACTTCTAGGGCATTACCTGAGGGATCAAACACTAAAAAGACATCTTGTTCTCTAGGGGTATTGGTAAAGATAGTTTGGTGAGGCATGGCAAAGATTGCATCATTGGCAAGAAGGTTCTTGAGGATTGTGTTGTACTTCGTCTTATCTACAATCACGCCAAAATGTCTGAGAGGATATCGATTCGGTAAGGTACCAATGGAGACACTTTGATGTGCTGACTCTTCAGGTGATAACTGAGCAACTAAATGATGCGAAAAAAAATCAAAATCAATTCGATCAGCTGCAATCTTCGTCGCTCGACAGCCAAGTAACTCTTCATAGAAGAACAGCGTGTTTTCAATATGGTTGATGGGAATAGAGAGATGAAGCATCGTCATGATCGAATCCAATTCAAGGAATTAAAACAATTGCGCCTTTGGTTAAACGACTTTCAATCATCGTATGCGCTTTAGGGGCTTCTTTTAAGGGGAGGACTGCTTCGATATCTAAGCGAAAACTTATGTCTCCTAAGATTTCAAATGTTTCTTTCGCCATTGCCTGTAAATCTCGCTTGTCAGCAATATAGGTACGAAGTGTTGGCCGACAAATCCAGAGGGATTTGGAGTGCAAATCTTGTAAAGCAAAATTCTCGACTTGACCTGAGGCGGTCCCAAAGTTAATGGCAAGTCCTTTTGGTTCCAAACAATCTAAAGACCCCATGAAGGTATCTTTACCCACCGATTCAAAAACAACTTTTACGCCTTTGCCTTGAGTAAGCTCTTTTACTTCTTTAGCAAAATCTTGTTTACGGTAGTTAATAACATGATCAGCGCCGAGATCTTTCACGAAGTTCACTTTTTCATCAGAGCCTGCTGTGGCAAATACCTCAAGCCCCATACGTTTTGCCCATTGCACCAATACTTGCCCTGTACCCCCAGCTCCTGCATGAATTAAAACTTTATCTCCGGGTAGTAAGGGACGCATTTGTTTCAGAAGATATTGTGCCGTCATCACGCGCACAAAACCAGCTGCGCACCTCTCATCCGAGATATTACTTGGAACCTGGACCAAGCTATCAGCAGCCACAGCAACATGAGAGCAATAGGTACCAACACCAGCATTGGTATAAGTAACTCTATCTCCGACTTTCACGTCAGTCACTGCACTTCCTATTTCTTTGACAATACCAACGGCATTCACGCCAGTAACGAATGGCGGCTCAGGATTATGTGAATGCGCTTGACCAGCACGCAAATAAATATCGACGAAATTAACTCCTACCGCAGTTTGCTCAATGAGTGCCTCGTGACTTTTTGGCGTTGGCATCGTCATTGCCTGCGCCTGCATCACATCAGGTGGTCCGATGCGGGTAACAATCATTGCATAACAAGATTGACTCATGGATATCTCCGTTATGGTTTTCTCTATTATTGCTTCAATTTAACATAGGACTTATCCAAATAATCTGCTTTTTAGTGATAACCCTGAGGAAGCAATTGATAAAAAATACGTTAAAAATTTGCATTCATTCCGAGTAAAGATTAAAGAAGATATGTTGAATGTAGTCTTTCCAAATTAAATTTGATGCATTAATTGAGGTCGCTTGAAAAGACAACCATCTATTCAAAAAATAGTATTTTTAAATATGTGCAAATTTATTGACAAAAAGGTCACTTAAACGCAATTTTATTGACAAAACATCCGATTTTTATAGATTATCGACATTTTTATCGTCAAATAACCTCCTGACTGTCTCAGAATAAATACTTATAAATTCTCTAAAAAAAATTTAGCGCTTCTCATATACATTGCAACTTAGCTTCAAGGAAAGAAGTTGAAGTAAAAATTTAATACAGTTTAGAAGATTTGGCGTTTTCTTGAACTAGAAGTTCACTTGGAATACGCCTAGTTTTAATGTGTTATTCAATGGGCGAGTTTAATCATGAAACTTAGAATAAATCCTATGACTAAAACTAATCACATTTTCGAATTCACAAAATCTAATCTGGAGGTTTTTTCTGATAACAAAGAAAAGCGGATTTTTTTACAAATTGAGTCTACTGTTCTTCAAGACGATAATCAGTGGCGTTTTTATGATGGGGCTAATTCATTTTTAATTAAAATCAACGACTTCAATTTTATTCAAAAGATCAAAGATGGTAATGAGCGCTTTAAAAAAGGTGATCTTCTTGTAGTTGATTTAAGGCGTACCCAGACGATTGAAAAAAAAGTCTTGAAAACGGATTATTCAATCGTTTTAGTTCATGAACACCGTATAAATTTCTAACAAAAATTGGGGTTTTAAAATTTAAAAAGCATTTGAAAAGACATTTCACCTAGTAAGGATAAAGATATTACACATCTATTAAAAAATAAATCTTTAAAATTTAGCGATTACATAGTCTTTGTGGACGAAAGCGGTGACCATAGTCTTCTTTCAATAGATCCCAAATACCCTGTTTTCGTTCTGAGTTTTTGTATTTTCCAAAAGGAACATTATGCAAAAGATGTAATTCCAATGCTTAAATTGTTGAAGTTAAATACTTTCGGACATGACTTAGTAATTCTTCATGAAAGTGACATCAGAAAAAAGCGTGGGAGCTTTGCTCAATTAAGTAAAGAACTAAGAGAAAATTTTCTTAATGAGCTAAGTTGTTTGATTGAATCTTTTGACTTCAAATTAATTGCCATTGTGATTGACAAACACGCGTATCTACAAAATTTTAATAAGCCTGAACATACTTATCATCTAGCATTAAGGTTAGGATTAGAAATTCTGCAGCATTTTTTGAATGACAATCGACAGCTTGATAAGACTGTTCATATAATTTGCGAAGCGCGCGGCAAAAAAGAAGACAACGCACTTGAATTAGCATTTAGAAAATTTTGTAATGAGTCGAATTCCTCAAGTAAAACCCTCAATTTCGACATTCTAATTGCCGACAAAAAATCAAATTCTGAAGGTTTACAAATAGCGGATTTAGTAGCGCGACCTATTGGCCTATCAGTTATGAAACCCAATCAGTCAAATAGATCATTTGAAATTGTTAGAAATAAATTCTTTATCAGAGATCACAAAAATACCGATGAAAATGGGAGAAAGATTTATCCCTAACCAAAAAGCAGAAGAGCTCTTAAGTTTACCTAAGAGCTCAACGCCGGCCGAGTAGTCCCAACCCATTTAACAATAATCTAACATAAAAATTCACTGCTATGCAATAGTGGTTTAGAAAATAACAGCTCATTAAAATACTAACTTTATGTCGGACAATTTAATCCATATTAATAGCACTATTGTTAACATAACTCGACAAGTCAAGAGTTTATGAGCAAATCGTAAGGTTTAAGTAGCGCCAGATAGCACAGTATCCTTATACAAATGCAGTAGCCGCTTATTGTTCGTCCCAATTGGGCTTGCCAAAAGAAATGCTAATGAATCGCGACTATTTCACTACTGTGATTCGAAGAATAGACAATGGCTTCCAGGACTTGAATATTGTTATAAATCTGCTCTGGTGTATAGCGATAGACACTTTTACCAGCTACTGCATCAGCCCAAGATTCAAAGTTTTTAAGTACCACGTTCGAGGCAGGGAGGCTTTTAAACGATCTTTTCGCCTCACTATTCGTAATGGTCATCTCCGATGGTAATCCCCAATCCACGTTACCATTCTCTTTCACTTCTATCCAACCTAAACTACCAAATACGGTAATCCGTCCATGAAATGGCGTGGTCGATAAGCAAGTCACTGAACCTGTAATCCCCTCTTTAAAATCTAACTGCACCATTACTTGATCTTTCCCAACCGCATCTTTTAATACCCGCCCTGTTTTCGCTCTCACATGCGTTGGACAACCTACTAAGGAAATAAAAAAGTCCGTTAGATGAACCCCTAAAGCTGTTAAGGCACCAGCTGGTGCATCTTGATCTTGTACCCGCCAATTACTTGCGCTCATTTTCGCAAATAGGTTATGACTTACATTGGCCTCGACATGTAAAATCTGGCCTAACTCACCTGCTTTGACTGCGCGTAAGACTTCCTCTAATGCGGGTTCAAAGCGTCGTTCATGGCCAATACCCAATACAAAGTTCTGCTTTTGCACCGCGTCTAAAATTCGCTTTGCACCTTGGCTGGTTAAAGCCAGAGGTTTTTCGCAAAAGAGTTGCTTACCCGCCGCAATAATTTGCAATGCTTGCTCTTCATGCATGCTGTGGGGGGTTGCTAAAATCACAGCATCGATATCAGGATTATTGAGTACCGCATTTAAATCTGTCTCTAAAATCAGAGCATGATCTTTAGCAAAGTCAGCTAGATGTTCTACCTGCACATCAACACCATGGGTCACCTGTATTTTGTTACTAGGGTGAAGATACGTAATAATCTGTTTGCCCCACCAACCCAATCCAATCACAGCTGCTCTCATAAACACCTCACCTGTTATTTATCAAGTACCGATCTGTTACCCTGCGGTATAACCACCATCGGCATAAAAAGTTTGTCCTGTACAAAACTGCGAAGCAGGACTAAGCAAGAAATAAATACTACCGACAATATCCTCAGGCTCACCTAGACGTCCGAGAGGAATTCGGCTCAGCATCCCTTCACGCGTAACTTTGCCAGGACCCTCTTCGGCATACATCCAAGCGGATACTGGAGAACGGAATACTGTTGGACCAACCGCATTGATGGTGATGCCATGCTTACCCCATTCACAGCCGAGTGTTTTCACTAAAGAATCGATGGCACCTTTCGAGGTGCAATAAGCGGTATATCCGGCAGGATGTCCTAACTTACCTCGCGTCGAAGACAAAACAACCACACTGCCGCCCTTCCCTTGCTTAATCATCTGACGACCGGCGGCCTGACAGGCGAGCCAAGGTCCACGTAAATTAGCATCCATGACCTTCTGCCATGAATCTACTGGCATATCCACAATGTCCGCGACATAATTCGTACCATTAGTGATCAACATACCATTGAGCTCACCATAACTCTCGACTGCTTTAGCAACCATGGCCATGGCATGCTCTTCGGTATCAGGCCAATAAGGCGCAATGGCAGCTTGCCCACCCATGCTGATAATTTGATCAGCCAACTTTTGCAAAGCTTCTGGATTATTATCGGCTAAGGTGATGCGTGCACCACCTTTGGCTAAGCCAATCGCTGTAGCAGCTCCTAAAGTTCCCGCTCCACTAATTAAAACGGACTTTCCGGCCATTGAGAACATCTGTTGCGGATCAAAATGTTGTTGCGTCATGCTATTCCTTTGGGATGATAAAAAAGCTTACGTAACCAACACGTAAGCTTTCTAAAAAAATGACTAATTATTTAACAATCGTGTTCCATGCAGGGCAAGATTGCTTGTCAGGTGCGATATCGTAATTCGCCAGAGTTGTCTTTTCTACCAACATCGGTGGGAACACAATCTCTTTCGGGACTGGCAGATTGCGGATTGACCTCAAAACCGACATCGTAGAAAAACAACCCTGTAAGAAAGGTGCTGCATCGCCACTAGCGAGCATTTTGCCTGCTTTAATCGCTTCAACTGCTTCTTTACTACCATTGATACCAACAATTAAGGACTTGCGATTCGCACCTTCCAAGGCTTCCATCGCACCACCAGCCATCGCATCGTTAGCAGCCATGACGCCATCAATCTTGGGATAAGTTTGGATGAGGTTTTCCATCACTTGCAAAGCTTGTAAGCGCTGATAGTTACCTGGTTGAGAAGCGAGTAACTTGATGCCTGGGGCTTCTTCAATCGCTTTTTTGAAGCCGTTAACACGATTCGTATTACCCACTACGCCGCGCACACCTTCAATAATCACTACATTACCTTTGCCACCGAGTGCTTTCACTAATGCTTGGCCAGCTGCTAAGGCCGTAGAGTAGTCATCGGCACCAACCCAGTTCACAAAATTACCAGATTCTGCCCGGTCAGTAGCATTCACTACAGGAATTCCTGCGTCATTAATTTTCTTCACGCCCGGAACAATCGCTTTGTAATCGACCGGAATCAACACAATCCCGTTGGGCTTTTTAACGACCACATCATCAATCTCACCTAATTGTTCAGGAATACTATCTGGCTTGGTCGGGACATAGTGCGTCGTGGCAGCATTCATTTGTTTAGCTGCAGAATCAGCGCCTAAACGAAATGCCTGGAAATATGGATTCGTTTGATTTTTAGTAAAGATAGCAATCTTTTCTCCATCGGCAATAGCCTGCGTGGAGGCCAAGGCTAAAGATAAAGCAGTTGCAAATACAATGTGATGATTTTTCATTTGTACACAATCTCCTATATATAGTTATTTCTTCATTTTTACGACAAACTCATACAGCTCTTTTAGGTATTACTTTTCTTTCTAAAGAACAAATCTAAAAATACCGACAAAATAATAATGACGCCAGTAACTAAGGCCTGATAGTTCCCATCAATCGTAAGAATATTCATCCCATTAAGCACTAAAGTTAATATCAAGGCGCCGATCAAGGTGCCGACAATACTGCCTACCCCACCAAACAAAGAGGTACCACCGATGAGAACTGCAGCAATTGCTGGCAGGGTTAGGTTCTCACCAATATCGCCTTCTGCAGAATTGAGCCGTGCTAAAAATACTAAGCTCGCCAAACCCGCTGTCAGACCACTCAATACATAAACCAGCATCAACCGACGATTCACTGGCACACCCGATAAACGTGCTGAAACGGGATTAGCACCGACGGCATAAACTTGTTGGCCATAAATGGAATACTTGGTAAAAACAGAACCTGCAATTAAGAACAGGGTCATGATGTAAATGGGTACGGGAATGCCATAGAGGTAGCCTGTACCAATAAAGCGAAAGGACTTCTCGAAACCACCTACCGTGGTACCAGCCATCAAATAATACGTAATGCCATGCAAAATCCATAGCATGCCATAGGTAGCAATAAAGGAAGGCAATCTGAGGGCAGTGACTAATAAACCATTCCCCACCCCAATCAGAGTGCCACAACCAATCCCAGCCATAAAGCCAAGTAAGGTTGACCCGGTATTGGTCATGACAATCGCAGCTAAACAAGCTGACATCCCTAAATTGGCACCGACCGATAAATCAATCCCAGCGGTTAAAACGACTAAGGTCAAGCCAGATGCCATTAAAAATAATAGGCTCGCCTGTCGTAATACATTGAGTAAATTATTTGTTGTAAAAAAAGCTTCCGTTAAAAAAGATAAGACGATACAAATCATCAGCACAACAAGCATGCGAAAAAACAAATTTTTCAGTTGAGAAGAATTTTTGAATTCTTGAAGTAGATTACTCATCTATATGCCTTACTCTTCAATGAATCTAACAGCAGTGCGATTAATACGAGTAGTCCAATGCTAGCAACTTGAAGGGACGATTGCACACCAACGAGATTAAGCCCATTGCGCAAGACGCCGACGGTCAAGACACCGAGAAAGGTACCGAATAACCAACCGTTCCCTTTTTCAAAAGAAGTACCCCCAACAATTACCGCCGCAATCGCATCAAACTCCATCCCAATCGCTGCGGTTGGATGTCCAGCACTCATCCGAGCAGTCAGCAAAATGGAAGCAAATCCAGCCATCAAACCACTAAAGGCATACACGGCAACATGATGTAGATTGACGCGGACTCCCGCCAACTTCAATGCCTCACGATTGCCACCAATGGCACAGATATAAGTACCAAAGCGGGTGTGATACAACAAGACATAAGACAAGAAATAACTCACCACAGCAAAACAAATAGGATATGGAATACCGAGTAAGTTACCGTTATAGGCTAAACCAATCGAGTCACCAACATCTGTCAGACTTTGACCATCCGTCAGAATCAACGCTAAACTTTGACAAATTCCTAGCATGCCAAGCGTCACTACAAATGGTGGCATATTAGCGTAGACAATAATGGCGCCATTAATCGCCCCAATCACGAGTCCTACACTGACTGCAATAAAGATGGCCAACGGTAAGTGATGGGTCAAACCCAATACATAAGCAACTACTACCCCACAAAAAGTGAGCACCGCACCAATCGACATATCGATTCCCTCGGTCATAATCACCAGTGTCATTGGTAAAGAGATCATCAGAAGAATGGCGGACTGTACGCCTACATTCGAAATATTGCGGATCGATAAAAAGTCATGGCTAAGTAGAGAAAAGCACAATACGCAAAGAATCAACATAATCGCCACACCTGGGATCCGTTGAATCGTGCTGGCTAAAGTCGAAGTGGGTGGCAATGTCAAATCACGCATTCGTCATTCCTAAGGTCAAAACATTCTCTTCAGTTAATTCAGATTTTTCTAATAACCCAGAAATTCTGCCCTCGCGCATGACATACGCTTTATCACATACATTGACGATTTCAGATAACTCCGAACTAATCATGAGGACCGCAGCACCGTCTTCAACGAGTTTATAGATCAAGGCAAAAATCTCCGATTTCGCACCGACATCAATTCCTCGGGTAGGTTCATCAAAGATAAAAATCTTTGAGTCGGTTGTTAACCACTTACCAATCACAATCTTTTGTTGATTACCACCACTCAGTACCATGGCAGCTCTTTTACCAGAGGGGGTGGCAATCCGTAATCGACTAATTAAATCTTGGCTAATTTGCTGGGCTTTCTTGACTTGAATCCAAGTACTCGGAAAAAGTTTATGTAAACCAGAAAGAATAATATTCTCTTCAACCGAGCGAATTAATGCCAGACCTTCAGTTTTTCTACTCTCAGGAATTAATGCCAATCCCATCTCAACCGAATGAAAGGGCTCACCCGTACGATTTTTACCAAAGATCTCTACCGTGCCAGAAGTCACTGGATCAGCACCAAAGACAGCCCGCGCCACTTCAGTGCGCCCTGCTCCGACAAGTCCTGCTAGACCAACAATCTCACCTTGACGCACTTCAATAGAAATATCAGAAATGCCATTATCAGAACACAAATTCGAAATCTTTAAAGCGACCTCACCTGGCTTACTCGTAAAGTTTCTGGCATAGGCCATATCCACCCGACGGCCAACCATCATCTGCACGAGTTCATCTGGGGTGGTTGTTTTCGGATTAGCACTCCCCACCTGTTTGCCATCTCGTAGCACAGTGATACGATCTCCCATACTGAAGACTTCTGCCATCCGGTGGGAAATATACACAATCGCGACACCCTCTGACTGTAATTTTCGGATCATCTCAAACAGTAGGGTTGTTTCCCGATCGGATAAGGCAGCAGTTGGTTCATCCATCACCAGAATCTTCGCATTTTGCGATAAGGCCTTGGCAATCTCAACCATTTGCTGTTGTGCAACCCCTAACGTATGTACTAGGGTATGGGTATCAATGTGCAAAGATAAAACATCTAACCAATGTCTCGCCTCAGCGTGCATACGAGCATGATCAATCGTGCCCGGAATCTTGCCAGGATACTCTCTACCCAAAAAGATATTTTGGGCAATATTTAAATAAGGTACCAGAGAGAATTCTTGGAAAATCACAGCAATTCCTAATGCTCTTGCATCGCTTGGATTAGCAATCTTCACAGGCTGTCCCTGATAATAAATTTCGCCAGCATCTGCTTGATAAGCGCCACAAAGCACCTTCATCAGGGTCGATTTTCCAGCACCGTTTTCACCGAGCAACATATGTACTTCCCCTGAAAAAACATCAAAGGAAACTTGATCTAATGCTTTAATTCCTGGGAAAAATTTACTAATGGAACGAAGTTCAAGAATAGGTTGGTTCATGAAAGGCGATGCAAATCATAAAATATGAAAAAATTTATCATATGCATTTATTGGGTAATGTCTCAATGTAATTTATTTAATCCTTAAAATTTATCACAAAACCATTTGCTTACAAGGGGGTATTTACCCTATGAGTACTTTGTTAAAAACGATCGATAAAAATGTCGTAAGATTAACTATGAACATTTTAATTACTGGAACCACCTCCGGCATAGGCTGGGAAACTGCGATTGAACTTGCAAAGCGTAACTGCAATCTTTTTTTAGCCAATCGCTCAAAAGAAAAGACGGACGAACTCATTCGTCAAATCACAAAAATTGCACCTCAGGTGAAAGTCATCTATTTGCCGATTGAACTAGATGATTTGCAATCCGTGAAAGATGCGGCAACGCAGTTTTTAACACTCAACGAACCACTCGACATTTTGATTAACAACGCAGGACTTTTGGGTAAAAAAGGTCTCACAAAAGATGGTTACGAAGTTGCCTTTGGCACCAATCATTTAGGACACTTTTTATTAACCCAGCTTCTCAGACCAGCTCTCCTCAAATCACAGACACCAAGAATTCTTAATCTTGCGAGCAATGCGCACCGGTCAGCTGAATTTTATGGTTGGGATGATTTAAGAACACCGACCAAATCAGAAGAAGGTTATCCAGAATATGGATTTTCTAAAGTCTGTAATATGCTGCACGTGCAAGAAATTGCACAACGAGAGGAGTACCAAGGGGTGACTACATATAGTGTCCATCCTGGCGTCATTCTCACAGAAATTTGGCGACATACTTCACCACCAGCTACTCTGGTAGCAACTACCCCATTTTTAAAAGATGCCAACGAGGGTTGTCAAAACACTCTCTTCTGCGCCTTTACGAAAGATAATTTTCCGAATGGATCCTTCATTGTTAGTAAAAAGCCCTCCGATGTTTCTGAGATGGTCAAAGATAAGCATCTACAAAAAGAACTTTGGGAATTTAGTATGAAGGCCGTGCAAGCTTATTTGTAAATATCAAAGTTGAAAAGATTTTCACGACTTAAAAAGCAGGAGAGCTCCTAAGTATTCCTAAGAGCTCAACGCCGACCAAGTAGTCCTAACCCATTTGTTTTAGGAGAGCACAAAAGTATTTTCGTAAATCCTACAAAGTTGAAAAGGTCAAACATTTAGCTTTTAAGGTTTAACCTTAGTTTTATGATGGGTTTTGAGTTTTTCTACAATAGATTCTTTGAATCATTTAATCCGAGGTGATTCATAATTTGGGTCTAGAAAACAGATGGGATTCTTTACTGCAATGGGATTTCAATGGAACAGGTCAAAAGTTCCTCATAAGCTGACTATTCACTCTATCGGGCGAGTTACCTTTCGCCTCCATCGTATGCTGCCAGAGTTCGTTTGGGATGCAATTATTCTGGAAGGCAATCCATTCACTTTTACTGAAGTTAAAACTTTGCTGAATGGTATTACCGTCGGTGGACGAAAACTATCTGAACAAGAGCAAGTCCTTAATCTTGCAACTAGCTCTAAGTACCTTTTGGCTCTGCTCAAGACAAAGCAGTTCTCACTAGATAAAACCACCTTCACTGAATTACATAGTTTTCTAGCTCGTAATATAGCGCTAGAGTGGGGTCACTTTCGTGGGGAAGGAAAAGTAACTGACAGGACGAAGTCACTCCGTAAGTTGATCTAGGTCAACATGGTCGGTATACATCAAGGGCTACTGAAACAGGTGCACTTGAATTGAATCGTATTTTTAGTGGCGGACTCGATGCACTTCAATGTCAAGTCCAACATCCATTCGAGAAAGCTGTTGCCTTCTATCTATTTGGATCTTTGCACAAGTTTTTCTTCAATGATAACAAGTGTACATCCCGTTTGATGATGAATGGCATCCTCATGTCAGCTGGTATCGATGCACTTAGCATCCCCACAAATAAAGCCCAATTATTTAATGAAAAAATGGTTCGGTTTTATTTGGATAAGGATGCGACAGAAATGATGGATTTCCTAGTTAATTGCCACCTAGATACTAAAAATTAAATGAATTGTAATAAGGGAAATAGATGACTTCATTAGTTGTTTAGAACACAAAACAAAAAAGTCCTCACCATAGAGGAAATCATTGAGACCACTCAAAAAGCCTTGGCAATCAAATATAAACCAACTTAGTACAACGTTTTAATGAAAACAGTTAGGAGTCTGCACTATTTTAACGTGGCTTAAGCATAAGGAGTTTCGAATCAACCACATAAATATCAACAACTTAACTTGAAATCTCATAAAAATTGCATTATACTGAGTAAAATTACTCACATATATGAAATCATTTTACAGCCGAAAATATTTAGCCACACTAAAAAGTCGACTCAGTGAACCGCCACGGTTTATGATTGTGATCGCAGGCCCACGTCAAATTGGGAAATCAACTTTAGTTCGGCAAGCACTAAATGGAATGCCATCTACTTTTGTAGCCACTGATCAGCCAGTATCAACGGAATTAGATCCTTTCAGCAATGTCACCACTACAACCCAAATAGAACTGGGGTCTAGACCAACTGAAAAATGGCTAATTAACCAATGGAGTCAATCTAGAGCAAAGGCACGATCTTTACCAGCTGGTAAGTGTCATATCCTAGCCATCGATGAAATACAAAAAATTCCCCGATGGTCGGAAATTGTGAAAGGACTTTGGGATGCGGATCGAGCGGAGCAGTTACCACTCCATATCGTACTTCTTGGGTCATCGCCTTGGCTAATGCAAAAAGGATTAACCGAAAGTCTCGCTGGTCGATATGAACCTATTCACATGTCACATTGGTCATATAAAGAGATGCAAGAAGCTTTCGACTTTTCTTTAAATGAATTCATTTATTTTGGGGGATACCCAGGTTCAGCAGATCTGATAAAGGATGAAACTCGTTGGCGGCAGTACGTTCGTGACGCACTTATCAAACCCAACATTGAGAGTGATATTCTGCAAATGACTCGCGTTGATAAGCCGGCACTCCTCAAAAACTTATTTGAATTAGGTGCAGGAGCCTACTCAGGTCAACTCGTTTCGCTAAACAAGGTCCTTGGACAACTTCAAGATGCAGGCAACACTGTCACATTAGCTCACTATCTTGAACTTCTATCACAAGCAGGTTTATTAACAGGACTACAAAAGTATGCGGGCCAAGAGTTACGTCGAAGAGCGTCCGCTCCTAAATTCAATGTGCATAACAATGCACTTGTCTCAGCCCAGTCAAAATATACCTTTGAGCAAGCAAAAAACGACCGAACTTACTGGGGACGCTTGGTAGAAAGCGCAGTCGGAACTCACCTTATCAACAACAAACCCGATAATACGAGTCTATATTATTGGCGAGATAGTCCTGACGAAGTGGATTTTGTCCTTACATCAGGAGAACAATTACTCGCCATCGAAGTGAAGAGTAGTGAGGATTATGCAGCACCAAAAGGAATACAAGTTTTTGCTGAAAAGTTCAAAAATGTTACAACAATGGTAGTAGGAGCGGACGGAGTTACTTTATCTGACTTCCTTCTAGAACCGATTGAAAAATGGTTCAAATAAATGAAATTTGTCACTCGATTCGTCAAAAAAATAACTGATGACTCACTAGATAATGATCCGGTTCAATTAGAAACCTTGCGATCTGTTCCAGCATGGGTATTGCTAGGAGAGCCAGGAGCGGGAAAAAGTAAAGTATTTGAAATGGAGGCAAAGGCAAATAATGGTTTGCATTTGTCAATTACTGAGTTCATTTCAGTCGAAATTGAAGATGAATGGAAAAATCACTGTTTATTCTTAGACGGTTTAGATGAGGCACGCGCAAGCAGTACCAATCAAACCATTTTATATCAGGTTCGATCCAGGCTGAAGAGACTGGGTTTCCCTGCCTTTCGTATTGCTTGTCGAGCAGCAGATTGGCACGGCCTCTCCGATCAAGATGAAATCATCGGAGCATCTCCAGATGGGCAGCTAGGTATTTATACACTTACACCTCTAAAAGAAGTAGACATCAAGTACCTACTAGCGGAAAACTTTAATAGAACCGACTCGGAAGAACTCATCGCACAGGCCCAAAAACAAGGCATCAGTGCGTTGTTGAGTAACCCACAAACACTTCAACTAACAGTTAAGGCTCTGGAAGGAACTTCTTGGCCTAACAACCGGGAAGAGGCATATCAACTAGGTTGTAATACTTTTGTTCAGGAAGGAAATAAGAAGCACCGTGATAGAAATCGTTTTCAACAAGTTTCTCAAGAAGACCTTATCAATTCTGCAGGATTTCTCTTTGCCATTTTGCTACTCGGTGACAAATCCGGTATCGCTCTCGATCCCACTGCTCAAAATGAGCTATTCATTGAACTTAGTGCTCTTCAAATCAACTCGAACAATCATGATTCTTCTGTATTAGATACAACGCTCTTTGTACCAGCATCCTCAAACGAAGAACGACTAGAGCCTATTCATCGAAGTGTAGCTGAGTACCTTGCCGCCCAATGGTTAGGGGATCAGATCGACAAGCATGGACTACCGATACAACGTGTACTCAATCTGATTTTAGGATTTGATGGTAAAGCAGTTACTAATCTTCGTGGACTATATGGGTGGCTGGCTTTAAAAAGCTTGAAAGCAAGGCAATGGCTAATCAAAAACGATCCTCTAACAGTCTTGCTGTGCAGCGACCTCTATCCGATGGATGTAACTAGTAAAAAGCAAATCCTGCAAGAGCTTCAAATCCAGATTCAAAATAATCCATCCATTATTTGGCATGTAAGAGATTATAGAGATCTAGCCCCCCTCTTCCAGCCCGAGTTAAAAAATGAATATTTGATTACCCTACAAAATACCAATCGAGATGACGCTACTCAGACCTACCTTGTTTTCATCCTTAAAATTCTTAAATTGTCGGCTTCCAAAGCCAAATTAAATACCGAGCTCAAAAACATAGCCGCAGATGGCAGTAGGTGGGAGCGTGTTAGAAAACTAGCGCTAGAAGCTTGGCTGATATCAGGAATAACTACTAGCGAAATAATCGAATTTCTTGATGGGTTGAACGAGAGAAAAGTTCCTAACGCAAATGAAGAATTAATAGGTGTTTTGCTGAACGAACTATTCCCCAAATCTCTTACATCAGTGGATGTATTGCCGTATTTACAAAGCCCTCAAAGGCATTTTATGGGTACTTACCAGCACTTTTGGGTATACGATTTTCCAAAAAAGGTCCCTATTGCAGAACTACCTATCTTGCTCAATCAACTATCTAAGCGAAGTGATTTACAGCTCATCAACTGGAAAAATTTTCATCTTTCACGGATGCTTACTTCATTAATAGCTCGAGGAGTTGAGGCGCATGGGGACAAAATTTCTAACTTAGAGCTTTTTACCTGGTTACACTTAGGTACCGATGAATATGGTGGTCGACTGCACGAACCAGAATTTCGTAAGCAAATTACAGAGTGGCTGAAAATTCGCCCAGAACGGTACAAAGGACTACTTGGTATTTGCTATGATCGAAACGAAGATAATCCCGAACCGCTCAATGCGATCTTCAACGACTCACAAGTACTTCAAGGCATTCCAGCCCCTTCAGATATTGGACTATGGCATTTTCAGCAAATCAGCCTTACTAAGAATCAAGTTATTGCAAAAGAGCATTTGGCCAAGGCCACTCGTACACTTTGGTCCAACCAGAGTGGACTGACGATTGAAATGCTATTTGCTATAGTAACTAATGATTCGGTCAGGCGAGGTTGGCTTAAAACTCTTTTAGTATGTGAATTATCTGAGGGATATAAAGCGCAAATTTATTCTAATCAAAATAGACAAATTGAACAAGTCGAGCTTAAAAAGAAACGATGTGAGGAACTATCTTTAAAAATTTCAGAGATTCGTCAAGGTATGGCACAACCAGCTCAGATGAATGCTCTAGCTAATGTTTGGCAAAATAGATATTCAGACACAAGAGGTGATACTCCATTAGATCGCTTCAAAAATTACTGCGATAACTATGAAGAGGTATTTAAGGCAACGAAAGAAGGTATGCAGTCCTGCCTCTTGCGCAAGGACATTCCGACAGTGGATGACATCATCAAACTCTTTCTCAGACAGGAATCCTATTTGATTAGGGAGGCTTGCCTACTTGGAATCGAAATACTTTGGACAGAGAATCCATCTAATATTGAATTAATTGATAGCACTACTTTAGAAAAGGTGGTTTGCTTTTATTTAACAAATGGGTCTGAAACGACGGAAGATTGGTTCTTATATTTACTTAAAACCAAACCTGAATTAGTAGCAAAAATCTTTATTACCTACTCAATTGCAAGTTTCAAAGCAAAAAAAGACTATATCAATGGTCTACATGCGCTAGAAGAAGATGCTGCATACTTACCACTAGCTCGATTATGTCTCCCTGCCTTACTTCGAGGCTTTCCAACTCGAAATAAAACCTCACAACTCGCTCAATTACGATCTCTGCTGAGAGTAGCACTTAAGTATTCAATACCTGAACTTTTAGGTATTATTGAACATAAGGTGAAACTCAAGTCCCTAGATTCTAATCAGCGAGTTTACTTCCTACTCACAGGCACATTTATTGACCCAGTCGAGTATGAAAAAAAGCTTTGGGATTTCGTAGGTCATTCCTGGCAGCGCATAGAACACCTATCTGACTTCATCGGTAACAATTTTGGTGTTTTACCAATAGACCTAACTATGAGTTCATTCACACTTGGAAAGCTTATCGAAATTCAGACACCGTTCGCAGAATTTGATTGGCCAGTAGGTGGCGGATTTGTCAGTCAAGCGATGAATTTGGGTGATCACATCAGAAATCTAATCGGAAAACTCACCGCAATAGGAACAACTGAAAGTCTAGAAGAAATCAATCGTCTCTTAGAACTTCCATCACTTGGTAAGATTAAGCGACATCTTCTAATTAGTAAGCAAGACCTCTTACAAAGATTACGTGAAAACAGTTTTAGCCACCCTAAGGTTACTGATGTTGTAAAAATACTAAGAAATCAATCTCCAGTCAATCCCTCGGATTTACAAGCTATCGTGATGAATACCTTAGACCAAATTGCAACAGAAATAAGAACAAGTAATTCTGATATCTATCGACAATTTTGGACTGAAGGTAAAGTAAACAAACACAAGACTGAGAACAGCTGTCGCGATGCACTTCTTACACTGCTAAGAAATCATCTTACTCAAATGGGTATTGAATGTCAGCCAGAAGTCGATTATGTGAATGACAAGCGTGCCGACATACGTGTTTCTTATCAAAATCAATACTATTTACCCATCGAGATCAAAGGTGAATGGCACTCTGAACTCTGGTCATCTGCTCAAACTCAACTGATTCCCCTTTATACAACACCTAGGGAAACGCAGGGGTATGGAGTTTACTTGATCTTGTGGGTAGGAGGCACGGAACAGCCAGCAGCAAGGGATGATGGGAGAAAAGCATCAACTCCTACTGAGCTAGAATCGAGGCTTCATCAACATATCACTAGAGACTGTCAAAACTATGTTTCTGTGAAGGTGCTCGATATTAGTTGGCCGAAATCAGTCAAAAACACTTTGGAGCTATCCTTCAATTCATAACAAGTTTTCACTCCAACCTTAAGTAACTGTTGGTCTTAGTGAGTCATTTTTATCCATCAAAAATAACCCTAAAAAAGACTTTCTTTATTTAGCTTATGAACTTACCTTCTAAAACTAACCCTGTGCTCTCGGTAATTCCTTCACATGAAACGGCATTAAGGTATCAATCTCCTCAACAGATTGTGTATTCACATCCCACTTAAAGAAACTCAGCACCATCTTGTCTTTCGTAAAGTCTACTAAGGTAAAACCATGCTGCTCAATCGGTTTAATCTCTTCAGAAAAATCGAGCACTTGAGATGGAAGCGCTGGTGTTTTACGCCAACCTTGCGATGGCCAGCCACCTGGATAAGTACCACCGGTGCCGGAGAGTGCCACGTTAATGGGATTCTTACTCAGATCAAAATTATTAGTACGTTGCATTGAGCCAAGAGCAATAGAATGCATATCACCACTAATCACCAGAGGAGTTCTTGCTTGATTACCAGAAAGTGCATTCATCAAACGATCATGCTGTTTTAACCATCCTGGCTGCCAGTAGGGTTTTGGCGTCACAATACTGAGTTTTTTATCGTCACCCAGAACGTCGGGATAAAATTCGCCCCACTTACCAGCGGACCAACCGGGAGGATTAGAGGGACAATGAATCAAGTTTTGCACATCATTACTTTTCGTGCGATTGACTAACCATTTTTCTACTTCGAGATCAACACACACTGCTGATGGTCCTGCTAAAGTTGCAGTTCTTCTTACGTCATACAAAAGAATTTCTGCCAAATTACCAAAGCGGATCGTGCCAAAACTTTCTGATACACCGCTAGGTCGATCGGCAGCATACGAATAAGGAAGGCCTTTAGGACGATTCGAATCGGCTAAGAATTCTGGGTAATACATGGACTGTGTTGCGCGAGCTAACTGCAACATAAAATAAGACGGTGGAAAGGTAATGATTTCATCAAAGGCATCATCATTATCAAAATAGTCATGATCGTCTTGCAGGAAAAATACGGGAGTAGACCTAAAATCAGCCCCGTAAACAGAAGCAATTTGTGGGCCTACAGCTTTCTTCAGAACTGTCTCATTATCTGCGCCGAGAACTAGGCCAGCACGATCGAATGTTCCAGCAATCTTGATGGACCGTTCCGTATTGCCACCATACCTGACCTTCGAAGTACTCGGAGAAAGTAAATCCCAATAAACATGGTCACCATTCACAATAGTTGCTTGTGGTTTAAAACTCAGTGCACGTCGAAGGAGGCGATTTCTAACTTCATTGGGTAAAAATCCAGCCGCTTCATGTCCGCCGACACAAGAGATAAATAATGCTTTGAATTGACCAGGATTAGCGTCCTTCGCAGGGAACGTCATTAAATCCCACGGCTGACATAATTGTGCACCTTGTTGGCTTTTGAGACTCATTTGATAAGTTTGAGCGGGCTTTAAATTCTTCGCAAAAAACTGCCAAAACTCCCCCTGCGTATCCGTCATTTTGCCGAACACTACCTGATTACCAATGCGTAAAATGGGAGGATTTTTCTGGGCTTGATTTAGAGAGAGTTTAATGAGAATTTCAGAGTCACTGACCGTAGGGAGAATATGTCGCACCTGGCCATGATCCCAATTTTTGTCAGACAATGGCTTGGCGGATGCGGAAGAAATCATTAAATCACTTGGTGCATTAACATAAAGAGCAGCAGCACTCGCCCCTTTTAGAAAATCTCGTCTTTCCATGGCAAATCCTTTGTTAATTTGTCTTCTTCATTAATCTCGTTGTTCATCTCATGAGCAGTTCTCAAGTAACGCCGATATTTATTTCATCTGCTGTAACTTGGTCTGTCCGTCTCCTAGGAAATAGTCTACCTTAATTTCGAGTGAATCATTGCTTTCATGAGTGATTCCGTAGTGCCGTCTTTTCACTACAGTCTTTACAGTAATATTTACCTGCAATCTCAAATGACTGTATGCTAAGTTTTTTAATGCACTGATAGCAATAAAGATTCGTTGATGGGATAAATTTTCGCTCCGGAAAATCTAAAATACTTGCAACTTTATTGTCTGCGGGAGTTACGTGTACTTTTCCAAATACTAATTTCCAGACTTTCGGAATAAGAGAGCGTCGAAAGACGCCATAGATCACTACAATTCCAAATAAAACTTCTAAAGTAAGTAGCCAATGTGCTCCAATCCAAGAAAGGGCTACTGAACCGAGCAGATAAGCCATGAAAATACCTAGTACTACTAAAAGATAAGGCCAGATTGCTACCAATATCAGGGCTTTAATAATGGTGCCTAAAAGACTATCAGGACCATTTTCATCCATTTCATCTGACATGATGCTTTCTTGGTACTTGAATGCTCCAGTCATAGGCAGTATCAATCAAAAGAGCGGCTTGTTTCGACAGATATTGTGGAGATGGAATGATTCTGACTCGTCCCAAATCTAATCGATCAGCATCCCAACAGGTTTGAATCGTTTTATTGGTTGACACCTCTCCACCCGAATGATGTTTCATGGCATAACAAAGAGTGTCGAGTTGCTTTGGGGTTAACTGAAAGAAAGTCCCCTGGATCCCGTGAGCAAATTCTGCAGCACGCTTACCGTGTAAAAGATCTCGATGTTCATCGAAACGACAACTATCATGTAGGAAGCCAAATAGTTCAATCACCAACAAATCCGCCTTACGTATTGTGCCGATTGTTTTGCCGTGATGCAAGACACGCGCCCAATGATTCGCACCATGGACACCATGCCAATTGAGCTTAAATTCACGTTTGATTAAAGCAACTAATCCTGAACGATCAAAGTCCATCGTTGAATATCCCTGAATGAAGTCTTTTTATTTTACTCTTGAGCTGCTACTCAACTAAGTCAGTGGATAAAAGCCTCCGAGGACTCAGAGTTTCCCTCAGGATTCTTAGTTTGCTTAGACACCAAAAATTCTTTCTTTTCTAAGGCAACAATCAAATACGCATCCATAGCTACCCTAAAGGCCTCATAACCGTCCTCCTTCCCAAAAAGGAAAGTTAGACTATAAATGAGATTATCAGCATCCTCACCATCCACAGTGATTGTATTGATCTCAATGTGATCAACGATACGAAGACCTCTGGTAAAGTCTGGTTTATCGCTATCAACCCAACTTAAGTCAAGACGATCAATATCAAATCGTAAGCTACGAAATAAGTTATTTATAGAAAAACGAGCACCGTTCAAAAATGTATAGTCACGCATGATTTCTCCTCTATTCATTAGGTAGCTTTAGTATAAAAAAGAGCGGGCTCATCCATTGAGCTAGTCCTCTAAATGTATCTAATAAATGAGCAAATCTCAAAACGAAAAGAATGTCATCGATGCTTTTTATCCGCAATCATCACATCTTGATTTGGTGATAAAAAACCCTCCGGGGTGAGCATTGCTAAGAGACTTGGAAGCTGTTGTTAATGTAAAGTTTACATAAAAATGATATTTTTTCATTTGTTGAAGGCATAGTTACAATATTTTTTAGATGAATAAGCTATTCAATAAATGATCTCCTCACCTTTACCATTTTTCTTGCTCATGATTGGTTATTCAAAAAAAATACAACACCAAGAATATGCAGTTGAACTATGATGGTACAGTTTCTTTGCCCAGTGAATCTAACACCAAGTCTGAAACCAAGTCCAATGTTTCACAATAATGATAAAAAAGTGATTTAACAACCATGAAGAAATTCTTCTACGTCTTACCCATTTGTCTTTTCATTCTTACTGGATGTAATAAAAACGCTGAAACAAAAATTGTTTTTATGTGTAAGGGACTCTTAAGCTCTTCACATACCCAAAACAATGGAACTACTCTAGAAACACCACTAAAAGAAATTAATCCAACTCTTACCGTGTCGTACATACCGGTCTCAACTACCAATGAACTAAATAAAAAAAGTGATGTCTGGTTAATTGAGTCAGATAATCCAGATTTCACGTTTGTGACGAATAATCACCGTAGTGAAAACGTTGTCGAACATATGTCAGTGGTTGTAGATGAAAAAAGTATCAGGGTAAATAGTAGTTACTTAACTCAAGGTCACGATAAAACGGTCAAACTTCTCATCAATCGGTCCTCAGGTGAAATCGTCAAAGAGGAAGTCAATTTTGTTCCTGAATACACAAATCCTCAAGTTTCTAGCTACAAAGGGATCTGTGAAAAGGGTTAACAAAACTTTTCTCAATTTAGTTCATCTGAATCCTTGTTTTCGCATCGACTAATAATTTCCTGACGTCGTCAAGCGTAGTATCAGGATGGTTGTTGTAATCCATTAAACGATGTGTCTTAACACGATCACCACCGACTTCATTCAAAACTTCACGGACTTTTTCATGGGCAGGTTGTCGATAATGGACTCCACCCGAAACCTCTATCGTTGCCTGCGTTAAGGCGCAAAACAAACTGATCTTACTGGCGTTAGGTAAACAAATCCGATTATCGTTTTTGTTCCAAACATCAGGGCTAGCAAGCAGCTGGAGAGATCGATCAATGATATTTAAATCATCTTGGGTCGCAGGCAAGACCTTGTAGGCATTAATGGTCACTTGTAAGACATCACCCTCTTCCTGCATTGATGCTAATGGAAACCAACCAAAGGGTAATTTAGCAACTTTGCTAGATACATACTTACTATCGGCAATCTCAAACCGGGTGGGATCCTCGGGATACTTTCCTTCCATCTTGCCTAAGTAATTCCCCCTCAAATCTACTTTCTTTAGACTTGCTCTGACTAGCCTTGGTGGTGAAGAGTCACTACAAGACTGTAATAATTTATCAAAGTTAGCTTTTAAAGCATTTACCGCACAGGGCACACTACAAGTTCCTGCAAACTCGCTTCCATTATTTTTTAATTTACATACGACTAAGTCTTGGTTCGATTGACTCAGTACTATGTTCGAATTCAATAGTAAGAAAATAGGTAGTGATAAGGTAAGGAACAATTTGCCTAATGTGTGTTGTTGATTTTTTATCATCTCAAATCCTCATAGTTTCCTTTATAAGGAATGACGTGCCGCACTCCTCCTTTCGGATACTCGGTATCGCCTTTTCTTCTTGGGATTAAGTGAACATGGCAATGCCAAACCGACTGACCTGCAGTTTCGCCGCAATTCATGCCAATGTTATAACCGTCGATAGTTGCATCAAACTTACTTAAGTATTCTTTCTGAGAATGTAATAAGTGGTGAATCGCAATCACTTCCTCTTGGGATAAACCAAAGTAATCGAGTACATGTCGTTTAGGGATAATAAGTGAATGATGCTCAGATACTGGAAAGGCATCGCGAATCACCAAGGCCAAATCATTCTCCTCAACAATTCGACCACGATCGATTGTTTGTACATTACAGAATAAACAACCGTCATGTCTGTTTTCACTCATTTTATGTTTCCTCTAGATTCTTTAGTGATATTCAAGATTTTATCCGGTCAAGCTTACCTTAAAAGTTTTGATACTACAAAACTCTCAATTTCATAATAAGATTTATATGACCGATTACTTTCATGAGAATGGAGAAATCAGAATTCCATGAAGTACAAATAGGCAGGGCCCGAGGATAAGCTGAGGCAAGAGATACTGGGAATGTTAACTGAAGTAACCCAAGTACTTTGCAAGCAATTTATTAATCCCAAAATCCAATAGTGAACTCAACAAAGGGTTAAACAATTTTTTTGATGGGGATAATTGTGGTTACTTAATTGTAGGAAAACATCTGTTAATGAACTTTACTTGAATTGACTACTTTATTTTGTAGTCTTGTTTTTTCTAAGGGATTTATCGATTGATCATTTAAGGCTTCTGCTAATATGAAATGATGAAAGCACTCAAAAGTACATTAGCAAAAACCATCTTATCTGACTCAAGGAATAGAGAGAAATTAACAAATTTTTTAGCACAAGATACTAATGCATCTGATCATTCCCATAATGAAACAATGGAACTCTTGGTGAACAATAAAACTATCAAAATTTTCGTTAAAGTAGTTTCAAAAGCAAATTGACTTGATGAATTTCGCTTTACCCGCAACATTAATATTGTTAATCTTACTTCCAGGCTTTATTGTAAGATCAAGATTTAAAAGGGTTAAAAAACAATCCCTTGATTTTTCTCCCTTTGGTTTAGCCTTCACAGAAGGAATTTGTTGGGCTATCTTCTTACTTCAAAATTTGTCTAATTATCAAAAAGCTGTAAATCATAGGTATTATTTGATGGTGACAAAACGCCACCAGAACAAATTAATCAAGGTTAATGATGACTATTCCTTACAATGATATTCGTAACTCTAATGATCCTGATATATCAGGATCCTACTATGCAATGCAACGAGCAGGACAAGCTGCCATAGACTTAGCAATCCAAACTAATACTGCAATTGTGACCACAGTTGACGGCAAAATTGTTCGCATCACTGCTGCCGAACTCATCAAGCAACGGCAATCAACTTCATCAAACATTACAACCATTTGAGTTCATAGAGTTCTCTAAGTTATAACTACCTGCAGCACAAATTCAAGTTTAAACTTACCCAGAGTCAACCCATCATGATTGAATGAACTTACACCTAAGTAAGTATCATAAAAAGGTCAGTATCACTTTGCACTAGACCCAAATCTATCCAGCTTCAATGTAACAATTCTTCGTTTCCAAAATCATTCTCTGTTAAAGTAATTACATATAAAAATAAATAAAAATTAATTCAATTCATTGAATTTGGGGACAATAATGCTGAAAACCTTCAAGTATTACGGCTTAGTTATTGGTTTTTTTTGTGTGTTTAATTCTTTTGGCGCAGGCTATCCTGAGCGTCCAATCACCCTTGTCGTGCCTTCTACGCCTGGGGGTGGGACAGACACTACCTCACGGATCATCGCGCCGAAGTTATCCGAATATTTAGGTCAACAAATCGTCATTATTAATCGCCCTGGTGCCAGTGGCAATATTGGCGCTGCTTCCGTTGCAAATGCTGCACCAGATGGCTATACCCTACTCACCTTAATTTCTTCGAATATCATCAATCCGCATTTGTATGAGAAAGTCCCTTACGATATTGAAAAGGACTTTACCCCCATCTCACGCACCGTGATGGTACCAGGGGTGCTAATTGCTAACAAAAAGTTCCCGCCAAATAATCTACAGGAAATGATTACCTATCTGCGGGCAAACTCTACCAAGGTGAACTTTGGTTCTGCCGGTATTGGAAGTTTTTCGCATTTAATGATGGAGTTCTTTCAATTAAATGCAGGCGTGAAACTCTTACATATTCCCTATAAATCGACCTCTCAAGCCTTTACGGATGTTTTATCCAATCAAATCTCCTTAATGATTGTGGATATCGCTCTGGCCCAACCTTATATTAAAAATGGTGCCTTGAAAGCCTATGGGGTGAGTTCCTCGAAAAGATCAACCGTAGCACCAGATATTCCAACGCTTTCCGAAGCAGGTTTAAAAAGCTTTGATGTTTCACAATGGTTTGGCTTGGTGGGACCGGCTAAATTACCACCGGAGATTACTGAAAAAATCTACGCTGCGCTTAAGAAAACTTTAGAAGATCCAGAGATTAAAGAAACGTTTACCAGAGAAGGCATGATTATTGCACCAAGCGCCTCTCCCAGTGAATTTAAGAGCTTTATGTCCGCGGAAAGTGTGAAGTGGGCAGAAATTATTAAAGAAGCAAATATTAAGAAAGAGAAAGATTAATGAAGCAAATATTACTAAATAAGGAACAGCAATGAGCATTGTTTTAAAAGGGGTGATGCAAAGCCCCGTTACTCCACTGCATGATGACTTTAGCCCTGATTATGAGACCTTTGAAAAACTGATTGATTTTCATGTACGAACAGGAGCGACCGCCATCTCTTGGCCACACCATAAGGCCGAGTCGCATAACTTTACAATGCCACAACGTAAGGCACTGGCTGAAGTGGCGATTAAAGCCGTGAACAAGCGGGTACCGGTCTCCATCCATGTCAGTGCCCTCGCCGTAGAAGATTCCTTTGATCTGGCCAAACATGCCCAAGCAGCAGGTGCAGATGCCATCATTGCGATTACGCCCTATTTCTGGAAATACTCACCCGAGTCGATTTACAACTATTTTGTAGCACTCGGTACTTCCATTGATTTACCGATGATTGCTTATAACTCACCGAGTTATTTGGACGGGATTGAATTTACCAGTGAACTCACAACAAGATTGCTTGAGCGCTTACCGAATTTAATTGCCATGAAAGAAGCAAGCTTCGATAGTGAAAAATTCTTTGAAATCTTAAAGGCGGCCAAAAAAGTTCGCCCCGACTTTTCGATGATTGCTGGGGTTGAGTATTTGTTGCCTTCCATTAGTCTAGGAGGGGCTGGTTCTTACTCTTCCGCTGGAGCCATTTGTCCGTATCTATGCGTGCAACTGTATGAGGCATGTATCAATAATCAGTGGGACAAGGCGCGTGAGTTGCAATACAAACTGGCACAGTTATGGAGCTTGTTTAGAGATCAATATCCATCCTCTTTAAAAGGTGGCATGGTGATTATGGGTAGACCCGTTGGACCTACCAGTGCGCCACTGCCAACGGCGTCACCAGAGCGGATCAAGTTCATTGAGAAAAATTTAATTGAGTTAGGTATTGTTGATACCGAACCTCACGGTTGGTAAGAAAAGGAATGACATTTTGAATACTTTTAATTTTGGTTTAGTACCTTCGTTGTTAACACCCTTCAAAGATGGCAAGATTGACTATCCAACACTTGAGAAATTGATTGAACTAAATATTCAACAACAGGTTGATGGTTTGGCCATCCCTACCCATATTGGTGAGTCAGTCAGTATCACAGGGATTGAGCGCAAGGAACTGTTTCAATTTGCGGTACAAACTGCCAAAGGTCGGATTCCGATTATCGGCAATGTAAGTGAGGCAGGAACCGACTTGGCTTGTGATCTCGCCAGAGCAGCGCATGACGCCGGTGTGAGTGCTTTGTATGCGTGTGTGCCCTATTACTGGACGCCACCAGAGTCGATGCTGCTGGAGCATTTCACGAAGATTGGCAAAGCAGGTCAATTACCCTTCTTTGTGTATAACTCACCGGAAGAAATGAGTGGCGTTAAAGTTAGTACGAACCTCGCGATGAATCTTATTCGAGATTTACCAGAGTTTGCTGGCATTATTGATATGAGTCTGGATTGGCAATACATGATTGCAGTCATCTCTGAGGCAAAACGAATAAAGCCGAGTTTTCAGTTAGTGACTGGTACAGAATATATGATTTCTGCCAAAGCAATTGGTGCGACGGGTTTACTTTCCCCGCTAGCGAATGTAGCGCCAAAACTAGTACGTGAGTTATATGATGTTTGTATGCAAGAACAATTCCAAGCGGCTTATGATTTACAAGTTGACGCGGCATTTTTGTATCGCTTATTCAATCAATATGGCATCTCTGGCTTGAAAGTCATTAGTCAGCATTTAGGCAGAGATCTAGGGACTCCGCGGGTTCCACTAGATCAGTTAAATTCTGAGCAAGTAGCCGCTCTTTTAAAAGAATGGCAATCTTGTAAGAGCGTTACGAGTGAACATCATGGTTGGGGAGTTTAATTGAACAAGCCTTCTGTTCTTATTACTGGTGCATCTTATGGGGTGGGACAACAAGCAGCCTATGTCTTTGGGAAGCAAGGGTATCAGGTTGCTATTACCGCGACCAAACTCTCGAACTTAGAGACGACTAAACAGCATCTTCAAGAGTTGGGAGTCGAAGCACTGTGTTGTGAACTAAATCTTCGCTCGCAAGAAAGTATCACGCAGATCATTGAAAAAGTGACTACTCATTTTGGTGGTCTTGATGTATTGGTTAACAATGCTGGTGAGAATATTCGTAAATTAGCGGTGGATGTCACCCTAGAAGATTGGGATGGATTAATGACAACCAATCTGACTGGGACCTTCTTTATGTCTCAGGCCTTTGGGAAATATTTGATTGAGCGCCAATTACCTGGCTCAATTATTCAAGTAGCTTCTGTTCATGGTCTAGTTGGTGCCAAGGAAAGATCAACGTATGGCATTAGTAAAGCTGCGATTTTGCACATGACCAAGATGCTCGCGATTGAATGGGCAGATCATCAAATCCGAGTGAATGCTGTGGCGCCTGGGCGTCTGGAGACAGATTCGCCTTCAAGAGCAACAACAGGTAGTAACCCAGAATATATGGCAGCAATGCTGAAGAAGATTCCACTACATCGCTTAGCGACTGCAGAAGAAGTGGCTCAGGCTATTTATTATTTAGCAAGTCCCGCAGCAAGTGCAATTACTGGTCAGACGATTGTGTTGGATGGGGGGATGGTGGTGGCTTGATTGGGCATAACTGAGTTTAATAAGTCCATGGATGTTGATCACTTCTTAAACCATGCCACTTTTAAGTTCAGCTATTAATGAGGGATTACCATAAGTCTTGCTTTATCTATTTTTTATAGTAATGTATAGTTTATAAATGCCTTTAATTACACATAGAGTTAAAGTCAGTGTAATTTTGGTACTTAGTATTAAAGAGCATTCGCCTGACAAAACTATGATGGTTACAAACCACTAAGATATGACAAATAATGGAGACTAGATAAGGTCAAGCCTGTCTTAAAAATTCTATGAATAATTTTGATGATCAACATAAACCCCTTATCTATTCATTTAAACGATTTGATAATAAAGAGCAGATTTCAAAATCACATTCGTTAGTCAATATTTGTACTGAAGCGATCGATTTAAATGGCATGCAAAAGGAAGCATTTGTATCTGCTGGCCGAAATAGTTCTGGTTGGCGAATTCCGACTGATGAAAGTGTGCAATTACGAGGTGAGGATGCGGCACCACAACCCTTGGCACTTCATAATGCATCAGTGCAAATATGTTTATTAAATCAAGTTAAACAGATATTTAAAGCTAATCAAATTGAAAGTCAAAAAATTGCAATTAAAGTAGATTCTTACTTCAATATTAAAGGCTCTTTTTATCGCGGAGATGTTAAAAGTTGTCTAAAAGATTTAGTCATTCAATTCGATATTCAAGCAAATTTAAGTGAAGAAAAAATGAGTGCGTTAGCACTCGAGGCTTTGCGAAAGTCTCCAATCATTCGTGCAATTCGCTATCCGATGAAAAATACGTTTTCAATCAAAGCAAATGGTAAAAAAATTAAATTACCAAATAGCATGCAATCAGGGCTTGAGCAAGTAAGTGATCCCCTAGAGAGAATTAAAGCGCTACAAAATATCATTCCCGAAAATCAATCTAAAAACAAAATTTTAGAAAAAAAAGTTAATTCAACTTTAGAACCTACAAAGCCTGGAGAAATTCCTGTAGGTCTTCTTCCTGATATTGATAGAACAATTCATATTAGAGGTACTGGTTTTGCTATTAATGATTCTGAAAATGAAGTGCAAACAAGTTTTTTTCATCCACTAGGAAGCGTATTTCAATACCGTAGTGATCTCCATAACGAGGATGTTTCAGGATTTCAAGCTCCTTCGGCACTAACCTATCATGGTGCTGCTTTGGCCTTTTGTTTTATGACACAATTTCATCGCTACGGATCAGTAAATAAGATCGATTTAGATGCTTTAAGAATCGTGCAACTAACACCTTTTGATTTAGATCCTACCAATGACCAAAACCTATCTTTCGATACCCATATTTTTGTCGATGGCGACTTTAGTGATTCTATCGCTACAGACTTAGTTAGGATGGCGCATCAGGTCTGTTTTTTACACGCCGCACTTGAAAGTAAAAACGATATTCATTACTCAATACAACTCAATGATGTAGAAATTATTCACCAAAATCAATTAGATAAATAATTATTAAGGATGCCGTCTTGGCATCTTGCTGTAAATTTTATTCAACGAGGTTTTACTAAATATCTTATGCGCTATTTATTTGTTCTCATCGTTTTAATATTTACTTCCCCGGCATTCAGTCAGGGCTATCCTAATCGGGCAATTACTATGGTGGTTCCATTCGCACCAGGGGGTTCTGCCGACACCATCGCTCGTCCATTAGCAGACCATCTAGGTAGACAATTAAACCAATCCATTATTATCTCTAACCGTGGTGGTGCAGGCGGTGCTCCAGGAACCGCATTTGCCCTAAGTGCTAAGCCAGATGGATACACCATACTATTTAACCTTTCTACAATTTCTGCCTCTCCTGAAGCTGATAAACTTTTCGATAAAAAACCTCTATATGAATTAAAACAATTAGTTCCTATCGCGTTAATATCATCGGAACCCCTGGTATTAGTTGTCAAAACCAATTCTCCATTCATGAATATGAATGACCTGATCAAAGAAGCAAAAGCAAAGCCTTCAAAAATCACCTATGGTTCATCAGGTGTTTACGGCCCGATTCATTTAGCAATGGAAATGTTTGCTAATGCTGCTGAAATTAAATTACAGCATATCCCTTATACAGGAGCAGGTCCTGCTCTGACTGCACTGCTTGGTGGTCATCTGGATATCTCTATTTTGGCTCTCAATAATGCTCTAACTCATCAAAAAGCTGGAACGATTCGAATTTTAGGAAGTTGGTCTAGTCAACGAAATAATCTGATACCGAATGTACCAACCTTAAAAGAAATCGGTATAAATGTTGAATACCCTAATTGGGGCGGACTTTTTGTTTCTAACAATACACCGGATGAAGTGATACAAACCTTACGCAATTCTGTGAAGTTACTTTCAACTAACCCAGATTATTTAAAATCAATGGAGAACCTAAGTATCCCAGTAACTTACCTAGATGCCCCTGAATTTGATAAGTTTTGGAAATTGGATGCGACTAGAATAGGTGAAACACTCAAGAAAATAGGTAAAGTTGATTAGTGTATTAATTTGTATTATTTGAAAATTTTGTAAAAAAATAAAAGGAGACAGTATGAAAGGTTTAGAAATTTCCCCATCAGAAATGGAGCAATATGTTGCTCGATTTAATGACTTATCCCCAAGCAAGAAAAGCTTTAAAGTAGAAAATACAGGCATTCCTGGCGAGGCCTATGAAATGATAGCTGCGCATAGCGTCTACTCAATCATGGCGCCAGAGGGTAATACGCGTAAGGCAGCAAAGCCCGGAGTAATCGGAGTTCCTGGACTCGAGGTTGCGATTGCTGAATGCCCCCCAGGAAATGGGCCGGCACTTCACAACCACCAGAGAACTGTAGAAACCTTCATGTGCCTAACTGGTCAATATGAAATCGTTTGGGGTAACAATGGGGAACATAGCGTTGTTCTCGAACCATTTGATTTATGCTCAGTGCCTCCTGGGGTCTATAGACGCTTTAAAAATGTTTCCCAAGTTCCCAATGCTAAATTACTAGTCTTGGTTCAAGGTAAGGTTGAAGATACTTTTGGCGATGTAGCTTTCGATCCTAGAATTGCAACCGAAGTTGAATCACGCTGGGGTCCAGAAGTAATTAAAAACTTTAAAAATATTGGTATCACTTTTGGCGAAAGTAACTGATCCAACATTGACACTTTTACAACAAAGAAACACATTTAATTCACAGGAGACAAAGATGTCCTATTCAGAAGAAGAAATTGAAAAAACTCGGATTGCGCGCTGGGGAAAAGTTGCACCTTACGGAGAGTCTTTTATTGAAAGTCGTATTCCAGGTTTTCAGAAAAACTTGTACAAGATCATTAATCGTGGCGTTTTAGAAAATAAAGGTGTTGAACCAGCTATTCAAGGGGATCATCGTTTTGGTGTGAGCTTAATTGAGATCATGCCTGGACAAGGCGCTAACCTGCACTCACATCTTACAGAGGAGGTTTTCTTTCCTCTAAACGGAAAAATGATCGTGTTTTGGGGAGATAATGCCGAACATCAGGTTGAACTCAACCAATGGGATTGCTTCTCAGTGCCAGTCGGCTTGATGAGAGGGTTTAAAAATCCAAATGACTTTAATTTAGTAGTCTATTCCATCGTTGGTGGAACCGATGCAGAAGTTGGCAAAATCACTTGGCATCCTGATGTTCTTAAAATGGCCGATGAAACAGGACTAACTTTTGGTAATGATGGATTCTTAAAAGACAAGTAAGCAAATTTAGGAGATTGAAATGATGCATCTAGTTAAATTTTTATTAATAAGCCTTCTTTTTCTATCTCCTAATTCGTCTGTATTCGCACAAAACTATCCGTCGAAACCGATCAAAATGATCATTGGATATCCGCCAGGAGCTGCCACTGATCTTTTTGGCAGAGCCATTGCAAAACAATTACAAGACTCCATGGGACAGGCAATTGTTGTAGAAAACAAAGTGGGAGCTGCAGGTACTGTTGCAGCGGAGTCAGTTGTAAGGTCATTGCCAGATGGTTATACGATTTTAAATAGTGCTTCACAGATCACCATTAACCCATTTGTTCAAAAATTGTCGTTTAATTCGGAGAAAGATTTAATCCCATTAATCCAAACAATTTCTGTTTCTTATGTATTAGTAGCAAACCCTAAATTTACTGCAAATAATTTAACTGAATTAGTCGATTACGCATCTAAAAACTCTGGGAAAATTAACTACGGATCATACGGTAGTGGTTCTGGCCCCCATCTAAGTATGGCTATGCTTGAAAAAGCGGCTGGTATTCAAATGCAACATATTCAATACCGCGGATCACCACAACTACTAACTGCGCTGATGGCTGGAGAAATTGATATTGCCTTTGACACCACCACATCTACCTTGTCTCTCTTTCAAAGCGGTAAAATTAAAGCATTGGCAATCGGTGGATCAAAGCCTTCTGAGTTATTTCCTAATGTACCCACTATTTCAAAATACTATCCAGGCTTTGACTCAGATGGATGGCAAGGCCTCTTCCTCCCTGCAAACACTCCAAGTGAAATTGTGAAAAAGCTCAATTTAGAAGCAAATATTGCTCTTAAAAATCCAGTGCTCAAATCTCTAGCTGATAGTAGAGGTGTCAGAATCGAGGGTGGTTCCAGTGAACAATTTTCTTTACTCTTCAAAAAAGAGCTAAAAAAATATGAGCAACTGATTATAGAAAATAACATTAAGATGGATAACTAAGCGAATCAAATTTTCGCTTTTTCGTAACCCCTAAAAAGACTGCGATCATTTTTATACTAATCAAGAACAAGAAATTACCCAATCAGTAACTAACTTGCTCAAAGATAAATGGCCTCATCTGAAATTTCTTACCTAGTGTCTATTGAATGTCGTTAATCACCCTAAAGGAATAGGTATTCGCCTATCATCATCATGAAATATCCTGAGACACCACTCAACCCAAAATTATTAAGCGTCATGCAAAAAATGAAAGAAATAGGTCTTGGTCCGGTGGACGTAACGACCGCAGATCTTTCCTATGCTCGCGCAGAATTAGAAAAACAATATGCTTATCTTAATGAAGAACCATTCCAAGTTTCAAAAGTTCAAACCTTAACAATGAATTTTGAGGATGAGTCGATTAATATAAGACTTTACCTGCCGGATACACCATACGAATCATCAACATTCGGCATCTATTTACACGGTGGCGGTTGGACATTTGGTAATGAACAAACGCATGACGGCATAGCAAGAGCTTTTTGTAAAAGTAGTCAGTTACCTGTTGCATCGATTGGCTATACCCTTGCACCTAGTAAGAAATTTCCATTTCAGAATCGACAAATTGCTGATACCCTTGAATATTTAACGCAGGTTTTCCAAGAACAATTTGGACTTACTCAAGATAGCATCAAGTTTATTTTCATTGGCGATTCTGCAGGTGCAAATTTAGCTTTAGCTACATATCAAGATTATTTAACAGATTCAATCCGATCCCGAATGATAGGAATGATTCTTTATTATGGAGTTTATAGTGGCGATACTAACTCAGAGTCTTGGAAAAGAATTGGCGATGGTCGATATGGTTTATCTGCTAAAGCAATGAGTTGGTATTGGCATCAATACCTTGATAAGATCGAACAAATAGATCTTCACCAAACTTCACCCCTACTATCGAATGAACCATCTCTTCCCCCTATGTTGTTAATAGTCGGGAACTTAGATCCCTTATTAGATGACACGTTAATGTTTGCAGAAAAACTAAAGCGTCTCAATATAGCGCACCAAGTCATTGTCCTTGAAGGTTATCCGCACGGATTTCTGCGTTTCTGCAATCAAGTCGACAGTGTCTATGACATCATCAAAGAGTCTAGTCTAGCAATGCAACAAATGGCAAAAGGAGTTTTTTCATGAAAATTAAAACAGTTGAGAGTTTTATCGGTCGTCTAAAGCTTGGCATACCATTAAAAATGGCAGGATCATTAATTGAAACTTCAGATAATTTATTTATTCGGATAGAAAGTGACGACGGATTTGTAGGATGGGGAGAAGCTGCTTCAGCACCGAACATGACGGGTGAAACCCCTGCTAGTATGCTCGGTACAGCAAGGCATCTCATCCCGAGAATTATTGGGAAAGACTTTTTAGATGCGGAAAGTTTTCTAAACCAACTAGACAAAGGTATTATTAGTAATAATGCGGCAAAATCTGCTATTGAAATGGCCTTCATGGATGCCTTAGCACGCCAGAAAAAAGTTCCTCTGCATGAATTACTTGGCAAAATACAACGCTTTCATATTCCAGCTCTTTGGATGATTGCCGGACAAGGTGGAATCAAGGATGCGGATCAAGCTTTAGAAAAATATCAAGAAGGTTGGCGCTGTTTTAAAGTTAAAGCAGGTATGGAATCTCCAGAAGCTGACGCGAAAAGAACTATTGAAGTTCTGAATGCCTTACCGAAAGATGCTCAAGTTTCAGCAGATGCCAATCGAGGCTATCAACTAAAAGACGCTCTAACGTATCTTCAGTTAGTTTCTAATCAAGGCTTGGCTTTTTTTGAGCAACCAATCAATCCCAAAAATGATGATCAATGGCGTAGTCTTTCAAATGCTTCAGAGATTCCAATTGGGGTTGATGAATCACTGAGTAATATTGAAAAACTAGAGCATTTTATAGCGGACAAATTAGTTCATGGGGGCAGCTTCAAGGCGATCAAACTTGGCGGAGTGAGCCGGGTGTTTCAAGCTTGTTCAAGCGCACATGAGGCTGGCTTTAAAATCAACTTAGCTTGTAAAGTTGCTGAAACCAATATTGCCACTTCAGCTTTGTTGCAAATAGCTGCTGTCTTACCTGAAATTTCATGGGGCATTAGCTTGACGAATCTTTACTTACAAGATGAATATACTTTAAATCCGCCTTTATTTGCTGGAGGTGTTGCAACCATACCTACGGGCCATGGGATTGGAGTTGAAGTCAATGAGGAACTTTTGCGATCTACCAAAGTCGATGAAGCCAAACTATTTTAGTAAGTTACCCAAGACAACTCCCTCAGCGTCAAAGCATATTGAGGGCGTAACTTTTACTTGTTAGTCGAAATTAACTTGATCGCTCGGCCGTTCTTTTCAATATCACTTAGATAAAATTTACTGAATTGGTCAGGGGTATTACCCACTACTCGAAATCCTTGAGATTCTAATTTCGCTTTTACATCACTTTGCTGAACAATGTTAATCAAAGCTTGACTCAGCATATTTTTGATATTTTCTGGAGTTCCTCGCGGCACAAAAAATCCAAACCATGCTTCCACTTCAACTTTTGGATAACCTAATTCAGTCATCGTAGGAGTATTTGGTAGCACCATAGTTCTTGTTGGAGAAGTAACTGCTAAAACTTGTATTTTCCCACCATTGATGTGTTGTGCAGCCGCCATTGCTCCAACAAATGAAACCTCTATTTGTCCACCAATAGTATCGTTGAGAACCTGTGGCGAAGCTTTATAAGGAATACCACTCATCTCAATTCCAGCCTCTGTTTTTAAGATCTCAGCGTCTAGTTGAGCTACACTTCCATCCCCCCAATGTCCATAATTAATAGGTGTTGGAGCCTTTTTTGCATACTCAATAAATTCTTTCATGGATTGAATACCCAATTTATTATTCACGATTAAAGCCATTGGTAATGTGCTCATCATGGTCACTGGCACAAAAGATTTTCGGGGGTCATAACTCAACGATTGAAGCCAAAGATTAATCGACGCTGAACCTGAACCTAACATGATGGTATATCCATCTGATTTAACTTTTGAAAAATACTCTTCCCCAATAAGTCCATTAGCGCCAGGACGGTTTTCAACAATGACTGGTTGTCCCAACTTTTCACTTAGTAGAGGAGAAATTATTCGCCCTAAAGCATCTGAGGTGCCACCAGGACCCATTGGGATCATGATAGTAATCGGTCTATTCGGATAAGGGTTGACTTGCGCTAGAGCATCAGCAGAGTGTCCATGAAAAATTAGTATTAAAAAAAATAGATAAAACCTAATCATGAGTATCCTTCGCAAATGTTGAGTTAGATGAAAATAGTCTTATATATTATTAGGACTACTCCATAAAAAAAACTTCTTCAAATTACGTCATTACTTTTTACAAATAAAATGGCAATCCCCAAGTGCTATCCTCATACCCTTTACTTAGCGATCAATCTAATCAAGAGAAATCTTTGCTTTTTCTACAACCTTAGCCCAGCGAGCTTGCTCAGATTTAATAAAAGCGCTGAATTGGGTTGGCGTATCGCCAATTAAAACGGCCCCATCTTCAAGCATTCTCTTCGATTCTTCTTTTGAACTTAATCCCTTGGCAATCTCCTTCTGCAGCCGATCAATAATCGCTTGTGGCGTTCCCGCAGGAACAATAATCCCATACCACTGCGAAGTTTCAAAGCCCTTATAACCTAACTCCGATATCGTCGGAACATTACTCAGAACTTTTGATCTTTCAGCAGAACCGGTTGCCAATGGGCGTAGAGCCTTGCCTTTGAACTGTCCAATAAGGGATGGCAGGCCATTAAAGGTTGCTTGAATCTGGTCACCAATGAGATCCGTCAACATGGGGCCAGAACCTTTATAGGGCACATGCACTAAATCAATCCCAGCTTCCGAAGAGAAATACTCCATGGCCAAGTGCCCTGCACTGCCGTTGCCAGCAGAGCCGTAATTAATCTTTCCAGGATTCTTTTTAGCATCAGCCACTAATTCACCTAAGGTCTTGTATGGGCTTTTTTCACTGACAGCAATGATGTTAGGTACTTTGGCGATCAACGTAACAGGCGCAAAGTCTGCGTTGGGATCATAGGGTAATTTATTACCAAATAAGGCAGGATTCACCGCTAATGTGCCAACGTGACCCAGCATGAGGGTATACCCATCAGGTTTGGCACGCTTGACCTCTTCCATGGCAATATTGCCTGCTCCACCCGGTTTGTTTTCGACATAAACTGACTGGCCAAGACTCGTACTAAGACTATTAGCTACTGACCTGGCGATAATTTCTGAGGTGCCACCTGTGGCAAAGGGAACTACTAAGCGAATAGATCGTTCTGGATAGGCTGCCAATGTGATTTGCGAAACCAGCAAGCTGAATAAAGTTAAAAATAATTTAAACACGTTAAACCTTTTTTATTGTTGAATATCTGAAAGTAATACCGTATGAATCAACCAAATTATTTACATACTTTATCAG
The DNA here is from genome assembly GCF_900176405.1 of Polynucleobacter kasalickyi. Classification (GTDB taxonomy): domain Bacteria; phylum Pseudomonadota; class Gammaproteobacteria; order Burkholderiales; family Burkholderiaceae; genus Polynucleobacter; species Polynucleobacter kasalickyi. The sequence continues at coordinate 20,673 of NZ_FWXJ01000014.1, read as the reverse complement.
TTTAGGCTGGTGTGATGTGACAAAAGATTCGTAAATCTCAATTGAAGTATTTTTACTTGTTTAAATTTTAAAGTCTAATAACTTGATCGCATTGGCATCCAAGCATCCAAGCTATTGGATCTTTCATCATTGCTTAGTTCCGGAGTGCTCATGATGTGTCCAAGGCGAGAAAAAAACACTTTTGGAATGAAAAATCATGGGGATAACAAGCAGTAACGAATAATTACTGAAACTAGCAAGTAAGCAAAAGTGTGGGTAAAAAATTAGGGCTGAACAAAATCACCATAAATGAGATAATTATCCGAACAAAATTAAAATAATTAATTACAAAAATTAACTTAGGAGAAAGCGCATGACGCAGAAATACCAACGTAATCTAATGAAGTTCTTATGTATTCTATTTGCTTGTTGTTCTTTAAACATTTTTGCGCAAAGTTTCCCATCGAAGCCAGTACGCTTTATTGTGACTTACCCACCAGGCGGTAGTTCTGATTTAATGGGACGCTTAATGGCTAAGAAATTAAATGATTATTGGGGTCAGCCTATTATTGTTGAAAACAAGAGTGGTGCCGCAGGTTCAATTGGTATGGACTACGCAGCGCGTCAACCAGCGGATGGGTATGCTTTTGTCCTCGGTAATATTGGACCCGCATTGATTAATCCTTTAATCAGCAAAGTTACCTACAACATGGAGAAGGACTTTATTCCGGTTGCAATGATTTCTGCGGGGCCTAATGTATTAGTTGTGCCGGCTAATTCACCCTATAAAACACTCCAAGATTTACTCAATGCAGCAAAAGCTAAACCAGATTCTTTAAATTTTGGTACCAGTGGACCAGGTAGTATGTCGCACATTGCCACAGAAATGATCATGCGTGAAGCAAACCTTAAAATGACGCATGTGCCCTATAAAGGCGGTGGGTTAGCATTGATTGATTTAATGGCAGGACAAATTGACTTTATCGTATCAGATGCATTACCTGCAGCAGAGCACATTAAATCAGGAAGAATCCGCCCATTAGCGATTACAAGTACGGCAAGAACTTCATTAGTACCGGGAGTGCCAACCTTTTCTGAAGCAGGCATGCCAGGATTTGCTGCCTTATCTTGGTGGGGTGTCTATCTGCCAGCTGGCACACCAAAAGACATTCAGGAGAAATACCATACTGCTTTGGTAAAAATTATGAGTGATCCAGAAATCAAAGAGCGATTTGCAGGTTTAGGTGTGCAAGCGCAAGCAACGAGTATGGATGAATTTAAGGCTTTTATCAGTGCAGAAAATGCAAAGTATTCAAAATTAATTACTGAAAATAAAATCAAAGCTGATTAATGAATGAAGGCGGTTGATAGAGGAGGCTCTATATGACCTCCTCTCTTCAAAATACTATGCTTCAAACGGCAATACCGTCCAAAAAGTTGAGGATGTTAAATTAGCATTTAGCTATTTTGAATTTGTTTAAATTTTTAAATTTAAACACTGAATCGCGTTGGCACCTAAAATATTGTATCGATCGTCATCGCTAAGTTCCGGAGTATTCATAATGTGCCCAACCGGATCCTCCTCCCAAGGAATGGGCCAATCAGGGCCAATCATTAACTGACTGGGTCCTACCTCAGCAGCAAGATGTCTAAGAGACTCCCCCGTAAATACTAAGGTATCAAAGTAAATTTGTTTTACATATTCTGTTGGCAATTTCTTCAACTGAATTTTAGGATTACAGTTTGCTGGGGAATGGAACAACGACGATTCATTCTTGGAGCATATGAACCTAAAAACCCACCACCATGTGCAGCTAGAATTTTAAGTTTAGGAAACTTATCAAAGATTCCCTCAAAAAAGTCTTAGATTTATTATTTATATCTCATACTATAAAACCAAAGAAAAAATCAGAGACCCCTATTTACCCTAAGATTTCAGAATCAAACCCTGAATCGCTACTAGTACTGTAGACACTTTTTAGACGAATATTTAGTCTATTAGGAGGTGTCATGAGTAAAGTTAAAGGTGTTACAGAAGTCATGGAAGTACCTGAAAGCACCACGGTCCAAAAGTGGACTTAAAGGTGATCTTTAAACTAGCGTGTTTGATTAAAAAGCTGAGTCCTGGATGGATTTTGCAGGAGCTGTTGATTAGATACTTCAAAAAAATATTGCTTAGCCAAGTTTTTTGGATATGATAGATACTATATATATAAAAATACTGACATCCATTTCTCGCATGCACTTTGGCACTTTGCGAGGATTGTACGAAGGTAAATAACTAAGGAGACAGAAGTTCAATGAGTAAAGATCCACGAGTTGAGTCAGCTATTGCCCATTGGGGGCCACGCTTTGTGTCGAATGGTATTTTATTGACCGATTTTCAAGAAGTGACGCAAGGAATTGATCGCTGGGAAGATTGGACAAGTGCTTGGTGCAAAAGAGCGCTCGTCCACGAAAATCTCGGCAAAGAGGCCCTAGATCAACAGTTTTTCTTGAGTGCTAGTGAGCATTTATCCCGTGCTGCGGTGTATTATCATTTTGCCAAATTCGTATCTGTAAATGATATCGATGTGATGCGCACAGCGCATATGAAGGCGGTTGAATGTAAGCAATTAGCATTGCCCTATATGCGCCCACCAGCGGTACGCGTTGAAATTCCTTATATGGGGAAAACCTTGGCTGGTTTCTTACGCTTGCCCCATGGAACCCAAGGGGCTCACGGTGCCACCGGTGCTAATCAAAAACCACCCGTACTGATTATGGTCCCAGGCCTAGACTCAGCCAAAGAAGAGCTGGAAGCTTATGAGCTGCCTTTTTTGGCGCGCGGCATGGCCACTTTACTGGTGGATGGTCCAGGCCAAGGTGAAGCGGAATATGATTTCCCAATTCGTGGGGATTATGAGGTGCCAGTCAAGGCAATCGTCGATTGGTTGATACAGAGAGATGATATTGACCCTACCCGGATTGGTTTATGGGGTGTGAGCTTAGGTGGCTACTACGCTCCAAGGGCCGCTGCTTTTGAAAAACGCTTGAAGGCGTGTATTGGTCTTGCCGGGCCTTATGATTTTTTTGATACCTGGGATCAATTGCCACCCGTTACTAAAGAGGCTTTCCGGGTGAGAAGTCATTTAGCGACCGAGGCGCAGGCGAAAGAATATAGTAAAACGCTGACCATGAAAAATGGCATTGCTCAACAAATTACTTGCCCCTTGTTTTTAGTGACGGGTAAGTTAGATCGCTTAATTCCTTGGCAGGATACTAAGCGCATGGCAGATGAGGCTTCTGGACCAACCGAATTATTAATTGTGGAAGATGGTAACCATATCGCAAATAACCGCCCTTACCGATATCGACATCGCACAGCAGATTGGATGGCTGAGCAATTAGGTTTGCCACGCATTTAGTAATCTTTAAATAGGAATAAAAATGACTCAATGGCGATTGATGAGAAGTAAAGCAATCCATTTAACTTATGTTTTGCTGTTTAGTATGGGTCTTGGATTTACCCATTTAAACGGGTTTGCCCAAGCCTTTCCGAGTAAACCCATCAAACTGATTTCTGGGGCAACGGCAGGTAGCGCCTCAGATATTATTGCTCGCTCTATTGCAGAAAAATTGCAGAATGAATTTGGCGTTTCTGTGATCGTCGAGAATAAACCCGGAGCTGCTGGGACACTGGCGATTCAGACTATTTTAAATTCTCCTGCAGATGGGCATTCTGTCTTTGTTTATACGGGAGCGCACACTGTTTTACCTCTGCTCAACAAGGTCAGTTACGATCCAGTGAAAGACTTTTCTGCTGTGGTCCCTCTTGCCGTCGTCCCTAACGTGATGGTTGTATCGCCAAATAAAGGTTATAAATCGGTGAAGGATGTCGTGGCAGCGGCTAAAAATATGCCAGGGCAACTCAATTATGCGTCGGCTGGCTTAGGTAGTGCAACGCATATGAGCGCAGAAAAATTTAAATTAGCCACCGGCATTGACGCGGTGCATGTGCCCTACAAGGGTTCTCCTGAGGCCATTACTGAGACGATGACTGGACGCATCGATTACTTTTTTGCGCCTTTAGTCTCAGCCTTACCCATGATTAAAGCGGGTAAATTAATTCCTTTAGCAGTGAGCACACCAAAGCGCTCGTCCCAATTACCGGACGTTCCTACCTTAGCTGAGGCAGGTATTGCAAAATCAGAATATTTGTTTTGGATCGGCATGTTGGTGTCTTCTAAAACGCCTCGCGACATTGTGAATAAATTAAATCAATCCACTTTAAAAGCGCTGCAAGACAACGAAGTTAAAGAGCGCTTAGTGAGTCTAGGAGCAGAAGCATTGCCAATGACCCCTGAGCAATTTGATCAATTAATTAAAGATGAACTCACTACGAATGCAATCGTTATTAAAGCGGCAGGCATTAAATCTGAGTAGGTGAAAATCTGCTGAGTAGGTAAAATCCAATCAGATAACTGCTGCGTTTAGCAGTTATCTGGATTGGATCATGAGTCAGTCCCAAAGCGGTGCTCTGCCAGCTGGGTTTGCTATTCTGCCATCAGGTTTGGCTAGTGCGTGGATTTGTGCCATCTCTGTTGGAGTTAGCGTGAAATTAAAGATATCCAAGTTCTGCGCAATCCGCTCTAGGTTAGACGATCTTGGAATGGGAATAATATTGCCTTGTTGCGTGAGCCAACGTAAAACAATTTGGGCGATGGATTTATCTTTGTTTCTTGCTATCTCAGTCAAGACTGGATCATCAAATAAACGACCACGCGCGAGTGGACAATACGCCGTAAAAGTTAAGCCTTTGCTTTGACAAAACGCTAATAATTTACTCTGATCTAGGTAGGGATGATACTCCGCTTGTAAAGACACAATGGGTTCAGGGCAGAGCGACATCGCCTGCTCAAGGAGGGCAATATTAAAGTTGGCTACACCAATATGGCGAGTTAAGCCTTGTTGCTTGGCTAGCGCTAAGGCAGTCATTGTTTCAGCCATGGGAATATTGTCAATCGTTGGCCAGTGGACGTGCAGCATATCCACATAATCGACTTGAAGATTTTTTAAACTCTCATCCACTGATTTGGCAAAAGCATCTTTAGAGAGGTATTCGTGGGAGACTTTAGTTACTAAGAAGATCTCGCTGCGTGGCACACCCGATGCACGAATACCTTCGCCGACGCCTTTTTCTGAGCCGTATTTCCAGGCCGTATCAATATGTCGATAGCCTAATTTTAAGGCATGGCAAACGAGTTCGGCACAGTCTCCTAATTGAGAAGTTCCAAAGCCAATTTGAGGAATACTACATCCTTGCGAGGTAATAACAGGTACAGATGTTGCGTTAATCATATGTGCTCCTTTTTGTATTTAATTATTAGATAATCATCTTTGATCAGGGCTTTTGAGTTAAATGATATCAATTTAGTACCAGGATTAAAGAGAGTATTAATATCTTATCATTGGATTTGAATGGGGGGATTATGGATGTAATTGATTTCCAAAATCTAACTCATTATTGAACAATTATCCACTCAAAACTAACATGTAGATTCGTGTTTTATTCTGCTATTTAAAACACTCAATTCTTAATATCTTCTAAATAACTCGCATTAATCAATGAGAGTGTTTTTGTCGCTCTAGTTACTGCAGTATATAACCATCTAAAGTCACTCTCATGTTCGAGCTTTCCTTCAAGAAAAACACCAGCATGAGGCCATTCACCCCCTTGAGATTTGTGGCAGGTTATAGCGTAGGCATACTTAATTTGTACGGCATTTATATAGGGATCATGTAGTAAGTCTTTTTTCTTTTCTTCAACTGTCAAGTTTGCTAACTTAGTTCGATTATTCCAGTCAACGTGAAGACCTATTGATTCAGACTTATCTAAAGCATTCTCTGGTGAGTTTAATAAGTTTTCAATTACTTTCACTTGCTTATCAAATTTATTACTTTCAATAAATTCTATAGGCCTAATTAAAATATCTCTAAATAATAAATTTACAGTTTCAGGTTTATGTTTAAATCGGCTGCTTTTTTCTAGAACTACAGTAATAATTTGTCTTTCTGATAATTCAATAATCGAGTATATATCTCCGTTGTAGCAACCATATTTAGAACTATTTGTATTAACAATAATCAAGTCATTTATCTGTGGTTGGCTTGTATCTAGACCTTTAAATCTTCTTGATCTTATGCTTTTGTTGAAGCCATGCGCATTTTGATTGGAACGAGTGATCATTATCCTATTTGCAAGGCTTTGGTTTGAGACTTCTTTTTGAACTGATATGGCATCTGAATGATAAAAATCTTTATCATTGAATTTTAATGATATGAACCCATTTTTTTTATCGTTAATTTGAGATCTAATTATTTCTGCATTTTGTAATATCAAACTATTTTCAGACTGTCTCATAACTTTAGTTAATTCATAAAACTCAGGAAGTTTTGTTAATTTAAAAGTCCGACTCATATACAATATATCTAGAGCAGGTGATGAGTTCTCTCGTACTGGGGGTAATTGATAGGAATCTCCAACAAACAATATTTTGGTAGATGTATTCTTTCTGTGTATTACCCCTATTTGAGTAAGTAAATCATTTAACAATCTGCCTGTTCCAAAATTTAGATCTCCTTGAGATCCTAATGAATCCCCAATTAATGATGCTTCATCAACTATGTAAATCTGAGCAAGGTTTTCTTCTTCTTTTAATTTGAAATTTAAGGAGAAGTCACTTTCCTCAAAAGCCCTTTGTTGCGATTCGGGGTCTTCTGACATTTTTATTGAGTTACTGTCTAAAACATATATCTCTGAGTGAATGGTATTCGCTTGAACCCCAGTTTTTTTTGTTATAACTCTAGCAGCTCTACCAGTTGGTGCTAGTAATGAAAGGGTTTTCTTTCTTTTTTCTATTAGCTTTACAACGTACTTTAAAAGGGTAGTTTTTCCTGTACCAGCTCTACCAGAAATAATTGCTATTTGATTATCGTTGCTGAGCCAATTATCAATTTGGGTAAGTATTTGAATTTGTTCCTCATTTAAAGTAATACTTGTATCTTCATCTAAAGAAAGTTCTGTAGGTAAAAGAATTGTCTCAAGGATTGTTTTTCTTTTACGAGGATATTCACCAGTTAAATTTTTATTGTCAAATGTGATCCCAATAGCCTCATCCGACGAAGTTCGGGTAACTATCCAGTTTTTTTTATTAAAATCAGTTTTTAAATCGAATTCATGCAATTCAAGAATGGCATATTTATAGCCATAACTTTTAAGATGATCCTCACATTTCTCTATTTGTGATGATGGTATTTTTAATGAATGAGTTAAATCTGCGGGTAAAGAAATATTTAATTCTATCGCTAAATCTTTTGCCTTATCCCCGTAGCAATATAAGGTTTCTTTATTTCCTTGAATAACTATTATTTTCAGATTAAATTGATCTATAAGTATTTTCGATATTTCTGAAAACTTCATTATGCTGATAGCCTTTATATTTCAGGTAAAGCGTCAGGGTTTTTTTGATGATGTGCTTCATTTAGTATATCAAATGTAGTCTATATCCCGTCGGGTAATAGGCTGTTGTTTTTTATCCCAAAAAATGAAAAATTAGTGGGCATGAAACTAAACTCTGAAGAACTTCTGTTATTACTTACCAATAACATAAAGAAATATCGTAAAGCTAAAGATCTAAGCCAAGAAAAGCTTGCATTAGCTTCTGGAATTGATAGAAGCTCCATAGCTGAGATTGAAAGGTGTAGAGCAAATCCGTCCCTAGATTTACTTTTAAAAATTAGTAATGCATTAGACATTGAACCTAGTAATTTACTTGAGTTTTAATCCCCCCTAAGTTTCTACAATTTGAGTAATTATAGGAACCTACTTTATTAACTTCAAGTTTTATACTGCTTCAGGAGTACTTACTCGGTTGATGGAAGATTTTAATATTGGTCAAAGAGTCGGGACTTCAATCATTTTCTCGGGTAGTGATCGTGATTCGATTCGTAAATTATTAGCTACTGAAGGAATCGATGTAGAAACGACACAGCTTGGACAGTGGCAAGAATTAAGTTGAACTGATAGTTTGGAGTTTAGTCACAATGAGAAGATGACGAGCTCATCCGTTAGGCAAAACCGAGTCGCTATTAAAGTCTTACCAGGGAATTTATTATGTCTCGGTGAACAGAAAACATCTTTACGAATCAGCTGAAATCTTGATATCGACTGGCAATGGTTAGTAGCCAATTGTGATCACACATCTGTTTTGCTAGTAGAGAACTGGGAAGCATTCGATAAAATCCATCAAGTTACTTTTGATCTCTCCCTTGCAGGTAAAAACCCTTTAGTAGTTTTTAGAGGAAGTCCTATCTATCGTCAAGATTATGTTATGGCTCTGTTAAATGGCTTAGCACTACCAGTCTTTTCCTTTGTTGATCTAGACCCTTCAGGCCTGATTTTGGCTATGAGCACACCTCATTTTGAGGGGCTGATAGTTCCTCCTACTCATGAGTTGGTATCAGCGTTAAAGTCTATCAAGAATTACTCCCGCTATCGTAGTCAGTTGATGCAGTCTCAAAGTATTTTGAATAATGCGACTCATCCGGATATTGTTACGTGTTGGAAGTTACTGCAAGAATATGGGACAGCTTTGCCGCAAGAGTATTTTTTGATGAAAAGAACACCTTAAAGATTCTTGGTTAAAAGCTCAAACTGAGTTGGCATTACTAAATGATTGGCCTTGGCGATACCAAATCCTCTGATCAGTTACAGGTAAAACTGTTGATCGGGCTGATTAATAAAATGGGCATGCTCGTCTAGTTTATCTACCAAGGTCTTTTGCGGCATCAGGAGTATAAATACTAAAAGCATATAATCTTGGCACCTTGTCTCCCACATTCATAAAGGAGAGAGCAGCTAACCTAATGTTTCTAATGGAGTTTGTCCTAAGTATCTGATAAGAATTTTTAACAAATTTAACCGCGTACTCAACCATATAATAGTCAATCCCACAGTGGTACCCCTACCATCAAATTAGCTTCAAATGTAGTTGGTAAAGATGTTCTTGGCATCTCAAACCCTTTTATCATTGGAAATTAATTAACAAAATAAAATATGACACTTCAAAAAATTATTCTAAAAGAAGAGCCAAACTGGTATTTCAAGGGTATTGGCATGCTTCAACACAATTATGCGTTCATTCATGAAGAATCCGAAGGTAAAGCAATTGTTTATTTTTGTCATGAAAATGGATCTCTCTTGAATGAGACACCAAATCAGATCAACTGGACTGAAGTTAGTGAAGAAGATGGAAACTTGCCCTGCATCGTAGATTCCCTAGAATTTCCAAATACTGTAGTAGCTGATTTTCAATTGAGAACAAATCACTTTAGTTTAATTTCTGAGGAAGGACCAGAAAGTAATTTTGATCTTGATGGATGCCCTACAGGTATAAATTTCTTTGATATGCGTGAATATCAATCTGGTATCTATTCAAAACAAAGTAAATACTGGAATCATATGAATGATCTTTTGTTTGAATATTATTATGCAATTTGGATTGAGAAAAAAAATTCAGAATCAAATGAAATAACTGACAATGAAAAAGATTAGAATTTAAAACACCAACAATGTTTTTATGCTGTCAGTAAACTTTATTGCGCTGCGTTGTTGAATCCACTCTTTCATAATAGAGAGATTTCATAAAACAAGCTTTAGTTAACCCACACTTTTATTTTAATTCTACAAATTTTTTAGGTAGTCACACGTCGATGATTTCCCAACAATAATCAATAAAGATTTCGCTCGGCTCATACCTACATAAAGTAGCTCTCTATTTTGTGTGATATCGATTGAATCCAATCCCCATAAAATAACAATTGATGCCTCAAGTCCTTTAAATCTATTTACTGTTTCTATCAAAATATTGTTTTGATTCCGAACACCATCTACGGTCCAATTGACTTGCTTTGGTAAAGGCAGTTTATTTAATGCAAAATGATAGTCAGATTTATTCAATTTATCCGCAATTAAGACAACAATATCCTCCGGAGCTACCCCTTGCCTTACGATATACTCAACAATACGGGCGTGAATCTTGGTTGCTTGAGAAACTAAATTTTCTGACGCATCAAATTGAACATCTATGCCTTCAATTTCGGGTGGACTAACTGGTAAACCTTTATAGTATTTGTATGAGGCAAAATGAATAGGAAGAGTGTTTCGGCAATTAGTAGTTAGTGAGATTGGAGTTTCTCGGATGGGAAAGCTTCCAGCACGATCATAAAGATCTTGGTTATCATCATAAAATACATAAAGAGGACTATTGTCATAATTTGATAAGAGTAATTCCAGTGGTAACCAAAAATCCTCTAAAAAATCTTGACCCTCGTCGCAAACTATCGCATCGTATCGATCAGGAAGAATATCAACCGAATAAGATAAGGCATTAGGGAGTTGAACTTCATACTCTCCCATCCCAGGGTATGAAATCATCGCCTCTTTTTTAAGGTTTCTGCCTGAAGAACGACTTGCTCTCTCAATCTGCCGATAACAAAGTTGGTGAAAACTCATTACTTCTAAATTTTCAACCCCTTTACAAAGGGTTGATAAATAGTCAGCAAGTGGACGGTTAAAACAAGTTAAAAGTGTTCGAAAACCCTCTGATGCAAGTCGACGAGATTTTTCAATTGCTAAAACAGTCTTACCAGTGCCAGCTCCTCCGCTAACCGCAACTCTTCGATGAGATCTCAATAGGTCTAAAACTTTAATTTGATCTTTTGTAAGAATTAACCTGAGGGCTTCTTGATCAAATAATTGAGATGCAATCAAAGGCATAAGAGTAAATGACCTTGCAAAAATTTTTTTAAAAGTTTCAATCCCTCTCATTCCAATAGGACAGAATTTAGGTGTGTCATTTTGCCAATACTCAAATGCAGAATCAATCCAAGATTTTAAATCCTGAAGATTTCTTGAAGAACCAATAAGGGCGGAAGGCATATCTGGTCTTATTAAAGAATTAACATCACCTATATCAGGGAAAAAAACAGCATGGCCTTTGAGAACATTCTTTAGAGATAAAGATTGCCAACGTTCATTTTCATTTAATTTAGCTCGAATCGAGTATTTTGACTTCATTGCTTGATTTATTGGATTTTGGATTTCATGTTTTTGGGCCTGGCGGTCTACTGAAAACCATTGCCCTTTTTGAGAGTCAAATTCAATCCCACCTCCTTTAACCTCAATACATAAATATCCAAAATCAGGATGGCAGACAACGAAATCAATTTCACCATCCTTGGATTGCTCATCCTGAAGTCTCAAAATCCAGCTAATTTGGAAGAAAACCACAAAACTATCAGATAATCTATCCCTAATGGCCCTGTAGACCTTTGCTTCTCCTCTTGAAGGTAATTCAGATAATTGAGACTCAGAAAGTTCAGGTATGATTTTTGCCATGTGTTACTTTATTATCTTCATTACTGTTTCGTTATAGGCGAGCCCACGTAAACCTTTATTAGTAAAATTTACCCATATAAAAAAAGATGATCCCTTTAACTCTATTGCATCAATAACGCCTAATCCTAATTCTGTATGCTCTATTTTTGCACCTTTTTTTAGAGCGCGTTTGGGATCGGGACTTTCATCAATTACTGTATAACGCCAGTTACCATCAAACATAAATTTTGTAACCTTAGCAGATGGATTACAAATCGGATATACATGTATACATTTTGGATCTGAGACAAATTCAACAACATAAAGCCAATATTGATTTCCATATTTTAGAGAGTGGTTAAATTGCAAACTTGACAATCCAACACCAGTATTGTTCCATTCTCCACTAACGCCTTTAACTTCAATATATCTTTTACTATCTGAGCGAGGATTACGACTAATAATGTCATATCCTGGTTGGTTTAAAGCCATTTCTTCAGGGTCTCGACCTCGTTCTTTTTCATATTGGCAAACTGCTTCTCTCGCAATAGATTCAACTGCAAGGTTATGTTGATTATTATCTAGTTCATTTTGATGTTCAGAGATCTCTGATTTAGGTTTCACATAGGACCTTAATACGATGTCCCATTGTGATTTGTGTTTTGGGCGAGTTTTTCTTACAGGGTTATCGTCATCAAATAAATTAGCGGTGGCTTGACTTACATTTACATCGTCGTTAGCTTGCCTTTCCTTTTCTTTAGAAAAAGTTGAATCAATTATTTTTTGAGTCTGACTTGATGGTTGAAAACTCGATAGATTATGTTTGTGGTTATTAGAAAATGGAGAATTTTCGATTGGGTCAATAATTCTTTTACCTATTATTGGCAAACTTAAACTGGCTTTAGTCGACGCTTCTTGATCAATTAATTCAGACTCTGAATATGTACCAATATTATCAATATTATCAGATGTCAAGTCACCCATTTGAAAATCTCCTATTTCACTTTCCAAAGGAGGAATACCGGAATCAGTAAGATTTTGGTGGGCTTGAGAAACAGAAATACTCATCATGGGACCTAAGCTTAAGTTGAGTTTTGCAATTTCGTTTCCAGACTCTTCTGGCATCAATTGATGAAAAATTGCATTAAGTATTCCAGGCCAATTGTTAACAAGTATGGGGCGTCGCAAAATTAATTTTTTTTCGACTTTGTCGAAGAAAGATGTTGCATTAATAGGAGGAGCATACACCCAACGATCGTTTATTTTGACAGAAGCTTCAATTTTAAGATGATCATAGCTAACTGTACTGAGTCCAGAAAGAGCATTTCGCATCCTTTGCCTTATTGCTACTGTCTTGTCATGCATATATCTTTCAATAACATCAATACGTTCTTTTAAGGTTGCTGTAATTTCATGTAACTCTTCAGGTAATCCTTCAAAGGAGTCAAGAACTAATTTAGCGGACTCACTAAGTTTTTTAACTCCAAGTTTTTCAATGAATGTCAAAAGTTCGGGTGTTTGCTTTGTAAGAGCGCAATCAAGTTCACTGTTAAAAAAACTCACAAGCCATTCACTATCTTTCAGAAGAACTTCATCTGGGAATTGGAGTTGGCCGGATAAATTTAGTATCATTGGGGTTTTTTGTAACCTTTGAAAATCTTCGGCAACTATTTCGTTGTGTTTATCTAATTCAGCAATCTCTTTCAAACAAAATTCGTAAACTCCTCTGTCTACTCCTATTAATTGAATTTGCTTTTCATAGCACTCCTTAACAATTTTGATAACTATGTCAATTAAATCTTTCCCATCAGGTTTCTGTTTGACTCCAATACAATCGAAAAAAAATGTTAAATTTTTATAGTCTTCTGGAAGAGTATATGCAAACCGTCCAAGTTTTTGTGAAGTCCAAAAACACTCATTGGGACTAAGAAAGATTTTTTTCTTTTCAAAATAAATACAATTTACTGTTTTTAGAGTTGCTACAAGAGTGTCTTTCTCTTTTGCACGTTCATTAAGTACCTCATAAGTAGTTAATGTGGGTTGAGTGCCATTTTTTATAAAATTTTTAAGATGATTAATTACTATAGCTGTATTGGGGGTCCATGTAATCCCCAGTTTTTCAAGCACTTCTTTTTTTAGTCGACTCTGATTTGCAAAGCCAAGAACATTTACCTGAGACCTAAAAGCTGCAGCCCTATATGGGGTATATAAACTTCTTGATTCATACCAGTTTTCAGAATCACCCTCTGCTGGAAAACATTTTTCATTTCGGAGATTGTTAATTGCATCATTAAAAGTATCTAAATCTTTCCACTGATCATATTTTTCACAAAGCACGTAAAATGCCTCACTACTATGTTTTATCGCTTCTTCAGTTGGTTTATTGTGATTTGAAATAGAAATAATCCTATTTACGAGGTGATTCGGAATAGGCGATTTGAGAATTTCAAGGCTATCAATAAAGTTATTAACCGATATTTTGTTAGGCAATCTATTAATATCAAGCCAATGATGATTTCCATCTCCAAGTATTTTTACAAGTACATCAGTTTTTCTGTATATGTTTTTCGGTAAATTCCAACCTCCATCCATTGTTGGAGCAATTTTGATAGATTTTAATTTTTGAATAATTTCAGAGTCATCTAATATGTTCTGATGACTAGCCAACTCAATCATTAGGGAGTTATATTTGTGAAGATTAATGTCTCTTCCTTCATTAAAAAAATTAGATAAAACATCCAAGATATATGCTTTTAAAGTTAAAGTCTTTATCGTTAACTTAGCAGAGAAAAATTCTTTGACAGAATTATTTAAACCTGACATATCAAGAAGATTGGCTTCTCCAGTTGGATCATTAAAGTTACCGGGCATCAAGACATTTTTTGCTGTATTTAGTCCTGTAGTTGTAAGCCAAATAGGTAGCATTTTTAGACCTTCATAGGTCGTAATATCAGCATTGTCCAGTAAATCCAATTCTGCGAAGATTTTATATAGTGCAATCAAATCTTTTTCTGAAGTAGAAATAACTTCATTAATTGGCAATGATTGATTCGTTTCTTGAATATGTTTAAAAACTCTCTCCAGATTTAAAGGAGCAATTAAGTCTTTAAATTTTTCAAATTCGTGAATGTAACGGTTTGCAATTTGAAGATTTGGAAGCAGAGTATTAATTTCATGATACTTAAATTGGAGAGGCAATAAATAGGCTTGAGAAATTTTAATAGGATAGAAGTTTTCAGTTACTAAGATTGGTATTTCTGATAATTGTTGGTATATTTCTTTTGGGGATCCCTGTAGGGAGTTTTTATCAGGCATTAGTTCATTTATAGTTTTCCAAATTGGCTGATAAAAGTCGGTGAATTTTTTTATTTCAACTTTTTCAATTAAGGTGTTAGCTAAAGTTTCCTCTAATAAATTAACAAGTCTTTCAAAGGTTAAGATAGGTGTTCCAAACTGAATTAAGATATTTCTAAATTTTCGAAGATCTTCAACTGGAACTACTGCGCCCATTTGTTGAAGTGTATTGATCTGAGCAATATCCAATTTATTTGTTAAATAGACATTTTCTGGAATATAAAAGCTTCCATCACTTACTCGAACAATATGTGATTTGGTAGCACTTTCTTTTAACTTATCCCAAAAGAGCTTAAAACAATTTGGGTAGTTTGGTAAAGTTGACATCTGTAGTGCTGAACTAAGAATTTGCCATAAATTAGCTTCACCTATAGTTTGCATCAAAGAAACTAAATCCCTAGCAAGTTCTGTTGCTGCAACTTCAAGTAGCATTTCGTTCCAAGCAGATTCGTGCTGATTACCATTTAAGATGATACTTTTTCTATCAGCCTCTGGGAAAAAATCTGCATTAATATGTAAAGGGACTTCGATAGATTGTTCAGTAGGTAAAAAAGCATAAAGTAAACCACTCTTCAGAGGCTTTGGGTCTATTCTTAGTGCAATACTAACTTTTGTGCTTCGACTAAAACTCTTTAATCTAGGATAAGATTCATATAGTGGTAAAGCGGATGTTGAAGCATCAGCTTGCAATATATGCCATTCTTCAACTTCTCCAGTTGGTCGAAAACTAACAATTAAATCTGAACCACTTCCTCTGTCGAGGTCGCAAGCTAAGATAAGCTCTCCATTTCTTCGAATTTCTGCTTTGTTTATATGCTTTAAAAACAATAGGCTGTTTCTAAGAGTTTTTTTAAAATCTTCAATTAACTGTTTTATATGTGATGGACTAATATGAGATAGTCCCAAAGCAAGTCGAGCTTGAGAGTTAGAATCATCTGCCCATTTCAAGAAAAAAGTAGTGCCTTCAGACTCTTTATAAGGTGCAATTTGCCATTCTCCTTCTTCAGGGTACAGCGTTAGCTTAACCCCTGAAGAAATAATTTCAGGATGATCTGTTACTTGGTATGTGGAAACAAAACCAATGCCAAATCTTCCAATATTGTCACTATTGTTTAACTTTACTCCGCTACCTACATCTGCAATTCGATGGAAATCACAAGTGGTGTTTTGACTTTTATTAAACCCGCATGGCTTGTGTTTTAGGTCACCACAATAAGAAAATTTTCCGCTATTTAGGATATATAAACCATGATCAGTAATATCAAAGGAAATACTTTCAGCTTTTGCGTCGTCTGCATTTTGAATAAGCTCTAGGGCCATTACGTCATAGCCCTGAAGTCCAGCTAAATGACTCTTGATATTACCTAGTAAGTTCGCAGTATACGAACCCCTGATGTTTAACTGGTGCTGTTCATTCATTCTTATTCCAATTTCAAATTCGAGGGAGAGGCTTCAAATCAATATAAAAATCATAGCTTTTTATAATTCTTTAGACTTTATCATTGAAAACAAAAGACGAGAATACGTAAATTAGAATAAATACCTCTTACCTTTGACGCTACTTTCACTAAATTCGTTAGTTCTTTAATCTAACTGTCACCTCAATTCTCACCCTCCGAATCTATCAAAAAAATATAACTATTTAGGAATTTTTTATTTATGACTAACAATTGAGGACAACTTAACTCGAAGCTAAAACTGTAGTAGGATTGCACTATGTCTGACATTTCCGAATTAACTCAAAAACTCATCGCCTTTAGAGATGTCCGTGATTGGAAGCAATTTCATAATCCGAAGGATTTAGCTATTGCACTCTCTATTGAATCAGCTGAATTGCTTGAAGCCTTTCTTTGGAAATCTTCTGAGCAAGCCTCAAAAGATAAAATCAAAGAAGAGTTGGCCGACGTTCTAGCCTATGCATTTTTACTTGCAAATGAATGTGGCTTAGATGCCGCTGAAATAGTTTCAGCTAAGATTGAAGCCAATAATCTCAAATATCCGGTTGATAAAGCCAAAGGAAGCGCTAAGAAATATAACGAGATATGAGTCTTTGCACTTATTCTTTGCTTTAATTCTTTGCATTAAGTCGGTCTTCGAAATAAGCCTGAGTTTCAGGATCTGTACAAAAGATGTAGCACCCTTTCATTCCACGCGTCATCAAAGTTCGGTAGGTATTTCGAATAATATCGTCAGCTTTCTGATTAGCGAGTTCTGGATTAGTCTTTAAAAGTTTCTTAAAACCACTAATGGATTTGTCTGTCTTCGCTCTTGCGCTGGGATTCGTAATTACTTCACCATTACGCACCAGTAGATCGTCACCAATGATCACTCCTATATAGTCAACTTCTAAACCTTGACAGGTATGGATACAACCAACTTCTGATACTGAGTCAGGTGCTTGAATCCATAAAGACCCATCCGTATCTAAATTCCATTGCATACCAAAGTCGTATTGTGGAAGGCTAATATCGAATGCCGTTTTATCAGCCCGACTAATCCAATTCCAACAATAGCCTGCAACCATTCTTGCTTTATTGTTGATCTTATTTTTCTTAAAGATTAATTCTTTTAACTCATTAGGAGTGGCTAAAACCTGAAAATCATACTCAAGCCTATCTAAGGTCTTGTTAGCCGTCTCCCTAATACCCAAAACATCATCTAACCAAGCTAGATATCCATTTGAACCATTACATCTAAATTGGGACTCTAATGCCATATGGTGTACTTTGGCATTTTCTAACTTAGCCCATTTTTTTATTTCCTCTTTGCTGCCAATATCACTAAAGGTCACTTTCTGATCCTCATCAATGAAGAAGATGGCTAACTTACTCGATTTAATAATTTCTTTAACTTGGTTTTCACCCTTATTTTTAAACATTCCTGATTTTTCATTGAGTCGATGGGCTTCATCTACCACTAAAACATCAAAAACATCACGCTCTAATGAATGAAATGAGCCTGAGCCAGAAAATAAGTTGGATATGGCAGTCTTGGTCATTGAGTTAGTCAACTTTACTTCGTACACAGCTCTAGGTGCGGCATTCTTGGTAATGTATTGTGCAACTAATTGAAGCTGCTGAATGATGTTTACCAATAGATTGACTGCTACGACGGATTTACCAGTGCCGGGACCACCCTGAACAATCAATACATTTTTATTGCTAGGGGTTGATTCTTTTGCCAACTTCATCGCTGTTTCATAAACCAGCTTCTGCTCATCAAGCATAATGAATTCAGGGTTGCCAGCGATCATTTTTGCCAAACTATCTGCTAGGCTCTTTGAAGGTTTAATTTTCCCGTTCTCTATGCGAAACATTAAATTAGACTTATCTCCGAACTTCACAAAACTTTTAATAAAAGTTTTAAGCTTTTCCTTCTCAGCTTTACCTTTGAGAAATACTGGAGCTTTTTCAAGATAGGGCTGATAGAAGCTATTTTTAATAACGTTATCTTCTACATAGTTATGCAGGTAGGCGCATGGAGCTAAATGAATGTTATCTGTATAGACTGTTTCATTCAATTGATTGAGTAATTCACTATAGGACCAAGCCTGATAAGAAGGATGACTTGTCTCACCCATACCATGCTGAAACCTTGTTTTAACAATCGCGTCCTTATCTGTTTTCTCAGCGGACTCCCATTGCTTTAACTCAATAATGACGACTTGATCTTTTTTATCTTGATTCTGACCTGTCAATATAAAATCAATGCGTTTCGATGTTTGAGGGATTGAATACTCAATGCTGACTCCAGCATCTCCAGGAATATCTTCGTCGTCAATCACAGCTCCCATAAATCGCATGGACTCTTGCCATGATCTCAGTTCATTTTTGGCAACTTTATGACCAGTTTTTTGCTTATAAGTTGCCTCAATGATTTCGTGGATTTCATTGGAAATTAAATCCTTTATGAATCGTTCTTTGTTGGATTGGTAGATGATCATTTCAAATCCTCATAATTTCCTTTATAAGGTATGACATGTCTTACCCCACCTTTAGGATATTCCACATCACCTTTACGTCTTGGAATTAAGTGAACATGACAATGCCAAACTGATTGACCAGCGGTCTCACCACAATTCATACCAATATTGAAGCCATCAATATTTGGGTCTAACTTCAACAATAATTCTTTTTGGGAATGGAGCAACTGATGAATTGCATTTAATTCTGGTTGAGATAATCCGAAATAATCTAACACGTGTCTTTTGGGGATAAATAAGGAATGATGTTCAGTTACTGGAAAACCATCTCTTATTACAAAAGCTAATTCATTTTCTTCAACAATTCGAGTTCTATCAATCGTTTGAACATCGCAAAATAAACAACCATGAAGTCTGTCTTCATACATCGCATTCAATTTACGAAAGTCCGTATCGTCTTTATTATTCTTTTGTGCATTGCAGGTATAACAAAGAGCTTGGTAATTAGAAATATCATCTTTTCCGCCAAGGCTTTTAGGGGTAATGTGATCAACTTCAATATTTTTAAATTCATTAGAAATCCCACATAATTCACACCGACCACTAGCTCTTTTTAAAACTTCATATCGAATTGAACCAGATACTGCCCTTCTCCCTCTCCTACGATGGCTCCACTGAGCCCCATCTCTTTTTTTTTCATAATCTATGATTTTTTGTTCACATAATGAAATTAACTCATCGATTTCACCATGGGTTAAAGATTCAACTCCAGCAAGAGAATAGAAGCCTTTATCTTTAGTTGTGATTTTTCGCTTATTCGTTAAAACATCACCAACCATTCGTTTAACAATCTGTGTGTAATACTCAATTTGAGACGGGTCGCGATTCAGGATGGCTTGAGCAATTTCTTCTACTGAAGCCTTGCCCTCATTTTTCAATAATTCCATCAACATAACTGGCTGATAAATATGAGCCATTGTCATATCTTTTGAGATGAATTGAAGAAGTTGAGAGTATGTCATTTGAAATATATTTTAATTCTAATATATACCAAATTTGTAAAAATTATCAGAAGTGAAAATTCTACTTCTAAATTCGCCTCAGCTAACCTGCAGGAGATTACCTTTTTTTTCGCGAGTCGGAAGTCCCCAATCGAATGGGCAAGGCAGAAGCATTTGTTAAAACGTTTAAACGGGATTATGCCTATATCAACGACACCCTAATTAAAAAAAAGTTAATGCATGGTGGTGAGTTGAGTTAACCCCATCAATCCAAAAAAGCTCCTTCTTAGAGTTCTGTAATGCAAAGCTTAATTAATGATTTAAGTTATATGATTTTTTTATTAAATAAGTCCAATATTTTTCATTCTTATTAATTTGTGTTTTTCTGAGCTTATGTGATCATTTATTGATTCATGAAAATAAATATTGCAAATCTTACATTTTCTCCCTCTTAATTTTATCTTTTGATTAAGTACTTCTTTTTCTTTTTTGGTAGGTTTATTTCTTCGAGATAAGATTGAATGAGCATCTTTATTTATAGGTTTTGCACCAAATGTTTTCAGTTTTACCAAAGGTGAATCAGCCATATTACATTCCCTAATTTTTGACTAGTTAAAAAAACTATTTGTTACGGTGGATTAAAGTACGAGTTGCAACACATTTTTAGGATAGCCTAAATAAATGAATAGGCTTAAGTCTAGCCATTTATATAAAAAACTATGTTCGGTAGAAAAAGCGGCAATGACAGTTATTAGTGGCGAGTTAACAATCTTTAATCAATATTTTCAAACAATAAATAATCAAGATTTTGAATCTCCAAAAAATTTACATCAATATTTGAAGTGTTTGTGGATTGCCAATATTAAAGTAATCATGATTAAATTATTATGATTGACCTTGCCCTCGTTAAACATACTTCTTAACCGCTTCAATTATGCAACCTTTTTCTGAGCTGCATACCATCGCTTCTCAAACTCCATTGGACTTACAAAACCTAA
>NZ_FWXJ01000009.1 GCF_900176405.1 Polynucleobacter kasalickyi | reverse complement strand
AAAACTACCGACTGAGAGTCTTGGCTTTATGCGGTTGGAATGGAGTAATTAATCGTGTTTAATAAATGCTCATCCCCCGATTATGGTGAAGAGCCGGTAAAAGTAATATTAATTGGTCGGGACGGAGTGATTCGAACACTCGACCCCTTGCACCCCATGCAAGTACGCTACCAGGCTGCGCTACGCCCCGACTGAAAAATGATTATATCAGTTTGTAACTTTCTTCTTCTCCGAAGTGCTACTCAGAATGCTTAAAACAGCCTCTAACTCTGATCTGATTTGCCACTGACTCTCTAATTCTTGGAGACGATTCTTGGCACCATGAATCGTAAATCCTTCGTTATAAAGTAAATCACGGATACGACGGATTAATACCACTTCATGATGTTGATAATAGCGACGATTACCACGTCGCTTCTGTGGTTTTAACTGATTAAACTCTTGTTCCCAGTAACGTAGTACATGGGGTTTAACCGCACACAAGTCTCCCACTTCACCAATCGTAAAATATCGTTTTGCTGGGATCGGAGGAAGCGATTGCTGTAAAACTGACTTTAAGTCTTTTACAGGAATTTCACTTGCTTGGTTCATTAGAGTCAATTGCATCCTTCAATTTTTGGCTAGCATGAAAGGTTACAACTCTTCTAGCGCTAATCGGAATAGACTCACCTGTTTTAGGATTTCGGCCTGGTCTGGCAGTTTTATTTCTGAGCTGAAAATTACCAAAACCGGAAATTTTCACATCCACGCCCCGCTCTAAATTGGTCGCAATAATCTCAAAAAAAGAGTCAATCATTTCCTTGGCCTCACGCTTGTTAAGGCCGACATGATCGAATATAGCTTCAGAAAGCTCTATTTTCGTAATGGTTGTAGATGTGTTTTCCATGGTTTTCTCTATATGTTTTTTTATTAGAAATTAAATATTACCGTAGTCTTGCAGAAAATTGAACAAGAACTTTCTCTAAAATTCCAGAAATTGCTTGCTCAACCTCTTGATCTTGCATAGTTTGTTCCAAATTTTCCAGAGTCAACCGGAAGGCTAGACTCTTTTCATCTAAGTTCATTCCACCCGGACGCTCTTGAGTAGGTCTGAAATCATCGAATAAAATAATCTCGGTCACCAGCTTTGGCGCCGCGGCTTTCAAGGCAGATAGGACCTCTCCGGCCGCAATCGTAGACTTCAGCACGATCGCTAGATCACGCTTAACGGCTGGGAAACGACTTAGTTCCGAAGTACTTGGCAAAGGGATGGCTGATACGGCAGCCAACTCGACTTCAAACATCACTGGTGCAGAAGATAGCTCCAAAGTTTGCTGCCATTTAGGATGAAGTTCACCGATTACACCCACAGGTTGCCAAGTCAACTTGTTGTTCACGATGGTTTGTAATTCAATCGTAGCGGCGCGACCAGGATGGAACGCTGGATGATCCTTCAAAGCCACCGTCCTGATGGTCAGAGGTGCTAATACATTCTCAAGGTCTGCTTTCACATCAAAGAAGTCAACAGGTCTCGCATTGCCCCCTTTTTGACCCCATTGCTCACTAAACAAACTACCATAAGCAATCGCACCCATCATCAGGGTTTGACGATTACCAATCGTGGTCGTTTCAGAATCTTGTACTTGCGCATCTTTACTAAATACACGCCCTACTTCAAACAAACGTACACGAGCCGCTTTACGGCTTACATTCGTTTTTAGATTATTCAGCAGTGAACCTAACAAGTTACTACGCATTACAGCAAACTGTTCTGCAATTGGATTTAACACTCTGACTGGCTCTTGATTGCCAGCAAACTGTGCTTCAGATGCTTGATCAATAAAGCCGTAGTTCACCACCTCTTGATAACCTGCTGCAGCTAGGGCATGTCTATAGTGATGAATCGAGCGTTGTTTTTCATTCGTCGATTTCACAACCAGTGCAGCTTGTGGCGCAATTTCTGGAATATTCTCAAAACCATAAATCCGCGTTATCTCTTCAATTAAATCTTCTTCAATCGACAAATCAAAACGATAAGCTGGCGGTTCTACAACAAAAATTTCTTGTGGTGTACCTGGTTGTTTTCTGGCATAGGCAAAACCTAAGCGATCAAAGTATTCCGCAATTTGCTGAGCAGTAATTTCAACGCCAACAATCTTTGCTACTCTAGCTACACGTAACTCTACCGGAGCACGGTTTGGTAAGGAGAGGACTTGATCAGAAGCAGGACCAGCCGAGCCTCCGCAAATCTCTAGAATTAATTGCGTGAGATAGTTTAAGTATTTGACGGTGGAGCTTGGATCCACACCACGCTCAAAACGATAGGCTGCATCCGTTGAAAAATTCAAAGCACGAGCACGACCTTGAATGGCAGAAGGCCACCAAAACGCAGACTCTAAATAAATGTCCGTGGTCTCTAAAGTCACTGCACTCGCATCACCACCCATCACACCGGCTAAACTTTCAATGCCAGCGCTATCCGCAACGACACCGAGTGGCAAACCAGCATCTTTGAGCTGAATCATTTGACCATTGAGTAATTTCACGCTCTCATCCGACTTACCCCAACGCACAGTAATGTCACCTGTGATTTTCTGTAAATCAAACACATGAGTCGGTTGACCCACTTCAAGCATGACGTAATTCGAAATATCTACTAAAGCAGAAATACTGCGTTGACCAGCGCTTTCTAAACGACGCACCATCCAACTTGGAGTAGGAGCTTTCGCATTAACGCTTTTAATAACCCGTCCCGCAAAACGACCGCATAAGTCTTCGTCGATTACCTCTACTTTTACCGTATCAGAACACGTTTCTTTAATCGGTAACAAATCCAAGAGTTCTAGAGGAGCACCTGTCAAAGCGGATACTTCACGGGCAATCCCGAGAACTGATAAACAATCCGCTTTGTTAGGCGTGAGTTTAATCGTAAAAATCGTATCATCTAAATTGAGATACTCACGAATATTTGCGCCAACTGGTGCGTCAAGCGGCAGTTCTAAAATACCAGCATGATCATCACCCAGGCCGAGTTCACGACCGGAACATAACATGCCACGACTTTCTACCCCACGTAGTTTGCCCACTTTAATCGCAAAAGGCTTACCACCCTCCTCAGATGGTGGTAACAATGCACCAACCATCGCACAAGGAATCTTGATGCCAGGACGAGCATTCGGCGCACCACAAACGATTTGCAACGGCTCAGGAGATAAGTCACCGACCGACACTTTACATACTCTGAGGCGGTCTGCATCAGGGTGTTGAGTGGCTTCTAAAATTTCAGCAATCACGATGGAGCTAAATGGCGGTGCCACTTGACGTGTTTCTTCCACTTCAAGTCCAGCCATGGTTAATAAGTGGCTGAGCTCCTCAGTGTTAATCGGTGGATTAACAAATTGGCGCAGCCATGATTCTGAAAATTGCATAGAAGTACTCCGGTATTTATTTAAGCAGGGAACTGCGCTAAAAATCGAGTATCGTTTTCAAAGAAAAGTCGAAGGTCATCCACCCCGTAGCGCAACATGGTTAGGCGCTCAAGTCCAGAACCAAAGGCAAAGCCAATAAAGACTTCAGGATCAAGTCCCATGTTTTTAATCACTTGGGGATGTACTTGTCCAGAGCCAGAAATCTCTAACCAACGTCCTGCAAGTTTGCCCGACGGAAAAGCCATGTCGATTTCTGCAGAAGGTTCAGTAAATGGGAAATAAGAAGGTCTAAAACGTAACTGGAGCGCATCATCTTCAAAAAAGGCTTTTAAGAAGTTGGTGTAAATGCCTTTCAGTGCTGCAAAAGACACTTCACGGCCAATCCACAAACCTTCTACTTGATGAAACATCGGGGAATGCGTCGCATCACTGTCCACTCGGTAAGTTCTACCTGGGGCAATGACTTTAATATCGGGCAAGGTATCTAAATTACCGTGCGCTGCTAAGTGTCTCGCTACCGTGTGGCTCGCAAAACGAATTTGCATTGGACTGGTATGCGTTCTAAGGAGCAATTGTTTACCGCTTTGATCATGCCCTTCTACATAGAAGGTATCTTGCATCGATCTTGCTGGATGATTCTCAGGGCTATTTAAGGCAGTAAAGTTATACCAGTCATTTTCAATCTCTGGACCTTGCGCTACTTCAAACCCAATCGAATGAAAAATTGCTTCAACGCGTTCCCAGGTCCGCATCACAGGATGCAAGCTGCCAACGTGTTGGCCACGACCAGGTAAGGAAACATCGATTGATTCTTGGGAGAGGCGGAGTTGCAAAATAGCTTCTGCAATCGCATTTCTCTTGTCCTGCAAAGCCGTTTCAATGGCGACTTTAGCAGCATTAATTTTGGCACCCTCGGTCTTCCGAGTGTCCGGATCCATCTTGCCTAAACCTTTGAGAAGTTCGGTGAGAGCACCGGACTTCCCTAAGTATTTAGCTTTGATATCTTCGAGCGCAGCAGAGTCCACCGCTTCGGTAAAACTCTGCTTGGCCTGTGCGACTAGTTGATCTAAATCAACCATAACAGGCGGGGTTACGCTTGAACGGTTAAGACAGTCTTAATCTTTGCTACGAGAGCAGCAAAGGCAGGCTTGTCATTGATCGCCATATCAGATAGAACTTTACGGTCCATTTCGATAGAGGCTTTCTTCAAACCATTAATGAAGACGCTGTATGAAATATCGTACTGACGGGCTGCAGCGTTAATACGCGCAATCCACAATGCTCTAAACACACGCTTTTTGTTACGACGGTCACGATAGGCATATTGCCCAGCGCGCATTACCGCTTGCTTAGCAATACGGAATACGTTTTTACGACGACCACGGTAGCCTTTAGCTGCGTCGGTTACTTTTTTATGACGGGCACGTGCTGTGACCCCACGTTTTACTCTTGGCATTTGATTCTCCTAATTTCGATTATTTAAGCGTAAGGCAACATTGCACGGACAGCTTTCACGTTTGTCTCGTGAACTTCTGCTGAACCACGTAATTGGCGCTTATTCTTAGTTGTTTTCTTCGTTAGGATGTGGCGCTTGAACGCTTGACCACGCTTGATCGATCCGCTTCCACGAACGACAAAGCGTTTTTTCGCACTGCTTTTACTCTTCATCTTGGGCATGAAATGCTCCCCTTCACTAATTTGTATCGCTCAGGTGGTAATCTAGATACGACTACACTTTTAAAACCCAGCCACACTTATATTGAGTTTTAGCTCAATTCTTACTGCCCCAAGTGATATTTTTATCACTCGGTTACTGCAATCTATACGAACTTAGTTTTCAAACTTACTTTTCGAACTAATTTCTCGAACTTACTTCTTCTTCGTTGGAGTTAAGACCATCACCATCTGTCTGCCTTCCATTTTAGGGAACTGCTCAACAGTGCCATGTTCCACTAAGTCCAACTTCAATCTTTCCAACATTCTCATGCCAATTTCTTGGTGAGCCATTTCGCGTCCTCTAAAACGAAGCGTAATCTTCGTTTTGTCGCCATCCTCTAAAAAGCGGATTAACATTCGCAACTTCACACCATAATCACCGTCATCAGTTCCTGGCCTAAATTTGACCTCTTTGACCTGAATCACTTTTTGCTTTAACTTGGCCTCGTGTGCTTTTTTGGCTTCTTGATACTTAAACTTGCCATAATCCATCAATTTGCATACAGGCGGTTGCGCATTCGGGGCAATTTCGACAAGATCAGTCTCTTGTTCTTCAGCTAATTTTTGCGCATCAAAAATCTTAAAAACTCCTAATGCTTGCCCTTCCATCCCAACAAGTCGAATCTCAGGAGCATTAATCTCCCTATTGATACGGTGTAATTTATCAGTAGCGATGTTACTTACCTCTTTCTATTTTTATAATCAATAGCTCTTCATACTGAATCCCTTAACAGGACTCTTTGGGCTTTTAACTGGTACTTTTCAGACTTTGCTGTCCAACATTGTCTCAATGTTGAGCTTGGTGATGAACATCTTCAACTAGCTTCTTCTCAAAAGCTTCGATTGTCATCACGCCTAAATCGATTCCACCCCTAGCACGAACAGCAACTAAGTTGTTTTCCTGCTCTTTATCACCCACAACCACTAAATAAGGGTGTTTTTGTAGAGCATGGTCTCGTATTTTATACGTTATTTTCTCATTACGCAAATCACAGTGCACTCTAAAGCCTTGTTTCTTCAGAATTTGAGTAACTTTTTTGGCATATTCAGCTGAATTATCAGAAATATTCATGACCACGACCTGGGTTGGCGCCAACCAAGTTGGCATCGCACCGGCATGATTTTCAATCAAAATACCGATAAAACGCTCGAGAGAACCAACAATCGCCCGGTGTAACATCACCGGTGTTTTACGCGTGTTATCTTCTGCTACATATTCCGCACCTAAACGGGTTGGCATCGAGAAATCGACCTGCACGGTACCGCACTGCCAAGACCGACCAATGGAATCTTTTAAATGATATTCAATTTTTGGACCATAAAAAGCGCCTTCGCCAGGCAACTCTTCCCAACTAGTACCGGACAAACTAATTGCTGAGCGCAGGGCATTCTCTGCTTTATCCCAAATAGCATCCTCTCCCACCCGCTTTTCAGGACGCAGGGCGAGTTTGACGGCCACTTCCGTGAAGCCAAAATCTTTATACACACTGCGTACCACTTGATCAAACGCAGCCACTTCGGACTGGATTTGATCTTCGGTACAGAAAATATGACCATCATCTTGGGTAAAGCCACGTACCCGCATTAAACCGTGCAAAGCACCTGAAGGTTCATTACGTACACACTGACCAAACTCACCAAAACGCAGGGGTAAATCACGGTAACTATGTAAACCGGAGTTAAAAATCAAGACATGGCCTGGGCAATTCATTGGTTTTAAGGCGTAAGTCCGGTTTTCCGACTCGGTGGTGAACATGTTTTCTTTATAGTTCTCCCAGTGACCTGACTTTTCCCAAAGGGCACGATCCAAAATTTGTGGTGCTTTGACTTCTTGATAGCCGTGATCTTGGTAGACTTTACGCATATACTGCTCAACTTGCTGCCAAATGGTCCAGCCTTTTGGATGCCAGAAGATTAAGCCAGGTGCTTCTTCTTGGAAATGGAATAAATCTAATTGACGACCTAATTTACGGTGGTCACGCTTTTCAGCCTCTTCCAACATGTGTAAGTAGGCTTCTTGGTCTTCTTTTTTAGTCCAAGCAGTACCGTAAATACGTTGCAACATTTCGTTCTTACTATTACCGCGCCAATAAGCACCAGCTACTTTAGTTAATTTAAAGACTTTGAGCTTACCAGTACTCGGTACGTGTGGCCCACGGCATAAATCGGTAAAGTTGCCCTCTGTATAGAGCGATACGTCTTGATCGGCTGGAATCGCTTCAATGAGTTCAGCTTTATAGTTCTCACCCAGTCCTTTGAAGTAAGCAACGGCCTCATCTCTGGATACTACTTTTCTGGTGATGACTTCATCTTTTTTAGCGAGTTCAGCCATCCGCTTTTCAATCTTGGTTAGATCTTCAGGCGTAAATGATCCTTCTTTATAGGAGAAGTCGTAATAAAAGCCGTTATCGATGACTGGACCAATGGTGACTTGTACATTGGGGTATAACTCTTTGACCGCATAAGCTAACAAGTGCGCAGTCGAGTGGCGGATGACTTCAAGACCTTCAGGATCTTTATCGGTAATGATGGCGAGATTACTATCCTGCGTGATTAAATGGCTGAGATCCACTAACTGGTCATTCACTCGGCCTGCTAAAGCAGCCTTAGCGAGGCCAGAACCAATGCTTTGCGCAACGCCAGCAACGGTTACTGCTTCTGGGAATTCTCTTTTTGATCCATCAGGTAAGGTTACAACAACCATTATTACTCCACTATTGATTTACGAGCACTTGCAATAAAAAAGCGCGATCGCGGTGAGGCTCTTCGCGCCATGTTGCTAAAGATCCCTATTTTAGAGCCTTGGCAATCACAATCCTAATAGTTTAACGAATTTTCGTAATGTTCCCTGAAATTGAGATAGTTAAAGAATTTAAAGCTTCAGCCCTTCCCCAAAAACAGTTAGAAAACACCATATTAATGCTAGATAAAACTGATTAAAACTTGATTAAACTTGATTATGGAAATACAATGAAGAGATGAAAAAAATTATTAACACTGCATCCGTTAGGTCAGTTTTAACATCAAAAGGTTGGGATCAAAAGCGTCTTTCTAAAGAATTAGGCGTAAGCTCTCAAGCCATTACCAATTGGTTAAAGGGGGTTGATTTTCCTAGGCCCGATAAACTGTTAAAACTCTCCATTACGCTTTCCTTACCATTTTCCGATTTAGTTCATACACCCAATATCGAATTACCAGTAGTCGCTTTTAGAAAACGGGCTGGAACCAAAACAACCCAAGATCATATAGAACGCGCACAACTCACTGGGGCATTGTTACGCCCCCTAGTACCCTATTTATATCCTTTAAATTCTTTAAGAACCAAGATTAATTCACCTTCCTTGGAATATCTAGATTTGCAAAAAGCGGTAGCAAGTGTTCGTGAAAAGTTGGGGATCAAAATCGGTTCAATAGTCTCCTATAACCAGCTGATTAAGGAATTTTCTAATAATGATGCCGTGATTGTTCCGGTGATGTGGGGTATTAAATCAAAGCATGAAAATGCTTTACATATTTTGCTTAAATCAGAGAAAATCACCTTCGTATTCCTGAACCTAGATACGTATATTGAGGATTTTAAATTCTGGATGGCGCATGAATTAGCACACGTATTTACACCAGAGTTAGCTGGCACTAATGAGGGTGAAGATTATGCAGATGCCTTCGCAGGTGCCTTGTTATTCCCTAGAGAGTTAGCTGAAGAAACTTACTTAAAGGCCGTTACTAAACCAACCTCCTCTGCTCAAATTAAAGTCTTGCAGGAATATGCGCATGAACATCAGATTTCATTGCACAGTATTTTTCTACAAGTTGGTAGTTATGCCAAAGCACTAAATCTTGCCGCACTAAAGATAGATTCGAAATCCATCCATGCCACTCGCTGCATGAGTCGCGGAAAATTGGTCAACCAAATTCTATTTAATCCAACACCGCCTGAACCAAAAACTTATATGGCTACAGCCAATAAAATCTTTCAAAGCTCATTTTTTGACGCACTAAAAAAAATGATCGTAGAAAAAGGGACTGGATCAGGTTATTTACAGCAAATATTAGATATTTCTATTGGAGATGCAACTGCCCTACATCAAGAACTAATAGGCAAATAATGGTTGTAGTACTTGATACTTGCGTCTATTTACGCCTAGCAAAACGCATCAGACCATTTTTAGGGAAAGAGTTTGGTCAAAAAAATTATGTTCTTAAAGTATTACAAGTAGTTGAAAAAGAAGTCAAAAGAAATTCAACCTTAAGTTTTAAGAATCCATGGTTTGATGAGAATGAATTTTTTGTAGAAAGAGATTCTCACTCAATGAGGATGTCCCCCCAAGAAAAAATAGATATGTCATTGATAAGATCAATTTTCAATGGGTATATCCTAGAACACCTGAATGAATTTATGATTGGTGGACGCTCACCACCTGGATCCGCTGATTGCGAAGTACTTGCCTTTGCTTCAATAAGAAATGCGATTGTTGTGACAGATGATATTGGACTTCATCAATTAGCGATTGCATTTAAGATTCCCGTTTGGCATGGTTATGAATTACTCAGCAAGCTCTTTGCAGCGAAGGTAGTAGATAGCAATCTCATTAGAGAAATATTCGACGCTTTGGAGCGTAATAAAGATTTAACCCAGACTTGGGAAGAAGCTAAATACAGTAAATTTAAAAAAGTATTTGGAAACAAAAAAGAAGCATTGTGAGATTCGAAATAGCCCCAAGCTTAAAAGAATCACCTTATGTCATATTTTTACGTAGAAGATTAAAAAGAAACAGTTAGTTTCCTAGTAGGCATCTCCTCGCTCATAAATTGATCTTTTAGTTTGATAAAGTAACATAAGTAATAAATTCAATTAAAAGATGCACCCTAACTTGAGACGATATTGAATCCTGAATGACTAAAGAATGCCCTTTCTGTAAGTTGCCATTTGACCGAATCATCGCTTCCAATGAATTTGGCTTGGTAATCCGTGATGGATTTCCGATTTCGCCTGGTCATACCCTGATTATTCCCAAAAGACACGTAGGCTCTTTCTTTGAAATTACTCAAGAAGAAAGAGATGCGCTTTTCCAGTTATTGAACAAAGCAAAAGAAACTATCGATACAGAATTTCAAGCTGATGGTTTTAATATTGGTATTAATGATGGACCATCCGCTGGTCAAACTGTGCCACATCTTCATATGCATCTCATTCCAAGATATAAAAATGATCAGGCAGATCCAAGAGGTGGTGTGAGATGGATCATTCCTGAAAAAGCAAAATACTGGGATTAATTAATTAACAATGGTCAGCGCTGAATCTCAAATCGAATTTCTGCAAAAAATTCAAACCCTATTTGAAGATAGTTCATTCAGCGCAACTTATAAATACGCCTTATTAATAACCTTAACAAATCTCGCCATTGAATTTGGCAATGATCAGCCAGAAGAGTTAATCCTACCTAGCAAAAAAATTGCGACTCGTTTTGCCGAATTGTATTGGCCACAAATTAAAGAGTACGCGAGTGGTAAAAATGTCGGCGTTCTACATCAAAACAATGGTATTCAAGCCAAAATCATTTCCGTCCTATTAAACATCCAAAACGAAACTGGTATAGATAGCTTTGCGAATGTAGTGACAAGCCATGTTTGGAAATGGAAGATGAATTCCATTATTACAACAATTTGGCAAAATCCTGTCTTCTACCTTCAAGAAGATGAGAATCAATTTATCTATACTTATTCAAACAATGAAAGTCTTACTCTTACAAAAGAGGCACATATTTGTCTTCGTAAATTTAGTGAATACATTATTCAATACGCTAAAAATGGCTGGATGACGCATCTCAAGACAAATGTAAAAAATCAACAAATTTTAAATACAGACTCTGATCTTGAGTCATTTTTATTTGGCGCTTCGAGAGATACCCTCATTCAATTGAGGCCTGTTTTGATGGACTACCAACATGGAAGATGCTTCTATTGTGCAAAAAACCTTGCAAGTAATGAAAAGGCAGATATAGATCACTTTATTCCTTGGAAAAAATACTCTAGAAACATCGCTGAAAATTTAGTGCTTACCTGTCCTTCTTGCAATAGAAGTAAGTCAGATATGTTGGCTGGTAAAGCTCATCTTGAAAATTGGATATTAAAGGCAGCAACTAACGTTCATAGAAATAGTGAAATTCATCATTTAGGATTTCTATCAGACCTAGAGTGTAATAAAAGAATTGCCCATTGGGCTTACCGTAATGCAGCAGTTGCTAATTCGAACGCATGGGTGATGAGAAATCAATACGAAATTATTAATCAAGACTATCTTAGTTTTTTTCAATAAATGCTCTTTTAAGTTTGACATATAAAAGTAACATTGAAGATTTTAACTTTTAATAACAAGGTATCAGGACTTGTTTGAATAAGCAATCTCATCAAGTTATCATCATCGATCCGTTAAAACTTACTTCTCTTGTGGGTAAATTCTAATGACTCATTTCGTATTAGATTACGATTTAATCAATGACTAAATTATTTCTCCAACCCTCCTGGCTAAGTGCTCAAAAACAAGCAATTATGTCGGGATATTCAATCAAGACTTCAACCACTCGCTTCCATCTCAAAAAAGTAAAACTCAGTATTTCTAACAACATAGTCCAGACTATCGGATACTTTTTTTTGGAGCTTTTTAATGACCAACAACCAATACAATGCAACGATCACTGAAGCTGCGTATCTGGCAAATATTCCAGATAGGGAGATAAGGCGAATCATCGAGGATGAAATTTTAAACACTGCATTTATTAATATGAGAAAAGATCGATGCTTCAATCTTGCAGCTTGTGTGCTAGCAAGTTTTTACTTCAAGAGTTCAGAGTACCTATATAAAAAATGCCGCATTCTTGTGATTAAAAAATTACTGGAAAAAATACCCCACTTGGCCGAAGTAAGTGATTCTGAAGTCTTTAGACTACACTCAGAAAATGATGAGACTTGGAAAATTCACATTGAAGAACTCTCCATTGACTTAGGGGTATTTGCACAACCCACCATCGAAAGATTCGAAATGCTTCACCAAGTGGTCTCCTTAGAAAAAATCATGGATGGTGAGCCAATATTACTTGGTACTCGAGTGCCGGCAAGAACAATCAGTTTCTTGGTAAGTAATGGGATTTCCTATAAAGAAATCATAGAACAATACCCCAGCATCCCCAATTATGAATTGTTTCAATCTGCAAAAATTTGGTCCGACCTCAATCTGTACAGATTGGCTCCTAAAAAAATTGCCGATATACCAGCAGAATGGAAATTAATATCAACCATTAAAGTAAAGTTTAAAAAATATGAAATTTTTAATTGATGAATGCCTAACGGCTGATTTGGTAAAGGTGTGTAACTATTTCGGGCCTGAGGCCTCCACCATTAGTGCGCTAGGCTTAGTTGGTCAAAAAGACTGGGAGATTGCAAAATTCGCCGCAGACAATGACTGGGTAGTGGTTACGCACAACAGTAAAGACTTGCGAGGAAAAAACTATAAAGGAGGATACTTGCTTCATGAAAAAATTCATCCGGGCATGATCTCTTTAGTTGCCTTTAACAATCGGCAACTGACCCATATCAACATGAATGAAATCATGCAAAAGTCACTTTTTATAACGGCTCTTGAGTATATTAAAACGCACGAACAATATGATTTATTGAATCATGTTCTTGAAGTTGACTTTGATGGTTTTGAAGTAAACATCCGCCTGTATGAGGCACCACCTTTTTGATAGGGGCCATAATTCATCGTTGTTCATCGTTGATCATCGTTGCTCAACCTTCTTCAGCTCTATCTATGATTGAACTATTTTAGGTGGATTCATTGAAGGAGTCCCTCCTAACAGATTTGTGTTGTAAGGAGGGTCCCTATTGTTTGAGTCTATTTCGGAATGCTAAGCTTCTAATTCGGATAAATACTTCGCCATATCTTCGATCAGTATTCCCCGTGTTCGGTTCGGATATCTCAAGTTATAGACGAGTTGCACTGCATTAGCCTGTGGAAATTTTTCAGCAAAATGAATCAAAGTGGAATGTGGTTTATTGTCACTACATTTCACTTCTATTAAATCGGTTAGTTGGTGATTTTTAGAAATCACAAAATCGATTTCTGCACCATCTTTTGTTCGCAAATAATGTAAGCCTGTTTCGATACCCTGTGTATCCCGAATATAGTCGGCATGCTTAAGTAGCATATAAGCTACGGCATTTTCTAAACGAGCTCCCTCATTTCCTTTGACTAAGCCTTGATCGTAAAAATATACCTTAGGTGTTTTTAATAAAGATCGTCCAACATTATCAGTCCATGGATGAACCGTGAAAACGACAAAGAGTGCTTTGAGAATATCTAAATACTTAGTCAGTGTGATCGGTGAACAACCAATGTCACGCGCAATGGAGGCTAACGATAACAGAGAGCCAACTCGGTCTCGAAGAATTTCGATAAAGATCTTCATCGTATTCAGTTCTTGTAATCTTGAAAACTCCAAGATATCTTCTCGTAAAAGATCTTTTGAATATTCTAATCGCCACTTGTTCACTTCTAGGATGTCCTCATCCAAACAGGGCTCAGGAAATCCTCCTCGCGCAAGTAGATGATCGAGTGCTTCAGTCGGACTTTTATTCGTATTTGTACAAAGCTCTTTGACAGAGATGGGATGCATTTTATAGGGATAATATCTTACCGCCAAGGACTCTCCTG
The DNA here is from genome assembly GCF_900176405.1 of Polynucleobacter kasalickyi. Classification (GTDB taxonomy): domain Bacteria; phylum Pseudomonadota; class Gammaproteobacteria; order Burkholderiales; family Burkholderiaceae; genus Polynucleobacter; species Polynucleobacter kasalickyi. The sequence goes on along the minus strand of NZ_FWXJ01000009.1, from coordinate 130,339 downwards.
CTTGCCGAAAAGTCTCCATTCGTGCACTACCAGTCACCAATAAAGAGGTTCCTGGTGCTTTAGCATCGGTCACACCTTTTAGCCACTGTTTCCAATGAGGCATTTTAAGGATTTCATCCATCACCACTAAATCATGTAAATCGTACCAGTCTTGCTTTTGAAGTCGCAGTCGATGCTCTGGAATATCCCAATTGAGATAAATTGGATTCTGGAAATAAGACATTAATTGTCGACTCATAAAAGTCTTTCCCACCTGTCTAGGACCGGTCAGAATGACAAGTTTTTTCTTAATATCTTTGTAAACAGCATGTTCGACATATCTCTTCATCCGACTACTATATATCACTATATTAAAAAGTCGCGACTTTTTAATATAGTGATATGTTTTGGTCGTTTTTAATATTTAATATAAATAAATCAACGACTTAAACATCGACTTTTATTTTCCACATCAAAGAACATACTTTTGCCTTGGATTTTTGGGTGATTCAAGCCTTCATCTCCCTCAACACTAGAAGGCTTGACAGCGAAAAATAAAACTCCTCTTTTAGAATCTAGCTTTCGTTTTAAAGGGTGAAAAAATGATATGCGGGCTATGATCAGCATCAACAATCCCACCGCTTATTTTGGGCATCGTTTCTATCTATTGAAAATGAAATTTATATTGCTTTTCTCGAATGAGTCCATCCGCTTGTCGACCTCATAATATTCTTCTAGCGTCGACTTTAATCTTCAAACGGAGATGATGAGAAAAATACCATTCGCATGGTCGCATCTCTAAACTATAGGAGAATCACCATCGTTTCTGATCGTCTTTTGCAAAAAAGGGGATATGGGTACTTCTTTTTACGATCTAAGAAACTCTCGCTCCTGAGGTAACATTCGGAAAAATGATGAAGCGATACTTTACTTCTCATTCATCCAACTCAAGAGCGGTCATACATCATGAAGAAGGAAGATTAAACAATCTTCATGACAAGGTCTGGCAATTTCTGGATCTCACAACGAATCAAATCACCTCGAACGACAGGTCCCACATTTTCTGGAGTTCCTGAATAAATAATATCGCCAGGGAATAATTCATTGGCTTCTGAAAGTTTGACAATCTGTTCTGCTACACTCCAAATCATTTGCTTTAAATCAGCTTTTTGCTTAACAACGCCATTGACGGACAACTGAATATTGCCTTCTTTAAAATGCCCTACTTTCGATACTGGAAATAATGGTCCAATCGGTGCTGAATGATCGAAGGATTTTCCAATTTCCCAAGGCTTTTTTTGCTCGCCCATGGCACGTTGTAAATCTCTTCTCGTCATATCTAATCCAAGTGCATAACCCCAAACATGATTAAGAGCGTTTTCGAGTTTAATATCTTTACCACCAATATGAATTGCTGCAACTAATTCAACTTCGTAGTGATAATTTTTGGTAAGCGTTGGATAGATATGATCGGCAACTGTATTAGGTGCAACATACTGAATAGCATCTGTTGGCTTTTGAAAGAAAAATGGTGGTTCACGGGTTGGATCAGAGCCCATTTCTATCGCATGTGCCGCATAATTTCTGCCGATGCAGTAAATTCTGCGAACGGGAAATTGTTCTTTTTGATCCGCAATCGGAATAAATACTTGGGGAACATTAAAAATGGATTTTGGGTCGGTAGAATTTGCTGCTGACACACTGCTAGAGACCATGGTCGCAGCAGCTGTTCCAAGTCCAAGTTTAATGGCATTGCGACGTGAAAAATTATCTTGGTTATCCATACTGATCTCCTTTTTATGATTATTTAGCGATATACAATCATAATCTACTTCGGATACTCTTCGTTATGTTGATACGACAGTTTATAAAAAAATCTTAAAAAAATTGAATTTTAATGATTGATTTCAGTTTCACTCATACATAATTTGGGCCAGCATATCTTTACGGATTAGCTGAGTTATTCTCTTTGCGCGGTTGTTAGGGCCAGCAGGACAAACAGCACTCTTCTGATTCAATTTTAAAATTCGAGATACAGAGACGACATTGTCTTGTAAAGTATAAGTTGAAACATAAAGCGCCCCATCTTCAGCGTAATCTGTTTTAGGGGGTAACTTGATGACTTTGATCGTTTTCGGGAAATGAATCTCACTTAATTCGACGAAGGTTCCAGAAAAACATCGATAAGGAAAATGATAAACATCAGGGAGTTCGTTAAAAGGAATATCCGCTAGAAATCCCGATGACAAGCCAATGGGCACGGTCATAGCGCCCGGACCTGGCAGATTAACAATCGGATCCAAATAAAATTTAGACGTTAAACGAAAGGGAGTATTCAGGTCACGACTATTAGAAGGTCGAAAGGTACCATTCCCTGTTTGTCGATACGAAGACAGATATTTCTTCTCGACTCGATTGTCTTGACTATGATTAAAGGTAGCGAAATTTAATCGCGCTTCAACTTCTTCAGAGCCTTCATATGTAGTAATAGCATGTCCATAAATACCGCCCCGCTCATCTACCTCAAAACGAGCCTTTGAGACGAACCCGGTATTTCGGTCAGATTCTTTTAAGGTTCTACCCATTTTGCCTAAGGCTGTTAAAACCACTGGTTTATCCATTTCCGAAGCTGCTAGCAAGCCGTAAGGTGCTATTTCGAGAGTAGAGTCAACATAGTGATCCCATTGTGGCAAATAGGTGATGACATGATTAAAGGGATCAATTGTGCCCAGCTTACCTACCCGATAAGCAGACTCTGAATTAATTAAGGCCGAACTGGCAGAGATTCCTTTCGCTAAGAGTAAAGCTCTTAAGAGTAAATCATGATCCTTACAATCCCCATAACGATGATCAATGATGCTATCGGCATCATTGGGCACAATCCCGCCATCACCTAAATAGATCGCGACATAACGAATATTTAGAGAAACCCACTGATACAGAGCGATTGCTTGTGTCTGGGGATCATCAATCCCTTTCGTGATTTTATTAGCAAGATCCGACACCTTTTTGGTGACTACTAGCTTCGATTGAATCGAGTTCTCATAGGATTTACCGATATCAATCGGCGATTTAAAACTGGAAAAAATAATGTGCGGACTATGATCGGCATAATCCACCTCACCATTGACTTTGGAGAGCGTTTTCAATTGTTGATAATGAAACATGTATCGCTTTTCGCCATTGGGTCCGTCTGCTTGTCGCCCCCCAGGAATTCTCTTGACGTCCACTTTAATTGGTATTCGGCGATCATGTGAAAAGTGCCATTCAAATTGTTGCACTTCCAAACCAGGCGAAAAATATAAGCCCTTCTCATAGTTTTTCGGAAACAAGGGCCTATTGGAAGTCACTTTTACTTTGTAAGTGACTCTGGCGCCTGGAGTAACATTTGGGAAAATGATAATGCGATGCTTTTGATCGGAAAACGTTTGAGCACCACTAGAGATATCATCATCCACTTCGCGAATCGCATTCTTGGCTACGGGAATTTTCTGCCCCGTATTGGTCGTCGTATACGCATCTAATACCTCCACTGTTTCAAAGGTACTATTAAATGAAATATCCGCTTGGGAATAGCTATCGATTGCAATCTGAGCACGAATGAGTTTGGTGGTTTCACGGATCTCTACATCGCTGCCATCCGCATTGACATGCGTTTTAATGAGAAGGCGCTCGACACTGGCCGGTGAATTTGACTCACTCTTTGCTTGTATTCCTGGTGAGATGACTACCAATCCACCAAGTATGACAACAGTCGCAACAATAAGACCACCGGTAAACTGAAAAAATATTTTCATGAGATCTCTTTAAAAAAATTGGCCATAATTGCATGACCTAAAAACCAGAATCTGTCGCAATCGATTAGCTGCTAGAGAAATATGAAATAAACTTGGATCGAACATACTACTTCGCTGAATAGGTAAAGTGATTGTGAACATAGTTTTCAATTAACTGTCTGCGACGACTCTTCGGCCAATCATATTCATCAGGGTCGCGCAAGTACAACTCTGGGTTGTAATTAAACCTTGGGTATTTACTGCGTATGCTTTTCAAACCCAGAATAATCGAAGCATCAATGATCGTGTTGACCGCCCAATAAGGAGGTGCCAACTGATTTTCATGAACGACGCTCTGCACTTGTAGCGGCAGAATAAAACTCAGAAAAATAACTGCAAGGTGCATAGGGATTTTTATTAGAGGGGAAGATGTTAGTTTGGCGATTGTGAGGCTCATTGTGTGAGCCTCACAGCAAAATTAAAACCCAAATGCCTCCGCCCAAGCAATCACTTTTTCTTCAGTAAGTCCCGGATACTTCTTGATGCAATTATCGATGGGACTATAGGATTCATGGGGATCAGACGACATAAGCGAAGTACTTTCAAGTTCTTTACATCTCTCCAGTTCTTCTAGTCTTTCACATTCCTTAATAGCTTCCAAGACGATATATTCAGCAAGATCATTAGAATCCAAATCTGAACTAATCGGTATTAGTAACTGATCCGGTACAGGGCCTTCCATTAATGTGTACAAACCACCATCAGCATTTTCATAGACTAAAGGTCTATCTTTAGTTACTTCCACGGTCCAAACAAAAGTATGACCGGTAATACCATACCAGCCTTGATAACCCTCAACGCCAATGATCTTCACAATATTTCCGGTATTTTCTGGCAAATGACATCCCACTACTACCGCCAAATCGCCGATACGGCAACGCAATGTTTCCATTTTATTTCTCCTGTTTAGCTAATTCGACAATACGTCAGGCTTAGCAATTCGGAATAACTCCGCCTTTACTACGTTAATGATTTAAAAAACTTTTAAACTTATTCATCCTTTGAAATGGCAACATCTGAGTAACAGACTTTTCATAGGCCCAATCAGTCTGGTTAAAAAATTTTTCCCTTTGATTTTTTTGCCATTATTTATTTCCAAGAAGGTCTTGGTGAATGCACTTCAGCAGCCCAGAAGTATATATTTTTCCAAATCTGTTAAAAATCTAAATTAGATCCAGTTTTCAATTTTCAATCATGGTACTCTTGAAAATTCTTTTTGATTATTTGTTACCAGTAATACATTTAATGCTAAGGCATGAGCTGCAAACATTGTGTCTAAAGGGCCAATGGTTTGTCCCTTTTTTCTAATTGAGCCCGAAGTCTTCCATATACCCAAATACACTCCTCATCAAATGGCAAAATTTTTAGCGGAGCCAAAAACATTCCTAAGAATTTTTTACCGAGGATAGATTCCGATTTTTTATTTCAAGCAGTATCAAGGCTTGATCTCTTCCCTTAATTGTTCGTTTGGTTGTTCTCGCTCAATTTCAAAGCTAGGCTGAAGAACATCTAGTGCAGTTGTAATATCATCCAATAACCTTTTTTGGGGAAGTAGTAAAACCCCTCCAACAAAATATTGAATTGTTACCTCTGAATCTTTAAAGTGATACTTCTTTGGCAATCTCTCGGCTTGACTTCTACCATTCATGAAAAATTTGAGCTTTGTCCATAAGACTTCCAAAATATATACCTCGTACAAACCAGAAGTTTAGATAATTTATTAATTTCTATCAATTTAGAAAAAATTTTGATCATTCATCAAAAAAACCTGACGTGTTTCTAGAGCAATCCTGCATTGCTTAACTTTTTATCGAATTTCACACCAGTTCAAGTTAATAGATTAACAAAAAATACATAATTAATTGCAAACTTTTAATAACCTATTTTTTTAACTGGAATTTATTAACTTGACGAGAAATCTACCGTCCAAAACTTTCTAAAATAATCAAATTAGTTTGAAATACTACTTTCGATTTCCACAGACATACTTATTTACAACATTCATTTCAGATTCATCTTGAAAAGCGTTTTCAATGGCCCTCACAATCTCGTCCCAAATCCCAGGTTCTTGAAGGATGGGCATTTCTTTACCCAACATATTGGAAAGTTTCCCCTGATTTGACTCAACTGATCGAATAATTCTATCAATTTGCATATCAGGCATTTCGACAATTTCTTTGATTGCTGATCTTGCTTGCGAATGGTTACGTAAGAAACGGAACTCTTCTCGCATATCCCCACAAATTGTGCGCTCCACCACATGCGCTAAGTACACAACATGCTTTGTTACATCCAGAAATCGCCACGTATGCCTTACTTTTTCATCACCATGAAATTCAAAATTTGAACGAATACCATCCGAATAGGTGGTAGGAGTTGTTGAAAATTTATATAACCCTTCCAATGCCTGCATCAATGGTCGTGAAACAACATCAAGGACCCTGTCATAAGAATATCGCTCAGTGCGATCACTTGTTATGAGAGATGATATCGGTAAAATCATCGGTGCTTTCACGACTTGATCGCGACGCAAAACATCGTTGATCAAGAACCGATGCACACGGCCATTGCCATCTGCTAGTGGGTGGATGTAAACAAATCCAAATGCTGCTACTGTACTACGCATTACAGAGGACTGTCCTTTGGTACGCTCTAAAAAGGTGAGGACTCCATCGAGCATTAATTGGATATCCTCAGCGGGCGGAGCAATGTAGTGCACGATCTCTTGATACCTTACAACTTCCCCAACAAACACAGGGGACTTACGAATACCGAAGTGTTCCAAAGTTGTTCCCTTGCCAAGGATTTCAGCTTGCAATTCGGCAAGTGTGGCATGATTAAATGGCCACGGTCCTTGGCCGGTCTGGCTCGATAATACATCAGCAAATCGCTGAATACGATCAGATTGATTAGCTTCACCCTCAATTGCAAAACTTGATTTACTTTCACGCAACGTCATCCAAACGGCCGAGCGAATTAATAATTCTTCACCAAACTCAAGTGCCAAATCGCTAATTAGCTTTGAGACATCTAAACTCATGGCTTTAATAGAGTCTGCCGTTTTCCGGATAATAGGGCAAAAATAGGGTGTTCCAGGTAAGTTGTCGCGCACCCGCCAGCGTCGATTCGGGATAGCCTGTTCTGGAGATGCGGCCACTAGTTTGGCCGCATCAATGACATCAATATAGCCACCAGTAATTTCTGAGTTAATTTCAAGTGTTTTATTGGTCAAGAATTCATAAAGAAAACCGGCTCGCTTAGCGAACTGACCGGATGGCTCGTCACTGACCCAGTCAGACAATTCTTGTGGATTAATTTTTCTAAATAACTGAGATAGGACCTCAAGATGAAGAACTTCATGCTTGAGATGAAACGTCAAATGTCCACGCAAAGTCGGACTAGGTCGCATACTTTCAACGTAGATTTCAGTAGTAATATCATCTAATACTTGTGTTGCACGACGACTTCCAATGCGACTAAGAGTTTGGAATGGCATGACTGGGTCGATACCGTAATTGGTAGCCAACCACACCCCACCGATTGAATTTTTGTTTTCCATTCATCCATTTTGCACAAAAACGATAACGGATTAAACATTTACAGAATGTTAGATGGGGAGTCACTCTAATTTGAATACATAAACTCAGCATAATAAATTTATAAAGGTTAATTACCCAAATTTTCTAAGTCTATTTTTGGAAACTCTAGCAATTTATATAAATACTTATATAATTAACCAATGAGGAAAGATCTGTATTTTATTGGTACCGCTTTAGATGATTTGAGGGATTTACCCATTGAAGCAAGACGTGAAGCTGGTTTTGAGTTGGACTTAGTTCAATGTGGTTATATGCCGACAGACTTTAAACCAATGCTTAATATTGGCGCCGGTGCTTATGAAATCCGGATTCATATACTTGGAGAGTGGCGTGTAATTTATGTAGCCAAGTTTTCTAGTGGGGTGTATGTTTTGCACGTCTTTCAAAAGAAAACGGCAAGAACAGCCTTAGCTGATATTGAAAAAGCAAAAAGCCGATACAAACAGATAAAGGAGAAAAAATGAAAGACAAAATAATTAAATCAAGTGGTAATGTTTTTGATGATCTTGGCTTCTCAAAAGAAGAGGCTGCTGTATTAAAGATGCGCGCTGATTTGATGTCAAAAGTTAGAGACTCGATCACAAAGTATGGTTGGACCCAATCTGAAGCTGCTATGAGGTTACAAATCAGTCAATCCCGAGTATCAGACCTAATCCGCGGAAAGAGAGACAAATTCAGCTTAGATATGCTCGTAATGCTAGCGACACGAGCAGGCAATAAAGTGGCTTTAGAGGTTTTCGCCTAGGAGGTAATTGAGCATACTTTATGTGAATTTGGCATTTTTAAGACAAAATAATGAATTAAGTTTTACTTTTCGTGAAAATTTAATTTTTTCTATTTAAAAATAAAAAAATTAAATTTTCAAACAAAGAGATGGTTTGTAAAATGCTTTGTTCTTTATATGGGTAGAAACCAATATCAGTCGGATTTTTTTTAAGGTTATGAATTAAACGTTTAATATTCGTCCAATTATCTAACCCAGGTGAAAATTCTCCTAGAAAATAACATTAATCATCATTTGTTAAATAATGATGTTGAGAAAGATGAGTTTCGTTAATTACCTGTAAACGCAAATTATAGGTTCGTAATAATATCGTCGAAGTTTCTAACTCGTATAGCACCACGTTCAGCAAATTTAGCTGGCCATGTTAAATTTGGATTTTTAAAACAATTGTCTAGAATAAATAACTTCCTATTTTGCTTTAGGGCTGCTCTAGCCTGAATCAAAGTGCCAGAAGTTTCGCTAGCCTCAACAATGACAGTTGCATCCGTCAATGCGGACATGGTTATGTTTCTCTCAGGAAAAAACAATCGATTTCCTTGTATAGATTGTCTCGAATACCTCAGAATTGGAACCTGACTAATTAAAAGGTGGTCACACGCAATTTGCTGTTGTAATTTTGAATTTTCCTTTGGATACACTTCAGTAATAGGTGTTCCAATCACAGCAACAGTCTTACCACCGAACTCAATTGCCACCTTATGTGCAGTGGTATCTACACCTCGAGCCAAACCAGAATAAATAGTAAAACCATTTTCTACTAGACTTTTGACCAATTTTTTTGTTCTTTTAATCCCGTCGTCAGAGACATTCCTAGAACCAACTACTGCAATTGATTTTGGGGAAAAAGCAAAATCCAAATTACCACGATAGTAAAAAAATTCAATTGGATTTTCAGCATCTCTCAGCTTTTGTGGGTAATCAATTGTTTGAAATAAACAAAATTTATAATCCAATAAATTGGCATTTTGAAACTTCTCCAAAACCTCTTCTGAAATTTTTTTCAAATCAGACTTACTATAAAAATCCGAGGGCACTGAGTGAGGATTTTTTCTAAATTTCTCCGCCAAACTTTTAAAAGATGTCTTGGAATCAGTCCACAACGCCTCATAACCAGCCATCTCATCTAGAGAGTTAATTGGCTCCTTGGAAAAAATCGAAGTAGGGTCTTTAAAGTTCAGAGTCATCTCTGTAAATGTAATGGCTAAAAACAACTATAGCAACATTACCCATTACAAGTAGGGGTTTTAATAACTTTGTTTGAAATTCGGGAGTTTTGATTGCATTGATATTTCATGAGGACTTAATTCGCTTCTGCACAAAGCTGAACATGGACTAAACCTTAAATCGGAATCTCGGAATAATCTTGAGAACAAAAATTAAAAAAGCGAAAAGACTGTTCATCTTTTCGCTTTTAGATATTGCTTAAATAATTGGTAGGCTCGACTGAATTCGAATCAGCGACCCCTACCATGTCAAGGTAGTGCTCTAACCAACTGAGCTACGAGCCTAAAGACGAAATTATATCACCTTCGATGAGCAGATGTCACGCCTTTTACATTTGTGAGTTGTTTCATGGCCTGAGTGATCTCATCTAGACTATGAATTTCAATCGAAAACTGCATACTAGCCATCCCTTTGCCACTGAGTGTATTCACCCCTACCACATTGATTCTGAGCTTAGAAAACACCTCGGAAATATCCCGTAGCAAGCCATGACGATCCACTGCCATCAAGGCGATTTCTGCTGAAAAAATCGAGTTCGATGAAGTATTTTCTGACCATGCCGATTTAATAATCCGCTCCGGTGCACGCAGCATTAATTGCTTGAGCGTTTGACAGTCACTGCGATGAATCGAAATCCCCCGCCCTCTGGTAATAAAACCATTAATCTCATCAGGAGGCACTGGTCGGCAACACTTGGAGAGCTGCGTCAGTAAGGAATCAACCCCAACGATTAAGATATCGCCAGCATCCTTTTTTTTACGGCTCGGCTTAATCATTAAATCGACAATGGGCGTTGGCTCAAGGACTGGTTCATTTGCCTCTTTAGCTTCCTTCGCCAGGAGCTTCGGATCACGCTCCGCTTGTGCGTCGATGGCATTAAACCACGCCTTCACTTTCGAACGAGCCCGGTGCGAGGCTAAATAGCCTTTATCCGGTGATAGCCAATCTCGGGAAGGGCCACCCTCTTTCACCGTAATAATTTCTACGGTTTGCCCACTGCCCAACACCGTATCGAGTGGCACCATCACGCCGTCTACTTTGGCGCCACGACAACGATGACCGATATTGGTATGCACTGCATAAGCAAAGTCGAGTGGTGTAGCATTCGGATCGGTCGCAATTACCCGTCCTAAAGGCGTTAAGGCATAAACTTGATCATCAATCGCCTGTCCCTTTAACTGATCCCAGGCATCTTCTTTCCAGGCGATTAATTGCCTGGCCCAAGCCACTTTGCGCTCATATTCCTCGGCGGCACTAATGGTTCCTTTAGAACTGTGTCCCGAACCACCTTCTTTATATTTCCAGTGCGCTGCGACACCATATTCTGCTTGATGATGCATGGCCTGCGTGCGAATCTGAATCTCAAATGGCATCCCGTCCACATCCTTAACGACCGTATGAAGCGATTGATAACCGTTCGGTTTCGGTCTAGCAATGTAGTCGTCAAACTCTTTGTTTAGCGGTTGCCACAAGTGATGAAAAATCCCCAGGGCCGTATAGCAATCTTTGACATCATCGACAATCACACGCACGGCACTCACATCATACAAATGCGAAAAATCGAGGTGCTTACCTTGCATCTTCCGAAAAATACTGTAGATATGTTTCGGTCGGCCGTAAACCTCGGCGGAGATTTTATTGACGAACAGTTCATTCTGAATCTTACCGACGATATCTTCCACAAACCGTTGCCGTACTACCCGCTTACTGTCGAGCAGAGTAGCGATTTCTTTATAGGCGACGGGATTCACCATCCGAAACGCCAAATCTTCCATCTCCCACTTGATTTGCCAAATCCCCAAACGATTAGCGAGTGTCGCATCAATCTCTAATAACTCTTGTGCCCAAGCTTCCTCCACCGGCAACTTCTCTTTCGTTACCCACCTGAGTGTTTGTAGTCTAGCCACAAGATAAATAAATACCACCCGTAGATCTTGGGAGAAAGCCAAGAGCATTTTGCGTAGACTCTCAGCTTGACCACTCGCGGCCTTCGTTCTGGTCGAATCGAGCGCCTGAAAACCTTTAATTAAACGGGCTGGCTCTTCCCCTAAACGCTCGGTTAGTTTAGCCAGTGTGTCTTTACTGGTGAGATGCTCGATGGCAATCAGTGTAGAACTATCTAGTTCTAACATTTTGGCAATCAGCAGCATACCGGAGAGATGCTCCGCAATCGGTTCATCGAACCAAGCTACATCTTCTTTCACTTGAACGGGTAACAATTTTTTTACTGCTGAAGAATTTAAATCAGTCATAGATTGAATTTAAACCAAATCTCATAGAATCTCAAAAAAAAGATTAGCTCGTAAAAAATTTTCTAGCCACCGCAATTTGTTCTGACAGAATAAATGCAGGCGCATGACCGGCTTCTGGGATCTCGACCGCCGAAACGTACGGATTGCGACGACACATCTCCTCCACTGTAGCTGGGGATAGGAGGTCAGATTCCACCCCTCTTGCAACCAATGTTTTGATCTTTATATTGTCAAAGCTCTTCCATAAAGCTAGCTCACCCGCGGCTGCCGTCATCGGATTTTGCGCCATTAAAGGCACAGAAATTTTAGGGTCATAATGCATCACCCACTCTTGATTGCGCTGCATTAATTGTGGCAAATTTAACAGGCGTAATTGCTCAGGCGTGTGGCGCCCAAAAGTTTGTGTCAGGGTGTTGGCATATTGCAAGGCTTCCTCTTGATTGCTAAACACGACGGGCTTGCCCAAATACGTCATCAGTCTGGATAAAAAGGCAAACTCAATCCGAGGACCGACATCATTTAAAAGTAAGCGTCGAATTGGTTGATGCTCTAGTCCTGCGAGCACCATCCCGATCAGTCCACCCATAGAGGTTCCAAAAAAGTCTAACTGCTTCGGTGCAAGGCGGGCAATCAAGGTCACCATATCGCTGACATATTGCGGCACCCCGTAGTACATTGGATCGCTTAAATAATCTGAGTCACCTCGCCCCACTACGTCTGGGCAAACCACGAAATACTCATCCGACATCGCCTGGGCAAGTGCATAAAAATCCGTGCCACGCCGGGTCAAGCCATGCACACATAACAGGACCTTCGGGTTTTGAGGATCACCCCAAGTTCGATAAGCCATTTGATGTAGGCCTGCTGGGCTAATACATTGCACCTTCTGGGGAACTGGCTGCTGCGCCCCTAGATCGACTCCATCGACTCCAGCCTGATTTTGCTGAGGAGCCCCATCCACTGCACCTGGCTTTGAGGCAGACGCCTGTGCTGAGGATGCGTCAGTAAAGATTGCAGCAATTTTTTTCCAAAGTGATGTAGCCATCATTTCCTCGTGCTCAGTACTCAGTTGAAATTCGTTTTTAAAATAGATTTACTTGAATAGTAAATACTTTACTCTCTGAAGATAAAAATGGCTGGATTAAACGCCTAATTTTTGTGACACTTTCAACAAATCACCCAGAATAGGCACCCTCGAGAGGAGTTCATGCACCGCCAAAGCGCTCTAGCCGCCTTGGAGTAACATCTGGCAACAGACCGCTAAATAGTTTTGTCTTGGTGCTAGTGCGGCCTTATAGTCCTGCGCGCAGTTACAAGTTACAGCGCTAAATGAGCAGGCTCAGGCGTTTGATCCGCCGGATGGACTTCCGGTTGGAGTGTCACATGATCAAGACCATGCACCTCAAGTAACATGGCGCGAATATCGTCCATGATTTTTGGCCAATCGGCAATATGATCAATTTCGACATGACCAATCAAGGCCGGATAACCTGGCGTCATTTCCCAAATATGTAAATCATGAATCGCATTCACGCCGGCAACGTTGACTAAATCATCCCCAACTTTCAGAAAATCAATATGCTTTGGTACACCCTTCATTAAGAAATGATAGGATTCACCCAAAATAGATACGGTCGATTTAATCAGCAGTAAACACACCACCAAAGACAGGATGGGGTCAATTTGCATCCAACCGGTATATTGAATGACGATACCGGCAATTAAAGCAGCCACTGAGCCAAGCAAGTCACCCATCACGTGCACGAGAGCCGCTCTGGTATTCATACTATGGTTATTACGAGAAAGCATCCAGGCGACGAAAACATTCACCAGTAAACCCAGCACAGCGACCAAGGTCACGGTTTGGCCACCGACAATATGCGGCGTAATAAAACGCGAAATCGCCTCAACCGAAATCCAAACCACTAACAACAACATCGCCAAGCCATTCACAAACGCAGCGAGTGCCTCGGCCCGGCCAAAACCAAAAGAATTCTTAGCACTTGGTGGACGTTTGGAGACAACCTGCGCAATCACGGCCAAAAAGAGTCCGGCCGCATCAGTGACCATGTGACCCGCATCAGAGATTAAAGCGAGTGAATTGGCAAAAAAGCCGGCAAAAACTTCTACGGCAGCAAAGCCCAAGGTAATGATCAGAGCGACCATCAACACTTTTTGACTAGAAACTTCTTTGGCGTGGGAATGCTTGGCATCCCCCGCTTTATGCGCATGTAAACTTGCTGAACGGGTTGCTGAACCAGCCTTTGACCCACTATGAGGCGACTTGTGATCGTGAGAATGACTATGATTCAGCATAACTTCCTATAACAATAAGACAACGATTTAAAGTGCAATATGCAGCTTCGCACCAGTTTTCTCAATCACTTCCTCTTGCGTCACACCCGGAGCTAATTCGATGAGATGTAAACCATTATCATCAATTTTGATGACACATAAGTCAGTGATGATTTGATCGACCACGCGCACACCAGTCAGTGGCAAACTGCATTCAGAAAGAATCTTTAAATCGATTGTGCCATCTTTTTTCTTGGCCACGTGATCCATCAGCACCAGAACGTGCTTCACACCTGCCACGAGGTCCATCGCCCCGCCCATGCCCTTGACCATTTTGCCAGGAATCATCCAGTTGGCTAAATCGCCCTTCTCACTCACCTGCATGGCACCCAGAATTGCTAGGTTAATTTTGCCACCACGGATCATACCGAAAGAATCCGCTGAGGAGAAAATAGAGGAGCCAGGTAAAGTGGTAACTGTTTGCTTACCCGCATTGATTAAATCAGGATCGATTTCTGCTTCCGTTGGGAAAGGACCAATCCCCATCAAACCATTTTCAGATTGCAACCAAACTTCCATGCCCTCTGGTACGTGATTGGCCACTAAAGTTGGTAAACCAATCCCTAAATTTACGTAATATCCGTCTTGTAATTCTTTTGCAGCACGCGCTGCCATTTCGTCTCTTGTCCAAGCCATGTTATCAATTCCTTTTGAATATCGCTATATTGGTTAGATGGATGCTTCACGCACCGTACGTTGTTCAATCCGCTTTTCAGGGGTCGCATTTAAAACGATGCGGTGCACATAAATACCAGGAGTATGAATTTCATCTGGATCTAATTCACCATTTTCAACAATCTCTTCCACTTCAGCGATGGTAATTTTGCCGGCCATTGCGACCACAGGATTAAAGTTTCTGGCTGTCAAACGGTAAACCAAGTTACCAGACTTATCTGCCTTCCAAGCTTTGACGATTGAAACGTCAGGGGTGAGCGTTCTTTCCATCAAATAGGTTTCGCCATCAAATACTTTGGTTTCTTTACCTTCTGCGATTAAAGTACCAACGCCCGTTTTCGTATAAAACGCTGGAATACCACAACCACCGGAGCGGAGTTTCTCAGCGAGTGTGCCTTGTGGTGTGAGTTCTACTTCCACTTCACCAGCAATAAATTGACGCTCAAATTCAGCATTACCCCCAACAAACGAACAAATCATCTTTTTAATTTGTCCATTTTCTAAGACGATACCGAGGCCGTAACCGTCGATCCCGCAGTTATTCGAAATCACTGTCAAGTTCTTAGCGCCAGTATCTTTCACACCCTGAATCAAGGCTTCAGCAATACCACACACGCCAAAGCCACCGGAAGCAATCATTACGCCGTCTTTTACAACATCAGCCAAAGCTTCTTTGGCAGAACCAAATATCTTATTCATTGTTTGTCCTTTGAACTCTTAATTAATTTTTCTTTTTTTGATTGCTAAACTTCACAATGGTACATTATCGAACATTTCCCCAAACTGGTCTATTTTTGACCTCAATTCGCTTAAGTGACCAGTAAACCATCATCCGCTGTAATAATCGAGCCATTCATAAAGCCAGACTGCTCACTAGCCAGTAATAACAAGAGCCCATCCAAATCAGTCGCTTGACCAATGCGCTTGCGGGGGAGTTTTTGGATCAGTTTTTTGCCCAAATCCGTCTCCCAGTGCTCAGCATTAATCTCGGTTTCTATGTAACCTGGACAGATGGCATTGATATTCATGCCGTACCGCCCCCACTCGAGTGCCATCGCCTGCGTCATATGAATCACCGCCGCTTTACTCATGCAATAGGTGGAAATTTGCGAAAGCACCTTTAAGCCGGCCACGGAAGCAATATTAATAATCCGCTGCGCAGGCGCTGGATGACCGCTATCTTGAGCTATTTTTGCTCGTTTAATCATATACTTACCGACAGCTTGCGCCACAAAAAAAGACCCACGCGTGTTGGTATCAAACACAAAGTCGTAATCCTTGGGAGTGACATCCACAATCCGCTGGGTCGTGGAAACTCCCGAGTTATTCACCAGGATATCAATCTGACCGGCGCTGGCAAGCACCTGTGCGATCGCCGCGTCAATCGACTCGGTTTGCGTTACATCCATCGTCACACAATGCGCCGTGCCACCCGCTTGCGCAATTTCCTGGGCCAAGGCTTGTAAACGATCTAAACGCCTCGCTGCGAGAACCACAGTGGCACCCGCTTGTGCCAGGGTTTTCGCAAATTGTGTGCCCAGTCCACTAGAAGCTCCCGTAATCAGAGCTACTTTGCCTTGTAAATCGATTTGATACGCCATCAAAACCCCTTTCAATCCGTTTTAAACCAACTATCTCGCCAACACCATTGAGACAACCCCTGCTCTATTCAGCATTTGCTTTTCAGCGGCCTTGCGTCCCAATTCATTTGCTTTTTTGTAATTTTATGGTCAAAGCTACAAAATTTATTTAATGTACACCGAAAATGTCATAATTACACTGTTCATCATTTAGCCAGATCACTTATTTATGCTTAGTAATTCGACTCTTAACAAAATTAATAAAGAACTTTTAGCAACGCAAGGTCCACGTGAATCGATGGATTACGATGTTGTGATCGTTGGCGGCGGCCCAGCGGGTTTATCCACTGCCATTCATTTGAAGCAACTAGCGCAAAAAAATAATCAAGAGATTTCCGTCTGTGTCCTAGAAAAAGGATCTGAAGTGGGTGCGCATACCCTCTCCGGCGCGGTCATGGACCCGATTGCTTTGAATGAACTGATCCCTAATTGGCAAGAACTTGGTGCCCCGTTGAATACGCCGGTGACCGAAGATCGTTTTTTATTTTTGACCAAGTCTCGTGCGATTAAGACGCCGAATCTGCTCTTACCCGCCTGCTTTGTAAACCACGGTAATTACATCGTGAGTTTGTCGAACTTTACCCGTTGGTTAGGTGAACAAGCCGAAGGTTACGGCGTTGAAATTTTCCCGGGCTTTGCAGCGGCAGAAATTTTATATGATGATCAGCAACGTGTCGTTGGGGTTGCGACTGGCAACCAAGGTCTAGGTAAAGATGGTGTACCCACCAAAAACTTTCAACTAGGGATGGAACTCAGAGCCAAATACACGATTTTTGCGGAAGGTGCGCGTGGTCATTTAGGTAAACAACTGATTAGCAAATATCAATTAGATAAAAATTCAGCACCACAAACCTATGCAATTGGTATTAAAGAACTGTGGGAAATTGATCCGGCGAAACATCAGCCTGGACTCGTCGTACATACCGCTGGATGGCCGCTCAAATCCGACACCTATGGTGGATCGTTTTTATACCATCTAGAAAATAATCAAGTTGCAGTGGGTATGGTCGTTGGCTTATCGTATAAAAATCCGTACCTTTCTCCTTTTGAAGAGTTTCAACGTTATAAATTACATCCGAAAATTAAACCGTTTTTTGAGGGTGGCAAACGTCTCTCTTATGGTGCCCGTGCCATTACCGCAGGTGGGTTAACGAGCCTACCAAAAGTTGTGTTCCCAGGTGGTGCACTCGTTGGTTGTGATGCTGGCTTCTTAAACGCCTCCAGAATTAAAGGCTCACACAGTGCCATCAAGTCAGGCATGCTTGCTGCCCAAGCTGCTTTTGAGGCAATTAGCGATAACCGTTCGTATGATGAACTGAGTAGTTATCCTTTGCAATTTAAGCAAAGTTGGTTACATCAAGAATTATCAAAAGCAAGAAACTTCAAACCTTGGATGGCCAAGGGTTTACTCACCGGCACCATCATGGTAGGACTTGAACAAAAACTCCTCGGTGGCAAAATGCCATGGACGCTTAAAAACAAACAAGCTGATCATCGTTATATCGAGAATGCTGAGTATCATCAGCCGATTGATTATCCGAAACCGGATGGCAAAATTACTTTCGATCGCCTCTCTTCTGTCTTCTTATCAAATACGAACCATGAAGAAAATCAACCGGCACATTTAACCCTTAAAAATATTGACACACCCGTCAATACGAATCTGGCTAAATACGCTGGCTTAGAATCTAGATATTGCCCAGCAGGCGTATATGAGTACGTTAAGGATGATGGGATTGAGAGGTTACAAATCAATGCACAAAACTGCGTGCACTGTAAAACCTGTGACATCAAAGATCCGACTCAAAATATTGTCTGGGTCACACCTGAAGGTGGTGGCGGTCCTAATTACTCTGGCATGTGATGAATGGTAGCGTTACATGGCGTTGAGATTAGCCCTAGGTAGCGCTCCATCACTAACATCCCTACAAATAATCAATATCCTTATTTTGCGAAATAAGTTGTGGTTCTTTTTTATAAAAGCGTTTACATTTAATTCTTAAATGGTTGTACCAATTATTTAAGGAGTTCAACTGATTCAATCTTAGAACTATATTCCCAAGAGTCTTCATCAATCTTTTATAAATTACTTAGACCGCACATATCAAAATTGCTATAGATTTAATGTTCCTTTTAATTGAATCTCATCAGCATTTTTTTCGCATAATTTAAAGTTGCCAGAGTCAATCTTCTTCACAATCCATTTTTCAGGTGGCTCATCATCTAACTGGATGTAAGAATTCCCGTTTGCGAAGTTTGACGGATATATTGCTAGGCAAAGTTTTCTTGTTTTGGATGACTTAAATAAGATTCCATCAACACCAGCCTTATGTGCCATTTGACCAAATATTTGACCATTTGCAGGAATGTCAGCCTGCGCAGGCTCTTTCCTCCAGTCGCTTGCTAATAAAGACTCCATCAACAAGGTTGAAGAGTTAATTAAGGTAGGAGTTGGAAGATTTAGGCGTGTTGCAGATTCGTAAATAGGCTTTGGAATCTTAAATTTCGAGATTAAACGAACAAATTTAGTTAGCGAAGATTTTTTGGTTAGATCAAACACTTTATCTAATGATCCTGAAATACTTATGCAGGCATAAGAGCGCTTATTTGTTAAAGATATTTCTTCAGGAGTCAAAGAACTTCCTACCCGTGGACTTCCAAATGCCTCTGCTCTTGCTGTAGGTTGATCCTCTGCGATATAAAAAGCCGAAAATGTTTTGAGAGCGCTGCTTGGAGAGATGTTTTCACCAATATTGAATCGTCCACCGTATTGTTTCAAACTACCAATAGTACATAAGGGGTGATTTGTGTATTTCCAAGTTAATGCACGCTGCCAGGATTCAAACTGATAGTCTTCAATACAACTCTCAGAAATAGAGTCAATCAACTCTTCAGCAATTGTATTTCTTTGAAAGGCTAATTCAGAATAAAAGTCCCATTGATGTTTAAGATAATCCTGGCTGAGTTGTTTGGCCTTTTGAAGGTTAGTTAAACTGCCTTGTTCAAGGAGGTCAGCGACCTCTTTTCCCATATCCTTGATGGGTGGTTTTTTAATTTTAGAAGCCCTCTTTACTTTAGGCGAGATAATTGGTTTCTGTCCTGCCAATTAACGTCCTTCTTCCAAAGCTGTTTGGATAAATTTAAGTAGTTTCTTGTATCGACCAACTTTGATCATATCTCGGGGTGCTACATCTCCAAGTAATGGATTTGGCACTTTAAACCAAAGCATTGTTTTTGTTTGATCATTGAAAAAGCTATGGACAAGCGCAATTACTGTTGCCCATTCAAGCACTCGTTCTGTTAACTCTGCTGGAACTTTATCGTCAAAACGAATTGACCCAATAGGTATGCCAGAGGCTATGGATATGTCCTGCTTTGTGTAACCCAAAATATCTTTAACTTTGTCATAGTCAGGCTTACCCGACTTTTTAAATAACCCTAAATCATCAGACTGTGGAATAGAGTTAAATATAGCTGGATGAATCTTTGTAGCGACTGTTTGCATTCTCATCATTCCTTAATTTTAAGCAATATTTCCATATTTTTACCATATTTAACCACATAAACACCAAGGTTAAGTACTGATATTTACGATTGAAATTAAAGGGCCTTATTATTAAACTTTATATAGCAAATAATCATCTGTGCTTACAGGAATCTAAATTTAGTAGTGAGTTCTAAAAAAACAAAAAATTAAAAAGCTTTGAGATTTCAAGTTATCTTGATAGCTAAGAGGCTATGGTTGAATACTTGTCTCAAGTCTTAGAAGATGCTGACCATAATGAACTTATTCGTGCACTTGGCAATATAGCCAAAGGTATGGCGAATGTTGCCAAAGATCCTAGTTTAGGTCGTTAAAGTCTACATAAAGCTTTATCAGAAGAATCTCAAGCAAAATTTGACACGATTTCGAAAATAATTAGTGCTTTAGGTTTGAAAATGAGTGTTCACATTTAATTTTTAAATACTTTTGCTAAGGTACTTCGTATTTAAACTTACTTGGCATCTAACTCAAGAACAAATATTTTATTTACTTTAATTTGTGATCTTAAATTATCCATAATAATTTTATTGTTATTACAAAAAAGTAATGTTAGAATCTTTTTGTATGTACAATTTATTGTATGAACATTACTTACGATTTGGAAAAAAATGCAAAAAATGTTCTTGAGCGTAATTTACCCTTTGATAAAGTTACTAACTTCCAATGGGATTCAGCTCTATTAAAAGAGGACATACGTTTTCGCTATCCTGAACAAAGATTTATTGCTGTGGGTTATCTCGATGATCGATTACACGTGTTGTGTTTTTCAGAAACTGATTTAGGAATTAGAGTCATCAGTTTCCGTAAAGCCAATAAAAGAGAGCAAAAGGTTTATGAAAAAAATATTACCCCTTACAAATGAAGTTGGTGAAGTACGAGAGCTTCTTGCTGAAGATTTAACGATGTTTAAGCCAGCTAACGAAGTGCTTCCAAAGTCCTTACAACAAAAGTTAGGTGTACGTGGGCCTCAAAAAGCACCTAAGAAAATAGCAACGACGATTCGACTTTCGCCTGATGTGCTTGCAGCTTTTAAAGCAACTGGAGATGGTTGGCAAACTCGGATTGATATATCTTTGCGTCAATTCATCAAAGAACATCCGTTGTTAGGCGAGGCATGCCTCTAAATGAGGAAAAAACCAGCCTCATAGTGTGTGCACTCTAAAATTCAATTTCATCATACTTTCCTTTGGAGGTAGAATAAAAATTCATTGAACGATAAAACTTTAGAAACAATGACCGTTCAATGAATCACTTACTTATAAAAAAAACGAGGAGACAAGACTTGAATAATCAAATTCTTACAGGTGCAAAAACACCGACGCCAATGGCACACTATTGCCAAGGGGTCTTGCATCGCAATACCATTTATGCAGCAGGACAAATCGCTTCAGACTACCAAACGGGTGTCGCGCCTGAGGCCAAACAAGATCCAGCCTTTCCCTACTATGGCTCTAATATTCAAAAGCAAGCAAGGTACATTCTACAAAATCTTCAGTCGGTTTTTGAGAGTGCTGGCAGTAGCTTTCGTGATGTAGTGAAGTCGCAAGTATTTTTAAAGGATTTAAATGACTTCTATTATTTTGATCAAGTATGGAAAGAGTTTTTCCCATCCCCTCCTCCTAGAACCACTGTGGAAGTCGGCGGCTTACTCGTCCCAGGCTGTAAAGTCGAAATTGATCTCTGGGGTGTACAAGCCAAAGTGCCCCGTCAAGTCATTATCGGTAAAAAAACACCGACGCCCATGGCCCACTACTCTCAGGGTATTCTGATCGAAAATGTGCTCTATGCGGCAGGTCAAATCGCCTCCGATTATCAAACAGGGGTTGGTCCTGAAGCGAAGCAAGACCCAGCGTTTCCTTACTACGGCTCTGATATCCAAAAACAAACCCGTTATATTCTAAATAATATTCGAAGCGTCTTTGATGCAGCCGGTTGCGACTATCGAGATGTCGTCAAAGCTCAAATCTTTTTAACGGATCTCAATGATTTTTATTATTTTGACCAAGTATGGCAAGAGTACTTTCAACATCCAGTACCCAGAACCATCGTTGAAGTACAAAAATTATTAGTGCCAGGTTGCAAGATCGAAATCGATTTATGGGGGGTATTACCGAATACGCCCAAAAGAGAAATTACGCTAGATGCGACTAGCGAGCAACCATCCTTTTGTAATGGCGTGATGGTGGATGACACCCTGTACGCCAGCGGACAAATTGCTTCTGACCATAAAACACCAATCATTCAGATCGCACATCAAGATGCAGCTTTTCCTTACTACGGCTCTGAAATTCAAAAACAGACCCGCTTTGTGCTGAATCGTTTGCAACAGTTATATAGGGAAGGTGGCTTTGATTTGGCAGACACCGTCAAAGCACAAGTCTTTTTAGCAGACCTGAATGACTTCTATTACTTTGATCAAATTTGGAAAGAGTATTTCCCATCGCCTCCTCCTAGAACTACTTTAGAAGTTGGCAAGTTCTTGGTGCCGGGTTGCAAAGTACAGGTCGATTTAACCGCAGCAAAAGCTTAAGGAACTGCATGTAAGTGTATGTAAGCAGTTAACTCTGTCATTGGATGAATGAGGCTAAAAGCATTCTTTAAATCATTCGACTGATCAGCAGAGTTAACTTGCTGTGTTTTGCAGTGTTTACCTAAAAAGCAGGATGCCCATGCGAATGGGTAATCTTGATAGATTGTTTAATGGCAAAATAACCGATCACACTAGCGATCGCCGATAAGCCAAAGACATGCTCGGCCCCCAATACATCCCAGACCCAGCCGGCTACAAAGCCGCCGACACTGCCACCAATACCATAAGAGATCGAAGTATATAAAGCCTGACCTCTCGCTTGGGTGGAACCATTAAACCACTGTTGCAAAAAGCGCAGACTTGAAGTGTGATGCGCCCCAAAGGTCATTGCATGGAAAATTTGCATGAGTAATAACAGCCCAAAAATCGGCAAATAGGCAATCGTTGCAAACCGCAAGGCCGCTACGATAAAACAAGCCGCCAAAATCTTTTGCGCCCCAAACTTCGCCAAGAAAAAGCGTTGGTAATAAAAGAAGAGGACTTCAGCTAGTACGCCGAGCATCCAAAAGAGCCCGATTGTTTGTGTGCCATATCCTAGTTTAGTAAGGTAGAGCGAATAAAAAACATAGTAGCTCGCATGCGCAAAAATCATACAAAAGCTCGAAGTAAAAAACCACATCACTTCTGGCTTTTTCAGGATAGCGAGGATCTCACCTTTTTGACGCTCGTACACTTCATGTGGTGGCTCCCACAGGGTCCAGGTACTGACGACCACACCGCACATCAACGCTAGCGCGACATAAGGTAAGGTTTCAATGCCAGATTTTTCAAACCAAAAACCACCGACCGAAACAGCCAGAATAAAACCAATCGAGCCCCACAAGCGAAGTTTGCCGTATTTACTCTCAAAGGCATTTTCTTTTTGTAACGCTCGGATGGTCACTGCTTCACTGAGTGGTGTCAAACTACTACTGAAGGTATTGAGGATAAACATCCAGGCCAATAAAAAGTAGAATTGGTTTGAAACAAAGATACCCAAAAACACAATCAAAGCAAGGATCACGGTAACCCGCATCAGGCCAATGCGGTCTCGGCGATGGTCCGCAAACCATCCCCAAGCAAAAGGACCAATAATCCGCGTAAATTGCAGCATCGACATGAGGACGGAAATTTGGAGCGCTGTAAAGCCAATATGGTTAAAGTACAGACTCATGAAGGGACTCACAATCCCTAAATAGCCAAAATAAAAGAAGAAAAAAGCCGCAAAAGTATAGTGGCTAGCCGCCACTTTAGGGCTACCTGACATTAGAGCGTTTGCGGATTTTGGGCGGCAATCACCGGTGTCGCAGAACGCACATCAGCACATTGTGCACGGTGCAATAAGACATGATCCATGACGACTAAGGCTAGCATTGCTTCGGCGATTGGGGTTGCCCGAATGCCCACACAAGGGTCGTGACGACCTTTCGTTTGCACTTGGACAGGATTGCCAGTCGCGTCAATAGAATCTTTAAAGGTTAAGATACTGGAGGTGGGTTTAATCGCAATCGATACGACCAAATCTTGGCCAGTACTAATACCACCAAGTACGCCACCAGCATGGTTACTGGTAAAGCCCTCAGGCGTTAAATTATCGCCATGAAAACTACCGCGTTCACTCACACTCGCAAAGCCGCTACCGATTTCAACCCCTTTGACGGCATTAATCCCCATCATGGCGTAAGCGATATCCGCATCTAACTTATCGAAAAGTGGCGCCCCCAGACCCACTGGCATGCCAGTCGCTGTCACAGTAATTTTTGCGCCACAAGAATCCCCTTGTTTACGCAGTTGATCCATATAGTCTTCCAACTCAGGAATCATGGTTTGATTGGGCGCAAAGAACGGGTTATGCGGGATATGTGCCATGTCTTCAAAGGGAATCGCGAGATCACCTAACTGGGACATATAACCGACAAATTCAATGCCGTAATGCTCTTTTAACCATTTTTTAGCAATCCCGGCTGCTGCCACTACCGGCGCAGTTAAACGCGCCGAAGACCTGCCACCACCGCGTGGATCACGGATCCCGTATTTCTGTTGGTAGGTGTAGTCAGCATGTCCAGGACGGAAGGTATCCAAGATATTGCCATAATCTTGGCTACGTTGATCGGTATTGCGAATTAATAAGGCAATCGGTGTCCCAGTAGTTTTACCTTGATAGACACCTGACAAAATTTCGACTTGATCTGGCTCTTGACGCTGCGTCACATGCCTAGAAGTGCCAGGACGACGACGGTCTAAATCAATCTGTAGATCCTGCGCACTCAGTTCTAAGCCAGGAGGGCAACCGTCGACCACGGCACCAATTGCTGGTCCGTGAGATTCACCAAAAGTGGTGGTACAAAATAGATGTCCGAGAGTGCTTCCTGCCATACCCTATATTATGGCATTTTATTGTGACAAGAGCTGATTTTATTGTGGCGACTCTTCTGGCCAGTCTCTGATATACGCTTTCAGCATGGAGTTTTCAAAGCCTTGCGCCTCAACCACTGTTTTGGCCACATCATAAAAAGAAATCACGCCCATCAGCATTTGCTGTTCCATCACGGGCAAATAGCGAGCGTGCTGGTTGAGCATCATCCGCCGCACTTCATCTAAGGCCGTTTCTGGGGTACAAATCAAGGGACTTTCATCCATCACCGCACCCACTTTCACCGCACCCAAGGTGCCATGGGACTTGGCGAGTGTACCGATCACTTCCCGAAAGGTCAAAATCCCGACGAGTTCACCATACTGCATCACCAAAAGAGAACCGATGTCATGCTCAGCCATGATATGCACTGCCGTTACAACGGATGTATCGGGGGCAACTGTATAAAGGGTATTCCCTTTTAAGCGCAAAATATCACTAACTTTCATGCTGTTCTCCTTAACTATTATTCATTCAAGTCTATTCTGACTTGCGTCTTCTGTAAAGCCTAATTCTATTCCTATCTTTTGCTGTGCGATGGCTCAACCGAATCACTGTGGCGAGAAAATACTTCCTGACGAATTTGGGGCAAGCTCGCAGTTAATACCGCGCCAGCCAGCGTCACCCACCAGGTCAGATAAATCCATACCAAAAATAACGGACCAATCGCAAATGCTCCATAGAGTGTTTTATACACGGGGACTTGTGAGATAAAAATCGTAAAACCATACTTCGTGAGTTCAAAGACCGTCGCCGCCACAGCGCCCCCAATGATGGCATCTTGATTCGTCACCCGCACATTGGGACCAAACCGATACAACATCACAAATGGCATACAAGTTAAGAGGAAGGGGAAAATCACATCTAATGAATTCAGTTGATCGGCAAAACCAAAATCTAACTTGTGGGTGGCGGTCATGATGAGTGACGTTAAATAAATACTGACCCCTAAAAACACCGGTCCACAAGCGGTCACGACGCTATAAAACATGACTTTCTTCAAGAAGGAGCGCTTAACCTTCACCTGCCAAACTTGATTAAATGACTTTTCAATGGTCATTAAGGTTAAAAATGCCGATATAAATAAACCGGCAGCACCAAACAGCGTTAAACCCTTACTGTGATTAGAGAATTGCATCAAATAGCCACTGACCTTGTGACTGAGCACGCCAGGAATGAGGGTGGCGGTGAGCCAACTTTGGATTGCTTCCCGTAAATTAATAAACTGCGGTAACTGACCAATCAAAATCGTCGCAATCGACAGCATGGGGACTATCGCTAACACGGTCGTATAAGCCAAACTAGCCGAGACTTGATTAATTTGTGCCGCAGCAAAGCGTTTCCGCCAAAAATAGAACACCATTTTTAGATATTGGATTTTTTTTAACTGTCGGGAATTTACATGCATTGCTGTTTAAAATTTTTAGAATCAATTTCAATTATCATACAAATATGCAAACCCTTAATTTATTAGTTTTATATTACTCACGGCATGGTGCCACGCGCCAGCTCGCCGAACTCATTGCGGAAGGGATTGAATCCGTGAGCGGCGCCAATGCGATTTTACGCACTGTGCCAAGCGTCTCAACTGTGAGCGAAGCAGTAGCCGCCCAGATTCCGCCTAGTGGCCCACCCTATGCGGAGTATGCGGATTTAGCCAACTGTGATGGCTTAGCCTTAGGCTCACCCACCCGCTTTGGCAATATGGCGGCTGCCATGAAGTTTTTCTTAGATGGTAGTACCAGTGAGTGGTTACAAGGCTCCTTAACTGGCAAGCCTGCCTGTGTCTTTACGAGCAGCAGCAGCATGCATGGTGGTCAAGAAAGTACTTTATTAACTATGATGATTCCGCTCTTTCATCACGGGATGTTGTTAATGGGCTTGCCCTACTCTCTGCCCGAATTACATCACACCAGTTCAGGTGGCACACCCTATGGCGTGACGCACGTGGCAGGTGGCAGTAATCAATTAGCCATTTCGAAAGATGAGCAAAGCTTAGCCTTCGCACAAGGTCGACAATTAGCGCAGTATGCCCAACTCCTCAAACAAGCAAAGCCGAACGCCAGATGACTCTCTTTAAATACCCTTTGAACGCCTACCAGAAAACCGTGTTGGTGACGTCCGTCTTACTCTGCCTGTTATGTGTTGCCTGGGAATGGTTTTTAGCGCCCTTAAGACCACATGGTTCGCTCATGGTCTTGAAGTGTTTGCCGATTGTGTGGTTACTCCCCGGCTTATACCGAGGCGCTAACTACCAGTTACAAGCACTCTCCATGGTGATTTTATTGTATTATCTAGAGGGCGTTTCCAGGCTGTTTGAAAAAGGCTTAAACCCATGGTTGGCCGGGCTCGAACTGATCCTTTGCAGTGTCATATTTTTTGCGGTTTTAAAGCACCTAGGACCGATTAAAAAGGCGGCGCGCGCGAACAAAGAAAATCAACCACCGTCGACCGACACGCCAAACTAATCCCTGTCCAGCAACTGACATCTGTACCAGTTGTTAACATGACTAAATGTTAACGTGGCTATACCGCTAACGTGGCTATACCTTTAGAAATTACCTAAAGAAAATGAATCAAGGATTTTGACGAAACTGGGGACGAACATGCTAGCTCCAGCAATGGCTGACTAGAGAGTGTTCGTCTTACAAAGCACACGAGGCCGATTAATTAAAGGCGTATGCGACAGAATCGCCAGTCACACGATCGGTACTTCTTCGATTGCGAGATTGATCTCTGATCATATTTTTCTCAACGGCTTCAGCCAACAAATGAGACAGTGTTGAAAAATAACCCATTGCTAGCATCGTCGGCTTAATGATTTTTTTACGACCATCAATGTCGTTATGAAAATCGACATACCCTTTTTTGCGTAGGTTTTTGATACGGGCATGCAAGGTAGCACGCGAACCAATTTTATCAATCGAAATTGCTTCGTTCACTAGTAATGAATTTTCTTTTTTCCAACAAAGAGAAATTTCATTTAATAGTTCGGATTCAATACTATCTAGGGGTGGGAACTGTGGCATCTTCTTGAGTGCTTCTAAAGCCTCAATAAAATGCAGATAAGTTTCGTACTTATGACTGTGATCCATTATAAATTTTCCAATTATGAGTTTTGTTTGCTGGAAATGCGGAATATCTAGAACATGTTCAAGATATGCTTATTTTATTTATAATGAATATCCCTTAATAGAGGGAATCAGTACCTTTATATTGAGTTATTTTGATCAAATTACAGAGAAAAATACTAGCCTGAATCTACTATCCAAACTAGTATTAAACAGCATTACTCTGGTTGAACTTTCGCATTAATCACGACTTGTTCCCATTTCTTTTTCTCTGCCAACACAAATAATTTCGTATTCGCCGGTGTATCTGCTGGCGAATAGCCGCCCAACTCCACAATACGTGATTTCACTTCCGGCGTATTTAATACTTTCTTAGTGGCCGCATATAAAGTGTCGATTATTGGTTTAGGGGTTTTGGCCGGTGCAAACAAGCCAAACCAAGCCGTCACTTCAAAGTTCGGAAAGCCCGCTTCGGCCATCGTCGGTACATCTGGCAACTCTGGACTACGTGATTTACTCGTCACCGCGAGGGCTCGTAATTTACCACTCTTAATAAACTGCATCGAGCTTGGCAAATTGTCCATCATCATATTTACTTGTCCACCCATCAAATCGATTAAAGCAGGACCAGCGCCTTTGTAAGGCACATGGACGATATCAATCCCGGCTTGAAACTTGAACATTTCTCCTGACATATGAATCGATTGACCACGACCTGAAGAAGCAAAGGAATATTTACCAGGATTTGCCTTCGCCAAACTCACAAATTCTGCTACTGTTTTAGCCGGCGAGTTCGCGTTGACCACAAACACATTCGGCGTTGCCAACACCATGGTGATCGGCTCTAAGTCTTCCACTTTATAAGGCAGTGTTTTGTACAAACTGTAGTTAATGGCATTCGGTCCAATATTACCCATAATGATGGTGTAACCATCTGCCGGACTACTAATGAGCGCTTGCGTGCCAATAATCGCTGCCGCACCCGCCTTAATATCAACCACGACAGATTGTCCTAACTCTTTTGCCAAGGCATCCGCCACGACGCGCGCAGCAATATCGGTGGTGCCACCGGCAGCGGCAGGCACAATCAAGCGAATCGGTTTACTCGGGTAGGTATCAGCCAAGACATGGCTGGCAGTCGACACCGCGGCTAAGGTGAATAAGAGAGAGGCAAAGCGGGATTTAAGTAGTTTCAAGTGATTTCTCCAAAAGTGCTTAAAAGTGTAAACGATTCAGACCACCATCTCTGAAAAAGATGCGTGTGACTTACTTTTGGTAATATTACCCGATACATAAAAATTTACCTACAGAGGAGCAATACCCATGACCTACTTTACAGATAACTCTCAAACCATCGGCAAAACCCCTTTAATCCGCTTAAACCGGGTAACGGATGGGGCCAAGGCAACGGTTTTGGCAAAAATTGAAGGTCGTAACCCAGCGTTTTCCGTGAAGTGCCGGATTGGTACTTCCATGATTAATGACGCCATCGAACGTGGCCTTCTCACCCCAGGTAAAGAACTCGTTGAACCAACCAGTGGCAATACGGGGATTGCTCTGGCCTTTGTGGCCGCCGCCAAAGGCATTCCAATTACCTTAACGATGCCAGAAACGATGAGTCTGGAGCGCCGCAAGTTACTCGCTGCTTTGGGCGCTAAATTAGTCTTGACGGAAGGCCCCAAGGGCATGAATGGGGCGATTGCCAAAGCTACCGAAATCGCCAATAGCGATCCGAAATACGTTTTATTACAACAATTTAGTAACCCTGCTAATCCAGCGATTCACGAAAAAACCACTGGTCCAGAAATTTGGGAAGATACCAACGGAAACGTGGATATTTTTGTCGCCGGCGTGGGTACTGGTGGCACGATTACTGGGGTAACGCGATATTTCAAAAACGTCATGAAAAAAGCAATTACGGCCGTCGCGGTTGAACCGACGACGAGTCCTGTGATTACCCAAAAATTAGCTGGTCAAGAAATCAAACCAGCACCCCACAAAATTCAAGGAATTGGTGCAGGCTTTATTCCAGACAATCTTGATTTGAGCATCATTGATCAAGTCGAACAAGTGAGCAACGAGGAAGCAATCGCCTTTGCCAGAAGAATCGCCATAGAAGAAGGTATTTTGGTCGGTATTTCTTGTGGCGCTGCTGCTGCTGTGGCTTGCCGCTTAGCGCACTTGCCAGAGAACGCGGGTAAAACCATTGTGGTGGTATTGCCAGATAGCGCTGAACGCTATCTCAGTTCCGCACTCTTTGAAGGGGTATTTGATGCAAACGGTTTAGCCATTTAATATCAAAGATATAATGGCGAGATGATATATCAAATAGTGGATCTCTTCGTTGGCCTGGCCTCTGCAACCGTTGCAGGGGCATGTCTCATGTTGTGTTATTTTGATTTTTTCCGGATCAATTTAGGCAGAGTCCATGGCTTACTCGGCAACCAAATTGCCTCCTTCTTACTCTTGGTCACGAACTGGTTGACTTTACCGATCCGTAAAGTGATTCAGAATACGGGTAAAGTCAATCTCGTCTATTTGATTTCGGGTTACTTGATCATCGTCGCCAAGATTATTATCTTGTCACTCTTCAGTCATACCTTGTTTAGCGAACTGTCGAGGTTGTTATTACCCATCCTACTGAGTGCACTGATTCAGTACCTTGATTTATTTCTTTCGATTATTTCTGGGATCACCTTTGTCTATGTGATTTTGTCTTGGATTTCCCAAGGTTCTCCTAGCTACTTCTTAGCGGCAAACATCTTAGAGCCGCTATTAGTCCAACTTAGAAAACGCCTACCCAATACGGGCACGTTTGATTTCTCAGCGCTGGCACTCCTCTTAATCATTAAAGTACTACAAATCGTTGTTTCTAACTTCCGATAAATTGTTGGAAAGCGTGCCAAGAGCGCACCAAGTTGGCTAATTCTTGATACCCATCCTGCTTGGGGTGAACGCCATCATTGCTTGTTTGTGAGGCCATCCAAGTCGGATTAGCTCTGAGCGGATGAAAAATATCTAGGTAGGGAATTGCTAACTTGTCAGCCAGTGTTTGATAGGCGGCGTTGTAAGCTTCAATGCGTGCCGTATTAAATTCAAAAACACCTGCACCTGAATGAAATGGTTGCTTCTCATCGATCACAGGAATAGGTCCAATCATAAGACAAGGTAACCACGCTTTGGCCTGCGTCAGAATCTGGGTAGCGTTTGTAATGGACTGCTCCAGCTCCACCCGAATTCCTTGACCAATGGCAACCGCCGCATCATTGGTGCCAAAAGAAAAAATTAAGCCACACTGCTGGGCTTGAGGTAGTCTGGCCCGTGCTTCCGCCTGCCATCTTGCCCCTATCAAGGCCGACGTGTCGGCTCTCACACCTAGGTTATAGATGGTGATGGCAGAATAATCCTGAAATACTTTCCCAGGCCAACCAAGTAGAGTTTCATCCCCAGTACCATGGGTAATGCTATCGCCAATAATACAAATTCTATCCATGCTCAGGACCCTAAGCAACTTCTGGCCAGTTCAATCCAATAACTGATCCCAATGGGTAGGATGTCGTCATTAAAGTCATATTTTGGACTATGTAAATTTTTACCCTGCGCACTACTACCATTGCCTAACCACACATAACAGCCAGGTTTCTTTTCTAACATAAAGGCAAAGTCTTCCGCCGTCATACTCGGTTGCGGATCGTTTACCACCTGCGCCTTGGCAACCACCCTCGCCGCTGCTTGCTTTGCAATCTGTGCCTCTTGCGGGCTATTGATCAAGGCTGGGTAGCGTCGCTGATACGTAAAGGTTGCTGTAGCACCAAACCCCTGACAAATACTCTGGGCAATGACCTGCATTTTTTCTTCAATCAGATTTCTGACTGCCGGTGAAAAGCTCCGCGTGGTCCCTTTTAAATGACAATTAGCAGGAATGACATTCCAAGTATCTCCGGCATGGATTTGGGTGACACTCACGACCGCCGCATCCGATGGATTGACATTTCTACTAGCAATCGACTGCCAACCGTTAATCACTTGAGCAGCTATATAAATGGGGTCCACACTATCATGCGGCATCGCGCCATGCGCACCGCGACCTTGGATTTCTAATTCAAACGTATCGAACGCCGCCATCAGTGGTCCGGCCGTAACAGCTATTTGACCAACCGCCAAACCTGGCCAATTATGCAAGCCATAAATGGCATCGACGGGAAATTTGGTAAACAAACCCTCTTCTAGCATCACTCTAGCTCCGCCCTCGTTTTCTTCAGCCGGCTGAAAAATAAAGACTAAGGTGCCATGGATGCTTGGATCCGTACTCAAAAATTGAGCAGCGCCGAGTAACATGGCACTATGACCATCGTGTCCACAAGCATGCATTTTGCCCGACACTTTCGAGATGTAATCAAAGGTATTCGCCTCTGCAATATGCAGCGCGTCCATATCTGCTCGAAAAGCAATGCTAGGCCCATCTCCTCGTCTTAAAACACCAATCACCCCTGTTTTTGCGATCTGACGATGCACTTCTAAGCCAAAGGAAATTAATTTTTCAGCAATCAAATCCGCCGTAATGACTTCTTCAAAAGCCGTTTCCGGATGTGCGTGAATTTGCTGTCGGAAGGCCCGAATACTGGGAATGAGTGCTTCAACACCGTCGACAATCTGCAAGTTGGCAATCGAGTCTATATTTTTCATGGGCAGTGGGTACTTTCCAGGTCTCTAGGGATGGATAGTGAGTTACACATCACTGCGTGAACTGGCTTCCCGAATCAGGCGTCTCAAATACATCGGGGTTAGGGGCTGTTGGTTCACTTGGATCTTTAAATCACTACAAGCCGAATTCGCAGCATTCATGAGCGAGCCAATGGCACCCATCACGCCACCTTCGGCCATCCCTTTAATGCCTAAAGGAGTTTTTTGATTTGGTGTATTCATATGCACGATTTCAATCTGCGGCAAATCTCCACAAGTCGCCATTAAATAATCAGCGAGCGTACCTGTCGTGTTTTGACCCGTCTCGTCGTAAATCACCTCTTCAAACAACACGCCAGACAGACCCATCGCGATGGCACCGTGTTGCTGACCGGCCACAATTTGCGGATTCAACACGGTCCCGCAATCCTCCGCAACTACATAGCGCTCAATCGTTAAGGCGCCAGTACTTGGATCAATTTCTACTTCACAAATATGGGTAGAGTTTGAATACGTCATTGGTGGTGGATCGTAGGTTAAATGAAATTCCAAACCTGGCATTTCATCCGGTGGTAAGCGCGTCGGTTCAAAGTACGCAATCTGCGCAAGTTGCTTTAAGCTGATATCCGTTGGCACATATTCACCACTCTTTAAACAGTGGATCAAACCCTCGATCATTTTGAGATGTTCAAGCGGGGTGGTCTTGAGTAAATGTGCGGCGATACGCAGGAGTTTTTGGTGTGCTTGTTGGGCACATAAATAAAATGCGCCACCACCCGCGGTACCTCCTCGAGCGCCGCGACTCCCCATGCCATAAGGCGCAATATCAGAGTTCCCCATCAATACCCGAATTTGGGATGGCTCAACACCTAAACCCTCTGCAATCACTTGGGAGAACGCCGTTTCATAGCCCTGTCCGCTCGGTCCTAAACCAACGGAGGCGTTAATCACGCCCGTCGGCTCAATCCGAATCCAAACAGCTTCATGGCCAGAACCGGGTATGCCAGCTGCTTTATAAAAAGCGGAACCGTAAGTAGTTGATTCAATCACATTACAGATACCAATCCCGCGCAGTCGCTGACGCTGGATTGAAAGTTTTTTTCTAGATGGAAAGGCGTCATAATCAATCGCCGCTAAAGCCCCATTAAGAGTTTCTAGGGGAGTTACGTCCGATAAGACTTCCCCGGTTGGCATCACATAAGGCATTTCGTCTTGCGTCACCATATTCATTTTGCGCACATCGACGGGATCCAATCCTAACTCTCTGGCAATCGCATCCATGGTCCCCTCCATCACCCAACTGGTGACGGACATCGGCGCTCGCATCGGTGCATTCCCCACTTTATTCGTTAAAAACACTTTCACGTCATAACGATAATGCGCAATCTTGTAAGGCCCGGTCAGAATCATGGCGACCACTCGGGCCAAGTAATTCCCTGGATAAAAACTATAAGCGCCAAAATCTTCCAAAATCTGAAAATCTAAGCCAAGGATTTTGCCATGTGGATCGACACTCACTCTCGTCGTACAAAAATCCTCGCGCGCTTGAGAGGAGCCCACTAAGTTTTCTAAACGGTCTTCCCGCCACCGAATGGCATGCTTCAACAATCTAGCTAAGGCAGCCACCGTTAGCTCTTCTCGGTACAACACAATTTTTTGCCCAAAGGCCCCGCCAATATCAGGCGAGTGAATCGTTACTTGCGACTCCGTAAGCTGTAAACGAGCTGCTAGTTGGGTTCGATAAGGATGCGGTGCTTGCGTGCCCACATGAAAATTTAAATGTTGATTGCCTTCATCCCAAAGTGCAATACACCCACGGGTTTCCATCGGCAAATGGGTTTGTCGATGTTGAGAAAAGGTCGAGGTGATCACCTTAAATGCTTGCTGTTCACAGAGCTCAACCTGACCCGTTTCATGAAATTGATGGGAGAGTAAATTGGTCTTTAAACTCTCGATCACGAGGGGTGCATTTGGCTCCTGTGCCTGCGCTAAATTCGTAACCGGACTCAAGGGGGTGTAATCCACCTCTACCAAATCGATGGCATCCTCAGCAATATAGCGATTGATGGCAATCACACAAGCGACTAAATCCCCTTGAAATAGCACTTTATCAATCGGTAAAGTCGTCATTTCGACAGGCTTGAGCCCATCAATCGGCGGTGCGATACGCAAAGAGGTCGTCAACTTGGCTAAATCATGGCCTGTATAAACCCCAATCACACCGTCGATGGTCAATGCTTGCGAAGCATCGATACCATTGATGGTTGCATGCGCGTGGGGTGAGCGAATAAAGGCTGCATGCCAACAATGCGGCACTTGAATATCATCAATGAACTTACCATGCCCTGTGAGAAAACGAAGGTCTTCTTTTCTGGGCAGTTTTTTACCGACTTGATCGTGGTTGACAACACTAGTCATCTAGATCCTTTTTTACCTCTGGCAGAATGGTTTTTTTAATGGCCCTCAAGATATTTTGATAGCCCGTACAACGGCATAAATTCCCCGATAATGCATCCGTAATTTCCAAGTCGCTTGGCTGTGGGTTTTCTCTTAATAAGCCTTCAATCGTCATCACAATGCCTGCCGTACAAAATCCACATTGCAAGCCATGCTCTTCATGCATCGCTTGCTGAAACTTACTTAAATGCCCAACGGAGCCAATGGACTCAATCGTTTCTATGACTTTGCCATGCATTTGGACGCCATAGACCAGGCAAGATCTGGCGAGTTGGCCATCAATTAAAATGGTACAGGCGCCACAAACACCATGTTCACAACCGACGTGGGTACCCGTTAAAGCGCAATCTTCACGAATCACATCCGATAATAATTTACGGGGTTCAATCTCGACTTTGTAGGGCTTTTGATTGATCACGAATTGAACTAATTTTTCATGCATCGTTTAAGCTTCCTCTTTTAAAAATCGTCTATGTGCTCTCTGAAAAGCACTGGTGATTAATGACTTCGAGAGATCCAAACGGTAACTTGCCGAAATGCGTTCTTCATCAAAAGGGGCGAACTTGGACATTAAATGCTGCGTTAACTCTGCCACCCACTGTTCAGAATAAGGCTGATGCAAAAAAGCTTCACAATCAGCAGAGTAATCTTTGGCAAAGTCTGCTACTCCATTTAAACCAATCCGAATATTACGAATCAGATGAGACGCGTCATACTCCACCGCTAAGGCAACACTCACTATCGCATAATCACCATGCCGACGATTAAAGAGTTCAAAAGCCCAAGCAGTTTGATGAGAAAAACACGGGTAGGAGATCGCATACAGAAATTCATTTTCTTGCAACGCGGTTGTCATTGCCCCCTGAAAGAAGTCAGCGGCTGCAATCGTTCTTTCCTGACCAAGACTTTTCACATGAAACTGGGCATTTAATGTCAGGGCAATTAAAGGCATTTGCGCTGCAGGATCAGCGTGGCACAAACTACCGCCAATCGTACCTCTTTGCCGAATGACATAATGACCAATCGTCTTGGCCGCAGCAGCAAGCAATGGGCATTGCTGTTGTAAGATGGCAGAATTCGCCACAGCATGATGCCGGGTCATCGCTCCAATCACCACTTGGGATGATGCTGCTTTGATCCCTGACAATTCCGACAAAAGATCAAGATCAATTAATTGCTCGATATGCGCCATGCGCATATTCATCATCGGTGCCAAACTTTGACCACCAGCAATCATTTTGGTACCAGGATATTGATCAAGCATCACCAATAGATCCTGAATATTCTTCGGTTGATGATACGAAAAGGCAGCGGGCTTCATGGTCTTTAGAGCAACGATAGAGTCGTTTGCGTATCAAATAAATGGAGGCGATTCCGATTGAGTTGGAAATGAAAACTACCATCGATCACATTACGATACTCTTTACCCACTCTGAAAAAATAACTTTTCTCATCAC
This sequence comes from Polynucleobacter kasalickyi, assembly GCF_900176405.1. Taxonomy (GTDB): domain Bacteria; phylum Pseudomonadota; class Gammaproteobacteria; order Burkholderiales; family Burkholderiaceae; genus Polynucleobacter; species Polynucleobacter kasalickyi. Next base: position 93,801 of record NZ_FWXJ01000009.1, on the reverse strand, counting down.
TGGCTGATAAACGGGTTTCTAAAAACTGATCCGAGCCAATCGGCAAAATAGACTTAATCTTGCCCGTCAAGGTCTCAGGCGCATTGGCAGCGTCCAGGCTTAAAACATCTTCAGCGCGAATCCCTAAGGTTACTTGAGCAGAACTAGCCGATGAGAAGTTACTCGGCTGCAGCCCAGTCAGATTGACCCGCAGGCACGCGCTTTCGAACAATAACTCGCCGCGATCTTCGCGCAAATTACCTTCGATTAAATTGATTTGAGGCACGCCCAAAAAAGAGGCCACAAAGATATTTTTAGGCCGTTCATAAATCTCATCCGGCGTACCAATTTGTAAAATCTGGCCATCCTTCATCACCACAATCCGATCCGCCAAGGTCAGCGCTTCAGCTTGGTCATGCGTCACGTAAATGAAGGTGGTCTTCATGTTTTGATGCAATTGCTTGATTTCAGCTCGCATCGAAATCCGCAGCGCCGCGTCCAAATTAGAAAGGGGTTCATCCATTAGAAATGCGGAGGGCCGCCGCACCATCGCACGGCCAAGCGCAACCCGCTGCCGTTGACCACCCGATAATTGTCCGGGACGACGATCTAATAATTTTGTAATATCTAAACGTCGAGCGGCATCATCCACTAACACCTTAATCTCTGAATTCGAAAATTTCCGCATTTTGAGACCAAAGGCGATATTTTCGTAAACCGTTTTATGGGGATATAAGGCATAACTTTGAAAGACCATGGCGATATCCCGCTTATCGGGCGAGACATCATTAATGACTTGACCATTAAAGCTGAGTGTCCCTTCAGAAATATCTTCAAGACCCGCAATCATATTTAAGGTGGTCGATTTACCACATCCTGATGGCCCTAACAGAACCAAAAATTCATTGTCATAAATTTCTAAATTCAGGTTATCGATCGCAACAAAACCATTGGGATAGAATTTTTTAACTTGTTGAAATTGAATATGCGCCACGAAGATTACCTTAACCTTTAACTGCACCAGCTGTTAGGCCAGACACAATATATTTTTGAAAAATCATTGCTAGTACCACGGGCGGTATCACCGCCATGACGCCAGCCGCATTAATAAATGAAAAACTAATATTAAAATCCGAGGCAAAAGAAGCAACCACAATTGGCATGGTCTGCGACTGATCCGTTTGCGTAAACATCAATGCGAGTAAGAATTCATTCCAACTCGTTAAGAAGGCAAACATCGAAACCGCGACGAGTGAAGGCACTGCCAGCGGCAAATAAATGTAAGTCAAACTTTGCCATCTTGAACAGCCATCGATCCGAGCGGCCTTATCTAATTCATCAGGTAAGGATTCAAAATAACTCACCAAAATAAATACGCTGAAGGGAATCGTAATTGCTAAATAGGTAATGATGAGTGACAACTTATTGTCCATCAAACCAAGCTTTTGAATGAACAAGAAAAATGGCACTACTAAGGCAATTTCTGGAATCACCCGAGTGGCTAACATAAAGTAAATAGAAGTCGATCTGCCAATAAACCGAATTTTCGCCATCGCATAGGCAGCCGGTGTCGAGATCAATAGATTGAGTAAGACTACGGTAATGGCGACCACAAAGCTATTCCACATCGAGGGTAATAAATTTTTGGCCGTCGACGGAATAAAACCGCCCATCGCAGTATCCCCTTGCTTACGATTTTCATAAGTGACCGCTTCTTTTTCCGAGACGAAGATAGCCCGAAAATTTTCCAGGGTGGGTGTTTTCGGAATCCAATGAGGTGGCTTGGCAGTGATTTCATTTTCCGGTTGAAAGGAAGAGGAAACCATCCATACTAACGGCCCCAGGATGTAGATGGAGAGCACCAAGGAGGCAACGAAAATAATCAGTTTTTTGATCATAGGGTGATTAAATTTTCTTACCTAAAGTTTTAATAATAAAAAATGCGAGTAAAAAAGTCGCGACCGCTAACAGGTACGATAGTGCCGCACCCAAGCCAAAGGAGAGTTTACGGAAGGTTTCTACGTAAATTTCCCAGGATAATACGTGGGAAGCGTCGGCCGGACCGCCCTCCGTCAAAATAAAAAACAAATCAAAATGTCGCACGGCCATCATGACTTCATAAATCATGACCAAGGTAAAGCCTGGCTTGAGTGAGGGTAAGGTAATATGCCAGAATCGTTGCCAAATATTGGCCCCGTCTACTTTAGCCGCAGAATATAAGTCCTCTGGAATGGACTTTAAGGTCACCAGTAAGAGAATCGTAGCCAGCGGGACCTCTTTCCAAACAAAGGCATTGGCAATCAAAGCCAAGGTTTTGTCGGTATCTCCAAGCCAAATCAGATAGTGATTGATTAACCCCAGTTGCAGCAGAGCGCCATTGAGTGCCCCATAACCCGAATCATAAATCCATTTCCACATTAAACCATTGGCTACATAGGGAATCGCCCATGGAATCAATAAAATCGTCGAAAGGAATTTTTTGCCGGCAAAATTCTCATTCAGTAAGAGCGCAATCAGCATGGCAAACAGCATGATGGCGAACACGGCCATCACCGTAAAACTAGCCGTTCTGGACACGCTATCCCAAAATGAGGCATCACTCAACACATGCACGTAATTATCAAACCAAACAAAAGGTACAGACCTAGGTCGGCGCAGCTTTAAATCAAAGAAGCTAATCCACAAGGAATAAACGACTGGAAAAACCGCCACCGACATCAGTACAAACATCATCGGTGCGATAAACCACATCGCACTTCGTTGATCGTGGCGATTCACCTTCATGCCCCCACCTAAGCCATTACTCATCTGAACGCTTAAGCTTTCTTGACCAAGTCAGTCCAGACTGCGGCTGATTTAGTAAGAGCGCTTTCCACGGAGATTTTTCCTAAGACTGCAGACTGGTAAAGAGAACCATTTTCTTCATCCCACTCACCAAACCAAGGAGCAATCGTATCTTTTTTCTTGGCAAACTTTTGCGCAGATTCGTAGATCTTAATATCGGTGTAGGCATTGACTGAAGCAATCACATCTGGGTCTTTAAATAGCGAATTCACGCCAAAACCGCTGCCTAAGTCATTCAAGAGATTCTTTTGGAAGGTATATTTACCCTCGGCTTTACCGCCAAACCATTCGATGAGCTTGACTGCATTGGCTTCACGCGTTTTGTCCGCCACCGCTTGCGTGGTTAAACCATAAAAACGTAACCAACCTACCGTTGCATTGGAGCCCTTAGGGCCGGCTGGCATCAAGGCCTGTTTCACCTGACCAGCAATGGCTGATTGCTTAGGGTCATTGAGCGTGCGAATTCGATAACGCGCCAATAAAGCGAAGGCATGATTGCCTGAACTGAAGGATTTCAAACCGTTTAATTCACCAATTTCAACGCAAGCGGGTGAAATAATTTTATGTTTTTGTACCGCATCGACCACCCACTGGAGTGCCTGGGCAGCTCCTTTTTGCGGATCTTGCATCACGGCTTTACCGGAGTCATCCACAAAGCGTCCACCAAATGAATAATTCATCGCGGTGATAAATTCAATCAGCCAACTCTCTTTGGCCATCGACAGCATAAACGGATACTCGCAAATGCCTGCCGCTTTAATTTTTAAACACTGTTCAGTGACTTCACTCCAAGTTTTGGGGGGCGCAGTGATGCCGGCTTTTTTTAATTTCGCATCATCATAGAAAAATCCCATATAGTCGGTGTAATAGGTCAAACCATATTGCTTGCCTTTATATTCCATCGACTTGACACAGAAATCCGCAGTATCCGCGTTGTATTTCATCAGTTCTGGGTACTTATTAATCGGCGCTAACCAGCCTGACTCCACCCACTCTGGCAACCAGGCATCAGACACCCACAACACATCGACGGGCGCTTTACCAACAAACTTGGCAATGCCTGCATCACGATATTGTGCCCATGGGGAGTTACTGTAATTCACTCCCACATTAAATTTTTTCTCGAAGGCATTCGCGTGGCTCTTGACCGTATCAACTGCAGCCGACCATGTGTAGAAATTTACCTGGTCTGCAGCCATCGCATTCAAGTTCATGCCGGCAAGTCCTGTGCCCGCCAAACCCGCCACGGATGTCATCTTTAGAAACTCACGACGATTTAATTCAAGTTTAGTATTGTTGTTCATTTTTATCCTTAAATACAAAAGTTTGGTTCAATAAAAGCCACACATTTTCAAAACATCTATTTAACTTCAAGTCTCACACCTAATTTACATCGTCAACTGACGATTTGTAAATAGGAATTTCCCCTTAATGGTGATTCTTCTGGAAATATCACGCTTGTGGGACTAAAAATGCCGAGAATCCCGCTATGAAAATTTTTACATGGGCATCGATGACGGTATTGACCTCGACCGAGCGACGATGATCATAAATATGGCTACGAATAGCCAAGTGCGAAATGGAACCATGTAACACCCAACCAATCTCTTGTAGGAGAGGTTCTTGATGAAGGGGTAATGATACTTTTTTCTCTAAAGCAACTTCGGTCACAATCAGTTCTACGAGTTGGGTAACAAACTCGGAAATAAACTGTGGCGCCACCATCCCCTCTTCTAAGGACGTAAATAAAAAGAAGCGGAGCCACTTTCTAGTCAGAATCGTATCGTAATACTCCCGATAGAAATTGATTAATCGATGTTCAATACCGATACTCTGATCCGTTAAAAGTCCAAACCAACTGGTTTTAATCGGACCAGAAATCTCTGATTCATAGACGGCGCTGAGCAAGGCAGCCTTATTCGGGAAGAGGCTATACAGTAAACGCTGGGAGACCCCGCAATAATCCGCTAAGGCTCTGGTCTTGGCCGAGGGGCCGTATTCCGAAAAAAAATCATAGGCTTTGTTTAAGACCAAGGTGCGCCTGAGGTCTTTGGGTAAACGTGGCGTGGTTTTTCTTTTTTTAGCGGGGCTGGTCTGCGTCATAAAATGGAATCGTCAATGAACCTACTCAACTAATGATACTTTATACCGATCACTGGTTATGTTTTAATGAATGCATGACAAATACACTAAAAGGAGAAACAGATGATTTATGAGTTAAGAACCTATCAAGTTCAAGCAGGCAAAGCACCCGAATTTCTAAAAATCTATGAAGCAAATGGCGTGGGCATTATCACCAAATATGCCCAACTGATTGGCACTTGGAATAAAGAGTCTGGCGTGCTTAATTCCATTGTGTTTTTATGGGCTTATGAAAGCTTTGGGGAGCGCACTAACCAAAGAGCTAAATTAGCTGCGGATCAGGATTGGCAAGCGTTTGTACCGACGATCCTACCGTATCTGGTGCACCAAGAAAGTATCTTCTTAAATCCTGTGAATTTTTCACCGCTGAAGTAATAGCGAGGCAATAGGCCTACTGCACGCAACATCACAATCGAGGGGTGTCAGAGGATTTTTCCAGCGATTGTGATGCTAGCTTTAGCATTGCTGCTTAAGCAATGAAGTCATTAAACGGTACCGGTTTCCCAAACAGATAACCTTGGTAGAGATAACAGCCTTTTTCTAACAAGAATTGAAGCTGTGATTGATTCTCAACCCCTTCGGCTACTACTTCTAATTTCAAGGACTGACAGATGGCCACAATCGCCGAGACGATGGCCGCATCATTCACATCAGTACTAATATCTCGTACAAAAGATTTATCAATTTTGACTTGGCTAATCGGTAGTATTTTTAAATAGGACAATGAGGAAAAGCCGGTACCAAAATCATCCAAAGCAAACTCAACGCCCAACTGCCTTAACTCATTCATTTTCGGAATGACTTCTTCTAATTTTTCAATAATCGAACTTTCTGTCAATTCGAGTTTGATCAATTTTGGATCTACCCGATAGCGTTCAATGAGATTCTTAATATTCTGCACAAAGGATGGTTGCAAAAACTGACGAGCGCTAATATTGATCGACAGCTTCAGATGTCTCGCATGCTCCATCATCTGCCATTTTTTTAAATACTGTAAAGCTTGCTCAATCACCCAGTCACCGATTGGCAAAATTAAGGCACTACTTTCGGCCAAGGGAATAAAGTCATTTGGCATCACCGGAGTTTCTTCACCATTGAGAAACCAGCGCAACAATACTTCACCACCCACCAGATTGCCGCCATGATCTACTAGCGGTTGACAATACAAGCGCAGTTGATTTTTTTCAATCGCACCTCGCAGAGCTGATTCCATGGAAGATCTCTCATGAATGGCTTCTTGCATCTTGGGATCAAAAAATTTGTAATTATTGCGGCCGTCATTTTTTGCTTGATATAAGGCCAAGTCAGCTTGTTTAATCAATGTTTCTGTGGATAAATCAGCGCCTTTAAACAGCGTCAAACCAAAGCTACAGGTCATATAGTAGTAAGGTTTGTTCGGCTCGAGTGGATAAGGCTGTGAAATTTCTTGAATCAGTTTATTCGCAATCTTCTTCGCCTCGATTAAGGCCTTATTGACATTTGAGCCAAGATGTTCAGCGATCACAATAAACTCATCACCGCCAATCCTGGAGACCACATCAATTTCACGCATACACGCGCTAAGGCGACTTGCCACCATCGTCAGCAATAAATCTCCCAAATCATGACCCAAGGTATCGTTTAAGCTTTTGAAGTCATCCAAGTCCAGCATCATCAACACTACATACTGATTGTCTCGTTTACTCGTGATGAGTGCTTGACGCAAGCGATCTTGTAACATGCGTCGATTCGGCAAACTGGTCAGCGCATCATAGTAGGCCAACTTATGAATATTTTCTTCATCAACCTTTTTCTGAGTAATATCTACACAAAAACTCATGACCAAATTATTGGGCAAACTCATGGTTTTTAACTGCATCATCAATTTAGCATCCGTCGCAGTAATAAAAATCAGCTCTTCAATATCTTTTTTATTATTAATAATATTTTTAAACTGAATCACAAAATCTGACTTATCTTCGGCAGCGGTCAAGGCACCGATTGAATATCCCACTAAATTTTGCTTTTCTTGACCGAGTAGCATGCATAGTGAAGGGTTTACTTCGACAATGTTGTAGTTGTGATCCACCACCAAAATGCCCTCGGGTGCATGATCAATATAAGCTCGGTAGCGCTCTTCACTCTCTCGCAAATCATTTTCTAACACTATTCTTCGCGATATTTCATCGGCTAATAGGGTATTGGCATCATATAGAGCATTGATATTTTTACTTGAAATCTCCACATTGGTCTCGAGTTCCAAGGTCTTTTTCCGCATTTGGAAATACGTCAGTAAACCAATGATCAAAATAATGGGGACTAAAGAAGCGATATATAAAAAGACATTCGAAGATAGTTTGCTAAAGATTCGATCTGAAGTCACTATCGTGATTAATTTAAAGTATTCACCATCAATGCTATTTTTTAAGAGATATAGTGAGCCAGTATCTTGTGGGGTAAAAATAGAACCAATTAAAAAGTTGTATTCCTTTTTAAAAGGGATTAATTTTTCATTCGGTAAGATGGCGACGCGATTCTCAGCTTGTTGCACAATGTCATCGCCCACTTTAAATAAGCGTTGATTCGAATTAAAGATAAAGAATTGATGTAACTCTGGATCCTTTTGGTCGACTTGCAGGGGTTTAAATAATAAATTTAAACTCGCTACCGTAATCACTCGCCCTTTACTTAAGCCGCGATAGGTCACTGGTGCTTGAAAGATTAAGGTTTTGTTGGTGCCATCAATTTGAAAACTATTCGAAAAGTTATGTGCCAAATGAGAAAAATCAGTCGTAGAACCATTCGTTTTAGTATCAACTAAAACCTGTTCATGCTCATCCAAAAAGACAATGCGTTGATAGATTGGCTCATCAAACCACTTTAAATTCGTAATTTTTTTATCAAAACTACTTTTAATCGAAAATAAATTAACATTGAGTCCATACTCTAAAGACATCCCTAGAGATTGATTGACTAAGAAATTTTCTATTTCATTGCCGGTGGCAATCGTTTCAACAAGACTTTTTTGCTCCTCCAAAAAGTTCGCCAAAATGGTAGAAGTATGTTTTGTCTCGATATAAAAGCGCTCTTCGGCAACGCTTTTTAGTTTTTCCTGCGATTGCACAGAATAAACTAATAGGAAAACGATGTAAACGAAGAGGAAGATGAAAAAAAGATAAAAGAGGGAACGTCTTTTCCGAAAAAAAGACCTTAACTCAAGAAAATTGAACTTTTCTAACCCCATTTAAACGAATTGCTTAATTTTTCGCAAAAAACACAGGGAAGTAGTTTCTGATACCAGGATAGTACTTATCCACCAACCCATCATAAGTACCATCTGCTTTAATTTTCTTTAAGTACACATTAAATTCATCTTTTAAGCGCGGTGCATCTTTCGGAAACGCTGTAGCTAATACTTGGTGTTCAGAAACAGGTCCTAATACTTTGAATTTACCGGCCCATTTTTTTAGATCCAACATCAGATCAGGTAAGTCGAGTAGGGATAAATCGGCGTCTTTATTTAACAAGGCCGGAACCATTTCGTTAATATTGGCACTTTTTACATAAGGATGTAGGTTGTATCCCGTGCCTTTTAAACCATAATTAGCAGGATCGAGACAAGTTCTCTCCATGACTAATAAGGACTGTTTACCAATCAATTTTTTGGTTTCAAGTACGTCGTTTGCTAAATTCTTGGAGGGTTGGATTGGCTTGATAGTGCTGTCAGATCTTGCAATCAACACGACCTGGGAAGGGAATGTCGGCTCAGAAAACAATAAAATTTGCTCACGCCAAGGCAAGTAAGTAAACCCTGTGGAAATGACATCCCCTTTGACGGGGAAGTTTCCTTCTAAAACGGCTTGGCCATTATTAATGGACACACTTTTGCCCAATAAGTCTTTCACGACCGAGTAAAAATCGGTATAGACCAAGACATATTTCACACCAAGATGTTTTGCAAAGCCCTGCATGAGCTCAACATCAAAACCATCGCCAGCGCCTGTAACAAAATTTGCATAAGGAATTCCAAGGTGTCTAATTTCACCTTTGGCTTTAATTTCTTGCAAATCTGCGGCACTTGCTTGCCAGCAAAGCAAGCCAATGAGGAGAGATAAAATCCATCTAAAATGTGCCAGTTTCATGTGAATTGTCTTTTTAAAATAAGTAGTTACAGATATAAAATATCATACTCTTTTTAAAACTACTTTTCTCATTTTAAAACGCTACAAAATCAATTATTACCCAATTAAAGGCATCAATAAATAACTCTGATACTCTCCTCCCGTAAAGATTGTCCCGGCACCACCAAACTCGTCAATCGGTCGATCTTGCGGATCATTATGCAAAATGCGGCCTTGGGGGTTGAGGTTAAAGTCCCGTCCCATGATAGTGATGGCGAGTTGATAGCCCTTTGGAAACACTAGGCTCGTCGGCAAAATTTCGATATCCAACTCATAGACTTGATGAGGTACCAACTTTTGGCTTTCGTCATGGCAATGATATGGCAAGTACTCGCGTGATCGATCCAGGTCCAATTTGCGATGCGAGGCGCGCAACCACCCACAAGCAACTGGCACCACTTCGTGTGCACCAATAAAGTGCACCTCCACCCCTTGGGGATCAAAACATCGTAAGACGGCGAACACATCTAAATCGGTCGTGGCTGAACTAACAAACAGTTTCAATTTCACATTACCGGTAAATTCGGCCTCCTGCGGCAAAGGTGTCGACTTAAAAGTCACTCCATCACCGAGGCAATCATAGGTAATACGACCATCCGTTGGGATGGCAGAAGAACTGAGCGTAAGAGCATTACTATCGAGGTACCACTTTTGCCACTGCGTTCCTGGGATCGGCCAATCGCTGGTTTTACGCAGAACGGCCGTACCATCGACCCGACGAATGGCTAACTGCACACGAGGTTCTGTTGGCCAACCATTCTCTTCCCCTCTTAGATAATGATTAAAGAAACGTTTTTGAATCGCCACATAATGCGGTAAATAAAAACTTTCGTAATGCGTACCAATATGCGCAAACAGCCATTTTTCGGCGGATCCACTGCCAGAGTATCCACAAAAATTTCCCCGTAAATGAATCCCTGCACCACCCCAATTCGCGGCACTTAATAGCGGTACGGTGATTCGTTCTAACTTGGCGGTATGATCACTAAACCACGCATCCCATAAAAACCGCTTAGCAATCTCGGCCGGATAATCGGCGCGATTGCCCTTTAATTGCTCCACAGGTAAGGGCTCCCCGGTGGTGATTCCTTGCGTTTGACGATCGATATGGGTGGTCTGACCATTGCCATGCTGATTCACTAAAATTTGCCTAGGCCACCACGCTTGGGTAAATGAATTACTTAAAATTCCACCGTGCCGCAGTAAATCCCGGTAATGATCGACGGCGCCTTCCCAAGGAATCATAGCGGCAAGATGAGGCGGTTGGAGGGCGGCCACTTGCCATTGCTTAATCGCTAAATAAGAAATGCCGGATAAGCCGACTTTGCCATTACTCCAAGATTGCACGCCAGCCCATTCAATCGCTTCATAGTAGTCTTGCGTTTCACGCGGCGAATACAAGTCAAGATACCCAGGCGACATGCCACTCCCGCGACTATCCACGACCACCAATACAAAACCATCCGGCACCCACCGCTCTGGGTCAGGTACCTCCCAACGCAAATATTCTCCCGAAGAATCCCCTTGATCAATCTCGGGATACACGGCTTTTAACTTTTGCCACTGCGGATGAAAGCCATCCTCAAAATGAACATCTTTGCCATAAACACCGAAGGACATAATGACGGGATAATGACCTGCCACAGGCGGACGAAAGACATTACACATTAAGTGTGATCCATCGGACATTGGAATTGGGGTATTTTTTTCGACAATCACAAATTACTCACTTCGTTGTTAATAGATGAAAACACGGGTAATACCAAGCACCGCAGTCAGATGGGCGGCGCTGGAGAACTTATTGTGGCTTGAGGCCAATGGTGGGGATTAACTTTTTATACATTTCGTATTCCAACTTGAGGCGTTGCTCATAGGCTTTGGTATCTAATTCGGGGCTTGGTGCGCCACCTTGCTTGATCATTTTTTCTCTGACCTCAGGCATTTTCATCGCCTCCACAATCAATTGATGCAGTTTTTGCACCTGCCCTGCCGGTACATTACTAGGTCCTACTACGCCAATGGTAATTTCTGACTCCGCCTCTGGATATCCAAGTTCCCGCACCGTTGGGACGTCCGGTAAAGCAGCGCTTCGAACTCGGCCAGTATTGGCAATGGCCAAGGCCCGGCCTCCTTGAAACAGGGGCAGTGCTGAGGGCATCAGATACACTTCATATTGCACATCACCAGACCACAAGCCTGTATAGGAGTCAGCGATGGTCCGATAAGGTACATGAATCGTTTTCAGGCCCATACTGCGGTTCACAATCTCGGCCGACAAATGGGAGGCCGTACCATCTCCTAGCGAACCATAGTTCAACTCATCTGGTCTTTTTTTAACGAGGTCGATCAGATCCTTCATGTTTTTGACGTTATTTTTGAGAGAAGTAACGACGATATTCGGGATCACCGTGAGTTGCGCGATGGGGGTGAAATCATTGATGGGATGATAGGCCGGTTTGGCTTGCAATAAGGGCGCAACTATATGGGCCGTGGCGGCAATACCAATGGTATAGCCATCCGGAGCCGCATTGGCGAGAGCGGTAGCACCGATAATCCCACCAGCCCCTGCACGATTGTCCACTACCACCTGCTGGCGCGTAATTTCACTCAGCCCTTGCGCGAGTGCCCGACCAATTGCGTCCACCCCAGAACCCGCGGGCGTGGTAATGATTAAACGGATCGGTTTATCTGGGAAATTTTGAGCCTCTACTTGTGAGCTAAAGGCACACAAGCCAAAAAAAATGGCAGGGAATATCGACGTCAACGACTTGCAGATCATGCTAGTTGTACCCCATCCATTTTTTGCTCCCCTCTTCATCAAAAAATCCGACCAACTTATTTGGCTGACGCTCCGACTTTCATCGCCTTGACCGTCTTCTCCCAACGCATCAAATCACGTTGGACATTCTCAGTCGTTTGCTCTAAGCTACCACCGACCGTAATAAAGTCATTTTGATCCAATTTATCTTGCACCTCTTTGGTCGCAATGGCCTGACTAATGGCTTGATTCATTTTTTGTAGAATTTCTTTGGGCGTCTTTACTGGGGCAAACACACCGACCCATAAATCGTCCTTAATCTCTGGATAACCTTGTTCCGCAAAAGTCGGTGCCTCAGGCATCGAAGGTAAGCGTTTATCACTCGAAACGGCAACCACCTTGACCTTCCCTTGTTTCATGAACTGCGAAACCCCGGCTACTGCGCCACAAAAAATGGGCGTCTCACCACTCACAGAAGCAATCAAAGCGGGGCCAGAACCTTTATACGGAATATGCGTGACATCCGATTTCCAATATTGACGGAACAAATTATCGCAAGTTAAATTGGGTGGTGTCCCATTGCCAGCGGTGGCGTACGATAAATTATTCTTAACAGCTAATTCTTTGAGATCACTTAAATTCTTTGCTGGCACTTTTTCATTGACCACCACACTCATCGGTTGCGTCGCTGGAATAGAAACTGGCGCAAAATCTTTGTCAGGCGAGTAACCGGCATTAGCGCCCATCGTCAACGGATTGACAATAAAGGACGGCGAAGTGACTAAATAGGTATAGCCATCGGCCGCAGCATTTGCCACGTATTGGGTACCAATACTGGCACCAGCGCCCGGTTTATTTTCGACAAACACGGACACTTTTAAAATGCTCGTTAAACTTTGGGCAAGAATTCGTGCAGCGATATCAGTTGACCCTCCTGGGGCAAAAGCAACCACTAATCGAATCGGTTTATTGGGAAAATCATTCGCAGACTGGGCCATCGCAACAGGGCCACAAGTCAGACTGAGGGTCAGCAAGCTCAAACATTGAACAGCGAGTTTATTTTTAATCATTTTTGCAGCAAACATGATGTCTCCTTACATGATTGGATGAAAATATCTTCTACTTTTTCTACTGTTTACAAATTCCTCACTACCAAATGGCATCACCAATTCACCAATCATTGATCAGCGCACTGGTGAATACCATCATTGCGCTTTGCTATGACGGCATCCAAGCCATTTGCGCTTGATAAGCAAACTCTGTTTTTACATCAATCACTGCTGGCAAGTTGCTAGCGAGTGCCGCGGCAAAAGCAGCCTTAAAGTCTTCAGGTCTTTCCACGGTAATACCGAAACAATCAAAAGATTGCGCAACTTTTGCAAAATCAGTTTCACGATAGACATAACACTCTGATTTACGCCCATCTTCCTCACGGTGTGAGTAAGCAATATTGAGATTTTTAACACCCTGTGATAAACAATGGTTGTTATTGACGATCGTAATAGTATTTAAACCCCAACGACGGGCGGTCTCTAATTCCGGGAGGTGATAAGCAAATCCGCCATCGCCCGTGAAGCAAACCACAGTCCGCTCTGGGGCGGCTGCTTTAGCACCAATGGCTGCCGGGAAGGACCAACCGAGAGAACCCGCTGCGCGCATAAAGGTTTGATTACGATGATGTAACTCCACCAAATTTCCACTCCACAACGCAGAGTAACCGGTATCCGCCACTAAAATTGCATCTTCAGGTAACACTTCGGTGAGTAATCTACAGAGACGTTGAGGGCGCATTGGTACTTCATCACGCGTGAGTTCAGGCAATTGTTCTTGCCACCAATCATCCACTAATTTCTTCGAACTGGCTAACCATTCGCCTCGCTCTACTCTAGTGGCAGCAGCTGTTAAAGCCTCTAGCCCTTTACCCACATCGGACAAAATGCCGATCGTATTGGGGTAATTCCGACCGAGCTCGACGGGGTCAATATCGATTTGAATAATAGGAGTACCTGACTTCGGCAGCTTCCAACCACCGGTTGTATGATCACTCGTATTACTACCGACATAGATCACGAGATCTGCCTGATCAATCATGCGGTTCGTGCAAGTTCTACCATACAAGCCAGCCATCCCTCTAAATAAGGTATCGCCCTCCACCATGGTGGATTTAGCATCAAGTGTAGTTGTAATCGGTGCTTGAATTTTCTCGCCAAAGGCGCGCAAGGCTTCGTCCGCACCAGCAATCACGACCCCACGATCACCAATAATTACAGGTTGTTTTGATTTAGCAATCGCAGCCACCGCTTGGGCAATGACAGCTGGATCAGGCGCTGGTCTAAACGCTGGGAAACGGGTATGTACTTGATCGACATCGATGGGGAAGTCTGCCTCATGCGGTGTGATGGCATCTCCCGTAAAACCGGCAATGTCCAAGTGCACAGGACGGGGAGCCCCGGTCGTTGCTTCTCTAAAGGCTTGACGAATTAAGTGTGGCATTTGTTCAATCACTTCCATTTGCGCATGGAATTTTGTGACTGGGGTAAATAAAGGACCGTGCTCTACTTCTTGATACGAATTACGATATTGCATCGCTGCTACATGACGGCCAGTCATCGCAATCACCGGTGAGTATCCTAAGTAAGGGTCTTGCAAGGAGGCGGCTAAATTTGCAGCCCCCACAGACTGGGCAAAACATAAACCAGGCTTACCAGAAATCCGCGCATAACCATCGGCCATATAACCAACACCTTTTTCGGAATGACCTAGGATTCTTTTAATCTTGGTATCTTCCATCTCGGCTAGCGCACGTCGCAAGACAGCGTCCATAAAAAACACGTGGGTTACGCCGTAGGCTTCTAACAGGCGCGCAAAGTAAGTCGCACCATTCATTTTGCTTGTCAATTCAGTCTCCTAATTATTGAATAATTTATTTATAGTAATTGATGGATATATCTTACTTCATCCACTGCTAGCCGATGCAAAAACCGCCTAGGCCCAGACGTGATGAAGCCCCAACGGCTGCTGGGGTTCACCTAAGGGGCAAGCTGCCCATGGAATTTTTAGAACGGCTCGAAGCCTAGATGTTGACGAAAGCGATTCTTAATATACGTACCATCTCTTGGTGGCAAGGCTTTCGGATAGTCAACCGCTTCAATAAAGATATTCGCTAAACCGCAACTATTTTTAGCATTCACTTGGTCAGCGATTTGACCAACGAGTGCAGGATCTCGCACAGAAAGAGTCCAATCAAAATTACAAGCACTCGCCACCCCTGTTAATTCAACCCCTAAAGAGGTATGACTGCGTTGCATACCGGTTTCTGCATAGTGTCCATTATCTAAGACCACAATGGTGAGATTCTTCGGCTTTTGTGCGCCAACGGCAGCTAAACTTCCCAGCCCCATCAACATTTCTCCATCGCCAGTAATAACTAATACTGGCTTTTGTGGTTGAGCGATGGCAATCCCTAGGCCCATTGCTACTGCTGCGCCCATGGCTCCCCACAGATAAAAATTCTGCGGACGATCTCCTGCCGCAAAGACATCATAGGACGGTGAACCTAAACCCGTCACGATTAATGCCTCTGGGCATAAGTCGACCAACTCTTTTACAAACTCCCTACGATTGATGGTGCCATGTTGATAGTTATTTTGATTCATTTGGCATCCCATTTTTTGCGTCCAATCAGACTTTGTGATAGCAAAACTGCAACTGCGTCTCCCCCTACGAATGCTGCGTCAAACCCAGCACTTACTACATCCGGTACACTTTGTGGCGTATCTGCTCTTAACACATTCACCCCCATCATTTCAAAGGCTTGTTGCGTAGCGCTGCCCATCGGAGTTTGCCATTGATTAAACTCAGCCCACTCCCCACGCATCGTCACTAAACAGAAGAAAGGAAATTGGCAATTTTTAATCAGTGACAACATATTCACACAATTACCAACACCACTACTTTGCATTAATAACACGGCACGCTTACCGCCTAACCAAGAGCCACAGACAACGGCCACACCATCTTCCTCGGTCGTCACTGGCACAGGTGTCATGACCTCATCTGCCCAAGCTTTTTTAATGACTTGCGAATGACCTGCATCGGGCACATAGACGAGTTGGTCGACGCCCCCGCGTTTGAAAATATCAAAGATTTCATCTTTCCAAGAATGTTGCAAGGTTTGCTCTATGACGTCCACTATGAATCCTTCTTTTAATATCGTGCTTTTTTAGTAAAGTATCTGCTTAGCGATTACATGGTTGGGCTTTTAAATTCACCGCCTAAAGTGACTAACCCAAAGGGAATCAGTTGGGCATCTAAATTAAACACCATATGTCCAGCGGAAGCGTGGGCATCTCGAAAACGGCGTTCAAATTGGTATTTTTCATAAACGCCATTGGCGCCTAATAGCTCATGCAACAAATCCACTGCTTCATTGGCCATTTTCATCGCCATCGCTGAATTGCGTTTGTATTTCAACTTGGTCGGAATATCAAACACCACATTATTCTTATAAGCCAATTCGGCTTCGATGGTATTACCCGTTAACCATTGATAGGCTGCGTCAATCTTGCCATCGGCAATCGCAATTTTCATTTGCAGCGTCGGAATATCGGCCATCTTAGCACCGGTATACGTGGTATTTTTTGATTTAATCCAATCAGTCGTCTCTGTCAGCATCATGCGAGCGTTCGCAATCATCGCACCGGCAATACCGTTGCCACCCACCGAACTCGTAGGTACTTTAAACATGGAGTTTTGATGTACTCTAAAACCGGGAAATTCATGCTTTGGATCACGTAAATTCATCGAGATAATGCGGTGCGCAGGTACAAACACATTTTCACATTTGACACTTCTACTACCAGTGCCGCACATCCCCATCGTTTGCCAATCATCAATGATTTCATATTCATGCCGTGGGACTAAGCAGACACACCAATCCACCACCTTATCCTCTTCTTTCACCAAGCAGGACAGCATATTCCATTCACAAATATCGACGCCTGACGAAAAGCCCCAATAGCCTGAGAGTAATAAGCCACCATCTACTTTTTCGCCTTTACCTTGCACATAAGCCACACCCGAGGCAATCAGTGCGTTCGGGTCTTCACCCCAAATATCTTCTTGAGCTTGCATGGGCCACTGTGCCAATTGGCGGTTGTGGGAAGCCACATTCGCAAACACCCAGCCTGTAGATGGACAGCCCAAACCTAATAAATAAGGCACCTCCATAAAGGCTCTAAAGTCGACTTCCATCCCACCCCACAACTTGGGTTGTTGATACCGAAAGAGTCCGCTTTCATGTAATTTATTCACGACCGCAGGGGTTAAATGGGTTTGCTTTTCGTTAGCAGCTGCTTCAGACGCTAAAAAAGGAATTAACTCTTTAGCGCGCTCAATCATCTCATCGTAGGAAACATCAGCAAAGGATTTTTTCTTATAGGGATGATTTGCGATATTTTCTGCTTGATTCAATAGCTCTGGAGCATTCATGATGTGTCACTTATGATTGAAATGAAAGTGGATTCATCTTATTTTCTATCTTTTTAATTGTCAATACAATTCAACTTAAAGAATTCCCATCTTTCCTGAAATTCTTTTTTAAAAACTATAAATCATTGATACATATAGGAATTAAAATATATGAAATCTTCTAGGTACTTTCCTTATTGCATTAATTATCATAATGATATAGTCTAAATTCGTTAGAATTTTAATACTCTGCCCCCACCAATAAG
Source organism: Polynucleobacter kasalickyi (assembly GCF_900176405.1). Taxonomy (GTDB): domain Bacteria; phylum Pseudomonadota; class Gammaproteobacteria; order Burkholderiales; family Burkholderiaceae; genus Polynucleobacter; species Polynucleobacter kasalickyi. Next base: position 76,183 of record NZ_FWXJ01000009.1, on the reverse strand, counting down.
ACCTACAACAAAGGAGACTCTATGGCTATCCAAGGATTTGCTCACATCAATGTTAGTACTTCAGATCTCGAAAGATCGAGACGTTTTTATGCAGAAATCTTAGGTTTACAAGATGGCTATCGACCTCAATTTGGCAGGAATGGGGCTTGGATGTATTTAGGCGATCAACCGATTGTGCATATTTCCACTTCCAGAAGTCCTGTTCCGCCCACGGGCAAAACAGATGCGTTTGATCATTTTGCCTTGTGGACCAAGGATATTGAACATTATCGAAATTTATTAAAAACACACGGAATCAAATTTGCTGAGTTTGGTGTCCCTGAAACATTCCAATACCAATTATTTTTTAAAGATCCAGACGGTACGGAAATTGAATTAATTTTTAGTGGTGAAGAAGCCCTTTTAGCTACCCAAGCGAAAGATGCAAAAATGGATGGTAGTTTTGGTCGAGATAATTAATTGAAGATGAAGTGGAACGCTATGTGTAGTCCAAGATGGTTGGTCGAATGAAGTCTCTCCCCTTACATTTGCAAATCTCCAATGACATCCGACAAAAAATCCTCGACGGGATTTACCCCTTAGGCACTCGGTTGCCGACTGAGGAAGAACTTTGTATTACTTATAAGGCCAGTCGGCCAACTCTCCGGCAAGCGCTCACCACGCTCTCCCAAGAGGGGCTAATTATGCGTAGACCTCGCACTGGTTCGACCGTGCTGGCGACGCAACCACAAACAGTGTTGTCGCATAGCGTGCATACCGTGAATGAACTATTAGACTATCCGGGCACCATGGTGCGCGAAATTTTAGATATGTCGTATATCAAAGCAGATCAAGCTCTGGCGGATCAAATCCATTGCCCCGTACACATGGGTTGGTTTCGGATCGTTTCGCTTAGGTTTCAGAATCAATCGACCGTCCCCCTTTGTTTAACCACCTATTACATCTTGCCCAAATATGCTGGCGTGGTGAAACATAAGAAGCACTTGACGATTCCGATTAGTGAACAAATTGTCGAGATGTTTGATGAGGTGATTCAACGGGCGAAAGTTGAAATTTATTCAGAGCAAGTTCCCAAAGAGTATATCAAGCCATTATTGGTCAAAGAACACACCTCAGCACTGGTGGTGATGCGGTCTTATATAGGCATCGATCAAGAAGTCTTTCAAGTCACCACTAGTCATCATCCCGATGAGCGTTATCGATATAGCTTTGAGTTGATTCGTGAACAAAAAAATATTACAGCACGACCTAAAAAATCCTAAAGGAGACCTATGCAAGTATGCCAATTTAAAACCATTAAGTACGCGCTACTATTGGCATTGAGTAGTTGCCTGAGTGTGTCAGTCACCGCGCAAGAAAAATATCCCAGTAAGACCATCACCATTATTAACCCCAATCTACCAGGTGGATTCGTGGATAACGTGGCCAGAAATTTGGCCGTAATTTTGCAAAAAAACTTGAAACAAACGGTGATTATCGTTAATAAACCTGGGGCGAATGGCGCCATTGGTCATGCTGCGGTCGCCAACGCTAGCCCAGATGGCTACACCCTATTAATAACTTCCCCGTCTTTGGTAACGCAACCAGCGATTGATGCGCTGTACAACAGAACCCCCATTTATACGCTGAATAAGCTCATCCCGATTTCGCAGATTACTTCTGATCCAGCCATTATTTTGGCCAACCCAGAATCGAATATCAAAACCATGCAGGATCTCGTCAAAGCGGCCGGTAAATCACCTGGCAACATTGCCATTGCTTCCTCAGGCACCTACGGCGCAACCCACTTACCAATGGCGATGATTGAAAATGTTTCGGGAGTAAAGTTTAAGCATATCCCGACCGGTGGTGGAGCGGGTGCGATGACCTTAGCGCTGGGTGGGCATGTGCAAGCCCTCGCCTCGGCCCCTAGTGTTGCTCACCCTCAATCCCAAGCTGGCAAGATGGTGGCTTTGGCGCAGACTGGCAGTAAACGTCTACCGCCCTACATGGACTTACCAACCCTGAAAGAATCCAATATCAATGTCGAGTACACCCTTTGGACGACCATCTTTGCCCCTGCAGAAACACCGGAGCCGATCGTGAGACAACTCACGCAAGCCTTGCGGGAAAGTGTGCGGGACGAGCAATTTAAGACGGCGCTATTTAAGGGCAACTCAACGCTGGATTATCTAGATGGGGATGCCATGAACCAGTTTTGGAAAATGGAAATTAAGAAACTACAAGATACTGTGCAGCAAATTGGTAAAACTGACGAATAAGCGCTCGCTGAGGGATTGCTTCTAGCAGAACCTTCTCCAACGCTAGTAAAGCGTTAGAGAAGAGGACTTACCAGTGATTAAACTGGTGCAAACATTTGACCACCATCCACGTTGATGACGGAACCACTGAGGTAACCGCATAAAGGTGATGAGCAGAATACAGTTAAATTCGCAATTTCATCCGGCTCAGTCATTCTACCGAATGGTAATTTTGAAGTTAACTCAGTCCATCTAGACTCATCGCCTAGCTTGTTCTTCGCATTATTTTTCATCATTACTTCCATACGATCACTGCGTGTCGGTGATGGATTAATACCGAATACACGTACGCCATGCTTGTGACTGGTTGCACCAACACCTTGTGTAAAGGCCATTAATGCAGCATTTGCAGTAACACCACAAATATATTCTGCTCTTGGTGCTGCGCCTGCCATACCAATGATGTTGCCGATGATGCCACTACCTTGTTTTTCCATCGCTGCTAAATACACTCTTGTTAAATTAATATAACCGAAGAGTTTTAATTCCCAAGCTTGACGCCATCTGTCTTCTTGAATATCAGCGAGTGTGCCGCCAGGAATCGCACCAGCATTATTAATTAAAATATCAACGTTACCAACTTTTGCGAATAAAGCTTCAGCAGACTGTGGCGCACCTAAATCGAGTTCAACGGTTTGGCAAGCAACGTTATAAGTTGATTCAATCAATGCTTTACCTTTTGCCAAATTCGCTGCATCTCTTGACACCAAAATTGGGAGCGCGCCTTCTGCTGCATAGGCTGCTGCCACTGCGAGTCCGATACCCTTAGAGCCACCAGTCACTAAAACTTTCTTTCCTTTTAATTGCAAATCCATGTTGATACCTTTCAGTAAGTTAAATCAATAAAACAATGACACCTTTTTCCAAATATTGGATCGAAGTATGGTTAAAAAAATGAGACGAACGGACGCCACTCTGGATACATCAAACCAAAGTGACGCTCTACGTTTATTTAAAGCCGAGAATTCCTGTTGCCTGTGAGCGTGGATCTCTGAGGGACCATCTGCCAGAGAGTACCTTTAAATAAAACTCACTCAAGGTGCTATTAAACAAATCAGGATCTTCAATGTTGTTGGTATGACCTGCATTCGGGAACACCACTAAACCAGCGCTTGGAATATTTCTCTTCATCAATAGAGCGGGCTCTAGACAAGGATCATCCTCATCACCAGTAATAATTAAAGCTGGCACCTGAATCGTTTTCATGCCATCAATCAATTCCCACAATGAAGGACGCATTTTTTGTACGCCACGCAGGGTATTGGCAGAGCCGGCTACAGGGTGCTCCGACATGGCATTGACAAACTCTGCAAAACCGCGAGGATCTTTATTTTGGAATTGAACACGTGTCGGTCCGATGGTATATTTTTTACCACCTTCCACACTACCCAAGTCTTCAAATAATTTTGCAGCCGCTTCCACTTCTGCATGAAAACCTGTTTTCTTCTCAGGTTGAGCGCCATAACCACAGCCAGCGATGACCAAGGATAGAGCACGCTCCGGATGATGGATACCAATGTGTAAAGTGGCAAAGCCACCCATGGATAAACCCACAATATGGGCTTTTTCAATCTGCAAGTGGTCTAAAACAGCCAACACATCCTTCATCGCCCGTTCTTGACTATACATCGTCGTATCTGTCGGTACGTCAGATGGCAAGTAGCCTCTAGCAGAAAAAGTGATGCATCGAAAGTATCTTGAAAAGAAACGCATTTGCGGTTCCCAGCTACGATAATCAGCCGCAAATTCATGCACAAAAATCAGAGGCTGTCCACTACCAGACTCTTCATAATATAAATTCACGCCATCATCAGTTTTGGCAAAAGCCATTTTCAATCTCCTTTTTAAATTATTTTTTTAGTTTTAAATTCTTGAATTTGATTTTCAGAATAACATAATTCACGCAAGATCTCTTCAGAGTGTTCACCGAGTTCGGGCGCAGAATGAGTGATTTTCGCCGGCGTTCTAGAAAGCTTAACGGCTTGGTTGACGAGCCGAATCTTACCGACTTTAGGGTGCACGACTTCCACCGAGGCGTTTTGCGAAATCACCTGAGGATCACTAAAGACCTCTGACATGTCATAAATGGGGCCGGTTGGAACACCTGCCTGATTGAGCAACTCCACCCAATACGCTTTGGGTTGTGATTTTAAAATCGGAATCAGAATTTGATTTAATTCATCACGGTGTGCAACCCGCATCGCTTCAGACTTAAAGCGCTCATCAGTCGCGAGCTCGGCGATACCCATGGCCTCACATAATGCCACCCACATCGGTTCACCAGTCGCCGCCACGTTAATATAACCATCGCTACTTTGATAGCAAGAAGTTGGCATACTCGTCGGGTGGTCATTCCCCACTTGTTTGGGAATTTCGCCTGCCATTAAATATCTAGCAGCTTGGAAGTCCATCATGGCAATCCCAGCTTGAATCAGTGAACTCTGTACCCACTGCCCCTCACCAGAAACTTCCCGCTCAAGTAATGCCGTCATCGCACCGCAAGCAGCAATATAGCCAGCCGTAATATCTGTAATCGCCACGCCAGCTCGCATCGGTCCACCTTTCGGGTCGCCTGTGACCGACATGATGCCACTCATCCCCTGTGAGATTTGATCAAACATCGGCCGCTTCACATAAGGTCCATCTTGGCCAAAGCCAGAAATAGAAACCAAAATAATCCGCTTATTCAAGGCTTTTAGCTTTTCATAATCAATGCCTAGTCGCACTTTGACATCAGGTCGAAAATTTTCGACGACAATGTCAGCCGTTTTGACGAGTGCATAAAAAATTTCTAAGCCTTCCTTCTGTTTCAGATCAAGGGTTAATGATTTTTTATTCCGATGTAAATTTTGCATATCTGGGCCATGGCGAGCGCCACTGAACTGGCTAGCATCGCCCATGCCTTCGGACATTTCAATTTTGATCACATCCGCGCCAAAATCAGCAAATTGTTTTACACAAGTGGGTCCTGCTCTAGCTCTAGTTAAATCAAGAACTTTAAATTTTGAAAGTGCTGTCATAGTTAATCGTTGGTAAATGAATGAAGAATAGAAGGCTGAGAAATAAAATCACTAAAAGCGCTCGCTTGATCAAAGTGGGGCTCGAAATGAAAATCGTTTTGAATCCTTTGAATACTCATGGGTGAACGAGGCAAAGGACTACTGTTTTTAAATGCACAGAGATGGGGATCATCCGTCATCTCATAGGTGAATTTCGGAAATAATTGCTGAAGGTTTTCTAACCAAGTAGCAATTGACCACTGCATACCAGCGGATAAATGATAAAGACCTTGCGGTGATTTGCCCGCCTCTAAGATCAGGGACAATCCCTGCGCGATGTCTGTGGCATAAATATAATCATCCCCGTGTACTTTTGAGATAACAAGATGCTCACCAAGTTTGGCCTTGAGGTAGGTTTTGTAAGGCAGGCTCAAGGTATCGCGATGCCCGGTATCGTACTCCCATGGGCCATAAGCAAGACCAAGGCGAACCACCGTCACATTGAGCTGTCGGTTTTGACGATAACGCAGAGCAGTCCGTTCTGCAGCTAGTTTACTAATGCCGTAAATGGTTTCTGGTAGTACAGGACTCGTTAATTCATCAATCATCGGGTCATGGGTCCCTAGGTGCCCAAAAATGGAACCCGAACTCAAGTAAACGACCTGTTTAATGTGATGCCGAACCGCGCATTCAAAAATTTCTACCGAACCCATTAAGTTCGTTTCTAAAATTTCTCTCGTATGGGCAATTTCACGATTACCATCCGCCGTAATCGCGGCGGCATGCACAATTTTGTCGATTTTATAGAGCGTACAAACTCGGTCTAAATCTGCCGAATTGCTTACGCTTCCTTGAAAAAAATCAAAAGAAATGTTTGCTTGCATCAGCTGTTGTTGCAACTTGAACGACATTGGAGCGAGTGCCATTAGCACTGGCTTGAAGCCTTTTTTGCACAATTGTTGGGCGAGGTTAAGACCTACAAAACCTGTGCCACCTGTTATCAGTACTATCATTTTCTAATGCATTGTCTCAATTGAATTAATATTTTTTATTCATATTACACCTACTTGTCAAAAAATATTTTATGAGGTAATGTTTGTTTAGTAAAAAAAAATATTTATAAATACTTTGGAGACTACATGATGAAACCATCGGCAACACGTCCGTTTGTTGGACAATTCACAACTAAGCTTATTAATGGCATGATCATTACTGCTGTAGCAGGCTTATCCATTGCAGCTAGCCAAGCGCAAGAAAAAGTTATTCGAATCGGCGCATTATTGCCAGCTTCTGGCCCGGGTTCTTATTTCGGTGTGATGGGTAAACAAGGTGCGGAACTCGCGCTAGAAGAACTCAATAAAACGGGTGTGAATGGTTATAAATTCGTGATTAACTACGAAGATTCACAATGCTCTCCACTCGCTGCAACGAATGCGGCAAAGCGGATGTTAGAGAACTTTAAGCCTCACGTCACTATCGGTGAAGAGTGCTCAGATGCAACTTTAGCGGCAATGTCCGTTTTAGAAGAGGCTAAAGTGCCCCTCATTAACGCAGGTTCTGCGACGGTGAAATTTACGGAATCTGGTTACAAATATGCCTTCCGTATTTTCCCAGATGCCAAACAACAAACAGATAGCTTAGCCATCAATGCCATCAAAAATATCAAAGCAAAAAATGCGATTTTATTGAACGAAAAAACGAATGCAGGTATTGATATTTCTGACAACTTTGAGAAAACCTTCGTTGCAAACGGCGGTAAAGTGTTAGGCAGAATTGAATTTGCGAGAGACGTGAGCGACTTCACATCGATTGCAACGCGCGTAGCTTCGATGGGTGACGTCGATGTCTTGTTAGTTTCAGCACTCGAAGGTCAAACAGTGAAATTGGCGCAAGCCTTAGCACAAGCTGGTGTGACTAAAGGTGGTGGCGGTAAAGCAATTCAGATCGGTACGATTTGGGTACCTTGGGGCTATGACCAAAAAGCTGGTAAAGCTTCTGTTGGCTATACCCGTATTTCTCAATTCGATCCTAATGAAAAGCGTCCTGTCGTACAAAACTTTGTGAAAAACTTCAAAGCAAAATACGGTGCAGATGTAGTTCCTACTCACTTAAATGCTCATACCTATGATCAAATCTTGATTATTGCTGAGGCAGTAAAAAGAGGTGCAACGAATTCTGAAGAAATCAAAAATCAATTATTAAAAATGGTTGATGTTGAAGTCACTACCGGAAAAATCACCTTTGGACCAACTGGCCAAAATCAAAACATGTCTGTTATTCACTATGTGGAAACAAATCCAGATTTGAGTTGGAAAACACTCAACTGGTAATCCATTCGTAACATAGTGTATGTCCCTTTTGTAGATTAAAACTCTGCATCCGCCTTCATGAAGGTTGATGCAGAGCTGATCGACATCTTCTCTCGTAGTACTTTTAATCATTCAAAATGCCTGATATCTTAAATTTAACGATCCAACAAACCATTAACGGTGTTGTGATGGGTTGTTTGTATGTAATGGTCGCACTTGGTTTAACCCTCATCTATGGGGTCATGAACCAAATCAACTTTGCTCATGCTGACTTTGTCACCTTAGGTGGTTTTGCAGCGTACTTTTTTGTACAGTGGGTTGGTGGTGCTTATTTACTCAGTATTGTGGTTGCCCTGTTTACTGGCGCGCTACTAGGTTATTTAATTAATCTGACGATTTTTGCGCCACTGCGAGAACGAGGGGATGAGCTACGACCACTGATTGCCACCATTGGTGTTTCCGTTTTACTAGAAAACGGTGCTTTACTGGCCTTTGGCCCAGTCCCTTACCAATTTAATAGTCCTTACGATGAAACAATTCGCTTTGGTAAGATTTTCTTTACTTCACAAAGCTTACTCGTTGTGATCGTGGCTTCGAGCACGATTGCAGGCCTCTATCTCTTTATGAAATACACCTTTACAGGCAAGGCGCTAAGAGCAATTTCACAAGACCGCGAAACAGCTGGCCTCATGGGGATCAATCAAAAATTCCTCATCATGCTAACGATCGTGATCGCCTCTGCCATGGCCGGTATGGCTGGTGCCATGCTGGGTCCAATTTTGGTACTGACGCCGTTTGCAGGAGCGTCTGTGATTGTTAAATCCTTCGCGATTGTGATTATCGGTGGCTTCGGCAATATGGCAGGTACGATTATTGCCGGATTACTAGTTGGTCTCATTGAAGCCTTTACGACCCAGTATCTCGGATCAGGAGTGATTGACCTCGTGGTTTTTGCCCTATTACTGGTGATGTTATTAGTCAAACCTACCGGTTTGGTTGCAGAGAAGAAAGAAGAAAATGTCTGAGTTACGATTGTTGAAAAAAATCCCAACTTGGGTACAGTACTTGCTCGTTGCAGGGGTCATTTGGTTACTCCCCATTGTCCTGAGTGGTTCCGCCTATTGGAAAGGAATCTTGGTGGTGATTGCCATGAACATCATGCTGGCGATGTCACTCAATCTCATTTTAGGTTATACCGGGCAGTTGAATTTAGGTCACTCGGCATTCTTTGGAGTGGGTGCTTATGCCACGACGCTACTCATCAAAAAAGCTGGGTTTACCTTTTGGTTCGCCGCCCTTTCTGGTTCTTTTTTAGCAGGTGCTGTCGGTATTTTCTTGGCATTCTTTGCTACTCGCCTCAAAGGCCATTACCTGGCGATTGCCTCCATGGCTTTTGCGATTATTTTGCACCAAATTTTATTAAATTGGGACTCAATGACCTCAGGACCTTTGGGTATTTACGGCATTCCAGCGCCAACGCCAATCCATCTGTTTGGCACTGAAATTAAATTTAATAATAGTGTGAACCTTTTTTATTTGGTCGCAACTGTCACGATGGTTACTTATATTATTTTAGGAAACCTCTTAAGATCGCCCATCGGCGATACCTTACGCGCGATTCGGGAAGATGAAGTATCGGCAGCGTCACTCGGGATCAATGCCAAACTTTGGAAAATATTTGCTTTCGGTGTCGGCGCCTTTATTGCTGGCTTAGCGGGTTCTTTTTATCCTAGTTTTGTTGGTACCTTAGTGCCAGATGCCTTTGCCGTCGTTGAATCCTTTACCTATTTAGCCATGGTGATCGTCGGGGGAATGGGTACGATGTTTGGCCCTATTATCGGCGCTATCGTACTCACCATCTTGCCTGAATTATTAAGAGGCTTAGGTGATGCACGTCTTCTCGTTTATGGCATTTCTTTAACTCTCGTTGTTCTGTTTATGCCTGGTGGAATTCTGCAGGCCTTCCAAACAATCAAGAATAAACTTTTCAAATCACATTGATTTATACATACAGAATATTGACATGTCAGAAAACATCTTAGAAGTCACAAATTTATGTAAGCACTTTGGCGGTGTAAAAGCTGTCGATGGTATTTCATTTAAAATTCCAGCGAATTCCATTCAAACCATTATTGGTCCGAATGGTGCCGGTAAGTCAACCACCTTAAATTTATTGTCCGGCGTTTATTTACCAACGTCTGGCTCCATTAAATATAACGGCGTTGAAATCAACACCTTGTCTCTTCATCAACGGGTTCATTTAGGGATTGCAAGAACCTTCCAAAAGATTCGTTTATTTAAACAATTATCGGTGATTGACAACGTGATTGCGGGCTTTCATATTCATCACAAAATTCCATTTTGGCAATACTTTATTCCGGCTGGAGAATACAAAAAAAATCGCCTTGAATGCCAGGCACAAGCTCTCGAGTTATTAGACTTTATTGGCTTAAAAGATAAAGCGAATGAACGCGCTGGTTCCCTGTCCTATGGTTCCCAACGCATGCTAGAGATTGCACGGGCTCTCGCGACCAAGCCTAAAGTATTTATGCTCGATGAACCTGCGGCTGGACTGAATGATACGGAAGTGCAATTTTTAATGAGCCGTCTCAAACTTTTACAACAACAAAATATGACCATTATTTTGGTTGAACACAATATGAAATTAGTTATGAATATCGCCGATCAAATCTTTGTCATGGATCACGGAGAGTATCTGTTTGATGGAAGTCCAGCAGAAGTACAGTCGAATCCCAAAGTGATTGCAGCTTACCTTGGTAGTGAAGGAGCGACTGTATGAGCGCACTCTTAGAGGCTATTGACCTTGAAATCGCCTATGGTGAAGTGGCTGCCTGTCAAAACATCAACTTTACCGTAGGTCACAATGAAATCGTGACCTTAATTGGTTCCAATGGTGCTGGCAAAAGCACCACGATGCGCGCGGTCGCTGGTGCGATGTACCCACGTAAAGGCAAGATCTTATTTGATGGGATTGATATTACAAGAATGCCATCCTATGAAAGAAATAAGCTAGGGATTGCTCTAGTACCTGAGGGTCGTCATGTGTTCCCCTTCTTAACGGTCATGGAAAACTTGGAAATGGGCGGCTACTGCCACCGTAATAACCGCCCAAAAATGAATTCCTTGATTGAAAAAATGGTCACGATGTTTCCTAAGTTGAAAGTCAGAGCGAAACAGAATGCGGGTACTTTATCGGGTGGTGAACAACAGATGCTCGTCATTTGCCGTGCGCTGATGTCAGAACCACGCTTACTTTGCTTAGATGAACCGTCCTTGGGTCTCGCGCCGATTATTGTCCAAGATATCTTTAGAACGATCAGAGAAATCAATGCCAACAATACGAGCGTTTTATTGGTTGAACAAAATGCGCACTACGCGCTCGGCACTGCTTCACGTGCTTACGTTTTACAAACCGGCAAGATTCTGACAAGTGGTAATAGTAAAGATTTAATCAATGATCCAAAAATTAAAGAAGCTTATTTGGGTACCTCTTAATTAGGTACCTCATAAATACGGAGACAAGCATGGAAAATATCCTCAATAAATATGCCTTAACCGGCAAAGTAGCGGTTGTGACAGGTGCGGGCCAAGGTATTGGTAGAGCAATTTCTATAGCCTTTGCCCAAGCAGGTGCTAAAGTTGCCTGCTTAGATATGCTAACTGAAAATGCCATCAGAACGGCTGAAGAAATTAATCAAGCTGGTGGTACTGCCATTGGTATACATGCTGACGTGAGTAGTGAGCCATCGACGCAACAAGCCGTCTTGCAAGTAATGCAAGCTTTTGACGGGATTCATGTGTTATTGAATGGCGCCGCAGCTAAAGATCCGAGTGGTAGCGTAGCAGATTACTCCTTAGAAGATTGGAATAAAGCCATTTCCGTTAACTTAACCGGTGCATTCTTGATGAGTAAAGCAGTCATTCCGCATATGGCTGCTGGTAAATCAGGCTCAATTATTCATATTGCCTCGCAACTTGGGCGCGTTGGAACGGCGAATCGTGCCGTTTATTGCGCGATTAAATCAGCTTTGATTAACTTAGCACGGGCGATGGCGATTGATCATGCAGCACAAGGCATCCGGACCAATACCATTTCACCGGGTGCGGTTGAAACGGAAAGAATGACGCTGCGTTTTGGTACGATGGAAAACGCTCGCAAAGAACTAGGTCCAATGCATTTATTGGGTAGACTTGCGCAACCAGAAGAAATCGCCCTCGCCGCTTTGTACTTAGCGAGTGATGCCTCTGCTTTTGTCACGGGCTCTGATTTACTGGTTGACGGGGGTTATGCTGCACAATAATTTTCTGGTCTTATTTATCCTCTGATGATCTCATGTTGACGAAGCACCCCTCCATTGCGCAGATGCTTTGTCAACAAGAGCAGGAAAAAATCTCTGCCGAAGAAGCTGTCCATCAGCAAGCAATCGCGGCGAACGTAATCAATCAAACCTTTCATTGCCTCTCAGGGTTCACGCAAGCTAGTATTCCAAAACCAGGGCCATTAGCAGGGATTGGGCTCATCCATAAAGATATCTTTGATTTAAACCACCTTGCACCTGGCTTTGGTTTGACACCACCAATACCGGCAGAAGAGACGAAAAATGCGCCAGTTATCCAACAGTTAGAGGATGCTGGGGCTGTCACGATTGCTACTGCCGTAATGGTGCCATATGCCTGTGGTGCCAGTGCGCAAAATGCTAATTTTCCTAGATGTATCAATCCCCTCCACCCCGATTATGTGGTGGGTGGTTCATCGAGTGGTTCGGCCGTTGCAGTTGCCAGTGGGATGACGCCGATTTCCTTAGGAACTGATACTACCGGTTCAGTGCGCATTCCAGCTGCCACCTGTGGCATTCTCGGCTTAAAAACTAGCGCTGGTTTGATTTCATCGACCGGCGTGAACAAACTATCACCGAGTCTAGATACTGTTGGCTTGTTAGCGTACCATCTAGAAGATATCAAACTGCTCCTTAACATCATTGCCGAGCTGCCATTGATCTCTACAGAGGAAAGTCCTGTCGCACCTCGCATTGGGCTTTGGCTCCCTGCGTTGATCGATGAGATGGTGAGCACCGCCCTCCTCGACGTTCTTGGCTCTACTGTAGAGATGCAGAAAATTGAGATGCCAGAATTTGCGCACTTGAAAGTGTTAACCGATCAAATCATGAGTTATGAAGCCAATCAGTTATATGCTGGAGAACTTGATCAGGCATCTTGTACGCGCACCTTAAAAACTGTCTGTAAGCAGGGTAAATTAATTTCTCAAGCCGAATACGCCGTCATGCTGAGCGATCGCTCCAACAACTCGGCCGCCTTTATCGAGAAGTACTTTACTGACTTTGATATCTTGTTATTACCAAACTTTACGTGCTCTCTCCCAAATTGGAGTGAAGCAGAAATTGGTCACCCCGACTTCTCAAAGGAAAAGTTAATCGGACTTTTCCACTTGATGGGATTTATTAATTATTTAGGACTTCCTGCTCTTTCAATCCCCATTGGTAAAGATGAACGTGGTCGTCCGCTGAGTATTCAAGCAGTTGGTGCGCCACGAACTGAGTTACGATTGCTTGATTTTGCGCGAAAAATTTATGTGCCATTCGGAGAATAAGTTATGTCTCGTCAAATAAAGCATTTTTTGCTCGTATGTAGTTTTATTTATGCCAGCTTTTTTACTAGTCCATCCTTATTTGCTCAAAGCACGAATTATCCTCAACGCCCTGTTCGAGTTCTAAATCCGTCTTCCCCAGGAGGTGGTGCAGATGTGATTGGTCGCATTATTCAACAAGAATTGACGAGGTCGATGGGCCAAACTTTTGTAGTGGAAAATCGTCCAGGAGCGGCCAATATTATTGCCACAGAGATTGCTTCCAAAGCGCTACCAGATGGCTATACGCTGTTACTCGGGACCACGGGTACTTTTGTGACAAACCCTTTACTGTATGAAAAACTCTCTTATTCGACCAAGCAGTTTGAGGCAATTAGTTTAGTGGCGGATGCGCCTTTCATCTTGTCAGTTCATCCCAGCTTACCAGTGAACAATCTACCGGAACTGATTGCGTACGCCAAAGAAAACCCGAATAAGTTATCGTTTGCCTCCTTTGGAAATGGTAGTTCCTCGCATTTGGCCGGAGAGTTATTTCAAATGCTCACTGGCACGAAATTGATTCATGTACCCTATAAGGGTAGTGCTCCTGGGATGGCAGATTTACTGGCGGGTAATATCTCGATGACCTTTGATAGCGGTTTGTCTTCCATCCCTAATATTCAGGCAAAAAAAATTCGCCCAATTGCCGTTGCTTCAACTACCAGGCTGGCCAATTTACCTGAGGTACCAACCTTTAGTGAAGTGGGCCTCAATAACTTTTATGTGGGCTCTTGGTATGGTTTTTTTGCGCCTGCTGGCACGCCCGTAGACATCATGAAAAAACTGAATCAACAAATTGTGCAAGCCAGTAAATTACCCGAAGTGACTCAACGGATTAATCATCTCGGTGCGATTGTGGTAGCAAATACTGCCGAAGACTTTACGAAGCAAATTGCTCGTGAATCAGAAACTTGGTCACTCGTGGTTAAAAAATTAGGTCTTAAATTGGACTAAGCAATTGACGAATCAATTTATTTTTCCTTAAAGGAGAGTACGGAATGAATCTTCCGCATTGGTATAGTTTTTTAAAGGCTGGTTCAACCATGAGGCAAAGCCTTGTGGGATTCGGGGCTTTACTCATCCTAGCTAGTATAGGCAACCAAGCATTCGCGCAAAACACTACTACTGAAAAATGGCCCACTCGTCCGATCAAAATGATTGTGCCTTTCTCTGCTGGCGGTCCTTTAGATCTGATGGCGAGAAAAGTAGCTCTCAAACTCAGCGACTCTTTAGGAGTCTCTGTGATTGTTGATAATCGTGCCGGAGCGAATGGCATTATCGGCTCTGACCTAGTGGCAAAGTCGGCGACCGATGGTTACACCATGTTATTTATGACTGGCTCTTTTAGTGCCAACCCCGTACTTTATAAAAAACTCCCCTATGATCCCATGAAAGATTTTGCGCCCATTACCTTAGTGGCGCGTTCTTATGGTTTAGTGCTTGTCGTGAATAACGACACTCCCGTAAACTCCTTAAAAGATATCATTACCTTAGCCCAAGAAAAGCCGGGAAAAATGAATTATGCCTCGGGTGGTCAAGGCAATTTAACACACCTAGCAGCAGCACTCTTCGAACATTTAACCAATATTCAATTAACCCACATCCCTTATAAAGGAAGTGGTCCAGCCATTGCTGATGTACTCGCTAAACAGGTAGATATGACATTTTTGTCCACTGTGGGTGCTACACAAATGTTTAAAGAAAAACGCTTAAAGGCAATCGCCATCTCTAGCTCAGTGCGTTGCCCAGCACTACCCAATGTACCTACTTTTAGCGAGCTCGGTGTTAAAGGTATGGAACCGATCTTTGGGTGGTATGGCATGTGGTTTCCAGCAGGAACAGGCGTTGAGAAAATTGATAAGGTGCAACAAGCCATTGCAAAATCAATTCAAACGCTAGAGATGAAAGAACAATTAGAAGAGCTCGGCCTCATTCCGATGGGATCCACACCGGCTGATTTTGCTAAATTTATCAGTGAAGATATCGCGTATCAAAGCAAGATTTTTAAAATTGCCAAAATAGACCCACAATAATAGATCCACTATAAAACTAGGAGACCATATGTTTGAATATTTCCCCAATAATTACACTTGGAGTTTAGCGGTGATGTCTGCGCTCAACCGTGGCGGACAAATCGCAGAAATTGATGAAGCTTGTCGTTCGTTAAAAGAAGCGGCCGGCATTAAGGCACTGGGTGGTGACGTGGTAGCTCAAAATGCCTGGTTTGAAAGTTGGACAAAAATGGCCGAGCGGGTCGAGCGCTTAGCGCAGGCCGATGAACAAGCGGGCAATCTATTGTCAGCGGGTAGGAAGTATCTACGCTGTGGTTTGTATTTTCAGTTAGCCGAACGGATGCCAAGTCATAAAGACCCGAGGAGAATTGTTGCTTATAAAAAAGGGATTGCCGCCTATGAAAAGGGCCTCAAGTTTCGTAAAGAGCCGGTTGAATATGTCCAAGTCCCGTATGAAGGCACCTTTCTACCAGCCATCTATATGAAAGCGCCTGGTGCGGAAAAGTCTCCTTGCATGGTGCACTTTAATGGCTTAGATTTAACCAAAGAGATTGTGTACTCGGCGATTGCAGATGAGTTTAAACGCCGTGGTGTTTCCGTATTGATTGTGGATCATCCAGGCGTAGGTGCCGCACTGCGTTTACAAAACTTACCGAGTGGACCGGATACTGAACGCTCCGCATCTGCTTGTGTTGATTACCTAGAAACTCGCTCCGATGTGGATGTCAACAACATCGGTATCATTGCTCTAAGCCTTGGTGGTTACTATGCGCCAAGAG
This sequence comes from Polynucleobacter kasalickyi, assembly GCF_900176405.1. Taxonomy (GTDB): domain Bacteria; phylum Pseudomonadota; class Gammaproteobacteria; order Burkholderiales; family Burkholderiaceae; genus Polynucleobacter; species Polynucleobacter kasalickyi. The sequence goes on along the minus strand of NZ_FWXJ01000009.1, from coordinate 60,119 downwards.
CTGCGGCCTTTGAGCCACGCTTTAAATGCTGTGTCGCTTGGGGTGCGATTTTTGATTACGGCCATGCGGTAGAAAGTCGCCTAAAGGGTAATGGTGAGCCTTCTGTGCCAGGATACGCTGAGCATGTCAATTGGGTGTTTGGTACCGACTCGTTTCCTGAGACCTTAAAAATTGTGAAGCAGATGACACTCGAGCCTATCGCTCATCAAATTCGTTGTTCACTCCTCGTCGTACACGGTGAAAATGATCGCCAAATTCCATTGTGGCATGCGGAGAAAACGATTGAAGCAGCCGTGAATAGTCCCGATAAAGAGTTAAAGGTATTTAGCTTGTTTGATGGCGGTGCAGAACACTGTGGCGCTGACAATAGCACCATGGTAGTGGATTATATGACGGACTGGGTGGCGCGTCGTCTCGGTGGGAATCCGCAAGGTATTTAAACTAATGAGATTGAGAATAGTACCAAATCTTAGAGCACAAGAATACTTTCTGATAAATACTCATTTGAAGTTGACATGATGGATTAGTCTGAATTAATGTATAAATAACACGGCTCGCTCCTCTACGTCGAAAGATGCACGGGCGAGTTTTCTTTTTTTAGTTTCAGAAATGTCGTCAACCTATTGCAAACATCACCTTTCTTTAGATCAACAGTTGGAGTTGCTTAAATCGAGGGGACTTAAGGTCACGGATCATACTACTGCACTTGCATACTTGACTAGGATTGACTATTAACGCTTAAGTGCCTATTGGTATCCCCTGCGACTTCCGCTAATCACCCAAGATTCAGTATCAAATAGGGGATTCCCAAACGAATGGCAGCAACACGAGTTTTGGATACAAACTTTAACATCCTCTAAATTTACTTAGACTTTGTAAAGTGGCGTCTTGCAATTTGCTATCATTCAAATATATTTTGCAGGTCTACTCTTTTTCTACTCCTGCTCGTTTCATCACCTCACCAATAATGGGTGAATCTTTACGAGATAGTTCAAAGACTTTTGCTGGAGCACTAAATAAAGGAGTGACGCCCAGTTTTTCAAACGACTCTTTAATCTCGTTACTCACCATAATTTTGCTCAAAGCTAAATTGACCCGATCAATAATGACATTAGAAGTTCCTCGAGGCGCGACGATCGACCACCAGACGGAAGCGTCGAAATTCGGAAAACCCGCCTCAACCATCGTCGGCACATCCGGCAAAGTATTGGTACGTTGGGGAGAGGTAACTGCTAAAGCGCGTACTTTATTCGCTTTTATAAACGGTACAGCTGGTGCCATATCGGAGAAGATCATCTGAATCTGCCCTGCTACCACATCTGCCACAGCAACGCCAGTTCCTTTATATGGAACGTGAATGATATCAACACCTGCAGCAGTTTTATACATTTCTCCACTGATATGCGACTGAATCGCTTTCCCACCAGAGCCAAAATTAAGCACTCCAGGTTGCGCTTTGGCAAGTGCGGTGAGTTCTGCAACATTTTTTGCTGGCACACTAGGATGCACAATCAGAACTTGTCCGGCAATCGCTACTAAAGAAATGGGACTAAAGTCTTTGTACCAATCGAAATTCATTTGCTTATACAAAAAGGGATTGTTTACCACCGTACTACTATTCGACAACAATAGGGTATAACCATCCGGCGCAGCTTTAGACGCAATCTCGTGACCAATATTGCCACTGGCACCAGGACGATTTTCAATAATCACGGGTTGACCTAATTCATCGGATAATTTTTGAGCCAACATACGACCCAATAAATCACTAGTTCCTCCTGGAGGAAACGGCGCAATTAATTTAATAGGCCGAGTGGGATAGCTGGTTTGAGCATAGGCCAAATTCAGCAATACACCCAAGAGGACACTCATAACAAAAGCGAGAAAAATTACGCGAAGACGAGTCATTGTCATCATTTTTAACAGAAGCCTCCTAATTTTTTGAATTACTTAATCAAAAATGAACTTCCTTCATTCTGAACTGATTTAGTAATTAAACAACTAGGGTTAGTGCTCATCATGAATGCCGTACTTATATCTCGTATTGCGGCGAATCAACTACTCTCAACTCTCTGGATCGTCTTCTAAGTCTAGACCGATTAAACTGCCATCGGGCATGGATAAAACTTCAACGCCCTTTAAGGCTTTATTAATTTGTCTAGTTCGAGTATCTACAGAATCAAATTGTTTAGACGCCGCTTCTAATTTTTTCTTGGTCGCATCAATCACTTCACCAAACTTGCCAAATTCAGTTTTGACTTTAGAAAGAGTTTTCCAAATTTCTGAAGAACGTTCTTCAATCGCTAATGTTTTAAAGCCCATTTGTAAACTATTTAACATCGCTGAGAACGTTGATGGTCCTGCGACTGAAACACGATATTCGTTTTGTAAAAACTCGATTAAACCATTACGCCTGATGATTTCGGCGTAAAGTCCCTCAGTGGGTAAAAACAGAATCGCAAAGTCCGTTGTATGGGGCGGTTCGATGTATTTTTCACGAATTTTTTTCGCTTCTAATTTAATACGGGTCTCCAATGCTTTCCCGGCAGATTCAATCTCCAGAATATCCACCCGGTCTTGCGCATCGGACAACCGCAAGTAATCCTCAATCGGAAATTTCGCATCAATTGGCAACCATACTGGCGCATCAATTTCACGTCCTGGTAAGCGAATCGCAAATTCAACCAAATCAGCGCTGCCAGGCCTTGTACTAATATTTTTTTGATATTGATCTTTGGTTAAGGTCTGTTCAATCAAAGCACCTAATTGCACCTCACCCCAGGTGCCACGAGATTTCACATTGGTCAGGACCCTACGTAAATCACCAACACCGGTTGCTAGCGTTTGCATCTCACCTAGTCCACGATGCACTTGTTCAAGTTGGGCAGAAACCTGCTTAAACGATTCACCCAGACGTTGCTCTAAGGTCGCGTGTAGTTTCTCATCAACGGTCTTACGCATTTCTTCGAGTTTTTCAGCATTATTTTTTTGGATTTCATTTAAACGCTGTACTAATGTTTCCCGCATCTCACGACCTGTTTGGGTCAGATTTTCAGTAACTACGGTGCGTAAAGTCGTAATATCACGATTTAAATCGGTCTTTAAGTCAGCGGCGGAATGACGATTCGTTTCTAAAATTTCCCGCCCCGTTTGGGCGAGATGTTCAGTCACTGAGGTTCGTAGACTCGTCATATCCCGGTTTAATTCAGCCTTTAAATCATTCGCCGAATTACGATTGGTATCGAGTAAAGCCATCACCGCACCATTCAATTGTGCAATCTTCTCTTTTAACTGCTCCATCTCAGCTTGTGCGCCTGGATTATTTTGGGAAGTAGCTAATTTCCAGATGATGAAAACCAGTAAAACGCCGATAACGAGGAGCCCAATTTGTAAAAAATCCATATGACTAAAATTCCGAAAAGTTGTTGCAAAAAAGAATCAATTCAGCGTAACAGTTGATTAGCTCATTATATGAGCCATGTAAAAAATACACTGCATCAGTGTAATATTTGAATAATACATTGTAGAAAACCTTAAAGGGAGTCGTAAAATGAACGAATTACTTTATGTAGTCCTCGTGTTAGGAGGCATCTTCTGTTCAATCATTGTTTTTACGGGAATACGGGTTGTAAACCAACAAACTGCCGTGATTGTGGAACGTTTTGGGAAGTATTCTAGAACCTTACATGCCGGATTAAACCTGATTATTCCGGGCATAGAGCAGTGTATTGCCAAAATCGATTTGCGCGTCACCGAAATCAAATCCGAAGTAGAAGTCAAAACCTCGGACAACATGTTCGTGAGATTACCGATCAACATCATGTTACAAATCCGGGAGAATGCTGTTGCCAATGCACACTATAAATTATCGAATCCAAGAGAGCAAATTGCCACTTGGGTTCTCAATACCATTCGGGCTACTACGTCCTCGATGAAACTACAAAATCTGTTCGAGGATCGCGAAAAAATTGCGCGTGAAGTACAAGAAGAGCTAAAAGAAAAAATGGAAAGTTTTGGCTTTGAAATTATTAGCGTACTCGTTGACCAACCCATGGTTTCGCATGAAGTCCAAGCGTCCTTTAACCGCGTCGTTGCGTCTGAGCGAGAAAAAGAAGCTGCCACCCAAGAAGCGGAAGCCAAGAGAATTCGTATCGTAGGCGAAGCTCGTGCTGAAGCAGAATCACAGCAACTCAGAGCGCAAGGATTATCAGAAGCCCGCCGCATTTTAGCGGGCTCTATTTCGGAAGCCGTAGAACTTGCTAAACAAAAAGGGATTGCTGAACATGATATTCTGCATCTACTGATTGAAACCAATCGCTTAGATACCATTAAATATGCGGCTGAGCACGGCAAACTGGTGGTGATGGATATTCGTGATGGTGTGAAACCAAATATCAATTTATAGCCACTGTCCCAGTGGCATGATTTCAAAAGTCGACCGTGACAATAATATTGTCCATATAAACACCCACATTAGCATCTTGTCTTTCGGGGATTTGACCAAAGATGTTCAAGGTTGTAGTCGTATTATTACTGTTGATGTTGTTCTAGAGATCGCTTCGTATTAGAATTTACAAAATCAAAAAAGTATTTCATATCAAAAAAAATCGGAGACAAGATGGTCCACACCAATCTTCATAGCAACTATTCAATCTGTCGGTTTAGTCCTTTTTTATCTATCTAAGGAAAGCTGATGCAACTCAACTTTGATCAGCAACATGTACTTGTCTCTGGAGGTAGCAAAGGGATTGGTCTTGCCTGTGCGACAGCATTTTTCAACGAAGGTGCCAACGTCACCATCATCTCTCGCAGTCAAGATAACCTCAATAGCGCGTTGCTAGAGATTTCAGGACAATCAACGCATCCGCGCCTCCAAGCGATTGCTGCCAATTTATCAGATGCCTCTGCAGCCTTAGAGGCTTTAGATCTTTCAGAAATAAAATTTGGTTCGGTCAAGGTTTTGATTAATTGTTCGGGAGCAGCGAAACGGGTAGGTCCTGATGATCTAAACCCACAGGCTTGGCAAGCCTCGATGGATGCCAAGTTCTATCCCTATATCCACCTCATCGATCCCGTCATCAAACGCATGGCGAAACAGGGTAGTGGCAATATTATTAATGTGATTGGCCATGGCGGCAAAATTGCCAAAGCAGTGCACATTTCTGGAGGAGCTGCGAATGCTGCCCTGATGCTAGCGACCAATGGCCTCGCTACTGCGTATGCGGCGCATGGTGTAAGGGTCAATGCCATTAATCCTGGCATCACCTTAACCGGTCGCTTAGAAGGTCTCATCGAAGCGCAATCCAAACAAACTGGGAAATCAAAAGAACAAGTACTTGAAGAATTTACCAGTGATATCCCAATGGGACGTCTTGCTAAGCCTGAAGAAATTGCTAATGTAGCTTTATTTTTAGCTTCTCCCCTAGCTAGTTACATTACTGCTAATATTATTACGATGGACGGGGCAATGTACCCCTTTATTTAATATCAGGAGACACGCGTGATTATTTATCGACTATATGCAATGGCAAATGGTGATTCCGCCATGGAAAAAAGACAGATTCCTTTGTCCGGGGAAAATCGTCCGATTTCCGAAATTTTTCCGGTGAAAGAAATGTTCTTTCGGGAAACGCCCGAGGGCCATGTGCAGATGCATCACAATGCACCGCGTCATCAACTCATTATTATCACTTCAGGCATCCTAGAAATTGAAGTCAGCTCTGGTGAAAGATATATCTTAAAACCTGGCGATTTACTTTTGCCAGATGACTTCACGGGCAAAGGTCATATTACCCGCTCGCTGAGAGATGTTAGAGGTTTTGCCCATATTATTTTGCAGGATGATTTTGATGTTTCTACATGGCCTATCTTGAAAGGATAAACATGCATCTCTTACTCAAATCGTTGATTAGTGCGTTTGTCCTTGCCGGCACTTTGATGACTCCACTCAGTTACTCTCAAAGCGCAAAACCTCTCAAAATGATTGTACCGTTTGCTGTTGGTGGTGCTTCTGACACCTATACTAGACTCGTCATTCAGAAAGTAAGTGAACAGACCGGTAGAACTATCGTGGTAGAGAACAAGACTGGTGCGGGTGGCAGAATTGCCTTTGATTATGTCGCCCATCAAACTCCCGATGGTTCAATGGCCGTTTTGATTGATGCCACCTATGCCATGCTGCCAGGTTTATTTAATAACCTCACCTGGGATGTGAGTACGGATTTAGTCCCTAGTGCATTTATTACGCAAACACCATTTGTTATTTTGGTCCGATCTGAGTCTTCCTATATGACTCTGAAAGATTTAGTCGCTGCCGCAAAAGCGAACCCCAACCAACTTAATTATGGCTCGGCAGGGGTTGGTAGTACCAATCACATTGTGACGGAACGCTTCAATGCATCGGCAGGTATTAACCTGACACACGTCCCATTCAAAGGCATGAGTGAAGCAAATTTTGCCTTGCAGTCCGGCAATATTGATTTGATTATTGCGGCTTTGCCTACTGCACTAAGTGGTATTCAATCTGGCAAATTACGCCCGCTCGCTGTGAGTTCTGCGAAGCGCGCAGCTTTATTCCCTAAAATACCAACGGCTGAAGAACAAGGTGTGAATGGCTTTGTCACCTCCAATTGGTTTGGCTTTGCTTTTCCGAAAGGAACTCCTAGGGATCAAATCCAGTTACTCAATGACTCCGTCAATAAAGCTTTAGCAGACAATGAGGTGAAAGAAAAACTGAGCGCACAGGGTGCAGAAATTATCAATCTAACAGTCGATGAATTTGCCAAGTTTGTGCAAGAAGATACCAAGCGTTGGACGGAGATTACCAGGTCAAAGCAAATCAAGATTAATTAATAGAATTAGGATTACTAAGTATTCCTAATAGTCAAGAATTGCCTTGATGATGAGATAAATTCTGTAACTCACTAAATGAGTGAACCGCCCTTAGAGAAATGCTTGGCCTAATTGAATGAACACACTTGCTAAAGTTGTTCCTTTTGGGTGATTTAACCCACTTAAATCAATATTCTCCTCTTTAGCTAGTTCTAAAAATTGCTGCATATCACTTAGTATCGTTGGTGGCAATGAGTATCTAAAATCAGTTGGGAGAATGGACACTAGCCTCAAGATATCTCGCAAATGTTTCCTAACATCAGATGAATCAATCCTCTCACCAATACGTTTACGTCTACTAAGGTCAAGCCACGCTCTTGCTTTTAATGGGATAAGAACCTTTGCGTCAACCCAAATAAAATTATCTTTTTTATTATTTTTAATTAACTCATAATAATCATCTTCCAACAAAATGGCGGAAAGACTAGAAGCTTGTTCTACTAGAGGAATGACTATTATTTCTCGATGATTTCTTTCACGAAGAAAGTCAGGCTTCCTTGAAAAGAGTTCAAGAATAACTGGATAAGCAAATGTTTGAGGTTTTTTAAATCGATAAAACTGTTTGGTACCATCACTCTTTTGCTGGATTTGATATTTACCCTCTTTGATAAATTGCCAAAATCTTTCAATGAACTCCATCGTCAATGCATCAACTATTACTACAATATCTAGGTCTTTAGTGGTACGACTGAATTGCTGACCTGCATCTTCCATCGCTAACTGGGTTGCACTTCCACCGATGAGAACATACTGATCTTGATACTCCTTAAATACTTCTTCAAAAAACTTAAGCCCTAATTGCTCTGCCATTAAATCATTCCTGTCATTAACTCCTTAAGAGATAACTTTACCCTATCGTCATCTATCTGCTCTAAGGATAAACACAAAGAGTATGGGTCTATAACAGAGTGAACATGGCCCCATTCTTGGATATTAGAAGTTTTGACCCTTTGGGGTGCATAACGCCAAATCTCCAACTCTAAAGCACCATCAATTTGCTCAGGTACTACTTGATTAGCGTCTAACTCTTTTTCTATTTTTCGCCAATCTACTTCCCCAATCGCTCGCACAACATTTTCTGGTTCTCCTAAGTGGGTTTGCTTTGCTAAGGCACTAAGTCCTGCGAGGGGAAATTCCCTAAGCGATTGATTAGGACTTCGAATCCAAAGACGTTTTCGTGTAGGATTTTGCATGTACGGCTTGGAAGCCTCCCACAGCGGAATATCTTTAATCCTAAGTTGCAATAACCCGTCTTTTTTATATAAATCCATATCCAACCAACTATGCGCTAATAGCTCGTTCTTTATACGTGTCATCGTCATCATGCTGTAACCCATAGATAACGCAAGTTCTTTGGCGTTTAATTTATTGGGTAAATTGTTAAGTAATGCATTAATTACAAAAACTTGTGTTGCCACTTGTAACTTATCATGGGTCTCAGATCCGTTCGCTAATTCTCGCTCTTGAAACTGAACCCCTAAAAGAGGTAAATAAGCCTGTTTAAAAGGAATGATAAAAGGAGCACGCTGAGCAATCATCTCTTTACGGAAATAACCCTGAATTGATTCTCCAATCCAAATAACAGGAATCCCAGCTGCTCTTTCTATCAGGGCCCTTTGCTTAATTAAAGCTGATAATGCTTGAGTACCTTCTTTGTTAATTATCAGAAGTACCTGATTATTAGATAGTTTAGCTTTACGAATTTCATAAGTTTGAAGGATGTATCGCGGCAAGTTCACGGCTCCTTCCCAAGCACCCTCTGACAACAGATCTTCACCTAGAGTCTGTTGCAAATAATTACCCACTCGATTTATTAGAACATTCTGATTCTTCATTGCTATATTTTAACATTGATATTTATTACTAACATAGTGTATGTTAGTAATTTTAAAAAAATGTTAATTAATTGATTTTATTAAATTAAATTTAAATTTATTAACAACAATGATTGAGTTCATCAGGTTCATCTCAGTGAACTCAAGAAATCTCTTAAAAAACTTATTTATCTATCGAAAAACGATGAATCGTGGTTGCGCATCGCTCTTCAATTAATGAAATAATTTTGGCAATAATTGGGTGATAACAACCCTTGCTCTCAAATTGAGTTTGTACTTCTTTTGCAAGATGTGGTAATTCCTTAGCAATCTCTAGTACTCTTTTCTTTAATGGAGAGTAGCCCAATTGTGCAGCCGCTCCCATCTGTTGCCAATGACGCGCATACAGTTCTTCAAATCGATACTTACTACCAATTTTCATCGCCATTTTATCGGTAAGATCCGGATAGACTGCGGTTGATAGAACATCATACAGAGGTGCTAATTGCGGTCCATTTTTGCCATACAATAATGAAAAATTTTTAGCATGAGCATCGTTATTACCCACCAAACAATTAAAAATAATGTAATCCAATAATCGTAAAAGATGAGAGGCACTCGGGCTGGTTACTTTACGGATTAATGCAAAGCCATCTCCAATAGTTGGTCCACCTTCATTTTGATATTTAAGCTCAGGCGGAATACCTAATGCTTGGCAGAAATCTTCTTGGTGCAATCTTTTTAATTGCCCACGATGGTCTAAAGTACGATCGTAACGCTCGACTAACAAATATGTCCTATTTTTTGTATGGCCAATCTTGGCATTGGCAGTCAATAGCTTTAGTTCCTTAGCTAAAGAAAGACAAAATGCTTCATTGTAGACACTGCCCTCAACTCCGGATATCTCTGGCTTTAAAATATACGAACTTGGTACATTATCCTTCGGAAGACCAATCTCAAAAGGACTTACCGATTCATCCCTTTTTTGTATTTCTCTAACAACGACTGGTAATTTTTCTTGAGCTCCTGCAAGTGAAAGTCTCAATCCAGACTCTCCAGCTAGTAATGGTTTCTTCGATAACCTCTCTAGCACCCCAAATAACTGATCGTCATTAAGCCACTCAATAGATTCAGTGACATGTTCTTCGATGGGAGGAGATTGACCAGGTTCCAAAAAAACTAAAGCACCCGCACATTCGCCGCCAATACCATCCAAGATTGCAAAATCATTTTTACTAGATACTTTTAAAATTTTTGCCACCGCTGAACGTTTATTTCCCTCTGGTAATAGTCCAGCAAAAAAAGGCCTTGCAATCTTATCTTCGAAAGGCTCGGCAACTAAGGGCAAGGATTGAGAAAGAGGCTGAGCATTCTTCGATTCTAGCCACATCGGTAAATATCGAAAGGTGAGTTGCCCCATATTTTGAGTAAGCATTCCAACGCACTCTCCAAAAAACCAAACATTGAGATCTCTAACCATTTATTGATCTCCATCAAGTTCATTACGGTTGAATGGGGTCATACCATCTACACTTAACACGCCACCCACAACCTGTAAAACTCTCATAATATTTTCAAATCGAAGAGTGGGTTTACCAGCCTCTAACTCGACAATAAACCTTACCCCCACATTAGCGGCTAAAGCTAATTGAGGTTGCGTTAGTTTTAAGCGCTTGCGGGTCTCGCGCACCACACGACCTAAGTCTACAGAGTTTTGTATTATTGAGCCCATAAATATTTCCTTATCGGGAAATATTACTAGAGTTTGTTAAGTTTTTCAACATAATTTCCCGTTCGGGAAATTTATCTACTTATTGCTTAAATAATGAACAAAATTTCCCGAACGGGAAATAAATAGATGCATTACTGATGAGGATTTAATGCAAAAAGGATCCACGATGTCCCTAGGAGTGACACTAGTCACCAACAACGAAGCAGATTTTTTGAATTACCCCAACCTTATCGTAGAAAACTGGGTCAGCAATCACTAGGATTTATTCTAAATAACGACTTAGCATAATCAGATTGTTAATTTTTATTTAGATTTTTATGCAATATAAGAGGTATTACACCACCAAAGTGTAGGAGTTCTAATTCCATCTTAGTATCCACCGCAATGTCCGTTTCAATCTCATCAACATTGCCATTGATTCGTGTAATCTTGACTACTATTTTTCCTCTTACTTTTATCTGGTCTTTTTGAGCGGGAATACTTACGGTATCACCAATCATCATCTGTAAAGTGTTTGGAGTGACTCCAATTGGCAGCACAAGTGGCAATATACCCATACCAATTAAATTCGAACGGTGGATACGTTCATAACTGACTGCAATCACCGCTCTTACCCCTAACAGCCGTTGCCCCTTAGCTGCCCAGTCACGCGATGAGCCCATCCCGTATCTTTCACCGGCAACAATAACGACAGAATCACGGTCCTCTTTGTACTTTGCTGCTGCTTCCCAAATCGGCATGACTTTGCCAGATGGAACATGAAGAGTATGCCCAACCGGTAGATCTGATGTGATGTGATTGATTAGAGACTTTGCATAAAATGCTGCGCGCATCATCACTTCCCAGTTCCCTCGCCGAGAAGCAAACACATTGAGATCCCCACGGTCATCACCTTTGCTGACTAAATAGTCAGCAATAAAACTGTTCGGTGGAATGGCGCTCGCCGGGGATATATGATCCGTAGTAATGTCATCACCTAAAACTAATAATGGATAGGCCGTGTAATCACCCAGTAAGCTACCTTCATTCACGCCAGCAAATGGCGGCCTCCTTAAAGTGGTAGAACTTTGCTTCCAGGGGAATAAGGGCGATTCACTAACTTGTATCGCCTGCCATAGTGGATTGTTGGTAGCAAGCACAAAATCATCTTTGAAATCTTTGGTATCCAAACCTTTTAATAGATACTCTTGAATTTCAGAATCAGTGGGGAGAAGGTCTTTTAAAAATACAAGCTGGCCATTTAGATCCGTCCCGAGAGGATCTTTATTGAAGTCTACCTGTGCATTACCTGTCAAGCCAAAGGCCACCACTAAAGTCGGTGACATGATGAAACTTAAATCAATCTCAGGATTGACTCTACCTGGGAAATTACGATTTCCGGAGAGAATTGCAACTGCTTTGCACTCGCCCTTTTCTTGGGCAAGTCGCATGGACTGGGTCAAAGGTCCAGAATTCCCAATACAGGAGGTACAGCCATAGCCGACAATATCAAACCCAATCGCAGCAAAGTCTTCTAATAATCCAGCCCTTTGTAAATACGATGCAGCGGCAGGCGATCCTGGGGCTAAAGAAGTCTTTACCCAAGCTGGTGGCTTTAATCCTAAAGGCCTCGCTTTCCTCGCCATTAATCCAGCAGCAATTAATAATTTCGGATCGGAGGTATTCGTGCAACTCGTAATCGCAGCAATCGCAACTGGAAATTTTGGCATGTGTAAGTCGTCACTCTTTGGCACAAAATCCACCATGGCCAGCGCATTCACAATCTCTGATGCGTCCATCCGGTCCTGCGGTCTTCGAGGACCTGCGACAGAGGGTACCAAAGCGTCAAGATCAATCTCAATTTGTTTGGTGTATCTCGGGCATGCATCAGGATCAAACCAGATACCAAGGCGGCGACAATACTGCTCAATCAAGGCAAGATGTGTCGCACTTCGGCCGGTCATTGTTAGATACTCTAAAGTACTCTGGTCCACCGGAAAGTAACCCGTCGTTGCACCATACTCAGGGGCCATATTGGCGACGACTGCACGATCACCTGCAGATAAGGAACTCACACCTGGACCAAAGAACTCTACAAAGTCACCGGTCACATCTAACTGACGTAAGCGCTGTGTCACGGTCAAAGCGAGATCCGTTGAACTAACGCCAGATGGCAATTTACCAGTTAATTGAACGCCAACCACATCTGGAATTTTCAACATCGTTGGCAAGCCAAACATGACAGTCTGGGCTTCCAGTCCGCCAACTCCCCAACCTAACACACCAATGCCATTGATCATCGGCGTATGGCTATCGGTACCAATCATCGTATCCGGAATTGCCCAGGTTACTCCATCACGAACTTGTGTTGTCACCACAGTTGCGAGTTGCTCTAAGTTAATCGTATGCATGATCCCCGTACCCGGCGGATGAATTTTCACATTCGTGAGTGCCTTCGAGGCCCAGCGTAAAAATTGGTAGCGTTCTTTATTCCTTTTAATTTCTAGGTCAATATTGAATCTTGCGGCATCTTTATTGCCATATTGCTCCACAGCTAAGGAGTGATCGATAGAAATATCAACCGGCAAGGAAGGGTTTAATAATTCAGGATTTAATCCCGCTTCCGATAAAGCGTCACGCATCGCAGCAATATCCACAAGTGCTGGGGTACTCGTCGTGTCATGCATTAAGACACGATTCGGCTGAAAAGCAATTTCGGCTTCACTACTTCCAGTCGTGAGCCACTCGAAAATCGACTGCACGGCATTATCCCTCTCACTACCGTCCATATTCCGCAGCACATTTTCTAGTAGGAGTCGCATGACAACCGGGAGTTGATCGAATTGATCTCCAAATAATTTAGGTAAATCGATGATTGCTAACTCTGTGCCATCCTCAAGCTGTAGCATTCCCACATTTGCATTTTTTAATTTTTCCATCAAGGGATTTTGCATATTTTTAGCAAATATTGCAATACAATAAAGTCGACTTCTAATTCATCAAAGGGATTGCTCGTGCGTTCATTCATTCAACAACTCTCCATTTATACATCGTTGATATTCTCCTTATTTGGGGCCTTAAGTAGTAATGCCCAGGAATATCCCTCCAAGCCGATTACGATCATCGTGCCTTTTTCAGTAGGTGGTGGAGTGGATACCGTAGCCAGACTTCTCGGTGAAAAGCTAAAAGACTCCTTAGGTCAAAGCATTATTGTGGATAACAAACCAGGTGGTAGCGGTATGATCGGTGCTCTTGCGGTAGTGAAGGCCAATCCAGATGGTTACACTTTACTGTTAGGCTCTGCTGGCGAAACAGCGATCAATCCATTTGTTTATAAAACAAAAATGCAATATAGCCCTTCGAAAGATTTGGCGCCGATTAGCTTAATTACTAAAATCCCAAATGTATTAATTGTGAATGCCTACTCGCCTTTTAAAACCATTGGTGATATTGTTACTTTTGCAAAAAATAATCCTGGAAAACTATCTTATTCTTCCAGTGGCGTGGGTAATCCACAGCATTTAAATGGTGAACTGTTAGATGAATTAGCTGGCACTGAAATGATACATGTCCCCTACAAGGGAGCAGCGGGGCAAATTATTGATGTGACTAGTGGTAACGTTGATATGACCTTTGTGAGTTACTCAGGAGCGAAGAACTTTATTGAATCAGGCAGAGTAAGGGCGATTGCATTTACCTCAGCAAAACGCCAAGACTTTTCACCAAATGTGCCAACAATCAGCGAATACAAGCCACTTCAATCTTATGAACTTGAAAACTGGTTTGGGCTCTTTGCACCAGCGAATACCCCTGAGCCTATTTTGCAAAAAATCAACCTAGAAGTAACCAAGGCTTTACGTGATCCAGCATTAGTCAAAAAATTACGTGAGCAAGGTGGCCAACCAGCGCCAATGACGACACAACAATTTAATGAATTTATAAAAAAAGAGTCGTTAATTTATGCTCGCGTTGTTGAAAAGGCAAAGATTACAGCGGACTAATTACTATCTCATTTTAGTAATCAATGCTGTAATCAATGGTTTTTTAATCATGGATGCCCATTATTAGAAAATCTCAAACAACCACTGTGTATCCAGGTTGCTTAAGATTTATCAAATTTACACTTGATTTCAGACAAACTACTACGTGTATTGATTAGGAAATGTTCATCCAAAATAATCAACCATAAGTGATGGTTCCATTTACTAGTTGGGCATGAGAGCTAGTAACACCTACTAACTCAACTAAGTTATCACCATGACCTACTCCACTACTCGTATGGCCATCAGTAATTAATACATAGGTATTGCCGCCATTCTCCCATTTGGCAAAATGCCCAGAAGTGGGATCATTACTATAAGCAATAGCTGCTTCAGCCGCACTAATTTGCTTTTGAAGTGTATTATCTTGACTACTGAATACTAAATTACCAGTAGATAAATCAATATGAGCCAAACCTGCCAATTCGGAACCGGAGTTTCCTGTAACAGTCAGATGATTATTAGCGTATTCAATGAGATCCCTACCACCCCAATTAAATATCCGGTCAAAATGTGTATCAGAAATATCACCTGATTGATTATCTTGTAAGAAGTAATGCTCACGACCAGATCTACCATCCCAATCATGGGTAGTACTTGGATTCACTGGTTGATAGACTGCTAAGTCCGCAAGAGCTGTATTAGTGAGGGAGATTGTATAAGTCTGACCACCATTCGTAATATCTACTTCAGTACCAGCACCACCATTAATCGCATGCTCTGTAATCGTCGCAGTAGAACTAAGGCCTGCCACATGTGTCAGATCTAAAGCAGTAACCTTCGTATTTTCAACAATATCACCCAATGTCGTTGGAGCAAATTCAATGTACGGATTCTTGACATGACTTAAATCCAAGCCATTTAAATTTGCTGCTGTGTCATGCACTGAGAGTAAATAACTCGAGTTAATATGGTTAAGTACTTCAACATCACTAACTACCTGTGTTGCACTCACATTGATTTGTGGCGGTAGAACATCCGATAGTACGATTGGCATAACGCCTAAGTGACTAGCTAATGGTGCTAAAAGGTCTAAGTTTGCTTGGAAGTTCGCTGTAGTATCAGTTAAGGTACCTGCTAACTCAAATTGTAAGTGCTTGTAAAAAGGTGTTTTGTAGTAGTTTTCAAACTGCTCAATCGTTGGGGCTTCCACCACAAAACTACCTCCATTCATTTCGTAAAAACCATTACCACCCAAAGCATTGAGTAGTTGACTATTAGTGATGTGGTTTACAAAATCTAAAAGGCTCGAAAAAGGGCTTTGAACGACCCACCGACTATTTGTGATACTCCAACTAGAGTGTGCATTCAGCAGAGTATTGAGAGTATCAAACGAAACTCCTCCGTTAGGGCCGTAGATATCACCGTTAGTCACCAAAGTCAAATTATTGAACGAATAGTTTTCATTAGCAATCGCTTGTAGGCGCCAATCCAGAACCCAGTTAATGTACAAATTAATCGGACCACTAGTAGTAACATGAGATAGTAAGTCATAACTCTGTTGAGACGAATCACTCACAGTAAGTAGGTTGCCATCGGACACCACGATATTAGCAAGATGACCAGCATTATTCAACGATTCTAATTGAGCCCAATAAGTTTGAATATGTGCTGCAGTATCACTCACCCCAACTTGAGTAATTAAGTTATTAGTCAATAGACTACTGACATTAGCTGCCAAAACACCACTGACAGCATACTGATGAGGAGTACCAATCAGTCCAAACACTGCGCTATCTGTAACGAACTGATCTTTAGTAATTGCTAGTACTGGCGTACCACTATCCGTCAAGCTAATACTATTCAATACTCCCGCTTTAGCTAAATCCTCAAAGTACGTAAGATGAGATAGTAAATAAGTACTAGAAACCTGTGGACTCACTGAGAAGTGTTGATGCGGTAATTTTTGAATAACATGAGGACCATCATTGATTTGGGCTTCACTTAAGTTCAGAGTTATGTTGTCCGTTAAATCAATCTTTGAAATTTTAGAACTTAGTGTTTCAAGACTAGCTAAGTTAGCAATAACATTAATGGTTAAATCAGAAATTTCAATGCTAGCTACATTTGCCTTCGATGCAATAAGCGATGCTTGATCAACACCGACTCCAGAAACATTTAAGGCAACGCTATAGCCAATATGCGCTTGAATCGTATCAATTAAGTTCGATTGCGATACTGATAGGTTGATATTTGTATTGGCACTATCGCTCAATAGAATCTTACTAGGCAGATCTACTGTAAGACTCTGTAATTGACTTGCATATAACTGAATATTTGCTGCACTATCACTCACAACCAAACTGTTCACTACAAAGTTCTTATAAAGAATAGGATTTATAGTTAGTGCTTGGCTGGCAGTTAATGTTTCACCATCAGCAAGTTGGACACTAAATGCAGGATTAGTCGAACTTTGTCCTTGAGCCATCAACAATAGAACATCTTGGTCATTAATGAACTGCTGGGCAGTTAGAGAGATAATTGGTCTAGTCAAATCTGTCAAATGAATAGCACTTATTTGACCAATTTGAATAGCAGGTTTTAATAAATTCAGACTTGAGAGAATATGATCTGAGGAATCTGAAATTGCCACTTTACCATTCGTAAATAATTTTAAGGTGGCAGAATCATTCGAAAACTGAGAGGTTGAAATAGATATGAAATTACTAGGGTCAGTCACTGTAATAGCGGTAATCTTAATACTTGAATTCAAATCTACCTGAATGTTATTGAGGTAAGAAGCAATATGACTTGAAGTATCAGTAATTGAAAACGATGCATAAGCTGAAAGATTTGAGATTGATCTAAGTTGTTCAATACTAAGATTAGCAGCTGGCAACACCACACTATATAAATCGGTTTTGTTTGGGTCAAGAGCTGTCATAATATCAATCACTACCTGATGACCATATTGATCACTAATAGTCAATTCTGCTCCGCCAGCAATTGCAGACTCACTAGCCGTTACATTACCCACAAATCCTCTCGCTTGTGAAAAATCAAAGATGGGCAATTGACCATGAGTAGAGTATTTAGTACCAGTGCCAGCGATCAGCGGTGAAGTGGCACCAGAAATATCTGTAAAAATAACCTTATTGACCTCATAGCCTCCGCCAGATAAGCTCATAGAATATCTTTGAAGACTAGCGACATAGTCACCACTAAATAAGCTACTTGCATAGCTTTGCACATTAGCAAAACTATCTTCCACCCAAATATTATTGGCTAAAGCGATAGCAGATTGCCAATTATTGACCTTAGCAAGATTAACTATCTCACTAGCAATATTGGCTGCTGTATCTTGCACTGCTAAGTAGCTAACCAAAGGCCAAAGAGTAGAATCTTGCTGATTTTCTAAAAACGCATTGATATTGGCTACCGTATCGTGTAACCGAATAATAGGTACATTATTATTCGCACCTACTCCGGAAAGCATATTTGTCGTAGCCATTAAGGCCTGAATTTTCCCTGTAATATTTGCAGCTTCAATATTAGCAACGGTATCAAAAATCTCTATCAAGCCATTTGTTGATGAAACTCCCGTGAGTGTAGATCCTAAAGTAGAGTTCAGTAAAACTTTAAAGGTATCAGCACTTGAAGAGTTTCCAAAAGTACTGTAAAGATTATCTACCGTATCCCGAATAGCTATACCTAGCTTACTTTGTGAATGGTTCTTTACAAAATCAATCAAACCGGACACAGC
Source organism: Polynucleobacter kasalickyi (assembly GCF_900176405.1). Lineage (GTDB taxonomy): Bacteria > Pseudomonadota > Gammaproteobacteria > Burkholderiales > Burkholderiaceae > Polynucleobacter > Polynucleobacter kasalickyi. Next base: position 41,960 of record NZ_FWXJ01000009.1, on the reverse strand, counting down.
AGAAGAGCTGAGTTGCTGGTAATTTGATACTGTATCAGATATCTGCACCATATCTAATTGATAGTGAGAAGTATAGATAGCAGCCATTGCGTTCTGATTGCCGGTAGAAGTTAATGAGGCTAAAGAGTCTGACCAATCCACACGGCTTACTCCATTGGTACCACTTAAATTATATGCATTAAAAGCCGAATTAAGTCCGGCGCCATACGAGGTCAAATTCGTCGAGGGAGTTACTGCAGCAGCTTGGGTAGCAGCGATACTCGCTAAACCAGGGCTCAATAAACGACCAATCGAGTCACGGATTATGACGAAATTTCCAAAACCCAAAGAGTAAGAACTACTCAGGGCCTCTTCGGCATGATAGGCTGTATCAACAATAACAGTAACATCCACATTACTCATTGGCACATTACTTGTTACAGTTTCAAGCATTGAGTAAAAGTTCAATGGACCGCTAGCTATGCTGTAAGCAATTAAACCCTTACTAGCTAATAGATTCAGAACCCCACTAGCATTATCACCGTGATTTAAAGTAAGATTTTGAATATTTCTAGGGAGATCCTTAACGATATATAAAGTATTTGCATGAATATCATTTAAGCTCGTTGGTAACTCCGCAGCACTGCCGATCCAAATTGACTGACTACTGGCAAAATCATTCGGAAAACCACCTCCAGGAGGCGCAACACCAATACCAGCTCCACTTGAAACTAAAAGGGTGTGATATCCAGAAAGATTTTTTAAAAGCGAACTACTATTAATACTTGGTAAAGCAATTCCTACAACCCCATTAACAGATCCCAAATAGTAGCTAGAGAAAAGGTAATTACTTTTTGTAGTATTGAACTGATGAGAACTATCCGCATAATCAATATAGACATTAACATTTTGAGTACTACTAGTTTTGAGCGCTAAGACAGAATGACCTATTGGAGAGCTATTGGAACCAATAGTGTACCCAGTGTTGAGAGGTAAGATAGAGTTACCTAATTGACTACCAGCCCAACCTATAGTATCGATGTAATTAGTATGGCCAACTCCGTCACTAATGGCAACTGGAGTATATCCACTGGTGCTAGAGTAAGGTATTGGTGCGAATCCATTATTTAGAAATGCTCCTATTAGAGCTCCAGAAGCTTCTAAATTATAAAGTGCTGAACCTGCAGCGCGAATATTGTTAATGGAATCAACAATTGTAAACACACTACCTACCGGTGCGGTTTGAGCACTCGTTAATACTTGAGACACGCTGCCATTGTAAACAGTGACTGCAGATTCTAAGGAACTGCCCACTGCTATCACATTGGTAGAGGTTAACAAGCCACCAGACAACGGAATATGAGCCAACTTCAACCCATTAACAGCTTGTCCGCTCGAATCTGTGAAGTAAATTTGAGTAGATGAAGCCAAAGAGCTATAAGTATTACTGATTGCACCAATAAAATCATCAATCGGGAAATTAACAGCAACACCTGCTTTCAGGTGGAGTATGTCTTTGACCCAACTATAACCCGAGCTACTCACCATATGAACTTGAATGTCAGTATCTATCGGTGAATAGATAGCTAATGGAGTCGAATTATCAACCGGAGGATTAATAATCGATAAAGTTACCCCATTAATCTGCAGAGTTGATAACGATGGATTGTATCCTAAAGAATCAGCCGTAAACGCTATGTTAGATAAAGCTAACTGACCATTATTAGCTAAAGAAAGTAGTGATGTATTAGTTTGCAAAGCGATGGAAACATCTGCCGCCGAATAATTACCAGTGACAAAGTACACGCTATCTGCACTTGCTGATGGGGATGGTTCAGGATCGCTTAGTGAAACTCCATGAATCGATAAAGAAGTATTGAAATTTAAGCCTCCGTTATTAAGCGTCGCAAAGTACCCTGGTGTAAATGACAAATTACCAGTCGCAACATTAATACCCTGACTATCCAACCCTTTTGCAGAAATCGTATAAGTAGTGCCAGCGATGATTTGATCAACCATCGGCCCAAAGGTAATATTTGCACCCGTTGAATCTTGATGGAAAGTGATGTTAGAGCTTGTACTGACCCCATTAATGGTTGCAGTAGAAGTGACCACCCAATTAGCAACAGCGGCATTACCCTGCAGAGTAATGGGCTCAACAGCAATATTTGACGGTTGATAGGTTGCTGGTGAAGGTGAATAAGCAGCAAACTTGTAATTAGCAATTAATTGCAAGACTGTATGATCAGCAACAAATTGAGAACTTGAGATAGTTACCAAGTTACTAGGGTCAGTCACTGTAATGGAACTAATCGATGTAAGATTTTGTTCAAGATAGTCTAGTTGAGAAGCGATGTTAGCTGCTGTGTCGGAGATCACAATTGAACCATGATTTGTAATCTTGGCAATTACATCATGATCGCTAGCAAATTTGGTCAACGAGAGATTAATGAGGTTACTATCACTAACAGTAATTGACACCACACTGCTAATGTTTTGATGTAAAACATCTAAGTGGCTAGCAATGTTGGCTGCCGTATCTAGTAGTTGATAAGTTGTAACGCTCGCTGTATTTGCTACAAAATTATTATCAAATACTGTGCTTGGGGCATTAAGAACAATTAGATTTGCGGAAGCATCTCCACCATTCAAATTAGCCACATGGTATTTCACCATCTTGTCGTAAGTGGTATAACTAGTATTCGCATTTGAACTCGTTAAGGAAGCTCCATAAACACTAGTATCGTTCGCCAATAAAGCAATCAGATGATCTAGAGTATCAACATTATTTACCTTTGTACTTGCTAAGGTTGTCCCGTCATTATCATAAATCTTATGCATGATGGCTGAGTCATAGATGCTGTAATCTGGCCAATTAAAACTACCGTCGGTTGGTGAATTTGTCAGAACCACCTTATCTATTTGGCTATTACTTGCTAAAGAGTATGCATTTGTTCCGTTTGTGAAAGAGATCACAAAGTTATTTACTGTGACAGAATTAGGTCCAAGATTGCTGACCTGAGCCAAGAAACTCGAAGATGAACTGCCACCAAACGTTCCATTACCCCAGCCTGTAAAGTCAATTAAGGTTAAGTGGGTTAATTTATTACCTAAAGCTTGTAAGGCACTTATCGCAGCAGCGTTATGAACATTGGCACTGTTATCTTGTATAGTTACCGAACTAATGTTAGTAAAATCTGTAATCGCTTCTAGTTGAGCAATACTGATATTGTCAGTTAGGGCCGGTGTTGGAATTACGCCATCCACAACAAACTGATAACCTGATTGGGATAACAAGTTATAAACACCCTGATCGGCGGTGTAAGTTGCTTGACTAATGTGAACTAAACTAGTTGGATCAGTAACATTAATTGAAGCAAGGCTACTTAAATTGAGCTGTAAAACATCCAAATGGCTGGCAATATTTGCAGCAGTATCTAATAATGCAACGGAAGTAATATGGCTATTATTAGAAAGAATGGTTAACGCATCCACAACCTTAACATTGCTTACTGCAATGCCGTAGTTACCATGGATTAGTGCGAGAGCTCCTGAATCATTAGTAAGTTGAGGATAAGATAGGGTGATAGTTTTATTATCAATCAAGACAATACTTGTGATCAACTTATCTACCGATACATCTGCTTGGATTATATCGAGACTATTAGAAATATTTGAGGCTGTATCAGAGACCGTAATAGTGGATGGATTAGTAATCTTAGCAATCACATCGTGATCATCAGTCAGCTGGGCAACAGAGACTGTTAATGGCACAACATCTGTTAAAGTAATACTTGTTATTTTGCTATTAATTGCCTCAAGACTATCCAAATTAGTAGAGATATTGGCTGAACTATCAGCAATCAACATTGAAGTAACATGCGGATTAGTCGCGATAGTTGATGCATCGGCGGCTAGAACGTCAGTGATATTTAGATTATATGAATAACTATAACCTTTAAGGCTAACATCATACCAATCAGCTCCGCCAGCAGGATCATTAAATTCAATAACAGATTTCCAACCATTACTTACTGATGGCTCTTCAAATACAGCGACCGTGCAACGGGCGTGTTGAACAGTTAAATTGATATTCGTTGCATCTTCTACATATGGCAGTGTTGCAAGATCTAAAACATCTGAAAAACCATGTCCTCTAAAATTAGCTTCAAGACCTGTCCAAGTAGGCATCCAGTTATAACTTGAAACTAAAACACCGTTTTGGACAACTGAGATTACTGTTGGAACATCAACCCCGTATTTTCCAACGGCTCCATATTCCAAATTCTCCCATTGCAAAGTGTTATTAGAAATAATTAAATGAGAGCGACCATCGACATATGCATGGATTTGAAGCGCTTGATTATCCACCCCACCCACTATCTTATTTAAGACTGCAGCATCAGCAGTCAATTGATGTGAAGTAATGGTTAAAGCTTGATGGTCAGTAATGACGATGCTACCCAATTTACTGCCCATAGCTGCTAACTGGTTTATACCTGCAGCAATATGATTGGCGCTATCTGATACAGTAATTGAGGAAATGTTTGTAATCTTTGCAATCACATCCGCATCATGAGTTAATTGTGAAACAGATAAATTAATTGGCGAGTTATCACTTAAAGTAATACTTGTTATTTTGCTATTAATTGCCTCAAGGCTATCCAAATTGGTAGAAATATTGGCTGAGCTATCTGCAATCAACATTGATACGACATGCGAGTTAGAAGTGACTGAAGTTGCATCAACTGCCAGTACGTCAGTGATTATCAGAGTATAAGAAGTATCCGTCAGTTTATTGACTGCAATCGAAATACCGCCGCCATTATCTACGTAGAAATTATCAGATATGAAGAAATCTACTGTTGTTTCTGTTGTCAGGCTAAAGGTATATGGATGTGCCTTACCGCTTACGCTTGTATTATCAAGACCATAAATAAAAGTATTTCCGCTCCACCTCGCAACATAATTCCCATTAATTTCAATGTTATATTCAGATGAGTAATAATTATTTCCTGGGTCTCCCCAAGGACCCCATCCGCTATAAATTGCGCCTAACTCTCCTTTTTGCAAATAATCAACGACATACTTTCCAGGTGCTAATGTAATAGAATTCAACCCTAAAACATAAAGGCCATCCCTGTAACCTGAGTAAACCGTCGAATCTAAATTAAGTTCTGTGATTAAAGTTTTAGAATTATTTCCATTAGTTGATCCTACATTTACTATTTTCTCAAGCACATGAGAGTCAGCAGTTAACTGATGTGCGGTAATGGTTAATGACTTTTGGTCAGTAATCACAACACTACCTAACTGACTTCCCATCGCTTCTAATTGATCAATCGCAGCAGATAGATGGTCTGCTGTATCAGAGACTGTAATAGCAGATGAATTAGTAATTTTAGCAATCACATCATGATCAGTAGTTAATTGAGCTACTGAAACCGTAATTGGATTTTGATCACTTAAAGTAATACTTGTTATTTTGCTATTAATTGCCTCAAGGCTATCCAAATTAGTAGAGATATTGGCTGAACTATCTGCAATCAACATTGATACGACATGCGAGTTAGAAGCGACTGATGATGCATTGGCAGCTAGAACGTCAGTGATATTTAATTTGTATGCAGAGTCGGCAGTTGAGTATTCAACGATGTACCCGGTTATTCCGCCGCATAGATTTGGTGCGTCATCCCATAATAGGCCTATTGGCGAACTCCAATCATAGGATCCAGGCGATGCAATCTTGCCATAAGGCGCCCCACCAGGAACATCACCTGCCCAATTATCTAACCAAGGCAAATACCAATTCGTATAGGCATCACTAACTGGCGTACTTGATCTAAATCCAGTATTCGAAAAAACTTGTCCAGCTTCTGGACCATCTACCCATTCCCACGCGGCGTTATTTGACGGCATTCTAGATGCGCCAATCCAGTACCCTCCGCTATTTACAGTTTGCGGTAGCTGAGCAAATAATTTACCAAGCTCTATATTTTCAGCAGCACTAGTGATGTTGACTAAATAACCATGCACACCATTGATTGTAGAATTTAATGCGAGTGTCCTGGCTTGCGTCCAACTGACATAACCATTATTTAAATTATTCGGATCAAGATCTTGTGTTTGAATTAATTGATAAATGTGTCCATTCTCTGCATCAAAAATTTGCGTTAATGGGTTCGTAATATCCTGAGCAGAAAGTCCTCCACCAGCTATCTTACTTAAGACAGATGCATCAGCAGTTAACTGATGTGAAGTGATTGTTAAAGGTTTGTGGTCGGCAATGACTACACTTCCCAACTGACTTCCCATCGCTTCTAATTGATCAATCGCAGCAGAGAGATGGTCTGCTGTATCAGAGACCGTAATAGTAGACAGATTAGTAATCTTGGTAATCACATCGTGATCAGTAGTTAATTGAGCTACTGAAACCGTAATTGGATTGTGATCACTTAAGGTGATGCTAGTGATCTTACTATTAACTGACTCAAGGCTATCCAAATAAGTAGCAACATTAGATGATGAGTCAGCTATTAGCATTGACACAACTTGGGGATTCGAGGCAACACTCACAGCATCAGCTGCCAGAACACCATAGATCACTAAACTATCATTGCTGCCGTTTATTGTGATTGTTACTTTTTTGATTGTGCCATCAGCTGATAAGACGCTAAAGGTATCATTTAACGATTGGCCATCATTAAGCGCCTGAACTGCAGAATTGCTATCGTCAATCGTATAAGTCCAGTTACCAGATGCATCTACATTATATGAGCCATATGCAAAGTCACTTACAGTACCGGTACTCACAACCTGAAAAGTATTGACATTGTCTACATCGGAAGCGGTTAATGTACCAGTTACTATTTGGGTTCCGGTGATTGCATTGGCGATACCACCCGCCTCAACTACCGTACCTGTAGAAGTGCCACTGATCACGGCCGCATCATTGGTTCCATTAATGGTGATGGTGATGTTTTTCTGGGTACCATCGCTCGCTTGAACAGTAAAAGTATCAGTTGTGCTTTGGTCTACATTAAGGGCTTGCACTGTGCTGTTTGTATTATCTAAGGTGTAAGTCCAAAGACCATTCGCATCCATGGTGTACGTACCATATGATGAAGCGGTTGGATTGGTGATAGCAGTAAAGTTATTGGTAGCGTGATTAATATTACTGGTTAAGGTACCAGTTACCGTTGGAATTCCTGTAATTACGTTATCAACCCCGCCAGCTTCAATCACCGTACCAGTAGAAGTACCATCGATCACGGTTGTATTATTGGTCCCTTTAACAGTGATCGTAACATTTTGTTTAGCTGTTGCACCCTTGTCATCAGTCACCGTTACGGTAAAGGTTTCAGTATGACTTTCGTCTTGCACTAAATCGTGATGATTTGCGTTATCTAAGGTATAAGTCCACACGCCAGTAGCAGCATCAATCTCAAAGCTGCCATATGTTCCTATCGCGGCGCCGGTATAGGTCGCAGTTGCGCCATGATCCACATCAGCTGAACTTACTTGACCAGTTGCCGTGAGACTAGTATCTTCTTTTACTTCACCTGCTTGGGTGGTGCTGGTAATAACTGGCGCATCGTTGGTGCCTTTAACAGTGATGATGACATCCTGCTGAGCCGTTGCACCCTTATCATCAGTTACTATGACAGTAAAAGTTTCATCATGGCTCTCGGACTGTGCCAAATCTTGATGATTGGCATTATCTAAAGTGTAAGTCCATTTACCCGATTGACTATCAATTACTAAGGAGCCGTAAGTGCCGACGTTATGATTTACACTATAGGTAGCAGTTGCGCCATGATCCACATCATATGAAGTCACTTGACCACTGGCAGTTAAGTCAGAATCTTCCTTCACTTCAGCAATTTGTACTTTACTTGTGACGATTGGAGCATCATTAGTGCCAACAATAGTGACAGTAATCGTTTGAGAAGTAGATCCTCCTTTGCCATCATTTACGGTCACAACATAGATTTCATCACGGCTCTCACCTTCAGAGAGGGCATGATCTTCCTCGTTATCTGAGAGTGTGTATGTCCATTGACCTGTCCTACTATCGATTCCTACAGAGCCATAAGTGCCATGAGTATGATCCACGCTGAAAGTAGCCGTTGATCCATGATCACTCTGTGTTACATTTATTTGGCCACCAGTGTTATTCGTACCACCTCCCCCAACAATACCGTTTTGCGTGCCACTGGTGATAACGGGGGCATCATTAGTGCCATTAACTGTGATGGCAACATCTTGCTTGGTTGTTGCACCTTGATCATCCGTCACAGTTACGGTAAAGATTTCAGTATGACTCTCATCTTGCGCTAAGTCCTGATGATGCGCGTTATCAAAGGTATAGGTCCATTGACCTGTTTTGCTATCTAGGGCCAAGGAGCCGTAAGTACCAATATTATTGTCAATGCTATAGGTCGCAGTAGCATTGTGATCCACATCAGCAGACGTTACTTGACCAGTAGCAGTTAGGACTTCGTCTTCTTTGACGGTACCAGATTGTACGGTGCTAGTAATGATTGGATTATCATTGGTGCCAACGATGGTGATGGTCACCTCTTGAGAAGTACCCTCTGCGGTATAGACCGTAAAAGTATCCGTCGTGCTGTCACCCACATTCAGGGTTTGTATATCGACGCGATTGTTATTCAGCGTGTAAGACCAATGACCCGTCGCATCAATCGTGTACGTGCCATAGTTGGTTTGCGCTGGTGTACTAATTACGTTAAAGGTCTTGGCGCTATCCCAATCACTGACCAATAAAGTGCCAGTCACTGTTGGTGTGTTAGGGATCGCATTAAAAAGACCACCCGCCTCTACTACCTCACCCATCGAAACACCCTCGATGAATGCCGCATCATTAGCGCCATTAATCGTGATGGTCACCTCTTGAGAGGTGCCATCTGCGGTATAGACCGTAAAAGTATCCGTCGTGCTGTCACCCACATTCAGGGTTTGTATATCGACGCGATTATTATTCAGCGTGTAAGTCCAATGACCCGTCGCATCAATCGTGTACGTGCCATAGTTGGTTTGCGCTGGTGTACTAATTACGTTAAAGGTCTTGGCGCTATCCCAATCACTGACCAATAAAGTGCCAGTCACTGTTGGTGTGTTAGGGATCGCATTAAAAAGACCACCCGCCTCTACTACCTCACCCATCGAAACACCCTCGATGAATGCCGCATCATTGGTTCCATTGATGGTAATAGTGATATTTTTCTGGATACCGTCAATACTGCTTACTGTAAAAGTATCCGTCGTACTTTGACCTACATTGAGGGCTTGCACTGTGCTGTTACTATTATCTAGGGTGTAAGTCCAATGACCGCTATCATCAATGGTGTAGGAACCATAGCTCGCGGCAGTTGGAGTACTAATGGCAGTAAAGGTATTGTTGGAATTAGCAACATTCAAATGACCTGTTACAGTTGGGGTCTCTGTAATGGAGTTATTAACACCACCCGCTTCAATCACCTTACCTGTTGTGTTGACCAACTTTGCTAGGACATCAGCATCATTTATGAGCTGTGATTCGCCAATCTCTAATGCATTATCATCGGTTTGCTCAATGGCGGTAATTTTTGTGGCATTGGTATGCAAAGCATCAAGTTTGGCAGCGATATTGGCTGCCGTATCAGAGATACTGATTGACTTAATGTGGGTGTTAGACAACAACCCCGCTACATCCGCAGCCAATACTTTGGTCACAACCAAATTATAAGCCCCCAATTTCGCTAGGACATCAGCATTACTAGTGAGCTGTGCTACGGTAATGGTTAATGGATTAGCATCGGTTTGCGTAATCGCGGTAATCTTGTTCAGGTTGGCATGTAAAGCATCGAGTTTGGCAGCGATATTAGGGCCTGTATCAGAGATACTGATGGAAGTCACATGGCTATTACCTACTAAGCTAGTCGCATCAGCAGCTAAACAATTAGCCACTACCAAGGTGTAGGTACCTAGCTTCGCTAAAACATCTGCATTATTTGTAATCTGCGATGCGCTAATGGTTAATGGATTAGCATCGGTTTGCGTAATCGCGGTGATCTTTGTTCCGTTATTATGCAAAGCATCAAAATTAGCAGCGATGCCAGCAGCCGTATCCGAGATCGTAATCTCACTCACCTTCGCATCAGCACTAGCTACTCCTGCAAAAGTTGCTGTTACAGCGCTTAAAGTTGCGGTGAAGTTTGTAAACTTTGCAGTCAATGCAGCGCTGTATTGTGAACTAGTTAAGGCAATATTCGCAATCGTACCAGTTTCTGTAATGGCAGTTAACTTACTACCGGCATTGATTAAAGCCGCCAAGTTGGCAGCCAATGCAATATTGGTAGCTGTATCAGTTACGGCAAGAGAGACAACATGGGTATTAGCTGATATCGTGGTAGTGGTAGCAGCTGTGACGTTAGTGACATTTAAGGTATAGACCCCTGCATTGATTTTGGCTAGGGTCACTGCATCTGCAGTAAGCTGTGCGCTAGTAATTGTTAATGGACCAGTATCAGACTGAGTAATCGCAGTAAGCTTGACGCCAGCAGTCTGTAAGGCATTGAGATTATTCGCTAAATTAGTAGCAGTATCTGTAACTGAAATGGAGGCTACTTTGGCGTCAGTGAGAACGGTTGCGGCATTGGCCGATAGTACCCCACTAACTGTCGCAGTAAAATTACTAAACTTGGAAGTTAAGGCATTACTGTACTGTGCTGCAGTCAAACTAATTGCTGCAATTGTTCCAGTTTCGGTAATGGTGGTAATTTTAGCTAAATTACTAATCAGGTTCGATAAGTTAGTGGTGATATTTGTGGCACTATCAGTGATCGTCACCGCCCCAACTTTAGTATCTGCTGTTATAGAAATAACGTTAGCAGCTAAGACGCCACTAACTGATGCAGTAAAGTTACTAAATTTGGCAGTTAAAGAACTGCTGTATTGTGCAGTTGTCAAACTAATCGGAGTAATCGTTCCAGTTTCAGTAATGGCAGTAATCTTTGCTAAATTACGAATCAGGTTGGATAAATTGGTGGTGATATTCGTGGCACTATCAGCGACCGTAATCGAAGTCACATGAGTATTACTAATAGTGGTAGAGACATTCGCAGCAAAGACGTTGGTAACTACTAAAGTATATGAACCGGCGATTTTAGCTAAGGTTGCAGCATCGTTAGTTAACTGAGTTGCAGTGATAGCTAATGCGGTTACAGTACCACTTTGAGTAATGGACGTGATTTTAGCGATATTAGCCTGCAAAGTATCCAATCCTTTTGCAATATTAGCACTTGTATCTACCACTAAAATCGACGCTACCTTAGCATCAGACGCCACTGAAGCAGCATCCGCAGCAGCGACACCACTGACTTTCGCAGTAAAGTTAGTGAACTTAGCAGTTAAGTTACTGCTGTACTGCGCTGCAGTAAGACTAATTGGAGTAACTTTGCCAGTTTCAGTAATGGAAGTGATCATTGCTGAATTACTGATAATGTTCGACAAACCAGTGGTGATGTTTGTTGCACTATCTACAACCGTAATCGATGTCACATGCGTATTGCCGATGGTGGTAGTGACATTAGCAGCTAAAACATTTGTAACCGACAGGGTATACGTGCCGGCGATTTTAGCTAAGGTTGTAGCATCACTAGTTAACTGAGTTGCTGTGATAGCTAATGCGGTTACGGTACCACTTTGAGTAATGGACGTGATTTTAGCGATATTAGCTTGCAAAGTATCCAATCCTTTTGCAATATTGGCGCTAGTATCTAAAACTGAAATCGATGCTACTTTTTTGTCGCTAGCTATTGATGCAGCATTAGCCACTAAGGCACCAGTAATGGTCGCAGTAAAATTACTGAACTTGGCCGTTAAGCTACTACTGTATTGTGCAGCATTCAGGCTAATTGGAGTAATTGTCCCAGTTTCAGTAATTGAGGAGATTTTCGTAATATTACTAATCAGGCTAGGTAAATTGGCGGCAATATTTGTGGCATTATCTGAAACAGTAATTGTTGTCACATGCGTATTGCTAAATAAGGTAGCAACATTCGCTGTTAAAACGTTAGCTATGTTTAACGTATAGTTCGATGGCAATAGCGCAATAATTTTATTATCATTATTGAATTGAAGCGCTGTAATCGACAACAGTGTGGGAGTAGTTGAAAACACAACCGATGCAATCTTTCCGTTCGATGCCATCGTATTGAGAGTATCTAAGTTTGCAGCAATATTTGTAGCTGTATCAGATATTGACAGTGGAACAACCGCTAATGGGTTGGCATTATATGCTTTGATTGCATTTACAACATTCACTAGGGCCATGTCGAACTCACTATTTAATTCAAATAATTTAAATATTAACCTTGATAATAAGTGCAAGAAAATTAATCAACTTCATTAGATAATTATTATTTTTATAACCAATTTTTATACTTGTTATTCTTAATCTTTATTGCATTAAGACATAGTTCAAAAACAATAAATAATCTCACCATGGAGTTGCCACTATTAAACCAATCATTGAGACATCCCATCATTGTTTTTGCATGCTGACGATCGTTGATGTCGGCAAAATCCCGTTTAAACGTGTTAACAAATGCTTCTGCGATACCAATTGATTGAAGGCTTCTAAATGTTTTAAAACAAAAGATCTCAAAGCCATCAGAGCACCAACGAGAGTTGGAGTGTAAAGTAACTACTTTCCCTTTGTGGACTTTCTCAGACTTCGGTTTACCGGTGTGCCTGGTTAAGCACAAGTTGTTTTGCTTCATGAGTCGATCAACTTGTTTATGATTCAAAGCGGGCTGCTCTGAACATTTACGGAGACGATTGAGTAATGTTCCAATCCGACGATAACCATACGTCGGCCTTTGATCGACTAGAGTGCAGATTGACGCAATACCTCGGTATCGCTCGTCTCTTGATAGTTACTGTGTGCTTTATGAGTTCCTTTCATCCCTTGGCTTAAATGAGATCTCGGGATGCCGAGCGTGTCTGCAATCATTTTCATAGAATGTCGTCCTAGAGCAACGAGCGCAACTGCAAGATCAGTTTTCTTGGCTAGCCAAGTCTACAGCATCCTTCAAGATCCCATTCTCTAAGGTTTTTTACCTAATACACCTTTTTATTCGCAGATACGACATTTCAGTTCCTTGACTTCCAAAGCTGCCACAAAATCATCATCTACTTAAATCGTTTTTTTCAACCTTCAGACTTATGATTTTTCCAAAGAAATAACAGCCTAGGAGAAACACCATACTTTCGTGCAATATGCGAGACCGTCATGCCAGGTTATTTGGTTTCTTGCACACAACGCATCTTTTGTTTTACTGAAAGACGTCTTCTTCTTTGGGCTTCAGTTACAACTTGAATGGTTTCCATATTTTTCCTTAAACATAGTCTTATGACTAGGCTTACGCCTAGTCTTTTACTTAAAAACTATGTTCGGTTGAAATAGCGGCTAATACAGGAACATACCTCTGAAACTCTTCAATTAAAACATCTGGGGTTAACTCAGTGGACTGAACAGAATTAAAGTTAACACTTACTACCAAGAAAAATACGACAATTAAAAAGGGATTGCAGAGTTTTTTTTCAAGCTGGCGTATATTAAGAAACAAATTGCAACCTATTATTTAAATTTCAGAAAATCATAAATATTGATTATTTTTAATATTTTTTAATCCTGAGTCTTTTCACTCATCTTTTATTAATATTTTGATGTTTTTTTGGAGGAGGTTGTAGCGCCATCCTTTGATCCATCGACTCACTCACCTTTCATCATCATCCAACAATTAGCAAATCATTTAGATATAAAGACGATGTTTAATTTATAACTGTTCTTATTAATAATATATTGATTTTGATCAATTTGTGAGGAAAATGAAAGCGCTTGCGCGAGTCAAACTGTTTTGCTGGCAACAAGACCTGTTTCGACAGTTTGCCGAGAGTTTTCTATGAAGCCGTGATCTGGAGAAGCAATTTCTACTAGTTAGCGACATTGCGATAATTGCCTTAGGAAAACAATCAGGCGACTGACCTAAAGAACTAGAAATTCAATGTTCAATGCAAAATAATAAAAGTAGTATAAAGTAAACTCTCTTTAACGCTGATTTGAGTTCTATTCGAACAAGCTAACGATATGTTCATGGGCCCAATCAAGCAAATCATTGTTTTCAGGTTTTGCTAGTTCAACCGCCAGTTTTTCAAAAAAAATTACTTTTCCATCCTCATCTACCTGAAATGGTAACTGGGGTTCTAGCAAAAACGCATCATCCCAGACAATCGTGTCAATAATGTCTAACAGCCGAGTGGCTTTCACTTCATAGTCTTCGTTCATGTTTGTTATTTTGTTTAGTGATCAGCTTTTGACATTTTATAAAAAATATAAAATAAAGCCTAGTATAGTAGGAAGTAGCTTGAAGATGTTTCTAGGAGTTTCAAATTAATTTTGATAAAAAGCTAATTGCTTATATACGCTACTTAAGGTCAGAAATAGCTGTCAATGACCAATACGGTTTAGATCCCATTCAGATTCGGGTTCTAAATGAGATATTGTTTAGCCATACTGCAGGTAAAAACATCCGTGTCGGTGATATTTTGACACATCAAGAAATTGCCTCGCAAGCCACTTTACATGCAGCCCTCAAAAAACTCGTCGCTCAACAAATCCTCACCTATCGAACAACTACTGAAAATCGCGCTAAATATCTAGAAATCACAAAATTAGGCTTTGCGAGGTACAAGGAACTTTCGAAACATTTTATTGAATAGATGCGTCGTTGTAATAAATATTCACTGTACCATTCTATAATGAAAAAATCAGTCAATAGCTTTACAACGTCAGAAAATTTCTCAATAAAATGAACCCTCTTTCTCTCACTTGCGACTCTCCATCTTGACACAACTCATGCCTCCTTATGCTGGCGAAGGCGGAATTCGCACCATCAGAGAAGTCGCTGACGACTTGAGGCAATTTCATCTAAAAGCCACTTCTCTAGGCAACAAATATAGATTCAATACTGCTATTAGGAATTTCACCCACACCTTCCGATTACGCATAGGAAGCGCTTGGGTAAATAACGGCATGGTTCAGGGAGTGCTTTAATGCGAGCGTTGATTTGTGGCATAGGTGGTCAGGATGGCGGTTACCTCGCTAAGTTTCTGCTTGGTAAGGGGTATGAGGTATATGGTACCTCTCGCGACATCCATCTGATGTCAAACCGCGGCCTGCATGTACTAAACATTGCCGACCAAGTAGTATTACGCTCGATGGCAATCAACGATTTTCGCAGTGTTCTCACGGTGTTGGCCGAAGTAAACCCAGACGAGGTCTATAATCTTGCCGGTCAAAGCTCAGTTGGTTTGTCCTTTGAGCAACCCGTGGAAACCATGGAAAGCATTGCGATTGGCACGCTCAATCTACTAGAAGCCATTCGTTTTTTAAAGCCATCGATCCGCTTTTACAGCGCAGGTTCGAGCGAATGCTTTGGTGACACCGGGCATGAAGTTGCCGACGAAACTACCGCGTTTAAGCCACGTAGCCCGTATGCGGTTGCCAAAGCGACGGCCTTTTGGCAGGTAGCCAATTACCGAGAAGCCTACAAACTACATGCCAGCAACGGAATCCTGTTTAATCATGAGTCACCGATGCGACCCGAGCGGTTTGTCACCCGCAAAATTGTGGCGACCGCTTGTCGAATCGCTCGTGGCTCTGAAGAGATATTAACCCTAGGCGACACCAACATTTGTCGTGATTGGGGCTGGGCGCCTAATTATGTGGAAGCAATGTGGGCCATGACCCAGCAAGATCAGGGCGGGGACTACGTAGTGGCTACAGGTCGGACTGTATCACTCAGCTACTTTATTGAACAAGTATTTGCTGAATTGAATCTAGACTGGCGAATGCATGTGAATAGCGATCCGCAACTCTATCTCCCCTCAGACATTCGCCAAAGTCACGGCAATCCAGAACGCGCTCGCCGGGTACTTGGCTGGCACCATACCCTAGAAGTCGATGAAGTGGTGCAAGAAATGGTCCGTGCACAATTGAAAGCTGAGTCCAATGCCTCTTCAGTTTGAGCCATTCATTGAACAAGATCTGACACACTCCCTTTATAAAATTGGGGGCGATTGTTGCTGGGTCGACCATAAGGCGATAAATCCTCTATGCGGAGATTATCGATGGCAATGAATCAACTCAAAAGACTGTTTAAATTAGCGAAGTCACGATTGCGTGCAGTACGCTGCCAAGTCTCCACCTTGACCGAGCCACCCCATCGACGCTTTCTATCGGATAAGCCTGTTGCTTATCAGCAAGCGATCGCAGCAGCAGAAGCCTATGTTTCCCAATTAGAACCTGGTGCCGTTAGCTGGCTCCATTACAAACCCTTTGACCCGACTCCTGGCAACCCGCAGTACTTTCGACTGATGTTTGATTTACTAAATATGTTACAGGTCATGCAAATCACACCTCGAGGTCGAATTCTTGAGGTGGGTAGTGGTCCAGGTTGGGTTACTGAAATTCTTCTAATGTTGGGCTTCTCGGTCGAGGCTTTAGAGCCATCGACCGATTTGATTGACATCGCCAAAGAGCGCTGTGGAGCACTAACCACCCACTATCGACACACCGACCATTCAAGCGTGAGATTCCATCAAGCCACCATTGAAGATATTGAGTTCGACCAAGAAAGTTTCGATGCCATCTTGTTTTTTGATGTGCTTCACCATGTCGTGGATGAAAATCTTGCTCTCGAGAAGTGCTTTCGTTTCTTGAAGCCAGATGGTTGCGTAGGTATTGTGGAAGGCGCATGGCATCCTAGTTTCAAAGCTTTGGAGCAGGCGTGTATCGATGAAATGGCTCGGTTTGGCACTTTGGAAAATCCCTTTTCTACCGAATACCTCGATCTACTTCTAACTAGAACCGGATTCATCGAGGTGCAAAGGTATGCCGCAGTCAATGGCTTTTTCTCTGAAAGTCAGCTTACCCAACCCCTCAATATGTTTACTGTACAACCCTTCGTCGGCTCCAATAATGTGACCGCGCGTAAGCCGAATCAAGGGGAAGTAAGATACCCCCCCTGCACCGTAACAAATTTTAAAACCGATGTGCACTTGAAGTTGCTTTCAGGAGGCATTGACGCTGAACAGAAGCGAGCAATTGTTCAAATTCGCCTAAAAAATAGCGGTGAAACGTTGTTCAATCATCGCACCCAACAAATCGGACACATTACCATAGCACTGCGGCAAGGTAAGCCTGACACGCCGCTATTTATAGAGTGCCGCGAGCGTCATGTATTACCCTCGTCACTAATTCCTGGTGACGAGCTAGTCCTAAAATTGGAGTACACATTACCTGCAACGACCTCATCATTTGAGCACTGGGAATTAGACCTTGTCGCCGAGTCGTGCTACTGGTTTTCTAGTCGTGGTATCGATACCTGTTCAATTCCGAAGCTCATCACGCCATGACAATCCTGACATCACTATGGTCCTACCGAGGATTTATCCTAGGCAGCGTCAAGCGCGAATTTCAACACAAATACCAGCGCTCCCTGCTCGGCCCTGCTTGGACTGTGATCAATCCACTGGCCATGATTTTGGTCTACACCATCATCTTCGCCCAAGTCATGCAAGCTAAGCTTCCCGGTGTTGAAACGACTTATGCATACAGCATCTACCTTTGCGCAGGAGTTTTGACCTGGGGTCTGTTCAGTGAAATTTTAATCAGAGCACAGAACACTTTCCTAGAGAATGCCAATGTCCTCAAAAAAATCAACTTTCCTAGATTGTGCCTACCGACGATCGTAGTGCTCAATGCCGTCGTAAATTTTTCCATCATTTTTGGTCTATTCACTGCTTTTTTACTGCTAAGTGGCCACTTTCCTGGTTGGCCATTTTTAGCCCTACTACCTTTGCTTAGCATCTTAGTCTTCCTCGCCATTGGCCTGGGTATGACTTTGGGCGTACTGAATGTATTTTTTCGCGACGTAGGTCAGTTTTTTGGGATCTTTTTACAATTTTGGTTTTGGCTCACGCCCATTGTTTATCCACCACAGGTCTTGCCACCACTCGTTTCGAACTACATGACATTGAACCCGATGGCACCCCTCATGGCAGGCTTTCAAACCATCTTAGTCCATGGGCAGTGGCCTGAGTGGATGACATTAATTTATCCAGCTATTCTGGCATTACTGGTATGTTTACAGGCGATGCATTTGTTTCGCCGACATGCATCCGACATGGTGGATGAACTGTAATGGGCACGATTTCAGTTACTCAGGTCGCCAAGGCTTACAAACAATATCCGAGTCGATTGGCCCGTCTTGCCGAATGGCTAATGCCGACGCGTAGCCCGAGACATCAATTGAAGTGGGTGTTGCAAGACGTAACTTTTACGGTGATGCCGGGTGAAGCATTGGGGATTGTTGGTCTGAATGGCGCGGGTAAAAGCACACTTCTAAAAATCATCACCGGTACGACATTGCCGACTGCTGGGCAGGTTCATATTACTGGGCGCGTGGCCGCTTTACTGGAATTAGGACTGGGTTTTCACCCTGACTTTACCGGTCGCCAAAATGTTGTGATGGCTGGCCAATTACTCGGCTACAGCCTGCAAGATCTCACCGAACTAATGCCAGACATTGAGGCGTTTGCAGAGATTGGCGACTACCTAGATCAACCGGTTCGTACTTATAGTAGTGGTATGCAAATGCGTCTAGCGTTTAGCGTAGCGACGGTGCGACGCCCTGATGTACTGATTGTGGACGAGGCCCTGTCGGTAGGCGATGCTTACTTTCAACACAAAAGCTTTGAGCGTATTCGTGCATTTCAGAAGCAAGGTACCACCCTGCTAATGGTCAGTCACGATAAGCAGGCCATCCAATCTATCTGTGATCGGGCCTTGCTATTAAAAGCTGGTCGTGTGGTCATGGAAGGAGCGCCCGAAGCGGTGATGGATTATTACAATGGTCTACTCTCGGAGCACCAAGAGCAGTCGCTGCGCCAAAGCACAGACAATGCCGGCCAAGTCAAAACCGTCTCAGGCACTGGTGAAGCAAGTATTGAAGAGATCGAACTCTGCGATTTAACAGGTCAGCCCCTCGACATCGTATTTGTCGGACAACCAGTTCGTGCTCGGATTCTCGTCAAGGTGAACGCAACTATCGACAGTCTGGTGCTGGGATTTGGCATCAAGGATCGTCTGGGACAAATGATGTTTGGAACGAACACCTACTACACCAGTCAAGTCCTGCAGCACCCTGAATTAGGGACGCACTATACCTATGAAGTCGAGTTTGCCGCGAACCTTGGGGTTGGCAGCTATTCGATTCACACCTCATTGGTTCGCAATTTTTCCCATATTGAAACCAATTATCAATGGGTAGATGGTGCGCTGGTGTTCGAAGTAGTTAACAAAGATAAGTATGAATTTGTCGGTTGTAATTGGAACGAACTGACATTCAACATCAAAAAATCAGCTCCCAAACTAGCAATCCAAGCGCTAGGTAGCACCGTGGCCATCGCCAAACAGGACGCTACCCTAGGCCGTAAACTGGTGGTGCTCGATGTCGGTTGTCGATGGGGGTTTGCGCAGAAGTTTATGGCAGCAAACGATCTGTTCCAAATCTTTGGGTTTGATCCGGACCCAAAAGAATGCGAACGTCTGGCTAAATATTATGCAGATCCTGCCATCACATTGATCCCGTTGGCATTGGCACAAACTGTAGGTTCACGTACGCTATTCATCACACAGGAACCGGCTTGCAGTTCTTTGTTGGAACCCAACCCAGACCTCACAGAACACTACCCAGCCTTAGCCTGTGCGCGCCAAGTGTCGACCACCGAAATTGAGACTACGACCCTAGATCTTTGGGCGGCAAAAAACAAAGTGGCAATCGTTGATTACATCAAGATCGACACCCAGGGCTCTGAGTTGGAAATTCTAAAAGGCGCTGAAGATATGCTGCAAAAGGTACGCTGCCTAGAAGTAGAGGTTGAATTCAACCCGATTTATCTGGGTCAACCGATTTTTTCAGAGGTAGATATTTTTCTCAGAAGCCAAGGTTTTGTGCTGTGGAAACTCAGTAATCACGTGCATTACTCTCGGCAGGGCTCACCAGATAAACCTTTGGGTGAAGACCATATTTTTTATGACGACAAACAGGCAGTCAAACACACCGTGTACGGTGGGCAAATTTATTGGGCCAACGCGCACTATGTCAAACAACACGTTTTGAGTACTACTCCAAGATCTCCACAAGAGTCAGCTTTAGATATTGCGCTATTTGACACTTTGGGGATGCCCGATGTGGTAGATCATTTACGCCAGAGGCCAGGGACTGAAGACGTCAAATGATGATTTCCTACGCCCAGAATTTTGAGGATGTCATGCTTTGGCGGGCACTCAAACACATCGAACACGGTTTCTATCTGGATGTCGGTGCCAATGACCCCACTGTCGATTCCGTCACACAATTTTTTTACGAACAGGGTTGGTGCGGTATCAATATTGAACCACTGACTAGCCATTGGCAGGCCTTACAAGAGGCCAGGTTGCGGGATATCAATCTGCAATGCGTAGTTGGCAGTTTCGAAGGAGAGATTAAACTTTGGGAATGCGACGTGCGCGGCTGGGCAACCACTGACGAGGAGGTGATTGCCCACCATGAGACCAATGGCCATTTGGGGCGTTACACCAAGGTGCGTCAGACCACTTTGAATCAGTTGTGGTTAGAGCATGTGCCTTTAGAAGTGCATTTTTTGAAGATCGACGTTGAAGGATCTGAACGCTCGGTCCTCGAAGGGCTGGATCTCCAACGCTTTCGCCCTTGGATTGTGGTCGTCGAAGCGACACGCCCGAACACCATGATTGAGGTGCATGCACAGTGGGAACATTTACTACTAAATGCGAATTATCAGTTTGTGTATGCAGACGGTCTAAACCGTTTTTATATAGCAGGAGAGCATCAAGAACTGAAGGCCGCATTTAGCTATCCGCCTAACTTCTTCGACCACTTTGTAACAGCACCGCACTTGGAAGGCAACCTTTGGGCACAAACCATTGCAACCCGTGCCGAGCAAGCTCTGCAAGACCTGGAGATGGCCGAACAGTGTGCTGCTCAGGCGCTAGCATTGGCCGCAACCACAAATTTACGGGCCAACCAGTTAACAGAAGAGCTGAAAGTGTTACAAGCTCATGCGAGCGACCTTGAAGCCAAGCTTGAGAAGTTTTTAAACAACCCCTTTGGGCGACTCACTCGTACCATACGCCGAATTTCCAACATACTACAGCAATTAAAAGCAAGCCGACTCAAGGGCACTCTAAAAGGCTGGTCTGCTAGCGCGGCGCGCTACATCGTCTCGCGGCCACTGCTCAGAAAAACCGGCGCGCAGTTACTGACCCGGTTTCCAGCAACAAGGTCCCGCCTCAAAAACCTCGTGCGCAGCGCTCCCACAACTCACTCTAGGCAGGGTGTAATTCCTTTGCATCTAGCGCATCTAGCGCCCCGAGTTCGAGCCTTGTACGCGGCTTTGCAAGATGAGTGGCAAGGTCTTAAAAGTAGCTCCAACCATGTAACCGCAACAAGTGCCAGCCGCAGACTTCGGCTCGCCTATGTATCCCCATTGCCTCCTGCACGCAGTGGCATTGCCGACTACAGCGCCGAATTATTACCAGCTCTAGCGCAGTACTACGACATTGACATCGTGATTGAGCAGCCTAGTTTATCGGACGCTTGGATCAATACCCACTGTAGGGTTCGAGATGCAAAGTGGCTGCTAGACAACCCGAAGCTTTACGACCGAGTTCTGTATCACTTGGGTAACTCTAGTAACCATCAACATATGTTTCACCTATTGACCAAAGTACCCGGTATCGTAGTGTTACACGATTTTTACCTAGGCGATGTCCTTAATTACTTGGAAGCTTATGCAGTGGACGCCTTCGCCTGTCAGCGTGCTCTGTACAAGTCGCATGGTTATGGCGCTTTGGCGGCCCGATCACTACCTGGCCAGTTCGCTAAGATTGCTGAGCAATACCCAGCTAATCTCGAAGTGTTGCAACTCGCACAAGGAGTGATTGTTCACTCCCAGTACTCAAAACAACTTGCCAAAACTTGGTATGGACCGCAGTTGGCAGAACATTGGTCCGTTATTCCGCTCCTGCGCCTGCCTAACAGCAAGATGGACCGCAACGCGGCCCGACAGGCACTGGGGCTGCAGCCAAGTGATTTTATCGTCTGCAGCTTTGGCCTTATGGGACCGACCAAATTAAACCATCGTCTGCTAAAAGCATGGCTTGATTCATCCATGGCAGATGACGAAACCTGTAAATTAGTCTTTGTCGGTGAGGTACCGACCACGGAGTATGGGGCACAAATGAAACTGGCAGTGCAGGCAAGTGGCTTGCAGCACCGCATTCATATTTCTGGCTGGACGGACCCTACCCGCTATCGCCAATACCTCATGGCAGCTGATCTTGCCGTACAACTTCGGGCCAACTCAAGGGGCGAAACTTCGGCAGCCGTGCTGGACTGTCTGAACTATGGACTACCCACCATCGTCAATGCCCACGGGTCCTTGGCCGAATTGTCGCCCGACACAGTCTGCTTGCTAGCCGATGATTTCGAGGATACAGCACTGACCCAAGCCATTGATACACTGTGGCGAGACGCCAACCGCCGGCAGGCGATGGGGCAACTAGGGCGGGAAAGCATCCAAACCATACATGCACCAAACACTTGTGCAGACCAATACAGACTTGCGATTGAACGCCATCACGCAACAGCCAGTCTATCAGCGCAGGCTATCGCTCAGGCGACCCAAACACTAACGTCAGTCACAGGGACTCCACCCGCAGATGCGCAATTGATTCAAATCGCCCAAACACTAGCCCGTCAGCTGCAACCGATCCGCACCAGTCGCCAACTGCTAGTGGATGTATCGGCCACCTGTAAGAATGACCTTAAAACAGGTATTCAACGTGTCGTGCGTGCGCTAGTTTGGTCGTTGATCCAGACGCCACCAGAAGGATTCCGCGTCGAACCAGTCTACCTGAACTGCGACACCGGTATCTGGCACTACTGTTACGCCCGTGAATGGACCTCTCAAGCACTGGGAATTAGTAGCGGCTGGCTACCCGATGATCCAGTAGACCCTATCGATGGTGATGTCCTGTTGATTGCTGACTTCACCTCGGGGCTGGCCGTTGCAGCTAATCAAGCAGGCGTTTTTTCTAGCATGCAGGAAGCTGGCGTGGGAGTCCACTTTTTTGTCTACGATCTGCTACCGATTCAAATGCCACATTGTTTTCCACCCGGTGAATTTGGGTTTTCTGAATGGCTAAACACCTTGACGGCCACCGCAGATAGCGCGATTTGTATTTCCCAATCGGTCGCCTTGGACTTACAAAATTGGATAACCACAGCAGGCCCACAGCGAGATCGACCCTTGGGTATTAATTGGTTTCATCTAGGTGCCGATCTCGTGAACTCAATTCCGACCAGTGGTCTGGCGCAGAATGCACCCGAAATTTTGCATGCCCTTCAGGCCACTCCTAGTTTTCTGATGGTAGGCACCATAGAACCCCGCAAAGGGTATTTGCAGACTATTCAAGCCTTCACCCAACTATGGCAGTCTGGAGTAAATATCAATCTAGTGATTGTGGGACATGAGGGCTGGACTGGACTACCCAATGACCAGCGCCAGACTATTCCGCAGATCATGCGCCAGATCCAAACACATCCCGAACTAGGCAAGCGACTACTGTGGCTAAAAGATGTCAGTGATGAGTACTTAGCAAAGCTCTACAGCCACAGTGTCTGCCTCATTGCTGCCTCGGAAGGCGAAGGGTTTGGCCTCCCCTTGATCGAAGCAGCACAACAGGGACTACCCATCATCGCTCGGGATCTTCCGGTATTCCGGGAAGTAGCCGGCGAACATGCCTTCTATTTCGAGGGTTTAGATCCACCAGATCTCGCCCAGGCAATTCAAGCTTGGTTAGTACAAAAGGCAGACCATCAGCAGCCCCAATCGCAGTCGATACCATGGCTCACCTGGGCACAAAGTACAAAACGGGTAATTGAGGTATTGCAGCATGCAAATAGCATTTAACGCAACGGCGCTGCTGAGCCCGCTGACTGGCATCGGTCAGTACAGCTATCACCTAGCTATGGGTCTGATGGCACAACAAAATCTAAAACTTGATTTTTTTTACGGCGCCTTCTGGAGTAAGCAGCTACGGAGTTCGCCGAACGGCACCTTAGCAGCCTCGCTACCGTGGTTACGACGCCATATACCCTACTCCTATGAATTGCGACGCTGGCTGCAGAACTCGCAGTTTCGCCAGGGAACTCAACGTAAGCAATTTGATCTGTACCACGAGCCAAATATATTGGCACTTAGGTTTGATGGCCCCACCGTCATTACGGTACATGATTTATCCTGGATTCGGCACCCAGAGGCCCATCCAGTAGAGCGCGTCAGGGCGATGAATCGCTATTTTGAAACCGGTCTTCGCCAAGCGCATGCCCTCATTACAGATTCGACCTTTGTGAAGCAGGAAATCATCGATGTATTCGGAGTTGCGCCAGAACTCATTACACCAATCGCACTAGGGGTGGATACACTTTTTAAACCCTTGACGCCACATCAGACACTTGCTGTCTTGAGCCGTCACCATCTGGAGCATGGGCACTATTTTTTAGCCGTAGGCACGCTCGAGCCGCGCAAAAATCTTGCGCTAGCGCTCAAGGCATACCTGCAGTTACCAACTGCCATTCAACAACGAAATCCACTAGTTCTAATTGGCATGAAAGGTTGGCACACTAGCGCACTAGAACAACAAATCGCACCATTGATTCGCAAAGGGCTAGTGCGCCAACTGGGTTACTTAGAACGCGCTGACTTGGCGGTTTTGATGGCGGGTGCGCTGACATTGGTGTATCCCTCAATCTATGAGGGGTTTGGTTTACCACCACTCGAAGCCATGGCCTGCGCCACACCTGTGATTTGCGCAAATTCTTCTTCGCTGCCCGAAGTCGTAGGAAATACTGGTGTGTTAATTGACGCTCATAACGATCTAGCGCTTGCCAATGCCATGGTGCGGATGGCCGAAGATGACGAGTGGCGTACCGAACTGGCTCATCAAGCAGTCGAACGCGCCGCCTCCTTGACCTGGGCTCACTGTGTGGACAAGACGATCGGCGTGTACCGGACACTCATGTCCTAACGCCAAGGGAAAACATCATTATGCGCGTACTCCATTTTTTCAAAACCTCTTTCCCGGACTCCATGGGTGGCATTGAACAGGTAATCAATCAGATTGCTCGTGGCTCCCAACTGTTAGGTGTGCAAACCGATGTGTTATCGCTGACCTCTAATCCATGCCTAGCCACCATAGCCATCGACGGTTACCAAGTGCACCGCGTCAAACTCAACTTTGAAATCGCCTCCACCGGATTTTCTTACTCTGCATTTGCCCGCTTTGCCCAACTGGCAAAGCAAGCGGATGTCATCCACTACCACTATCCTTGGCCATTCATGGATCTGGTGCACTTTGCCACTAGAGTAAAGAGACCAACTCTCGTAACCTACCACTCAGACATCATCCGACAAAACCGCCTATTAAAACTCTATAGGCCCTTACAACAAAAGTTCCTGGCTAGTGTTGACAAAATCGTCGCCACATCTGCCAACTATGTTCAATCCAGTCAAGTATTGGACGAATATGTACATAAGCTAAGTGTCATACCAATTGGCTTAGATAAAAGTACCTACCCAAAACCGACGCACGAAAAACTAAACTATTGGCGGGATCAAGTGGGTGAGAAATTTTTTCTGTTTGTGGGGGTGCTGCGATATTACAAGGGACTCCACATTTTGTTGGAAGCAGCCCAAGGACTGGATTACCCGATTGTCATTGTCGGTGCTGGCCCGACTGAGATCGAGTTAAAGAACCAAGCTAACGCATTGGGTTTAAAACACATTCATTTTCTAGGGTACTTACCTGACGAGGACAAAGTTGCGCTTTTAACACTTTGTTTTGGCGTTCTCTTTCCGTCCCACTTACGATCTGAGGCTTTCGGAATTGCACTACTAGAAGGTGCCATGTATGGCAAGCCGATGATTTCTAGTGAAATTGGCACAGGCACCACATACATCAACATTGCTAATGATACGGGTTTGGTCATTCCCCCCAGCGATGCAGTCGCTTTGCGACAGGCGATGCGTTACCTTTGGGAGCACCCAGAAGAGTCCGCAGCGATGGGAGCAAATGCACTAATGCGCTACACAAACCATTTCACGGCTGAAAAAATGGTTCGTTCTTATGTGGATTTGTACAAAGATATTGTTCTTTAAAGTACACATAGCAACGCTCATTTCCCACCTTCATTAGTGCTAAGAGGATGATATGAAGTGAATTTAAGATTAATTCAAGAATTCAGAAATATTGAATCTAGTAGTGAAAGATAAGCGTACAAAAGAATAAGAATCTTCCCTCGTGAGATTTTTAAAATGAGCCTACTACCTTCAAAAATTCAGCCTCAATCGCATCGAATATTTCTTCAGGTACTGTGTTGGCGAATTTCTTGCGACGATTCACCGAAATTTTTCCGTTTTGTTCCATACAAACCAATATTAACGTATTAAGATCTTTACCTCGGATATCGTACTGATGATCAATAGCGCGATAGATGAGATCGTACTTTGCCAAAAACTCGGTCTCTTCTTTTAGGTCTTTTTCTAATGCTTGCTTGGCCATTTCCAGACTAAATTCAACGCATGTGGTGGCATTCCAATAGCGGTACAAGGAATCATCTGATTTAAATGTCATTTGATAGTCATCACCATCAATCCAAATGACCTCCCAACGCTTACGAGCAGGTTCAGAAAAACTTTTGAGAGCTGCTAGGTATAAATCTTCGTTCCGCTTCATCGCGATGGATACCGGCAATAATAAGCCATTCTTTAAAGAGTTTGATTGACACAAAGCATGATGAAATAAAAAGCGTGATAAACGACCATTACCGTCCATAAAGGGATGAATGAAAACAAACCCGAATGAGACAATTGCTGCCGCCACTAAAGGATCTATTTGCTTTGTTGTAACATTTGCAAAATCTAGTAAACCCTTCATTAATTGACTTACGATTTCGGGTGGAGGCGGAATATACGTTACTCCAGCAGCACCTCGAAGTGGACTACTTAACCAGTTTTGTTCATGTCGGTAAAATACTGCTCTATCTAGTGGATTAGTAATTACGGTGTTTTGCAATCCAACTAAGAACTCCTCATCCAAATGGGTGGTGAGATGAGCTTTTTTAAGCAGCTCTACAAATGCTTCTGCTTTTGTTGAACTTGGGGTTTCACGTTCAATCTCAAATGAACTTTTGGTCTCACTTAAATAAGCCCAAGACATTGTCCGATCTGATGTAGTTGAACCAAGTTTCGACAGAAAATCATTTGCCTTTTGCAAAATATTCAATTCAAGCAAACGATTGATGATTTCGGTTCGCTCAACGATTACGCAGTAATCCAAAGAACCTAGGCCATTGAAATTAATTCGCCATTTAGCATTGCGTATGCTTGGGCCAGTAATGTATTTTTCAGGATCAAATAAATTAACCATTGCCCCTTTAATTACTGGGACACCCTCTAATTCTTTCTGATTAAAGGCTTCCCACAAAAAACAAGCTGTACGAATATAAACACCAGTTGGTGATTCGCGAATTACGGCTAATATTTCTTGAGCCGAGATTTTTCTTAGAGCCTGCGATAATAATTGAAGATTAATTCCTTCATACTTCAGCGCAAATAAAAGATGACTCAATGGGCTATCCTGTTTCGGCGCTACCTTTGCTGGTATCAATAGTGCGCTCAATGTAGGCGTTACACTCGTTACCGAAGCAAGGCGTGAAGGTCGTTGTGGCTCAAAGGCGCTTAAATTAAGCTGATTTTTTAATTTTGAATAACCGACATCACTCATATTTTCCGTAGCCCCACTTTTTCTTACGAAAAGATATCATCGCACACTTTTTCTTACAAAAACACACTTTTTCTTACAAAATAACACATTTAAACACTTTTTCATGCATAGATTAATAAATCTCTTCATTTTCAAACATATTCGTACTTTTTTATACGAAATAGTGCGTTAGGAGATTGAAACAGAATGAAATCAAGATGATGGTACTGTCATCGTAATCAAATCAGCAATATTTGCCATTTGTATAAACTTACTTAGCTTCTCAAGCAGATCATCTGCATTGCAATGCGGTGCCCCAAACGCAACGAGTTCCCTAAATTTGTTTTCTAATGCCTTTGAGCTCATAGGTGACTGTGCTCCATTCATCACACGAGTGATTACCTGACCATTATTCAAATGAATGACTACCTTTGCCTGATCTGTACTCAGTTGTTCATCTCCGGTAATTTTGATTTTTTCACGGCAAGCTTTCACTACTAGATCATTCGCAGCATCGTCAGTGAAGACGCGCACACCAGCTTCACCCTTTAACAGGGCAACAGCAACTGCATGCTGAAGGCTGAGCTTGGCTTCCAGTCCATCAACCGGATGGATTCGATCCGCACGCATCTGTGATAGCGGATGAACCCTCACCGTGATACGTTCAATATCCTCTACAGCATAGATTTGGGCACCGGCACTAGTAAGGCAAGCTTCCAGTGTTGGATGCAATAAAAAGCCACATGGGTAGGGCTTGAAAGTATTGTCTGCCGCAATCCAGTTTTGACCTAGCCCTTCGCAAAGACCTTGATCGAATGGTCGTGAGCCCATTACCTCATTAAATCCGAAACGAGCTTCCAGCACTCGGTCATTGGCCGTGATGGAATGTCTTGCGAGCTGCGCGGCCATTAAGCCATTACGCGCCGCATGAGCGATATTTAAACTCTTGGCCATGCTCCCTAAACTAGCTACCAAGCCGCCTGACTGGGTGGCTGCGTGACCTATAGCCCAAGCCATTTGTTGTGACGAGAGTTGCATGAGACGGCCTACAGCAATCGCTGCCCCAAAGACGCCGCAAGTGGCCGTAATGTGCCAGCCCCGCTCGTAGTGACCTGGCGAAACGGCAAGACCTATACGACACTCAACTTCCATCCCCAACAAAAAAGCGTGCAAGAAATCTTCGCCGCTCACAATCGTCTGACTAGACCAAGCGACCAAAGCCGATGCCACGGTTCCAGCAGGATGAATACCTGTCGGCCAATGGGTGTCATCGAAGTCGAGAATGTTGGAAGTAAATGCATGAATCAATGCAGCATTGGCAGGGTCAAACTTTTCAGCACGGCCAACCAGTTGTGAATCACCGTGACCGAAAGGCGCTAGCGCTCGAATGAGTCGATCTGATTCAGGACTGTTTGCGCCACCAAGGGCGCAACCTAGCCAATTCATCCAAGAGGCAGCAGCCGAGGTTTTTGTGCTAACGTCAACATCGGCCCATTGCGAATCTACCACCCACTGGGCAAGTGCATGCGTAGGAGACAGGATGCTTATACCCATCCTTAGTTTGGAACAATGCCAGCTTTTTTGACCACTGGACTCCAGCGATCAAATTCATGCCGCACATAACTTGCCGCTTGTTCAGGTGTGCCACCCAAAGCTTCTGTTCCCTGAGATGCAAAGCGTTCGAGAACATCGCTGGACTTCAGTGCTTGGTTCACTTCACGGTTTAAGCGAGCAATGATGTCGGGCGGTGTTCCAGCTGGGGCCATCAAACCATACCATAGTGCAACATTCACCGAAGGATAGCCTAACTCAGCAAAAGTTGGCGTATTGGGTAATAGTGGATTTCGGCGTGGACTCGCAGCAGCTAGGGCTCTGAGCTTTCCGGTCGTAATGTACGGTATTAGCGAAGGTGCGCCATCAAACATCACTTGTACCTGCCCACCGACAAGATCAGCTACAGCAGGGCCACTACCACGGTAAGGGGCGTGGATCAAAGCGGTTGATGTTGCTGCGATAAATAACTCACCGGCCATATGCGGTGCACCACCGTTGCCAGACGAAGCAAAGGCTAACTTATTTGGCGACTGCTTCGCAAGCGTCACAAACTCAGGTAAGGTTTGTGCTTTTACATCAGCGTTAATCGTCATGATTAGAGGTAAGCTTGCCAACATCGTGATGGGTGTAAACGATGTAATCGGATCATATGGCAACTTCGTCATTAAATGAGGGCCAATGCCATGGGTAGTGATCGAGTTTTGTAATAAGGTATAACCATCGGGCGCTGACTTTGCTACGAAGTCACTAGCAACAACACCGCTGGCCCCCGCCTTGTTCTCGACGATCACAGGTTGGCCCATTGAAGTTGAAAGTTTTGACGCCAGAAGCCTAGCGATGAAGTCGGCAGCTCCCCCAGGTGGTACCGTCACGATGAGTTTAATCGGGCGATTGGGATATGCGCCGGCGTCTTGTGCCTGAGCCCAAGGCACCATTAAAGTGCAAAGAAATACGCAGACATATTTAGTCAGTTTGGACGGCATTAAAAAATCTTTCAATGAAATAACTTCAAGGAGAAAACGCGTGGAAAAAACCAGATGATTAGCTCTGATCATTTGAAGCACTACTGTCAAAGCAGTTCAACGTAGGCAACAAAAAATTCCAGTGGTATTGTCCTGAATATTTGTTTAAAAAAATTCCACTTCAGATTACATCTTACTAGAGTTGACCTATTGAGTTGGGCAGTTATTCACTGAATTGAAGCGATGCTTTAACTGCATTGCAACTCAACAGCAATGACTCGTAACCTACTTCTTACTTCAAGGTTACAAAATATTTCTGAGGAATTAAATATTTCTCTCTTTGGGAGGGGTGTTAAAAATTAGGAGAGATCATTAATTCGAAAGGAGTCAATTTAACTAAAAAGACAGACTAGTCTGACTGTAGGGTACACCAAACCTCAACGATTTGACGGCGTTTTACCTATTAGATGGAAATATCAGGCAGACCTAGGATAGAATCTAAAGAGGACATTGGTATTGCCTCTATTAAAAAAGTTTGCAAAAAACTAGTTTAATCAATGCTTGCGTCCGCTCTTTATGCTGTACAGACCAAATTATAAATAAGTAGGAGACCAAATGATTCCATTAAAAAAAACAGCTAACTTTTTAGTTAGCTGCCTTGCAACAATTCCTCTATGTTTTTCCTTCATTTTTTTGCAAAGCCTGCAAGCACAAACGAAGGAAGAGTTACTTAGTCCTAAAAAAAATCAAGTTACGACCTATGGGATGGGATATTCTCAGCAACGGTATAGTGATTTAAAACAAATTGATCGAAAAAATATAAAAAATTTAAGTCCAACTTGGGCTTATAGTATGGAAAATTTGTCCGGGGAGCAATCTCAGCCGCTGGTTTATGACGGTGTTTTGTATGTGACAAATGCGAAGTGGACAATGGCGGTGGACGTTGAAACCGGTCGACAACTATGGAGAACTCAGGAAGATTTTGATCCTGCTGCTTTAAGGGTTGTCTGCTGTGGTGTTTCAAATAAAGGTGCTGCGATTTATGATGGCAAAGTTTTTAGAATGACCATTGATGCTCACATTAAAGCCTTGGATTTAAAAACTGGGAAAGTACTATGGAAGAAAAAATTTGCTGAATGGCAAGACGGTTTTTCGGGAATTGCAGCTCCGCTAATAGCCAATGGTGTTTTGATCTCGGGGACCTCTGGTGCTGAATTTGGTGTAAGAGGATTTTTAGATGGCTGGGATCCTCAGACAGGTCAACATTTATGGCGCAAATATACGACTCCAGCCCCTGGCGAAGCAGGTTCTGAAACTTGGCCTCAGGGTAGCGATGCCTATAAGCGTGGTGGAGCAACTCCATGGATCACAGGTTCTTATGATCCTGAAACAGATTTAACGTACTGGGGAACAGGAAATGGCGGGGCTTGGAATCCGATTGATCGCCCTGGTGATAACTTATATATTGCTTCAGTCATAGCGGTTCGTCCAAAGACTGGTGAAATTGCTTGGCACTATCAATTCACGCCTGGGGATCCTTTTGATTTCGATGCCGTCAATGAGAATATTCTTGCGGACATTAAAGTCAATGGTAAGTTAAGAAAAGTGTTGATCCATGCTGATAAAAATGCATTTCTATATGTACTTGATCGGGTGACCGGGGAGTTGTTAGCTGCCAATGAATTTGCCAAGCAAAACTGGGCAAAAGGAATTGATTTGAAAACAGGTCGACCTGTACCAACAGATTTATTAGATCGCATTAAGGCCGGTGAGGAAGTAGAGTTTTGGCCTGGTCCTAGAGGTGGTAAAAATTGGGTACCTATGGCATTTAACCCTAAAACTGGACTAGTCTATTTAAATGCAGCCAATCAACCGCGTATCTTTAAATTCTCCAAGCTAGACGAGTACAAAGTTGGTCAACGGTATCAAGGTGTTCAAACCAGCGTGCCACCACAAAACCCTAATGAACCTAATGGCTTTTATATGGCATTGGATCCTTTAACGGCCAAACCTAAATGGAAAATTCCATTGATGGATTACATGCAATGGGGTGGCATGTTAGTGACTGATGGTGGGATACTTTTTTCAGGTAAGCAAACCGGTGAATTCGTTGCATTTGATGCTGAAAATGGCAAAAAGCTTTGGGAATTCCAAACCGGTTCTGGAATTAATGCACCCGCGATTACCTACGAGCATAAAGGTAGGCAATATGTCACCGTTTTATCTGGTCGTGGAGGTGGAGCACCAAATACACCAACCGAATTACGAGAAAAAATTCCTTTAAGTGGCATGATGTGGACTTTTAGTCTTCCCAAAAAGTAACAGGATGTAAATGAGTAAAGGTAGCGGATTAAAGTAGTTTAGATAATCCGCTTTTTTTTTATCTTACTTTTAGAGGCTAGATTTATTGAACCCCATAGACCACGGAGCTTATGTAAGATAATTTTTATTTACAACAATAACGAAGACTTCTTTGCGGGCAGTACATACCTCATCAAAAAGCTACCTAAAAAGGGCCTCAGCGAAACTCATCACCCCCTTGTATCGCTATAAAACTTAATGACTTTTTACTTGGGCTTCAAGACTACAGAAATATCCCGTGCGCCGTGCAATATGCGAACGATAGTGACCTTCTTTGTTGTGTACTCAAAAAAGACCACGTAATTTCCATGCGCACATGAGCGCAAGTCATCAGACAGTTCGGGCCGCAACCGATAGCCTGCAGGGTTGAGACAAATCTTTTCGCAATGAAAACGCAACTCAGCCACAAAAGTTACCGCAACAATTGGATTGTCTTGTGCAATGTAGTCGCTGATCTACTCAAGATCGACCGCCGCCAATGGCGTAATCAGCAACTGTATTAGTAAACTTTGCGAGTCACCTGCAGAGCATATTTGGCTTGTAATCGATCAAACACTGGTTCCGCAGCAAGGGCTGTGCCGCTAGCCTTGCCTGCAGCGATATCATTTCTCAGCGCTTGGAGTTGGATGGCGTGTTGGCTCTCTATGTCCTCGAGCAATCGCAGCCCTGCATGGACGACTTCACTGGTGTTGTTGTAGCGACCGCTTTCGATTTGATCACGGATAAAGGACTCGAAATGCGGGCTCATGGCAACGCTAGTGGGCATTACTCACTCCTAACAGTTAATAACTATTATTTTTTACCAGCCAGCGCGCCTTGTCAAGATTGACCGGATGTAAGCAGAAAAGAATCCTCAGCCACTCGCATGAGTACCAACCCCGGCAACTCTGCTGCACTCCAGTAACCGTAAACCTATCAGGGCAACTCCTTCGCCGCACCTAGCCTGTCCCGCTGATGACCCGTCGTCGAATAAGATAGTTCGCGAGATCGCTGAGGCAATTACAAATCAAAATTTGAGGGCGAAAAATTGGTGGGTAGAAATAAAGTATTTAGAAAACTATTATTTTGGAACAAGGATAAATAGAGAGTTCAGCTCTCGCAAAATAGTTTCTTTACCTCATTGACCACCCGTGTGCATAAAATTACTATGCTAATGGGGGTCAGACTAATTGTAATCGTCTTCCCGTTGGTGCTTTATGGCCAGAATTGTTAACACATCTAATGCAGGTTCAAAACGGTAAAGCGCCATGTAGCCATCAGCGCCAAAGTCGATGACTAATTCACGCAACTCTTCGCGGTCTAAGACAGGTCTGCCAATCATAGGCGCATTGTTTAGGAGCAAAAAAGCGTCACGGATAGTTATCATTGCACGATTTGCTACATTGACATCTTTGTGTACAAGAAACTTATGTAACCGTAACAAATCAGAACGAGCTCTAACTGAAAGTCTTACTTGTGGCATTCAGTTACAGGTGCGTTAGGATTGTCTTGAATCTGGTCAACCCAGTTGCTGAACTCGCTCAGGGTAATATGAAGCCCAGTTTCTTTATAGTGCTCAAAAGAAGACTCGGCTACTTTGATGAAGTTTTGGCGTGCTTCCTCGTTTTTTATATATTCAAGGATAGCCTCCTTCATAAGGTAATGAGGAGTTCGTTTTTTGGCAGATGCTAAGTTAGCAATACGGCTACGATCTATGTCGTCCAATTTAATGGTAACTGTACTAGAACGAGACTTTTCAACTGAAGAGGTTTTCATGGTGTCACTTAGTAACAAAGAGTAACACCTATTCTAATTAATTTCCCTATTAACGTCAAGAATCCATTTTTACTCCTCAAGTGACTGACTCTTGGATACAGGGCAGTAACTCAATATCAAAAAGTACCAGGCATCCAAGCTCTAGCAATTAAGGAAAAGGTTTCAGCATCCTATATCAGCAAAGTCATCGATTGCGCTTTACTTGCGCCCGATATCGTAAGGGTCATCATGATCTGGAACATCCCCTGCTCATAGAGAAATTTACAGGGTGTTTGATTATCAATTCAGATGCTCTGTACTAAATCAAACTAAAAATACTGTAATCAGTTAAGGAGATTCAAAACCCAACTTTCTTGAACAGGAAAAAAGAGGGAATTTATACTCTATCGAATATTCATATTTTTTGCTCAAATCTAAAACCGACCATACCAGAACCAATTCAATAAAAAACAATGATTGACTCAGTAATGCAATTGCATTACCATAAATAAAGTTGATAAATTTTCATTTATAAATGG
The DNA here is from genome assembly GCF_900176405.1 of Polynucleobacter kasalickyi. Taxonomy (GTDB): domain Bacteria; phylum Pseudomonadota; class Gammaproteobacteria; order Burkholderiales; family Burkholderiaceae; genus Polynucleobacter; species Polynucleobacter kasalickyi. Next base: position 6,852 of record NZ_FWXJ01000009.1, on the reverse strand, counting down.
GAGTCCGATGATGAATATCGCAATACTCGAAACCGAATCCACCCTTACAGACCGCTACCAAACCACCGTGCCCGAGTCAGTTCGTCAGGCCTTAAAGTTAGGTAAGCGCGATAAGGTGCACTACTCCATTTTGGATAACGGAGATGTACTCCTCAGTCGGGTGCAAAAGACAGAGCCTGATGATCCAGCTCTAGACCAATTCTTAAGTTTTTTATCGAATGATATTGCTACACACCCCGAGCGCATTCAAGCATTAGATGGAGCCTGGGTCAATCGCTTACATACCTTAGTTGGTAATATACAGATTGACCTAGATGCACCACTACCTGAAGATGAGGTTTAATCATTTCTTTAAATTTAAAACCTCTTACCATTTCAGGTTGGACTATCTTTGCCCATCCTTTATTTCTTGATCAAGTTCAAGCCTTAGTTGATGAAGTAGAAATACTGAAACAGAAAAATCCTGCCTCATATCAAAATAAAAATGCATCCAAAAGATTGGCAGCGATTTTAAAACTTACCAATGAAATAATCCCACAAGATCCTTCTCTAGCCATCTACCGCCAAGGCAATACCCTTGGCGAACATCACAAGCACTGGTTGAGGGCAAAGTTCTTTCAGCAATATCGATTGTTCTTTCGATATCATGTGGCCAGTAAGATCATTGTTTATGCTTGGGTTAATGACGAAGACACGAAGCGAGCATACGAGAGTAAGAGTGATGCTTACCTGGTGTTTGCAAGAATGCTTAGGCAAGGTCATCCACCAGATGATTGGGAGTTACTGGTTAAAGAGGCAAAGACTAACTCCACTGCCAAATCCTTGGAATGAGCAACGTAAGTACCTTGGCTTTGCCTCAAATGGAAAAAGTTGGACCGGAAAAGATGTTTGGTATGTTTTATGGTAGATAGAAATAAAAAAAGCCCGTAAGGGCTTTATCTATAAGGACTACTGGCGGTGGACGCAGTCACCGCCCATATTGTCTCAGCATCCTACCCTGCTTACAGGGAAATTTACAGGGTATCTTTTCAGAAATTTGCCCAATCTCTAATAAAAATATTATTAGAGCCATTAAGTAGTTGGAAATAAATAAAAATGCGAATTATGAAACAGGGAATAACAAGGAATTAACCCCAATTAATCGCTCTTATATTCATCAATTACAGATCGAGCCTCCCGAACATAAGAATCCGAAAGTCCTCTTAGGGCTGAGGCCAAATTTATAAAACCTGCATTTTCAACATCATCTGCCTTTTTTTCATAATCTTGGGAAAGTGAAAGCTCTTCGCTTCCTGATGGATCAACCGAATAGACACCCCTCTTATTAAATAATCCATTTATATACCCATTTTTCGCTTTTTCAAATCTGATATCGTCTAGTATTTCTGCAACATTCTTATTTAGCCACAAACCATCAGAATCAGCTGGAGCATAGGCAAGCACTTGACCGATATTATTTAAGCCTACATTTAAGTGACCAGATTTCTCAATTAGCTCGAAAGTTTTATTGAACCAATCTAAAAATTTCATCTCTTCAAATTTTCCATCAAGACCCATCCCAGGGGGAGTTTTCCAGCTATGTAAAAGAGTCCAAGCAAAATTAGCTTCCATACGCTCTTCTTCGGTAAATTCAACCTTATCCGCGACAGAATTAGAAGACTTATAAATCAAAGAAATATTTTTTTGAAAAAACTCAGGACTATTTGAAAGTTTATTGTGGAGTGCAATAGGGGTTGCACCATGATAACCATCTAGAATATCTAAGTATCCCCACTCTATCTCACATAAACTTTCCATAGAAACATATTTGGATTGTTGTAAATACTTTAATAATTCTGCAACATTGTATACATCGAGTCCCCCAGTTCTACGAGGAAACTCTAAAGATTTCTTTAGCGCACTTAAACATAAATCAAAATTTGGGGATTGTTTAGCATATAACAACCTCATCAAACAATCAATTGCAGAGCCGGTTGCATCATATTGAATTAATTTTTTTATTGCAACTTCCAAATTTTCATCAACTTGTGATGGAACGAAATTTGGATTCGCCCAGTACATTGACTCAAACTCAGTAAGTAAAATGGGTATTCGGTTCCAAACCTCAATTTGAGCAGGTAAATCAGACAAAAAAGATGCTTTTGAATGGTCAGACCAATTACCAATATTTAACCTGTCCACCCAATCCCAGCCTAATATTAAATGTCGTCTCCAAACATATCCCTTGATAAAATTTCTTAATTTCTTATCTGATTCATCATATATCAGAGGTAATAGGTATTCATCGACTTCAAAAGTCGAAATAAAGCCAAAAGCGAATCCAACTTCATACGGATAAATTACTGACTTAGAAAAACTAATAACTGCTTCGACTCCACCATCACTATAAATTTTAGAAATTGCACCAACACGAATTTCATCCAAATCTTTCCGCTGCGTCTCCCAGTCATCAATTTCATTAAATAACTCAAAATCACGTGCATTAAAGTAGTGTCTATAAAAAACAAAAATACTTTTTGGTTTAATTAATTCAGCAATTTCAGAAATTTTTTCTAGATATGAATTATCCAAGGCCCAAATAGCGCCAGAATATTTATGATGCTTTGTAATAAATAATGTTAATTTTTCCCATAAAATTTGACGATCGTCATCATTCATTCCATCATCTAACAATTCTCTTAAGGTCAACGAAATCCTATCAATTACTGACCTAGATAGCCCATCCAAAACATCAAAAAGCTCGGAAATTTTACTTATATTTTTTCCAGCCAGATCAAGTAAAAGATTAGAATAGGCCCTAACTTGAACGAGATAATCCTCATTACTAATTCTAGGAATACGCTCAATCAGGTCAATATTATTCCATTTAGGCTTTTTGATACTACTGGTTGAGTTTTGTCTATTCGGCAATAAAGAAATCAACAACATCCACCCCACTTCAGGTGATTTTTTTACGATAATCCTCATCGATTTAAGCCGTTTTTCTTGACTTGCCAAAGTTTGAGGATACCAAGGTAAAAACATTGCCGATAATGCCCTAAATTCATTTCCAACATCACTAAATTGCTTAATCTCGATTAATTTTGATAGCAATATTGAGGCTTTTAAAAAATTTCGCTCATCCCATCCAAGAACTTCAAGACTAGAAACTATTTCATTGAACAAAAAATACTGCGAACCAGGGGTATTGTGTTTTTCAAGTTTCATTTTTCTACCGTAACATCAATAATGAATTTATTTTCTATAAATGAAAAAAACTGATTAGGCGAAAGCTCCGCAAATAAAGGGAAAAATTTGACAAACTTGGGGTATGAATTAGCTGTAATTAATTCATAAAAATGAGTAATTGATTGAAATACAAGATTATCAATTTTATTTACAGTGCAATTTTTAAAAATAGAAGAATGAAACTTAATGTAACCCAAAGAATTGACGACGCCATTAAATAGCTCATCAGATACAAATTCCTCCAATTCAAAGATAGAGCAAAATAATCTTTTAAATATTTCAATATCTTCATCAAATATCTGCTTTGAAAACAACTGAAAAAGTTCATTTTGGTTTTTAATTTTCCAAATGCCGTTTTTATGCGTAAATGGACAATTCGAGAACTCAAGAATTTTTCTAAATTCAATAATCCAATCGAAATATTCTTTTCCAATAAATTCAGAAATAAGGTGTCGATCATTCTTATCTTTTTCATTCCATCCACCCAAAAAACATAATTTCAAGATTTCTGGAGCATATTGATGTTGGGTAAAATTTATTTGCTGTGCTGAACCCAAAGAGTAAGTCAATCCAATGTTATCTGGTGATATTGTTTGAGGTAGATTTATAAATAAATCCTTTAAGTACTCAGGCAAAACATCGACTGTTATAGTTCCCCCATTTTGATTGCAACTCATAACATAAGTAACAATTTGTCCCCAAACAGAGCTTGGATTCATATGCTTGAACTGAGAAATATGTGAATGAAGCAAAGAAATGGCCACCCCATATTCATGACCAAGGTCATAACCTAAGTAATAAAAATGCTTTAAAAATAACCAAACCTCGTCCTTCGATAAAGCAACATTTTGATTAGCTTTTTTTAAATGATGCTCAATTACGTTTAATTTTTCTTCACTTTTATTTGGACTATATTTTGCAGTGGCAACATGAATGTAAAACTCATCAGAACTTACAGTATATTTTGCTTGATGTAACAACCACTGAAAATTGACCTGATCAACTTCAGTAATAAAGTTTGTAATTAAGGCAATGCAATCTCTATTCTTTGAAAAAATAGCTGAATTATTGAAATCTATCCATGCTGCAGATATGACTGAGCCAAAAATTTCATTTTTCTCAGTTACTGCTATAGAGTTCTTTATTTGTGCTAACAGCTTTCTTTCCTCACCAGTTGTAAAATTTGTAACAGTGACTATCAAATCATCTACCTCATAGCCATCAATTTTTCCCTGCAAATTAATCTTGCTAATTGGCCAGGGTGGCAAACAAGGCGTTCGCCCTCCGGTTAACATCAACGTTACAAATGAAGCTTGGATGTGGGTCTCAAAATGCACTCCTCCACCACCCGTAGAAAAGGGATTACTCAGTTGTTTTTTTGCGCTCATGTAAGCACCTGGTTATTTAAACTTATATCAGTTTACTAATATACATAGAAATTTATGTACAAATCAGTGTATACGAACTGAATACAATTATTTGATAAAGCTTTAATTTAATAAACTCAAAAATGCTGAGAAAGAAAATTTAACTTCCATCATGACACAATAGAAAATATAATTTTTAAAAGACATCGCAATGAAGTCTAAGATCCATGACTGAAAAGCAATTCAGAGAGGCTTTAGGTAACCCTAAGCACTTTCACCAATGTCAAAAGGGGTTTTACAGAGCTGATAAATTGATCTAGGTATGTGATTACTATATTAAAAGACTAACTAATACTGTACACATGAATCTGCCCCAAATGAGAAGAGTCATTAGGCAGTAACCAAGTACAAGGCTCAGCCTAAATAATCCTGAGTAAGGCGACAATAAATACCTATAATTTAATTCAAAGATTTGTCGCGTGCCTAAAGCTACGATCTTCAATAATCTTAAATGATCTTTTTGCCATGCCAGCTTTTAACACTCTAACTTTAGAATCTGAATTAATCAATTTTAGAATGTTTACCATTGAAGTTTGGCAGTTCATCCCTAGAATGACCTCTCGCAGAACCAAATCCTCTGAAAAATTTACAAAATTTAAGCTTAATTCACTTTGAGATGTATTAAGGTTTACGTACATCCTATGTATGCGTCCGGTGAACACATATTGTTCTGAATTCATTATTAAGTGAACATGTCTCCACTTAAAAAATAAGTGGAGAAGTGTACACTATGGATCTTACTAGTCCAACCGGAACACGAATAAGACAACGATACAGTAAAGAGTTTAAATCGGAAGTCGTCGCTCAAGCGCGTCAACCGCATATATCAATCGCATCTGTTGCACTTAGCTATGGGTTGAATGCCAATTTATTGCGGCGCTGGATGTATGATGCTGACCCAAGTTATCTTAAACGAGGAAACGGTCTCACAGGTACAAGTGGCTCTGTACCGATGAGTAATACGCGAGGGTTTTTACCCCTGAGTCTTCCCCATCCCTCTTCTAAAGCTGATGGCCAATCGATTGAGATCGAAGTTCACAAAGGTAGCTCGACCATCAAAGTGAAGTGGCCAATACAGGCCAGTACGACTTGCTTAGCTTGGTTACGGGAGCTTACCAAATGATTCGAGTTGACGCTGTATGGATTGCAACCGAACCGATGGATATGAGAGCAGGAACCGATACTGCCTTGGCACGCGTGGTGAAGGTGTTTGGGGCGGCGTATCCAAATCACGCTTATCTATTTGCCAATCGTCGCGCCAATCGAATGAAAGTGCTGGTACACGACGGTTTTGGTATCTGGTTAGCTGCTCGCCGCTTACATGAAGGTCACTTTATTTGGCCTCGAACAGACACTGCAACACAGATGCAAATCAGTCGGGAACAGTTCGATGCATTGGTAATGGGATTACCTTGGCATCGCCTCGGAGAGGCAGGTATCATCACGGTCTTATGATGTTTTTTTGTTGTTTTAATAGGGTAAATTTTTCCTTAAATTACCAAAAAAATCAATTAGTAAAACCTATAATTACCCCCTCATCACGAATGTGAAATACTATGGTTATGGTTACTTCACAAACTCTTGAACACATGAATCCGCAAGCATTGCGTGAGCTGGTATTGAGTTTGATGTCAGAGAACCAAGAGCACAAACAAGTCATCGCTCGCAGTCAGGTGGAAATTGAGCAGCAAAAAAAAGAGCTGTTATATCGACAAACCAAGATTGATCAACTCACCCATGAGATGGCCATTACGAAGCGTTGGAAATTCGGGCAGCAAAGTGAGCGACTGGATCCTGAACAGGCTAGCTTACTAGAAGAAACGCTCGACACGGATATCGCTGCCATGGAATCAGAAATGGAGGAGCTGGCAACTCCTGAAGTTTTTAAGCGTCAGCGTCAAACACCAAAGCGTGCTCCTTTACCTGCTAACTTACCTAGGGTCGACTTCCAACATGAGCCTGACTCAACCCTCTGTCGTTGTGGCTGCCAACTAAAACGGATTGGTGAAGATATTAGCGAGAAGTTAGACTATACGCCGGGTGTTGTAACGGTAGAGCGTCATATCCGTGGTAAATGGGCTTGTAGTTCTTGTAAAACCTTGACGCAGTCACCAGTCCCTGCCCAAATCATTGATAAGGGCATTGCTACTTCCGGTTTATTGGCACAGGTACTAGTTGCGAAGTACGCAGACCATTT